>NZ_CP083723.1:0-1200000 GCF_020150815.1 Haloprofundus salilacus | reverse complement strand
GGCGTCTGTAGTTCCCGCGACAGCAGCAGTTGGTTGATGGAGACGACGACGGTGATGAGCGTGAGATTTCCGCTTATCAACCCGCCGAAGACGTAGTAGACTGGCTGGAGGCGTCGGAATCTGACGACTCGGAGGGCGACGAGGAGGTAGAATACGGCGAGCAGTCCGAACAGGATCAGACCCGCGAGGACAACTCTGTTGCCCTGCAGCAGTAACCAAGACCGGAGGCGGATGATTCGAGACCGTTCGCTTATTTCGGACAGTGCTTGCTTGCTCGTATCTCGCTCAGTCACGACTGGAGATGGTACAACCAGTCGACGGAAGAAGCTTGGTCGGTCTCTCGACGAAGTCCGCGCTGTCACCTTTATTTACCCGGCAGCCGTGAGATTTGCTATGTCCACTGACAGGTTCAGCGTCACCGGCCAGACCGCCATCGTCACCGGCGCGTCGAGCGGCATCGGGAAGGCCATCGCGGAGACGTTCGCCGCCGACGGCGCGAGCGTCGTCGTCTGCTCGCGCGAGCAGGAAAACGTCGATCCCGTCGCCGAGGGAATCCGCGAAGAGGGCGGAAACGCGCTGGCCGTCGAGTGCGACGTGACCGACCGCGAGGCCGTCGAGGCGCTCGTCGAAGCGACCGTCGAGGAGTTCGGCGGCGTCGACGCGCTCGTCAACAACGCGGGCGCGTCGTTCATGGCCTCCTTCGAGGACATCTCGGAGAACGGCTGGAACACCATTGTCGACATCAACCTCACCGGTACGTTCCACTGCACGCAGGTCGCCGGCGAGCACATGCGTGATAACGGCGGCGGCAGCGTCGTCAACCTCTCCAGCGTCGCCGGGCAGCAGGGATCGCCGTATATGAGCCACTATGGCGCGGCCAAAGCCGGCATCATCAACCTCACCACCTCGCTGGCGTACGAGTGGGCCGACCACGACGTACGGGTCAACTGCATCGCGCCGGGGTTCGTCGCGACGCCCGGCGTCGAGAGTCAGATGGGCGTCTCCGGCGACGATATCGACCGCGACGAGGTGAAACGGCGCATCGGCGTCAGCGAAGAAATTGCAGACATTGCACAATTTTTGTCCTCGCCCGCGTCGTCGTACGTCGTCGGCGAGACCATCACCGCCCGGGGCGTTCCCCAGGTGATGGAGTCGCCGGACGTCTGAGCGGACGCGGCCGAGGCGACCTGACCCGACGGACAAAAGTCGTCAGCGCGGTTCCGTCGCACGGTTGGTCGCTGTCGGGGGCGCGTGGCTCACGTCCAATGGTCGAAGATGCACGCGGGTGACTCCTCACCTGGAAAATACAAGCGGACGAACGAGGGGCGTGGCGACCGTCGATTCGAACGAACCATGGCGATGTGTCCAATCTGTGAGTCGTTGGTCGACGAGAACAACCCGACCACACAGGGTCACTACCAGGACGAGACGTACTACTTCTGCAGCGTCGAACACCAGTCGGAGTTCGAAGACGAACACATCCAGTGAACCGAACGTGGGCGGACGATCGCCCGCGAACTACTCGCTCGTTTTCCCGTCCGTCCGGTCGCGTTCGCGCGCCTCGGGGTCGCGGTCGTCGGGTTCGCCGTAGCCGCCGCCGCCCGGCGTCCGGACAGTGACCGTCGTTCCCGCGGAGATCTCCCGAGTGGTCTTCGCCGGAATCGACTCGTCGGCGACGAGGTTCTCGCCGACTGCACCCGGTTGGCCACCGGCGACGCCCGCAGGAGCGGTGCGTCGTCGCTCGGTAAGCAGCGAGACGGTGGCGTCGACGCCGACGGTGACGGCGCGTTCGATACCGAGACCGCCGCGGAACTCGCCGTCGCCGCCGCTGTCCGGGCGGAGCGCGTAGCGTTCGACGCGAAGCGGGTACTCGGCTTCCATCGCCTCGACGGGCGTGTTCAGGGTGTTGGTCATCCCGACCTGGACGCCGTCCATCCCGTCTTTGGTCGGGCGCGCGCCGAACCCGCCCGCGATGGTCTCGTAGTAGGTAAAGCCGCCCGCCTCGCGGTTGCCGATGATGAGGTTGTTCATTGTCCCCTGCCCCTGCGCGGGGACGCGGTCAGGGGCGGCGTCCGCAAGCGCGGTCAGCACCACGTCGGTGACGCGCTGGCTGGTCTCGACGTTGCCGCCGACGACCGCCGCCGGCGGAACGGGGTTGAGGAGCGATCCCTCGGAGACGTAAACCGAAATCGGGTCGTAACAGCCCTGGTTCGGCGGGATGTCCGGGTCGGTCACCGCGCGGATGACGAAGTAGACCGCGCTCTTGGCGACGGCCAGCGGCGCGTTGACGTTGCCCGCGACCTGGTCTGCGGTGCCTGAGAAGTCGACGCGGACCTCGCTGCCGTCGACTTCGACTTCGACCTCGATGGGCACGTCGTCGTCCGTCACGCCGTCGCCTTCCATTGCGTCGGTCGCCCGGTAGGTGCCGTCCGGGAGGTCGGCAATTTCGGCCGTGATGCGCTGTCGGGAGTAGTCGATGACCGTGTCGAAGGCGGCGAGCAGGCGGTCGCGGCCGTGTTCGGCGACGAGGTCCGAGATTCGAGACTGGGCGCGGTCGTTGGCCGCGATTTGGGCGCGGATGTCGGCGCGTCGCTCGCTTGGACTCCGGACGTTCGCCAACAGGAGGTTCATCACGTCGTCGACAAAGTCGCCCTCCGAGACGAGTCGGACGGGCGGCAGGCGGAGACCTTCCTGGAAGATTTCACGCGCGCCAGCGGGCATACTCCCGGGCGTCATCCCGCCCACGTCGGCGTGGTGGGCGCGGGAGACGGCGTAGCCGAGAATCTCGCCGTCGACGGCGACGGGCGAGACCATCGTCACGTCCGGCAGGTGCGTGCCGCCCTCGAACGGGTCGTTGAGCACGAACACGTCCCCCGGTTTCGGGTCTCGGTCGAGGATGGCCGCGACGGAGGCGGGCATCGCGCCGAGGTGGACCGGGATGTGTTCGGCCTGCGCGACGAGTCGACCCTCGGCGTCGAACAGCGCCGTCGAGCAGTCGCGGCGCTCCTTGATGTTCGGCGAGTACGAGGAGGTGATGAGCACCTGCCCCATCTCGTCGGCGACGCCCTCCAGTTGGTTGCGGACGATTTCGAGCGTCACTGCGTCGATTTTGGCGTCGGGAGAACTCATCGGTTCTCACCTCCTTTCGTGAGGACGACGGTGCCGTCGACGTCGACTTCTCCACTCCACGTCGGCGGGACGACGGCGGTGCTCTCGTCCTGTTCGAGAACCGCGGGACCGTCGAACGTCGTCCCCGGAGAGAACGCCTCGCGGTCGTAGACGGTGGTCTCGCGGAACTCGCCGTCGCCGCCGAATCCGAAGAACGCCTCCCGCGTTCCGCGAACGGGGTCGTCCGCACCCTCGTATCCGACGGTGAGCGGGTCGCGCTCGACCGTCGCCGTCGAGCGGAGGTTGACGAGTTCGACGGGGTCGTCGAGGGCGTAGCCGTAGGCTTCCTCGTGCGCCGCGGTGAAGCGGTCGGCGACCGCCTCGGCGTCGAACGACCCCCCGACGGGGACGGAGAGTTCGAAGCTCTGGCCGACGTAGCGGAGGTCGCCGACGCGGTCGACGGTCGCGTCTTCGGGTCGCTCGACGTCGGCCAGCACGTCCGCCCGAAGGTCGTCGTACGCGGATTCGACACGGTCGAGGTCTACGTCGGCGAGCGGCGTCCGCACGGTTCGGACGGAGTCGTGCTTCTCGTCGGCGGCGAGAAGACCGTACGCCGAGAGGACGCCGCACGCGCGAGGGACGACGACCGTCTCGACCCCTAGGTCGTCGGCGAGGGCGGTAGCGTGCATCGGTCCCGCGCCGCCGAACGCGACGAGACCGAACTGTCGGGGGTCGTGGCCGCGTTCGACGGTGATGGTGCGAATCGCCCGAGTCATGTTCGCGTTGGCGATGCGGTAGACGCCCCGTGCGGCGGCGAGCGCGTCGTCGAGGTCCGCCTTGTCGGCGAGTCGCGAGAGCGCCTCGCGGGCGGCGTCGACGTCGAGCGAGAGCTCCCCGCCGAGGGCAGTGTCGGCGCCGATGTAGCCGAGGACGACGTTCGCGTCGGTGACGGTGGGTTTCTCGCCCCCGCGGCCGTACGACGCCGGGCCTGGGTTCGCGCCCGACGACTCGGGACCGACGCGGAGCGCGCCCCCGGCGTCGACCCACGCAACGCTCCCGCCGCCCGCGCCGACGGTGTGTACGTCGACCATCGGAACGCGGATGGGGTGGCCGTTTATCTCGACGTCGGTGGTTCGCTCCACCTCGCCGTCGCGGACGAGGCTCACGTCGCTGGAGGTGCCGCCCATGTCGAAGGTGACGAGACCGCGGAGCGAACCGGCGGCTTCGACCGTCGCGCCCGCGCCGACGACGCCCGCGGCCGGTCCGGAGAGCGCCGTCGTCACCGCGTGCTCCCGGACAGTTTCAGCCGACGCGATGCCGCCGTTCGACTGCATGATTCGCGGCGTCGGCACGCCCGCGTCGCTCGCTCGCTCTTCGAGGTGACCGACGTAGGCGTCGATGGCCGGGGTGACGTAGGCGTCGACGGCGGTCGTGGAGGTCCGCTCGTACTCACGGAACTCCGCGAGCACCTCGTGAGAGGCCGAAATCGGCACGTCGAGTTCCTCCCGAAGGACGTCCGTGACGGCCCGTTCGTTCTCGGGGTTTGCGTACGCGTGGAGCAGCGAGACGGCGACGCTCTCGGCGCCCGAGGCGTCGATGTCGCGGGCGAGTTCGCGAACCTCGTCGGCGTCGACAGCGCGTTCGACTCCCTCGGTGGTCGCGCGCTCGTCGACCTCGAAGCGGCGGCGACGCGGGACGAGCGGTTCGGGCAGTTCGGCGTCCAAATCGTAGAGGCTCGGCCGATTTTGTCGCCTGATTTCGAGCACGTCGCGGAAGCCCTCAGTGGTGACGAGCGCCGTCTTCGCGCCGTTCGATTCGAGCAGCGCGTTGACGGAGACCGTCATCGCGTGCGAGAACGTGTCGAGGTCGGCGGGGTCGATCCCCGCTTCGGCGCAGGCTTTCTCGATGCCCTCCATCACGCCGACGCTCTGGTCGTCGGTGCTGGGAACTTTCGCAGTGACGAGCGACCCGTCGTCGGTCAGCAGGACCACGTCGGTGAACGTGCCGCCCACGTCGACGCCGATGCGTGAGGCCACTCAGAGCACCCCCGCCACCGAGAGCAGCGTCCGAATCCCGAGCCAGACGACGATTGCGGTCACGATGCCGCCGAGGACGTTTGCCGTTGTCCCGTTCGTGTACTCGCCGAGCAGCGAATCGGAGTTCATCGCCACGATGAGGAAGATGGCGACGATGGGGAGCAGGACCCCGTTGACGACCTGTGCGAACAGGATTATCTGCACCGGACTCCCGCCGAGGAGGACCGACGAGACGCCGACGAGGAGGATGACCGCCCAGACGGCGCGGAACTTCGTGTCGGAGAGGTCCGCCTCCCAGCCGAGCGCTCCCGCGGTGGCGTACGCGCCCGCGAGCGGAGCGGTCGTCGCGCTCGTGAACCCTGCCGCGAACAGGCCGATGCTGAAGAACAACGTCGCGTACGGACCGGCGATGGGTCGGAGCTGTTCGGCCATCTGGCCGACGTCGTCTATCTCCGTGCCGACGGGGAACGCGGCGGCCGCCGTCACGAGGATGGCGACGGTGATGAGTCCGCCGACGACGATGGACAGCACCGTGTCCGTTCGACACTCCGAGAGCTCTCCGGGACCGGCCCAGCGTTCCTGGACGTTGCTCGCGTGGAGAAAGAGGTTGTAGCCGACGATGGTCGTCCCAATGAGACCCGTGATAAGAACCAGCGACCCGGTGGGGACGGCCGGGACGAAGCCGAGCGCCAGCGCGCCGAGGTCGGGACCGATGAGCACCGCCGAGGCGAGAAACGAGACGGCCATGAGCGCGACGAGACCGACGAGCGCCCGCTCGATGAACTTGTACTTGCCGGTGTAGAGGAGCGCGCCCGCGACGACACCTATCAGGACGCCCCACACCGTCGCGCTCACGCCTGTAATCGTCTCCAACCCCGCCGCGCCGCCGAGGATGTTCCCGGCCTCGTAGGCGGCGGTGCCGACGCCGATGGCCGAGACGACGAGCACGATGGAAGTCCACTTGGCCACCTCGTTGTCGAACTGGTTGCGCAGCGCCTCGCCGAGTCCTTCTCGGGAGACGAGACCCAACCGGGCGCTCATCTCCTGGAGGATTATCGTCGCGACGATGGAAAACAGGATCGTCCAGACGAGCGCGTAGCCGAACTGCGCGCCGGTTACGCTCGCCGTCGTTACCGTCCCCGGACCGATGAACGCCGCTGCGACCATCGCGCCGGGACCTATCGAACGGAGTCTGCGTACGAATGACATGCGAGATACACTGCCACAGTCCCCGTTCCGCCTCAAAAGGGTTGTTGAGACAGGCGAACACCGAATGCGCGTCCAGTATGAACGATTGTGAACGTCCCTGCCGGCTCCGTCGGTCGTGTCTCCGCTCCCCGCCGTCGCGTCCTCGTTACGTTCTCGACTTTCGCGTCTCCGTCAACAGCACCTTCGAGACGCCCTCGTTGATGGCGAGGTCGAACGAGAGGTCGGTGGTGGAGCGGTCGATGAACCCGAGCATGAACCACTTGACCGACTCCGAGGGGAAGACAACGTGGTAGGTGCGGCCGTCGACGCTCCCTTCGGTCCGGCGGACCGTGAGAAATCCGCAGAACGAGAGCCAGTCGAGCAGTTCGCCGAGAGAGACGAACCGCCGTTCGTACTCGTGGGCGTGGTAGTCGGCGACGCGGTTGGCGGCGGCGAGAAAGTCGGGGTCGGGCGTGCCGTCCTCGGCTTCGACGTAGTCGAGAAAACAGTGCAGGAAGTCCACGTCGAGCAGGACGTGTTCGCCCGAGGAGAGCAACTGGTGGTACGCTTCGAGGTTGGGCCCGGCGTCGGCGGTCGCCGCCTCGAAGTTCGCGGCGTAGAACGTTAGCGCCCGGCGGACGACCTCGCTTCGCGACGTGTCGGTCCGTCCGACCAGGTCGTCGAGCGCCGCCTCCGCCTCCTCGTCGAGCGAGATCGTCAACCGGTTCGTCGGCATGCCCTCCGCTACGAGTGGCCGGGGGTAAAGCTGTTTCCTCGACAGCAGCGGTGCTCCTGCCCGAGTTCTGCGGTGGCGGTCGCGCGAGCGACCCGTGGAGAGGCGTCGAAAGATCGAACGAGACCCGACAGGTCCTGACAGGTTCGAACGGAGTCGAAGGGGGGGTTGAACGGGGGTCGAACAGTGCCGAACGAGGTCAACGAGGGTCGAACGAGGGGCGCATAGACAGACCGGAGAAACGGCCCGTTGCTCGTCGAAAAACGTCGGGCTTGATAGAACCAGGGCACTATTTTTACGCTGCGTCGAACGTGTTTGTATGTGACCGACGCCGAATTAGATACAGTAGACCGCGAAATTCTCCACGCGTTACAGGATGACGCACGAAACAACACGAACGCGGACATCAGCGAGCGTGTCGGGGTGTCGGCGAGCACGGTCGGAAAGCGAATCAGGCGACTGGAGGCGAACGGCATCATCAAGGGATATCACACCGAAATCGACTACGAGAAGGCCGGGCAACCGCTTCGAGTGCTGTTCGTCTGTACCGCACCCATCGCCAATCGAAGCGCGCTCATCGAGAAGATATTCGAAGTCGACGGCGTGGTGAACGTCCTCGAGATGATGACCGGCGAGGGAAACATCCACGTGCAGGTCGTCGGCGCGTCGAACGACGATATCACTCGCATCGCAGAGACCATCGACAGCTATGACCTCGTTGTCAACGACGAGATTCTCATCCGAAGCGAGTACGCGCGTCCCTCGACGCTCTTCGGAGACTGAACCGTCGTCGACGACGGTCGACCGACGGACATCAGTTCAGATTCTGTCGTTGAAGCTGAGATACTCGACAGATTCGTTCGGTGCGCCAGAAACGAGCGTAAACCATGTTTCTTGCGACACATACTGAACGTTCCTATCGGTAAACTATTTACTGAACTGAAGTGTGATTAGTTGCTATGAGTACCTCCGCCGAACGCCATTCAGAGAGCATTTGCGAACAGATCGTTACGGCAGTCGCCGACCGTGAGGGAGTCGATCCACTAGACCTCGTTCCGCTGTACGAGGCGGTCGGTCCGGAGCCGCGCCGATCGCTGTTTGCATCGGCATCCGAAAACGTCGGCCGGCCATCGGCGTCCCACTCGTTCACCTACCACGGCTACGAGGTGACTGTCGATGGAGACACGGTAGACATCTCGAAACAGCCGGAGAGGCCGGACTCGGAACTGTCGTCGCCACGCTGATGCCGTACGAACTGGAGTGTACCGGGTGTTCGTTCGAGACGACGATAGCGGGTGACGTCGACGACGTGTACGACGCTATCAAAGGACACCAATCGAACTGCGGCAGCGAACCGATGGTTCACCTCGTTGAGTTCGTGAAGACGGACTGAAGATTTCTGAGCCGGCGGACTCGGCGGCAGCGAGTATGCCTTCAAGACCGACGGTTGGTTCGAAGGACAGAGCTACGAGAACAAGACGGGCCTCGCCGCCCGGTTCGAGTCGGTCGGGACTCGCTGGCGTTGGTACCGACCGAGGGTGTCGTCGAACTGGCCCGCGACGGCGAGACGGTGACCGTTGAACCCGAGGCGATACAGGGTGAGGAGAGTTATCGGGCCGCGTACGTCGTCTCGCGGCTGGAAGACGAAGCCGACGAAGAGGTGCAAAGAGATGTCCCCGAACAGGCGGTCCGGCGGTCCGAACTGCGTAACACGCTTCCGTTCTTCGAGGATAGCGTCGAGACGGTCCGACTTACCGGCGAAGTCGATAATGACTGGTTCCTTTTTCGACGTAAGCGGACCGTACACCGTCGAGTACGAGGGCGAACGCTACTGAGTCGAGAGGGGAAGTTCGGAAAACGGGAACTAAACCCGCGTTCAGCGGCCGTCGCGGAACTCGTTGACCATCGCGCCGCCGCCCATCATCCCGAGGACGAAGTTTACGAGGCCGCCGAGAATCGGGATGAGACCGACGAGCGAGACGATGAGAACGCCGACCACGAGCGCCTTGAACAGGCTATCGTCGACCACGCCGCCCGCGACGACCATCCCGAGAGTGACGCTCACGATGACATTACCGACGATACCGAGTATCAGCATCGCCGGAATCGTGACGATCATCGTGATGATGAGGATGGAACCGACGAGCAGCGCCACGAACGTGAGGAGACCCCAGAGAAACGTCGAGACGGGGTCGTTGCGGACGCGGGCGGTGGTTCGGCGGAGGTAGTTCGGCGCGACGGCGATGACGAGTCCGCCGATGAGGAGGTTGATGATTAGCGAAGCCGCGAAGGTCGCGAGCGGCGAGATCTGCGGTGCACTGGGAGTCGAGGGTGGCTGTTGTGCGGCGGCAACGCCGGCGAGCGCGGCGAGCGCGACCGTCACCGACCCCGCGAGACGGAGGCTGCGTCTGGAGACCATACGTGAGGAAAAGAACAGCGGGGTGAAATGTGTTGTGGACCTACGGGCAGGTGCTCACTCGACTGCGAAGGGGGAGTGCCAACCTCACCACGTGCCGTGGAACGTGTCGAACTCCAGATTTTCGAGCGGTTCGTTGCCGACGGCGATCTCGTACTCACCGGGCGTCAGCATCGGCTTGTGGAAGCGCGGGCCGTCGTCGGTGGTGATGCGCGGACAGCCGGTGTTGACGAACGCGTCCATGTCGAAGTTGCGCAGGCGGTCCGGCGTCACCTCGTCCATGGTGATGAGGTAGGCGTTGTCGTTCTCCTCGACGATTTCCTCGGCGATCTCCCAGCGACCCTGCCCGATTTTGGTGCAGAAGATGACGCCCCACTTCTCGGCGTCCATCGCGCGGTGAACCGCGCCGTAGCGCTGCTTGAGGAACTTCTCGGTGTCGGCGATGGTGACGACGTTGTTGACGGGGTCGGCGATGACGACGTTCTTGTCGGGGTGTTCCATCGCCAGTCCGAGCGGGTGGAACTTTCCGCCGCCGACGTACAGCACCTGATCAGCGTCGATGTCGGCGGAGGCGTAGTTACAGCCCAATACCTGCCCCTCGTGGGTGAGTCGGTCGTCGCCGCGGCGGGTGTGGACCTCGAAACCGCGTTCTTCGAGCCACTCGCACATGTCCCCGAAGAGGTTCATGTGCTGGGCCGTCGTGACGAGACCCACGTCGGGGTTCTCCCCGGGGTCGTCGAGTTCCTCTAGTGACTCCTCCATGATGGGGAAGGGATCGACATTCGAGAAGAGCGGCACGTAGATGATCTTGTCCGACTCCTTCATCGGCGAGTGACCGAAGTGGACGAACACGTCGGTTCGGCGCATCAGGTAGGTGTCGAGGTCGCACGCGCCGTAACACGGCTGTCCGGAGAGGAGGAACGTCACGTCGTCGTCACAGAGTTGCCGAAGGTCGTCCGCGACGGCCGGGCCGCGGCGTTTCAGGCCTTCGGGGAACTGTAACCCAACTTTCGTCGCGTCGCGTTTCTCGATTTCGTCGATGATGCGTTCGAGTTCGTAGTCCCACTCGCGGTCGTGGCGGAGGGCCATGCCTGTGTTCCGGAGGTCCCCCTCGGAGTAGGCGTCCTGGCTCATTGGCCACTCTTGCGCGTCGGGACGTTTAACCTCGGCGTTTCTGTGGTTCGAGCGCAGTCGCTGCGGTACGCTTACCCGCGCGGTCGACTACGACGGATGTTCGGCAGTGGCACCAGACACCGTGGATATCATGAGCACGCATGTCGTAGTAGTCACATGTCCACCGAACCAGTTCAGTGTCCAGACTGCGGGGCAGGCATCGAGACGACCGACGACGTCGAGCACGAACACGAAGTCGCTGATCTCGAACTCGACGACGCCGTGGACCCGCCGCGCGTGATTCTCGGCGCGGGGACGAAAGACCTCTGGCGCTGCAAGAGCTGCGGGAGGGTGCTCGGCGTCAGCTAAACTGTCGCGAAAGTCTCGCCGAGGCGTCCCCGAGAGGTGGCGACCGGTTACGTACGCGTCACTCCCCGATTGAAGGGCGGCGCGTGCATAGGTCGGCTCGATGGCCAACATTCCGTTGGAACACGTACACGTCGAACCCGAATCGTCGAGCGACAGTCCCGCGCCCGCCGTCTTCGTCCTCCACGGTCGCGGTGCCGACGAAGAGGACCTGCTCCCCATCGCCCGACAGTTGCCCGACACGCTGCACGTCGTCAGCTTACGCGCTCCGGACCGGCTGATGGGTGTCTCCGCCGAGCAGAGTGAGGCGGAGGCTCGCGGTGCTGCAGAGCAGTACCGCGGCGGGTACACGTGGTACGAACTCGATATGTCCGCAGGCGGTCTCCACCGGAGTCAACCGCACGCCGAAGAGTTCCGCCGGAGTATAGATCTGGTCTCGGAGAGCATCGACGCCGCCGTCGAGGCGTACGACCTCGACACGGGGAACCTCGGACTGTTCGGGTTCAGCCAGGGGTCGATTACGAGTCTCGCGCTGCTGTTGGAAAATCCCGACCGGTTCGCGTGGGTCGTCGCGCTCCACGGCTACCTCGCCGAGTCGCACGCGGACCTCGAACCCCCGAATCTCACCGGAAAGCCGGTGTTCGTCGGCGCGGGTAGTTCCGACCAGATAATCCCCGCACAGCGGGCCGAGGCGGCCGCAGAACGGCTGGAAGAACTCGGTGCAGACGTCTCGTTCTCGGTGTACGAGGCCGGTCACGGCGTCGGGCGCGACGAACTCGACGAACTCGTCTCGTTTGTCGAGCGACAGGTCCCGCAACAGTAAACTACTCACCTCCGAATCGTTGGGGCGATGAGCTGTCCGTTCTGTGCTATCGTCGACGGCGACGACCCCGGCGTCGTCCTCGACGAGCGGTCCGAGTCACTCGTCGTCGTGCCTCGAACGCCGGAGACGCCCGGCCACGTGCTCGTCGTCACGCGCGACCACTACCGGAATCTCTTCGATATCCCCGAGGAAGTTCTCTCGGGCGTCGTCCAACACGCCCAGAGCGCCGCCCACCGCCTGCAGACAGCGGGTTACGCAGGTGTCAATCTGCTGCACGCCAGCGGCGAGGCCGCCCAGCAGTCTGTTCCGCATTTCCACGTCCACCTCGCACCGCGGCGCGAGGTCGACGGATACGATCTCTGGCCCGCGTCGAACCAGTGGGAGGGGACGAACCGGCACGAGGTGTACGACGAACTCCGCGCGGTCCTCGGCGACGAGAGATAAGGGGAGAGACGGACGTCGATACCCAAATTCGGCAAGCCTAAACCGCTTCGGGCCCAAGCGCGGCCATGAGCATCGAGACGGCGCGAACGGACGAACTCGGCCGCGAACTCGGCGACGCTATCGCGGCCCTCCCCGAGTACGAAGCGTTCGAGGAGGCGAAAGCCGCAGTCGAGGACGACGAAGAAGTCCAACAGCAGATTTCGGAGTTCGAACAGCTCCGCGAGGAGTTCATGGTCGCCCGCCAGATGGGCGAGGCGAACCAGCAGCAGTTACAGAAAGTTCAGCGCGCCCAGCAGGAACTCCACTCGCTGCCAACGATGGCCGAGTATCTGGAAGCGCAGGACCGCCTGCAGGACCGTCTCGAAGAGATCAACGAGGCGATCTCCGAAACGCTCGCCGTCGACTTCGGCGGCGAAGCCGGCGGTTGCTGTCACGACTAAGCACCCACCATTTACGCTGCGCGGACGGCTTCGCCGTCCGCTCGGTAAAAGCTGGACCAAAAGCATTCGTCACTCACTTCGTTCGCGGCGACTCCGTTCGTTCCTCAGCCTGCTCGCTCGGCCTCACGGCCCCGCTCGCGGTACAGCGAGGGTCTCGATTTCCGCACCGCATCCGCCTTCCGCACCGCCCACTACCTCCAACACCGCCCACTCTCAGCACCGCGACGCCACCACATCCGCGCCGCCGCCCGAACGTTCAAATCCGAGAGCGCGGCCAGAGTCGCCATGCTCGCAATTGCTGGCGGGAAAGGTGGGTGTGGAAAGACGACGACGACGCTCGGGGTGGCGGCGGCGCTCGACGGCGAGGTGCTCGTCGTCGACGCCGACCGGGATATGCCGAACCTCCACGCACTCGCAGGCGTGCCTCGCGAAACGACGGTTGCCGACGTGAGCGGCGACCCGCTGTCGACTGCGCACGAGTCGTCGTGTGAGCTATCCGTCCTCCCGGCCGCGCCCAGCGGTCCCGACGGCGACACAGCGACGCAACTCCCTCGCGTCAAATCGATGGACACGACGACGCTCGTCGACTGCCCGGTGGGGGCGGGACCCGACGCCGCGGGTCCGCTGCGCGTCGCCGACGCAGCGGTGTTGGTGACGACGCTCTGCGCGCCCGCGCTGCGCGACACGGCGAAGACCGCGGCGATGCGCGCGCGCTCGGAACGCGCGTGGTCGGCGTCGTCCTCAACCGGACGCGCCTTGCCCCAGCGGGCGTCTCGGAGTTACTCGACTGCCCCGTCGTCGCGGCGGTGCCGGAACGCGAGAATCCGAAGAAGGTCGGCCGTCCGACGGACGGCGGACGAGCGGCGTACGCCCGCTCGGCCAGCGCGCTCTCTCGTGAGCAAGACATATTATGATTCGTGCCAGTGAGAGAGTATGGCAAATAGGCTTCCGACCGGTATCACGGTACTCGACCGCCAGCTAGGCGGCGGTATCCCGGCCGGAAGCATCGTCACGCTCGCGGCGACGCCGGCGAGTCAGTCGGAGCTGTTGCTGTACGAACTCACGTCGACGCGCGGCACGCTGTACCTGACGACGGTCCGCTCCGACCAGGCGGTACAGGACGCACTCGACCGGGTGAGGACCAAAGTCGGACGTCCGACGGTGCGCGACATCGGCGGCGACGCGGCGCTGGACCACGCGAACCGACTGGTTCAGGCGCTCCCGGAGGGAGCGAACCTCATCGTCGACGTCGTGGACGTACTGGAGCGCACGGAACCGACGCGCTACCGGAACTTCCTCAACGAACTGCAGACGCACGTGATGAACACCGGCGGCATCGCCGTGTTGCACGCGCTCAACGGCCGGGCGGTGCCCGACAACCGGGACATGACCGAACACATGTCCGACGCCGTCTTCGAGCTGCAGACGCAGGTGAAAGGCTCCGAAATCGAGAATCGGCTGGCGATTCCGAAGTTCCGCGGCGGGCGGGCGCTGGAGGAAACGATCAAACTCCGCCTGACCGAAGAGGTCACCATCGACACCAGCCGCGACATCGCCTGAGTCGAACTCGTCGCGGCAGAGCTATAGCGCGTAGAATATCAGCGTCGCCACCGTCACCGTGACGGTCACGGCGTACCACGTCGGCGGTTCTCCGAGCGCCGTCTCCGAGAGCGCGTCCTTCGAGAACAGGTAGACGAAATAGACGAAAATCGGCAGGAGGCGCACGAAGAGGCTCGCGTCGACGCCGAGACCGTAGCGGAGCAGCAGCGAGAGACCGACGGCACACCCCGAAGCGACGGCGGCGACTTTCAGGTCGTCGGGAACGTTCATGCTCGCCAGTGACGCGTCGGGAGTAAAGAAATCGGGGATTCGCGACGGGCAGCGCGGTTAGTGGTCGTGGTCGTGGTCGTGATCGTGACCGTCGTCGCCTTCGGCTTCGAGTTCGTCGACGATTTCGTCGGCGTCGACATCAACGTCGTCGAGTGCGTCCTCGATGTCGCCGGCGCCCATACCGCCCATGCCACCCATCATACCGCCCATGCCGCCCATCCCGTCGATGGTCTCCTGAACGATGACGCGGTCGATGTCGAGACGGTTCATCACGTCCTGGGCGATCTGCTGCTTCGAGAACATCCACTGCTGGTTCATCGTCATCTGCGGCGTGGCCTCGATGTACAGCGTCTCCTTCTCCTCGGTGACCGTCTCGGTCTCAGCTTCCTCGGGGTCGACGTCGTCGCCGCCTTCGAGCGGCATCTCCTCTTCGACCTCGTCGGTCTGAATCCAGAGCTCGGGGCTCTGCTGGAGGTACATGCCGAGCAGCCCTTTCGCCTGCTCCTCGCGGTCGTCGACGACGTCGAGAATCTCGTACTCGTACTCGAGGTCGTCGCCCGCGAGCGGGTGGTTGAAGTCGATGCGGGCGCGGCCGCCGATGATGGTCTCGATGTGGCCCTGTTCGCCGTCGACGTTGACGTGCGCGCCGGGGTAACGGTCGTCCTCGGAGATTTTGTCCGCGCTCACCGTGCGGACGTTGTCGGAGTCGTACTCGCCGAACGCTTCGGCGGCGGGCACGTCGACGGTGCCCTCGTCGCCGACTTCCTTGCCGATGAGTTCGTCGTCGACGGCCTCGAACACGTGACCCGCGCCGACGATGACGACGCGCGGTTCGAAGTCGTAGTTCTCGGTGTCGATTTCGGCCTCTTCGGCCACTTCCTGGCTCGTGGTGTCGACGACGGTGCCGTCGTCTTTCGTTCGGACAGTGTAGGCCAGGCGGACGAAGTCGCCGTCCTGTACTCCGGAGCTCTCCTCGGTCTCCGCGTCGGTGTCCTCAACGTCCTCGGGTGTGTCGGCGTCTACCGGCTCGTCGGCCGATTCCGCCTGTTGATCATCGCTCATGTAGGCTACGTCTCCCGTGCGCCCTATAAGAATCACGTTTCGTACCCACGGAACCGACAGCCTCCGTGGCGTGAGGGTTGTGACGGCGTCACAGTCGCCGCGTCAGCGATAGGCGACGGGTGCGCCACAAGGAGCGAAAGGACGAGAGACGCCGCCGACAGCCACGCTTTTGAGTCGAACCGTCGATTTTCGCCCATGTACGAAGTCGAACTGAAAGTTCGCGCCGACCACGACGACGTTCGGGAACGACTCGAAGCGCTCGACGCGAAGGAACTCGGCGGCGTCGCGCAGGCAGACACGTACTACGACGCGCCGCATCGCGACTTCGCGGAGACCGACGAGGCACTCCGCATCCGCCGGGAGCGTCGCACCGACGCCGTGGTCGACGAGGACGCCGCGGAGACGGCGAAAGTGACCTACAAGGGACCGCTCGTCGAGCGCGAGTCGAAGACGCGCGAGGAGTTTGAGACGGGTGTCGACGACGGGGAGACGATGGCGGGTGTGCTCGGGGGACTGGGCTTCGAACCGGCGGCGGTCGTCGAGAAGGAGCGGGAGTACTTCCGCGTCGACGAGTACACGGTCGTTCTCGACGACGTAGCGGGCCTCGGCGAGTTCGTCGAAGTCGAACGAGAGGCCGAGGAGTCGGAACTCGAAACGGTGCGCGAGGGGGCGGCGGCGGTGCTTCGACAGTTGGGCTTAGACCCCGACGAACAGATTCGAACCTCGTATCTCGGCTTGTTGCTCGCGAAGCGGGAGTGAATCCTCGTCCGATCTCAAGCGTCGAGAACGTCCTGTAGCGCGTCGCCGAAGACGCTGAGCGCGACGACGGTGAGCGTCAGAAACGCCACGGGCACGGTCGAAATCCACCACGTCACCGTGGGAACGCCCTGCGTGCCGCGCGCGATGGTCTCGCCCCACGAGAGCAGGCTCATGTCGTTGAGGTTCATGAACGAGAGCGCCGCCTCGACGAGAACCAGCAGGGGAATCTGCCGCGTCGCCGCGACGACGACAGTCTCGCGGACGTGCGGGAGGATGTGGTTCCGGACGACGTTCCACCGCCTCACGCCGGCGCTGCGAGCGGCGGTGACGAACGGTTCCTCGCGCAGCGACAACACCTCGCTGCGGACGACGCGGGCGACACCACCCCACCCCAGCAGGCCGAACACGAGAAGGAACAGGAAGAGACTCCGGCCGAAGACGTAGATTGCGATGAGGTAGACGACGAACGCGGGAAGCGTCTGCTGGATATCGACGTACCGCATCGTCAGCGTGTCGACCCATCCGCCGAGATAGCCCGACGCCACGCCGACGACGGTGGCGATGGGGACGACGAACATCGACGTGACGAAACCGATGACGACGGCGACACGCATCCCTTCGACGACGAGTGCGAACATGTCTCTGCCGTAGGGACCCGTCCCGAGCGGATGTCGAAGCGATCCGTAACAGAGTGCATCGGTCGTCGGTCCGACGCAGTTCGGGACGACGTAGCGCGATGCACCGACTCCGACCGGTGGTTGGAACGTTCGGGTGGGGTCCGCGGCCGACTCGAACAGCAAGGGGCCGACGAGACCCAGAACGAAGACGACGACCAGATACGCGAAACTCGCGACGGCGAGGCGGTTCTGGTGGAGTCGACGCCAGTACCGCGCTGTTCGCTCGCGGTCGGTCCACAGCGGCGCAACGACGAACAGCGCGAACCCGACGAGCGAGACCGCAAAGAGGAGGTCGACCACCGTGGGGCGCCAGTCGGCGACGAGCGGCGAGTCGGAGGGGTGCACCAGTAAATCGTAGGCGTAGACGCCGACGAACGAGATAACGGCGGCGACGAACAGCCGGAGACGGCGCGGCACGTCGACGGACCGCCCCCGCGAGAAGACACCCCGAACGTGCGAGGACTGCGTGACATCCGACGGGTCGTCGCTGGGGGGCATGTCAGGGAGTTGTCGACGCAAGAGTCATAAACTATGCTGAACGATTTGGACAGAGAGATGCGACTGGTTCCCGGCAAACGTCTCGCAGATGGCAGCTCTCGAAGCGAGAGCGATGGCTGACTGGCCGAGAGTTGCCGCGCGAGTCGCGTTCGCCCTCTTCACGGTATACCTCGTCGTCTCGCTCACGTTCGCGGTTATCTCGCTCACCTCGGACCCGAACGTCGCCGCGGTGCGGTGGGGAGTCGCCGCCAGCGGCGGCGACGCGGAGGCCCAGCAAGCCGCCGTCGACGCGTATCGGGCGTCGCGGAACCTCGACGACCCGCTCGGTGAGCGGTACGTGAAGTGGATGACCGACATCGTGACGCTGGACTGGGGACGCTCGCACAGCATGGGTGCACCGGTGACGACGCTCATCGCCGAGCGCGCGCCGTACACGCTTTTGTATCTCATCCCGGGCGTCCTCGTTAGCGTCACCGTCGGCGTCTCCGGCGGCGTGTTCGCCGCGTTTCGACACAACAGTCTCGTCGACAGGGTGGTGACGCTGCTGGCGTACCTCGCCTTCGGCGTGCCGTCGTTCTGGCTGGCGCTCGTGTTGCTGCTGCTCGTCGGTCCGGCGTTTGGGTGGGATAGCACGGGGTTTTCGCTCGCCGACGGCGCGCTGACCGAGCAGAACCTCAGGCGGTACGTGTTGCCGACGGCGGTGTTCGCGTCGGGGCTGACCGCCGGACAGTTACAGCACGCCCGCTCGCAGAGCGTCATCCACCTGAACGCGACGTTCGTGCGGCTACTGCGGTCGATGGGCGTCGGTCCGCGCCGCACGATCAAGCACGTGCTGCGGAACGCGGCGGTTCCGCTTCTGACCCTGTTCTTCTCGGATCTGCTCGGCATCGTCGTCGTGAGCGTCTACGTCGTCGAGTACGTTTTTGGAATTCCGGGTCTCGGGACGCTGAGCTACGACGCCATCTTCCAGCGCGACCTGCCCCTTCTGTTGGGAACGACGTTTCTCGTCGTCATCGTCGGCGTCGTGAGCAATCTCGTGCAGGATACGGTGTACCCGCTCGTCGACCCGCGAATCAAGCGGTGACGGGAGGAAGTGGAGAGTCGCGGAGCGCGAGCGACGAGCGACTCGGCAAACCTCGTCGCCCGCCGACACCGCGATAATAACGACCACACCCGATTACTACCGCAAGTTATAGCATCTGCCGCGAAGAACGCCGAACAATGAGCGACCGGAACATTCGAGTCGAGGGAATCGACCGACTCGCAGTCGAGGACCAGGAAGTCGAAATCGTCGAGCGGAAAGGTATCGGTCACCCGGACTCCATCTGTGACGGCATCGCCGAGAGCGTCTCGCGGGCGCTCTCCCAGTTGTATCTCGACCGCGTCGGCAAGGTGCTCCACTACAACACCGACGAGACGCAGTTGGTCGCCGGAACCGCCGCGCCCGCCTTCGGCGGCGGCGAGGTCATCGAACCCATCTACATTCTCATCGTCGGCCGCGCGACCAAGGAGTACGACGGCCAGAAACTGCCCGTCGGGTCGACGGCGCTGTCTGCCGCCCGCGAGTATCTCGACGAGAACATCCCGGAACTGGAGTACGGCCGCGACGTCGTCGTCGACGTGAAACTCGGCGAAGGCTCCGGCGACCTGCAGGACGTGTTCGGCGAGGAGGAGGTACAGGTGCCGATGGCCAACGACACGAGTTTCGGCGTCGGTCACGCGCCGCTGACCGAAACCGAGGAGATAGTGCTCGCCGCCGAGCGCGAACTCAACGGCGCGTACGCCGCCGACCACCCCGAACTCGGTCCCGACGTGAAGATAATGGGTAAGCGTGAGGGCGACCGGATAGACATCACCGTCGCCGCCGCGATGGTCGACTCGTACGTCGCCGATCTCGACGCCTACGACGCCGCGGTCACCCGGGTTCAGGAGTTCGTCGCCGGTCTCGCGCGCGAGCGCACCGACCGCGAGGTGAACGTCGAGGTCAACACCGCCGACGACTACGAGGACGGCTCCATCTACCTCACGACGACCGGCACGAGCGCTGAGCAGGGTGACGACGGCTCCGTTGGCCGCGGGAACCGCGCCAACGGTCTCATCACGCCGAACCGCCCGATGAGCATGGAGGCGACGAGCGGAAAGAACCCCGTCAACCACATCGGGAAGATATACAACCTACTATCGACGGAAATCGCAGAGAGCGTCGTCGACGAAGTCGACGGCATCCGCGACCTGCAGGTCCGACTCCTCTCGCAGATCGGCCGCCCCATCGACCACCCCCACGTCGCGGACGCGCAGGTCGTCACCGACGAGGGCGTCGACATCGACGAGATTCGCGACGAAGTCGAAACCATCGTGGACCGCGAACTCGCCGACGTGACCGATGTCACTCGATCGGTCATCAAAGGCGACATCTCGACGTTCTGAGCGCGGTTCGTTTCTCGGTGGTCTCTTCTCGCGGATTTCTCGCCGCTGCCGACCGCAACGGCCTCCGACTGCGCAGTCGCCTCACCGCCCTTCGAACGCACCGTCAGCGCCGACTCAACATCGTGCTTTCTTTGACAAGCACCAGAACAATCCCTCTGAATCCGGACTGTTATCGTGCCGAAAAGTTCGTTCGACGCAGATACTCGGTTCTCAACAAATGTCATTCGGATCATACACTGGTGGACTCCGGAGTACGGCGAAGGGGTTCTTCCAGAAGTACGGTCTCGCGTTCGTGATGGTTGCTAGTTACTTCGGCTCCGGCTCAGTGTTTATCGCGAGTCAGGCCGGAGTCAAGTTCGGGTACGCGCTCATCTGGGCCGTCGTCGGTGGTGCACTCATCGGTTTCATCGGGCAGGACATGAGCGCACGTCTGGGTATCTTCGGTGTACCCTTGATGGAGTTCGCCCGACGCAAACTGGGGAAAACGAGCTCGACACTGCTGGCTGTGCTTCTCTCGGCGGGATGTGTCGCGTGGGCGCTCGAACTCACGGCGGCCGTCGGAATGGGGCTCTCGATTCTCCTCGACGGCGCTGTCGGATGGCAACCGCTCGCGGTGGTCACCGGCGTTCTCGCCATCTTAGTCGGAGTCTTGGACTACGAAGGAATCGAGCGCGTCATGACGGCGATGATGCTCGGACTGCTCGTCGTCTACGTGACCGTCGCCGGCGTGAGCGCGCCCTCGGTGACCGGTATCGCGTCCGGGTTCGTGCCGTCGATTCCCGGCGGGTCGCTGACGCTCGCGGCCGCCATCGTCGGAACGACGGCGCTGTGGCCGAACTTCTTTCTCGAATCGAATCTAGTCGGCGAGAAGGGGTGGACAGGAGCCTCGGACCTACCGGCCGTTCGCCGCGATCTCGGACTGGGGTATCTCGTCGGCGGCGTCACTACGATCGCCATCCTCGTTGTCGCGGCGGCGGTGCTCCGCCCGGCAGGGTACACGAACCTCGACACGTTCATCACGCCAGGGCGAGCGCTCGCGGACGTGCTCGGCCGGTGGGCGATGTTCGTCTTCCTTTTCGGGACGATCGCCGCCGCGTTCAACAGTATCATTCCGATAATGTGGACGCCGTCGTACCTGGTCCAACACGCTCGCGGCCGAAGCGCGACCCCCAGCAGTCGGGAGTTCAAGCTCATCTACGTTGTCGGCGTCGGCATCGGCTGCCTCTCGCCGCTGGTCCACCAGTTCGCCGGACTCAGCGTCATCGACATGATAATCCTCTTTCCGGCGTACAACGGCATCATCAGCCTCCCGATCGCCGCGGCGTTGCTGTTCTGGGCAGTCAACGACCGGGAGACGATGGGCGAGCACAAGAATAGCCTCCGCTTGGCACTGGTGAACGCGATGCTCGTGCTGCTCTCGATTTACCTCGCCGCCACGTCGCTGCCGGGGTTCATCGACACGCTGACCACCGGCGGAATCTGAACACAGAGAATATATGCTCTCTACTTCGACGCTGGTTCTCCTGGTCGGCGTCGCGTTTCTGTCAGGGATCGGTATCACCGCCGTCGGGCCCGGCGGCGTCTTCGTTACCGTCGCGCTGTTCGCGTTCACGGACGTCCCATCGTCGACCGTGGCGGGAACGGCGCTGACGACGTTCGTCGTCACAGGGCTTCTCGGGAGTTACACCTACTACCGGTCCGGCGAGTTACGGACGCGGGCGGGGAAGCGGCTCGCGACCATCGTCACGGTGCCGAGTGTAGTCGGCGCGGTGGTCGGTGCGCTCGCGAACGCAGCCCTCTCAACAGCCGCATTTGGATCGCTGCTGACCGGGTTCACCGTGCTCGTCGGGACGAGCATCGTCTACCGCGAGCGACGATCACTCGGCGCGAAGTGGTCGGTCGACCCCGACCTCCCAGCGGGCGCGTCCGTCTTCGCCGCCCTCGCGTTCGCCATCGGCGTTCTCTGCGGGCTGCTCGGGGTCGGCGGACCGGTCGTCACCGTGCCGGTGTTGGTACTCCTCGGGGTCACGATGCTTGACGCGCTCGCCGTCGCGCAGGTGCAGTCGGTGTTTCTCTCGGCGTTCGCGGCAGCGACGTATGTGACGCAGGGGGCCATCTCGCTGCCCCTGGTCGCCCTCGTCGGGGTTCCGGAGCTCGTCGGCGTCGTCGTCGGTTGGCGGGTCGCCCACCGAGTCGACGCGTCACGCCTGAAGGCCGTCCTCGGGGTGACGCTGGTCGCGGCGGGCGTCGGCCTCGCCGTGACGTAACGGACCTGACTCGGCGGCGACAGACGGGGAACTCGAGGTGCGAACCCTCTTATCCTCCGACCGGATAGCCTCCGGTAGTGGAACCCGTGGCCCTCGAACGCGACACCGTCGTCGTCTCCTACGGCGAAATCGGCACCAAGAGTTCGAAAGTCCGCGGCCGGATGGAGCGGACGCTCGTCTCGAACCTCGCGGCGATGCTCGACGCCCGCGGCGTCGACGCCGAGGTGGAGCGCCGATGGTCGCGGCCGCTGATTCACCTCCGAAATCCCGAGCAGGTGGAGGCCGCCACCGACGCCGCCACCGACACCTTCGGCGTCGTCACCGCCCGACCTGCGGTCACCTGCGCACCCGACCGAGAGACGCTCGTCGGCGTGCTGGAGTCGCTTGCGGGCGAACAAACGGAAGAAAGATCGTTCGCTGTCCGCGTCTCTCGCGCCGGAGCGAAGTCGGCGCACGACTTCGGCAGTCGGGAACTCGAACGCGTCGGCGGCGCGGCCGTCGAGGAGCGAACCGGCGCGTCGGTCGACCTCGACGATCCCGACGTGACCTACCGGATCGAAGCGCGGGAGGACGAGGCGTTCGTCTCGACGAATGAGCGTGGCGGACCCGGCGGCCTCCCGCTCGGCACGCAAGGCAAGGCGGTGGCGCTCGTCAGCGGCGGTATCGACTCGCCCGTCGCGGCGTGGGAGGTGATGAAACGCGGCTGCGTCGTCGTCCCCGTCTACGTCGACCTCGGGGAGTTTGGCGGGCCGGACCACGAGGCTCGGGCGGTGTCGACGATGCGCCGCCTCGCGGCGTTCGCGCCCGAATTCGACGTTCGTCCGCGAGTCGTCCCGGCGGGCGGCCTCGTGGCCGAACTCGCCGCCGAAGTCGGGGCGACGCGGATGCTCTCGCTCCGCCGGACGATGCTCAGAATCGGCGAGACGGTGGCGAAGGAACTGGGCGCGCACGCCGTCGTCACCGGCGAGTCGCTCGGACAGAAGTCGAGTCAGACCGGACCGAACTTCGCCGTCACGGACGCGGTGACCACAGTTCCGGTGTATCGGCCGCTTCTGACGCGCGACAAATCCGACATCGTCGCGCAGGCGCGGCGAATCGGAACGTACGACGATTCGACGCTTCCCGTAGGCTGCGAGCGCGTCGCGCCGTCGCGCCCGGAGACGAACGCCGCGCTCGCGGACGTAGAGGCGGCGGAGCCGGAGGCTCTGTTGTCGCGGGCCGAGGACGCGGCGCGGGAGGCGCGCGTGGTCGAGGTCGAACCGAGACGGGACCCGGAACGGCCGGAGCTGGGACCGGAATCCCTATAGCCGTCACGGGGTACCTACAGCCGTGACGCGGGTTTGTCTAATCGGCGCGCCCGAGGTAAACCTCCGGTACGAACTGCTATCGCGGGAGACTGCGCGGGCGGCGCTCGCGACGTACGACCTCCACGAACCGTACCGCAACAGCCTCGAACTGGAGACGGTGAGCGTCGGCGCGGCTGTCTCGCTGCTCAACGACCTCAACTGGTACCTCGTGCGCTTCGCCGACGACGCGCTGGTCAAATCGCCGAGCATCAGCGAGACGGAGTGGCTCTCGCGGAAACTCGCGACGGCCGTCCGCGAGGGCGATATCCGACCCGAGGAGACCGACCGCTACCTGAAAGTGTACGGCGTCGACGACGACGAACTGCTCGACCCGATGTACCTCGCGCGTGTCGACGGACGGGTCCCCGACTACGACCTCTACGACGTGGACGAGACGCTGAGGGTTCGCGTGACCGAATCCGAGTTCGGCGAGTAGTCCGAAGCCGAGCAGTCGAGCGCCCGAACCGGTACGGCAGCTCGTCGGAGTCGGAGCCAACCGGCGAGTTCTGCGGCGAAAGCGGCCAGTAAGCGCGACATAACCTTGGGTGGTTTCGCTGTACGAGTGTCGAGAGCAAACTGTGAGCACGAACAGACGAGAATTCATCCGACGCGGTACAGCGGTGGCTGCCGTCGCGCTCGCCGGGTGCACTAATCGGGACGACGCCTCGGGAGCGACGGGCGCGCAGTCCGACAAACCGGACGGGACCGACGGGTCGGGACAGTCCGACCAACCGGCACAAACCAACGCGCCGACTCAGGAGACAGCGAGCGCGGGAGAGCTGCGTTGGACCGAACTGACGCCGATGCCGGGACCAGAGCGGACGGAAGTCGAAGCCGTCGCGCTGAACGGTGAACTGTACGTCATCGGCGGCTACGTCCCCGACGGCGTCACCGGCGCGGTGGCCGTCTACAACCCAGAGGAGGACTCTTGGCGGAGCGCCGCGGCGCTGCCGCGGGCGCTACACCACGTCAAGGCAGTCGCCCATCGAGGACGGATCCTCGTCTTCGGGGGATACACGGAGGCCGAAAAGTCGGTGGCGACGACGTACGCGTACGACCCCGAGAGCGACTCGTGGGCGGAGCGAGCGCGGATGCCGACGGGGCGCGGCGCGCCGACGGCCGAACTCGTCGGCGGGAAGACGTACGTCGCCGGCGGCTACACGAAAGGTGGTATCGTCGGCGGGGTGAAAGCGACGCTCGAAATCTACGACCCGAAAGCGGACGAGTGGTCGAAGGGACCGGACATGCCGACGGCTCGAAACCACCTCACCTCGGGTGCGGTCGGTGGCAAGCTGTACGTCGTGGGCGGTCGCAGGGAGTTCGGCGAGGAGCTGAGCGCCAACGAATCGTACGACCCCCGGAGCAACGAGTGGACGGAGTTGACGCCGATGCCCTCCGAGCGTGGCGGCGTCAACGGCGCGGCGATGGGCGGCAAGGTGTTCGTCCTTGGCGGCGAGAAACCCGAGGGGACGCAGGCGACCGTCGAAGGGTACGACCCCGAGAGCAACTCGTGGGAGCAGTATCCCGACATGCCGGAGGGGAGACACGGACTCGGCGTCGCGGCCATCGACGGCCAGTTGTACGCCGTCTCCGGCGGCCCGGAACCCGGCAAGGAGTACTCCTCGACGCTGTGGCGGTTGTCGTCGGAGTAGGGAAACGTGAGACAGAGAGGTGGGAGGTTACGGCGACCCACCGTCGGTGGCGCGGGGTCCACCGTCGAACATCCCCGTCGACATGTAGCGCTCGCCGCTGTCCCAGAAGACGGTGACCACGAGCGGGCAGTCGTCGTAGTCGGTGGGGGCCGCGGTCCCGCCGTCCGCCTCGATGCGCTGCGTCACCGCGTCCGGAACCTCCGGACAGTTCAGGTCGGGTCGCGCGAGGCGCTCGGCGACCTGCTGGGCGGCGAGATTCGACGCGCCGCTCGACTGACCGACCAAGATTCCCTCTTCACGGGCGAGGCGGCGACACTCGGCCTCGGCGTCGTCGAGCGAGACGGTTATCACGTCGTCCAGAAGGTCGGTGTCGAGGTTCGGGCTAATGAAGCCCGGACCCATCCCTTGAAAGCTGTCGCCCTCCGGCTCTCTGCCGGAGAGGACGGCGCTGTCTTCGGGTTCGACCGCGACGACCTCCATCGCGGGGAACTCCTCGCGGAGGCGGCGGCCGAGGCCCGACAGGGTGCCGCCGGTGCCGACGCCGGCGACGAGCGCGTCGACCTCGCGGCCCTCGACCTGTTCAAGAATCTCCTCGGCCGTCGTGCGGTAGTGCGCCTCCGGGTTCGCCTCGTTCTCGAACTGGCGGAGCTGGACCATCCTGCCTTCGGCTTCGAGTTCGTCGGCGCGCGCCTTCGCGTCGGAGATGTCGCCGTCGACGAGTTCGAGGCTCGCGCCGTAGGCTTTCATAATCCGGCGGCGCTCGGGCGACTTCGACTTTGGCATCACGATAGTGATGTCGTAGCCTTTCGCGGCGGCGACGACCGCCAGACCGATACCCGTGTTCCCGCTCGTTGGTTCGACGAGTTCGTCGCCGGGCGAGAGCGTTCCGTCGCGCTCTGCGGCCTCGACCATCGCCAGCGCCGGCCGGTCCTTCGCCGAACCGCCGGGGTTCTTCGACTCTATCTTCGCCGCCACCGTCGCGCCCTCTGGCGACTGGAGTTGTACCAGCGGCGAGCCGATAGTATCGAGGATGCTCGCGTCCATTGGCGTCAAGTAAGCGATTGTGACGTAAACCGCTGGCGGACACCGGCAACGTTCGACACTGTCTCCGCCGCACGAATCACCAGCCCGGGTTCCTGGAGCGGTCGTGCGCGCAGAATCTCCGCCAGCGAGGCGATTAAACCCCTCCACCGCCAACGACCAGCCGATGGAACTGAACACGATGGAGCCGAACCCGACGTGGAGTCCCGCGGGCTACGAAGACGCCGTCGCCGCGCTCGGGCAGGATGGGTTGACGTTCAAAGTCTGGGGCGGCGACTGGTGCAAGGACTGTCGCCACCAACTACCCGACTTCGCCGCGGCGCTCCGGGAGGCGGGCGTCCCCGAGGAGCGAATTAAGGAGTTCCCCGTCGAGAAGAACGACGACGGCAGCAAGCGCGGTCCGCAGGTCGAGGAGTACGGCATCGAGTTGATTCCGACCATCGTGGTAGAGAAGGACGGCGAAGAGGTGGCGCGGTACGTCGAAGACGAGCCGGTTCCGGCGACGGCGTACCTCGGTGAGCGACTCGAAGAAGTCGAACAGACCGCGTAAGTCGTCCACGACCGCCCGAACGACGCGTCGCTCAGTTCTCGTTCGCCAGTGCCCAGTCTAGCGCCGACCGGATATCGGTCTGCGGCGGCGAGCAGGTGAAGTTCTCGCAGGCGTACACCGTCGGGTTGCCGTCGACGGCCTCGCGGCCGGCCCAGATGGGCGGCGCCTCGTCGACGCCGAGCGTTTCGAGCCACGAGTCGAGTTCGGCGTCCGTCTCGGGGCGGCGCGTCAGAATCGTCGCCGGGAGGTACCTCCCAGCGAGGACCTCCCACCAGTCGTCGGGCAGTTTGTCGGCCGCGACGGTGAGTTCGAGCGCGCCTCGGCGGTGTTTCTCGGCCGCGAGCACGAGCGAACCGTGTTCGAGCGGACTCCCGCGGAGGCGGTTCGCGTGCGTCGCCAGCACCTCCTCGGCGATACGCCCGAACTCGGCGTCGGGCGCGAAGTAGTCCAGATCGAGCAACACGTCGACGGCGACACCGAGACTCGACGGCGTTGACTGGTCGCGGCGCTCCTGCGGGCGGGCGACGAGCGCCTCGCCGCTCTCGGGCGTGAAGTAGAGCGTCTGCTCCTCGGCGTCCCAGAACTCGGCTTCGATGGTCCGCGCGAGGTCTAGCGCGAACGAGAGCTGTTCCACCTCGCCGGTCGCCTGATACAGGTCGAACGCCCCGCGGGCGAGGAACGCGTAATCTTCGAGGTAGCCCGGGCCCTTCACGTCGCCCGACTTGAACCGCCGCGAGAGTCGTTTCTCGTCGTCGTCCCAGAGATGTTCGCGGACGAACGACAGCGCCGCCTCGCCCGTCGCCGCGAGCGCCGGATCGAGAGTCTGCGTGCCCGCGGCGAACGCCGATATCATCAGTCCGTTCCACCCCGCGAGAATCTTCTCGTCGCGGGCAGGGCGTTCGCGCTCCTCACGGGCATCGTACAGCGCCGTTCGCGCGTCCAACAGTCGTTCTTCGACCTCGTCCTCGTCGATGTTGTACTCCTCGGCGAGTTCCTCGATGCGAGCAGAGAGCGTGAGGACAGTGGTGCCGTTCTCGAAGTTCCCACGCTCGGTGATGCCGTAGCGGTCGCAGACGAGGTTGGCCGTCGTCTCGTCGTCGACGGCGTCGCGGACCGCCTCGGGCGTCCACACGTAGAACTTACCCTCTTCGCCTTCGCTCTGCGCGTCGAGCGTGCTGTAGAATCCTCCTTCGTCGTGGGTGAGTTCGCGCTCGACGAACGCGAGCGTCTCCTGGGCTACCGTCGCGTAGCGGGGGCGGCCGGTGAGGCGGTAGGCGTCGAGGTAGACGCGCGGGAGTTCGGCGTTGTCGTACAGCATCTTCTCAAAGTGCGGGACGGTCCAGTCGCGGTCGGTCGCGTAGCGGTGGAAGCCGCCGCCGACGTGGTCGTACAGGCCGCCGGTCGACATCGCGTCGAGCGTCTCGGTGACGACGGCGAGCGCCTGGTCCCGACCGGTCCGAGCGTACGTCTGCATCAACAGGCCGAGGCGCGTCGGTTGGGGGAACTTCGGGCCGCCGCTGCCGAAGCCGCCGTACTCGCGGTCGGCGCTCCGAAGCGCTGCCTGCGCCGCCGTGCCGAGCAGTTCGTCGTCCGGCATCTCGCCCGGTGAGTCGGGGGTATCCTCTAACTCGTCGCGGACGGCCGCAGTCCACTGATCGGCGCGGTTCTCGATCTTCTCGCGGTCGTCCTCCCACGACCGCGAGAGGTCGCGCAGGAGGTCGAGGAAGCCGGGCATCCCCTGACGCGACTCCGGCGGGAAGTAGGTGCCGACGAAGAACGGTTTGCCCTCGGGGGTGAGCCAGACGGAGAGCGGCCACCCGCCGCGCCCGGAGACGAGCTGGCAGATGCTCTGGTAGACGCCGTCGAGGTCCGGCCGCTCCTCGCGGTCGACTTTGACCGGGATGAACTCCTCGTTGAGCAGTTCGGCGACGGCGTCGTCTTCGAAGCTCTCGTCGGCCATCACGTGACACCAGTGGCAGGCGGAGTAACCGATGGAGAGGAAGATGGGCACGTCGCGCTCGCGGGCGGCCGAGAGCGCCGCGTCGTCCCACGGCTGCCAGTTGACGGGGTTTTCCGCGTGCTGCCGGAGGTACGGCGACTGTTCCTCGTCGAGGCGGTTTCGGCCCGTCGGGTCGGTCATACGTGTTGTACGGGCCACGAGAGGGAAAAGCCGTGCGCTCCGGCGAACAAAGCGTCGCCTGACGTAGGCGGTCGACTCGTTCGAAGAGTATACACGAAAATGCATACACCGCGGCGTGCGAAGCAACAAGGTTTACACTCTCGTGCGTAGCACGTCGTCGTATGACGGAGACGGTGCTTCTCATCGGCGGAGGCGGCCGCGAACACGCAATCGCCCAGTCGCTCGCCCAGGACTGCGACCTGTACGCCTGCGCGAGCAACCGAAATCCCGGTATCGACGCGCTCGCCGAGGGCTTCGAGCGAGTCGACGAGGCGGACGCCGACGCCATCGTCCACTACGCCGAGGACGTGGAGGCGACGCTCGCCGTCGTCGGTCCCGAATCCGCGCTCGCGGCGGGCGTCGTCGACGCGCTCGAAAACGTCGGCGTCTACGCGTTCGGCCCGCGGAAGATGGACGCCCGCATCGAGACGGACAAGGCGTTCCAGCGCCGGTTCATGGTCGAAAACGACGTTCTCGGCTGTCCCGACTTCGAAACGTTCTACGACATCGAAGCAGCCTGCGCGTACATCGACCAGTACGATGGCGACGTGGCAGTCAAGCCCGCCGGCCTCACCGGCGGGAAAGGCGTGAAAGTGACCGGCGACCAGGTGACCAAAGAGGAGGCGAAAAAGTACCTCCGCACCGAGAAGTACGAACAGGTCGTCATCGAGGAGCGGTTCGTCGGCGAGGAGTTCACCGTGCAGGCGTTTGTCGCCAACGGCGAGGTTCGGCCGACGCCCGCCGTCCAGGACCACAAGCGCGCCTACGAGGGCGACGAGGGACCGAACACCGGCGGGATGGGCAGTTACAGCGACGCCGAGCGATTCCTGCCGTTCATGGACGACGGCGACTACGACGAGGCCGTCGACGTTCTGGAGTCCGTCGTCTCGGCGCTGCCCGACTACCGGGGCGTTCTCTACGGGCAGTTCATGCTCACGGCCGACGGCGTCCGCGTCGTCGAGTTCAACGCCCGGTTCGGCGACCCGGAGGCGATGAACACGTTGCCCGTACTCGAGACGCCGTTCCTCGACGTGCTCGTCTCCGCTCGCGACGACAACCCCCTTCCCGCGCTTGAGTTCGCGCCGACGGCGACGGTGTGCAAGTACGCTGTGCCGGAGGGCTACCCGACCAACCCCGAGTCGGGCGCGCGAATCGAAGTCGACGAAGAGAGCGTGACGCGGGCCGGCGACGGCCTACTGTTCTACGCGAGCGTCGAGGAGCGCGAGGACGGACTGTACACGAGCACGTCCCGGTCGTTCGCCATCGTCGGTCTCGGCGACACCATCGCGGCAGCGGAAGCCGTCGCGGCGGACGCGCTCACGGCGGCGGGCGATGGACTCCGCATCCGCCACGACATCGGCACCGCGGAATTGGTCGAGCGGCGCGTCGACCACATGTCCCAGTTACGGGGTTGATAAACCGGCTGGGAGGACGATTTCGTGGCGGAGGCGGGCCGATGATGAGAGTTCCAACCCGCCGTTCATGCACCCGCTTACGTTCGGTACGGAGGACATAACAAAACCGTTAGCTGTGAAATGCGAGGCCACATGGGACACGTATCGCCTCAAAGTAAAGCGACACCGGCGGAAGACGGCTACGTCGTCCGTCGGTACGAGCCAGCCGACCGCGACCAGTTTCTCGACCTGTACGAAGAAGTGTTCGAGAAAGCTCGCACGCCCGAGTGGTTCAACTGGCGCTACGGCGGCCCGCACACCGACGAGGTTCGGATGTTTCTCGCAGAGAAAGACGGCGAAATCGTTGGCGCCGAGCCGTTCATCTCCTTCGAGATCTGCGGCGGCGGCGAGACGGTGTCGGCCCTCCAGCCCGCAGACGCGATGGTCCACCCCGACCACCGACGCAACGGCCTGCTGACGCGCATCACGGAGGCGGCCATCGACCACTATACCGACGCCGGTCCCTCGTTCATCTTCAACTTCCCGAACCAGGCGGCGATCGGCGCGTTTCTCAAACTCGGCTGGGTCCAAGTCGGCGAGGTGGCGACGGCGTACCGCATCCAGAAACCCTCGGCGTTCCTTAAATCCGACCGCGCGAAGCGGATGGGACCGCTCGCCGACGCGTTCTCGGCGGCTGGCTACCGCGCACGCGACGCGGCGACGCTCGCCGCCGCGCGCCGAAGAAGCGACGACGAGGTGACCGTGACGCGGCACGCCGATATCCCGTCGAAGCGCCTCGCCGCCCTCTACGAATCCGCCGTGTCGCCGCGACTCCACGCCCCGCGGACCGAGGCGTTCTACGACTGGCGTTTCGCGAACCCGCAGTGGGACACCGTGGCGTACACCGCCAAGCGCGAAGGCGAACTCGTCGCGAGCATCGTCACCTGTACGCAGGCTTCGCACGGCATCACGACGACAAAGATTCTCGACGCGCTGCCAATAGTCGACGCGGAGGCCGAAAGTGAGGCGTTCGACCGTCTTCTCCGCGTCGCAATCGACGACCACGACTACGTCGACACCGTCGCCGTCGCGGAAGACACCATTCCTCCGACGGTGCTCTCTCGGCTCAACTTCTTCCGCAACGACCGCTTCCCGATGTCGATCAGGGGGTCCCCGACGCCGGTCGTCGCTCGACCGTTGGTCCCCGAAGACGAGACGCAGTGGACCGTCGGCGGTCGGCATCTCGCCGACCGCGCCGACTGGTGCCTCTCGTTCGCCGAACAGGATACGAGCGTCTGAGCGGACGAGTGGTCAACTGGTCGGACGGTTAAATGACCGACTGGCCGAGTGTTCGAGCGCACCGGTCGGTCGATAACCCGAATGTTCCTACCGCTTTATTAGCCGCCGAGCGAAAGCACGCGCCGTGACGGACGCAGAATCACGGCACGACCGACTCACGAGACATCCCACGCCGGGACCGCGCAACTCCCTCCAGTCGTGGACGGACGCGCGCTCACCGCTCGTCGTCGCTCGCAACTACGCTGCCATCGTCGCCGCGCGCGTTTCGCCGAGCCTTCGGCTCAAAAACTGGCTCCTCCGACGCATCGGCGTCACCGTCGGCGACGGCGTCTCGTGGGGGTTGGAGTCGACGCCGGACGTGTTCTGGCCCGATCTCGTAACGGTCGAAGACCACGCCATCGTCGGCTACGACGCGACGCTTCTCTGCCACGAGTTCCTCCAAGACGAGTATCGAACGGGTGAGGTCGTCGTCGGCGAACGGGCGATGATCGGCGCCGGTGCGGTCGTCCTGCCGGGCGTTCGCATCGGTGCGGGCGCGCAGGTGGCGGCGAACTCGCTCGTCGCCGACGACGTCCCGCCCGGGGCCACGGTCGCCGGGGTGCCCGCGGAAATCGTCTCGCGGAGCGGCGTCGGTGACGACGCGACGAAAGAAGAGAACGAGTCAGACGAATCGAAGGAGCGTGAGTCCGGAGACGACAGTCAGTCGTAGACGCGGACGATGCCTTCTTCGAAGACGGCGCGGTTGGGGATGATGTACTCTCGGTTGTCGGTTTCGACGCGCGTGACGAGCATGTCGACCTCCTGGACGATACCGGACTGGTCGCCGAGGCGGACCTCGTCGCCGATGGTGTACGGTTGGTTCAACAGCAGGTAGATGCCCGCCGCCGCCGACGAGAGCATGTCCTTGAACGCAAGGGAGGTGAAGGCGACGAGCGCGAACGCGTAGGCGGCGAGGAGGACGACGAGCGCGAGCGTGTTGATGTTCACTTGGCTGAGCGCGACGAGGACGGCGAGATAGAAGACGCTGTACTTCGCGAGCGTTGGGATGAGACCGATTTCGGGGAGTTTGACGCCGCGCAGGCGTTCGGCAACGAGCAATTCGACCTTGTCGCCGACGAGGATGCCGCCGATGAGGATGAGCAGCGCGACGAACAGGCGGGGCAGAAACGCCACGAGACGCGTCCAGAAGGTGTCGGTGTAGCCGACGTCGGCGACGGTGAGCGCGACGACGATGGTAAGACCGATGAGAAAGTACGTGCTGAGCTGCGAGACGATGGAGATCGTCGAGGTGCCGAGACCCTGCGCGAGGCGCTCGAATCCGGTCCCCTCGATGACGCCCGCCAGCCCCGCCCGTTCGAGCAGGCGGCGGTTGACCGCTCCGACGATGATACTGAGCATGATACCGAGCGCGAGCACGCCGAGCGCGAGCCAGATCCGGGGTCGAATCGCGTTGAGTATCTGTCCCACCTCCAGTTGCATCTCAGTAGTCCTCCGGGTCGAGTTCGAGTATCAACCGACCGCCTTTGAACGCTCGGACGAGCCCGTCCGACTCCGAGAGCACGATGGCCGTCGCGTTCGTGTCGCGGGTTATCGCGCCACCCGCCATGTGACGTGCACCGAGACCCTTCGGGATGTCGACGCCCTCCGCACCGGGTTCGAGGTAGCGGTACGCGGAGACGATTTTGCCCGAGTCGGAGATGACGAACGCACCGTCGAGGCGTGAGAACTCCTTGAGCATCACGTTGACGATGGGGTCGCCGACGTGGACGTGGCTCTTCTCGAAGGGGTTGTAGCTGAGCGGTCGGGATTTGTTCATCACCTTCCCGGCATCGCCGACGACGAACAGCGCGCCGACGGGGCTGCCTTTCTGGCCTTTCTTCCCGAGTTCGATGGCGACTTCGAACACGTCGCGGATGACGCTCGGGTCCGCCCGCGAGTTCGTGAACAGGTCGTACATCCCCGAGTGCATCTTCTCGTCGGCGCGGACCCGGATCAGCGTGTCGCTGTCCTCGCCGAACGTCCCGAGCGCGCAGGCGATGACGTCGCCGCCGTCGACGAGTCCCTCGTCCATCGCACCCTCGATGCCGAAGCGAACGCGGTCGCGGACGTTCTCGAACTCCAGCGGCAGTTCGACGAACTGCTCGGCGTCGACGGCGTTCTGCGGCGCGACGACGACGAGACCGGTCTCGACGTTCTCGAATCGTTCGTAGAACGAACTGCTCGGAGAGAACAGAAACAGGCCGTCTACGTCGGCGACGAGGTCGTTCAAGAAGTCAGCCAGCATTGACATTGAGCGATACCTCTCAAGGAGCACCTATAGAAGTTGTGGCGCGTGCCTGCCGCCGTTTGGTGATTCGACCCCGACTCGGCTCAAAAGTCGCTCCCTCACTCGTCGGGGGCGAGGAGAAAACCCGCTTACGGCGGGGAGCCGGCGACGGCGCCTCAGCAGTCGCTGTACGGCGGTTTCTGCGTTCGAGAGACCGCTTGTTCGCCGTCTCGACGAGTCAATCGTCGAATGATTCGTCGGCTTGCTCGTAGACGATTGTGAGCGTGCCGGGCGATTGGCGTCTCGCAGCCTCGCGTAACGTCTTGAACTGTTCGAGCGTCTCGTTCGAGGAAGTGTCGCCCTGGTAGATTTCACGCGATTCCTCGCGGAGCGTGTCGTACATTCTGTCGATGAGGCGGCGAACGGCGTTGGCGTCGCTTTTCGAGTTGATGTCGAAGGTGGCTTCGTACCGAGACATACACACAGTCAACGCCGGGGATGCAAAGAGGTGGCTACTGACGCGGGGAAGATTCGGCTCGAAAGTCATTCCGTCCCGTTCGGCACCCTCGGACGAGAGAACGGAGAAACTGACCGAGAGAAACGCTCGAAGCGAAGCGCTATCGGAACGTTGCGTCGATAAAAAAGATGCGTTGCAAGCGTCGCCGTGAGGCGACGATGTATCAGTTTATGCGCGAACGACGTTCGTTGCGCGCGGGCCCTTGGGGGCCTGTTCGATGTCGAACTCGATTTCAGTTCCTTCCGTCAGATCCTCGCCGCCGACATCTTCCATGTGGAAGAACACGTCGTCGTCAGAGTCCTCAGTCGTGATGAAGCCGTAACCGCCTGTGTCGTTGAAGAAATCAACCGTACCGTTTGCCATTATGATTCAACGAAGACGGGTAACACTCATAAGCGTTTCGTGTTCGTCTACATAATTCGGGTTTTGTTTCAATTTTGTTCTCCAATTCGTCCCTAACGTAGGTATTTGTCCGGGGGAAGTCGGTTCTACGCTAGTTCGGTGTCGAGTTCGTCACAACAGGCGCGAAATTCTTTGGTATCCGTAGTTCTCTCGGAGCCGACGGGGGTTTCGCGGTTCGTCCGCCTTCCAGACCGGCGTCACTGAGCGTCTTCCGGGTTTCGACCGCTCTGCGATTGAATGGTCCTTTTGTTGAGAGTATCCCCTTAAGTGAGCTTTCTATCAAATCGTCTATATTATTTATCTCCAGGGCTTGTGAAACTATTCTCGAGGAAGGTCATGACATCCCACACACACAAACCGACGAACGGCGGTGCTACGACTACTTCTGATCGTGAGTGTCATGCTACCCGTACTCGCAGCAATTGCTAATCCGGCAACAGCGGTTCGGATACTGGTGAAGAGAATTCCGAATATAGCCGAGAAACTGGCATAAAAGAAGAGTGACGGGAAGGCGAATCCACTCGGCGCTGGCGACGGTGATGGAGATCCCAGCAATAACCGAACCGACTAGCTACCTGAGGAACTGTTCACGGTAGCCGTGATAGTCCACATACTGCTTTTCAGACAGCCACTCTTTGGCGCCAGATGGGACAATGACGATGTGCCGACCGGGGTCTAAATCGGCGTCTATTCTATTGTCGCTGGGGTTCGTTGGATTCCCTGACATGGTCGATGTGTCGGGCGAAAAACCGCATGGCTGCGCGGGTGTAGAGATGCGTGGAACCGGATTTTAACCTCGGTCGTTCCACTCACTACGTTCGCTTCACTCCCTGCTTCAAATCCTCAGACAACAAAACACGGCGCTCGTGTTCACTCGCGCCGGTTTATGCGTAGGACTGGATTTGAACCGGAGCAAGACGTGCTCGCTCACGTGGCTCGCTGCGCGCGACTTGCAGGGTTCAGAATCCGCTCTGAACGGTTTTCGCCCTCACTGCGTTCGGACAGAAAATGCGTGGGACCGGATTTGAACCGGCGGACTCCTACGAGACAGCGGTCTGCCGCGCTCAACACAGTTGGGCCGCCTACGGTCGCCAGTGCGACTTTGTGCTCACAGTCTGTTCACGGTGGACGTCTGCCGGGCAGTCGCACTCAGCAGGAAGTGCCCGGCCATCTCGCTCCTCGACACTGACCACATACCGGTTGGTTGTCCTTCAGGAAGCCGTAGCTGGCGTTTGTAACCTCAACTTGGCGCGGGCCGACAATCGTAAATTCCCAACTCTCCCACGCTACACGGCGAGCCGTCTTCGCGTTCAGCCCGCCAGATGGTTTCTGGGGAGGATGTCATTTGTTCAGTCTATTTCCATGTGCCGAGCATGTTCAAGCCACTCTTCAAGAGAGGGTGAGTGGTAAAAGCGGAGTTCATTTTGTCGGGAATCGTAGTCAATGATTCCGGCCTCGTCAAGACGGGGTAGCTTCGAATGGTGTACATCAAGTTTGACCTGCTCCCGTGATGGGGGTTCGTCTGGTTCTGTGCCAGCAACCTCGTACGCACATACTGCATGAACTACATCTTCAAGCTCGGCAACCTCGTCGTCCATACTATAGAGGTAATAGAGGACGTATCGGAGCCGTGTGATACTTAAGAGTTCAAATATAGTATCAAGGTTCTCAGTGACCCTCGAATCGCGTAGCAACTGGGTCGCGTACCCGCTTCCCCAATTATATTCTCCACCATCTGACTCGAACACATCGTCAGACATTCTATAGTAAAGTCAACGACTTTCAATATAAGTGTTAGTGGTGTCACACTAAATTCCCGGTTCCCAGCAGACAGGAAAGTCAACTCTTACTAACCCCCTTTATGTCTCATACGTCGAAAGTAACCTACTCGACGGCTTCTCGCTGTCCATGAATTTCCGGCAAGAATTGACCGACAGCTACAGGCGGTCCACCAGCGCCTTCTGAATCACATGCTTGCCTTCTTCATCGTCTTCGTCCAACCGCTCGTAGAGGGCCATCAAGTCGTCTCTTGACAGCGTGAACTGGCCGCCGTTGTCTCCGCGTTCGGCCCGCCAGACCGTTTCCCCGAGCACTTCATTCTCGATGGTGCGCTTCTCGCTGTTCGAGGTCGCCCGGTGGTAGTCGCCAATCAGTTCCTCAATTCGGTTCGGGTTGAACGAGTAGGGTTGGTTTTCGTGCATGGTTATCCCATCCGGTTGAGTGCGTCGCGGCGGTCTTCAACCGGCACTTGGTCGTATTTCATCGTCGTCTTCGCGTTCCGGTGACGGAGCTGTGCTTTCGTCGCGGCAAGGTCGCGTTCCTTGGTCATGTACGTCCCGACCGAGTGGCGAATAGTGTACCACGACATTTGCCGGTGTGTGTGGTCTATCTCGGCGTCGTCACAGAGCTTGTGTAAGAGTCTCCGGAGTTCGTTCGCACCGTACTTGTTCCGGTGGCGGGTGAGCCACAACTGGTCCGTATCCTCGTAATGGGGGTGTTCGGCCCGCTCCTCAAGCCAGCGACTCAACGCTGTGGTGGTTCGGTCGGTCAGGCTCACCGTCCAGTTCCCTTCGTTCTTGCTGGACTCTTCACGCGGGATACGGAGCACACCGTTTTCGGTATCCACCCATCCAACTTTCGCCCGCCCAACCTCAACTGGACGGAGCGCGGCGTCAAGACTCGTCCATACGATTGAGGTGAATTTCCAGCTACAGTCCGTGACAGCGAGTGCGTCTGTGTCCTCCACACCGTAAGCTGGGTTACCATCCATAGCGAGAGCGGCTTGGCGAATCTTCCGGCGTTCATCGAGGGACAGGAAGTCTCTGGGTGCGTTGTTGCCGCCCCCGCTCGTGAATGTCCACGGGAACTCCCATTTGTCGGCCCCGTGTTGCTCCTGAAGCCACTTGGAGTACCGCCGAAGCATTTCTAACTGCTTGCCTTTTGTGGAGTCAGAGACGTCGCTGTAGGCGGTTTCTTCCATGAAGGCGCTCGCGTGCTCTTGCGTTGGTGGAGCGACGTAGTGGCCGTCCTGTTGCCACACCCAGCGGTCGAACGCGGCGGTACGATACCCGGTACTGTAGACTGAGTACGGTGAGTACCCACTGGCCCGCTGGGGGTTCTTGCCGAATTTCAAAAGCCACGTCAGGAGCGATTTACGGTACTCGTAGTAGTCGACGTGCTCCTTCTCAGTGAGCAGTTCTCGGTTGGGTTCGGAGACGATGATGATGTTCCGATTGGGTTCAGTTTCGTCTCCGTCCATTACGGGACAGCGTTGCAGTGAATTTGGTCTATCGAGCGACATTTTGTGGGTTTTCTTCCGATAGACGCTCCAAGAGAATTGTACGACGGTACGCCGAAGGCGTATGCGTGGGACCGGATTTGAACCGGCGGACTCCTACGAGACAGCGTCCTAAGCGCTGCGCCGTTTCCTGGCTTGGCTACCCACGCGCACCTTGTAGTAACGGAAAGTGCAGTAAGAAGTTGTCGTTCCCCGGAGCGTCGTCCCGCCCCCACGCGGTCGGTTTATATCCACCGAGAGGGAACACAAAGACATGTACCGCGCACGGGACCGCGTCGACAACGAGGAGTGGCTGACCCGCCTCGAACGGGCCGCCGACAGCCTCGACCTCGGCTCGGAATCGCGGTCGAACGCGACCGACCTGTTTCTCACCCACGTCCCGGACGAGGACCGCTCGAAACCCGCGACGGCCGCCGCGAGTCTCTACGCCGGGGCACTCATCGCAGGGGAGGAACGCTCCCAGACCGCCGTCGCCGACGCAATGGACGTGACTCGGCTCTCGATACAGAAACGCTGGAAGAACATCCTGGAAGACGCCGGATTCCGCCCGCCGTCGTGGTGAGGTAACTACTCCGGCGGCGTCTTGCCGCGGCCCTCGCGCTCGGGCGTGAGGTTGCCGTGACGGTCGATTTCTCCCGAGACGATGCGCGTCGAGGAGATGCGCTCGCCGTCGGCGGCGGCGACGTGGTCGACGACTTCGATGTCGAGCGGGTCGAGACCGCGCTCTCTACGGATTTCGTTGACTTTCTCGCCGCCGTCCTCGGTCTCCGGTGAGACGATGAGCACGTCGAAGCCGGGTTCGGTAGCGATGCCGGTCGGTTCCGACAGTTCGCGAACCTCGAACTCGCGATCGTGCTCGGCCGCCAGCGGTTCGAGTTCGGCCACCAAATCGCGTTGTCGCTCCTCGAACGAGCGGACGTACCGGTCGATGTGGCGGGTCTGCGGCGCGAGTTCGTCGGACGTGAGTCCGACCGTCAGGTCACCGAGTTCGAACGCACGCTCGAACAGGGCGCGGTGGCCATCGTGGACCGGGTCGAATGTCCCGCCGAGCGCAACGTGCATAATCTCCGTGTTGGCGTCGGTTCACTTAAAAAGGTCGGCTTCGCCGACTTACTCCGAGTCGGCGTCCGAATCGCTCGACTCGATCGACCCCCCGTCGACGGTGATGGTCACCGGCGTCGAACCGTCGTCGGCAGCGTCGGCATCTGCCCCGTCGCGGAGTTGATGGTCGAGGTTGAACACCGTGTTCAACTCCGACTGCACCTGTTCGGCGACGCTTCGAACGAGTTCGCTCGGCGCGATAGCCTCGTACTCGTAGGGGTTGTTCCCCGCGCCGGCGCTCTCGCGCTTCTGCCGCGTCACCCGGTCTTCGTCGTGGAGTTCCGCGAGCGCTTCGCGGACGGTACTCGGGTACAGTTCGGTTCCCTCAGCGACTTCGTCGCTCGTACTGTTCGGATGCTGACGGAGGTACACGTAGATCCGCGCCCGCGTTTCGGTGTCGAGCACCCACGCGAGCAGGTCGACGACGTTCTGGTCGAACTCGCTCGCAGCACGGTCTGCGCCCTCGCCGAGTCGTGCCCGAGTTGCCGGCTGGTCGTCCTCCTCAGCCGTTCGCTCGTCGCTGCGCGAATCGTCGGGGGGTTCCTCGGCAGACATGTGTTTAGGTCTGAACTCGGGACTACAGTCAGAAAAAGCGTTTGGCCAGATCAGTTGCTGTGAATTACGAGCGGCTCAGAGCAGGAGCGACGCGCAGAGCGCATCCATATCCGCCTCGCGGAGTACGCGTCGCTGCCGACTCGCACCGCTCTCATCGTCGAGTATCGAGCGCAGGCCCGAGACGTCGAGTCGGTCGCAGACGCGGTCGACGGCCGTTTCGAGGTCGACGAGCGACTCCGCGTCCCGGTCGACGAACGAGGCGTCGTGGCCGTGTCGAATCGCCCGCCACTTGTTCTCGTCGAGGAGTTCGCGGCGGATGTCGGTGGCGGATTCGCTGTCCTCGAACCGTTCCGCGATGTCGACGACCAGCGCGTGGACGAACTCGACGAACGCCAGCACTACCTCGGGGTCCCGCTGGGCGTCGGGCGTCCGGACTTCGACGGTGCCGTGGCCGGTGTGGGGTCGAACGTCGTACCAGAGTTCCCCTCTATCGTTTATCGACTCAGTTTCGACCATCCGGCGCTCGAAGCGCGCGTACGACTCGAAATCGTCGAATCGGGTCGGCATCCCCGTGTTCGGAAGCCCCTCGAATATCTTCGCCCGCGCCGAGGCAAGCCCCGTGTCGAAACCGTTCCAGAACGGCGAGTTTGCCGACAGCGCGAGCAGGAGCGGGAGATACCAGCGGAGTTCGTTGGCGACCCAGACGGCTTTGTCGGCGTCGTCAACGCCGACGTGGACATGCAGTCCCGCCGTCGTGTTGCGGTGCTGCGGATACTGGATTCGGTCGAGTTGTGCGCGGTAGCGCGGTTTCTGCGCGTGGTCGAGTTCGCGCCACTTCGCCGCGGGGTGGAGTCCGGCGGCGGCGACGCTGAAGCCGTGGGTCTCCGCGTGGTCGACGAGCGCCTCGCGAACCGAGCGGAGCGCGTCGCTCGCCTCGGCAGGGCGTTCGATGAGCGGCGTCTGCGTCTCGACGATGAACTCAAACAATTCGTGGTCGATGCGGCCGCCGAGCGGGTCGGGCGGGTCGTCGCCGTACACCAACTCGTCGATGGCCGACGCGGGGCGCCCGGCGTCGTCGACGACGAAAAACTCCTCTTCGATGCCGAGGGTCCCCATCCGGTCGAACGCCTCGCGCGTTCCCAACTCCTCCATTGGCCGCCTTTCGGAACCTCGAAGTAAATAGTTCGTGAAGTCGGCCGCTGACGCCGGGTGTGCGCCGGTCGCGCGCTACCGCATCTGTGTGTGACTGTCAACAAACTCGCACGCGACCCCGCCATGCTCTCGAACTACCGCGGTCAAGCTACCGCGGCCGAGCTACCACGCCGAGGTGGTCGCTGTGGAAGCGGTCGAGGCGCGCCGTCTCCAACACCTCATAGGCGTCGCCGAGTCGGGAGACGACGCCGTCGAACACGTCGCTTGGGTCGCTCGTCACGTCCTCGCTCCGCGCCTTGACCGCCATGAGCAGTCGTCCGTCGTCGGCGAGGAACTGCCGATTACGGACCGCCACGTCCGCCTGCCCGCGCGTCGCCACGTCCTGCACGAGTACGTCGAGATTCGATTCGACGACGTGGGCGTACGTGTCCGGTTTGCGGGCGTCTTTCAGTAGCGGAAATAGGTTCTCTCTGTCTTCGGCAACGCCGACGAGGTCACGGACCGTCCGAGGGGCGAACTCGACGGCGTACGTCGGTCCGGCGAAGTCGGCGACGTGGCTCACCGTCGTTCCCGACGCCGCGCCGAGATAGAGGACCGACTCGCCGCCCGAGAGACCGGTCTTCATACCGAGTTCGAGCATCGCGCCGAGCTTCGAGCGCCCGGCGTCCCAGAGTCTCCAGCCGTCGTCGGTCGGTTCGCCGTACACCGTCTCGCCCCGCGTGGCGAGTCGCTCGCGCCCGTCGAACGAGCGGCGTTCGACGCCCTCGGGGAGTTCGCGTCGGCTCATTCGCCGTCTCCCTCCTCGGCGCGGGCGCGAATCGTCTCGATCCGCTCGCGGAGTTCGTCGTGAATCTCCGGCTTGAGGTCGCCGCTGTAGTGGTCGATGCGGGCGGCGATGACGAGTTTGCCCGCGAGCGCGCGGGCGGCCGACCCGTGGTCCTGCGGTCGGGTCCCGCGGACAGCCTCGTGGACGTAGATGACGCCGTGTTTCGGCGACGACGCGCGTCCGGCGAGGTGGGCGAACAGCGCGTCCTCCGCGCCGAGGACCTGCACCGTGCCGCTCGGTTTCTTCGCCAGCGGCTCAAGGCCGCCGGCTAACGAGATGAGACGGGCGGTGAGCACCGGTCCGGCCATCTCGGCCATGTTCGGCGCGACTTCCGGCGCGCGGCGTTCGACGTACTCCCGAAGCGCGTCGCGCTCGGCGGCCAGTTCGGCCACGCGCTCGGCGAGCGAGACGACGCGCTCCTCGGTGGCGTCTTCAGGCTCGATCTCGGCGAGTTCGCGGGCGTAGTCGACCCCAGTTCCACCTCGGCGGCGGTCGGTGTCGCCTCCGGTTCCGTCGCCCTCGAAGAGGCTTCCGGCCCACTCGCCGAGGCGCTCGGCGAGTTCGTTCGCGGTTCGTTCGACATCGTCCATCGCGCGGACGGCGTGCATCAGCTGCTTGTCGTCGGCACGTTCGGCTTCCGCGGCGGCGCTGCGTGCGGCCTCGATGCTCGCTGCGCGGAGCCTCTCGTAGTACTCGTCTTCGTTGGCGACGAACCCGCTCTCGACGGCCGCTTCGGGCCAGTCGGCGGGCGCGTCGGCGCTCCCCTCGCGGATACGCGACGCCGCCGTCTCGGTGTCGCCGGGGTCGACGCCGACGAACCACGCGTCTTCGGTCATGGTCGGAGGTGGACACGCCGAGGATTAAAAGGGGACGACTCCGCCGTCAGCCGAACTGCTCGAACGGCTGTTCACAGTCCTCGCAGTAGTGCATCGACCGGCAGAGGCCGGGCCCTTTCGGATGGTCGCGCACCGTGTTCGTAGACCCGCAGTACGGACACTCGACGCCCGTTTTCGGCCCTTCGCCGCGGGTGCTGGGGTCGAAGCGCATCAGACGCTCAACCCGAACTCCCGCAAGTCTTCTTTCCCCTGTTCGGTCACCATCTCGACGTTCCACGCCGGCGAGTAGCGGAGCGTCACCTCGGCGTCGGCGACGCCGGCGGCGAGCGTGGCGCAGCGCACGTCGTTGAGAATCATGTCGCGCGCCGGACAGCCGGTGTAGGTGAGCGTCATCTCGACGTGCGCGACATCGTCGACGACGTCCACGTCGTAGATGAGACCGAGGTCGACGATACTGACGGGCATCTCGGGGTCCTCCACCTCGTACAGCGCGTCCCACACGTCGCGTTCGACGCCGGTCGCACCGTCGCCAGTTTTGGGGTACTGGTCGTGCGCATCGCCGGGTTCGTAGTCGGTGTAGGCGCACGCTTCCGACTCGAACTCGCCTCCCTCGACTTCGAACTCGTCGGTGCTCACGCGCCCTCACCCCGCAGCGTGGTCGGCCGGTCGAAGTCGAGTTCGCGGTACGTCGCCGTGAACTCCTCGTAGAGGTCGAACCAGTCGTCGGTGTGGCGGCCGTCGCGACCGGTCGCCTCCGGGCGCGCGACCTCGTCCGGCTCGGGAACGTCGAGACCGAGCGATTCGAGGTACGGCACGACGATTTCGAGCCACTCGGTGCGGAGGTCTGCGAGCGTATCGGTCCGGAGTCCGAGGTCGACGATGTCGTCCTCGCGGGGGCCGGAGGCGAACAGCGTCAGCGCGTGGGGGAAAAGGCGGTCGAGGGCGGTCTGGACGCGGGCGCGGCTCTCCTCGCTCCCCTCGTCGGCGAGGCGGTCGAGCCAGTTCTGGGCGTGTTCGCGGTGGTACGACTCCTCGGCGAGCACCTTCTCCACGCGGTCGCACAGCGGCGCGTACGACGAGTCGACGATAGCTTCCATGCGCAACTGCTCGGCGACGTCGTAGAGGTACGTCCGGACCATCGTGTCCGCCCAGTCGCCGGGTTCGGTTTCGAGTTCGACGAGCGTCGCGTGTCGCCACTTTTCGGGTTCTCGCTCCCAGATGAGTTCCTCCTCGCTGTGGCCGAGGTCCGAGAGGAGGTCGTACCAGAGGCGGGCGTGACCGTACTCGTCCTGAGCGACGTTTGCCAGCGCGAGGTCGGATTCGAGCGTCGGCGCGAAAATCTGCCACTCGATGTAGCGCTCGGCGGCGACGTACTCGTCGTCGGCCATCCGGAACAGCAGTTCTTCGAGCGTCGCCCGCTCGCGGTCGCTGAGGTCGGTGGGACCGTCGAATCGGCTCACGACCGCGCCTCCTCGCGCTTCTTCGCGGCTTCGCGCTGTTCGTCCTCGCTCTCTTCGACCTCGGCGGCGAAACTGGCGTCAACGTTGTTGTACGTCATCGCCCAGCGGTACGCCTTGTCGGTCGTGCCGCCGAACTTCGCCTCGTCGGCGTCGACTTCGCCGATTTCGTCGCGCGGGACGACCCAGAGGCTGTTGGTCTGCATGCGGCGGCCGTGCTGAATCTGCGCGAACATCAGCGCCATCTCGCGGTCCGGCGCGTGGACGTTGCCGCAGTGCTGGTGGTACTTCCCGGGTTTCTCCTGTCTGAACACTTCCCAGATCATCCTAATCGGCCGCCTGCGGGGTCGTACCCGCCGATTCGTTCTCCCAGCCGTCCATCGCCTCGCGCACCCACGCCACGGCCTCGTGGCGCTGGCGACGCGACCCGATCTGTTCGTAACTGCCCTCGTAATCGTTCTTGGCGATGGTCCAGAACTCGTCCCAGTCGAGGTCCTCTTCGACCACGGTGTACCTCCCGGTCTCCTCGTCGTACTCGATTCGGGGTTCGTCGGGGATTTCGAGGCCGTACTTCTCGGCTTTCGGGATGTAGGCGTTCAAGAACGCCTGCCGGAGTTCGGAGTTCGAGACGGTTTTCAGCCCGACCTGCTGGGCGAAGTCGTTGTGCGTGCTCTCGCTGTTCATTGGCCCGAAGAACTGGAGGATGCGCGGCCACCACGTGTCGAACACCTCCTGAGTACGCTCCTGGTTCGCCTTCGAGGACCGCATGAGTTCGCGGAGGATGTCCTCGCCGTGTTTGACGTGGAACCCTTCCTCGAAGCACACTTTGTCCATAGCGTGTGCGTACGGCTCCCACGAGGTGCTCTTGAGCGTCGCCTGCCGACGCATCGCGCCGCCGTCGACGAAGAAGTCGATCATCGGCGCCTCGTACCAGGAGTTCACCGGGTAGTGGAAGCAGTTGAGGAACTTCCCGTCGCCGCGTTCGAGTTCGTCTAACATCTCCTCGCGCGTCTTCACGCCGAGCGTCTCGGCAGCGCGGTACAGCAGTTGCGCGTGGCCGATCTCGTCCTGCGTCTTCGCCGTACACGCGAGCTTTCGGTCGAGGCTTGGAGCCATGCGCGTGAACACCTTGTCGAGGTACCCGCCCATCACCTCGGAGTTGGCGTGGAACTGAATCATCCGCGTCGCCGCCTTCCGGTACTCCTCCGGCATGTCGTCTTTCGGGCTGAACTGCCGAGGTCCGGCCCGTTCCTTGACGGTGTCGAGGTCCATGGTCGTTCGTTATAGATTGGCGAATATACGATTTGACCCGTCTATAGGCGGTGTTTATATGTTGCCGCCCGCCGATTCGCCGACGATGCGCGAGGAGTGTCTGGTGGTGGAGTTTCGAGTGACCGGGGACGACTGCCCCTTGGCGGCGGCGTCACGGACGACGAGCGTGACCATCGAATGCGAACCGCCGCAGATGCGCGGCGACGGGAACGTCCTCCTCCGGTTCGGCGCGCCGACGAGCGACGAACTCGCGGCGACGCTCGACGCAGACGGGCGACTTCGCTACCTCCACCGCGCGACGGCCGAAGGGCGAGACACGTACCGCTGCCTCTCGAAGCACCCCTGTATCGTCCACGAGTTGACCGACGTGGGGTTCGTCGCCGAGACGCTGACCTACCGCGACGGCGAGGAGCGGTTCACCGGCGCAGTCGTCGGCTACGACGTGCTACAGGGCGTATTGGCGGCCGCCGGCGAGGCTGTCGGCGTGACGCTCGAACGCGTCTACCCACTCGGTCCGCAGGCCGATTCGGCTGCCGCGCGGTGGGACGTGACGCCCGCCCAGGAGGCAGCGTTGCGGGCGGCGCTGGAGATGGGATACTTCTCGGTCCCGAAGGCGGCGACGGCGGTCGAAGTCGCAGAGGAGTTGGGAATCAGCAAGTCGGCGTTTCTCGAACGGCTCCGACGCGGGCAGGCGGGGTTGCTCGGACAGGTGCTCGGCCGCAGTTAGTCGTCGGCGGGCGTCGACGACTGGTCCGAGGGGTTCGTTTCTGTCGTCTCGTGAGGACGCCCCTCGACTCGGACGTCGTCCTCCTGCGTTCGCCACCGGAGTCGCACCTCGTGAACTCGCTCGTCGTCTTCGTACAACGCCCGTTCGGTGACCTCGAGCGTTCCGGTCTCCGGCATTCGGGCGCGACCGAGCGTCCCATCGGTCCGTGTCGGTTCCATTCCCTCGTACCGACGGGTGACGTCTTCGCGAAGTCGCCGCAGATAGCCCGCCGCCTGGTCGCGGTTCAAGCGGTCCTCGCGCAGCACCTCCCGATTCGCGGCGCGGTCGGCCGCGCCCGTTCCGACGCCGCCGGACGCGCCGGTCGCGTAGCCGCCGACGACGGCGTTGACGACTGCGCCGAGCAGGAGGACGAGGCCGCCGAAGTAGAGCCACGTGACGAGGACGATGACGCCGCCGAGCACGCCGTACGCCTCCGACTTGTCCGAGAAGGCGATGTAGAACTGGAACACCCCTTGGAGGAGCGCCCACCCGACCGCCGCGGTCAACACGCCGGGGAGGATGCTGCGGACCGAGAGGTCGGTGTCCGGAAACACGTAGTACAGCGGGAGGAAGGCGATGCACAGGCCGAGAATCAACACGAGCGGGTTGAGCAGGCCGATCCACGGGAGCGACTCGAACGCGGCGAAGACGGTGCTCGCGGCGACCATCCCGGTGATGCCGACGAGGAGTACGACGAAGACGACGAGTCCGTCACGGAGTTGGTCGGTGAACTCGTTGCTGTCCTCCGTCTCGTAGATCTCCGAGAAGGCGGTGTCGAGACCGCGGAATATCTTCAGCGTCCCCCACAGGAGGACGACGACGCCGACGATGGAGAGTCCGGTGCCCTCGCTCGCGCTGTCGAGCGCGCCAGAGACGAGGTCGCCCGTTGCGGGCGTCAGCGACGACGCGACGAGCGTCGAGACCCGTCCTTCGAGTTGCTCGGACCCCAGAACCGACGTCAGGAGCACGATCAGGAGCAGGAGCGGGATGAGTGAGATGAACGCGTTGTACGCGAGGCTCCCGGCCATGAACGCGACGTTCTTCGAGCTGAACTCCTCGAGGACCTGTTTGCCGACCGCGATAGGAGAGCGTCGGGTACTCATACCGTCGGGTCAACACCGCGGCAGAAAGTGTTTCGCCGGGTCGGCGAATGCGGCAGCCTCGGTCTCGTTCTCGTCGTCGTCAGTCCTCTTCGGCGCGGCGCGCGTCGACCGCCGGTGACTCCTCGGCTTCGCCTTCGTCGTCGCCGTCGGCCTCGGAGTCTCGCTCGGGGAGACGCCATCGGAAGCGCGTCTCGTAGACGTGCTCGTCGTCGGTTTCGAACGACCGTTCGAGAAGCCCGATTTCGGTCGCCCCCGACAGGAGGTTCGGGGTTCTCTCGCCGTCCGTCGGTCGCATTCCGTTGTACCGACCGGTCAGGTCCTCGCGGAGGCGACGAAGGTACGCCGCCGCTTCGTCCGGGGAGAGCCGCTCCTCCCGATGCGACTTGACGGGTGTAGTGTCCGAGGCGGTTCGGGAGTCGGCGAAAATAAGACCGCTCGTCTCCGTCTCGTCGGCGTCTCCGCCGATGTAGCCGCCGACGACGGCGTTGACGACCGCTCCGAGCAGCAAGAGGAGACCGCCGAAGTAGAGCCACGTGACGAGGAGTACGATGCCGCCGAGGATGCCGTAGGCGTCCGTCTTCGCGGAGGCGGCGACGTATAGTTGGAACAGCGCTTGAAGCGTCGCCCAGCCCGTAGCGGCAGTGAGGAGGCCGGGAAGCACCTCTCCGAAGGTGACGTCGACGTTCGGAAAGATGTAGTAGAGCGGGAAGAAGGCGATACTGAGTGAGACGACGAGAAACAGGGGGTTCAGGACGCCGATGGCGAGTCGCTGCGTCAGCGCCGCGAAGGCCGACCCGGCCGTGACCATGGCGACGACGGCGACCAGAAGCGCCGCGAAGACGACGACTCCGTCGCGGATTCTGTCGACGAAGTCGTCGGCCTGCGCCGTCTCGTAGATTTCGGCGAACGCGGTGTCGAGACCGCGGAATATCTTCAGCGTCCCCCACAGGAGCACGACGATGCCGACGAGCGAGAAGCCGGTGTTGTCGTTGGCCTCGCGGAGCACCTCCCGGAGCGTGTCGCCGACGCCGGGAGCGAGATACGTCGCCGCGAGTTCGATGACGCGACGTTCGAGCGCGCCGCTGCCGACGACCGACACCGAAAGCACCAACAACAGCAGCAGCGGAAGCAGCGAGACGAACGCGTTGTACGCGATGCTGCCGGCCATGAACGCGACGTTCTTCGTTCGGAACTCGTCGGCGGTTCTCGTCAGCGTCCGGCGGACTGTCGTCGGTTGGGGTGTCATCTCGAAGCGTTGTTGAACGAAGGAAAGGTCCTGCGAGTCGGTGCGTTCGTCGTCCGGGTCGACGCGCTCACCGCCTCGGTACGGTCGAGTGGCGGACGACGCCGTTCATGTCGGGCCGCGCGCTCGGCACGGTCGAGTGCATCGTCGGTCGCCCGCGGGAACGATCGTCGTCGCCGACGTCGACGAGTCCGTCGTCCTCGGCGTCGTCTTCGCTGGCTTCCTCTTCTTCGACTTCCGCCTCGTCGCTCGCCGCGGAGTCGTCTGCTTCGTCGCCCGTCTGCATCTGTTCGACGCTGGCTTTGAGCGAGTCGGCCGCCTTGTCGAGTTGCGACTGCAGCGACTTCGTGAGCGGAGAGCCGTCGTCGTCGGCTTCTTCCGCCTCGGCTTCTTCCGCCTCTGCCTCGTCGGTCGCCTCGGAATCAGCGGCGTCACCGGTTTCGGTCTCGTCCTCGCTGTCGCCCTCGCCGGTCGTTTCGCTCTCGGCGGTCGGTTCGGACTCGGCGGTGAGGTCGGAGAGGCGCTCCCGGAGTTCGCTCATCGCGTCGCCGTCCTCCACGTTCCCGGCTTTCGACAGCGCGAGAATCGTCTTGAGGTCGAGCACCGACTCCTCGCCGCCGGCGGCGAGGGCGTGCGGAATCGTCTCCACGTGGTCGCCGTCGTCGTCGGTGAGACCGACTGCTTTGATCAGTTCTTCGGTCGTCGTCTCGTCGACGAATGTCGCCGCCTCGTCGGCGAGTTCGCGGAGTCGGTCGTCGCGCTCCTCGTCGGACGCCGAGAGCGCCTGTCTCACCTCGCCGAGGATTCGGTCGGCGGTCTCGGCGGCGTCCGTCATTCGCCTTCGTCACCTCCGTCGTCGGACTGGTCGGCCGATTCTTTCTCCTCGTCGAACTGCTCGACGAGGTCGTCGACGAGGTCCTCGTGGCTCTGGTTCGCCTTGATGTCCGCGTCTTTCGCCATCGACTGCAGTTCGCGGTACGAGACCGTCTCGAGCAGTTCCCGGTACGTCTCCCGACGAACGTTGCTCAGATTGTCCGGCAATGCGTCCGACGCGCGGGATTCGACTTCGTCGGCGACGTCATCGGCCGTCTCTTCGGCGTCCTCGGCGGTGTCTGTCGCCTGTTCCTCGGCCGTCTCGGCGGCGTCTTCCGCCTTGCCGGTCGCCTTTTCGGCGGCGTCCGTTGCCTTACCGGTCGCCTTTTCTGCGGTGTCGGTCGCTTCGTCTTTGGCGCTCTCTGCGGACTCCTTGGCCGACTCAGCGGTTTCCTCGGCCGCCTGTTCGATTTCGCTCGGTTTGGAGACCGCGGCGCGCAGCGCTTCGGCGCTCTCCTCGACCGCATCACGCGTTCCGAGTGAGTTCAAGATCGCCTGTTTGAGCGTTTCTTTGACGTCTGCGAGAATCTCGAACGGTTTCTTTCCCGCTTCGACGCCGTCGCGGACGGTTTCGTCGACCGTCCGGCCCAGCCGTTTCCCGAGTTCGCGCCCTAACCGACTCCCGATTTTCCGGCCGACGCTCTCGCCGACCTCGCGGCCGTCTATCTGGTCTCCGACTTCGTCGGCGACGACGTTCTGTAGCGAGGAGGACGATGACGAGGAGGACGACGAATCACTCATCGTCGCCACCCCCCGTGAACCGGTTTAGCGCGCCTCCGACGACGCGTTCGCCGAGGAGCGCGCCGAGCGCCGACCCGACGAGTGCGCCGAGTACTTCGCCGCCTCGGCCGCCGAGTCGCTCGCCGAGAGCGTCGTCGTCTTGGATGCCGCTCCACTTCGTATCGGCAAGCAGTTCGTCGTAATCGAGGTTGGTCAGTAGTTCGGTCACGTCGATGCGACCGAGAAGCGACGACTGGCTCACGATTCGTCTTCCTCCTCGGAGTCGGACGGTTCGCTCTCCTCGTCGCTCTCGCTCTCGTCAGCGGACTCACCCTCCTCGTCGCCTTCCTCGGCCTCCGAGCTCTCTTCACCCTCGCCCTCCTCGTCTTCTTTCTCGTCGGCGTCACCGAACAGTTGGTTCACCACCCCGACGATGAGCTGGACCGCGATATCCTTCAGCGGAAGTTCTTTCGCTGCGGATTTGAGCGTACTCTTCGTGGCGTCCGCCACCGAGGAGAGGCGACCACCCTCGCCGTCTTCGCCCCCGCCGCCGAGCGACGGCAGTTCCGGAAGCATGTCCTTGAGATCCGGTAGCTCCGGCATCCCCGGCAGTTTGTCTAAGATTTTGCCGAGGCCGTCGTCGAGCAGTCCGGCGACGGCTGCCAGCAGGTTGCCGACGAGGTTCCCCTCGCCCTCCTTTGCGGAGAGGTCGAGGACGACGTCGTCGAGGTCGACCTGCAATCCGAGAAGGTCGAGATGGAGGCCTTCGAGGTCCAAGAACAGTACTCCCGTCTCGTCCTCGCCTCGCATCGCCTCCTGTCGCTGGTCGGAAGTGTCTTTCTTCTCTTTGGCCGTCTCGGAGGGGAACTCCTCCTCCTCTTCGCCTTCCTCAGACTCTTCTGCCTCTTCGCCTTCCTCGGACTCTTCTGCCTCTTCGCCTTCCTCGGACTCTTCTGACTCCTCTGACTCTTCGCCTTCGGCCGACTTTTCTTCTTCCTCTGATTGCTCGGCTTCCTCCGATTCTTGCGATTCCTCGGACGATTCGGACTCGTCGGCCTCCTCCGATTCCTCGGCCTCGGCACTCTGCCCGCCGTCTGGCAGTACTCTCCGTTCGACACTATCAGTTGCCACCTGTCCAACGCGCTCGGGTGAACGTTCCGAATCCATTGCTTTGTGAGAGGTCCACAGCGTCGTCCATGGTGGTTCGCCTTGCTATAGCAAGCCGACACGTTCGCTCCTGCGTACAAGTTAAATCGAGCGAAAATATGAGGAAACGTTAGTTCGAACATGAGTACATTTCGTCGGTGTACGGAACGATTCGAGAACGGCCCCGTCGTCGCAAAATCGGACCGAAGACTGTCCTCAAAAGCAGTTAAACGCGAATGCGTCTCAACGTCGCCCGAGCGCTCCTCAACGACCCGGACCTGTTGTTTCTCGATGAACCGACCGGAGGACTGGACCCCGGCAACGCCCGGAACATCAAAGACATGCTTCTCGACCTCCGGGCGGCGGGGACGACGGTGTTCGTGACGACGCACGACATGACCGTCGCCGACCAACTCTGTGACCGCGTCGAGACGATTCACACCGAGGAGGCGACGCTGGAGGACGTGTTCCTCGAAATCACCGGTGAGGAACTTCGATGAGCGTCCGAGTCGGTGCAGGGCGTCGCCTCGATGCTCCGATGGGACGTTCGACTCCAGGTTCGCTACGGCTTCTACGCCGTCTACGCGGTCATCGTCACCGCGTTCACGCTTGGTCTCACGCAGGTCCCGTCGTCGTTCAGAGCGACGGCACTCGTGCTGGTCCTGATGGGCGACCCGGCGTTTCTCGGCTTCTACTTCATCGCGGCGCTGGTGCTGTTCGAGAAGCGCGAAGGCGTCGTCGACGCGCTGACACTGTCACCGCTTAGCGGTGTCGAGTATCTGGCGTCGAAGACACTCTCGCTGACGCTTCTCGCTCTGCTCGCCAGCAGTATCGTCGCGGTGTTCGGCTACGGCCTCGATTTCGCCCCGCTGCCGTTTCTCGTCGGTATCGTTCTCACTTCGGCGCTGTTCGTCCTCGTGGGTTTCATCGCCGTCGCGCGATTCGATGACCTGAACGCGTACTTCATGACCCCGCTCGTCTACCTCCTCCCGACGAGTCTTCCGATGCTCGACTATCTCGGACTCGTCGAAAACTCGTTGGTCTACCTCGTCCCGACGCAGGCGTCGCTCGTGCTCATCGACGCCGCGTTTCGACCGGCGCCGACGTGGGAACTCGCCTACGGTGTCGGCTACCTCTCCCTCAGTGTCGCCGTCGCGGCCGTCTTTGCTCGACGAGCGTTCGAGCGTCACATCGTTCAAGGACTCAGCAGCGGCACTTCCGAGAGCGGCGCGGCCCGCGGCAGCATCGTCGGACGCGGACGGAGCTACGGCCCGGTCGTCAGCCTCGCCATCGCGGACCTGAAAAACTGGCTCCGCGACCCGATGCTCGCGTTCTTCGCGGCCGTGCCGCTGTTTTACGCGGTGCTCGGACGACTCGCGGTTCCGTATGTCGCCGACCTCTTAGCTCCGGGGTTCGAGTTGACGCCGTACTACCCGTTGGTCCTCGGCGTGTTCCTCTTCCTCGCGCCGCTGACGTTCGGATTCGTCACGGGCTTTTTTATCCTCGAAGAGCGCGACCAGAACGTCCTCGCCGCGCTGTTGACGACGCCGCTCACCGGCCGCGGCTACTTGCTCTACCGGTCGATTTCGGTCACCGTCGTCACCTTCGCGCTGATGTTTTTAACTGTGCCGCTGGTCGGACTTCTTCCCGTACCGGTTACGCTGCTCGTCGGGATCTGCGCCGTCGGGTCGCTCTGGACGTTCGCCTGCGCGCTGCTGCTGTCGGCGTTCGCCTCGAACACGGTGGAGGGCGTCGCGGTGAGCAAGTTCTTCGGTCTCACGGTGATGGTTCCGGTAGTCGGAGTCCTCGTCGCCCCCGAACCGTGGCAGTTTTTCGCAGGTGTGTTCCCGGCGTACTGGCCGCTGAAGGCGTTCCTCGTCGGCGTCGACGGCGGGTCGACGGTGGCGGTCGTGGGACTACTCGCGGTGGGTGTGGCAGCGCATCTCGTCGTCATCGGCGCGTTCGTCCGCCGATTCCGCGTGTGAGGTCTTGAGAGTGAGAGAGACGCGTTCGACGAACGCGAGAAAGAGTGCTACTCCTTCGTCTTGATCATGAACTTCATGTCGCCGGAGAACACCGTCTCGCCGTCCTGATTCGTCATCTCGGAGTCGATGACCACAAGTCCGGCGTCGTCACGGCTAGAGAACGATTTCGTCTCGACGACTTCCATCTCCAGGGAGATTGTGTCGCCCATTTTGACTGGCGCGGGGATGTCCATGTAGTTCATCCCGAGGAAGGCGACGACGGTGCGTTCGAGGAAGCCGCATCGGAAGACGAGTCCTGTCGCGAGGACGAACGTCATCGGCCCGTGGGCGACGCGTTCGCCGAAGTACTCGTCGTCGGCGTAGTGGCGGTTCGTGTGGAGCTCCGTCCAGTCGCCCGAAAATGCCGAGTGCATGACGAAGTCCGTCTCGGTCACCGTCCGCCCGGCGCTCTCGAACGTCTGTCCGACCTCGAAATCTTCGAAGTGGTGGGGTTCGTAACTGTAAGGCACGTCTTCCGGTTCTCCTATCGATGATAAAAATTTGTGTACTATTACGCGACGTACTTCACGGTAACATTTAACAAGATACGGTGACCACTGAGAGCGATGACAGAACGTTCAGCGTTCGTGTGCGAGCAGTGTGACCAGCGAGTGACGCCCGGCTCGTACTACGCGCTCTGTCCGGAGTGTGGCGGCGGCCTCCGGTCGGCCACCTCGTAACGTCGTCGTGGCCCGCGCCGAGAAGTCGGAGAAAGCGCCTTCCGTCTCACCGTTGAACCACCAGCGATGACTTGCGACGGCGACGGCGGGAACGTCAACGGCGGGAGTCTGGCGCAGATTCGCTCTATCGCGGTCACCGCCGACGTCGTCGTCGCCGCGGTGGAGGCTCGGCGACGGGATCGCGCGCCCGCCGTGTTGCGCGTGACGCCACCGTTCGCGGGACGGATGCGCGCCCGCCTCCACCTCGCCGGGAGCGAAGGAACCTACGACGGCCCGACCGAGCCGATACACCTCGACCCCGAGCGTCTCGTGACGCGCGTCCCCCCGTTTCCGACGCCCGACGAGGCCGAGGACCGCCTGCGAGAGGCGGGGAGATACTCGGTGGACACACACCGCGACGAGCACGTGAACGCGGTCGGGGCGTGGCGCGAAACCGTCCGCGACGCTATCGTCGAGACGGTGACTATCGAGACGGATGAGGGAGAACACGAGGTTGCGGTGAAGCGACTCGGATAATCGGCGAACGATTCGAATAACCGACGGGCGACTCGGAGAACTGACGAACGATTCGACGAGTCGAATCGAAGTTAGTAACTACTCGACCGGTTCGAAGCAGTGACGGACGACTTCCGTGTCGTCGTCCCACTCGAAGTCCTCGTGGGCCTGTTCGAGGCGTTCACGGTAGGCGTCCAAGTTCTCCGAGCCTTCGGCGCGGGCGTCTTCTTCGGTCAGATCGCCGAGCGTCCGAGTCTCGACGGCGACGACCTCGAAGCGCTTGCCGTCGACCTCGAACGTGTCGCCTTTCTCGGCGTAGGCGTGACCGCGGTGCAGTTGGGTCACCCGGCCGTCCGCGACCATCGACTGTAATCTCTCGGTCGGAAGCACGTTCGCGGCGTCGATTGCTGCCATACGCTCCTCGTTGGGGCGGGGCGAAGAAAAGCGGCGGGGCCGTCGCCTCGGCGTCCCGACATCCCGATGTCTCGGCGTCCCAGCGTTTCAGTGTCTCTGCGTCCCAGCGTCTTGGGGAACGAGGGATGGGGGCGGGAGTCGGGAGGTACTCAGTCGGTGGCACGGGCGAACCGCTTTTGCTCCGGCGGTGGCCATTCTGACGCATGGACGGTTACAGACGCGGACACGACGCCGACCGCGGCGGCGACGGGTGGAGCGAGCGCCGGTTGGTCGCGCCGTACCGAAAACTGGTGCTTCTCATCTGGCTGCTCGGCATCCCGCTTCTCGTGCTCTCGGTTCCCATCGGCAACGGGTCGGGACTGGTCGTAATGCTCGTCACGCACCTGTTCATCGCCGGGTTCCTCCGCTCGGACATCAAGGCGATGCGGCGACAGGGGTTCGACTGGGGCTGGACGCGGCACCTCTGGTTCGGCGCGGCGTTCGCGCTTCCGTTCGTCGCACCGGCGTACTACCTCTACAGCGAGCGGCGCATCCGCGACGAGAACGAGCGGCGACGCGAGAAGTACGCCTCCGAGGGCGGAAGTGCCCCCGAGAGACCGGAGAGCGTCGACGACGAGGAGGCCACCGAGCAGACGGCGGCCGTCGACTCCTGAAAGCTCGAAACACGAAATCGGGCGTACGCGGCGTCAGCGGTGGTCGAAGACGCGCTTTACCTTCCCCGTCTCGGTACGCTCGATACCGTCGGGGTCGGCGACGGTGAGCGTGTCTGGCGACAGCGAGAGCACCGTCTGGAGGCGGTCGCGGAGGCGGTCGGCCAACTCGTCGGCGTCGCCGTCAAAGGACTCGGTACGCTCGACGGTGATCTCGATGGTGTCGAGTTGGCCGTCGCGCCGCAGGTCGATGCGGTAGTACGGCGCGACGGCGTCGAACTCCAGCACGACGGACTCGATCTCGCTCGGGTAGACGTTGACGCCGCGGACGACGAGCATGTCGTCGCTCCGGCCGGTGACATGCGACATGCGCACCATGGACCGTCCGCAGTCGCACGGTTCGCGCGTCAGCGTCGCTAAGTCGCCCGTCCGGTAGCGAAGCACCGGAACCGCTTCCTTCGTCAACGTCGTGAAGACGAGTTCGCCTTCTTCACCTTCGGGAAGCGGGTCGCCGGTGACGGGGTCGACGACCTCCGGGTAGAAGTGGTCCTCCCAGACGTGGAGGCCGTCCTTCGCCTCGCACTCCATCGAGACGCCGGGACCGACGATTTCGGAGAGACCGTAGATGTCGAGCGCTGTCACGTCGAGAGCCTCCTCAATCTCCCTGCGCATCGGTTCGGTACAGGGTTCAGCGCCGATGACGACCGTCGAGAGGTTCCACTCGTGAGGGTCGATGCCCCCTTTTTCGGCCGTTTCGGCGAGGTAGAGCGCGTACGACGGTGTACAGGTCAGCACGTCGGAGTCGAGGTCCGAGAGCAGTTCTAGCTGTCTCCCGGTCTGGCCGCCGCCGATGGGGATGACGTTCGCGCCGAGCGTCTCGCAGCCCATGTGGATGCCGAGACCGCCGGTAAAGAGACCGTAGCCGTAGGCGTTCTGGACGGTGTGGTCGGCGTCGACGCCGGCCGTTTCGAGCGACCGTGCCACGACCTCGCCCCAGAGTTGAAGGTCGCCCTCGGTGTAGCCGACGACTTTCGGCTTGCCCGTCGTTCCCGAAGAGGCGTGGATGCGTCGCAACTCCGCTCTGTCGACGGCAACGAGTCCGTCCGGATAGTGGTCGCGGAAGTCCTCTTTGGCGGTGAACGGCAGCAACGAGATGTCGTCGACGCCGCCGATATCGCCGGGCGAGAGGTCCGCCTCGTCGAAGGCGTCGCGGTAGAACGGGACGTTCTCGTAGGCGTGTTCGACGGTCGTTCGGAGCCGCTCGTCCTGCATCGACCGTAGCTCGTCACGGTCGGCGCGTTCTACCTCATTGTAAACCATGATACTTCGCTCGGAGAGGCGGTACAAAACGGTTACTCCGAGCGGTCGGGTTGCGGTCGCCGCTCGGCAGTGGACGAATGGGAATGATTTAATCGGCGACCCGAGCCACATCGTTCATGAACGTCTGTGTAGTTGGTGCGGGGACGATGGGCCACGGCATCGCACAGGTGAGCGCGATGGGCGGCCACGACGTGACGCTCCGAGACATCGAAGAGGACTTCGTCGCCGACGGACTCGCGGCCATCGAGGCGAACCTCGACGGCGGTGTCGAGCGCGGAAAAGTGACCGAAGAAGCGCGGGAAGCGACGCTCTCACGACTCACCGGGACGACGGACCTCGCCGAGGCCGTCGCCGACGCCGACCTCGTCGTGGAAGCGGTGCCGGAGGACGAAGAGCTCAAAAAGCGGGTACTGTCGGAGGTGGCCGACCACGCGCCCGACGACACCGTGCTGGCGACGAACACCTCGTCGCTCCCGGTGACGAGCATCGCGAGCGCGCTCTCGGACCCCTCGCGCTGCGTCGGTCTCCACTTCTTCAACCCGCCGCACATCATGCAGTTGGTCGAAGTCGTCTTGGCCGAGCAGACGAGCAACGAGACCCGCGAGTTCGCCGAGACGTTCGTCGACTGCGTCGACAGAACCGCCGTCGTCGTCGAGGACACCCCCGGATTCGCCACCTCGCGGCTGGGCGTCGCCCTCGGCGTCGAGGCGGTTCGGATGGTCGAGTCGGGCGTCGCCAGCCCTCGCGACATCGACGCCGCGATGGAACTCGGCTACAACCACCCGATGGGACCACTCGAACTCGGCGACGTTGTCGGGTTGGACGTTCGCCTCGACATCCTCGAACACCTCCGCGAGGAGTTGGGCGAACGGTTCCGCCCGCCGACGCTCCTCCGAAAGAAGGTCCGTGCCGAGAAGCTCGGCAAGAAAACGGGAGAGGGATTCTACGTCTGGGAGGACGGCGAGATAGTCGGCGTCTCGGGGGAAGACGATGAGTGACGACGACAACCGGGACGTAGAGGCTGCGGCGGCGGACGCCGAGTTCGTCCGCGTCGAACGCGGTGGGTACGGAGACCACGTCCTCACGGTCACCATCGACCGGCCGGACGCGCGCAACGCGTTGAACGCGCGGGTACGGACGGAACTCGCTCGGGTTTTCGCCGCTGTCGAGGACGACGACGAGGTCCGGGTCGTCGTCCTGACGGGGTCCGACGAGGCGAAAGCGTTCGTCGCCGGGGCCGACGTGAGAGAACTCCGCAAGCGGACCGCCGTCGAACAGCACGAGGCGAGCGAGCGTCCCCGCATCTACGAGACGGTCGCCGACTGCTCGAAGCCCGTCATCGCCCGCGTCAACGGCCACGCCCTCGGCGGCGGCTGCGAACTCGCGCAGGCGTGCGACGTGCGTTTGGCCCGCGACGACGCCAAACTCGGCCAACCCGAAATCAATCTCGGCATCATCCCCGGCGGCGGCGGTACGCAGCGCCTGACGCGACTCGTCGGGACGGGCCAGGCGCGAAAGCTCGTGCTCTCGGGCGAACTCGTCAGCGGCGCGGAGGCGGCCGAGATCGGGCTCGTCGAGGAGGCGCATCCGGCCGACGAACTCGACGAGCGCGTCGCCGACCTCGCCGGGAAGATGGCGTCGAAGAGCCCGCTCGCGTTGGCGCGGGCGAAGCAGGCGCTTCAGGCCGCGACGCGAATGGAACTCGACGCGGGACTGGACTACGAGTCCGAACTGTTCGTCGGCCTGTTCGACAGCCACGACAAGAACGAGGGCATCGACGCGTTTCTGGAGGGGAGAGACCCCCAGTGGCGCGGCGAGTAACGATGACACCGAACCGTCACCTCTCGGAATCGTCGTTCGGATTGACAGTCCGGCCGAGAGACTTATAACGCTGAGTGAGAGAGACGGGGGCGATGAGACACACGAGACGCGAGGTAGCGACTGCAACACTCGGCGCGCTGGTCGCGTCGAGCGGTTGTCTCGGCTTCGTCACGGGCCAGGAATCGCTGACGTTCGAGGCTGACCCCGCCGTAGCCGAGGAGTCCGTCGCGAACGACACCGGCTACGAACTCGACGGAACCGAAGCACAGACCATCACGCGCGAGTTCAGCGCCGCCGGGCAGACTCGAAGCGTCGAGGTGACGAACCAGATATCGACGTACGAGAAGCGCCTGGAGATGAGCCTGCTCGGCGAGCAGAAACTCGGCGTCTTCGCCGCGATCTCCTCGCCGGCCGTCGAGATCGCGGGCCGGACGTTCAACCCTATCGCGGATTACAGCAACGAGGATCTCGTCCAGTTACTGACGAGCCAGTACGAGGGGTTGAGTAACGTGAGCGAAGCGAGTTCGCAGACGCTGACGATGCTCGGAACCGACACCGAGGTGACGAAGTACGAGGCCACCTCGAACGTCGAAGGCGAGCAGATAGACGTGTTCGTCCACGTCACCAAGGTACGTCACGAAGACGACTTCGTCATCGCCCTCGGCGTCTACCCGCAGCAGTTGGACGGCGAGGAGTCGAACATCGTCTCGCTCGTCGAGTCGGTCCAGCATCCAGCCTGAGCGTCACAGTCGCAAATTCGGCCTGAGCGGCCGGTTTCGTAAACGTCGAGTGGCGGATTCACGGGGTGAGTCCGGCAACAAGAGTCGCACGACCGAATTTTTCGGACGAGTCTCGGGGCAGTCTAGCCGCGCATCTCGCCGTGGGGTCGAGACGACGATGAGCGCCGCGTCGTCCCGAGTCGAATATTCGTAAGGTTTATTTTGTATGGATTTCCGTGTCGACTTTTTTGAAAAACAGAAACTCACGCGTTCGGCCGTTTCGAGGCGTCAGTCGGCCGTTTTCTGCGAAACATTTATAAGAGTTGCGGCCTTACTGTGGGTAAGGACCGACTCCGGCGAATTCTCCATATTTCTCCTTCCGGATAGCGGTCCGCCACTATCACGAGGACCATACCATGACCGACACAACCATCCGTACATACACCGGCGAAACGGAACCAGAACGAGAGCAAGAGAGCGAGTCGGTACGCAGCTGTCCCGAATGTGGCGGCCGACTCGTCACCGACGAAGGACACGGCGAGACCGTCTGTACCGACTGCGGTCTCGTCGTCGAAGAGGACTCCGTCGACCGCGGTCCCGAGTGGCGCGCGTTCGACAGCGCCGAGCGCGACTCGAAGTCCCGCGTCGGTGCACCGACGACGAAGATGATGCACGACAAAGGGCTGTCGACGAACATCGGCTGGCAGAACAAAGACGCCTACGGCAACTCGCTGTCCTCGCGGCAGCGCCAGCAGATGCAGCGACTGCGGACGTGGAACGAGCGGTTCCGCACCCGCGACTCGAAGGAGCGCAACCTCAAGCAGGCGCTCGGCGAGATCGACCGTATGGCGTCGGCGCTCGGGCTTCCCGAGAACGTCCGCGAAACCGCCTCGGTCATCTACCGCCGCGCACTCGGCGAGAACCTGCTTCCCGGCCGCTCCATCGAGGGCGTCGCCACGGCCAGCCTCTACGCCGCCGCCCGACAGGCGGGGATGCCGCGCAGTCTCGACGAGATTGCGACCGTCTCCCGCGTCGAGAAGATGGAACTCACCCGGACGTACCGCTACATCGTCCGCGAACTGAAACTCGAAATCCAGCCCGCCGACCCCGAGCAGTACGTCCCGCGGTTCGCCTCGGCGCTCGACCTCTCCGACGAGGCCGAACGCCGCGCCCGGCAACTGCTGAAGACGGCCAAGGAGAAGGGCATCCACTCCGGTAAATCGCCGGTCGGACTCGCCGCCGCCTCGGTGTACGCCGCGGCCCTGCTGACGAACGAGAAGGTGACTCAGAGCGAGGTCAGTGACGTCGCCAACATCAGCGAAGTCACCATCCGCAACCGGTACAAAGAGCTACTGGAAGCCGAAGAGACGGGACTGTTCGCCTAAAGTGTGCGAGAGCGGCACAAACATTTATTGAAGCCGCTCCCGTCGGTCAGTCGTATGGTCGAAGCGTTCGTCCGCTTGTTGTGCCCCGAGTGTGGAAAAGACTGGGAGTCCGGTCCCAGCGAGTTGCCCGGCCATCGCGCAAACTTCAGTTGTCCGAACTGTCACGCGACGCGCCGGTTAGCCGAGTTCATGCGGACCGAATCCGACCTAAACACCGTCAAACAGCTCCAGTAGCGGCCCAGCACTGCGCGATTTTTTCCGACTCCGTCCGACGAGTGACGACTACTGCCCCGTCGACGACAGCGCACCGCAGGCGTCGCACTTCAGCATCATGGTTCCGCGTTCGTCGACGAGGCGCGTGTCCGGAAGCCCGCACTCCAGACAGAGAACGAACGCGTCGGTGTACTCCTCGACGGCGCGGGCGACGCGGTCCTCGCGGAAATCGCCCGTCAGACGGGCGCGCCCGCTCTCGTCGATGTGACCGCTCGTCCCCAGTTCGGTCTGGAGGAACTTCAGCACGTGCGCCTCGTCGCGCCCGAGTCTGTCGACTACCGGTTGAAAATTTTCGAACACTGTCACGTTCCCCTCCGGACGGACATTCGGGTCGGGGACCTCGAAGCGACTTCCACTGCTTTCGATGTCGGGCGACTCCGCGAGCGCCTTGTCGAGTTGGTCGTCGTAGTCCATCGTTCACAACTGAACGCGCGGTCCGTATAACGTTCACGACCGTTTTTTAGGCCGTTTCGTGGAACCACCGGTATCGAGGGGTAGAGACTCTCACTCACAGTACTGTGTTAACTAGACTCAAGATAATACTATAAGCATCGAGTATCAACGAGAATTTGCTCATGAAGAAGCAGGAGCTCATTCACCTTCACGGCCTGCTTGCAGAGGTACGTAGCCAGCAGGAACACTGGAAAGGAACCGAACTCGACCTCACCGAATACAACGAACTCGGCGTCCGGCCGACATCTATTCACAAGTCGAAAACTGACCACAAGGCGGCCGTCTTTAAACTCGCGAAAGGGATCACGTCCTCGATGGAAGAGACAGAGCCGGAGACAGTCGCACCAAAAGCCGACTGAGATCTCGACTGCAGTTCTCCCTAAGTACGACCGATCAGCCGTCGCTCTCCTCGTCGACCATCTCCTCGAACTCCGGCAACAACTCGTCGTCCGTCTCTTCGCCGCCCGGATCTCCGTCGGGCTCGTCACTCTGCTCACCCGCTCCTGCTTCTTCGTCCCCCTCCTCCGGAATGACGGTCACTTCGAGCACTTTCAGCGGGATGTTATCGAGACGCTGACCGATCTCTTTGCGAGCGATTCGCGACGCGTGCTCCTCTCGTTCGACGTTGAAGACGGTCATCTCCAGTTCGAGCGCGACGAGCGCCTCGTCCGCGGCGATGAACGCCGGGGGGAGCTCCTCGCCTGACGGGGAGTTGCGGGTCCCCATATTTATCTCGACGTAGTTGAGGTCCGGATTCAGCATCTCGCCGGTTTTGGAGATCGCGATGCGGACCGCTTCGTCCGTCGTCCCCACGTCGTAGACGGGCACGGCCGCCTCTACGACGACTCTGCAGTCCATAGTGACTAGTCGTAACCCATCGAAACGCATAGATGTTCGCCCGTCGCAACGTGTTCGTCACGAAAAACGGACAGTCCGGCGGAGTCGGCGGAGAAGCCGACACGAGTCGCGACAAGCGTCACCGGGGTCGACGGGTCGTTTCGTCATCGAGGCCATCAACTCCCGCCGTCACCGCCGGCGCGCAGGTAGTAGAAGACGTACGTCTGAGCGTAGCCCGCGTAGTCGCCGCCGAACCGCTCGCGTATCGCCCGCGACGTCTCGCGGTAGCTCCCCCGCTCGCAGTCGGGGTAGTGGTCCGCGATGGCCGTCTGAATCCACGTATCGAGCGGCACCGCCTGCAGGAAGCCGAGCGAGAACAGCAGCACGCAGTCGGCCACCTTGTCGCCAACGCCGACAAACCGGGTCAACGATTCGCGGGCGTCCTCGTAGCCAAGTCCGAGCGCCTCGTCGGGGTGAGCCTCTCCGGCGGCGACCATCTCCGCACTCCGCCGGACGTAGGGTGCGCGGTAGCCGAGGCTCAGGTCGCGGAGTTCGTCCTCGGTCGGCTCGGCCAACTGTGCGGGCGTCGGGAACGCGTGGTACGTCTCGCCGTCGAACTCCACTCGGTCGCCGAACGCGCGGGCCATCGCCGTCTGCATCCCGTGGATGCGCGAGACGCGCATCTGCGCCGAGCAGATGAACGAGACGAGACAGGCGAAGGGCGGGTCGCGGACCAGACGCATCCCGCGGTAGGCGTCGTACGCCCGCCGGAGGAGCGGGTCGTCCGGCGTCGCTGCGAGAATCGCGTCTAAGTCGTCGTCGAGGCGGAGCAGGTGGGTGAGCAGCGGGACGGCGTCGACGTTCGACTCCCACTCCAGTCGTCCGGTCGACGGGTCGCCGACCTGTCGGACGCGGACGACGGCTCGCCTATCGCTCACGCCATCCATCGGCGGGACGACCGTCTCGTACCAGTGGTCGCCGCCGTAGGCGACCAGTTCGTCGTACATGCCGCCGTCGGCGCGGTCCCAGAGATACGACTGACCGCTCTCGACGGTCGCTTGCAGGTCAAACTCGCCGGCCAGCTCGTCGAGCGGAATCGCCCCTCGCTCCATCGTTTCGTCGTTAGTTCCCGCGGGCTTGCTGGTTTCGATGTTCGGCGACTCTCCCGACCTACCGGTTTCGACCCAGCGGGAAACTGACGCGGTTGGGATGCTCGTTGAACTCGTCGATGATGCGACGGTACAGTTCGTTTTTTACGCGCTGGCCGCGGCGAGGATGGGTCAGATACCGGAGTCGGAGAACGACCCACGACTCCTCCTGAGCGAGGTTGACCGTCGGGCGGTCCTGCACGTCGAGTTCGACCGGCGTCTCGGCGAGTCGCTCGCGGTACGTCGCGACGCCGGCGGCCATCTCGTCGCCGAGGTAGTCGTCCGCCTCCGTCGCCATCAGCTCGCAGGCGAACGCGAGGTCCGTCTCGTAGGAGACCTGAACGGGGAGTTCGTTCCAGACGTGCGGAAACGCGGCGACGCCGAAGTTCACCACCTGCGAGGAGAGCACGACGCTGTTCGGCACGGTGACGACGCGACCGGACGGTTGGTTCGAGGAGACTAAATCGCCGTTTATCTCCCAGAGCGTCGTCACGAGAAAGTCGACCTCGATGACATCGCCCTTCGAATCCTCAATTTTCACGCGGTCGCCCACCTCGTAGGGGCGTTTGGTCATGATGTACCCCCAGCCGAGAAGCGACAACAGCGGTTGTTGGAGCGCGAACGTGACGGCGAAGCCGACGACGCCGAACGAGAGCAGGAACCCGAACCAGTTGTCGGTGACGATGCCGAGAACGCTGACAAGACCGAGCGCGCCGAAGAGCAAGCGAAGGACGTTCCGCACGTCGTGGACGCGGCGCTTGTTGACGCCGCGGCTCAGCACCCACATCAAAAGCACGTAGCACCCGTTGAGCCCGAACACCAGCGCGACGACGAACAGCGCTTTGACCACCAGCGGTTCGACGAGAACGTCGGCGACGACCAACTCGCCGAACGGGTGAACCGCGTCGACGACGGCCGCCGCGAGCGAAGCGAGCGCCGCGAAAACGAGCGAGAGATAGCCGAGCGGACGTTTCACGGCCGATGCTCAGACGGCGGCCTGAAAACCGTTGCGTTGTCTCTCGTCGCGACTCGGTCACCTACATGTTCGAGTCGCCGCCGGCCGCGTCGGCGACGGCTCCGGCGAGGACGCGCGCCGCCGCTGCGCAGTCGTCCCAGTCGGTCCACTCGCGGGGGTTGTGCGAGATGCCGTCGCGCGACGGCGCGAACAACAGCGCCGCGTCGGTCACGTCGGCGACGTGCATCGTATCGTGGGCCGCCCCCGAATGCATATCTATCGTCTCGATACCGGCGTCCGAACCGGCCGAATGGGCCGCCTCGCGCAGTCGGTCGGCCATCGGCGTCGGTTCGAGGTCGAACGGGCGCTCGAAGGCGGTGTCGACGCCGCGTTCGGCTTCGAGGCGGTTGAGGCTCTCCCGCGCCGCGCCGACGATGGTCTCCATCGACTCGTACACCACGTCGCGCACGTCGATGCCCATCTCGACGCGCCCCGGGACGACGTTCGTCGCGTTCGGCGAGACGTTGAGCGACCCGACGGTGCCGACGGCCGAATCGCTGGAGTCGTCGACGACGTCGTTGGCCGTGCGTTCGACGTCGAGGACGAACTCCGCGGCGGCCGCGAGCGCGTCGGTCCGTTCGTCCATCGGCGTCGCGCCCGCGTGGTTCGCCTCGCCGAGAATCGTCGCCTCGCAGTGCGTGATGCCGGTGATGGTCGTCACGACGCCCACCGGAACGTCGGCGCGTTCGAGCTGGGTGTCCTGTTCAATGTGGAGTTCGTACCACGCGTCCCACTCGTTTGCGTCGAGCAGCCCCTCGCCGCGGAAACCGACGTCGGCGAGCGCGTCTTCGAGCGTAGTTCCGTCTTCGTCTTCGAGCGCGAGCGCCTCCTCCACCGACCGCACGCCGACCGAGACCGAGGAACCGAGGAGACCGTCGGCGAACCGCTGGCCCTCCTCCTCGGTGAAGGAGACGACGACTACCGGGCGCTCGGGGTCGACGCCCGCCTCCTGCATCGCGCGGACGCCTTCGAGCGCGGCGTAGACGCCGAGGGGGCCGTCGAAGATGCCGCCCTCGGGCACGGAATCGAGGTGGCTACCGAAGGCGACTGGCGCGGCGTTCTCGTCAGTGGAGTCGGGCGTCCACGTGCCGGATACGTTGCCGACGGCGTCGATTTCGACCGCGAGTCCGGCGTCTTCGAGTCGCTCGACGAAGTACTCGCGGGCCTGTCTGTTCGCTTCGGTTCCGCAGAGGACGGTCCGGCCGTGACCCTCCTCGGCGTCGATGTCGCCGAACTCGGCGTTCGCTTCGATGTCCGCCCGGAGGCGAGCTGCGTCGACGTGCATGGCTGGTGGTTGCGGCGGAGGTCCATGTGAGTTGCCCCCGCGGCTATCTGTGCGGTAGGGCGAGTCTCGAAAGGCGTGCAGTCGTCGGAGCGTCGCAACGATGATACCCCGTGCCGCGAAACGGAGGCCATGCGCGCAGGATTCGTCACCTTCGACGGGATGACCGCACTCGACTTCGTCGGCGGGTTCGACCCGGTGACTCGCCTCTCAACGATGGGCTACGTGGACCTCGAGTGGGACGTGTGCGCCTCCGCGGCGGCGCAGACGGAGACGGTGACGGCTGCCGCGAACCTCCGGTTCGAGGTCGATTCGGCGGGCGAGTCGCTCGCGGGCTACGACCTGCTGTTCGTCCCCGGTGGGAGCGCCACGCGGGAGTTACGCCGCGACGACGCGTTCGTCTCGTGGCTCGAAACGGCCGAGGAGTGTCCGGTGGTCGCGTCGGTCTGCACGGGGTCGTTGTTGCTCGGCGCGGCCGGATTCCTCGACGGGAGACTGGCGACGACCCACCCGAACGCCTTCGACATGCTGGAGGAGTACTGCGAGGTGGTCGACGCCCGCGTCGTCGACGAAGGTCCCGTCGTCACCGCCCGCGGCGTGGCGTCCGCGCTCGACGTCGGACTCCACCTCGTCGAGCGACTGACAGACGTCGAGACACGTCGGGAGATCGCGGCGCAGATGGATTACCCGGACCCGTTCGTCGAGTAATCGACTGGCTCGGAACTCCGCTCTTTCGTCGCTGAGGTCCGTCTGGGCGCGCCGACGCGTCAACCTCACCGACGCAGTAGCTGCCCCGACTAACCAGCGTGCCTGTTGAGCTTTGAGACAGACAGAAGACTCATACTGTTCTACAAGACTACCATTTGTCATGGGAACGACGGAGGTCACCCGCGTCGGGTCGATGCGAAAGCGCGTCGCCGCGGGCGTCGCCGTCGTCGTCGTGCTCGCTGCGCTGGTCGGTCTCTCGGGCGTGAGTTGGCAGAAAATCTTCGCCGAGTTGCGGACGATGGACCCGATTCTATTGGGCGCGGCGCTCGTCGCGAGTCTCCTCGCGCAGTTGGCGTGGAGCAGTTCGACGCTGCTGTTTCTCCGGACCGTCGACCCCGAAGTGCCGACCGGACGCGTTCGCTTAGGGTATCTTACAGGGACGTTCGCGAAGCAGATTCTCCCGTTCGGCCACGCCGGGGGCGTCCCGCTGATGGCGTACGTGTTGGCCGAGGAGATGAAACTCGACTACCGCGGGACGTTCGCTTCGGTGACCGCGAGCGAACTCGTCGTGTTCGTCGCGTCGCTCGTCGTCGCCGGTGTCGGGTTCGGGTGGTTCGTCGTCGCCGACGGCGTCGCCTCGGGAGCAGAGCTCGTTGTTCTCGGACTGGTCGGCGTCCTGGCGCTCGTCGCCGTAGCAATCGTTGGGTTCGTCAAGCGACGGACGGCGTTCCGCCGCGTCGTCCACGGCGTCGCACTGGTCGGACGGGCGTTGTTTCACCGCACCGGGCCGCGGATGCAGGACCGACTCGCTCCGGCCGCGGTAGACCGCGATCTCGACGAGTTCTTCGCGACGTTCGACCGCGCGACCGGCGACCGCTGGATGGTCGTCCAGGCGGCAACGTACGCCGCCGTCGGCTGGGTGCTGTTCGCGCTTCCCCTCTATTTGGGGTCGCTGGCCGTCGGGCAGTCGCTGCCGTTTGCGCTCGTGCTGTTCGTCGTCCCGGCCGCCGGGTTGGCGACGCTGTTGCCGACGCCGGGGGGGTTGGGCGGAACCGAGCTCGGTCTTACGGCCGCCGTCGTGCTGTTCGCCGGGATCGGATTGGAGACGGCTGCGGCGGCGGTGCTGGTCTATCGACTGTGTTCGTACTGGTTTCTGTTGCTCGTCGGCGGCCTGAGTTCGCTGTTTCTCTCGGTCGGATTTCGCGAATTTCGGTGACCGCGACTATCGAATCGTGTAGTCGGTCACGTCGCGAAGCCGCTCGGCCACGCTGTCTTCGAGATCCTCGTACGTACACCGCCACGACCAGTTGCCCTCGGCAGTGCCGGGCGTGTTGAACCGTGCTTCCGAACCCAACCCGAGCAAATCGGGCACCGTCGTCATCGCGAGCACCGCTTCGGAGTTCCACACCGCCTCGATGAGCGACCAGTTGATCTCGCTGCCGTCGACGCCGAGATTGTAGTGCAGACAGTCCTTCTGGTGGTCCGGTAAACTCCGATAGTAGCTGACCGTCGTGTCGGTGTCGTGGGTGGCGGTGTAGCCGATGCTGCTGTGCGGATAGTGCATCGGCTGGTTCATGTTGCCCTCGCGGCACCAGTCGGCGTAGTGCGGGACGCGCATCCCGGGGAACTCGAAGTAGTCGCGGAGGGCGACGAGCTGCTCGTCGATGAATCCTAAATCTTCGACGACGAACGGCAGGTCGCCGAACTCTCGCTCTATCGTCTCGAAGAAGTCGTAGCCGGGCGCGTTGCGCCACGACCCCGCGGCGGGGTCGTCGGCGTCGGCGGGAATCGCCCAGTACTCGTCGAATCCCTTGAAGTGGTCGAGGCGCGCGACGTCGACGAGGTCGAAAAGCCGAGAAAGGCGGCGACGCCACCAGTCGAAGTCGGTCTCGCGGAGGTAGTCCCAGTCGTACAGCGGATTCCCCCACCGCTGGCCGCTGTCGCCGAACTGCGGCGGCACGCCGGCGACGGCCGCGGGTTCGTGGTTCTCGTCGAGGGCGAACGCTTCCGGCGACGCCCAGACGTCGGCGCTGTCGAGCGCAACGTAGATGGGGAGGTCGCCGACGAGCGAGACGCCGTTGGCGGCGGCGTACGACTTCAGGTCGCGCCACTGTTCGTCGAACAGGAACTGACAGAACGCGTGGTAGCGGCGCTCGGCTTCGAGTTCGTCGCGGGCGCGGTCGAGCACGTCCGGCTCTCTCGTCTTCAGTTCCTCCGGCCAATCGATCCACGCGACCTGGTCGTGGTGCTCTTTTAGCGAGATAAAGAGCGTGTAATCGTCGAGCCACGACGACTTGCGCTCGCGGAACGCTTCGAATGCCTCGTGGTCGGCGTCCGAGGCCTCCGACTCGAACCGCTCGAACGCCGTCCGGAGCAGGGGGCGTTTGTACTCCGAGACGCGCTCGTAATCGGTCTCGTGGGGGTCGAACTCGGGGACGGGCTTCAGGTCGCCGTCGGCGAGCCACCCCCGGTCGAGCAACTCCCGGAGGTCGACGAACAGCGGGTTGCCGGCGAACGCTGAAAAGGACTGGTACGGAGAGTTACCGTGCGCCGACGAGGTGGGTCCGAGCGGGCAGAACTGCCACAGCGACTGGTCCGCTTTCGCGAGAAAATCGACGAATGCGCGCGCGCCGTCGCCGAGATCGCCGATGCCGTGCGGGCCGGGGAGCGAAGAGACGTGGAGAAAGACGCCACTTTGTCGGTCGAATCGCATGCGAGAAAGTTCCGTCTTCTGTGATTTAACTGTGGGGACCGAACGGAGCGAATCCGTCGGGTGGTAAGCACGACCAGACCTGCCGCCCGAGCGTACGCTGTCCTCCGGCCGTAATCAGGCTCAACTACTACTTCGCTGGCGGCAGTACCGTATCGAGCATCCGGATGAGCCGAAACAGCCAGAAGACCACCAGCGACGAGGTGGACCAGCGGCAACTAAAGTTGGCCGCGTAGGCGGGCGACGCGTGCCTCGAAGCGCTCGAGTACATGGCGACCGAGGGCGTCGACATCGAGACCGGACGGGACTGAGAACCGCTCGCCGAACTGTCGGCGAAGTGGTGGATAAATCCGTTTCGCTACCCCGGTAGCGCGTCTCAAAAACACTTATCCCCATCCTCTGGTTTCGTCCTTCCATGAGTGATATCGTAGTGACTCTGCCGGACGGTTCGGAATTGTCCGTCCCGGAGGGGTCCACGGTAGAGGACGCCGCCTACGAGATCGGACCGGGCCTCGGAAAGGACACCGTGGCGGGCGTCGTCGATGGCGACCTCGTCGACAAGGTGACGGAACTGGAGGAAGGTGCGGAACTCGTCATCGTCACCGAGGGGTCCGACGAGTATCTCGACGTGCTTCGCCACTCGGCGGCGCACGTCTTCGCGCAGGCGCTGCTCCGACTCCGCCCCGAGGCGAAACTGACCATCGGCCCGTGGACGGACGAGGGCTTCTACTACGACGTGACGAATGTCGACCTCGACGAGGACGACCTCCGCGAGATCGAAGAGCAGATGGCCGACATCGTCGCCGAGGACTACGAGATCGAACGGTTCACGATGAGCCGCGAGGAGGCGTTCGACTACTACGAGGAGAACCCGTTCAAGCAGGACATCCTCGACACCGAAGCCGCCGACGAGGAGGAGATCAGCTTCTACCGACAGGGCGAGTTCGAGGACCTCTGTAAGGGACCGCACGTCGAGTCGACGGGCGAGATCGGCGCGTTCAAACTCCTCAACATCTCGTCGGCGTACTGGCGCGGCGACGAGGAGAACGAGACGCTGACGCGCGTCTACGGCACGGCGTTCACCGACGAACAGGAGTTGGAGGAGTTCGTCGAACGGCGCGAGGAGGCCGCCGAACGCGACCACCGCAAACTAGGCCGCGAACTCGACCTGTTCTCCATCGACGAGGTGACGGGACCGGGCCTGCCGCTGTACCACCCGAACGGGAAGCGCATCCTCGACGAACTCGCCGACTTCGCGAAGGGGCTGAACCTTGACGCGGGCTACGACCCCGTGGAGACGCCGCACCTCTTTCGCACCGAGCTGTGGAAGAAGTCGGGCCACTACGAGAACTACGTCGACGACATGTTCCTCCTCGATGTCAACGACGAGGAGTACGGCCTGAAGCCGATGAACTGCCCGGGGCACGCGACCATCTTCGACCAGCAGTCGTGGAGCTACCGCGACCTGCCCGTCCGCTACTTCGAGGACGGCAAAGTCTACAGGAAAGAACAGCGCGGCGAACTCTCGGGCCTCTCGCGCGTGTGGTCGTTCACCATCGACGACGGCCACCTCTTCGTCCGCCCCGACCAGATAGAGGAGGAGATCAACCTCATCATCGACAACATCCTCACGGTGTTCGAGACGTTCGAACTCAACGCCGACGTGGCACTGGCGACGCGCCCCGAGAAGTCCGTGGGGAGCGACGAAATCTGGGAACGCGCGGAGAAACAGCTGAAAGCCGTCCTCGACGACGGTGACATCGACTACTACCTCGAGGAGGGCGACGGCGCGTTCTACGGCCCGAAGATAGACTTCGGCTTCGAGGACGCCCTCGGCCGGAGCTGGGACGGCCCGACGGTCCAGCTCGACTTCAACATGCCCGAGCGGTTCGACCTCACCTACACGGGCGAGGACAACGAGGACCACCGCCCGGTGATGATTCACCGCGCGCTCTACGGCAGCTACGAGCGCTTCCTGATGGTGCTCATCGAGCACTTCAACGGAAAGTTCCCGCTGTGGCTCGCCCCCGAACAGGTGCGCGTCCTCCCCATCAGCGACGACAACCTCGACTACGCCGAGCGGGTGGCCGACGAACTCCGCGAGGAGGGTCTCCGCGTCGGCGTCGAGAACCGCTCGTGGACCATCGGGCGCAAGATTCAGGACACGCACACCGACCGCGTGCCGTACATGCTGATCATCGGCGACAACGAGGAGGAGGCGGGCACCGTCTCCGTCCGCGACCGGAAGGAGCGCGAGGAGAACGATGTGGACCGCGACGCGTTCCGCGCGCACCTCCGCGAGGAACGCGACGAGAAGCGAGTCGCTCCCGACTTCCTCGACTGAAAAGTCACGAGAACTCTCCGTTCTGACTAGTTCTAGAACATAACTGTCTGACTAAGTTATATGTAGTGGTCGGCCCACTACCGACGTGTGTCGCAGCGTGTCCGCTCTGCAGTCGTAGGAACTAACGAGACGCTGACGTATCGGATGAGCGTCGTGTCAGTCACGCTCGCCGTCGTACTCGTTAGCTACGGCTTCGTCGACGCGACGGCGTTCGACGGCGTGACGCTGTTCTCCGTACCGACGTTGCTCGGCGCGACCGTCGGCGCCGGCGGACTGCTCCTCTACGCCGTCCGCGGCGGCGGGGTCGGCGGCGCGTGGGTCGCCGTCTTTTCGGTACTCTTCGCGCTCTCGGTCCACAGTCGACGACTGCTCGCCGTCGGCATCGACGCCGGCATCGCCGACGCCTCAACGGCGCACGTAGTCGCCAGAGCGGTCGGTCACGCCGGAGGCCTCGCGGCCGTCGTCGGCAGTCTAGTCTTCGCCGTCGGCGTCGCCGTTCGGCGGCGCAACGAGTCGGTCTCCCGAGGCGACGCGACGCCGTTTTCGTTCCTCCTCGACGTACGGGAGGGCAACGCGCCGGCGGCCCACGACCGAGTGACGAGCGCCCTCGCCGTTTTCGGCGTCGCGTCGTTTATCCTCGCCGGGTCGCTGCTCCCGTGGAGTACGGCCATCTACGCTTTCGGTATCGCCGGACTGCTCGCGGCCGCGTTGTACGCCCGAGCACAGGCGTGGGAACCGAGCGCCCGCGTCGGGTTGCTCACCCTCGTCGCCGTGTTGGTCGCGGCGTACCTCTCGGAGTTCACCCACGGCGCGCTCCTGAACGGGGTCGTCGTCGTCGCGGTCGTCGGCCTGCTCGGCTACGTCTCCTGGCGTGGCGAGAGCGCGTTCGCCTGTCTGTCGCTCGGCGTCGAAGCGTCGGTTCTCCTCGGCATCGTCCGGGGCCTTCAGACTGCGGAACCGACGCTCGGCGGCGCGGTCTCGGCGGGCGTCGGAAGCGGACTCGGCCTCGGACTCGTCGTCGGCGCCGTCGGCTACGCGCTCGGGTGGGCGGTTCGGCCGGACAGCGGGTCGGGAGAGAGACCGGAGGCGGAGCGGCGACTCGACGTCGAGACGCGGAGTCGACGCCGCATCTCCGGCGACGACTGAGGAAGTCGGCGGCGCTACCACTCGGTCAGCGCGCGGACGCCGGTTCCGTTGTGGTAGGCGAGGACGCCCAACATGGTGAGGACGCCCGTGATGGCCGACGCGCCGCCGACGTAGAACACCCACTCCATGCCGACCTCCGCCATCAACCACCCGCCGAGCAGCGGTCCCACAACGCTCCCAGGTCGCCAGACGAGTTCGCGGATGCCGAAACTGGAGGCGACGCCTTTGCCGCCGCTGCCCTCGTCGGCGAACAGCGCCATGCTCGCCGGTTCGCGGAAGCTGTCGGCGATTCCGAGTAGCCCCGAGAGGACGGCCAGCGGGAGGAATGCGGGCGTCAGCGCCCCGAGGAATGGGAGTTCGGTCGGGGCACCGAGCGACGCACCGATTGCGGGCGAAAAGGGAACCGCGAGCGCGATGAGACCGTAGAGACCGCCGCCGACGAAGACGAACAGCGCGCGGCCGTATCGGTCCGAGAGCCGACCCGTGTGCGGCTGCAGCAGCATGTTGCAGAACTTCTCGGTGACGACGGTGACGCTCACCGCGAGCGCGCCGTACGCGAGACCGCCGCTCGCGGCGGAGACGCCCGCGTAGATGGGCACCCACGTCCGGACGAGCGTCACGGCGACGGCGTACTGTGCGCGGAAACTAGAGACCGTAATGATGCGGCGGTTGAGCGCGAGGTCCGAGAAGGGAAAGCCCTTCACTCGGGTGCGATCGGGTGAGACGAAGAGCCAGACGATTCCGGTCGCCACCGAGAGGAGGACGACGATGAGCGAGAAGATGGGCGTGAAGCCGAGCAGTTCGTACAGCGCGCCGGCGCTGAGACTGCCGAGGACGGAGGACGCGAAGTTGGCGGCGTTGGCCTTGCCGATGTGGTTCGCGCGCGTTCCCGCGTCGGCGAGTTCGCCGACCAGCGACAGCGACATCAGCGACGCGCCGGTGACGGCGACGCCCTGCAGCGCGCGGGCGAGGATGAAGAGCAGACTCGCGCCGGGAGCGCCGGTGTCGAGGAGCGGAAACAGCGCGTAGGCGACGACGCCGACGAGGAGCGACCCCAGGAGGACGAGCCGTTTGTCGTAGCGGTCGCCCGCCCACGCCAGCGGAACGACGGCGACGGTCTGGGCGAGCGTGAATCCCGTCGTGTACATCCCGATGACGAACCCGGCGCTGAGCGTAAGACCGAGAAATGGAAGTGCGAAATCCTGCGGGTCGATCAGGTTGATGTACTCCGGCAGGAGCGTGATGAGCGTGATGAACCCGAAACCGCCGGCGAACCGCGTGAGATAGAGTCCGTAGAACTGGAGTCGCTTGGATTCCACGGAGAGCGATGGGACAGACCGGCGAAAAGGAGTTTCGGTTCGTAGGTTCGGCGTCGACGTGACTGGAGGCGTCGGGCGCTACCGAGACAGCGACGGGAGGATCTACCTACCGCGGAGACACGTTTTTCGCATCGTGTGAACTGCACCCATGGTATATACACGACACTGCCGTATGCCTCCGTAATGGCGGTCGACGAGCAATCGATGGTCGAGGCGTTCGAGGCGTACCGCGCATCCGAATCGGAGATAGCGGACGTAGACGAGTACGCCGCTCTCGCGGCGGCGTTGCGCGACGCCGTCGCCGGAGAGGTCCGATTCGACGAGTACAGCCAGCTGCTGTACGCGACCGACGGCAGCATCTACCGGGCGCGTCCGGCGGGCGTCGTCCTCCCGCGCACCGTCGAAGACGTACAGGCGGCGGTGCGAATCGCCGCCGAGCACGACGCGCCGATACTCCCCCGCGGCGCGGGGTCGTCACTGGCGGGGCAGGCGGTCGGACCCGGCTGCGTCGTCCTCGACTTCTCGAAGTACATGGACGGAGTCCTCGAGATCGACCCCGACGCCCGGCGGGCGCGGGTGCAACCCGGCGTCGTCCAGGATGATTTGGACGACGCGCTCGCGCCGCACGGACTGAAGTTCGCTCCCGACCCTGCCTCCTCGAATCGGGCGACTGTCGGCGGCGGCATCGGCAACAACTCGACGGGCGCGCACTCGGTCCGCTACGGCATCACCGGAGCCTACACCGAGGAACTCGACGTGGTGCTCGCCGACGGGTCGCTGATTCGCACCCGAGACGTGGTCGTCGACGGCGACGAGTGGGAGGAGATAGTGGCGAAAGACGACCTCGAAGCCGATATTTACCGAACCGTTCGGCGTCTCGTCGAGGAGAACGCCGAGGAGATAGAGAGCCGGTACCCGGACCTGAAACGCAACGTCTCGGGCTACAACCTCGACAAGGTGGTCAGAGAGACCGACGAGGGCGAGCGGGTGATGAACCTCTCGAAACTCGTCGTCGGCGCGGAGGGGACGCTCGGGGTCGTCGTCGAGGCGGAGCTGTCGCTCGTGAGCAAACCGGAGGAGACGGCGCTCGCGGTGTACTGCTTCTCGGACCTCGTCGACGCGATGGCGGCCGTCCCCGCGGCGCTGGAGTTCGACACGAGCGCCGTCGAACTGATGGACGACGAGGTGTTCCGGCTGGCCCGCGAGTCCAGCGAGTTCGCCGAGTACGCCGCGCAGATGCCCGAGAGCACGGCGGCGGCGCTGATGCTGGAGTTCGACTCGGAACTCCACGACGACTTTCCGGCCGCAATCGAGCGGACGAACGACCGCTTCCTCGCCGAGGGGGAGGCGTTCGACGTCGTGGAGGCGTACACCGACGAGGCGCAGGGACGACTCTGGAAGCTCCGGAAGGCAGCGATTCCGCTGCTCATGTCGCTGCCGGGCGACGCGAAGCCCTATCCGTTTATCGAGGACGCGACGGTGCCGCCCGAGGAACTCGCCGAGTACGTCACGCAGTTCGAGCAGGTGCTTTCAGACCACGGCACGTCGGCGGCGTACTTCGCGCACGCCGGGGTCGGCACGCTCCACATCCGCCCCATCCTCAACCTCAAAGACGGCGAGGACATCGAGACGATGCGTTCGATCTCGGACGCCGTGACCGACCTCGTGCTGGTACACCATGGCTCTTTTTCGGGCGAGCACGGCGACGGTCTCGCCCGGACCGAGTTCAACCCGAAGATGTACGGGCCGCAACTGTGGTCGGCGTTTCAGGAGCTGAAGACGGCGTTCGACCCCGACTGGCGGATGAACCCCGGGAAGGTCGTCTTCAGAGAGGAGAACCCGACCGACATGCGGCAGTCGCTGCGCTACGGGACCGAGTACCTCTCAACGGAGTGGGAGACGAGCCTCGACTTCGACGAACACGGGAGCTTCTCCGAACTGGTCGAACTCTGCAACGGCTGCGGCACCTGCCGACAGACGGGCAGCGACACGATGTGCCCGACGTACCGGGCGACGCGCGACGAGGCGGCGACGACGCGCGGACGGGCGAACCTCCTGCGGGCGGCTATCACCGGCGAATTAGACGAGGAGGAGCTCTATTCTGAGAGATTTCAGTCGGAGGTACTGGACCTCTGCATCGGCTGCAAAGGCTGCGCGAACGACTGTCCGACCGGCGTCGACCTGGCGAAGCTGAAAGCCGAGGTCAAACACCAGTACCACGAGCGGGAGGGCGGCGGCCTGCGCGAGCGACTGTTCGCCAACATCGACTGCCTCGCCGCCGTCGGGAGCGCGACCGCGCCCGTGTCGAACCTCGCGCCGAAGTTCCCGGGTGCGCGACTGCTTTTGAAGCGGACGCTCGGTATCGCCCCCGACCGCGAGTTGCCGACGTTCACCCGCCAGTCGCTTGAACGGTGGTTCGACGCGCGGGAGGCCGGGGCCTCGGCGACGGAAGCCGACGAGAAGGTACTCCTGTTCCCCGACACCTACTCGAACTACATCTATCCGGAGGCGGGGAAAGCCGCGGTCCGGGTGCTGGAGGCGGCGGGCGTCTACGTCGAACTCGCGTCCGACACCGCGCCGAGCGGGCGGGCGGCGTACTCAGGCGGCTTTCTGAACCTCGCTCGAGAGCGGGCGAGACAGAACGTCGACGCCCTCTACCCGGCTGTCGAATGCGGGTGGTCTGTCATCTTCGTCGAACCCTCCGACGCGGTGATGCTCCAAGACGAGTACGCGGACCTACTCGACGGCGACGACGTGCTGGAACTGGGAGCGAACGCCTACGGCGTCCTCGAGTATCTCGACACGTGCCAACTGAGCGAGAGACTGTCGGCCCGACCGGTCGGCAAGCGGCTCACCTACCACGGCCACTGCAATCAGAAGGCACTGAACAAGGACCACCACGCGGCGAACGTGCTCCGGAGCGTCGGCTATGACGTGGACCATCTCGACTCCGGCTGCTGCGGGATGGCCGGGTCGTTCGGTTACGAGGCCGAACACTACGACCTCTCGCAGTCCATCGTGGACATCCTCGTCGGGCAAGTCGATGAGAGCGACGGCGACACCGTCGTCGCCCCCGGCGCGTCGTGTCGGACGCAACTCGGCGACCGCGACGACACAAGAGAGCCGGCACACCCGGTCGAACTGGTCGCGGCGGCGCTCGACGACCGGCCGTAGTGACCCAAGGGCGGTCGTGGTGACCCGACGACGGTCGTGGCGATTCGACGACGGCGATACGCGAGGAACCGGCATCGTGCGACGAACACCCATGGATTTTTCTCGCAGTCCGCGGAATCGGGGGGTATGTCGTATGCTCCCGTCGTCGACGAACTGACGCCGCCGCAGCGAACGCTGATGGGTCCGGGACCGAGCGACGTCCATCCCCGAGTGTTGCGGGCGATGAGTACGCCGCTGGTCGGTCACCTCGACCCGTCGTTCATCGAGATAATGAACGAGGTACAGGAACTGCTGCGCTACACGTTCCGGACGGACAACCAGTGGACGATTCCCGTCTCCGGGACGGGATCGGCGTCGATGGAGGCGGCCATCGGCAACCTCGTCGAACCGGGCGACACGATGCTCGTGCCGACGAACGGCTACTTCGGCGGTCGGATGGCGAGCATGGCCGAGCGTGCGGGCGGAGAGGTCGTCGAAGTCGACGCGCCGTGGGGCGAACCGCTCGACCCCGCGGACGTACAGGGCGCCTTCGACGAGCACCAGCCGGACGTATTCGGCTTCGTCCACGCCGAGACGAGCACGGGCGCGCTGCAGCCGAACGTCTCCGAACTGACGAGCATCGCGCACAGCCACGACGCCTACGTCGTCGCCGACACCGTCACGTCGCTCGGCGGCGTCGAGTTCCGCGCCGACGAGTGGGACGTCGACGTGGCCTACTCGGGGCCGCAGAAGTGTCTCTCCTGTCCGCCGGGCGCGAGTCCGCTGACGCTCAACGACCGAGCGATGGACAAAGTGCTCTCGCGGGAGGAAGAACCGCGTTCGTGGTATCTCGACCTTTCGCTGCTCGAGGGCTACTGGGGCGAGGACCGCTCGTACCACCACACCGCGCCCATCACGAACGTCTACGCGCTCCGTGAGGCGCTTCGGCTCGTCGCCGAGGAGGGCATCGAATTGCGGTGGGATCGTCACCTGCGCGTCGCCGGCGCGCTCAAAGCGGGCGTCGAGGCGATGGGACTGGAGATGAACGCCGCCGACGATTACTGGCTGCCGAGCCTCAACGCCGTGCGCGTCCCCGACGGTATCGACGACGGCGCGGTTATCTCGTTTTTGCTCGACCAGTACGACCTCGAAATCGCTAGCGGGCTCGGCGACCTCGAAGGGGAGATATTCCGCATCGGCTGCATGGGTCACTCCGCGAACCCGAAGAACGTCACCTACCTGCTCGCGTCGCTGGCAGACGCCCTCGACGCGCAGGGTGCAGACGTCGCGGGCGACGAGGCGCTCGACGCGGCGGCGGCGCTGCTACGGGAGTAATCGGCTACGGAAGGAGTCGCGAAATCGGTTACGTTCCTCGGAGAAATTCGGCGGGCCGTCAGAGCGAGATCTCCGAGAGGTCGGCCTCCAACTCGGCGACGTGGTCATTGTACGCGTCGACGAACGCGACGAAATCGTCGGCGTTTTCCCGGACATCGGGGGCCGACGGCGGTTCGTACTGCGAGACGAGGTACGTGCCGCTCTGCCCGCCGACGCGGAGGTAGGAGACGCGCGAGTTCTCCCGCTTCAACTCCCACCGCGCACCGTTGACGCGCGCAGAGAACGTCCCGTAGTCGGTGCCGTCGTAGCGGTGGAGTTCGCCCGCGATGGCGTCGGCCACGTCGCGGATGCGCTCGACGATTCGATCCCGCTCGGTGACGACGGAGTCGGTCGTCTCGACCTTCGGAAACTCGCTTTGCACGTCGTCGAGAACGCCGTCGAGCGACCGGACGTACTGGTTGTACGACTCGACGAATGCGTCGTAGTCGGTCATCGCCCGCCGGAGGTCGGTCGGTTCCGGCGGCTGTTTCGTCGAGACGACGTAGACGTCGTCGCCGGAGCGTCCGCTGAACCGGAGATACTCCAGGTCACCTGCTTCGTACTTCAGCGTCCACTCGCCCTCGTCGGTGTTGAACGTCCGCTGGCCGTAGTCGCCACCCTGTAGGAGGGCGAGTTGGCGGGCGATCTGGCCTGCGTGCGAACGGACGGCCTCGACGGTCTCGTCGCGTTCGGTCACGAGGTCGTCAGTGGTGTCGGCGTCGGGGAACTCGGTCACGGTAACCCGGATAGGGAGGTTGTGCGTATAATGTAACCGCTGTGCGTCGGGTCACGAGCGCCGCGTTACGCGACCGGGCTACGAATCGGATGGCGGCGACGAGTACGCTCGTTCCGCGCGCGCTTTGATTCCGAACAGCATCTTCCGCTCCATCAGGAAGTGCGCGGGCTCGTAGAGGAGGTAGTGCGAGAGACGGCCGACGCGGCGGCGAATCGGGGCCGCCCGCGACCGGACCAGAAGGCGCGTCGTCCCCTCGGCGATGGGTTCGAGGACGAACGCCCACGTCCCGCCGTCGAACCCCTGGAGGACGAGGATTCGCTCGGCGTCGAGTTCCCGGACGGTGAGCGTCGTCACCGGCGGTCGAACGAAGTAATCCTCGGGGGCGAGTCGGACAGTGTCGGCCGGCGCGAGACGCTGTTCGTCCGGGAGAATCCGGTCAGCGTTGTGGATGTCGGCTCCGACGAGGTTCTCCAGCCAGTCGTAGCTGTAGAAGCCGGCGCGGCCCTGCCCGAGCTGGACGAGCCACGGCCACACCTCGCTCGGCGGCGCGGCGATAGTCACCGCTCGCGTCGACTCGGCGTGCACATCGTCGAGCAGTTCATCGCCGGGAAGCGGTGCTCGACGTTCGGCCGTCGTCGCACCCCACGACAGGTGCCACGGGCGAATCACGTATCGGTAGACGGCCGTCGCGAACGCGAGTGCGGCGAGCGCGACGGCGCGGCGGAGCGTCGGAAGGCGGCGCGAACTGTCTGTCACGAGGGGTCACCCGTGAGGGAGTCGACGGGTAGCGGCAAAAAGTTTCGAGGGACCGAGATGGAGTGAGCGAACGCGAAGCGCTCACGAACCACAGCGACGGGGGCGACAGATCAGCGACACCGACGCGTTCCGTCTGACCGAGAGCGATATCTGCGGGAAGATACTCGCAGAAAGCATCCTGCGCTTCGCTCTACGTTTGCGAACGGGTGAAGGTCAACCAAAAGCCTTCGACTGACTGGATGAAAGTGATGAAATCCTCGATTTCGACCGGTTTTTGAATGAAGTTGTCGGCGTCGAATCCCTGCGATTTCAGGACCTCCTCGCCCATTTCCGAACTCGTGAGAACGATGACCGGGATTTCGTCTAGTGTCGGTTCGTCGTTCAACTCGGACAGCACTTCTAGACCGCTTGGTCCGAGTGAATGAGGGTCGAGTAGTACGAGATCCGGGAACGGTTCGTCGCTATAGTCGCCGCGCTGATGAAGGAAATCGAGCGCGGAGTCGCTGTCGGAGACAGTGTGAATCTGATTCGAGATAGTAGCCTCCTTGAACGATTCGGTGAAAAGACGGACGTCACCGGGATTTGGTTCGACCAACAGTATCTCGATAGGGTCGACCAACTGTTGGTCTCGCGAAGTCATCGACACGGGGTCTGTGCAACGGAGTAATAAAGACTCTGTTTGGTCGTATCACGGATTTGAACCACGCCTGGACTCGCGTTGCTCGTCCAGTCTAGTCCAAAATCCCTCTCAGGTCGCATTACTCCTCACGAGCGACTCGCACACGCGACGCGGTGCTCGTTAGTTGGTGCGTCGTAGAAGCGGGCCGGGAGGGATTTGAACCCCCGACCGACGGATTAAGAGTCCGTCGCTCTCCCTAACTGAGCTACCGGCCCTCAGTAGCTCATTTCGAGGGTACGCTAAAAGGCGTTTCCTTTCGGAACGGTGACCACGACGCGTGGAAGAGCGAAGCGACAGTCGAATAACGAGTGTCGCGGCGGCGCCGAATCGCCGGAAGACGCCGGGTAGAACTCAGTGTTACCACGACACATATCAGATGGTTTAGCAAGCGTATTGATTAGTACGTCTCTCCACAGTGTAGATGGCGAGCGGGTGTCCGTTCGCTCGCTCTGCGGTGGCCGTGGTGCCGATGTAAGTGTGTGTCATCTCGCCACGGCCGTCGTTACGGAACACCGGTGTGTCAAGGTCGAGGAATTTTCGCGGCCGAACCCGCGTGGTAGCCTCGCGGCCGGAGGAACATCGAGCGGGAAACAAACGGATGCTGTTAAGTGTCGTCCGTGGGTACAGAAGGTACTAATGAGTTCTGAGGTCAGCATCTCTTCGATGTCTACGTACGCTATTTTGGGGTGCGGGAGCGTCGGGCATGCAGTGGCGGACGAACTCGTGGCCGGAGGAAAAGACGTCCTCATACTCGACAAGGACGAGAGTCGGGTCGAAGCCCTCCGCGATCAAGACTTGAACGCACAGAGACAGGACATCCGCGAACCCGAGGTGGCCTCGGCCGTCTCCGACCGAGACGTCATCCTCATCCTCTCCTCGGATGTAGAGGCGAACAAAGCCGCGGTGTCGGCGATTCGCGAACGCGGCGGCGACCAGTTCGTCGTCGTGCGCGCCTCCGACCCCGTCTCCGAGGACGAACTGACCGAACTCGGCGCGGACGTGGTCATCAACCCCTCGACGGTCATCGCCGACTCGGCGCTCCGAACGCTCGAATCGGGCGAGTTGGAGTACAAGGCCCGACAGTTGGCGGACGTGCTCGTGGCGACCGACGGCGAGTTGGCAATTCTGACACACGACAACCCCGACCCCGACTCTATCGCCAGCGCCGCGGCGCTCAAACAGATCGCCGAGGAGTACGGCGTCGACGCCGACATCCTCTACAACGGCGACATCGGCCACCAGGAGAACCGGGCGTTCGTCAACCTCCTCGGTATCGACCTGCTCTCTCGCGACGAGACGAAGCCGCTGTCGGAGTACGCGGCAGTCGCCCTCGTCGACCACATGAAGTCGGGCGCTTTCGACGTTGAGGTTCCCATCGACATCTTCATCGACCACTACGAACCCGACCGCGAGTTCGACGCGACGTTCACCGACGTCAGGCCGAACGTCTCCTCCACCTCGACGATTCTCACGAAGTACATCCAGGAGTTCGACCTCAGCCCCAGCGAGGAAGTCGCCACAGCGCTTCTGTACGGTATCCGCGCGGAGACGCTCGACTTCAAGCGCGATACGACGCCCGCGGACCTGACGGCGGCGGCGTATCTCTACCCGTTCGCGAACCACGACACGCTCGAACAGGTCGAGTCACCGTCGATGTCGCCGGAGACGCTTGACGTGCTCGCCGAGGCCATCCAAAATCGGGAAGTGCAGGGCAGCCACCTCGTCTCGAACGCGGGGTTCATCCGCGACCGCGAAGCGCTCGCGCAGGCAGCCCAGCACCTCCTCAATCTGGAAGGCATCACCACGACAGCCGTCTTCGGTATCGCCGAGAACACCATCTACCTCGCCGCGCGCTCGAAGGACATCCGGATGAACATCGGGAACATCCTGCAGGACGCGTTCAAAGATATCGGCGAGGCCGCCGGTCACTCTACGCAGGCGAGCGTCGAGATCCCGCTCGGCATCTTCACCGGCATCGAGACGAGCGAGGACAACCGGGACACGCTGCTGGCGCTCACCGAGGAGGCAGTACGACGAAAACTGTTTCAGGCGATGGGCGTCGACGGCAGCGAAAGCGGAAACGGCAGTTAGACCGCGATTTCCGTCTCTTCTTCCGGTTGTTTCAGGCGTTCGATAACGTCGTTGATGAGGATGACGTCGCCGACGGCGCGAACCCAGCGGTAGGGGATGAGCACTCCCTTGCCGCGCTGGATGCGACCTTCGAACAGTTCTCGGTTCAGTTCGGCGAGCGCGAGTCCGGTGACGACCTCCTGGTCGAGGTCCAATCGGACGTCTTCGACCTCGCCGACGTACACCCCGTTATTGGAGTAGACCTCTCGGCCGACGAGCGTCGTGATTTCTTGTGGCGTCCCGTCCATGCTCATCCTCATGGAGGCCCGGGTCTTTAATGTTCGTAGAACGTGAGCGTCAGCGTCAGACACCGGATGGACTCCGGTCAGACACGTCCGCAACGGCCCCTCTATCGCGGTTTGCGGTTCGGTGTCGACGTTTCGGCGGTCGTCGCTCGACGCCCGACCGTTCTCGGTCGGCGAGTCTCGGGGTCAGCGGCTTTCGTTCGGATTCCGACGCACCGATCCCGTTCCCAGTTGTTGGGAATCATCGTCCTGGATTATTCTCGAGGCCTCACAATCACCGAGTGTAGCATGACGGGAGAGATAGGCGCACCCGGTAACGGCGTATCGCGACGTGAGTTTCTGGCGGCGACGGGTGGCGCGGGTGCGTTGACGCTCGCCGGTTGTTCGGCCCCAATGAACGACCCCGCGACCGTTAGCGGCAGCGGGGGAGAAACGAACGCCGCCGAGTCATCGCTCCCGTGGACGAGTCCGCCCGAAGTCGTGCAGGTCGACGAACAGAGCGGGAAGGTGACGCTCTCCTCGCAACCGGCGCGGCACGCCGCCCACCCGCTCGACTCGATGGGCATCCCCGTCGAACTGCCGCAGGTGTGGGCGTTCAAAGCCGACGACGGCGAACCGAGCGTCCCCGGACCGATCCTCTGGACGACCGAGGGCAACGACATGGAGGTGACGTTCGACAACACCGAGGGGATGCGGCCTCACACACTGCACTTCCACGGGGTCCAGAAGGTGTGGAAGGACGACGGCGTCCCGACGACGACGGGTATCCTCATCGACCCCGCGAGAAGCACACCTACACCATCCCGGCGAACGTGCCGGGGACCCACCTCTACCACTGCCACTACCAGACGCACCGCCACATCGAGATGGGGATGTACGGCATCTTCCGCGTCGACCCGAAGGGGTACGAACCAGCCGACCGCGAGGTGTTCATGACCGTCAAAGAGTGGGACTCGCGGCTTCCGCGTCAGATGGCCGGCGAGAGCGCGCAGTACGACCCGCGAAACCGTCGCCCGGACGTGTTCACGGTCAACGGCAAGAGCGCCCTCCGGACGTTCCACCCCGAGGACGGGTCGCCCATCATCGTCAGCCGCGGCGACACTGTTCGCGTCCACTGGGTCAACGCGGGCTACATGAACCACCCGCTGCACATCCACAACCACCGCTTCTGCCTCGTCGAGAAGGACGGCGGGCAGATACCGGAGGCCGCGCAGTACGAGCAGGACGTGTCGAACGTCGCGCCCGCCGAGCGACGGACCATCGAGTTCACCGCCGACGCCGAACCGGGCATCTACCTGATGCACTGCCACAAGGTGAACCACGTGATGAACGGCGACTTCTACCCCGGCGGCATGCTGGGTGCCGTCGTCTACGAGGAGGCGATGGACACCGACATCTTCCGGAGTCTCATGGAGTACACCGGCTACGATGGGGCGGAACGATGAGCGTCGACGCACCCCGCGACGTCGAGGCGGGCGCGTCTGTGCCGCGGGCCACCCGACGGACCGTCCTCCGGGGGCTGGCCGTCGGTGCGGGCGTCACTGCCGCCGGAGCGGGGTCGAACCCCGTCGGCGTCGCCGCCGCGTCCAAGCCGGACTACGGCGGCTGGTTCGACGGCGTCGATAACTTCGACGGCACCGTCGACAAGCGCGGAGAGTCGACGGTGACGGTGACCGTCGGTGCGGAGGGCAACGGGGGCGCTTTCGGCTTCGCGCCGGCCGCGGTGCGCGTCGACCCCGGAACGACGGTCGTCTGGAAGTGGAGCGGCGAGGGCGGCGTCCACAACGTCGCCGCCGAGGACAGGAGCTTCGAGAGCGAACTCGTCGGCGACGCGGGTCATACCTTCGAGCAGACGTTCGACGAGGACAGTATCGTCAAGTACGCCTGCGTCCCCCACCAGGCGATGGGGATGAAGGGTGCCGTCGTCGTCGACGGCGGGCCCGGGGGAACATCGTCCGGCAGCGGCGCGTCCGGCGGGTCGTCGCTGATTCCGGAGGGCGACGGACTCTGGTTCGGGGTCCTCGGCGGCAGCCTCGTCGCGGGCGCTCTCTCGCCGACCCTGTTCGGGTTGTTCCTCCTGTTGAGAAGCGAACTCGACGAATCACCGCCGAACGAGGGCGGCGACGACGAGAGCTCGGCGACGTACGGGTTGACCGACGACTGACCCTCGCCAGCCGTCGCGGTCGGTAGCGTCTCGGGGCGAGGACCGTCAGAACGGGTCAGCGCGGCGCGACGAGTTCGATGGTATGTCGCGTCGGTCGCGACAGCAGCGCGTCCAACTGTTCGAGACAGGAGGTACCGGAGGCGACGACGGTTCGGTCCGCCGCGTCCGCGGCCTCGAACTGCTCGCGAATCGGCTCCCCGACGTCCATGCTCAGTTCGTAGTACTCGGATTTGTAGCCGAACGACCCGGCCATCCCACAGCACTCCGTCTCGGAGGTGACCACGTCGTAGCCGAGGTCTTCGAGGACGGCGACGGTGTGCGACTCCAGACCGAGCGTCCGCTGTTGGCAGTGGCTGTGGTAGGCGACGCCCGAGTCGCCCTCGTCGGGCGTCGAGAGGAGGGTCGGTTCGGCCCCCGCGTGGAGCAACCCGTAAACGTACTCCATCACCTCGTAGCTCTGCATATCGAGTCGCTCGAACGACTTCGGCGCGAGGAACTTCTCGTACTCCCAGCGGAACATCGCGAGGTCGGAGGGCTCAACGACGACGACGTCCCGGTCAGCGTCGAGGTGTTCGGCCAGGGCCGAGTACACGTCGTGGGCGTGCCGCTCGGCGGTCGAAATCATCCCCTGCGAGAGCGGCGCGCGGCCGCTCGACGGCACGTCGGGCACGACGACGTGGACGCCGAGCGCTTCGAGCGTCTGCACCGCCGCCTTCCCGCGCTCGACCTGCACGTGGTTCGTGTAGAGGTCGGGGTAGACGACGGCTTCCCGCCTCGCCTTCGCGGGCGGCACCTGCGATCCGCCGCGCTTTTCGAACCAGACGCGGAACGTCTCGCGTTCGAACGAGGGGAGGTCGCGCCGGGGGTCGACGCCGACCGTCTCGGCCATGAGTCGGCGCGCGGGGCGCGTCTTCGCGACCCAGTTCGAGACGGGCGCCGTCGCACTCCCGAGTTTCGCCACCGTCGAGAAGTTGCCGAAGAAGCGCTTGCCGAGGTCCAGACCCCCAGGTTCCTCGTCGGGGATGAGTCCTTCGACGAGGAAGTCGAGTTTTCCTCCTTCTCCTCGGTTGATGCGGTCTCTGACGACCGTGTTTATCCACGGAATATCTATCTTCACCGGACAGGCGTTCACGCAGCGCGAACAGCCGGTACAGAGGTCGTTGAACTCGGCGGCCACGTCCAGCCCCTCGATGCCGGCCTCCCACCCGGTGGCAATGCCGCCGGAGTACGTCTCGCCGCCGAAGGCGTGCCCGCCGACGCTCTGGAAGTTGCCGCAGGAGTTCGCGCACGCCGAACAGCGGATGCAGTAGAGCGTCTCCTTCAACTGGTCGTCCTCGCGCATCGCCATCCGCCCGTTGTCGACGAGCACGAGGTGGAACTCCCGGTCTACGTCGCCGTCGGTCATCGGGACGTCCGGTGCGTCGAACTCGACGGTCGGCGAGTCGACCGGCGGCGTGAAAAGCGAGATGTACGAGGTGATGTCCTGTCCGGTGCCGGAGCGCCCGATGAGTTCGACGAACGGCTGGAAGTCGCTGACCGAGGGGACGATCTTCTCGACGCCCGCGACGGCGACGTGCGTGTCGGGGACGACAACGGATTTTCTCGCGTTGCCTTCGCTCGTGACGAGCATGAGCGTCCCGGAGTCGGCGGCGATGAAGTTCGCGCCGGTCATCCCCACGTCGGCGTCGGCGATGCGCTCGCCCAGTTTCTCGCGGGCGAACATCGTCAGTTCCACGGCGGTTTCGAGCGGTTCGTCGAGGTCGAACGTCGCCTCGAACAGGTCGGCGATACCCTCGCGTGATTTGTGGATGGCGGGCGCGACGATGTGCGACGGCGCTTCGTCGGCCAGTTGGAGCACCCACTCGCCGAGGTCGGTCTCGACTACGTCGACTCCCGCCGACTGGAGTTCGTCGTTGACCTCCAGTTCCTCGGTGGTCATCGACTTGCTCTTGACGACGGTTTCGGCGTCCTCGCCCTCGACCACCTCGCGAACGTACCGGTTGGCGTCGGCTGCGTCGGCGGCGACGTAGAGTGTGCCGCCGTTGGCTTCGACCGACTCCCGAAGTTGGTCGACGAGTTCGGGCAGTCGGTCGATGGCGTCCTTCTTGATGGCGCGGGCGCTGTCTTTCAGTTCCTCGTAGTCGTCGAGTCTCGCGACCGACTCGTAGCGACCGGCGTTGAACCCGCGGGTGCCCTCGGCGACGGCGTCGCCCTCGGTGGCGAGGAAGTGACGAATCCTCGCCGCCTTCTCGTCGCGCGTCGAACTCATTCGACGACCACCACCCAGACCTCCTTCGGTCCGTGCGCGCCCTTCACGAGCGCGCCCATGTCGGCGGTCGCGCTCGGTCCCGTGGCGATGATGGCGCTGTCGCCCGCGGCAGTCCACTCGGCGAGTCGCTCGAACGCCTCGGACATGCCGGGGACCACGTCCTCGGCGCGGACGACGGCGACGTGGCGGTCGCAGAACAGACTCACCTGCTCGGTGGGGTCCGGCGTCGCGCGAATCACGACGCTGCCGTAATCGGCGATAGCCAACTCCGCGGCCGTGACGCCCGTCTTCGCACGCTTTAGGTCGGCGGGCGTCGGGTCGGTCGGAATCCAGTCGGGCAGCGAGCAGTTCTCGAACGGCAGCGGTGCACCGACGACTGGGTCGAGGGTCGCCGACCCGAGCGCGTCGTCCAGCGCGTCGGCGCTCGTTCGGGCCACCCCTACGTCGAGGCGTCCGAGTGATCGCTCGAACGCCGAAACCGTTCCTGAACTCATGTCACCACGTAGCGTGGGGCGCACCATTGTGTTTCCGGTTGTAGAAACCTGAAACGAACCGGGCAGAGTGCGAGGAATCTGCGGGGGAGGCGGACGACTCCGGGAGTCGACGCCGTCGCGTCCGGACGTTTATAGTTCGATACCACACAACACATACCAATGGCATCTCACTCTTCGCCTCCCGCGTCCGCGGATTCGTCGACGGACGCAGACCCCTCGACGGACGCCGCCGCGAACTACGACTACCGGAGCGACGACGTCGCCAGACCGGGCGTCGTCCGCGACCTCGAATCGCGCATCGACGGCGACGTCCGCTTCGACAGTTACACCCGACAACTGTACGCGACGGACGCCTCCGCCTACGAGGTGACCCCCGTCGGCGTCGTCTTTCCTACCTCTACGGCCGACGTGGCGGCGGTCGTCCGCTACTGCGCGCAACGGCAGATCCCCGTCCTCCCGCGCGGCGGCGGCACGAGTCTCGCCGGACAGACGGTCAACGAGGCGGTCGTCCTCGACTTTTCGCGCTATATGGACGGCGTCGTCGACGTCGACCCCGGTGAAAGAAGAGCGACGGCGCAGGCCGGTGCGATACTCGGCGAACTCAACGAGGAACTCGCCCCGCACGGCCTGAAGTTCGCGCCCGACCCGGCGTGGGGCGACCGCAGCGCCATCGGCGGCGCTATCGGCAACAACTCGACGGGGTCGCACTCACTGAAGTACGGGAAGACCGACTACTACGTCGAGGAAGTCGAGGCCGTCCTCGCCGACGGCACCGTGACGAGGTTTGGCGACATCGCAGTCGACGAACTCCGCGAGAAGGCCGACCCCGACGCGGAGGCGTGGGGCGACGACGGACCCGACAGCGACCTCCTGCCGCGCATCTACGCCGAAGTCGTCCGCATCCTCGACGAGGAGACCGAAGAAATCGACGCCCGCTACCCGGAGCTGAAGCGCAACGTCTCGGGCTACAACCTCGACATGCTCGTCGACGAGGCGCGCGGCGAACGTCGCACGCCGGACAACTCGGAAATCGACCCCGACAGCGAACCTAGCGTCGTCAACCTCGCACGCCTGCTCGCCGGGAGCGAGGGGACGCTCGCCGTCGTCACCGAGGCGACCGTCTCGCTCGAACCCGTCCCGAACACGAAGTCGGTCGCGCTGTTGACGTACGAGAGCGTCGTCGACGCTATGGAGGACGTCGCACCCATCCTTGAACACGGTCCCGCCGCCGTCGAGGTGATGGACGACGTGTTGCTCTCTTTGGCCCGCGACACCGCCGAGTTCGCCGACGTGGTCGGCTTGCTCCCCGAGGGAACCGACTCGGTGCTGCTCGTCGAGTTCTACGCCGAGAACGACGACCACGGCCGCCAGCAGGTCGCAGACCTCGTCGCCGACCGCGTGAGCAAAGACGTGTCGGCGGCCGACCCGACGCCGGGCGCAGCCGAAAAGAGCGACAAGGAACGCTACGCGGTCACGGCGATGGAAGCGCACGACGACGAGACGATAGCGAAGTTCTGGAAGATGCGCAAATCCGGGCTTCCCATCCTGCTGTCGCGCACGTCGGACGCGAAACACATCGCCTACATCGAGGACACCGCGATTCCGGCCGAGAACCTGCCCGCGTACGTCGCCGACTTCCAGGAGATTCTCGACGACCACGAGACGTTCGCCAGCTACTACGCCCACGCCGGGCCGGGCGTGCTGCACATCCGCCCGCTGACGAACACCAAAACCATAGAGGGCGTCGCGGAGATGGAGGCGATCGCCGACGCGGCGACGGATCTCGTCGTCGAGTACGGCGGGTCGGTGTCGGGTGAACACGGCGACGGGCGCGCGCGGACCCAGTGGAACCGCAAGCTGTATGGCGACCACCTGTGGCAGGTGTTCCGCGACCTGAAGACGGCGTACGACCCCGACTGGATTCTGAACCCCGGAAACGTCTGCGGGGACGTCGACATGACGGAGAACCTCCGGTTTTCGCCGGAGTACGAGTTCGACGCTGGACTGGAGCCGACGCTGAGCTGGGAGAACGAGAACGGCTTTCAGGGGATGGTCGAACTCTGCCACGGCTGCGGCGGCTGTCGCGGCGGGCAGTCCACGGTGGGAGGAGTGATGTGTCCAACCTACCGCGCGGCCGACGAGGAGAGTCTGTCGACGCGGGGCCGCGCGAACATGCTCCGGCAGGCGATGAGCGGCGATTTGAGCGAAGACGAGCAGTTCGACGTGGAGTTCATGCACGAGGTGATGGACCTCTGTATCGGCTGCAAGGGCTGCGCGCGCGACTGTCCGAGCGAGGTGGACATGGCGAAGCTGAAAGCCGAAGTGACTCACGAGTACCACCAGCGCCACGGCGCGAGCCTCCGCGACCGCATGTTCGCCAACATCGACCGGCTCTCGTCGCTCGGGTCGCGCTTCGCACCGTTCTCGAACTGGGCGACGAAAGTACCCGGCGCGCGGACACTGCTGGAGAAGACGGTCGGTATCGCGAGCGAGCGAACGCTGCCGACGTTCTACGCCCAACCGTTCGCGGCGTGGTTCGAGAGTCGCGGCGGGTCGCGCGTCCCTGAGTCGCAGGCGACCCGCAAGGCGCTGTTACTGCCGGACACGTACACGAACTTCAACCACCCCGAGGCGGGGAAGGCGGCCGTCAGGGTGTTGGAAGCCGCCGGCGTCCACGTGGACGTGCCCGGCAACGTCGTCGACAGCGGTCGCCCGGCGTTCTCGAAGGGCTTTCTGAGCAAAGCGTACGATACCGCCGAGTCGAACGTCGAGACGCTCGCCCCGCGGGTCCGAGACGGCTGGGACGTCGTTGTCGTCGAACCCTCCGACGCGGTGATGTTCCAGTCAGACTACCTCGACCTGCTCGGGGAGGAGCCCGCCACGGTGACGGAGCCGACGAAGGCCGAAGAGCGAAGCCCCGGCGAGACGCTCGACACCGACGTGGGCGTCGTCGCCGCCGGGACGTACGGGATACTGGAGTACGTCGACACGTTCCGCCTCGACGAGGAGATCTCCTTCGCCGAGCGCAAGCACCGCGAGTTCCTCACCTACCACGGTCACTGCCACCAGAAGGCGACGAAGAAAGACCACCACGCCGTCGGTGTGCTCCGACGGGCAGGCTACGACGTCGAAGCGCTCGACTCCGGCTGCTGCGGGATGGCCGGGTCGTTCGGCTACGAGGCCGAGCACCATTCGATGAGCGAGGCCATCGGCGGGATTCTGGCCGAACAGGTCGAACACGCGGGCGGGACTGTCGTCGCGCCGGGTGCCTCCTGTCGGACGCAACTCGGCGACGTGGCGACCGACGAAGAACCGCCGCACCCCGTCGAGAAACTCGCGACGGCGCTGGACTGAGCCGAGTCAGTGTTCGTCCAGCACCGCTCCGAACGCGTCGAGTCCCGCGTCAACTTCGTCGGGTGCGCGGCCGAGCGACAGCCGGAACGACGACGCGTCGTCGAAGAATCGCCCCGGAACGACCAAGACGCCTTCTTCCCACGCCGCTTCGGAGACGGCGTCGCCGTCGGCCGACTCGTGAGAGAGGAACGCGTAGCTACAGCCGTCGTGGACCTCGCCCGAGAGGTCCGAGCGACCCTTGACGAACGCGGCGAGAAGGTCGTAGTTGGTCGCGAGGAGGTCGCGCGAGCGCGCCGTGAGTTCGGCCTCGTGGTGGAGTGCCCGCCGCGCCAGCGCCGTACTCGGCTCTGCGAGACAGGGGACGTGGGTGACGACGCGCCGGGCGCGTTCGACGAACGCCGGCGGACCGACGAGCCACCCGGCTTTGAGTCCGCCGAGTCCGTAGAACTTCGTGAGCGACCCGGTGACGACGGCGTTCGGCAGCCCCGTCGCCGTGACGCCGCCGAACGGTCGCGGAGCGTCTCCGTCGTCCGCAGTCGCATCCGAGTTCGAGACGAACGGGGCATACACCTCGTCGACGAGGAGGTACGCGCCGGCGTCGGCAGTCCGCTCTGCGAGCGATGCGAGCGTGTCCCGCGTCGCGAATCGACCGCTCGGATTGTGGCGGTTCGTCACCGTCACCAGCGACAACTCGTCGGTGAAGGCGTTCGCCGCACGCTCGGGGAGGAGTCCGTAGTTCTCCTTGAAGGGGCGTCGGAACCGCTCGACGCGCGCGCCGAACGCCTGCGGAGTTCGGACGAGCGGTTGGTAGCCGGGCGCTTCGACGAGAACGTCAGGCGTCGTCTCCGCTCGCTCGGTAGCGATGTCGAGGGCGGTGGCCGCCACGACTAGATTCGCGTGAGTTGCACCGGCAGTGACGAGAATTTGGTTCGAAGAGACGTCGTAGAGATCTGCAATCTGTGCTTCGAGCGTCGTCTCTGTCGGCGGGTCGTTGCGCCCCGAGAGCGCCGGTGGGACCACTTCCGGCGACGGCGACGCCCGTCGAAGGTCGCTCGAGCCGAGGTCGTAGTCGGCGGCCGCTGGGCGTCCGGCGATCCACTCGAGATAGGGTAACCGTGGAAACATCTGCGCGCACCTACGCGAGGCAGTAAAAAGAGCTACTGGTCGGAGAGCATCGGTAACGGCGTGGCGTCGCTCCACCACTCCTCGAACACCGTTTCGGCCCACTCGACCGCTTCGGGGTCGTCGTTGCCGATGAACGCGTACGCGCCGGTGTCTCCGTAGAGGAGGAGGCTGATTTCGGGACCCGTCGGCGTCTCGGCGCAGACGAGACTGTACGGCGGTTCGCTCTGTGTCTCGCGTACGTCGAGGCGGCCGGTCGAGAGGGCTTCTCGGAGTTCGTCCTGATAGACGCCGAGTATCCGTTCGATGACGGCCGTCGAGAGCGCGATCTCGGCGGTCAGATCGCCGTCGACGAGACGGTCGTGGTAGATCTGAACCTGCTGTGGGAGCACAGCCGGGGCGAGCGTGCGGACGGCATCGGCGCGCGCGACGAGATCACCGTGCCGCGTGACTGGCTGGTGCGGGGAGTGTTTCTCGGCGTAGACGATGTCGGCACCGTCGAGAACCCGCGCGTCGAACTCGGTCGTCGGATTCAAGATGTCGAGCGCGTCGAGGGAGTCGACGATACCGTCGAGACGCGACGTGAAACGGTCGTACTCCGCGAGGACGAGTTGGCCCGCGAGTGTCCGGCGGTAGCCGTCGTCGATGCGTTCGACCAACCCGTGGCCTTCGAGTTCGCGTACGCCACGGTCGACGGTCGACCTCGAAACCGAGAGTTCCTTTACGAGTCGGCATTTTCGGGTCCCGTTGTCGTCGAGCGCGCGGAGGACGTTACCGCGCCGAGCGACAGCGGCCATCATCTCGGAGGGACCCAACTGGCTCATTCAGGTAGTGTAGCCGAGACGACGAGTAAAAGCGTTCGGATGCGATACATGGTATATAAAATAGCGACGTGTTTATATATTTGTTGTCGAGGGTTGCTGAGAATCCACGATAGGTGATGTAAAGACACCCCCAGTCGTAGTTTCGGATGCCGGGGTGCCTCTGACAACCGGCATTTCGTCGGCCGTCGCCCTTGCCCGGAACGACGGCCGTCGAAGGGAGAGCATTCGGCCGGCGGGCGGCTCTGCCCGGACCGCCCGCCAGCCACGGTCTCTCCCGATGTCTCATCGATTTACTCCTTCGAGCCGCCGGCCCGTTCGTGCGCTCGTATCGCCGCCCGCCGAGCGTCGTCGACGGTGGGCCAGTGGGCGAGATGCGACAGACACCCGCAGTCGGACGACCCGAAACCGGGGACCGGACCGTCGCTGAGCGCCCGCGAGACGACGCACTCGACGTCCTCGCCGGGAGTCGTGACCACGTCGCGAATCGACGCCGCCGAATGTCCGAGCAGGTAGTCAACGTGCCAGTGACGAACGACTCGTTCGCCCGCGTCGAGCGACACCGGGAAGTCGCCGCGGGCGAACCCGCCGGACCCGAGCGCGCTGCCGGTGTACGCGTAGCCGCCGGCGAACAGATCGACCGATCCGAGCGCGCCGACGGTCAGCCGTGTATCGTCTTTCAGTTTCACGACCAGCGTGTACGTGCCGCCGTCGGCGGCGGTCACGGGCTCTCAAACCCGTCTGGTCGTTCGGCCGACGCGGCGACGAGCGCGTCGAACCGCTCGCGGGCCGCGTCGGTCAGCGGGTACACATCGTGAACGTCGTCGGGGTCGCGCGCTCGGCCGCTGGCCGCGCCGACGACGGCGGCGATGCGGTCGTAGTTGTCGCGGACGAGCGACCCGACAATGCCGGGCGTCCCCGCTCTGTCGGCGAGTTCTTCGGCGGCGGCGCGACCGGCGTAGACGCGGTTCCGGCGGGCGTCGACGAGCACCATCGCGAACGGCGTCTCGCCGAACTGCGCCGTCAACGCCTCTTGGGCGGCGTCGTTGTACCACGAGATCGCGCCGATGTCGTCGAGCGTTCGTAGCGCGCGGGCGGCGACGGAGCAGTACGGACACTCGCCGTCGAAGATGAGCACCGCGTCGTAGTCGGCCATACTCGTCGGTTGGAACCATCGGGACAAAAATCCCGCTAGCGCCGAAATCGGCGAGGCGATCCGGGCGCGAAACAGCGCGTAGAGCACCGAACAGAGACGGCAACGTGAGGATCGTCTCCCGACGACCGCAACCGTTAGGCGCGTTCACCGCCGAGCGCGGGTGTGGATGAGTTCATCGCGTGGCTCCGGGACCGACCGTACTATCAGGGACAGATAGCCGACCACCGGACGGTTCCGGCGCGCGACCCCGAATTCACCGACGTGGAACTCGAATCCGGACTTCGGTCGGCGCTCGAGGGGCGAGGGATCGACCGGCTCTACCGCCACCAGACCGAAGCGGTCAAAGCCGTCAGAGACGGCAAAAACGTCGTACTGGCGACGCAGACGGCCAGCGGCAAGAGCCTCGCGTACACGGTTCCAGCGTTCGAGCGAGCGATGGACCACGGCGGGCGGACGCTGTATCTCGGCCCGCAGAACGCGCTCGTCGCCGATCAGGCCGAGACGTTAGACGAGTTGGCGCGGGGGCTGGGGTTCGGCAGTCGGGTCTCCGTCGCCCAGTACACCGGCCGCCTCTCGCAGTCCGAGAAGCGGGCGGTTCGGGACCGCGCGCCGACCGTGTTGCTGTCGAACCCCGACATGCTCCATTACGCGCTGCTGCCGCACTCGCACCGACTCTGGGAGTGGTTTTTCTCCTCGCTCGAAACGGTCGTCGTCGACGAGGTGCACGGCTACCGCGGCGTCTTCGGCAGCCACGTCGCGCTGACGCTCCGGCGGTTGAACCGCGTCTGCGAGCGGTTCGGCTCCGACCCGCAGTTCGTCTGCTGCTCGGCGACCATCGGCAACCCTGTCGAACACGCCGCACGCATCACCGGACAGGCGAAATCGTCGTTCGCGCTCGTCGACGAGGATACCGCGGCGACCGGCGAGAAACACTGGGTGCTGTGGAACCCGCCGGAGTACGATGGCGGGGAGCGCGGAGGGGAGAGCGGACGACGGAAATCGAGTCACATGGAGACGAAGAATCTGTTCGTCGACCTCGTGGCGAACGGCTATCAGACACTGGCGTTCACCCGCTCTCGACAGGCCGCCGAGCGCTACGCCACCGACAGCAGCAAGGAGTTGCGTAGACGGGGAGAGCGCAACCTCGCGCGGAGGATACAGGCGTACCAGGCGTCGCTCAAACACGACACGCGCCGCGACATCGAGTCGCGGTTGCACGACGGCGACCTCAGGGGCGTGTGGAGCACGAACGCGCTCGAACTCGGGGTCGACGTCGGCGGACTCGACGCCGTGATCCTCGACGGCTATCCGGGTACCCGGATGTCGGCGTTCCAGCAGGCCGGGCGCGCAGGACGCGGCTCCGACGCGGCGCTGGTCGTCCTCGTCGGCGGCGAGGACCAACTCGACCAGTACCTGCTGCGGAACCCCGACGAACTGTTCGACGGAGATCCCGAACGGGCCGCTTCGGACCCCGAGAACACCGAGCTGCTGCCCGACCACGTCGCCTCCGCCGCGGCGGAAAACTGGCTCTCCGTCGACGACGAGGCGTGGTTCGGGTCGCCGTACCCCGATGTCGTCTCGGAGCTCGAATCGGCGGGGAGACTCCAGCGTCGCGACACGGCGCGCGGAGTCAGGTGGATTCACTCCGGCGACGGCAGTCCCCAGCACTCGATGAGCCTCCGGACCATCGAACGCCGCGAAGTCGACCTCCTGGTCCGCGACCGCAACGAGGTCGTCGCGTCGCTGTCGTTCTCGGACGCCTTGCGCGACGCCCACCCCGGCGCGGTGTACCACCACCAAGGGCAGTCCTACGAGGTAATCGACCTCGATCTGGACCGCGACGTCGCCGAGGTGCAAGCGACGTGGGCTGATTACTACACCCGCGTACTGACGGAGAAGGAGATCGTCGTCAACGAGGATCTGACCGAGAAACCGCTATCGGCGCAACCCGACACTCGGGTTCGGTTCGCCGACGTGACGATGACCGAGCGGATAACGGGCTTCGAGCGCCGCGACCCCAAGCGCGGGGAGGCTATCGGGCGAGAGGGGCTCGACCTCCCCGAGACGACGCTACGGACGCAGGCGCTCTACTTCACCGTCCCCGGAGATGTGGAGCGCAAGATGCGCGACACGGCGGGCGAGCGGGGGTTCAACGGCGGCATCCACGCCGCCGAGCACGGGATGATATCGCTGTTCCCGCTCACCTTGCTCTGCGACCGCGCGGATATCGGCGGTCTCTCGACGCCGCACCACCCGCACACGGGCCAGAGTACCATCTTCATCTACGACGGCTATCCGGGCGGTGTCGGCCTCACCCGCGGCGGCTACGAGCAGGTGGAGACGCTGATGGTGCGCACTGCCCGCCTCATCTCGGAGTGCGACTGCTCCGACGGCTGTCCGGCGTGCATGCAGTCGCCGCACTGCGGCAACGCGAACGAACCGCTCGCGAAGGAGCCCGCGGTCCAGTTACTCGACGCGCTGACCGGCGGGTCGTCGGCGTCGTCGGACTAGTCGTCGCGTTCTCGGACCAGTCGTCGGCGTTCTCAGAGCACGCGTCGTCGCCTGCGACGTCGAGATGAATCGTCGTCACTGTTCGGATAGGTCAGTTCGGTAAAGAGAGAGGTCGACGCGTCGACTGTCGAGTGCATGGCACGACAAACGGGGTTGTCGACCTCCTGACTGTCATGGATTCTGTACAGTCATAAGTCTTTATAAAAAGCACGTTGTGTGACGACAGCTACGTCGCCAGTTGTCGACAATCGGCCGAGAGGTTCGTGCCGACGAACGGGTTTTGCACCGCAAAAGTGGGATGGGCAGTGTAGTTATACATCTCAGACTGCCGAGTCACTGTCGTTCAACACAGTCTCGAACTCGTCGATGCGAGTCTGTATCTCACGGAGTCGCTCGCGCGCTGTATCGGAGCCATGATATAGTTCGAGCGACCGGAGGCGGTTCTCGATGCCGACGAGCAACGTGTCTATCTCGTCGTCCCAGTCTGCGCCCTGGAGGTTCGCGAACAGGTGGACGAACATCCACCACCCGGCGGAGACGGCGGCCTCGTCGTCGACGACGGCGGGGACCGGCCCGTCGAACGTCTCGTACCACTCTTTGGCGGCGCTGGTAGCAAGAAACGGCGCGTGCGCCGCGACATCCGTTCTATCGCCCGCGAACCGTTCGCTGGCGATGCTCTCGGCGTCGCTCTGCTGGGCTTCGACGCACCACGAGTCGACTAGCGGCGAGTCGCGGAGGTCGTCCCACCTGTCGCGTTCGCGGGCGACAACAGCCTCGTACTCGCCTTCGACGGCCATGCGCACCTCACCGCCGGGTAACTCGGGGTCCGCGCCGTAGCGAAACGCGCGGATTCGGTGGTCTGCGTCGAGGTCGTCGAGGCAGTCCATTGCGGGGAAGACGTACTCGCGGAGCAGGCGAACTTCATCGTCGGCCGTCGGAAGCGAGAAGACGACCATCGCGATGCCGGGCATGCCGAGAAAAGCGGACGAACGAGTGATATACTTTCAGGTGTTTGAGAGGCGGAACCCGCCGAGTGTCTCCTCACTCGTCGACCGGGAGCACCGCGACGTGGTCGACGTACAGGCCGCGTTCGTCCGCGTCGAGCGTCTCGCCGGAGACGACGTCGCGGTTCTCGACCGACGGGCCGAACGAGACGGATTTCGGCTCCTCGGCGAAGTTCAGCGCAACGACGTACTTCTGCCCGTCCTCGCGAGCAAACGCGACGACGCGGTCGGAATCGCACTCGTAGTCGACGCGGCTGAACGCGCCGTCGTAGCGGAGCGCGCCGGTCTCGTTTCGCGCGTCGATGAGCGACTCGTAGTGCGCTCTGAGCGCTTCGTTCGCGTGGTCCCACGCCAGCGCGTCGCGCCGACCCATCTGGCCGAGTTCCTGGCCGCCGTAGAGCATCGGCACACCGGGGAGCGTGAACAGCGCCCCGCCCGCGGCGTACGCCTCGGAGTCGCCACACTCGACGATGTATCTGGTTTCGTCGTGGTTTTCGAGGTAGAGCATGAACGACGCGTGGTCAGGGAAGCCGACCTCCTGACGCTGTTCGACGGCGTCGAGGATCGCCTCGGCGGGTTCGACGCCGCGGCCGACCTGCCGGAGCGTGAAGTACAGCGTCGTGTCGAAGTGCATGTCGAACGCCAGGTCGTGGAAGTCGGCGATGTACGGAATCGTCTCGTCGAGGAGCAGAAACTCGGGGTCGCGCGTCTTGAGCCGTTCGTGGAGTTCAGTCCAGAACGGACGCGAGACGGCCCACGCCATATCGCAGCGGAACCCGTCAGCGATTTCGGCCCACGTGTCGGCCGCGTCGAGCATGTGCCGTCGTACTTCCAGGTTCGTGAAGTCGAAGTTCGCGATCTTCTCCCAGTCGAAGTAGGTGCCGGGTTCGCCGTTCTCCTGCCACTCGTACCAGTCGTAGTACTCCGACTGAGGGTTTCTGTACGCGTCCTCGAAGAACGGGTGCTGGCGCGCGGAGTGGTTGAGCACGAGGTCGAACAGCACCTTCATCCCGTGGTCGTGGGCGGCGTCGACGAACGCCTCGTACTCCTCGCGGGTGCCGAGGTCCTCGGCGATGGAGAAGAAATCCGTGATGTTGTAGCCGTGCGGCGCGTCGTCGTTCTGCAGGACGGGCGTGAGCCAGAGGCAGTCGACGCCCAGTTCTTCGAGATAGTCGAGCCGCTTCGTCAGCGCCTCGAACGTGTTGCCGCTCTCCTCGTCGTCCGACGCGAAACCGCGGACGTAGATCTCGTACAGCGTCACCTCCGTCGACCACTCCGGCGGTTCGTTTAGGCGGACGACAGAGACGTCCGCGTCGACGTCGGCGGTCGAGTGACCTTCGGCGTCGACGCGCCCCGCCGACGTGACGCGGCCACGCTCGATGGCGACGGAGTCGGGAACGCTGTACGACTCGCCGACGGCAACGGCGTGGACGCGGGCGAGTTGGGGGAGTTTCTCGACGGGGACGCGGAGTTCCCACCCGTCGACCGTCACGTCGCGCGTTTCGAGCGTGTCGCGGTCGTCGACGAGGAACTCCACGTCGAGCGAGTCGCACGGCCGATCGCTGTTCGGGTTAGGCTGCGGGTTGGCGCTGACGACGACGTCGTCGCCCTCGACGGAGCCATAGAGTTGGATTCGTGGACGTCCACCGCCGTCGCCGCCGCCCGAGCCGGCGCCCGACCCGGAGCCGCTGACGCCGCCGCTCCGACCGGTCGTCCGAGCCGACCCGCTGGCGAAGCCGCTCATCCCGCTGGCACCGCCTGCTGTGTTCGCGGGGGCGAGTTCGCCGGGGAACGCCCGAATCGTCTGTCTGTGCGTCCCGTCGGGCGCGTCGAGTTCGACGACGTACGTGCCGGGCACGTCCGGGGTGATAAACTCGACAGCGTCGTCGCCGAGCGACACCCGGCTAGTGAGCGGCGCAGTCTCGACGCGCCAGCGATAGGTCGCGTCGGGGTCCGGATCGGTCGGTGCGAGTTCGAGCGTTCGTCCGGTCGCGGTGAACCGCGGCGGACCTGGGTGGTGCATGGGCGTGCTATCGCACCCTACACCATTGACTTTACGCCCATTCGAACAGTTGCCGCGCGAGCCGACAGGTTTCGGCTGCGTCGACGGCGAGTGCCACCAACGCTTATGCTATTTCGTCTCGCTTCTCCTGCATGAGACTCCGAACCGCGTTGAACGATTACAAGAGAAATCGTGGCGCGCGTTTTCCGGAGGAGTGTCCGACCGCAAACGGGGCCTTTTCGGCGCACGGCGACCGTCTCGTCTACGTCGACCCCCGCGGACGCCTCCGGGACTATTCATCTTCGCTCTCCGGGCTTTACGGCATCGACCGGTCGCGTTTCGGCATCGAAACCGACGACGGCACCCGCTGGTTCGACGAACTCGACGCCGTCAGACAGCACTACTACCGCGAGACGAACGTCGTCGAGACCGAGTACGACGCCGGAGCGTACACCGTCCACCAGTACGACCTCACGCTGGGCCGGGCACACGTCACGCACGTCGAACTCCGCGGCGCGATACCGACGGACGCCCACCTGACGGCGTTTCTCACCTTCGCACCCGAGGGCAGAGAGACGCGCGTCGGCCGCCTCATCCACGAGTCGGCGGGACCGAACGGCACGAAAGCGGTCGAGGTTTTCCACCGGACCGAACACGACTACGTAACCGCGTCGACGGGACTCACCGACGTGCGGGGGCAGATTCCGGAGCGGTTCGACGAGATGCTCTCCGAGAGCTCGTTCGAGTTCCCCCGCGAGGCGGTGTTAAACCGGTACGAGGACACCCACCTCAGCGGCGACATCGTAGTCTCCGCGCCGTTCGAGCGCGAGGGTCGCGCCGCCCGAACGACGTTCGTCACGCAACTGTCGGACCACAACGAGTTGACCCGCGAGGAGGCGCTGGCTGACCTCCGCGACTGCGCACTCTCGCACGCGACAGCCGACGACCTCCGGGAGGCGGGCCGGATGCGCGCAGAAGTGTACGTCCCGGACGGGGCACCGAACGCCCGCGTCGTCCGCTCCGACCTCCGAGCGCTGTCGCTTCTCACCGCGCCGACGGGCGCACACATCGCCGGACCCGAGTTCGACCCCTTCTACGCGCACTCGGGCGGCTACGGCTACACGTGGTTCCGCGACGACGCCGAGGTGGCGGCCAACCTGTTGGAGAGCGACGAACTGCTCGGTCTCGACGTGGACGACCAACTCCAGCGGAGCGTCCGGTTCCTCTGCGAGACCCAGGAGGACGACGGGTCGTGGCCGCACCGCGTCTGGGCCGTCGACGGGTCGCTCGCGCCGGGGTGGGCGCACGGCCGCGTCGAGGGCGGCGACAGCGACGAGTACCAGGCCGACCAGACGGCCAGCGTCGCGACATACCTCGCCACCTACCTCCGCGAGCGCGGCACGCGACTGAGTTCGGCCGAGCGCCGGGAGGTCCGCGAAAGTATCGACCGCGCGGTCACCGCGATGGACGAGACACTCGGCGCCAACGGTCTCCCGATTCGCTGTCAGAACGCGTGGGAGAACATGAGCGGGCGGTTCACCCACACGGCGGCGACGTTCCTCGAAGCGTACGCCGCCGTCGCTCGCGCGCCCGTCGACGACGACCTGAGCGACCACGCGGCGGCGCAGGCAACCACCGTCGTAGAGGGACTCGACGAACTGTGGCTCGAAGACGACGACCACTACGCGCTCCGTCTCGACGGCGACCACCGCGACGTCCGCCTCGACTCCAGCACGCTGGCGCTCGTCGACGCCTTCGACGAGTACGGCCACCTCGAAGAGCTGACCGAGGAGGTGCTCGACCGTCTCCGCGACCACGTCGGCGAGACGCTCGACGGTCTCTACCGCGACCCCGAGGGAACGCCGGTCGCCGGTCTCGTCCGTTTCGAAGACGACACGTGGCGGCGCAGCGGACAGGAGCAGCCCAAAGTGTGGTCGGTGTCGACGGCGTGGGGGGCCAACGCCGCGGCCACGCTCGCGTCGCTGCTCGCTCGCTCCGGCTACGACGGCGAGCCGTTCCTCGCCCGCGCGGAGACGTTGTACGAACTCCTGCTGCCGGACGGGCCGTTCGCCACCGAGGCAGGCTATCTCGCCGAGCAGGTGTTCGACGACGGAACGTACGACAGCGCCACACCGTTGGGCTGGTCGCACTCGCTTCGGCTCGCGACGACAGCGCTGCTGCGCGAGACCGACGCGCTCCCGATGAGCACGCCCGCGCCGTCGGGTCCCGAGGAGTGGCCGCGGTGGACCACCGGCGAGAAGTACGGCGTCGGCACCGTCGCCGACCACGACGACGAGGACCCCTCGCGAGTCTGGTTCACGCTCACCGAGGGCGCGCTGACAGAGGTCCGATTCCCGCGCGTCGACCTGATGAACCTGCGGACGCTCGATTTCCTCGTCGTCGAGGCCGACGAGGGGTCGAGCTATACGGCCAGAACGTACAACGAGACCCGCCGCGACGACGCCGCCGAGACGATAGAACGGCGGGCCGAAATCGTCGAAGAAGACGCGCTCGTCTTCCGCCACACTGTCGTCGAACGGGGTGACGGCCGCGGACACGAGTGGAACCTCACGCTCGAGTACGTCGCCGACCCCGAACACGACGCGCTCCTCGTCAACGTCGACTTCGAGGCGCGCGACGACAAGGAGTACCAGTTGTTCGCCGTCGCGGACACCTCGCTGACGAATACCGGCGCGAAGGACCGCGGCCTCCGACTCGGCAAACCCGGCAGCTACCACCTCGTCGCCCGTGACGCCGGCGCGTACGACGTGGGCGACCCGCTTCTGACCGACGAGGAGGGCGAACCGTACAGCGTCGCTCTCGCACTGGCGGCGGCGAACCGCTTCGAGTGGGCCACCGTCGGCGTCGCCGGATCGGAGTACCTCCACGGGCTGTTCTCGGGCGGCGAACAGCCCGAATCGCACTCGCGCGTCGACGACGAGAACATCGTCCTCGTGGGGCGGGTCGGCAGCGGCAGCGAACTCGGCGAGACGCTCGCGCTCGGCTTCGGCGAGAACGCCGATACGGCGGCGGCGCTCGGCGAGGCCGCGGGGGCGTTGACCCGCGGCTACGAAACGGTCCGGTCGGCGTACATCGACTCGTGGGAGCGGTTTCTCGAACCGAAGGAACTGCCGACGTGCGTCGCCGACGACGACGAACTCAGAGCGCAGTACAAGAGCTGTCTGATGGGGCTTCGTGCCGTCGAGGACAAGACGTTCCTCGGAGCGGGCATCGCTTCGCCCTCCGTTCCGTGGGGGGAGGCGGTCAGCGCCGAGGAGGCGAAGGGGTACGGCTACAACTTCGTCTGGGCGCGCGACCTCTACCAAGTGTTCACCGTCTTCGAGGCAGTGGGCGACCTCAAAACGGCGGAGGATGCGCTGTCGTACATCTACAACTACCAGCAGGACGATCACGGATTCATCCCGCAGAATTCCTATCTCGACGGTCGCACCCGGTGGGGCGGCGAGCAGATAGACAACATCTCCTTCCCGCAGGTGATGGCGTACCAGCTCTGGGAGGACGGTCTCGGTTTCGACGACACCAACTACGACTACGTCAACGTCAAGCGCTCGGCGGACTACGTCGCCCGGAACGGTCCCGCGACGGCCCAGGAGCGCTGGGAGGAGGAGGCAGGCTACTCGCCGTCGTCCATCGCCGCCGAGATCGCGGGGCTGACCTGCGCGGCGGCAATCGCGCTCAACGAGGGGAGAACCGAGGACGCCCTCGTCTGGTTGGCGCTGGCCGACGACTGGACCGAGAACGTCGAGAAGTGGACCGCCACCGAGACGGGGACGGATCTGCACACCCACACGCCGTACTACGTCCGCGTGACCCGCGACGGCGATCCGGAGGCGGGCCACCTGCGGACGCTGGCGAACAACGGTCCGACGCTCGACGAGCGCGAGATAATCGACGGCGGTTTCCTCGAACTCACCCGACTCGGCATCAAGCCGTGGGACGACGAGGTGATTCGGAACTCGCTGACGGAGGTCGACGAGACCATCCGCGTCGACACGCCGTACGGCCCGGCGTTCTACCGCTACAACGGCGACGGTTACGGCGAGCAGGGCGGCGACGAGGAGGGTGCGCCGTGGTCCATCGAGACGAAAGGACAGGGCCGACTCTGGCCCATCTTCACGGGTGAGCGCGGCGAGTACGAACTGCTCGCCGGGACCGAAGACGGTCTGCTGGCCCCCGAGAACCTGCTGAAGACGATGGCGGCATTCGCCAACAGCGGGCGGATGCTCGCCGAGCAGGTATGGGACCGCGACCAGGAGACCGAGTACAACTGGGAGTTCGGCGAAGGCACCGGGTCGGCGACGCCGCTGGCGTGGAGCATGGCGCAGTACGTCCGCCTCGCCCACGGCATCGACGCCGGGAAACCCGTCGAGATGCCCGCGGCGGTCGCCGAGCGCTACCTCGAAACCGAGCGCCCCGACGGACCGTCGATTCGCGTCGACACCGACTTCCGCGGTGACAATCTCCACGTCACCGGCAAAACCGACGCGGCAGTGGTCGCGGTCAGGACCCGTGAGGAGACGGTGATCGTCGAACCCGAAGATGGTACCTACGAAGCGACGGTCGGTATCTCCCACGGGGAGAACCAGATAATTGTCGCCGCGGCGACCGACACAGACCTCGAAGCGGCGGGGACGACGGTGAAACGATTTACGCTCTAGCGGACAGAGAAAATTCAGTTTTTAGCGGCGGTAGACGTGTAGACGGCGCAGGACGGGTTTTTCCCGAATGAGTAGAAGACGAGCGTTAAAGCGAAGAAAAACAGCCAGTAACCAAGCGGATCAGGGCCGCTCAGGTATACGTTCACCCGCTCCCGACGTCGGGGCGCGGCGGCGCGTCGCGCGCCCGCTTCTCTCGGACATAGAAGTACGCCGCCAGCGCGAGCAGCCCCGGGAAGAATCCGGCGAAGAACAGCGCGACAACTCCGAGCGCCCACGCGGGAGCGTAGTCGAACCCGTGGCGTTTCGCGTCGCTATAGACGAATCCGCCGACGCCGACTGGGATGAGCAAGAAGATGAGGAAGATGATGAGGAGTTCCGGACCGCCGGGCAATGCGCCGAAGAGTGGTGTTGGAGGGGCCATCGGCAGTTTGTTCACGTTATCTGCTAAAATACTCTGGGTTCTGTTCGGATACTTAACAGTACCGCGGGCATGCGTCACACACTCCGAGTACGGTTAAGTGACAACCGAATGTAGAGACGACTGCGACGCCCCCGTTGACGTCCACGCACGGAGGACACGACCCATGCCACTTCACATCGATCCGACCGACGCCGCCCGAAATCGCGCGCTCCGCCGCGCGTTCGGCGAATGGGCCGGGGTCCTCCGCGTCTCACTCCTGCCGACGGAGTTGCGCGGAATCTGAACCCGCCCGAATCCGTCGACGCGCTACCCGTTCGAGAGCGACCAGCGACCGGTCCGCGAGACCGGTTCGCCGAGTCGGTCCCCGCACCGCTTCGGTCCCGCCCCCGGTCGGCGCGCCCGTCCAGTTTCCGATCACCGACTACACCAGAGAACGATGTACACTACGTCACAGCACAGAAGTACCGCCCAGACGACACCCACGGCCGATCCCACGTTCGGCGTCACAGTCGCGCTCGCCGTCGCCCCCCTGGCGATATTCGTCGCACTCTCGTACGCGGCGTTCACCGCCGTTTTCGCCGTCGGCGTCCTCGCAACGCTGGCGGTCATCGCCGTCCAGCGGCGTCTCTCGGAAGCGACGGCCCGTCGCTGGAAGTCGGCGTTCGAACGCGCGACCCGCGCGTGAACGAATCCGGGAACGGACGGGCCGTTCGTCGACATAGATAGTCCGCTTTCCGACGGACGGCCTTTTGCCGCTGTCGCCCGTAGCATCAACACCGATGGCCGTCTACAAGCGACGAGTTCGCGTCGCCGCGCCGCTCCACGAGGTATGGGAGTTTCACTCTCGAATCGACGGGCTGGAAGCGCTGACGCCCGAGTGGATGGGGCTGACCGTCGAGCGCGTCCGCGGTGCCGACGGCGAGGAGAACCCCGAGACTCTCGACGTCGGGTCGGAGATTCGAATGACGATGCGACCGCTCGGCGTCGTCCCGATGCAACGGTGGACCTCCGTCGTCGTCGATCGCGAGGAAGGCGGCGGGTCGCCGTGGTTCCGCGACGAGATGCTCGGCGGCCCGTTCCAGAAGTGGATTCACACCCACGAGTTCTACGGTGATGGCGACGAGACCGTCGTCGCCGACACCGTCGAGTACGAACTGCCGGGCGGGGAACTCGGACGAACGGCGAGCCCCCTCGGGCGAATCGGCTTCGAGCCGATGTTCCGGTATCGGCACCGGAAGACGAAGGAGTTGTTAGAGTAGCCTGCCGTCGGCCGACGAGCGCCGCCGCCCGTACGATTTTGTCGCGTCGCATCGAAACTCGGCTATGGATGTTTCCGTCGTCGACATCGACCACGTCGCCATCCGCGTTTCGGATATTGACCGCGCGCTCTCGTTTTACCGCGACCTGCTGGGGATGGAAGTCCGCGACCGAGATCGGTTCGACGCGGGCGAAGTACCGTACGTCGCCGTCGTCGCCGGGGGGCGACACATCCACCTCGTTCCGACCGACGAGGACGAGCGTATCGACGTGGACGGCGAGCACATCTGCCTGTTGCTCCGCTCGAACGAGATGGAGACCGAGGAGGAACTGGAGTCGCTGCTCTCGGAACTCCGAGAGGAAGGAATCAAAGTCGAGGAGGACGAACCATACAAACGCTACGGAGCCTACGGCCGCGACTGGGCGGCGTACGTCCGCGACCCGGACGGTCGGCGAGTCGAGTTGAAACTGCACTGACCGACTCGGGCCGATCTCTCACACTCAGGCGTCGACGACGGCCGCTTCGTCGGCGGCTGGGTCGCCACGTCGCGCCGACGCGGTGACGTAGATGCCGCCGAGGACGACCGCCCCGCCGGCGAGCGTCGCGGGCGTCGGCACCTGCGAGAGCAACACGAGCGCCAGCAGCGTGCTGCCGACGGGTTCGCCGAGCAGCGAGACGCTGACGACGCTCGATTCGAGGTGCGCAAGCGCCCAGTTGATGACGGTGTGTCCGAACAGACCAGGACCGAGCGCCATCGCCGCGAACAGCAGCCACTCGCGGGCGGGGTAGTCGAACAGCGGGAGGCCGCGGGCGACGGTCAGTACGAGGAGGACGACAGCGCAGACGCCGTAGACGACGGTCACGTATGGGAAGAGCGCGACGCGCTGGCGGAGCGAGCGTCCGGCGAGCACGTAGCCCGCGGCGGTCACTGCGCCGACGACGGCGAGCGCGTTTCCGTAGAGCGGATCCGTGCCGACGACGGCCGCGCCGGTGAGAAAATCGCCGAGCGACATCACGACCATACCGACGAGCGCGATGCCGATACCGACGAGCGTTCGCCCGGTGACGCGTTCGTCCAACAGCGCCCACGCGCCGACGGCAACGAACAGCGGTTGCGCCTGTACGAGCGTGACGCTCGCGGCGACGGAGGTCCAGTTGAGGCTCTCGAACCACGAGGCGAAGTGCAGCGCCAGCGCCGCGCCTGACACGCCGGCGAAGAACAGGTCGCGGCGACCGATTCGGGCGAAGTCGCCGCCGTTTCGCGCGACGGCGACGGGGGCGACGAGCGCGAACGTGAACAGCACGCGGTAGAAGGCTTTGACGAGGCTCGGCGCGTCGCTCCACGTCACGAGGATGGCGCTGGTGCTAATTGCCAGAATAGCGACGGCGAGTCCTGCCAGCGGCGAGATGCGGACCTCTTCGGCGGCGAATCGCACGTGACGCCCGACGAACACCGGACGTTTACCGGTTGCGGATGCGGCACCTTCGGAGACGCTCGGCGGTCGAACGCCCTTCGTCTCGTTTCACGCGCCGGCCCGAATCAGCACTTTCAGGTTCGAGAACGCTCGAACCCCGTCGTCGTCGAGTTCGATTTCGTACAGGTCGCGCGCCTCGGCGGACGCGTTCCGGAATCGGCGTACGAGTTCCACGCGCTCGTCGGCCGGCACGTCGGTGCGGTCGACCCATGGGTCGTATTCGAGGCGCATCTTCGTCGCTGCGGACTCCTCGACCGAGAGCCCGGCGTCTTCGAACCACTCATGCCACCGCGACTCAGGATACAGCGAGACGTGCGCCGGGTCGCGGATACGCTCAATCTCGTCGAGAAACGCCGCGAGGTCGACGTCCTCAGGCGCGACGTTGTCCTCGAAGGCGAAGACGCCGCCGGGGTCGAGCACGCGAGCGACCTCCGAGACGAACGCCTCGGGATCGGGGAAGTGGTGCGCGGCGATGCGACACGTGACGGCGTCGAACGCGTCGTCGGCGAACGGGAGGCGTTCGGCGTCGGCGACGACGCCGGCGAGGTCGTACTCGCGGGTCGCGATGGTGACCATCTCCGGAGCGATGTCGGCGGCAACGACGTCTGAGACGCCCGCGTCGGCGACCGCGCCGGCGGTGTGACCCGCACCCGTCGCCACGTCGAGCGCGCGGTCGGCGTCGGCGCACCAATCGGCGAGCGTCTGCAGGTCGTCGCCGTCGCCGTCGCGGTGGACGGCGCTGTCGAAGTACGACGACGCCGCCCGATCGAACGACCGCGCGTTCTCCCGCTTTCGATCCGCCTGGCTCTTGTGGCCCACTTCGCTCTTGCGGTCCGTCTCCCTCTTTCGGCCCCCGTTCTCGGCCATGGTCGTCGGTCACTCGGAGGGGTCAAAACGGTAGCTTCCGTCGGAGAGGTAGAAGCCGAGAGGGGCGCCGGTCAGTCGGCGTACTGCGGCCGCTCGGCGTACTCGATCGGGTCGCGGACGCCGACGTTCTGGAACGACTGCAGTCGGTACGCACAGGAGTCGCAGGTGCCGCACGCGGGTTCCTCGGTGCGGTAGCAGCTCCACGTGTGCTCGAACGGGACACCGAGTTCGACGCCGCGCTCGGCTATGTCCGTCTTCGAGTCGTTCACGAACGGCACTTCGACCGCGATCTCGGTTTCGGGTTTCGTCCCTGTGTCGACCATCGCCTCGAACGCCTCGAAGAACTCGGGACGGCAGTCGGGGTAGCCCGCGTAGTCTTCCGAGTGCGCGCCGACGAAGACGGCCTCGCAGTCGTTCGCTTCGGCGTACGAGACGGCCATCGAGAGGAGGTTCGCGTTGCGGAACGGGACGTAGGTGTCGGGTATCTCCTCGCTGTCCATGTCGACGTCTTCGACGGCCATCGCGTCGTCTGTGAGGCTCGACACGCCGATGCGCTTGAGGTGGTCGGTCTCGATGTGCAGGAAGTCGCGCGCGTCCATCTCTTCGGCGAGTTTCGTGGCGCAGTCGTACTCTTTGCTCTCGGTCTTCTGCCCGTAGGAGGTGTGCAGGAAGTAGAGTTCGTAGCCGCGCGCTTTTGCCTCGTAGGCGGTCGTCGCGCTGTCCATCCCGCCGGAGACGAGCACGACGGCGCGCTTGTCGTTCCTGTCGTTCTGGGGTTGCGCTCGTTCTGCGTCTGCGGTCCACTCGTCGTCTTTGTCGTTGTCGCGTTTCATCGGTAGTGTCGGTTATTTCTCGGGTGCGTCGTTCCACAGGTCGACGTGGATGCGCGGGGTGTAGCGGTAGCCGTACTCGACGGCGAGGTCGGCGACCAGGGCGCGCGTGCCGTCGAGTTGATCGCGGGTCTGTCCTTCGGGCATCAGCAGCACGTCGTCGTCGGAGACGGGCACGTTCGTCGCCTCGCGTAGATCGGCGACGAGCGCCTCGATTTCGGTCATGTCGTCGCGACCGGTGACGACGAACTTCAACTGGAAGTCGAAGCGGTCGACGAGCGTCGCGAGCGCGTCGAGGTCGATGCGGCGCTCCTCGTGACGGTCGGCCCACTCGCCCTCGGCCATCGGGTCTCCCTCGGGCGTCGGCGTGCTGCTCTCCAGTTTCGGGCTGATGCTCGCCAGATCGGCCGGCGCGTCCGGGACTATCGTTCCGTTGGTCTCGACGGTGGTGTGATACCCCCGGTCGGCGAGTTCGTGCAGGAGCGTCGCCGACGCGTCGTGAATCAAGGGTTCGCCGCCGGTCAAAACGACGTGGTCAGCGTCGAACGACTCGATCTTGGCCAGAATTTCGTCCAGCGACATCCACGCGTGGGTCGGCTCCCACGAGGTGTGATAGGAGTCGCAGAACCAGCAGCGGAGGTTACAGCCGCTGGTCCGGACGAAGACGCTCGGCACGCCCGCGAGTTTCCCCTCGCCCTGCAGCGAGAGAAACAACTCGTTGATAGGGAGCGCGTCGCCGTCAGGGAGGTCGGCGTCCGCCGCATCGCCGGCGTGTTCGCGGTCGTCGACGCGCGAGGTGACGGGCATGGTTACAATCGGCCGCCGCAAAGTTCGCTCGTCTCGCTCACCTCGACGGCGATGTCGCGCACGGTGTCGGAGAGCGCCTCGCGCAGTTTCTCCTCCAAGAGGACGCTCATCACCTCGGCGGTCGGCGGCGCGTCGAGAACGACCGTCGCATCAGCGTCTCCGGCGGCGGCGAACGCCTCGACTAGCGGGTCGCCGTCTTCGAGCAGGAACATGTGGTCCCACTCGTCGATGACTCCGGTCACCTCGCCCTTGTCGACGACCCACCCCTCCTCGGTGAGTTCGCCGACGAGGCGGACCGAAATCTCGTAGTTGTGGCCGTGCGGGCGGCTACATTTCCCATCGTGGTGCAGCAGGCGGTGACCCGCGCTGATACGGATGGGTCGGTCGCGGCCGACGTGGAGGACTCGCTCGCCCGCCCACGAGGTGAGGGTCTCCGAGTCGTCTTCGAGTACGCTCCGAGTCATATCCAGAGAATATCGCTTCCTGTATAAATGCGTGGCGTCAGCTCGGCCGCGAATCTCGGAGGGCCCGGGCGAAACGCTCAGTCGAGCGCGGGTTCGTGGTCAAGGAGTTGCTCCCGCCACGCCGTCGGAACCGCGGTCGGGCGCTTGCTTTCCGAGTCGATGACGACTTGCGTCGTCTCGGCGGTGGCGGCCACCTCGTCGGTTCGGAGTTCGTACGACATCTTGAAACTCGACTCGCCCAGATTCGTCACGGAGACGGCGACGGTGAGGTCGTCGTCGTCGAACATGATCGGTTTTCGGTAATCGAGTTCGAGGTTGGCGACGACCATCGGGAGGTCGTCGACGGTAAGACCGAGTACCTCGCGAAGGTACCGGATGCGCGCCTGTTCGCAGTAACTGGCGTAGACGGCGTGGTTGACGTGGCCGAGAGGGTCGAGGTCCCGAAAGCGCACTTCGATGTCGATTTCGTAGGCGAACTCTGGCATCGACAGTAGTCGTCGGCCCACTGAGTAAACGACGGCGGTTCGTCGGCGACCGGATCGATACCGGCGTTCGGTTCGTAGCGAGTGTTGAACGACCACGACCCGGAGAAGCCGAGTTAGTCGGAGTAGTCGTCGGGGTCTATCTCCTCGCCGTCGAGATAGACCGTCGCGTCGCCGTCGAACTTCGTGAACGTGACAGGGTCCCCGCTGGAACCGCCGCCGTCCAGTCGGTAGGCGTCGGTTCCGCCGGCGGTTGCACCTGAGGCCTCGCCGTCGGAGACGGTGTCCTCGTCGTCGTACGTCGGGTTGAGGTCCAACCCGGTTCCGTCGACTTCGGTCGTCTTGATGACGTCGCCGGCGGTTCTGAACGCGTAATCGGTGCGCTCAGACCCGCCGGTGATAGCGAGATGGTGGGGCAGTTCGTCGGTGTAGTCGCCGGGATGTATCTCCTCGCCGTCGAGGTACACCGTCGCGCCGCCGTCGACGCCGACGTTCGTCAACTCGCCGGTGAAAACGTACGCGTCCGCACCGCCGGCGACGCCGCCGCAGGCGGAGTGACCGGAAACGAAGTCCTCGTCGTCGACGGTGGCGCTGTCGAACGGCGCGTCGCCGGTCTCGGTCGTCCGTTCGAGCGATCCGGTGACGGTGACGCGGTAGTAGGCGACTTCGTCGCCACCGCCGACGACGAGGCGGCGTTCCGTCGCCGGTTCGGGTTCGATCACGTCGCCGGTTCTGAACGTCGTCGACTCGCTCTCGGCGGTGTCGGCGTCCTCCTGGTCGCCCCAGAAGTCGAGCATCGTCGTGGCGGTGGCAGTGTACTCGGTGTTCGGGTCGAGTCCCGTGACGACGGTTCGGAAGAACGACGGCTCCTGATACGGGTCGTCCCGTTCGGTGACGTACCGAGGCGTCCCCGAAGTGGGACCGTCGACCGACGCTCGCGCGCCGAAAATCAGCGGTTCTTGCGGGTCCACCTCGTACTCGATAGTCGCCGTCGTTCCCGAAACCGAAACGTCGAGCAGTTGTGGTGCCGGCGCTTCCGTCTCCGGTGAGAGGCCTACTGAGTCGATGGTGTAGTACTCCGAACCGGCTTTCACGAACGCGTAGCAGGAGTACGGCGCTCGGTTCAGCGGAACTACCTTCGAAACCGTCGCCTCGCCGGACGCGTCGTTGAACCAGTACGCGGCGATGTCGACCGTTTCGTCGTTGTAGTCTTCGACGATGAACCCGATTCTGTCGACGGCGTTGTCCGGGTCAGTGACGCTGATCGTGACGTTGAGTTCCAACCCGTCGGTGAAGAAGTCGACGACTTCAGCGTCCACTGTTGGGTGGTGTTCGATGCTCTGTTCGCCTTCGAGATCCGCGGCCGAACCGAGTCCCGTAGTTGCGAGCGCCGCGCCAGCGCCGAGTGCGAGGACCTTTCGGCGGGAGGAATCGAATTTCATATCGTTGCAACGTGTCGATTCTCAGATAGTCAATATAATTGTAAGGAGAGCCAGAATGAGAAGAATATCATATGGAAGTGTATTAACATTTTCTTGGCAATTTTCCAGTTCTGAACATTGTAGATAGATTTTGTACGTTCAGTTTATAGAGGAGAAGTCGTAGTAGTCGGTTCGCTCCGCTCGCGGGGTAGCGACACGAGAAATCCGAAGTCCGCTCTCCCCGATTTGAACGCGGTCGTTCCCGTTCGCTTGCTCGGCTCGCTCACCTCCCACTCCCTGCTCAAATCGTGTCGAAGTAGACTTTTCACTCTCACGTTGTTCGCAGAAAAAGTCCGCTCTCCCCGATTTGAACGGGGGACAAGCCGATCTACAGTCGGCTGCTCTGCCAGGCTGAGCTAAGAGCGGTATCTGAAGGTAGGTCGACTGTCGAACTTAAGAATTACTCATCGCGCTCGGCGAGCAACCGCTCGACGGTGCGGTCGAGTTCGCCAGTTACGGTCTCCAGTTCGGGTATCGTCGTCCGGTTGTACGCGCGTTTACTCACGTCGACGTGGTCGGGGACGATGCCGTGCGCGCGCTCGGAACAGTCGGCGATGCGCCGAAACAGGGGGTCGTCTCGCCATTCGGGGAGGTAGAGCTTCGAGACGGTGCTCTTCGAGAGGCTCGACTTCCCCTCGCCGCCGAGTTCGCGCAAACAGCGCTGATACGGCGCGGAGTTGAGCAACCCGCAGAGCAGGTGCGCCTCCCGTCGGTCGTCGATGGCGACGAACATACAGTGGTCGCCGGGGACGACCGTTTTCTCGCCCAGTTCGGGGTCGTCGACGGTCGAGACGACCACGAAGTGGGGTTTGAAGCCGAGGCGACACCAGACTACCTTGTAGTCGGCCCACGTGTACGTCCCGAGACCGAACAGGTTGTAGAACGGCCCGCCGTCGAACCACGTCGACGCCCGCGCGTCGAGCGCCTCGCGGTGGGCGTCGAGATACTCGTACGTCCGCGGCGCGTTTCGGGCGAGTTCGGGCTCGTTTTCCTCGTTCGTGCGCCGCTGCGGGACGAGGTGGCGGTCGTAGCCGAACAGCCCGAACTTCACGACGTGTTTCGACCGGAGATACGGGTAGACGTGGTCGGGTTCCAGCGCCGAGAGCGTCTCATCGTCGACGGTGAACACGTCCTTCGCGTCGTCTTTGAGACCGTGTCGGATGTCGTGTGCGCACGGACCGAGCGCCGTGCGTTCGGCGTCGACGCGGACCCACGGCCCCGCGGTGTCGTCAGGGTCGACGGGGACGAGTCCCGTCGTCTCGGCGTCGAGCGTTCGGCGCATCGCGTCGCCGCTGTCGAACTCCGGAGATTGCGCGCCAACGCGCGCGCGCCACGTCCGCAGACCCACCGGAAACTCGGTGTCGGCGTCGGCGACGAACTCGTACAGCGCCGCGGCCGCGCGGACCTGGTCGCCGAACGGCGCGAGGTCGCCGAAATCCTCGACGCCGCGGAGCGAGAGCGGTCGGTCGCCGACCCGGAGTTCGCGGAGCAGCCGCCCCGCCGGACCGCTTCGCAGGTCGCGCTTGAGGACGAACGCCGCCCGGCCGCCCTGCCGGAGGTAGCGCTCGACACAGACCCAGACGAACGGGACCGACAGGTCGTCGTTAGCGTGGCCGAGTAACCGCTCGGCCCCCCGTCGCGGGAGGAGGTTCAGCCGGTCGATGTGGCGCGAGCACCACCGCGAACGCGCGCGCTCGCCGAGGCGTTCCCACGTCAGCCACGGAGGGTTACCGACGAGCACGTCGGCGCGGAGGTCGGTCGTCGGTGGTCGTGTCGTGACGGAATCGGGCGTCGCCGTCGACTCCTCCTGGAGGCCGAGCGAGTCGCCCAGATGGACGGGGAGTTCGACCGTCGGCGAGTCGGCGGCGGCCAGTAGCGGCGCCAACGCGAGGAGGTACGCGAGTCGGGCGCAACGGACGGCGACGGGGTTGAGATCGACGCCGACGACGGTCGAGGTGATTCGGTCGAGCGCCCGCTGCGGCGCGAGACCCGAGAGCGCCGCGCGCTTTCGGTCGGTGGCCGCGACGAGGAAGATACCGGCGCCGCACGCCGGGTCCAACACTGTCTCGTCGGCGCAGTCGGCCGGAAGCGCGAGTTCGGCGAGACCGCGCGGCGTGTAATACTCGCCGAGGGAGAGGCGAGCGCGGCGGGGGACGACCCGCTCGTACAGCTCGCCGACGACGGCGGCGTCCAGCGAGATGAGCGCGTCGGCGTCCGTCGATTCCAACCGGGCGAGTCGTACCGCGTTCTCGTCGCCGAAATCGCCGCGAATCCGCCGGTGGACCGCGTCGAACGTCCGGTCGAAGTCGGCGTCCACGTCGACGCAGTCCGGCGCATCGGGCGACGAGCAATCGACGTCGAACGCCGATTCGACTGCCCGTCTCAGGCGCGAGACCGCGAAATCCGCGGCGAGGACGTCGAGAAAGACGGCCCGCTCCGTCGGAGCGAGAGAGTCGTCGGCGTGAGATGCGTCGGTGTCGGCGGGTTCAAGATAAGTGGCGTCGGCGGCAGCGGTCTCAACGCGAGCGGCGTCGCTCTCGAAGACGTTTCCGTGGTGGTGTCGGACGAACGCCACCCACGTCTTCGCTGCGTCGACGATGGAGGGGTCGCCAGCACCGAGCCTCGTCGCCGCGGCGTCTCGGTAGGCGTCGCAGAGCGTCTCGGTGGACGCCAGGAGCGTCGGTTTCGGACTCGACTCGGTCATCGCCGACGCAACGCCGACGCGAGTGAGTCGGTGGCCAGCGCAGATGAGTCGGTCAGCGACGCGGGGACGACAAACGAGGCGGAGGTCACAGTTCTCGTGAACAGTCTGCCGGGAGCGACTTAACGATAGTCACGCGCGTAGCGGTCGGGCGGCGGTTACAGGTGGGGGCTACTGAACAGGAACGGCGGAGACGCGACGCCCGCAGTCCGAGTGCAGAGCGTTGATTACGTCGCCGTACCGTCGGTTCAACATGACCGACGAGAGACAGGCGACGTTCGGGTCCGACGGGACTCTGCGGGCTGACACGCCGCCGGAGGCGACGGGCGAGAACGACTTCGGCGAGGAGAAGGCCGAAAACGAGACCGACGGCGGCTACAGTCGGTACGTCGTGTCGAGCCTGCTCCAGAAGGCCGTCCGACGCTCCGACGAGGAGGTTGCCGCGTGGGCGGCGTGGGAACTCGCCCGCTCGGGGTTCGGATGGAACCTCTGGGACCGACTCAACCTCTACGTCGTCGAGGACCTCCGCGCGGGCGACGAGGTGGCGCTGACGATTCAGCGCTACGAGGAACTGGCGACTGACCGGTGGTCGATGGACTCGTGGAAGGGTCGCCTCTGCGCGATTCACGCCGCGCTGGCGGCCGCGCGCGCCCCGTCGACGCGGGAGGCGTCGAACGCCGACGAGTATTTCCGGAAAGTCGCCGAGGAACGCGCGGCAGCGCGAGAACGCGGCGAAGAACCGGCGCATGACTTCGTGGTCGGCAATCTCGACGTCGGGGGAAAGTTCGACGCGGTCTTCGACGGGCACACCGGCGAAGGCTCGAAACGCGGCCGCGGCACGGAGTTCTTCAAGACGCGCGGTGCGCGCGTCGGTCCCGAAGGCGAAAGCGAGTTGAGCGCCCGCTGGCAGCGACTCGCGATGGTGTTAGACGACATCGACTACACGGAAGAACAGATCCGCCGCGCCGTCGAACCGGTCGATCCCGACGAGCGGTGGGACGAACCCGAGGAGTTCTGACTCGCCTCGGCGTCGACCGGCTCCGGGGTCGACGGTTGCTACTCCCAGAGCGCGTACATCTCGTCCTCCGGTGGCGACGCGAAGAACTCGTCGCCGAGACGGAGACCGGCCGCCTCCGCGTCCGTCTCTGCGAGGCGCTCGCTGCGCTCGACGATGCCGATTTCGGCCGCATCGACGCCGGCATCGTCGAGCGCAGCGAGCGCCTCGTCAACGCAGTCCTCGGGGACCGTCGCCGCGAGCGCCCCCGATCCGAGAATTCGAAGCGGGTCGACTCCCGCGGCGTCGCAGAGTCGCCGCGTCTCGGCGCGAACCGGAACGTCGTCCGGGTCGACCGAGAGCACGGCGTCGCCGGCGACGGCCATCTCCGTGAGTCCGGCGACGACACCGCCCTCGGTCGGGTCGTGCATCGCCGTCGCGAACGGCGTGAGTGCCGCCGCGTCGGGGATGACGCTCAAGTCGTCGAAGAACGCAGTCGCGTCGGCGACGAGGTCCGCGGGTGCGCCGAACTCCTCGGCAAAGTCGCTCGCGAGGACGGCCGTTCCCTCGACGCCGGCGGCTTTCGTGAGCAGAATTCGGTCGCCGGGTCGCGCGCCGCTCGTCGAGACGTACCGGTCGGCGGTGCCCGCGCAGGTGAGCGACAGGAGCGGGCGCGAGAGCGCCGAGACGGACTCGGTGTGCCCGCCGACGATGGTGATGCCGAGGCGGTCCGCTTCGGCGTCGAGTTGCGCGGTGATAGTGTCGAGAAGCGCCGCGTCGTCGTCCGGCAGCAGAATCGTGCAGGTGAGCCACTCCGGGACGCCGCCGCAGGCGGCCACGTCGTTCGAAACAATGGCGACGCCGAGCGTTCCGATCCGCTCGGCGGCCAGCGAGATGGGGTCGGTGCTGACGACGAGCGTCTCGCCGCCGACTCGCACGGCGGCGGCGTCCTCGCCGAACGCCGGGCCGACGAGCAGGTCGTCGTTGGGCGCGCCCGCCCGAGAGAAGACGTAGGCTGCGAGATCGTCGGGCGTGAACTTCCCAGTCATGACCACCACTCCGAACGGACGGGTGATGTTTCTTCCCGTCGCCGACGGCGCAGAACGGATCGGACTGTGAGGAGCGAACGGGTGAGGGGCGCGTCGGCCACCGACGGGCTAAAGTTCCGCAGCGCGGAGAGACGAGTATGCTACTCACACCCGGTCCGACTGCGGTTCCCGAACCCGTTCGACGCGCGATGGCCCGCGAGCAACCGAATCCCGACGTGGAGGAGCGTTTCCGCCTCCGCTACGAAGACCTCACGGAGAAGCTCGCCGAGATTTACGACGCCGACCACGACGTCGTCGTTCCCGGCGGCGAGGGGATTCTGGGACTGGAGGCGGCCATCGCCTCGCTGGTCGAACCCGGCGACCGAGTGCTGTGCGTCTCGAACGGTCTCTACGGCGACGGCTTCGCCGACTTCGTGGAGTCGTACGGCGGCGAACCTGTCCTCGTCGGGGTCGAGCACACGGAAGCGCTCGACGTCGACGCCGTGGAGGCGGTTCTCGAGAAGAGCGAGGAGATGGACGAACCGTTCAAACTGGCGACGATGGTTCACTGCGAGACCCCGACGGGGACGCTCGCGAACCTCGACCCGGTGCTCGACACATTGGACGACTACGGCGTGCTCTCGGTCGTCGACGCCGTCTCGTCGCTCGGCGGGACCCCCGTTCCGACGGAGCGAATCGACGTCTGTCTGGGCGGCTCCCAGAAGTGTTTCAGCGCGCCACCGGGACTGACGACAGCGGCCATCAGCGACGAGGCGTGGGCGGCGATGGGGGCGCGCGACCCGCCGTCGCTGTACACGAACTTCTTGCCGTGGCGCGACGTGAGCGACGAGTTCCCGTACACCCACCTGGCGGCGAACGTCGCGGCGCTCGACGCCGCCGTCGACCTGCTCTTAGAGGAGGGGTTAGACGCGGTGTACGGTCGCCACGTCGCCGCCGCGGAGGTGTGTCGAGAACGCGGTGCCGATCTCGGACTGGAGCTGTTCGCCGACACTGCACGGCCGTCACCGACCGTGACGGCGTTTTACGTCCCCGGCCAGGCGACCGAGTTACAGCGACGGCTGGCCGACGACCACGACGTGATTCTCTCGACCGGGTTGGCCGACCTCGCCGACGACGTGCTCCGCGTCGGCCACATGGGATACGGTGCCGACGTCGAGAAAGTCGACCGCGCGATGGACGCGCTCGAAGCAGTTCTCTCGTAGTCGTTCATTCACGGGAGTTTTCTCGTAGTCGTTCGTTCTCAGAGATTCCCCGTAGCCGTTCGTTCTCGGAGGTTCTCTCGTACTGTAGGAAGACGCGTAGCCCTCACTTCGAAACGAGTCGTCGAGCCGGCGTTCGGATACTGCTTACGTAATTAGGCCCGTCGATTATATGTCTGGAGGGCTTTCTAGTCTTGGGTAGGGATTAGAAATAAACATGCCCGGCCAGTTCGACAGAGACGAACCGAGAGACATCAGCTACGACCCCGAGAGAGAGCAGTACAGCGTCAAGTTCAGCCGGACGAGAGACGCTCCGAGCATCGAACTCATCGTCGCGATAGCTGAGATCGAAGGCAGAGACACCGACGACATCGAACCGCTGTACGAGGCGATAGATCCCGACGCGCTCGATGCGATCTTCCAGCAGGACTCCGAGACGACCGCCGAACGAAACGGCCGCCTCTCGTTCGTCTTCAACGGACGCGACGTGACTGTGTGGTCGGACGGTCGAATCGACATCTCCCTCAGCGACACCGAGCGCGAACGGGCGGCCTCCGAGCGTGAGGACGAGGGGACGACCGCCAGAGGATGCGACGAACTGGGTCGGGACGGAAACGACGAGACCGATTCGGACGGAAACGACGCAGATACCAGGCCAGACCGGGCCAACGCCGAAACGACCGAAGCGAACGACGATCCGTCGGAGCGTTGATTCCGGGACCGACATCGGAGAGACGACGCTCCGGTGACCGCGAGCCACGCCCGCCGACGCGACCGCGAATGTCGAGGAGTCTCTACGCTTCGTCGCCACCGGTCGGCCAGGCACCCGACTCGCGAACGCGAATCCCCTTCTCGGCGAGGTGTCGGAGCTGTCGCTCGGCGAAATCTTCCTCGGGAGAGCCGCGGGTGGCGAGCACGTACATGATGGCGTTGCCGACGGGACGCATCGTCCGTCCGGCGCGCTGTGCGCCCTGCCGTCGCGACCCGCCGAGACCGGAGGCGACGATGGCGATCTCGGCGTTCGGCAAGTCGATACCCTCGTCACCGACGCGGGAGACGACGAGCGTTCGGACGTCGCCGTCGTCAGAATCGCGGAACTGCTGGAGCAGCTGCCGGCGGCGATAGTGAGGCATCTCACCGCTGATGAAGGGCACGTCGAGTTCCTCGGCTAACGCCTCGCCCTGTTCGAGCCAATCGACGAAAATCAGAGCCTTGGCGTCGAGATACTGACTGCGCAGGTGGCGAACCTCGTCGACTTTCGCGGGGTTGAGCGCGGCGAGCTTGTACCGCTCGCGGCCGTCGGCGCTGCGGTACTCGTTCTCGGCCATCTCGTCGGTCCACGGAACGTACCGAATCTCGACTTCCGGTTCCTGGACGAATCCGGCGTCGAACAGTTTGCCCCAGTCGGTTCCGATGGGCGGTCCGACCAAGGTGAATATCTCCTCCTCCTTGTCGTCCTCACGGATGGGCGTCGCCGACAGGCCGAGTCGGTGTTTGGTCTGTAAGTCGGCGCTACGCCTGAACACGCGACTCGGGATGTGGTGGACCTCGTCGTAGACGATGAGTCCCCACTCGCGCGAGTCGAACAGCCGGCGGTGGCGGTCCATCCCCGCTGTTTGGTACGTGGCGATGGTGACCGGACGAATCTCCTTGGATCCGCCGTGGTACTCGCCGATCTGGTCCTCTGTGAGCGTCGTGTGTTCGAGTAACTCCTGCCGCCACTGACCGGCGAGTTCGCGACTCGGTACGAGGACGAGCGTCTCGCCGCCGACGGCCGCGAGTACGGCCATTCCGGCGATGGTCTTGCCGCTGCCCGGTGGTCCGACGAGGACGCCCGACCTCTGGTCGACGAAGCGGTCGACCCAGTTCTGCTGGTAGTCGCGTAGCTCGACCTCGAGGTCGATTTCGAGTGGATCGCCGGTGTCGAGGTCGCGCTCGTCCGTGACGGGGTAGCCGGCCTCGTAGAGGATGCGTTTGATGGCCGCCTCCTCGCCATCGCGGACCCAGCTCTCGGTGTCGGAGATAGGGGCGTGCAGGTGCTGTTCGCTGAGTTTCTCGCGGGCGACGTTCCCCATCAGGTCCTCGTTGGCCGCTTCGAGGACGACGTAGCCGTCCTCGTGGGTTCTGAGCGTGAACTGGTGGGCGCGCTTCCACTGCCGTTCGGCCCACTCTTCGAGATGTGGGGAGCGTCGCGGCAGCACGGAGCGCATGCTCCGGAGCAGCCCCTCGAATTCGTCGAACGGGGCCTGCCAGACGTCTTCGGTGCGAATCGTGTAGAGGTAGCCGCGTTCGTCTGCGTCGCCGCCGGTGGTGTCGACGAGGTGGGCGAACTGCGACAGTTGCGCGCGGGTGTACTGCTCCGGGCGGTCGACGACGATTTCGCGGCGTTCGGGGAAGAGAATGACGCGCTCGCGTGCGGCGACCTCGCCCCACTGCGTCGGATACCAGACGACGGGGTCGGACTCCACTTCGACCCGTTGGACGGTTCCGGCGTCGGCGAGTGCGTCGAGCGCGTCGGCGGCGGCCGCTTGGGAGATGCCGAGGCGGCGGGCGACCTGCTGTGCGGTGACGAGGGGTCGTCCTTCCGCCTGCAGCGCATCGTAGAACGAGTCAAGCGTGACGGGCTCCTCAGTTTCTTCGGATTCTTCGGTGTCTTCGGTGTCTTTGGTGACTTCGGCGTCAGTGGCGCGTTCCGGGGAGGATGTGTTCGTCTCGGGATCGGGCGGGTTCGTTTCCGGGTTCTCACGAGCGTCGTCCCCGTGGTCGTCGGTCATCGTGCGGGCTACGAACGCGGGCGGAAAACCGTTTCCGACTCTGGCGGTGTCGGCGAACGGTACCGGCCGCGTCGGGTTCACGACCGCTCTCTGGAGAGCCACCGTGTGCACCGCGCGTGCCGTGCACTACCGACCCACGAAACCGTATTCAACGAGCGGACCCAACTTTCGAGGGATGAGAAAAGGCGTCGTGAGCTCGCGCGAGACCCTCCTGACCTACGGCGAGGACTGCTGCACCCGGCTCGGCTACGCAGTTCAGCGTCCGGAGAGTGGTCGCGAACCTGACGCCGTCGCCGAACCGGTCGAATCGGTCTCTACCGGAGACGCTGCGTTCGTCGCCGACGCGCCCGTCGCTATCGAACCGCTCGAAGTCGACGAAGTGACGCCGACGACAGTGCTTTCGAAACACGCAGACAACCGTGACCGGGGTCGGAAGACACTGTTCGTCGTTCCACCCGCCGACCGAAGCCGTCTCGCGAGAGAGACCCGCGCACCGTTGCCAGACCTACCGTCGCCGGACCTACCGTTGGTGGACGAGACGCTGGCAGCGACGGTCGTCGAACTGCTCTCGGACCCGGCGGGCGTCAGAACCGACGGCGGCGAACGAGAGTTCCACAACGGCCCCGACCGAATCGCCTTGGCGAGCGACACGGATGCAGACAACGAACTGTCGAGAAGGGGAGAATCCGGACCCGAGCTATCCGGCGGCGGCTACGCACTGTGCGCCGTAGCGCGGCCGGACACGCAACTGACGTGGCGCGAGGAGTTGGGCGGCGGCCCGTCGCGTGACGAAAGCGAGACGCGGGTCGTCCTCCGGGCGGACGGCGAGGTCGTGACAGCGGTCGACGACTGCGACGAACTGCGCTGTCCGCTACCGACAGTGTTTCCATACTCCTACCGACGAGGAAGTGACAAGCGGATGCACGTCCGGGACCCGGAGGGAGTCGTCGTCGGGTCGTTCGACGGCGTGAGGGACATGCGCGAGGCTGGCTTCGAACCGATCCCGATGCCGCTTGTTCCCGAACAGCTCTTCGAGGGATCGGTCGACGAAACGTGGGCCGTCGTCGTCGCGGCAGCGACGACCGACCGCCTGTACACGAGCGACGGGGCGCGATCGCTGTCATCGCTGTTCGACGGCGACGAATCTGTGTGAGTTCGCGGTTTTTAGTTTCGTTCTAGTCTGTAGAGCTGCGCCGATCGTAACTGTTCGAGCGAGGAGTTGGCGGCCGAGCCGTCGAGCGAGCGTAACGGAGCGAGTCGGTGCCGACTCCGATGTCTCGTTTTTCTCGAATCGGCTCAGCCGGGCGGCAGTTCGCGTCGGTGCCGGTGCGAGAGTTTGGCGTAAACCGGTTTGAGGTCGGTTCGGTCGACCCATCCCGGGAGTTCTTCGAGCGAGCGGTAGCCGTCGAGATACGTGTACTCGTACGGTTTTTCTTCGAAGTTCCGAAACGCCTCGACGGGTCGTTCGTTTGCGACGGCGACGAACATCCGCCCGTCAGCGTCGACGTGCGGCGTCACCCCGTGTTGTAGATACAGCGCGCTGACGGCGAGCGCACTCGCGAGTGGAGCCGGTCCTTTGGTCAACTGCCACGTCACGTCACGGTCGGTGTACTCGACCGTCGTGACGTAGCCGTCGGCGACGCCAAAGCACTCGACTGCTGTGTCGGCTTTGCGCCATCGGACTTCGCTTCGCGTGAGCCAGACGCGTTGCCACGGTTTCGACGGCTGTTCCGCCGACAGTCGAGTTTCGGCCCAGTTCATGGCGAACCGAGCCGTCTCTACGACGGGCGAGGCAACTCTCCGAAGGGTCCGTCGTGCTCGTGTCACTGTTCTATCTAGTGCTGGCGTTCGCATGGTAGAATCTCCTCATCCCGAGGGTCGTCTGACTTCCGTCAGACGGCATGGTAGCAACGCGCCGAAGGTAGTTATATCCCTGCTTGGGGGTATTCTCAGAAACTATCTCGACCGTCCGAGTGTACACTACGGTAGATAGTGCGGCCGAAATCGAATCGAGAGAAGGAGCGAGGAGAGACCAGGGAGAGACTGAAGAGAGGAACTGGGGAAGATAAACGAAGATGCGAGATAACGCTGCGTCGGAGCGGACGACGAGACAGAATGGCGTATCTCGATCCGCATCGACAGCCTCTGTGTCGACAGCCCTTTGGGCGTCCTTAACTCCGACGACACGAGATCGTCAGTAACTGGCATTTCGACCGGAATCGACCGCCGCAGTCGCAACATTCGACGTGTCCCTCGCCCGCAACGGTCGTGAGTCGGTGTCCGCCGATCTCGAACGGCCGCCCGACGACTCGGGGCCGGATACGCGACGGTATCCGGCGTTCTGGAGTCTCACTGAGCGCCGCTCGCAACTGAATCGTGTGAACGTCGTCGACCGTCCAGCGGTCGGCGGCCATCGCGCCCTCCCAATCGGCGATTTCGGTCCACGCAGTGACGACGACGGGCGAAGTCGTCTCCGTGTCGCCGACGACGACGACGAATCGAACGCCGTCGCGGACGAGCGCGAAGCGCCACCCTTCGGTACGGTTCCACCGCAGTTGCCCGTGCTCGATGGCATCACTCACGACGGGTATCGAGATGTATCGACCCGGCTGTCGGAGTCGATCTCGAAAGTGGTCGGTGAGTGCGTAGAGAGTCGGGTCTCTGAGCGGAGGGTCGTGTGGCGTCCGCCCGGCGCGGATGCTCGGCGATTCGACGCGTTGACCGCCGTGTCGAGTAGCCACTACTGACACGTATACACACAGTGCATATTGACTGTTACGCCCGTCCGCACCGTGTGAAACGTAGCTACGTCGAACGAGACACGCCGTCACACCGTGTTTCCGATGAACGAGAGTCGTGTTCAGTGGTATCGCTATCCGCCGACACCACCGTCCGAAGATGCCATTATTCGCTAATTGACAGGCGGTATCGGGAGACGGAAACGTCGGTGACAGGCCGACAGAAAGGAGGCGACACCTGATTTTCGGTGAACTGACGGTCGGAAACGGTGACCTTCGTGACAGAGGCACACCGTGTTTCCGATGAAACTCCGAGAGTGAGACGAGGCGTGTCGGGCGTCTGGTCGAGTCTATTGAGAGTCCCGACGAGAGGGGAGTACTCGGTAAACTTGGTAAACGTGAGTGCAGAGAGACACCTTGTTTCCGGTGAAATGTCCCGTTTCGACCCCTGGGGAAGGTGATACTCACGGCGGTTCATGCTTTCTCACGGCGCCTCTGTTGATAGTGACCGAAAGAGTTCGGGGAACGCGAGACCCCCGTCCGGGTGTCGGTAGATGGAGTGAGAGTGAGCCACACACTACGTTTCCGGTGAAATCAGCAGACGGGACGCAACCCGCTACTCAGATGAATAGAGAGTCGAACTGAGAGGGCTGAACAGAGTGCAGCCTCAGTTGGACGGAGAGGAGTTCGAGGAGTTTCTGGTATCTTTGCAGTCGAACAGAGATTCGTGAACAGTCGTGCAGTTGGTCACGGACACACCACGTTTCCGGTGAAGCGACCCGAAGCGTTACCGGTAGGTGCCGAACAGTCGCTTCGAAGGCGAAGCAGAAGGGGCGAAAGGAGTAGTATCGAACGACTTCTCCACGAATTGTCTCATTCGATGGCGGTTCCTAAACCTGTTGTTTTATACAACCAGATAGATAACAGCCCAGTAAACTGGTTGCAAAGTGTATTATAATAAGGTTGCAACCTCTCGCCACCGGAACCGATGGTCCGGTTATCGGGTCGAAATGAATGGGTTGTCCGATCGATGGATGATCCAATGAATGGACTGTTCGATGAATTCACCGTCCAATGAGGACCTAACGCTCAGGAATGGCGGATATCGTGGTCTACATCTCCGTCTGCGTGGTCAAGCTCGACTCCCGTTGTCCACTACCAACTCAACCCGTTCGGAGGTCACCCTCTCTCGGGGGGTCACCTCGTTTCCGGTGAACACACACCTCCGTTTCACCTGAACTCTCTCCCGCCTTCGAGCCGCTTCACCGGAAACGTGGTGTGTGTGTCGACGCTCGGAAATGAGAAACCATTTCACCGGAAACGTGGTGTGCACGGGTATGCCGGACGCAGGGGACGACCTCTTCACGCGCGAGGACCCGATATTCGCTAACAAGGAGCTACTCGAAATCAGCCACCTCCCTGGTGAGGGGCGTATCGTCGGACGCGACGACGAGATTTCGGACCTCGCGACGGCGGTCAACCCCGCCATCTTCGGGCAGAGCCCGAGCAACGTCCTCATCTACGGAAAGACGGGGACCGGAAAATCGCTCTGTGCGAAGTACGTCTCCCAGCGACTCGTCGAGACTGCCAGCGATGAGGCGGTCAACGCCACGTTCGCGTACGTTGACTGCGCCCAAGACACGACCGAGACGCAAGCGGTCCAGACTATCGCCGACAGCGTCAATCGTCCCGAACTCACCGACATTAAAGTACCCGACAAAGGGCTCAGCACGGCGACGTACTACAAGCGCCTGTGGCGAATCCTCGACGCGACGTACGACGTCGTCCTCATCATCCTCGACGAGATAGACAAACTCGAAAACGACGACATCCTCATGCAACTCTCTCGCGCCGGCGAGGCCGGGAAGATCGAGAACTGCAAACTCGGCGTCATCGGCATCAGCAACAAGATACAGTACAAGGACCGCATGGACGAACGCGTCAAGAGCAGCCTCTGCGAACGGGAGTTCGTCTTTCCCCCGTACGACGCGAACCAGCTCCGCGACATCATGGACGCTCGCAGCGACGCCTTCCGCGACGGCGTCCTCGACCCGTCGACGATTCCGCGGGCGGCCGCACTCGCCGCCCGCGAACACGGTGACGCACGGAAAGCCATCGACATTCTGCGGTACGCCGGCGAGATTGCGCAGTCCAACGGCGCGCCGACGGTCAAGGAAATCTACGTGACGCAGGCACGCGAGCGCGCGGAGACCGACCGGTTTCGCGAACTCATCCGCGGGTCGACTCCACACTCGCGGTACGTACTGCAGGCGCTCGCCGTCCTCTCGCTGTCGAATCAGCGCAAAGACGGCTTTCGAACCAGTCGCGTCTACGAGATATACGAGAGTATCTGTCGGCAGGAAGGTTCCGACAGTCTCTCGCTGCGTCGCGTGCGGGACCTACTGAAGGAACACGCGTTTCTCGACATCATCGAACAGTCGAAACACAGCGGCGGAAGCGCGGAAGGCAGTTACACTAAACACCAACTGCTCGAGAACCCCGAGGTCGTCAAAGAAGTGCTGACCGAAAACGGCGATTCGTAGCTGCTTTCGCGTCCCTGAGTCGGTTGGAGGGCCGAAACGAGTCAACGAGAGCGACTGCGTTTGGGCCGATGCCAGAGGGCCATATATATTTTATCACCGAATATGTAAAAGAAACCGTCACGTGTGATGGGGTCAGTCACAGCATCGTCGTACGCCCAGCATCAGTCGTCATTCTCGTGTGACTTCCTTCGCGCCGTCGGGTCCGGTTCGATTTCGGTTGCCGTCGCGCACACGCGGTCATACTCGGCTTCCGCCCATTCGAGCAGTTCGGAGTCGTCGCCGTCGACGCACGCGATGAGGTTCCCTCGGTCGTACGCACCCAGCCACGCATAGCCGTCGAAGACGGCGAGACCCATCTCGACCGGCGTGGGCGAGAGATACAGCGTGAACTGATCGAGTTCGTGCGCTCTCTGCACCGCTTCTGGGTCAGCGGTCGTCGACGCTTCGAGTACGGACGCGTCGACGACGAGTTCCATCTCGGTCTCCGGGCCGATGACTCTCGCCGCCGCCTCGTTGAACACGCGGCTGACGATCGGGGAGATACCGCGGTACGTCTGAACTGGCTCCGTGCCGAGTACGGAGAGATACCGATCAATCGGCGCGTGGGGGTTCTCCGTCGTTCCGGCCGTGACCGTCGCCCGTTGGAGAACCGAGTGTGAGAGCCCGGCGAGCGAACTGTCAACGTTCGTGACGAACGGCGTCAACCTCGCCGCGTTCTCGCTCGCATCGGCGAGGTCGCGGTAGTGGGTCAAGACGAGTTCACCGCCGAGCGTGAGGTGATACTCGTGTGACCGTTTTTCGACCCACCCTCGTTTGACGAATCCGGCGAGTGCTCGCTGCACTGTCTCGCGCGTGCACGGACACGTCTCGGCGAGTTCTATCGGCCGCTGCGGGGTGCGGTGCAGCTGTTCGAGTACGGCGATTCTGCTCGCCGACCCGACGAGAAATGCGACGTCCTCGCGTGCGGTCATCGGTTCGGGTTTTCTGACGCCCGCATATGACCGTTGTGTCCCGTCGACCCGGCCGTGCCCGTCACCCTTCGAGTGGTACGGCTGCCGCCTGAGTCGAACGCGTAACCGTCTCGTCGAAGGGAGCGTCTAACCCAGAAGGCCGAGGTTCTGAATCCGCTCGACGATTTCCTCGACGGCCGTCTCCGCGTCGTCGGTCCGCTTGCCGCCGGTGATCACTATTTTCCCGCTACCGAAGAGCAGGATGACCACTTTGGGCTGGTCCATTCGGTAAACCAGTCCCGGGAACTGCTCTGGTTCGTACTCGACGTCCTCGAGGCCGAGTCCGATAGCGAGTGCGTTCAGGTTGAGGTTGTGTCCGAGGTCCGCGCTCGAGACGATGTTCTGGACGGTAATTTCGGGGCTCTCTTCGACGGGGATGCTCAGATCTCGAAGCTTCTGGAAGATGATACCAAGCGCCTCGTGTACATCGTCGATGCTCTTGGCCCCCGTGCAGACGATTTTCCCCGAGCGGAAGATGAGCGCGGCCGCCTTCGGATTCTGCGTCCGATAGACGAGGCCGGGGAAGTTGTCGGGGTTGAAGTCGGCCCCTGGAAGGTCCTCCGCGAGCGCCTCCAGGTCGAGCTCCTGTCCAATACCTGTCGATGCGACTACGTTCTGTATCTCGATTGAGTCTGCCGGCGTCGTCATTGTTCGGTCTGGATTCCTCGCCCCGGCCTTATAAACCGACACGAATCTTGTCTCACACATGCGTGCGAATGATAATATTACTATCGCGTCTTTTCGTTCGGACGGCCGCTACTCGTTCGGACAGCCACTACCGATGTCGCCGGTTATCACCACCGTAACCGAAACTGAGTGTTGTGTGAATCAGTGTACCATGTTGGACGGTAACTCGAATTTGTCGGTATTTTTCGTAGATACGAGCGAATCAACAGTATTAAGTTCTACGTACCACTCAATAGGAATGCAGCAAGACGCAGTGTGGTTCGGTGACCGTTCGACCGGTCACCAATCACGGACCGCCAACGAGATTCGACGGGTTTATACCCGCGAATCGCATTGGTTCAGGTCCGAAGGAAATGAGGATTCCGCCCCTGCGGTCCGCCGTACAGACGGAATCTGATGTGAGCCAACGTAGTTCGGTGACACCCGACCGACCGACGGTCTCGTCGCCGAACTCGGACCATGCAATACCTATAACGGTGATTCGCTTTCTTCTTCGAAGAGAGCAAATCCCGCCACGCCCCCCGGACCTTGTGTCCGGGAGCATTCCGGTTGATCCTGCCGGAGGTCATTGCTATCGGGGTCCGATTTAGCCATGCTAGTTGTACGAGTTCAGACTCGTAGCGGATAGCTCCGTAACACGTGGCCAAACTACCCTACAGAGAACGATAACCTCGGGAAACTGAGGCTAATAGTTCATACCGTACTCACGCTGGAATGCAGAGTACTCGAAACGCTCCGGCGCTGTAGGATGTGGCTGCGGCCGATTAGGTAGACGGTGGGGTAACGGCCCACCGTGCCGATAATCGGTACGGGTTGTGAGAGCAAGAACCCGGAGACGGAATCTGAGACAAGATTCCGGGCCCTACGGGGCGCAGCAGGCGCGAAACCTTTACACTGCACGACAGTGCGACAAGGGGACCCCGAGTGCGAGGGCATACAGTCCTCGCTTTTGTGAACCGTAAGGAGGTTCACGAATAAGAGCTGGGCAAGACCGGTGCCAGCCGCCGCGGTAATACCGGCAGCTCGAGTGATGACCGATTTTATTGGGCCTAAAGCGTCCGTAGCTGGCCGCGTAAGTCCATCGGGAAATCCATCCGCTTAACGGATGGGCGTCCGGTGGAAACTGCGCGGCTTGGAGCCGGAAGACCCAAGGGGTACGTCCGGGGTAGGAGTGAAATCCTGTAATCCTGGACGGACCGCCGATGGCGAAAGCACCTTGGGAAGACGGACTCGACAGTGAGGGACGAAAGCTAGGGTCTCGAACCGGATTAGATACCCGGGTAGTCCTAGCCGTAAACGATGCCTGTTAGGTGTGGCACCCACTACGAGTGGGTGCTGTGCCGTAGGGAAGCCGCTAAACAGGCCGCCTGGGAAGTACGTCCGCAAGGATGAAACTTAAAGGAATTGGCGGGGGAGCACTACAACCGGAGGAGCCTGCGGTTTAATTGGACTCAACGCCGGACATCTCACCAGCATCGACAGTAGCGATGATCATCAGGTTGATGACCTCTATGTTGAGCTACTGAGAGGAGGTGCATGGCCGCCGTCAGCTCGTACCGTGAGGCGTCCTGTTAAGTCAGGCAACGAGCGAGACCCGCACTCTTAATTGCCAGCAACACCCCCGGGTGGTTGGGTACATTAAGAGGACTGCCGTGGCTAACACGGAGGAAGGAACGGGCAACGGTAGGTCAGTATGCCCCGAATGTGCTGGGCAACACGCGGGCTACAATGGCCGGGACAAAGGGTTCCAACCTCGAAAGAGGGCGGTAATCTCAGAAACCCGGTCGTAGTTCGGATTGTGGGCTGAAACTCGCCCACATGAAGCTGGATTCGGTAGTAATCGCGTATCAGCAGTGCGCGGTGAATACGTCCCTGCTCCTTGCACACACCGCCCGTCAAAGCACCCGAGTGAGGTCCGGATGAGGCTTGGATACCCAAGTCGAATCTGGGCTTCGCAAGGGGGCTTAAGTCGTAACAAGGTAGCCGTAGGGGAATCTGCGGCTGGATCACCTCCTACTGACCCGTGACCACCCCGACGTGGGTGGCACACCTTTCATTGCATCCCCGAGTTCGCTGACGACCGCTCTGTCGGTCGGGCACCTTAGAACTACGTTGGCTCGCAAAGACGCTCCTGCTCTCCGTCGAGATCAAGACGAAAGCAGGAGTGGGCCCATAGCTCAGTGGTAGAGTGCCTCCTTTGCAAGGAGGATGCCCAGGGTTCGAATCCCTGTGGGTCCATGACTCGGACTGAATCGAAGACCGTGTCCCTTAAGTGGGAGACGACACTCGATTCAGATCCGAAGCAAGAACCGATGCACCACCCCGTGTAAGCGTGGGTGGGAAGGGTTGAACACGTGACCATTCACTCCGGCACGTGTTATGAAACCGTGTGTACGTGCAATCCAGACGTCCACTGGACCCGTTCATTGACTTGAACGGATTACAGTGTCCATCACTATACCATCGTATGGCTACTCTGCCATCTGGTGGATAGCTCGGCTCGAGAACCGAAGAAGGACGCGCCAAGCTGCGATAAGCCTCAGGGAGCTGCATGGAAGCAAAGAACTGAGGATCTCCTAATGGGAATCCCTTCACAATTGCCTTTGCGCAATGGGGAACGTCGGGAACTGAAACATCTTAGTACCGACAGGAAAAGAAAGCAAACCGCGATGTCGTTAGTAACGGCGAGTGAAGACGACACAGTCCAAACCGAAGCCCTCACGGGCAATGTGGTGTTCGGACTGACCACCATCGACCAATCATCGACGAGAAGTCTTCTGGAACGAAGCGTGATACAGGGTGACAACCCCGTATCGTCGACGAGCGGTCGTGGGTCAACTCCAGAGTAGCGGGGGTCGGATATCCCTCGTCAACATGGCTGGCATCCTCAGCCAAGACTAAACATTCCTCGAGACCGATAGCGAACAAGTAGCGTGAGCGAACGCTGAAAAGCACTCCAAGAAGGACCGTGCAATAGAGCTTGAAATCAGGTGGCGATGGAACGACGGGGCATGAAAGGCCTCACGACAAACGACACGGGAGCGATCCCGCAGTAGAACTCGTGAGGAGCCGATGTCGCGTCGTGCGTTTTGAAAAACGAACCAGAGAGTGTACCTATTCGGCGAGTCTAACTCGATTATCGAGGAAGGCACAGGGAAACCGATACGACCGCAGCCTTATGGCCAGGGTCACCGTCTTCAAGGGCGGGGAGCCGCGTGGGTACGACCCGAAACCGAGTGATCTACACGGGGGCAAGGTGAAGCGTGGCGAAAGCCACGTGGAGGCCTGTTAGAGTTGGTGTCCTACAATACCCTCTCGTGACCCATGTGTAGGGGTGAAAGGCCCATCGAACTCGGCAACAGCTGGTTCCGACCGAAACATGTCGAAGCATGACCTCAGCAGAGATAGTTCGTGAGGTAGAGCGACCGATTGGGAGACCCGCCTCCGAGAGGAGTCGGCCTCCCTGTCAAACTCCGAACTTACGAACGTCGTAGAAGCTGGGAGTCCGGTCTGCGGGGTAAGCCTGTGGACCGTAAGGGAGACAACCCAGAGCTGGGTTAAGGACCCAAAATGTGGACTAAGTGCAATCGAAGATAGTCTCGAGCCCTAAACAGCCGGGAGGTGAGCTTAGAAGCAGCTACCCTCTAAGAAAAGCGTAACAGCTTACCGGCCGAGGTTTGAGGCGTCGAAAATGATCGGGGCTCAAGTCCACTTCCGAGACCCGGCGGTACTCTTATAGAGTAATCCAGTAGGTCGGCACTCTGAGCGGGCGGAAGCACGGGTGAGAATTCGTGTGGACCGCTCAGTGACGAAAATTCTGGTCACAGTAGCAGCGAGAGTCGGGTGAAAACCCCGACGGCCTAATGAGCAAGGGTTCCTCGGCACTGCCAATCAGCCGAGGGTTAGCCGATCCTAAGTCCTACCGTAATTCGAATAGGACAAAAGGGTAACTGGTTAATATTCCAGTGCTATCACCACTCAAAGTCGACGCCTGGGGGTAGATCGAGCCGGACAGTCGTCCGGTCGAATCATCAAAATCCGTGGAAGCCGTCATGGCACGAAGCGGATGAACGGTGAGACAGCGAAAGTCGATCCAACCTCGGGCCCGTGAAAAGACGAGCGTGATATTCGTACCGAGATCCGACACAGGTGCTCAGGCAGAGAAAGCCAAGGCCTGTCGGGAAAACCGACGTTAGGGAATTCGGCAAGTTAGTCCCGTACCTTCGGAAGAAGGGATGCCTGCCCCTCACAGGGCAGGTCGCAGTGACTCGGACGCTCCAACTGTCTAGTAACAACACAGGTGACCGCAAATCCGCAAGGACTCGTACGGTCACTGAATCCTGCCCAGTGCAGGTATCTGAACACCTCGTACAAGAGGACGAAGGACCTGTCAACGGCGGGGGTAACTATGACCCTCTTAAGGTAGCGTAGTACCTTGCCGCTTCAGTAGCGGCTTGCATGAATGGATCAATGAGAGCGTCACTGTCCCAACGTTGGACCCGGTGAACTGTACATTCCAGTGCGGAGTCTGGAGACCCCCAAGGGGAAGCGAAGACCCTATAGAGCTTTACTGCAGGCTGTCGCTGGGACGTGGTCGCTGATGTGCAGCATAGGTAGGAGTCGTTACGCAGGCACCCGCGCTAGCGGGCCGCCGAGACATCATTGAAATACTACCCGTCAGTGACTGCGACCCTCACTCCGGGAGGAGAACACCGGTAGCCGGGCAGTTTGACTGGGGCGGTACGCGCTCGAAAAGATATCGAGCGCGCCCGAAGGTTCTCTCATTCGGGTCGGAAACCCGAAGAAGAGCGCAAGAGCAAACGAGAGCCTGACAGTGACATTCCTAACGAGTGTCGCTGACACGAAAGTGTGGTCTAGCGAACCGACGAGGCCCATAGATGGGGCCCGTCGATGACAGAAAAGCTACCTTAGGGATAACAGAGTCGTCACCGGCAAGAGCACATATCGACCCGGTGGCTTGCTACCTCGATGTCGGTTCCCTCCATCCTGCCTGTGCAGAAGCAGGCAAGGGTGAGGTTGTTCGCCTATTAAAGGAGGTCGTGAGCTGGGTTTAGACCGTCGTGAGACAGGTCGGCTGCTATCTATTGGGGGTGCGAGGTATCTGACGTGAACGATCGTATAGTACGAGAGGAACTACGATTGGTTGCCACTGGTGTACCGGTTGTCCGACAGGGCAGTTGCCGGGCAGCCACGCAACACGGGGTAAGAGCTGAACGCATCTAAGCTCGAAACCCACATGGAAAAGAGATACCACCAAGGTCACTCGTAGAAGACGAGTTCGATAGACTCGGGGTGTACGCAACGAGGCAACGAGTTGTTTAGCCCGCGAGCACTAACAGACCAGCCAACATTCATACCGCATGAGTATGGTGAAATGAGGTTTTCAGACGCTGCATTCGTTCGATCGATCGAACGGGTCCAGGCGTTTACTGGATTGCACGTATACAACGGTTTCACAGTCACAGAAAGCCCAATGCAAACGTCTTGCATGACCGATAGTGGTTTGAGAACGGTTCGATTCCGTTCGTCGGCGTTAAGGCGGCCACAGCGGTGAGGCAACACCCGTACCCATCCCGAACACGGAAGTTAAGCTCACCAGCGTGAACGCAACTACTGGAGTGCGCGAGCCTCTGGGAACACGTTTTCGCCGCCTCCCACTCATACTTCATTCATCGCCCACCGAGCGACAGCTCCGTGGGCGACCGCTATTTCGAAACCCAGCAGCTCGCCTAGAAACACAGCCGTAGATATATTTCCTGGAAACTGAACACAATCATCAGGTGACCGGCACACTTATCTTTCTATCACGCACGACACTGATAAGGAACATCTTCATGGGTGACTCGTCAACGCCGCCGGCCGTTCGCCCCGGAGTCCACCTCCGAAACCGAGGTGAAACGGAGCCGCTGCCGCCAGAACTCGCACGACATCCGGCGCTGGACGTCGTCGCGTTGCTGACGAAGACGACGCCCGACGAGTGGGTGGACCGCTGGCGGACAGAGGTCGGCCCATCGCCGGATGGACACACCATTCTCGCCATCGACGAGGGGATACGAAGCGCTGCGACGACGCCGACGACATCCAGCACACCGATTTTCGGAGGAATCTCGCTGAAAACAGCGTCGGCTCCAGTTCGCGCGGAGGTCGTCGCCGACACGCTCGAAATCGCTCTCGCGCAACCTGCTCCCGAGCGCCAGCTGTTCGTCTGGGTAGAGTCGTTGACGCCGCTTTTCGACGGTGGTTCCGCGGTTCCGTTCCTCCGGACGCTCCGCGAACTCGGCGAGAGTCGCCCCGTGACCGCTATCTGTCACGCAGACGTCGAGCGTCTCGACGACGCCGTCGTTGACTTCTTCGACACCGCCGACATCGACGAGTCGGTGGCGGAACGCCTCGACAGACTCCGCGCCGAGAACCCGACGAACTTCGGCTACCTCCGCCGGCACTGGCGGGATACGCGCCGCGCGATCGAAGCGTCGACCAGAAGCTATCCGCAGGCCCGGCAGTTACACGGCGCGTTGACCGACACCGAGACGACGCCGCAGAGTCTCGGCGTCGCGCTACAAGCGCTCGTGGAACTCGGCGTCATCGAACTGTGGAACGACACCGTCGGGTCAAATCGCTACGACCTGACCACGTACGACGCCGAGCTGCTCGACGCTATCGGCGAGTCGCTGGCGGCCGCAGAGCAGGCCGAGTAGTTACGACTCCGTCGACGGCGCGCGGAGCGACTCGTCGACGACCGTTCCGTCGGGGTCGAGCGTCACCGTCCCCAGAGTGACCGTCTCACCGGTCGGCGTCGTCGACGAAATCTCTCGGAGCACCGTCTGTTGGTCGAGTCGTTCCCAGACGACGCGCTCGACGAGTCGCTGGAACTTGTCGGGATCGGTCCACCCCGAGTCGATTTCCGAGGGAACGTGAACGACGAACTGGAGGTCGGTCTCGGTGACGTGGATACCGACGCCGAACGTGTCACTCATAGGCGGCCGTTGGGCCGAACGCCCCAAATGTACATCGGACGTCGCCGGCGAGTAGCGCCGAGAGCGCGGAGCGTACGACAGAGTGTTTCACGCACACGCGACTCGGGTAGAACGGTTTTTGGGCGTCGCTCGGCCAGAACGACCAATGAGTTACAAAATCGGTCTGGTGGGAAAACCCTCCGTCGGGAAATCCAGTTTCTTCAACGCAGCGACGATGAACGACGTACCGGAGGGGGCGTACCCCTTCACGACGATTGACCCGAGCATCGGCGAGGCGTACGTCCGCGTCGACTGCGCTGCCCCGGAGTTCGACGAGACGTGCACCCCGAACGTCGGCTTCTGCAGTCACGGCACCCGATACGTCCCGGCGAAACTCGTCGACGTGGCCGGTCTCATCCCCGGTGCGCACGAGGGGAAAGGACTCGGCAACCAGTTTCTCACTGACCTCAACGAGGCGGACGTGCTCGTCCACGTCGTCGACTTCTCCGGCGAGACCGACATCGAGGGCGAGCCGACGGAGGGCCACGATCCCCGCGAGGACATCGACTTCCTCGAAGACGAACTCGACATGTGGTATCTCGAAATTCTAGAGAAAGGTATCGAACGGTACCAGGGCGGCTACGACGGCGACGAAAAGTACATCGAGGAGGACCTCGCGGAGCAGATGAGCGCGTTCAAAATCGACAAAGACCGGATGAAGCAGGTCATCCTCGCGGAGGGACTCGAACTCGATCCGGAGGCATGGGACGACGACGACCGCGAGTCGCTGGCGCGCGAGATTCGCAAGCGGACGAAACCGATGGTCATCGCGGCGAACAAGATGGACAAACCCGTTGCCCAGGAGAACTACGAGGAGATCACCGCCGACCCCGACTACGACCACCTCACGTTCGTCCCCGCGAGCGCGCACGCGGAGAAGGCGCTGAAGAACGCCGCCGAGGCGGGCGTCGTCGAGTATGACGCGGGCGACGCCTCGTTCGACATCGTCAACGACGTTTCGGTCGAGCAGGAGGCGGGGCTCGAACAGATTCGGGAGTTCGTTGAGGAGTACGAGGGGACGGGCGTGCAGGCCGCGCTCGAAGCCGCGTTGTTCGACGCCCTCGGCTGTATCGCCATCTTCCCCGGCAGCGCCAACGGCTCGAAGGACGAGAAAGGCGTCTTCCGCGACTGCTTCATCCTCCCGGCGGACTCGACGACGGAGGACTTCGCCTACCACCTCCACTCGGACATCGGCGACGGTCTGCTCCACGGCATCGACTGTCGTAGCGGCCGCCAGATCGGTGCCGGCCACGAACTCGGTCACCGTGACGTCGTCGAAATACTCACCACGAACTGAGCCGCTCGTCGACGGACGGACGGATGCAGATGAGTGCGGACGGATGTGAACGGTCCCAACGGGTACGGACGCAGATACCGATAAGTGAATACAAAGATGGATGACCACGACCGAACGGCGACCGACGGCGACCAGTCGGTACACCTGTGAGTCGAACGAACTATCTATCTGCCGTCGAATTGCTCGGTCGATGGTGCGTAAGCACCCGGAGACTGTTCGCGCAGCCTCGCTTCAGGAGGTGCTCGACGCTCTCGACGACCCCGACTGTCGGACCATCGTCCGGCAACTCGACGACGCCATGACCGCACGACAGCTATCCAACGCCTGCGACATCCCCCTGTCGACGACGTACCGCAAACTCGAACGACTCACCGATGCGTCGCTGTTGGAAGAACAGACCGAGATCCGCAGCGACGGCCACCACACCACGCGCTACTGGGTATCGTTTCAGTCGGTCGAAATCGGCCTCGACGAGAAGCGGGAGTTCGAGGTAACGATAACCCGCCGTCCGCAGTCGGCGGACGAGCGTCTCGCGGATATGTGGTCCGAACTCCGGAGGGAGACGTGACCGACCCGGCCTCTCTGAGCGTGCTCGTCGTCGCGCTCAAGACGCTTACTCTCGTCTTAGGCGGGCTTATCACCTACTTCGCGTACAAGGCGTACCGCCGGACCGGCGCGGTGGCGCTTCGCCTGCTCGCCATCGGGTTCGGCATCGTCACGCTCGGATCCCTTTTGGCGGGTATCGCCGACCAGGTGCTCGCGACCGAACAACTGTACGCCCTCGTCGTCGAGAGCGGTCTCACCGCCGTCGGATTCGCGGTCATCGTCTACTCGTTGTACGTCGACTGACGCTCGCTTCCTCTCTGTAGTTCGTCACCGCTGTCCGACGGTTGTCCCGCATATCAAACAGTGCCAGTCGCCGGAACCAGTTTGGTCCCCGGGAGTGTATCGACGCCCATGGTGTTCGATACGGTCGCGTCCGCGTTCGACCTCTCCGCGGACGACCGAAAGGGTCTCGCGGCGTGCATCGCGCTCTGCGAACTCGCTGGTATCGTCCCCGGGGTACTGACTTGCGACGAGATTTCCGACTGGTACACCACGCTCGAACGTCCCGCGTCGACGCCGCCGGGATGGGCGTTCGCCCCCGTCTGGACGTTTCTGTACGTCACGATGGGCGTCGCACTGTATCTGGTGTTCCGCGACAACGCCCGGTCGGTCCGCGGCCGACAGGCGCTGTGGGCGTTCGTCGGCCAACTGTTTCTCAACGCCTCGTGGACGCTGGTCTTCTTCGGACGGCGGTCGATTTTCGGCGGCCTGGCCGTCGTCACGGGTCTCTGGCTGTCGGTGCTGACAACCCTCGTCGCGTTCGCTCGCGTCAACAGGCGCGCGGCGCTGTTGTTCGTCCCGTACTTCCTCTGGGTGAGTTTCGCGGCGCTGCTGAACGCTCGACTCTGGCGGCTGAACCGCTCCGACGATTGAATCGCCGCCCGTCGCTTTCGCTTTCGTTTCCTTTCGCCAGCGCGACCGACCGTCTCCTCCGGGACGGAACGCGTACCGCCGTAACGGGCTGACTCGTCGATGCGCTGCGATCCCGCTTGCAACAGTCGCCGTCGATGCAAGTGGGGTGACGCACTTGGTGCGCGACGGGACTGACGCCACCGATACGGTCGACTGACGTGACCTGCGGGGTCGATGCACCTGACGCAGCCGACACAATAGTCACGACGGTCACGACCGTCGCGTGTCAATACTGAATGTTCTCTCACGAGACAGTGAATATGCATGTGTCCGACAGACGCGGTCGACGGATGGCGCGGCCGTACCCGCCTCTGATGCGGTCGCCGTTGCCCGCCGTGTTCGTCCCCGCCGACGCCCCTCCGCGCTGCGCGGTCGCAGCGTTTCGGGCACATGCCGGAACGCGACGCCTCCGTCGTCGGTCCGTCCCCCTCGGAAGTCGCCCGTGCTCGAAGCCCGGCGTCCTCGGTCCCCGCTGACGCGACCTCTCCCGGGTCGTTTCCGTCGACACCCGGCCCTCCATCCGTCAACGTTCGGTCCTCCACTCGTCGACATTCGGTCTTCCCCTCGTCGGCTTCCTTTCTCTCGCCGGTGGCCGTTCTGTTTCGGTCGCCACGTCCGCCGCTGCTTCCGAAGATTGATTACCTCGTTGACGACACTCCGCACATGGACGGCATCCGCGACATTCGGTCGATGCGCCGGGTGCAGATCGCACCGCTCGGCTACGAACGCGACCGCGTATTCGTCCCCGCAACGCAACTCAACGCCGACCGCCTCTACCTCCTCGTCAACGCCGACGACTACTCGACCGTGACGTATCACGAGACGCTGCGCGACGACCTCGAAGACGCCGGCGTCGACATCGAGGAACGCGAAGTGAGCCTCCACGACGTGTGCGATGTGATGGGCGTGACGACGACTATCGCGGCCGAGCACTCCGACGACGAGGTGTTCGTCAATATCTCGAGCGGCACGAACGTCGCGGCTGTCGGCGCGGCCATCGCCTGCATGACGACGCACGCCACCGCGTTCAATGTCGAACCTGAGACGTACGGCCACGACATCCGCGAAGCACCGCTGACCAGCGGCGTCGTCGACATTGGCCAACTCCCCGACTACCCCATCGAGTCGCCGACGAGCGAACAGATCGCGGTCATGGGGTACGTCCGCGACCAGACCGACCAGGGCTACACCGTCCACAAACGCGACCTCATCGAGTTCGCCGAGCGCGAGGAACTGACGTTCATGACCGACGCGCCGACGGAGAACCGGCAGTCGAAGTATCGCCGCCTCGACGCGCACGTCGTCGACCCTCTGGAGTCGAAGGGATACCTCGACCTCCGCCGGGCAGGACGGCGAACGCTCGTCTCGCTCACCGACACGGGCGAGAGCGTCTACCGAGCCTTCGAGCACAAATTCCAGTTCAGCTGACCCCCGAAGCGACTGTATCGCTGTCAAATCAGTCCTCCGTCGGCGACTGTCGTGAGAACCGCCATTGACCGGAGAAACGCCCCGTCTAAGCAGTCGTTAGCCGACGACCGACGCCGAAACGTCGCGTTACGAAAACGCCGAACGAACATTCACAGCACGTCGTCGGCGGACGACGTCGCCCGCGGCCGTTCGGCAGGTTCACCGTCGTCCGCTCGCTCACCGATAACAGACTGTGAGCTGTAGAACACATTCTAAAACAGGATCTATTCAGCGATAAAACGGGTAGAAAGCCCATTTTTATCCAAAAAACGGTATTTTCCGAACGAAAACGATATTCAAGCTGGTTCATAACAAAGGACGCATTTCCCCTCTAAACTACCGAGGATGGTGCGCGAATCAAACACTGTACGAACGCTTCTGATCGGCCTCGACGCCGCCTGCCTGCCGGTTCTCGACCCGTTGTTCGAGGACGGCGCGCTCCCGGCGCTCCGGTCGGTGTTCGAGGAGGGAACGGCCGGACCGCTGGCGTCACAGGTCCCGCCGTGGACGCCGAGCGCGTGGCCGTCAGTGTACACCGGCGTCAACCCTGGAAAACACGGCGTGTTCGGGTTTCTCCGATTCGAGGGGTACGACTGGGACGTCGTCAACGCCTCCGACGTGAAAGCGCGGACGCTGTGGGAGTATCTCGACGAGGCGGGCCTGACGAGCGTCGTCGTCAACGCGCCGGTCACCCATCCGCCGCCGGAGATAGACGGTGCGGTCGTCCCCGGCTACATCGCCCCCGAAGCCCCCGACTGCCACCCGGCGGGACTGATGGACGACCTCCGCGACGAACTCGGCGAGTATCGGGTGTACGCGCCCCCCGACGCCGGCGAGACGACCGAGTCGCGAATCGAAACCTACCGCGAGCTGGTGCGGATGCGCGGCGAGGCGTTCCGCTACCTCGCCGACCGGTTCGCCCCCGAGTTCGGTTTCGTCCAGTTCCAGCAGACGGACACGGTCTTCCACGAGTGCCCTGGGGACGACGAGGCGGTGCGCGCCGTCTACGAGGCCGTCGACCGAGAACTCGCCGGAATACTGGACGCTTGCGACCCCGACACGGTCGTCGTCGTCAGCGACCACGGCATCGGCGAGTACCGCGGCGGCGAGGTGCGGGTCAACGAGCAGTTGGCGGCCCACGGCTTCCTCGAAACTCGGCGCGGGGGCGAGGGAATGCCGTCGTGGAACCGCATCGCGACCGAGCGACTTCGGCCGGGTACCGACGGCGACGACGGAATCGGTGACGGAACTGTCGGCAGCGACGCGACAACGGCGCTTCTTTCGACGCTCGCGCGGGTCGGCCTGACGAGTCAGCGACTCGGCCGCGTGCTCTCGCGTCTGGGTCTGGCGTCGTTCGTCCTCAGACACGTCCCATCCTCGGCGGTTGAGGCCGCGAGCGAACAGGTCGACTTCCCAGCGTCGTCGGCGTATCTGCGCTCGCGCATCGAACTCGGCGTCCGCGTCAACCTCGCCGGTCGCGAACCGAGCGGCGTCGTCCCCGAAAGCGAGTACGAGGCGGTCCGGTCGGCGCTCGTCGACTGTCTGCGAGCGACTACGACGGACGAGGGCGACCCAGTCTTCGAGCGCGTCGCCCGTCGGGAGGCGTTCTTCGAGGGACCGTACGTCGAAGACGCCCCCGACGTGGTCGCCGTTCCGGCGGACTACAACTACTTTCTCACCGCCCGACTCCGCGGCGACGTGTTCGACCCCGACCCGCAGGAGTCGTGGAACCACAAATTCGAAGGCGTCGTCGCGCTCGCCGGCGGCGACGTCGATACCGCCGCGCCCCTCGACGGTGCCTCGCTGTTCGACGTCGCCCCGACGGTGCTGTCGACGCTGGGCGTCCCCTACGACGAGCGGATGGACGGCGAACCGCTTGCCCCCGTGACGGCGGTCGGTCCGCGCACGTATCCGTCGTACGACGCAGAGACGCACCGAGCGACGGCCGACCGCGTCGTCGAAACACGACTCTCCGACCTCGGCTATCTCGAACGATAACGATGGCACAATCGACCACCCCACCCACCGACTCGATAGAAAAACACGGCGTCAGTATCGCTCCGGCGACCGACGACGAACTCAAACGCTGGAACGACCTCGTCTCGCAGTCCCCGCATGGAACCGTCTACCACCGACTCGAAGCGCTGGAGGTGCAAGCCGACCACGCGGGCGCGGAACTCACGCCGCTCGTCGGCTACAAAGGACAGGAACCGATCTGTCTGTTCCCGCTGTTCTCGCTCTCGAAAGCCGGTATTCAGGGGGTTTTCTCGCCGCCGCCGGACCTCTGGGTGTCGTATCTCGGCCCGGCGCTGCTCAACTTCGAGCATCTCAAACAACGACGGGCCGAGAAACGCCATCGACGAGTCGTTGAGGCAGCGGTCGAGTGGATCGACACGGTCCTCGACCCGAGTTACACTCACTTTCGGACCGCCTGCGGCTACGACGACCCGCGGCCGTTCGAGTGGAACGAGTTCGACGTGACGCCGCGGTACACCTACCACGTCGACCTCTCGCCCGGAGAGGAGGAGCTACTTGACTCCTTCAGCAGCGACGCCCGCCAAAACGTCCGCACCGACGCTGACTACGACATCGACGTGGAGGGAGCGGCCGCTATCGAACGCATCATCGAACAGGTCCGCCTCCGTCACGAAGAGCAGGGCGAGTCGTACACGGTCACCCCGGAGTTCGTCACCGATCTCTACCGTCGGCTGCCCGACGGTTCCGTCCGGCCGTACGTGCTCCGCGCGGACGACGAATTCGTCGGCGGCATGGTGACGCTCGCACACGACGACACCGTCTACCGCTGGCAGGGCGGCGCGAAGACCGACCACGACCTCCCGGTCAACGACCTGCTCGACTGGCAGATCATGCGGGACGCGATGGAACGGGGGGAGACGACGTACAACCTCGTCGGGGCGAACAACCCCCGTCTCTGCGACTACAAGGCGAAGTTCGCTCCCGAGGTGGTCCAGTACCACAGTCTCGGGCGGCGGAATGCGGGTCTGAAAGTGGCTGCGAAGTTCTACAGACGGTTCATCCGGTAGCTCGGGTTCCTCGGCGACGTTCGCGCAGTGGCGGACCCGACGAACCCGACGAAGTCGGCGATCCGACAGCGTTCGTCAGTCGTCGTCACGAGCCGTCGTCACGTTGTCGCCGTCCGTCGTCGACCCGCCGCGCCGTCGCGAGATGAATCCCGCGGCTTCGACGACGACGAGGCCGACGACACCGACGAGACCGACGAAGATGGCGAACAGTTCGGGGATTCCCATCCACGGGGGCGTGATGTACATCAGGCCGTTGAGGTACTTCCCGGGTATCACGTTCTTGACGCCGATCCAGAATTGCTCGTCTATCGAGGCGTCGCGGGAACCGATATCCGCGGACTGCGCGCTCTGTCCTCCAGCGGACTCGTCACCCGTGCCGAGACGTTCGGACTCGTAGGGGAACGCGATGTTGACGCTCCAGACGATTTCGCCCGTCTCGTCCACCTCGAAGACGCGGTTGCCGTTGGAGTCGGAGATGAGCGTGTGGCCGTTCGGCAGTCGGTCGGCGTCGCGGGGCCACTGCATCCGGGCGTCCCGCCACTTCCACGTCTCGGTCCACTCGCCGTCCTCGCGCTGGTACTCGATGACGCGGTTGTTCTCGGAGTCACCGATGATGACGGCGGGACCGCCGTTCTCCTCGGAGATGTAGTCGGGGTTGTGCTGCTCGTTGAGGATGTCGTAGTTGTCCTCCTCGCCGAGCGTCCAGTCCTCCTGGACGCCCTCGCCGGGTTCGACGAAGATGACACGGTCGAGGTTGCGCGGACTCAGCATGAACCGGCCGTCGTCGAGCACCTCGACGTCGTTCAGGTGCGTCCAGTCCTCCGCGTACGGACCGCCGGTCTCGCCCGTTTCGAACTCCTCGCTGGCGTTCCACGTCCACGTGATCTCCTCGGTCTCGGTGTTCACGACGAACATCCGGTCGAAGAGGATGTCGGCGACGGCGTAGTGCGTCTCGTTGATGCGGTCGCCGTCGTGCCAGCGCGAGGAATGCTTGCCGGGCGTCTCGACGGAGTAGATGCGCTCGACTTCGCCGGTCGTTAGGTTCACGCGTTCGATACCGTTCTGCGTGCAGGCGTTTACGTCGCTGTGCGCGTCGAGGTAGGTGTCGAGCGTCTCCTGGTCGACCCCGAGTTCCGAGGCGTTCCACTCGTCGGGACACTCGTCGGGGTCGAGGTGATCGGCGTACAGATACTCGACCGTCGCGTCGGTGCCCTTGACGGGGTCGACGTCCCAGTACCGCGTGTGGGTGTCGTTGTAGTACAGCGTCGACCCGTTCGGGTTGAACGCGACCAGTTCAGCGCGCGCCCGCGGGCCGTCGGCGCTCTCGCCGCGCCACGAGTTCGAGTCGGTGGCAACGACGGTGATGCCGTCCGTTTCCGGCGCGATTTGGGCGCTCGGGTCGGCGACGCCGTCGTCGGCGAGATTGCTTTCGAACGTGGACTCGGTCGCAGACGACGCGTACCCGAATCCCACTGCGAGTACGGAGAGTGCGATGAGAGCGACAAAGACGACTCGGAGACTAATCCGTCCGGCCATAGGTAGGCCATCGGGAAGAGTCGGTTTATCCGTTGTGTCCATTCTCGCCGAGTAGGAACGGACTATCGCCGAGAACTAGTCTATTTGAAAGAATGTCTATCTAAATAACCATATTTCCGGCCAAAAAATCGTGTTTATCTAAAGGTCTCGTCCACCAGTTGCGGGCGTTCAGACGAGGACTGCCGTCCGTCGAGCGGTTCGTCGACGTTACGCCGACGCCATGTTCCGACAGGACTCCGCGCAGTCGCGGAGCACATCGGCGCACACCTGGCAGTGCTCGTGGTCGTGCTGCTCGCACTCCTCGGCGCACTCTTCGCACGCGCCCGCGCACACTTCCGCGAGGTGGGTACTGTAGTTCGAGTTGCGCGCCATGAATCGCGCGTGCATCGACGCCACGTCGGCGACGTCTCGGCAGAGACGGATACAGCGTTCCATCCCTTCGCCTTCGTCGATGCACTCGTCGGCGCACCACTCGCAGACCTGCGTCGCCTCGAAGCAGTTGTCGATACAGTCGCGCTGTTCGTCGGACAGATGTGAGATCTGTTGTAGTGCCATGCACGGTATGGTCAACGTCTCTCTTTTAGCCCGTTTTCCTTGCGAGGGTGCCGCTGTTGCCGACTCAGAGTTTCGTTTTCGACCCGCTCTCGGTGATAGAATTCGGTTTCCAAGCTGCGACGAACCGGCACTCCGGACGGTCACCGAACGCCCACCGAGCGCGTCATCGGTGAGTACGCTAGATTCCCTTTTGCTGTTTTTCGTCTGACACTGTCGTTGAACAGAGATACCATAACTCCTTAGGTAGGGCCCGTAGACCGTAGTGTATGGTAATATCTGGCGGTCTGGAGTGGAATGTCCGATATGCCCGATTGTGCAGATGACCATCTCGAACGGGACACGTACCGCATGACCGACGACTCGTACCGCACGACCGACGACTCATACTGGACGTTCTCCGCCAGCGGCGAGTCTATCAGCGAAGTCGTCGTCAGGGCCGTCGCAACGACCACCGGGCGCGACCCGCTCGAACTCGATCAACTGTACGGGAGGGTCGACCCCGACGCACTCGACGACCTGTTTACCGACAGGTCGGTAGACGGACAGTTCGTCTTCTCGTTCAGCGGGTGCGAGGTCGTCGTCTCCCCCGGAACGGTCGCGGTCAGACAGCTCGACGGCGGTGAACGGGAAGCCAGCGAGTGACGTGGGCTTCGATCACTCTACCGCTCAAATTTCATCTCTCGCGTACGCGAGCGTGCGCGTTCTCATACACTCAGAACTCCCGAAGCGACGAGAACTACCGAGCGACTAGACTCCCCGAAACGACCGACTCGAACGCCGCGAACAGGCGCGCAACCCAGAACGACACCGTCTCCGTCGGTTCCGTCGGGTCGGTGCCGACCGCCACCTCCCGATCGTCGTCGTAACCGTCGCCGTCGGTGTCGGCGTCGGTCGGGTCGGTTCCCCGCTCGCGTTCTGTAGCGTCCGAGAGGCCGTCACCGTCAGTATCGACGACGCCTGCGTCAGTGCGGTCAGTTCCGTCGCCGGTCTCTTCGCCCTCGCCTCCCGTCTCGGGCGTCGAGTCCGCGACGGTCGGGTCGGTTCCACGCTCTCGCTCCTCGCCGTCATCGTAGCCGTCGCCGTCAGTGTCGGCGACGAACGGGTGCGTACCGGTCGCTCGCTCCTCGGCGTTGGTGAGACCGTCGGTGTCGGGGTCGTCGCTCGGATACTGAGTGTAGTCGAGCGGCCGCGTCGAGACGTTCGGCGTCGCCGTCGACCAAACCGTCCGGTCGAGTTCCGCCGCGACCGACTCGTCGCTCACGTCGACGACTATCGCGCGGAACGTCTCGTAGTCGACGGTTCCCTCGTGGGCGTTGACCCGCTCGAACACCGCCGTCAACGTCCGCTCGCCGTCGGTGGCGTCGTGAATCGACGCGTCGAGCGCGGCGAGCGCGCGAGCGCCTTTCCGATACGGGACGAGCGGACTCGACCAGTTCGACGGCGTCGACAACACGGCGTCGTCGTACGCGTCGGTGCGCACCGTCGCTTGGAACCGTTCGAACGCGAGGTCGCCCGACTGCAGGGGCAGATAGCTGGCGTAGTATTCGGCGCTCGCCTCGCGGAACCACCGCATCTCGGCCGTCGCCTTGTACGACTGCCGCACGTGGACGTACTCGTGGACCCAGACGTTGCTCGGGGCGTCGACCGAGGCGTCGTCGCGGACCCACGCCGTCGCGCCACCGTCGAAGCTCAACCCGCCGGCGGTCGTCTGAACGTACCCCGACGGAATCGCGAACAGGTGCGCCTCGTCGCGGTCGCTCTCGGGCAGTCGCTCCGCGGCCGACGCCACCGACGCGAGCACCGCCGACGGCTCCGACGCCATTGACGCCGCGTCGGGGACGACGAGGCTGATTCGCTCGCCGTCGACGGTCCGGTTGGACACCTCAACCGGACCGAGGAAGGCGAACGAAGGCGTCGCGTGGCCCGGCCCCTCGACGGAAACGGCCGTCGAGACGCCCGTCGCTCCTGCGGTCCGTCCCCGAATCGACGGAGTGAACCGCCGCACGTCGACGGCGGCCCACGTCCCCGTGTCGACGCCCGCGCCGCGGTGGTCGAGCGTCGTCCGGCTCACCGACCGCTCGAACGTCAGCGTCGGGCGGCGGCGCTCGCCCGTCCAGCGGTAGACGCCGGGTTCGACGCGCTCGAACCCCGCCGTCTCCGCGACGGTGACGTTCGCCGCCTCATCGAACCGGAGTTCCAGCGCCGTCGCCTCGTCGTTGAGACGGTACGTCACCTCGGCGGCAACCGCGCCGGGTCCGGTGCCGTTCGAGAGGTGAATCTGCTGTTCGACGCCGACGTTCTCGGCGGCCGCTCCCGCCGCCGAGCGGTACGGGACGGACGCACCGTCGTCTCTCGGCGACGTCTCTGCGCCGACACCGACGCCGGCCGACGAGACGACCAGAAGCGCCGCGAGGACGACCGCGAGACACCGCCGAATTCGTCCGGTCACGACCGTAATATCGGCGGAGACGACTATCAGCGTTTTGTTGATACTGGCCGAGTTCGACACCCTCGTGCGCTACCCCGTCTCAACCGTGACCGAGGTCCCCGCCGCCGTCCGGACATCTCTGCTGCATCTGGGCGTCTCGAAATCCGTCCACTCGAAACGAAACAGGCTTCCGCTCCGACACGTCCGAAATCCGACGAAGCGTCGATTTATGCCCGTGCGTCCCCTGAATCGAGTGCGAACCGATAGCCTCCAGAGCACCTCGCCTCGCCGAAACACACCAGGGCGACACATGACCTCGACATCAGATACTCCCGACGCGATAACCGAATCGACCACGACCTCCGTCGACGAACGCGACGTGCGCGCGCTCACCGAGACGATGTTCGTCGACAGAGAAGCCCCCGACTTCTACCGGGTCCGCACGCAGAGCGGCGACGAGTACGTTGTCGACACGCGCGAACCGGCCTGCACCTGCCCCGACTTCCAGTACCGCGACGTTCGCTGCAAACACGTTCGACGGGTCCAGTTCGAGGTCGGCGAACGCGACCCCGACGCCGTCGTCGACGACGTCCACGACGCGCTCAACCACCTCGACGACCGACTGGCCGCGCTGGCGACCCGCCGCGCCGAGTACGTCGGTCTCCTGACGGCGCTCGAACGGTTCGACCGCCGCTGACCGTCGGCGACCGCCGGTAGCTCGTTTGTAACCGCCAGACTGTCGGTGACTGTCAGAACGTGTCGGAACTGTCGGTAACTCTCGGTCGCTTCCGACAGTGACTGCTGTCCCTCAATCAGTGCCGAACTCGCGTTCCGAGCGGGCACGTTCGCCCACTCGACGACGCAGATACCACTCCTTGGCGGGACGTGAGTAGAGATTTGTAAACTTGTACGCTTCCTACAGTTTGTAGAAATTGCACACCGTTTACAAAGTGTCGGGGTTCTCGAACCCCCGGCTATCGGTGCTGGTCGGCGTTTTCGACGCGGGCGGAAAACAGTCGTCCGAATTAAAGTTCCCCGCGTCGGCCGTACTCTTCTTCGGCGCCGGCGGCGAACGGGCTTCTCTCGACTTCGGTCTCCTCTCGGTCGGCGACATCTCTGTAGGCGTCGAGACCGGCGGTGAGCAGTTCCTCTACCGCTCGCTCTTCGTTGAGAAACTCCTCCTCGGCGAAACGCTCGAACTGTGCTTGCTTGTCGTTCGGAAGCGTGATTTCGATCTGCGCCACGGTGTGAGCTTGCGCGAGTCTCGGTGTCAAGATAATCCCGTAAGAGATTGGGATACCACTAGGTTCTCCGACTACTCAGTCGGTTGCAGACGGATACCGTCGATGTCGTCGGTTACGTCCGTGACGACCCGTTCGTCCCCGTCGAAGCAGATGATCTCTGCCTCGTCGAGTTTCGGCAGGTCGACGTGGTACAGTGCTACTCGGAGTCGTTTTCGGACCGCCGCCTCGTCGGGAACGTCCTCGGGGTTTTGTGCGACGACAGCGTCGACGAGCGTATCCAACGATATCGGCCGCGGATACGTCCGAATCGCTCGGACGACCTGCTGGCGTCGACTACTGGCAAAGAGCGTCTGGAGTTGCCCGGTAGAAAGCGACGTGACTGGACGACTATCGATATCGGGCGTAGATGAATCGACAGGTCGGTCGTACATCGACAGAACCACTGTATCGAACTCCCATATGTTAACGGCCGAAAGAGATTGGTTTCTTCGTGGAGACTCTCCCATATAGCGGTTACAAACACACACACACCCTCACTAATTATGAGCACCCAGACGATAGCCAGCGTAACGGCATCCCTGTGTGAATATAACCCGACTTCCACGTACTCGGTGTCCCCACTACGGCTACACGCTCGACAGTTTACCGGTGAGAGGAGAGTTCGATTGTGGGCCATCACAGAGAGCTGAAACACCGGTCTTCGACTACAGATCTCCCAAAAGATGACACACCAGAACCCGCCGGAAGACGGACGCCGAATCGCCTCGGGAGCGCCCGATACGACACACCGATGCACCATCTGGTTGCAGACGGACGGTACCATCGCCGCGGTGACCGACCGCTTCTTGGAGACGACTAGATACACCCGCGAAGAGTTCGTCGGTCGGGACGCGCTGTCGGTTCTGACGCGCGAGGTTGACGAACCCGACGACGAAGCGAACGACGCCCTCGCGAAGGCGATTCAGCGGCTGCTCGACGCCAACACCATCTCGGTCGAAACCGTCGAGACCGAGGTCCCGACGGCCGACGACGACACCGCCTCGTTCGCGCTCGACCTCATCTCCCGCCCGCCCGACGAGGAGTTCCGCGGCTCCGTCGGCGTCCAACCGGACGAGAGCGAGCAGGGAATCCACGGCCGCGACCGGTGGGTGAAAATCCGCGCGATGGACGACGCCTCCATCGCGCTCTGTCTCACCGACCCACGTCGCCCCGGCAACCCACTCATCTACGTCAACCGCGGATTTGAGGCAGTCACCGGATACACGGCCGAAGAAGCCATCGGACAGAACTGTCGCTTCCTCCAGGGCGACGACACCGATCCCGAAGCCGTCGACCAACTGCGCGAGGCCGTCGACGAGGGCGAACCCGCCTCGGTAGAGCTGAAAAACTACCGGAAGGACGGCACGCCGTTCTGGAATCAGGTCGAGGTCGTCCCGATTCGCGACGAGAACGGCGAAATCGTCCACTTCCTCGGCTCACAGCGCGACGTGACCGAACGGAAGCAGCGGGAACGAAAGCTCCGAGAGCAGCGCGAACAGCTGCTTGCGCTCGACCAGATAAACCGAGTCATCCAGGGTATCAACAGCGCGCTCGTCTCGATGTCGACCCGCGAGGAAGTCGAGGAGCTCGTCTGTCGGCGACTCGCCGACTCCTCGTCGTACGCGGCGGCGTGGATCGGCGAAGTCAACAGCGCCCGCGGGACGATTACGCCCCGCGCCAGCGACGGAATCGACACCGCCGCGCTCGAATCGGAGACGGAGGCGCTCGACGTGGCTAACGCCGACGACGAGCGGTTCGCCTCGCCGGCGATGCGGGCGACCCGAACGCAGGAGGTCGTAGTCGTCTCCAACATCGAAGACGAGGCCGACAGCGAGTGGAGCGCGTGGGCGCTGGAGAACGGATACAACTCGGCGGCCGCGGTTCCCATCGGCTTCCAGGAGTTCCAGTACGACGTCCTCACCATCTACTCGTCGCGCGACCACGCCTTCAGCGGGCAGGAACGCGGCGCCGTCGCCCAACTCCGCGAAATCGTCGGCCACGCTATCAACGCCATCGAGCGCAAGGAGGCGCTTCTGGACAACATCGTCGTCGAACTGGAGTTCGTCATGCGCGACCCGAGCAGCCCGCTGTTCGGCGCGACGAACGACGGGGATTGCACGGTGACGTACGAGCGGACGATTCCGCTCGCCGACGACAAAGCCATCCAGTTCATCCGCGTCAACGGGATGGGATGGGAGGAGGTTCGGACCGCGCTCACCGACGACCCCTCGGTCGACCACGCCCGCGTCGTCTCCGAGCAGGAGGACGGCTGTCTGGTCGAGATTCGCTCGCCGGAGACGCCAATCACCTCGAAACTGGCGACGTACGGCGGGCAGGTCGTCGAAGCCGTCGTCGAAGACGGCGAGTTCCGCGTCGTGGTCGAGGTGCCCCACGAGATCGACATCCGCGAAATCGCGACGGCGGTCCAGCGGGCGTACCCCGACGCCGAACTCGTCGCCCAGCGCTCAACGACGCGCAGCGTCCAGACGCTCAAGCAGTTCCAGTCAGCGCTGGCCTCGCGGCTCACGGACAAACAGCAGGCCGCGCTCGAAGCGGCGTTCGTCGCCGGCTACTTCACGTGGCCCCGCGAGAGTACCGGCGAGGAGATCGCCGAGGGACTCGGTATCGCCCCAGCGACGTTCCACGAACACCTCAGAAACGGTCTCGCGCAGTTACTCGGCGCGTCGCTCGAAGGCGCGGACCGCTCGAATTGACGGACCTTACGGAACTGGCGGCTTTCGACCGCAGAATCGGGTGCGACGCTTTGGGGTTCGGTTCTCCACTCTATCGATACGAGTACATTCCGTTCGACGCGAGTTAGTTACATCACTGTCTCCCCGGTACACTGCCTCCCATGCCCGAGGCCGTCTCTACGCTCTCGACGCTCCTGGGCGTCTCCGCGCTCGCGCTTCTCGTTCGGTTGCTCACCGACCGCGTCTCGAACGTCTCCTATTCGGTGACGCTCGTACTCGTCGGATTCGCCGTCTCTGCGCTGCAGATCCCTCTCACGCTCACGCTCTCGCACGACCTCATCATGGCGATCCTCCTGCCGACGCTGCTGTTCCAAGGTGCGGTCGAACTCGACCACGAGACGTTCCGACGGAACTGGGAACTGCCGCTCGTGCTCGTCGTCGTCGGTCTACCACTCGCGATCCTGCTGCTCGCCGTCTCGACACACGTCGCGCTGGCGGTTCCGCTGGCGGTTGCAACGCTGTTCGCGACTATCATCTCGCCGACGGACCCGGCGGCGGTGCTCTCGCTTTTCGACGAGTTGGACGCGCCTGAACGACTCTCGGTGGTCGTTGACGCCGAGAGCCTGCTCAACGACGGCGTCGCTATCGTCGTGTTCACTGTCGTCCTCGGTACCATCTCCTTCGGATCGCGAGCGCCCTCGACCTCGCAGTTTCTCTCGCTGGTCTCGATAGAGCAGTTGGCCGTCCGACTCGTCGTCGTCGGCGCGGGTGGCTTGCTCGTCGGCGTGCTCTTCGGCTACCTCGGACGCTACGCGACGCGGTACATCCGTGACCCGATGGGGACCGTGCTGTTCACGCTGCTTCTGGCGTACGGGAGCTACGTGCTCGCCGAACACACCCTCGGCGTCAGCGGTGTCCTCGCGACGGTGGGCGCCGGTCTCGCGCTGGGGCTGTCGGGCGAACAGTTCACCGAACGGAGTGACGAGGCGCAGTTCGTTCGGACGGTCTGGGACACGGCGGCGTTTCTCGTCTCGACGTTCGTCTACCTGCTCATCGGGACGAACGTCCGGTTCGACCATTTCATCGCGCAGTTCGACCTCATCGTCCTCGTGGCCGTCCTCGTCGTCCTCGCGCGCGCGGTAACAATTTATTCCGTCGTCGGTCTCGCGAACCGCGTCGCCGACGAGGGCGTCCCGCTCACCATCCAGCACGTGATGGTCTGGGGCGGCCTCCACACCGTAGTTCCGGTCGCGCTGGTGCTGAGCCTCCCCGACGGCGTCCCCCATTTGGATGCACTCCGCACGCTCGTTTTCGGCGTCGCCGTCGTTGGTACCGTCGTCCAAGGGCTCCTGATGCCGTTCGTTCTCCGCGCGACCGGAGTGACGGAGTGACCAGATTTATCAGCCACGGAACACGATTCTCGGTGCTCTTCCGTTGCCGTCTCGTACGGTTCGGTGGTGACCACCAATGACCGACTACCCGTTCCACGACGACGTCGTCGACGCCGTCGCCGACGCGCGCGGCATCGACCGCGACGGCCTCTCCGAGGCGCTGGCTGCCGTCCAACGCAGTTTCGAGTGCGACGACGGCGGGTACGAGTACTCCAACCGCCACCACTTCGGCTGGCGGGACGACCAGTCGTACTACCTCTACGGGAGCGAGCACCTCTGGGAGCGACTCGGAGAGGAACTCGAACTCGACGACGACCTGACGGCGGCGGCCCGGGACGCGCACTACCGCGAAATGGTTCGCTCGGCCGAGGACCGCGGCGAACGTGACCGGGTCCGCGAGATGCTCGACGCCGACAACGAACCGCTCGTGCTCGTCGGGTTGGAAGCGGAGGGACCGCCGCCCGGTATGGAGGGGTGAGGCGTCGCTCGCAACGAGGAGGAGTAATGATGCGCCGCTCGGACGAGGCGACGCTCTACCGCCGAAAGCGCCTGCTATCGCGGAGAGGACCCGATTCAACGCGAAAAAGACAGCCTCGGTAACCGGCACTCGGTCCCCGTCTCGCCCGACCGCCGCCGCGCTCACCCGGTGAGCTTCTGGAACAGTTCCTTGAGTTTCGACCCGGTCGCCATCGTCTGGAGTTCGTCCAGCGTTCGCTGCTCTTCGTCGAGGTTCTGCTCCAGCGGCTCGGTCACCTCGCGACCCATATCCAGCCGGTCAGCGAGCATCTGGAGGCTCTCGTAGCCCGTTATCTCGAACCGCTCGGTCTTCATTCCGGCGCCGAGATAATGGACGTTGCGGAGTTCGTCTTCTCCGACCATCTCGTCGAAGTTACGTTTGTCCTGGAGCATGCCGTCGAGCGCGTACACCTCGTGCTCGAATGGTTCGCGGTCGATGGCGTCGAACACGCGTTCGAGCCGTTCGACCTGCTGTCGGGTCTCGTCGCGGTGGTCGGCGAAGCCCTGGCTGACGTTCTCGTTCGGCGTCTGCATCGCGAGTTCGTCGAGCGCGTCGACGAGTTGGTTCTCCACGTAGTACATACAGCCGAGTTCGTACTCGAACAGGTCTCGAAGCGTCTGCAGGGATTGTGTTTCTGTGGCCATGGTTTCTGCACATGAGTTCGCCACGAGGACGCCGATAAACGTTCGTCGACAGTCATCCTGTGCAAACGGTTCCGTTTCAGGGTCTATCGATTCAAACCGATCGTCACCGTAAACGAACGACCTCGGAGACGGTCGCCTACTCCTCGCGCGTCTCGACGACCAGTGCGGCGATGTCGTCGGCGTGCTCGGCCGCGACGCGCACCAAGGCGTCGTGAAACTCCCGGCCGGTCACGTCGCGGACGCCGTGCTCGCGCCGAAGCGCGACCTCCACCTCGAACTCGAGGTCTTCGAGCGCGTCGAGCGTCTGGTCGCGGACGTAGACGCTCTTCGGGGTCGTCTCCTCGAAGGAGAACGCCGGGCCGCCCTCCTCGGGCGTCGATGCCGATGATTCCTCGTCGAGCGTTTCATCGTCCATCGTTTCGCTGCTGATTGTCTCGTCGTCCGCACCCTCAGGCGATTCCGTTCTCTGTGCTTCTTCGGCCGTTTCCTCGTCGCCGAGCGCGTCGCTCAACCCCGCGAAACGGTTGCCGTCAGGCACTGGCCGTCACCTCTTCGTTCTCCTCGCTCCTGTCGGCGTCACTGTCGGCGCCGACGTCGACCGTTCCCGCTTCGACGACGTGGGCGAGTTCGTTGAGGCGCGCGACCATGTCGTTGTCCGGTTCGTACTCGCGCAGCGTCTTGCCGTCGCGCCACGAGCGCCGGAACGCGATGCGGCGACGGAGACCGGGACCGGGTGAATCGTCGTCGTCAAACTCCGTGCTGCGGGCGAACCCGGGGAGGTACTCGGCGAACGATGAGGATTCGAGGTCGCGGATGATGCGCTTCTCCTCGTTGTTACCGCTAAGGTCGTTCGGCACGATGGCGAGCAGTTCGAGGTCAACCTCCTGGCGAATCGGAACGATCTGCTGCTCCCACATCCGCTCGAACCCGCTGACGCTCGGTTCACTCATCAGCAGCGGAACGATGACGTTACCCGACCCGATGAGCGCCGCGTCCGAGAGCGGCCCGAGACTCGGCGGTGAGTCGATGACGACGTAGTCGTAGCGCTCGCCGAGCAACGGTTCGACGATGCGACGGCGGACCCACAGCACCCCGAACGTCGAGTTTCGAACTCGGTCCTCGGCCCCGTCGAGGTCGACGTGCGCCGGAACGACGTCGAACCCCTCGCGCTCGCGGATCACCGCGTCGACGGCGACGGGGTCGTCCTCGGTGAGGACATTGCCGATGTGCGGACTCTCTGCTTCGTAACATTCCTTGAGACCGACGCCCTCCGTTGCGTTCCCCTGCTGGTCCAAATCGACGAGCAGTACGTCGTTGCCCCGCGCAGCGAGCGCGTCCGCGAGGTTGATCGCGACAGTCGTCTTGCCGACGCCGCCTTTCTGCAGCGAGACGCTGACCGCACGACTCACCGCATCTCACCCCGTCCGAACTGCGTGAACATTTTACAATTTGTAGACAGTCTCCAATTCGAACACCGCGTACCAAGTGTCGACCGTGTCATCGTCGCTCACGTCTCTCCGACGTGGCTTAACAGTATCCACGCGCACCTGACTGTCCACCCGCTTTGGAATTTCCAGAATTTGTAAAAACCACTTTCTTTAAGAAATCCTGCCGAGTCGTCTCAGTCGCGTGGTGGCTCTAAAATTTGTAAAAGTTGTAAAAATTGTAATTCTACGGGCAGCGTTACCGGTTGCGCGAGAGTGTGTCCGGCCGCAGTCGGACGATTCGAGTATCAACCGAGACAAACGAAACTGCGGTTGTTACCGTATGCGTCCATTTTATGTAAGCGCGTTACGGTAGCCTCGAATGCGACGCTCACGCACACTCTGGTCAGTCACGGTTCAGACATGCGGCGACGAGCGTCGTACCGGTCCCCGTTCTCTCTGGTGTCGTTACTTCAGTCGAGACTTAACTTATCGCCGACATTATCACCCTACTCGGCTATCTGCTGACTCGTGACCGTTCGAAACTCCCTGCTGGACGTCGCCGTCAACGCGAACGCCGTTGCACCGCCCTCCGACAAAACGCCGTCTCGTCGACGCCCGTCGGTGATTGGATGTTGACTCGACAGTCGACGTTGACCCGCGAGTCGGCAGTGCGTCGACGAACGATGCTGACAGCTGTCGCACGTGGCTTCGTCGTGTTCTCCGTTCTCCTGACTGCTGTGGGAACCGGTACCGTCGCCGCGGCTGCCGACGATTCGGACGAAGAGCTAGTCCTCCTCTACGCAGGTGACGAACTCCTGCTCGAAGCTGCGGAGAACCAGGTGGTCCACGGCGAGACGACGCTGGACGCGGGAATCGAAGTGACTGTTCGAATACGGTCGGCACACGGTGCCGACGACGTGTTCCTCGAAAGTCGGTTCACCGAGGTAGACGAGTACGGGACGTTCAACGTCTCGTTCGACCTGAGCGACAAGCAGGCGAACACGTCGTTTACCATCTCCGCATACGGCGGTGGTCTCTCGTCGGACGACGTGGACGGCCGACTCGAACCGTGCACTGACTGCACCTCGTCCCCGACGCAGATGACGCTGCCGCCCGCCGACGAAGCAACCGTTGTACCCGCCGTTCGGGTCCGACAGAGCAACACCGCGCGTATCCCAGTGACGTACGGCGACGCCAGCCGAGTGACACTCGTCATCGGCGGCGAGGATGTGGGCTTCACCGCCACTGTGACGGTTCGCGACGAGAACGACGACGGTCGCGCGGTTATCGAGTTCGACACCAGCGAAGCAGGGTTCAGTTCCTCTCCGACGCGTTCCGACGACGACGTAGTGGACGAGTCGCAGACGCAACTGAGCCGGGTTCTCGACCCCGGCGACTACCCGCTGCGACTGTATCTCGGATCGGATACCGACGGCGAACCGGTCGACGTCGGCACGCTCTCCGTGCTCGAAACTCCGGTGTTGACCGAGACACCGACGACGCAAACGGCCGAGCCGACGCCGAAGTCAGAGACGGAGACGCCCGTGCGGAATCAATCGACGGTTCTCGATAGCATGTCGAATCTTCTCGGGAGCGTCGGTGCACTCGCGCTCGGCGGCGCTCTCGCCGTTGTAGGTATCGGCGTTCTCCTCGGATTCTTCCGGTCGTAACCGGTCGTAATCGGTCGTAACTTCCGGTCGTACCGGTTCCCAAATTCTCTCTACGGACGATTTTCCGGCGAGTCAGGCAGGCGAATTACGCGTCTGCGGTGAGTGCGAGTGCGGCAACGACGAGAAGACAACCGAAGAAAAAGAGCACACCCGGTTCGACGACTCCGAAGACGACCCACGCGAGCGTCGTACCCGGGTCCGGCGCACCCCAACTGGCCGGACCGAGAACCGCGTCTCGCGACCCCCCGACCAACCGCTCGGTACCCCACTGGACGAGAACGCTCGCTCCGACGAGGATACCCAGTCCGGCGACGAGTTCTCGAAGCGATCGGTCGACGGCGGGCCGGAGTTCGTGGTTACTGACGAAGACGAGAGGGTCGCTTGTCGGCCCGTAGACGGTCATCTCACGACCCTTCTTGGAGTACTGAGTATCGACGGCCTCGGTGAGACCAGCCTCTCTGAGGTTCATGAGGTGGTAGTTGATGTTCTGGACCGACGTGTCGGTGTGGTGAGCGAGTTCCGAGGGGGTTCGGGGCTCTTCGAACAGGCTGCGAAGCAGTCGACGTGCCGTATCGGACGCGAGCGCATCGAGCACTTCGTCAGTTTCTTCGGACTGGACGTCGAGGACGCGAGGACATTCGTTCGTCGTCGAACTACGCTGGTGGAGTTTGTCGATAAATCCGGACATAGCTAGAGTGGAGTTTCGTTCGGACCGACGACGAGTCGGTACTAAGTGCTATCTATGAGTCAAATGCTGATTTAACCGTCCCGTTGCCGACGGCCGCAACCGGTTCGACACGGCCGTACCCCGTCGATGTGTCGATTCCGGTCTTCCCGACGTCTGTCGCCGTTCGTTCGAGTCGGCGCTCGACTTCCCACGGTTCGAGCGTCGGGTCCGCGTCTAGCAAGAGCGCAGCCACACCGCCGACGTAGGCGGCGGCCGCGGACGTTCCGACGAACGGCTCTTCCTGCCCGGCGACGCGGTGGCGACTCGGTGCGACCACGTCAACGCCGAGACGACCGTCGTCGGTCGGCCCGCGCGAACTGAACGGTTCGAGTCGTTCTGCCTGCTGGTCGTACGCGCCGACAGAGAGAAGTTGTCCCGTCGCCGGGGCAGTGACGCTCCGTTCGGGCGTGGTAAACTGTAACCCGTGCGTCGACGATTCGAGCGTCACTCGCGCCGTCGTCTCGTTTCGAGGGCCACGAACGACGACGAAGTACGTCCCCGAGCCGACGTGTGCGGTCAGCCGCTCGTTCGGGGTCGTGTCGGCCGTGTAGGGCTGTGACCGAGCGACGAGACGCGTTCCGTCTTCGGTCGTTCGGTATAGTTCAGCGGTGAACGCCTCGTTTCGATGCGCGTCGTCCCACGAGAGCCAGAGCGTCACCGTTCCCGTGTCGCCGCGCAGATAGTTCCGCTCGTCGTTGCCGAACTGATGGACGCCGGTCGCTCCTGACTCGTTTCGCCCCGACTGGTACCGTCCGGACCACTGCCCCCGCGCGAGATTCCCGTCCGGGGCGACGAAGACGACTCCTCGTTCGGTCGCCCTCGTCGCGAGTCGGGCGACACGCGAACTGCCGTCACCGGGTTTGCCGTAGAAAGAGACGGGGGTGACGACGATGTCAACGTTCGCTCGAAGAAACCACTCAACTGCCCGTTCGTAGCCCTCTGGCGAATCGACTGTCGCGAGATACAGCTTCGAGTCGGGCGCGGTTCGAGCGACAATGGACGCGACGCTGGTTCCGTGCGTGTTCGACCGACGGTCCAGACTCACTCCGACCGATTTGTCCGATTCGAACGTGCGCGATACGACGACTCTCTCACTCAGATTCGACTGTGAGCGGTCGAATTCGGTCACGTCTACGATGCCGACGGTGACGTTCTCGCCGGTGAGTCCAGCGCCGTGGAGTCGGTGGAGTCGCTCCTCCGACCCGACCGTCGCGGAGCTCGGGGTCGATTCGGCGGCGCTTCGCTCCCCAAACTGCGGCGAGACGGCAATGTAACAGATACCGCCGGTGAGGGCGAGTACGCAGAGACAGACGACGAACACCGTCGACGTTTCGTTTTCAGTCACGGGTGGGTCGAAAACGTCTGAGAGAGATGACCGCATTCAGGCGTTCCCGAGTACAGCTGACGATACTGGAGGGCATGCTGTCGGCGGTTCACCGGCAGGTGACAAAACGTTGCTGTGTTCGACCTCGACCACTCGTCCCGCCATCAGTTATTCCCCGCTCGCGGTCGTACGTCGCGTATGGCATCTCAACTATCCGAGGACGACGTCGGCAAATCCGTCTATGACGACGGTGGAAACGAGGTCGGTACCGTCGACGAGGTGACCGACGACGGGTTCTACCTTCGCTTCGGCGAAGGTGTCGAAGTTACGTGGGGCGGCGCGGACGAGGAGCGCTACCCCGTCGGTTCAGGTTCCGTCGCGGAAGTGACGGGCGACCGCGTGACGCTTGAAGGCGACTTCGAGGGGTAGGTACGGGCAGCCGCGAGCAATCGGGAGAAACTCGATCAGTCACGCTCCGTCGCGCTCCAACACCCGGTCGACCCGTCGAGCGGTTTCGGCCGCCCGGATGTCGGAGTACGACTCGTGCGTCGTCTCGATACTCGCGTGCCTGAGCGCTGACTGCGCGAGTTCGGCGTGACCGCTGGCGTACAGTTCGTGGCCCAGCCCCCGCCGCGCACCGTGCGGTTTGAGGTACTCGCCGCGAACGTCGATGTCCGCGTCGGCGCAGAGACGCTTCATCACGCTCCGCGCGCCGTTCGTCGTGAGCGACGGCGGCGTCACCCGCTCCTCGCGGACGACATGCGACAACGGCGCTTTCTCGCAGCGTGCGTCGATCTCCTCGTCAGTCCACCCCCGCGCGCCGAGTTGCATCTCGATAGCCTGCCGAAGTGACGGACCGTGACCGGTCGGAAACACCGGCCACGACGCGTCGGCGGGTTTACAGTACTCGCGGTGGTCGACGAGCGCCGCACTCGCGCGTTCAGGCAACTGCGCGTACTCGTACTCGCGGGACTTGCCGAACACCCGAACTGCGTTGGCGTCGGTGTCGACGTCGTTCCACGTCAGTCCCGAGCGCCTGTCGTCGGCGGCAGCGGCGAACGCTTCACCGCCGCGAACGCCGGAAAGTGCTAACAGGGCGACGAGCGCCCTATCGCGAAGCGCACGCCGTATCTCGCGCTCGGAGCCGGTCTCTTGCGCCTCCTCGGCTCGGCGGTCGACGTAAGTGAGTATAGCGTTCCGCTGTTTACGGCGCCAGAACTGACGTTCCCTGTCGCCGTGGTCTTCGGGGAGTTCGTCGGTCGCACGCGCCGATTTCGCCGGATTCACGTCGAGGAGTTCGTCGGCCACGCAGAACCCGAGAAACGCCCGGACGTAGGCGTAGTACGTGTTTGCCGTGCTCGCGCGGAGTTCACTTTCGCGCACAAGTTCTTTCAGGTGACGGGCGTAGCGCCGACAGTGCATGACGGTCAGGCCGTTGAGTGAAGCCACGTCTGCCTCGTCGCGAAGCCACGCGGCCCACCCGGCTAGCACCGAGCGGTAGTTCTTCCGGGAGTTCCCCGCCTCGACGCCGTCGAGATAGCGCTCGATAGCCGACTCGATGGTCGCCGGGTCACTCTCCTGGTGCATCGGTTCCGTTTGACGTAGCCAGCCGTAAATAGCTGTCAGTCCGGCGTTCGAGTCCGAAAACGGCCGACTGGCTCGACGGACGCGAGACTTATAAATCAGATATTACTATACAAACGACGGAGACGAGAGCTACCCTCGCTTTTACTCTCGAGGTGTTCTAACTCTCCAGACGATGACTCCGCCGACACCGGGCGATAGCCACACGGTCGAACGCACGTTCACCGCCGAAGAAGTCGACGCCTTCGCCGATCTCTCGGGTGACACGCAACCGCAGCACACCGAACCGGACGAGGAGGGGCGGCGGATGGTTCATGGATTGCTGACGGCGACGCTCCCCACCCAAATCGGCGGCGAGCAGGGAGTCCTCGCGCACACGATGGAGTTCACGTTCGCTCGCCCGGTGTACACGAACGAGCGAATCACCTGCACGTGGACCTACGAGACCGTCGAGGAGCGCTCCGACCGGTACGACCTCACCGCCACCGTTGTCTGCTCTTGGAGCGACGAAACCGTTCTCTCGGGTACGGTTACCGGACTACTCTGGAAGGAAGAGCGCCGATGACCGGCGTCTACGAGCGGGCGCTCGGGTCCGAAGCCGACGAACTCCACCCGGAGGTTCGAGAGCGATACGTCCTCGACGCCGAAGACGACGCGCTCTGCGTCGGCCGCGGTGAGATGAACATCAGTCGCGGGACGCACGTGTTGCCGGCGCTGTACGCGATGGCCTCCCGAAATCTCCTCTTTCCCGAAGCCGGTAACGACGTCCCGTTCACGCTGAAAACTGTCGGTCTGCGCGACGACGCCGGGCGCGAGGCGCTTTCGACGATTCGAACGTTCCGCTTCGACCACGGACGCCGCCGGTTCGACTCGCTGACCGTCTGGGACGCCGAGAACGGGCGATTACTCGACTTCCTCGGAACGGGCGGTCTCCTCGTCACGGAACTCCGACCATCGGTCGAGGCGGGCGCGCTCGTCGTCGAAAGCGGCCGCCAGTGGGTTCGACGCGGCGACCGGTACGTCCGACTTCCCGCCCTGCTGGCGGCGAGCGTCGAGGTTCGCGAGCGGTACGACGACGCCGACGAGCGGTACCACGTCGACGCCGTCGTCGAAAACCGACTCGCGGGTCACGTCCTCAGTTATCGCGGCACGTTCACTCAGGAGACGGAGACGCTCGAAACGATCCCCGACGAGTTCCGACCGACGCGCGGACTCGACGCGCTCCCGCCACGGTGAGGCTCCGTTCAGAACTCCACTCGGTTCCTGAGCTCCGCGGTCTCTTCGGTCTCTGCGAGCCTTTCGACGTTCTCGGCGACGATGTCGGCAACGCGCTGCCAGTACCGCGGCGTGTCCCCGGCGCTGTGCGGCGTGATGATGACGTTGCCGAACGTCCACAGCGGGTGGTCCTCGGGTAACGGTTCGGGGTCGGTCACGTCCAGCGCCGCCGCGGCAATCGAGTTTTTCTGCAGGGCGGTGACGAGCGCGCCGGTGTCGACGACGGGGCCGCGGGCGACGTTGACGAGAATGGCATCGGTCGGGAGCGTCCGGAACGCGTCGCCGTCGACGAGCCCGCGGGTCGTCTCGGTCAGCGGGCAGGCGAGGACGAGCGCGTCGGTCCGCGCGAACGCGTCGGCCAGTTCGTCGTCCTCGAAGCCGATGACCTCGTCCGTCGGCCCGCCTTTCTCCGGCGAGTAGCGCACCCCGACGGTGTGGACGCCGAACCCCGAGAGGCGTTCGACCAGCGCCTCGCCGATTGCGCCGAGACCGACCACGGTGACGGTGCTGTCGTACAACTCGCCGCGAGTCTGGAACCGCCGCCACTCGCGGCGCGCCTGCCGACGCATCCCCACGTCGAGGCGGCGGGTGAGCGACAGCAACGTCGCCAGCACGTGCTCGGCCATGTTCGGTCCGTGGACCCCCGACGCGTTCGTCACCGCGACGTCGCGGTCGGCGAACGCGTCGAGCGGCAGGTGGTCGACGCCCGCCGAGCCAGCGGCGAAGACGTGCAGGTTCGGGGCGTGTTCAAGCAGTTCTTCGTCGGCGCGGAGACCGACGAGTACGTCGGCATCTGCGGCGACGTCAAGTTCCTCGGGGCGCGTCCGCGCGTAGCGAACGTCGTGGGTCGGCAGTCGTTTGCGGAGCGCCTCGGCCGCTTCTTCGCTCGACCGACCGTGAGCGCGGCCGCGGAGAACGCCGACAGTGAGTTGTTCGGCCATCGCCCGTGACTTTGGCAACGGGGGAGGCAAGCGTTGTGGTCGACCGTCAGGGAAGCAGGCGTTGCGGTCACTGAAGGGCGGCGCGCGCCGGTCACCCAAGAGGCTACTATCTCGCGGCCGTCTCTTCCTCTATGACGCTCGAAAACCGAAGTGACACGTTCGACATCGGCGGCGACCTCACCGTGCATCGACTCGGCTACGGCGCGATGCGCCTCACCGGCGAGAACATCATCGGCGAACCCGACGATGGCGAGGAGGCCCGCCGCGTGCTCCACGAGGTCATCGCGACCGGAACCGACCTCGTCGACACCGCAGACTCCTACGGCCCGGCCGTGAGCGAACGACTTATCGGCGAGACGCTTCACCCGTACCCGGAGGACCTCGTCGTCGCCACCAAGGGCGGCCTGCTCCGCAACGACGAGGGCGACTGGATACCGAACGGCGACCCCGACTACCTCCGCAACGCCGTCCTCGGGAGCCTCGACCGCCTCCGCGTCGACAGCATCGATCTCTACCAACTGCACCGCCCGGACCCCGACGTCGACTTCGAGGAGTCGGTGCGGACGCTCGCGGAACTGAAGGACGACGGAAAAATCGAACACGTCGGTCTCAGCAACGTCTCGGTCGATCAAATCGACGCCGCTCGCGACATCCTCGACGTCGCCACCGTCCAGAACCGATTCAACGTCGGCGACCGGGAGCAGGAGGACGTACTGGAGGCGTGCGAAGACGCCGGCATCGGTTTCATCCCGTGGTACCCGCTCGGCGCGGGCGACCTGGGCGACAAAGCCGACGCCGTCGAGGAGATCGCCGACGCGCACGACGCGACGACCCAGCAGATCGCGCTGGCGTGGTTGCTCCACCGCTCGGAGGTGATACTGCCAATTCCGGGCACATCCAGCGTCGACCACCTCCACGACAACGTCGCCGCGTCCCGAATCGACCTCTCCGACGACGAGATGTCGCGGCTGAACGAGTAACCGAACGCGCTCGGCCAAACGACCTCCCTTTCCGTAGCATCTTAACGCCTCGCGCCCGTATCTACCCTATGAGCAACACGGAGACAGCGACGTTCGCCGGCGGCTGCTTCTGGTGCATCGAGGCGGCGATGAAGGAACTCGACGGCGTCCTCGAAGCCACCTCGGGTTACACCGGCGGCGACGTGGCCGACCCGACGTACGAGCAGGTCTGCACGGGCGAGACGGGCCACGCTGAGGCCGTCCAAATCGAGTACGACCCCGAGAAACTGAGTTACGAGGACCTCCTGCAGGTGTTTTTCACCGTCCACGACCCGACGATGCTCAACCGCCAAGGTCCCGACGTGGGCACGCAGTACCGCTCCGCGGTGTACTACCACGACGACGAGCAGCGGGTACTCGTCGAGTCGTTCGTCGAGGAACTCGAAGCGGAGGACGCGTTCGACGACCCCATCGTCACCGAGATCGAGCCGCTCGGGCCGTACTACATCGCCGAAAAGTACCACCAAGACTACTACGAGAAGAACCCCGGCGACGCCTACTGCACGTTCAACGCCGAACCGAAGATCAGAAAGGTTCGCGAGAAGTTCACCGACAAAGCGAAGCAAACCCCCGCGGACGACTAACGAGTCCGACACGAATCTGCGACGTACCGTACGTGTTTTGTAGCCGGGTGAGAGTCTAGAAACATGGGTTTTGGTAGCTACGACGAATCCGAGCAGCGAGACCAGACCGTGAGCGCCGACGCCGACGACGGCGTGAACGTCCACGAGAACGACCACGAGGGGAAGGTGACGTTCGACTCGGAGGCGACGACGGACGACCTGCTCTCGCAGCTCGAAGAAATAAAAGCGGATGCGGAAACGGAAGACGAGTAGCGACGGTCTCCGGCCGTCTCCGATGACGCCCGTCTGACATACGTTTATATATTGGTTGTTCATCTACGGAAGTACAGACCGTAGGTCGTCGGGAACACGGGTAGGGGTACGCGTCGTTCACGCGCCCTACGGAATTTTCAGTCGGCGAGCGATAGCTCTCGCCGTCGGCGCGGGATGCGAGGGCGGCGCTACCGGTCGCTCCGAAGCGACGACTCCCGCAGCGCCTGTCGGCGACCAGTCACCAATCGGGATGAATCCATGCGCTTATACGAGGAAACGGATTTGACGAACGCAATGTGGTTCCCCGCCCACCTCGCCGTCGGCTACCTCCTCGGCGTCCGGGTCCGCCTCTCGCTGGGGTGGTGTCTGCTGGGCGCCGCGCTGCCGGACCTCGTCGACAAATCGCTCGGCTTGACCGGTATTTTCCCCGCGTACCAGACCGTCTCGCACTCGCTTTTCGGACTCGCCGTCGTCGGCACGGTGCTGTACTCGACGCCCACCGAGTACCGAAAGACGGCGGGCGTCGCGTTCGGCGTCGGGTGGCTCTCGCATCTCGGCGCGGACCTCCTCCAGTTGACGCTCGACGGCCGAGGCGCGCATGCCGCCGGAATGCTCGGATGGCCGGTGACGCACTGGTCGAACCCCATGGTCGATGGGTCGGTTCCGGGTTACACCGACACGCTGCTGTCGGCGGTGCCGTTCCTCTCGGACGGCTACGTCAGTCAGTACCTGTCGTCGGTGTCGTTCCCACTCGAACTGCTCGTCTGTCTCGTCGCGCTCGCGCTGTTCGTCGCGGAGCGACGCCGAAAGAAGCGGTCGGTCCCGCAACGTATTCAGAGGTAACTGCCCGCGCACCACGTCCGATTACCCCGATGCTAAGGCCGCTAGACCGCCGGAAACAGTCGAAACGGAGCTTTGGATTTATCTAGCTCCCGCGTGGAGAACTCTTCTGATATGTGGGTCCAGCTCCGACCGACGATAGCCCCGTCGAAGACGGCGCAACTGCGGATGAGCGGGTCCCGTTTCTGCAGGTGGGCGGCACCGTGCCGTTGAGTATGGACGGTGACCCTGACGACGGGCCCGACCGGGACGCCGACGGCGACTCGGACCGAAACGTCGACGGAGTGGCGACGGCCGCTGGTCTCGAAACCGACCTCTACGAACTCGTCGTCGAAGCGTATCTCGCACACCCGAGCGTCGTGCTCTGCCCCACGCTCGACGCGGTCTCGGAGTCGACCCTCAAACCGCGGTCGCAGACGACGTATCGCGGCCGCGAGACGCTGTTTTTCACCGCCTCGAACGTCGACTACCGCGGCTTGGAGACGGCGCTCGTCGAAGACTCGACGGTTCGCGACCCGACGCTCGTCGGCGTCGAATCGAACTACAGGATGTACCGGGTCGGGTTGAGCGAGTCGGCGAAGTGGCCCACCGAGTTGCCCGAGGCGCTCGGTGCGTCCGTGATGACCGCCGAGAGCAACAGCAGCGGGTGGCTCGTCCGTATGCGCCTCCCGGACAGAGAGGCGCTGGCGACGCTGAGCGGCCGCTGCCGCGAGAACGACGTGGACTTCCGGGTTCGGCAACTATACACGACCGACACCGAGGAGGAGCGGGGTCAGAGAACACGCTACGGCGTCACCGACGACCAGGAACGACTGCTCCGCGCCGCCTACGAGATAGGGTACTACGACGTCCCCCGCCGGAGTTCACAGAACGAGTTGGCCGAGCGATTCGACGTGTCGCCGTCGGCGGTCTCCCAGCAACTGCGGCGCGGGACCGGCGCGCTCGTCGGCAGTACGCTCGTGACGCCGACGTTCGAGAACGAGTTCTAACCGCGATACGGGATCGCCCCGCGCCCTCTCATCGCTCGAAAAACAGCACGAGACGTCGTTTAGCAAGCTAGTAACCGTTCGAGTGACACCGGGTTTCGGACCGAAAAGCCCACCCTCGCACCGGCGTCCGTTGCGTCCGTTGCGCCCGTTCCGGTGGCGATTTGGAGGCCGGTAAGCTCCGATTAACCGCTCGTTATTGGGGGTCGGTTATTTAAAACCTACAGCACTGAACGACTGTCTATTAGACCTGATTGTTCTGTATTATTTCCACGAACGTTGCAGACCTACCAAACTGGGTGCCACGTTAGGGTCACGATAACGGGGGGAAGAACGCCGTTTTCGATACGAGGTAGGGAGCGACGCACGAGACATCATGCCTAACAATATGTACGTCTGCGGAAACGAACGTGGAGCGGAATCGAACGAACATGCGACGAACCGAACCCGACGCGGCTATCTCAAGGGCGTTCTCGGCGTGGGGGTCGCCGGGGCGGGTGTTCGACTGGGTAGCGGCGTCGGTGCGGCTACAACGAGCACCGACATGAGCGAGCTGTTCGAGGAGTACGACCGCGTGTACGACGTCGTCGAAGCGGGGGCTGACAACACGGGCAACCAGCCGATAAACGACGTTCTGGAACGTCTCCGCGGCGACAACACGCTGTTGGTGTTCCCGCCGGGCCGCTACCGGATGGACCGACAGTTCCGCTACTCGGACTTCGAGCAGTTCGGTCTCGTCGGCAACGACGCGACGCTGGTCCCGGCGAACTATCACGAGTTCGACGGCCCGCAGTACCGCCTGTTCCGCCTCGGCGTCCACTACGCGCCGGGCGCGGACATCCGGTTCGAGGGATTCGAGGTCGACTTCACCGCCGACGACACCGGAATTCGCGTCATCGACGCGCTGGCGTCGGAACGGTTGCTCGTGCGCGACGTCGACGTCGTCGGCGAGCACGACAGTGGAACGTGGGGTCCGGGGCGGTTCTGCGTCACCGACCCCGACGGTGTCGGTATCGTCGAGCGTTTCCGCGCGCCCGACGGCGGGGCGTGGGTCGACGAGACGCCCAACGACGGTAACCTCTGGAAAGGGCCGAGCGGCATCATCTCGAACGTCCACAACCACGGCGAATTGACGTTCAGAGACTGCGAGCTCGGTGCGTTCCCCGACAACGGCCTGTACGCCTCGGGCGGAACGGGGAAAATCGTCGTCGACGGCGGTCTGTACAAGAACAGCGACACCGCCAACATCCGTCTCGGCGGCACCGAAAGCGAGATTCGGAACGCGACGGTGGTCGTCGACGACAACCGCCCGCAGGACGTCAACCAGCGGGCGATTCGCCTCGAAAACGGCGAGAATCTTGCGGTTCGGGACACCGATATCCGTATCCGGTCGGTCAACGGCCACGCACTGACGGTGATGAACACCTGCGAGTCGACGTGGATTCAGGACGTTCGAATCTCGATGGCCGGCGACAAGGTCAAACACGGTATCGTCATCTCCCCGGAAGCGGGCGAGACGACCGTCTACCGAACGGCGATCGACATGAACATCCCCGGCGGCTACGGCATCAAACTCACCGACAGCAACCGGACAGCCCGGGTGAACTGCGAGGAAGTGAAGATAACCGGCGACGTGGGCGACGAGGGCGCCCGGTCGGGCATCTTCTGTGCACGGGACAACGTACGATTCTCGATGGTGACCGTCGACCAGACGGGGGTGGGCCACCGCCGCGCCATCGAGAACGTCGGCGACGACTGCAAGCTATACGGCGGCGAGTACCTCGCGAGCGAACGCCCCATCTGTAACTACGGTAACGGTTTCCGCGTCGAGAGCGTCTACGCCGAGTCCGACGACGACTACTACGGGCTGTATCTCTACGAGCCGAGTCGTGACGCATACGTCAAGAAGAGTACGCTCGTCGGCGGCATCTACGACAAGACGGAAGACAAGCTGCGCGCGTGGGGCAACGAGTTCTGATCTCGATCGACGAGAACTAAATAAACGGAGGCGTCTCGACGCGACGCGAACACCGCTGGCTTACGACCGCCCGAACTCCGGCGGCTCACCGACATAGCGTCTCTATAATAATCACCCCGGAGGGCCGAGTGGTTCCCATGTCACCGCGCCTCCACAGCATCGCCCCTGTCAGACGCCTCTCCTATCGCTACCCGGTGAGGAGCTGATGGACCGGTCCATTCTGAAAGGGATCCTCTCGGTCGGCGGCAGTCGCGTCGCCACGCTCATCATCGGCGCGGCGACGACGCCGCTGCTGTACCGCGAACTCGGCGACGCGAACGTCGGCGCGTACACGACGCTGCTGTCGGTGTTCGCGCTGATGATGATTTTCGTCAGCTCTGGCGTCACCGACGGCGTCCGCAAGTACATCGCCGAGGACCGCGACGTCGCCGACTGGGAGGACGCCGTCGTCGGCTTCTACTTCCGCGTCGCTATCGTGCTCGCTCTGCTCGGTAGCGGGACCGTTCTCGTCCTCGCCGAGACCGGTCTCGGGGGCCGACTGTTCGGCGATTCGTTCGTCCAGTACGCGACGGTCCTCGCCGGATTGGTCGTCGCTGCGCAGTTCCGCGCGTACACCCGCCGGACGCTGATGGGGTTCGGTCTGGAAGAGTACTCCGAACCGCTTCGCGTCCTCGACTCGCTGCTGTTCATCGGTATCGGCGTCTCGCTGGTCGTCCTCGGCTACGGCGTGCTCGGCGCGCTCGTCGGTCACCTCGTCTCCGGCGTCGTCGTCGGCATCATCGGACTAGTGCTGGTCGGAAAACAGGTGTCGCTCTCGGCGGTGTTCCGCGGTGCGCCGGACACCCTTCCGCGCCGCGAGATGCTGACGTTCAACGGGATGAGCATCGTCCTGATGGCGCTGATGATGTCGCTGTACCACCTCGACATCCTGATGCTGCAGTACTGGTGGCCGAACGACGTGGTGGGTCACTACAAGGGCGCGCTCGCCATCGCGGAGTTCCTCTGGTTCGCGCCCATCGCCTTCCAAACCGTGTTCGTCCACTCCACCTCCGAGATGTGGTCGAAGGGCCAGACGGAGCGTATCTCGAAGCTCGTCGCCCGGACGACGCGCTACACGCTCCTGTTTACGGGCATCATGGCGCTCGGTCTGGCGGCGCTCGCGCCCGTCGTCGTCCCGCTCTACCTCGGCGAGGAGTTCGTCAACGCGGTCATCCCGCTCATCCTGCTGTTGCCTGGAACCGTCGGTTTCGCCGTCGCGCGGCCGATTCTCGCCGTTGCGCAGGGTAACGGGACGATGAAGTTCCCCGTGGCGGCGACGGGAGCGGCGGCGGTTATCAACGTTGCGCTCAACGTCGCGCTCATCCCGCAGTTCGGGATGCGCGGCGCGGCCGTCGCCACCAGCGTCGGTTACGGGTCGATGTTCCTCTTTCACCTCTGGAGCGCGAAACGGGTCGGCTTCGACCCCGTCTCGGAGGCCCGTCTCTTCCGGAGTATCGCGACCATCGGCATCGCCGCGCCGCTCGTGCTCGTGCTGCCGTCGCTCGTCGGCAACGACCTGCTCTCGCTGGTCGTCGTGCCGCCGGTCGGTCTGCTGTTGTTCCTCTGCGTCGCGTTCCTCACGGGCGCGCTTGGCGTCGGCGAGCTACTCGAACTGCTCGCGGAGTTCCCCGGCCCCGTCGGCGGCGTCGGCGACAACCTCTACTGGCGTCACGCCCGCCTCGTCACCGACGGCGGCACCAACGTGATGCAGCGCGGCATGTTCGTCGCCGGCCTGCTGCTGTTCGTCGCCGCCGGCGGCGTCGTCCTCGCCGACGTAGGCGGCGACAGCGGCGACGACGGCGGCCCGTCGATACCCGACTACGCGAACACCACGGAGACGCCGACGGCGACGCCGGCACCCACCCCGGCGGAGGCGTCCAACGAGACGACGCCCGCGGAGGCCAACGACACCGGTCCCGGGGATACGAACGGGTCGCCCACGCCGAACTCGACGCAGACACCGCAGAGCGGCGGCGGTGATGGCGGAGACGACGGGGGCGACAGTGACGACGACTCCGGCGGTATCGGCGACTGGTTCGGCGGCGGCGACGATGACGACGATAGTGGGAACGACGGCGATAGTGACGATAGCGGCGACAACGACGACGGTGGCGACTCGGACACGCCGACGGAGACGCCCACCGAAACGACGACCTCGGAGCCGACGGGAACTCCCAACGAACCGACGACGACCACTGAACCGACGACGACCACCGAACCGACGACGACGGAGTCGCCGCCCACGACGACATCGACGCCGACGGAGACTGAGACGCCCACCGAAACAACGACGTCTGAGCCAACCACCACGTCGGAACCGATCACCACGTCGGAACCGACCACCACGTCGGAGCCAACCACTACGCCAGAACCGACCACCACGTCGACGCCCACCGAGACGCCAACGGAGACGGAGACGCCGACTCCCACGTCGACACCCGTCGAGACGACGACCTCGGAGCCGACGACGGACACGTCGCAGTCGGGGAACACGACCGAGGATACCGACGGCAGCCTGTTCGACGTGCTGACGTTCTCTCGCCTGGCGTTGCCGTTTTCGATCTGACCGGGGGATTCCCCGTCGGCGCGTACGCCGGGCCGACACCCCTCGATCCGGATGTCTACTGTTCAACCGTTTCGGACGTTGTGAATGTGTTTTAGGGCGGTTAGTCGCGTGGTAATAAAATGCGCCCAGCGGTGCGTGACAGACGTGCCTACCGACCGATCCCGCAGCACGCAGATGAACCGTCGCTCGTACCTCTCGCTCGCCGGTGCCGCCGCCCTCGGCGTCGCCTCGTTCTCCGGCACCAGCGCCGCGACGCACTCGCTGAACGACGACTTCGGAACCGTCGTCGACATCGTCGACGCCGGTGCGGACCCCGAGGGTGGCGAGTCGATAACGCCGGTGCTCCGCGAGGTAGCTGACGACGACACGCTCGTCAAGTTCCCGCCGGGGCGCTACTACATGGACGAGCAGTTCCGTTTCACCGGCTTCGAGAACTTCGGTCTCGCCTCGAACGGAGCAACCATCGTCCCGGCGAGTTACGACGAGTTCGACGGTCCGCAGTACCGCCTCTTCCGACTGGGCGTCTCCTACGACCCCGGCGTCGACCTCCACGTCGAGAACTTCACCATCGACCAGACCGCCGCCGACACGGGCATCCGCGCGTTCCACGTCGAAGTCGAGGACGGTCTCGTCGTGCGCGACGTCGACGTCGTCGGCGAGCACGACAGCGGGACGTGGGGACCGGGACTGTTCAACATCACCAGTGCCTCCGGATCGGGTCTCGTGGAAAACTTCCGCGCGCCTGATGGCGGGACGTACTCGATTCGAGCGCCCGGCGACCTTCGGTGGGGACCGACCGGCATCATCGTCGACGTGAACCACCGCGGAACCATCGAGTTCCGCGACTGCGAACTCGGCGGCTTCCCCGACAACGGACTGTACGTCTCCGACGACGACGGGCAGGTTCTCGTCCGCGGCGGCGAGTACCGAAACAGCAGGGCAGCGAGCATCCGCCTCGCCGGGCAGGGTAGTTCCGTCCGCGGAGCAACGGTCGTCGTCGACCGGAACCGCGAGTACGACGACACCCAGCGCGGCATCCGCCTCGAAAACGGGTCCGGGCTGTCGGTGTTCGACACGACGATTCGCCTCGACGCGGCCAACGGGGCGGCCATCTCGGTGCAGAACAGCGCCGAGTCGGCGTGGCTGTCGGGACTCTCGGTCAGCGTCGACGGCGACCGACCGAACCACGGCGTCGTCGTCTCGCCGGAGGCCGGCGAGACCGTCCTCCTGCGCAGCGACGTCGAGCAGCGCACCCCCGGCGGCTACGGTCTCTGGACCAAAGCCGGAACGAACTCCGACCGCGTCGTCGCCGAGTACTGCACGTTCACCGGCGACGTGGGCGACGACACCTTCCGCGCGGCGATTCGCGCCGACCGCGACGACACGCAGATCCGTGCCGTCGGCATCGACCAGATTAGCACGCGGTACCGCCACGGCATCGAACTCACCGGTGACGACTGCTTCCTCTACGCGGGTCGGTATCGCTCCGGCGGCTACCCCGTCGTCAACGTCGGCGACGACACGTGGATGGAGGAGCTCACAGCGGGTTCGACGGGCGGCAGGGAGGCGGTCCAACTGTACGACGAGAGCAGCGGCGTGACCATCAAGGAGAGCGTCCTCGAAAACGGCATCGAGAACCTCGGTTCGTCGGGACTTCGGATGTATCTGAACCAGTACCCGTAAGTCGGCGGACGAGGCGGTCGAATCAGTCCTCGCGTCGAATCTCGATGGTTGTACGGCCCTCACCAGAAGAGCAGCGCGTACAGCTACGCTCCCCCGTTCGCGGATGCAACGAAGATCACGCACTTCGTGCTGGTTTTCTACGGCTCGAACGGAGAAAGACGAGATGCGGTGCGAGAGCTGAAACGACGAGCCGACCCCGGAGCACACCTGACAGGAGCGGGAACGAGCGGGGTCGGAAGGACAGTGTGTTGCGGCGAAAACGAGTTACGGCGCGGATTTTCGCAGCTTCCAGAGCTGCGAGAAGTTGATGACCTCGACGCCCTCCTTCTGCGTGACGTGTTCGAGGAGCTTCCGGTAGTCGCTTTTGTTCATCGTGTTGTCGTTGGCGAAGTCGTGGAAGTTGAGGATGCCGACGTTCTGGTGTTTCGCACACTGGTCGACAACCCGCTTCGCGATGTCCAGATCGTGGCCGACGGTGCGGGGAAGCACCAGCGGGTCGAACGCGTACGGGCTGGTCGTGTTCAGCTCGAACGACTGGTTCATCCCGCCCATGTAGTGGTACTTGTTGACGATGTCGAGCGCGGTCGCGTCGTAGTCGTTGCCGGGGTAGACGACGAAGTTCGACCCTTCGAAGCCGTGGCCGAGGAGCCACTGCTTGTTCTGGCGGACAATCTTGTCGAGTTCGTCGCCCGACAGCGAGTGGAAGCGGTTGCTGATGCTCTCGTGGGCGACGATCTCGTCACCGGCCTCGTACCGCTCCTTCAGTTCGCCGAGCGTCATGAACTTCGACTGGCCGACAAATCGCGGGACGGCGGCCTGCACGGCGGGGACGCCGAATTCGTCGTGCATCGGCGCAGCGTCGTCGTAGTAGCTCTTGCGCCCGTCGTCCCAGCTGAAGACGATGTAGCCCTTGTCGGGTTTGTCGTGGATGCGCAGGTCGTCGACCCACACCTCGATATCGTTGCCAGTGGCGTTGTTGGCGACGATTTCGATGCGCGAAATCTGCGTGAGGTCCGGCGGCGTGTTGCTCGTCTCGTAGACGCCCGGCGCGGTGCGGAACCAGCCGACATCCGGCGTCTCCATCGAAATGTTCCGCAGTTCGAGCACCGCGTAGTTGCCGAACGGGTCGCGGAGGTAGACGAACAGCGCGAACTTCGACGGCGTCGTCGTGCGCAGCGCGAGCGAGAAGTCTTTCTTCGTGAGGTCGCGGTTGTTCTCGAACGAGCGCGCGATGCTCGCGTTCTCGCCGCCTTTGCCGATGAGTTTCGCGCTCGTGTCGCCTCTGAACGCGTGGTCGGAGGCGGACTCCATCTCGCCGGCGTTCGAGAGCCACGCCGAGAGGTCGGTGAAGTCGTCGAGCAACTCGCCGGGTTCGTTGTACTTCTCCCGACTCTGGTACTTCGTCTCCACCGTCGCCGGTTCGTCCGTGACCGGCTTTTCGGTCTCCGTCGGCTCGTCGGTCGCCGCGCCGTCGCCCGCGGTCTGGTTCGCGCTCTGGGTCGACCCGTTGGCGGCGGAGTCGTTCGCGTCGTCGGGCGACTGGCCGCTACAACCCGCGACGCCGACGAGACCGGCCAAGCCGGCCGCGCCGGTGGTCTGGAGGAACCGTCTTCGGCTTCGACTGTCGTCCTTCATCTGTACCTCCCGCTTGGCGAACTGGGTGCATTACTATGGATTCGCTATGCGTCCGAGCCACCGGCGCTTACCGACGCGCTAATCGGAGCGAGCGACTGTTCGCTCCGTTTCGAACGTTTCAGTCCGTTCGGTCGGCGGCCGCCCGGCCCGAACGTCGGCGTACAGCGACAGGAACTCGTCGACGACGCGTTCGCGCGAAAAGCGCGCCAACTGCCCCGGAATCGCCGCACGGTAGCCGTCGTATCCGTCTCGTAGACGCCCGAACGCGCGGGCGAGTGACTCGGGGTCGTCGGATTCGAAGCGAACGCCCGCGTCGCCGACGATGAAGCCGGTACTGCCGACGTCCGAGGAGAGTACCGGCGTTTCGCTCGACAGCGCTTCGAGGAAGACGCGCCCGAACGGTTCGTCGAGCAGGCCGGGGTAGACGAACGCGTCCGCGGCGGCGTACTCCGCCGGGAGGTCGTCGTGGTCGACGAACCCCAGCCAGTCGACGCGGTCGTCGACGCCGAGGTCCGTCGACAGCGAGCGAAGCGCGTCGCCGTACGGCCCGGCCCCGGCGATGCGGATGCGCACGTCGTGGCCGTCGTCGAGTATCGACGGCAACGCCCGCAGCAGCACCTGAAACCCCTTGACGTACTTGAACGCGCCGACGGCGAGCAGCGTGAACGGCTCGTCGTCGTCTCGGCCGACTCCAGTATCGCCGCCGCGCTTGTACGCCGCCGGGTCGTCGACGGCGAACTCGCCGCTGTCGAAGTGCGGAATCACCTTCAGGCGCTCCTCCGGGAATCCGAACTCGGCGTAGTCGTCGCGCTGGTGCGGCGACAGCAGGTGGTACGCCGAGATGCCGTCTCGCGCAGCGATGGAGTTCTGGACGAACTCTACCTTCGCCAGCGAGTCGTACGAAGACCGAAGGGTGGTCTCGACGCCGGACTTCCGCGTGTAGGCGCTTCCGGCGATGCAGGCCGTGCACTTCGCCCGACCCGGCCCGCCGCACTTCTTTCGGTCAAGCCACATCATGTCGCCCTTCGGGCAGACGGGTTGATAGGAGTTTAGCGTCACCACCGTCGGCGTCGACAGCGCCGACAGCGGTTCGATGAAGCCCGTCGAGTACGAGTGGACGAGGTCGTGTCGCTCCAGTCGATCTGCGAGTTCCTCCACGGCGTCGATTTTGGTCAGGAGCGGGTGCGGCAGTTTCGCGAGGCCGTCGCGGACGACGTAGTCGACGCGGTCGGTCGCGGGTAACTTCGAGCGGTCCGCGCTCCGCTGGCTGACGACGTACACCGTGAGGTCGTGATGTTTCGAGAGTTCGCGGATGAGGAGGGCGGCGGTGTACGTCGCGCCGGTGCCGTCGAGACCGGGGACTTCGACCGGGACGAACCCCACGTCGAGGCGTTCGGGCGGTTCGAATCTGGTCTCGTCGCTATCCACGAGTCGTCACCGGGGAAGCGTCCCGACGGCGTCGACGCGGGTGCGTCAATTTCGGTACGTGCGCGCGACGCTGGCGGAGGGAACTGTTCATCGTCGGTGGGTGAGTTCTTCGAGGGGATTATTATGAACCGGATAAGCCCGCATTCGGTCGTGAACCGTCGGTTACGCCCACCACAATCGATCCGATGAACTCGCTTACCCGGTTCATAGCAAAGCCCCGGGCGTTCGCAGTGAGTCGTATCCGAACCTATCGACAGCTATGATATCGACTACCCGCCGCGCGAGTCGGCACGACGCGTCGACTCCCCGCGGCACATCCACCCTTTCCCCAGTCGGACAGCGTTCAGAGCGCGTCGTTCGTCGCCCCGCGCGAGGCCGGAGCGTGGGACGGTGAGCATGAAAAAGCAGTTCTTCGGCGTCTTCGGCGACGCCGACGAGTTCGAGCGTCTGCGGTCGCCGAACGAGTTCGACGCCGTCGTCGGCGGCGACGTCGCCACCGTCGGCATCCGCGACCCGGCGCTCGGGCACCCAGGCCGCAGCGACACCTACTCGGGTCCGAAAGGCGAGTGCGTGGTCTGGGGCGAGGCGTACGCGCCGAGCACCCACGCCAACGTCGCCGAGTGGGTGCTCGACCGCTTCGCCGAGCGCGGCCGCGACGCCTTCTCGGAACTCAACGGTTCGTATCTGGTGTTCGTCGAGCGAGACGGCGAGGCGTTCGTCGTCACGGACTCCATCCGCTCGTGGGACTGCTTCTACGCCGACACCGACGACGGACGCGTGTTCAGCACTGACGCGGCCGCCGTCGCGCGGACGCTGTCGGGCCACGCCATCCGCCGCGACGCCCTCCTCGAGTTCCTCCACCTCGGCGTCGTCCTCGGCGAGAAGTCGCTGCTCGAACGGATGTTCCGCCTCCCCATCGACTCGATGCTCACCTCCTCGAACGTGTGCGACCTCTCGCGGTTCGTCTACGAACCCAAGGAGTTCGACTACGTACAGGAACTGGCTGACCGACTCGGGCGGGCGGTCCGCCGTCGCGCCCGCGCACCCGGACGGAAGGGACTGCTTCTCTCCGCGGGCTACGACTCCCGGACGGTGCTCTCGAAGATGCCCGAAATCGAGCACTGCTACACCGTCGGTCACCACGAAGACCAGGAGACCGAGGGCGCTCGGACGCTCGCCGCCCAGTACGGCGCGGAACACACCGCCTTCCCGCCGACGCACCGGTATCTCCTGGCCGACGAGGCGAAAGTCCGCTACTCGCAGGGCATCAAGGAGTCGCTGCACATCCACCACGCCGGATACACCGACGAGATGGACGTCGACTCGATGTTCCACGGCCTGCTCTGCGACACGTTCCTCCGCGGGCACTTCCTCGCGCAGGACGGCGTCGAACTGTTCGGCAAGACGGTGCCGTTCCGGCGACTCGACTCGAATCCGAACCCCGTCGAGAACCTGCTCTCGAAACTCGGCTACATGCCCGAAGCGAGCCAAGCCGTCGCCGAGCAGCTCGTCGGTCTGGACGTGGACCCGGCGACGTTCGTCAGGGACGCCGTCTCCCGCGAGTTCGAGAAGGCGTGGGACCGCGCCGACGGCGTACAGAACGCCATCGACCTCACGGGCATCAGCAACCAGCCGTCGACGCCGTTTCGGACCCACCTCGCGGACAACTTCTTCGAGTCGTTCGTCATTGCCGACGTCGAGCTGCTCGACTGGCACCTGACGACGCCGCCGCAGCACCGCAACACGGCGACGTTCATCAAGGCGCTCCGGCGTCTCGACGACGATATCCTGCGGAACCCGCCGCCGGACCGCCCCTACGACACGCAGATTTTCAACCACGTCGAGGGCTTTATCCGCCGGAAACTGCCACTCGTCGAAGGGTTCGAGTCGCCGTGGCCCAACCGCCGCGACATCTACCGCGAGTACGAACTCGACGAGGTACTGTTCCCCGACGAACCGTACGTCCACGACCTCCCGGTTCGACACAAACTCCGCATCAACGACAGCTTCGGCTGGCTCGAACTCTGCACGGAGCGGTCGATTCGCCCGAAAGAGGTGTTCGCCGTCGACGAACGCGCGCCCGACACCGGAAAACGGGGTGCCTGAGCGACGTGTCCCACTCCCCGTACTCGCGCCGCAGCCCGTGGTTCACCGACCTGCTCGCGGCCGTCGCGCTCGTCGGTGTCGCCGCCGCGGCGATTCACAGTTCGCTGTCGGGACTGCCGCGTCTCCTCCTCACGCTCCCGCTCGTGCTGTTTCTCCCTGGTTACGCGCTGGTGTCGGTCGTCTTCCCCGACCGTAACACGACCTCCCGAACCGCCTTCGACGACGCCGTCTCAGGCCTCCGCAACCCGCTTCCCACCGCGCGGTCGGTGACGGGCGTCGAGCGCGTTGCGCTGGCCGTCGTCGGGAGCGCGCTGCTCGTTCCGCTCGTCGCGGTCGGCGTCCACTTCTCGCCGCAACCCATCGAACTGCTTCCCGTCGCAATCGGCGTCGAGGGGACGACCGTCATCCTGTTGGCCATCGCCTTCGCGCGACGCGCGGCACTCGACCCGGACGAGCGCTATGCACCGCCGTATCCGACCGCTATCGCGGGACTGTTCTCCTCGCGACCGCCGGAGCACCCGATGCGCGGGCGCGCCGAGGGCGGACGGCTTCCGGCCGTCGCGCTGGCGCTGAGCCTGCTCGTCCTGCTCTCGACGGTCGGCTACGCGGCGACGGTGCCGACCGACGACGACGGCTTCACCGAGTTCTACGTCGAGACGGAGAACGTAAACGGCAACACGCAGTCGATGTACCAGAACCAGTTCGCGGCGGGCGACCCCGTGAACGTCACGTTCGGCGTCGAGAACCGCGAACAACAGGAGATGTCGTACACCGTCGTCGTACTGAGCGAACGCGTCCAGACGGACGGCAACGAGACGACGGTGACGGAGTCCGAGCAGATCGGCTCGACCGACCTCACGCTCGACTCCAACGAGAACGTCACCCGCGACGTGACCGTGACGCCGTCGATGTCCGGCGACGTTCGCTTCACGCTGTTGCTGTACCGCGACGGCGCACCGGCGGACCCGTCGGTCGAAAACGCCTACCGGAGTCTTCGCCTCTACGTCACCGTCTCCGGCGGTGACGGACAGTCCAACGCGTCGCTCGCGCCCCCGTCTCCGGGCGACGCGGCGCTCGTGACTGACTCGCTCACCAGATCGACGGCACGGACCACAGGATCTCTCTGATGTGGCCGTGGGAGCATCTCGCGTTCGGCTACGTCCTCTACTCGCTGTTTCGACACGCGACCGGTCGAAGCCCGACGGGACCTGAGGTGTTCGTCCTCGCGGCGGCAACGCAGTTTCCTGACCTCGTCGACAAGCCGCTGTCGTGGACGTTCGGCGTGGTGCCGACGGGGTACGGGCTGGCGCACTCCATCTTTCTCATGCCTGTCTTCGCCGCCGCGGCGCTCCTCGTCGGCAAATGTCTCGGCGACGTGATGTGGGGCGCAGCGTTCGTCGTCGGCCACCTCTCGCACCTCGCGGGCGATGTCGTCTACCCGCTCATTGAGGGCGACACGCTCTCGTTCGCCCCGCTGCTGTGGCCGCTGGTCAACAACACCGGCGCGGCCCCCGAGGCGGGGTCGCTTGAGCTCGTCGTCTACTACCTCGCCCGATGGTTGGTAGACCTGGTTCGACTCGACGTAGGTCTGCTGCTCGCCTTCGAGTTGGCGCTGGCGGCGTGCGTCTTCGGTCTCTGGGCGTACGACGGTTTCCCCGGCGTCGCGACGGTGGTTCGGCCGCTGCGCCGGTGACTTCTGACACGTTTTGACGCCTCTCACGATTCGTCGTCCACGCTTCACCGTCTACGCTTCGTCGTTTGGACAGCCCTCGTAGACGTACGTGAAGTTGAAGTCGCCGCCGCGCTCGATGGTCGGTCGGACCCCGAGACAGGCGCCGTCTTCGACGACTTCGTCGGTCGGAACGCAGCGTAGCGGTCCGTCGTCGATTCGAACGCTGACGGCGTAGCTACCGGGTTCCGCGAGCGGCGGCTCGAACTCGACGCGCCCCTCGCGTTCGAGGCTCCCGTCGTCCCACTCGCCCGGCGACGCGACGCTGGAGTCGAGAAAGACGAGCGAGTCGTCCTCGACTCCGACGGTCGCGTCGTGCGGTTCAGTGTCGCGGTTCTGAACGACTATCGGGGGCGAGTCGGTAGCTGAGTTCGTCGTCTCGGAGCGTTGCACATCCGGCGAGGTGGGTCGAGAAGGTCACCGAGACGAAGCCGGAGAGGACCGTTCGGCGGCGCATAAAAACAGCTGACGACGCTTCGAACCTATCGATTCCGGTCTCGACACGGAGTTCGGAGGAAGGTTCCGGTATCTAAGGGGTCACACTCTCTATGCGACTCGCGGTAGTACCACCAACCAGCACTATCACACCAGCACCACCTCACCAACAACACCACACCAACGCGCCACCCCAGACCGCCGACGAACGCGACGACGGAAATTCCGAGGAACACGACCGGCAGTTGAAGACCCCTGAGAAGCAAGCGGAGGTCCATCTCCGATGATCGGATATCGGTGTGAGACGTTCTCTGCGGCGGTAGTTCCCCGGCGGTACTCAGTCTGTGGGACGCCGTGCGCTGGCGTCCGCTGCTGACACTGCCGAAGACGTCGCGAAAAGAAAGTTAGCCGCTGGCGTCGTCGTCTACTGGCGTGACGCACATCGTCACGTCGCCGTTGTCGTACAGCGTGCTCTGGTCGGGTCGGCAGATGCGCTCCTGCGGAATGTCGCGCGTCTGTCCCACTCCGTCCTCGTTGATGAAGTACGTCGTGCCGTCGGACTGGAACTCGCGGTAGACGGTCACGTCGTGAGTGACCGGGTCGCCGTTGGTGACGTTCGCCGTGTCGGCGGTGTACGCCCCCGTTCGCTTGAACACCGTCTGATACGGGTGGTCGGTCCGCAGTTGCTGTTCGGGTCGAATCTCCATCGGTTCGGGACCACCGGTCATCTCGCCGATGGTGTGCACTGCGGCGACGGATTCCTCGTTGTAGCTCAGCGTCTCGCCCGCCGGGAGCACCGGGTTGTCGATGGTGCCGTTGCGCGAGACGACCATCGCTCCGGGGAACACCAGCGCGGCGACGAGCAGGCCCGCGACCAACACGCGCGCGTTGAGGTTCGCGGCGAGGTAGCGCACGCCGACCGCGCTCAGAATCGCCATCGGCGCGTACATGAACGCGAACCATCGCTGCGGGATGAAGTTCCGGATGCCGAACATCGGCAGCCCCAGCGTGAACACGAGCATGATGGCCGTTCCGATGAGGAGCGTGAACACCGACTGCTTGGCGTGATCGCGGTGAACCACGTACAGACAGCCGACGAACGTGCCCAACAGGAGCAAGAGGAAACCGAGCACGTCGATGTACATCGCCGCCTGTTCGAGCGGCAACGTCGCGCCTGCGCTCTCGGTGCTCGCCTCGGCACCGGCGCTCGCACCGCCCGCGAGGTTCCCGAACCCGGCGCTCGACGCCACCGTCTCCGCGAGGAAGCTCAGAATCGTCTCCAGGAACGTCCCGCCCTTGTACGGCGTAAACGACCAGAGGAAGGTGATGAGTCCCACGTCGAAGACGACGAGACCGAGGATGTTCACCGGATTTCGCGCGCGGAACACGTCCGGGCGAAGCGGCGAGACGCGGTAGATGCCCAGATTCAGGAGGAAGTACGCGATGACCGCGCCGCCGAAGACGACGAGCATGATGAACGACGACACCTGGTGGGTGAGGATGAGCGCCACAGAGAGTCCCGCTAGCAACGCGAAGTCGCGCGGTGCGTAGTCGGTCTGCATCAGTCGAATCAGCGCGTACAGCACCGTCAGGAAGATGACGAGACCCATGCTCGTCGGGATAATGTGGATGCCCCACTCGATGACGTAGTCGCCGAACGAGAACAGTGCCGCCGCGAGCACCGCCCAGCGCTCGGCGACGAGTTCGCGCGTCGCCATGTAGACGAGAAGCGGCGATAGGGGGAGGACGAGCCCCAACGAGAGGTACAGCGCCGTCCGAAGCGGTACGTCGTAGATAAGCGACGCCGACGCGACGAGCAGGTGGTACAGCGGCGAGACGTAGTGTTTGTCGTCGGAGATAGCGTCCAACGACCCCGCTTCGAGGATGCCCGTCGTCAGCTCCGGTAGGTGCGTCCAGATGTCGATGCCGACGAACCCGGGTACCGTCGCGAGCGCCGCGAAGCGGACGGTCCCGGCGACAAGGACGATCTGCAGGAGGAGTATCGAGGGGTTGAACGCCTCCTCCTTGGCGAACAGAATCTGAGAGAGAAGTAACGCGCCCGTTACCCCGGCGATCGCGTAGAAGGCGACGCCTCGCTCGCCGGCGGTCACTGCTGCAAAGAGCATCGCCGCGGTGCCGAAGACGACGACGCTCGGGAGGTACCGGGAGACGCCGACGGGTAAGACGAACGTGCCGTTCGAGTTCTCCCCTCGATTGCTGTACACCGACAGCAGGTACAGCACGGCGGCTCCGCCGAGGACCAGCGGGATGGTCTCGACGTACACCTGCGAGAACAGCAACCGCAGCGGCAACATCGCGATCGCCGCGAGCAGCGCGAGCACCGCCGCGTCCACGTCGAAGCGACGGCTTCGGAGCCAGTCGCCGACCGAACCGATGCTCATCTTAGGCCGCCCCCTGCGCGACGCACTCGTACAGCGAGGCGAGGCGCTCGCCCATTCGGTCGACGCTCACGTCCGGGGAGACCGAGCGTCGGCGCTCGCGGTCCACGAGCGCGTCCGCCTCGGCGACCACGTCGTCAAGCCCGGACGCGAGTTCGTCGCTCGTCGTTCCGACGACGACGCCCGGCGCGTCGCCGAACTCGTCGCGGACGAAACCCACGTCCGTCGAGACGACGGGGAGTCCGCACGCGGCCGCCTCCTTGACGACCATCGGACCGCTCTCGCGGCGCGAGGTGACGAGCAGCGCATCGCTGGCGTTCATATAGTACGGCATCTCCTCGTAGGGGACGTTCGAGACGGTCCGGAGGGTGACGTCAGCGTCGGCCGCCTCGACGACGGCCCGTGCGCGCGGGTAATCCTTCTCGTTGCGCGACTTCTCGTACGGAAAGAGAGCGATTCGCTCGTCGGTCTCCCACCCGATTCGTTCACGCGCCTCGTCGCGGTCGATGGGTCGAAACCGGCCGGTGTCGACGCCGAACGGGAGGTACGTGTAGTTCTCACCGAGGTGACTCGCCATCGCGCGACTCGGGAGAACGGTCTCGTCGGCAACACGCGCGCCGTAGCGACTCATGCGGCGGAGCCACCCGTACTCGCCCATGACGTCCGTCCCCCAGAGGGTGAGGACGAGCGGACGGGTCGGTTGCGCCAGCGCGAACGGGACCGTCAGGCCGTAGTTCGCGTGGACGAGGTCGTAGGAGTCGAGTCCCTCGGCGAGCACCTCGGGGTAGTATCGGAGGTAGTCGCCGACGGTACGGGGGGAGTCGGGGCTGTACTCGCCGGGAACCGCGACGACGGTGCAGTCGACGCCGTTGGCTTCGAGCGCCTCGACCTGCTGTTCGAAGAACGAACGCGTCGAGGTGATGAGTTGGAGGACCCTCATGCTGTGGCTCTGATTCGACGACCGCCGCCCGACGACTCCAGTTGGTCGACGATGACGTCGGTCACGTCGACGCGCTCGGAGAGTAGTCGGTCGCGGCGGGCGCGCCACGTCTCGGCGTCGCCGTCGTGACCCTCGAGGATGGCGACGGCGTGGCTGAGCGCGTCGCGGTGTCGGTTCGGCCCGTTGCAGCTGTAGACAAGATCGTACTCGTCGTCGAGTTCGCTGACGTAGCCGAGCGAGAGGCTGTTGACGTAGACGGCCGGCGTGCCGAGCATCGCGCACTCGGCGGCCGTCGTCGCCCCCTCGCCGACGTAACAGTCGGCGTAGTACAGCAGGTCGTGCATCCGCTCGGGCGAGAGGTCGAGACGATGCCCCGCTACGTCCGCCGGAAGCTCCATCTCGGCGGTGACGAACACCGTCGCGCCGGTGTCGGAGAGCCGTTCGACGACTTCGCCGATGTCGTCGAAGCCGCTCTGACCCATATCGTGCGACGAGCCCCAGTCGTTGAACCGAGTGACGACGAACGAGTCGCCCTCGTCGAGTCCGAGGTCGTCAAGCACCGCGGGGTCGGGCGAGAAGCGGTCGGGGTGGAGGTAGGCGAGTTCGTGGTAGCCCGGATACCTGACCTGCTTCGGGCCGATGTCGCCGACGTAGCACGACGGCGTGCAGACGGTGTGTGCGAACGGATACGCAAGGTTCTTGATGATCGTCGCGTGCTCGGTGTCGTAGAAGACGACGCTCCGCGCGCCGACGAGCGGCGCGACGTGGGCGGCTGCGACGCCGCCGATGGCCGTGATGACGTCGGGATTTAACTCGCGCGCCCGGCGGAGCAGTCGCAGTTCGTACGTCGCCTGCACTGCCGCGAGGGAGGCCAGTCCGTGCGACTCGCCGGCGAGCACCTCGTGTTCTATCTCGTAGAGTTCGAGCAGGCGGACGGCCATCTCCTTCTCGCGCGCGAAGACGTGGACGTCGTGGCCCCGCGCCTCCAGTTCGTCGATGGCGTGCTTGAAGAAGTGGACGTGACCCGGATGTTGGACGGTGACGGCGACTCTCACTCTCGGCGCACCTCCAACTCCTCGTTTTCCTGCATGTCGAACACCATCGCCAGGAGCATCGACACGGTGCCGATGGCGGCGAGGACGCCGCCGGAGCTCTCTCTGTCGTCGTCGACCGCGCTCCGCAGCGCGTCGAGGACGCCCGCGCCGGCGATGGCGGCGCCGAACAGGTAGAGGCCGGCCAGCGGGTGGAAATCGACGGTGAGGTACTTCACGCGGAGCCGCCACAGGAAGTCCCGGGCTAACAGTGCCGACAGGCGGGGGACGAACGTCTTGTACTCGATGGTGCTCTCCTCGTCGCCGTAGACGGCCGGAATCGCCACGTCGGCGACGCGGAGGCCGTGAGCGTTCAGACGGACGAGCACGTCGTTGCAGAAGCCGTAGCGCTCGTACAGCGACTTGTAGTCGATAGTCTCCAGCGCCTCCCGCGAGATGGCAGTGTAGCCGTTCTGGGGGTCCATCGTCTTCCAGTAGCCGCTGGCGGCCTTGGTGAGCAGCGTGAGCAGCCAGTTGCCGAACGAGCGCCACGCGCTCATCCCCTCGCGGTACTCGCGGTAGCGGAGGCGGTTGCCCTTCGCGTAGTCGGCCTCGCCGGAGACGACCGGGTCGATGAGGCGGTCGAGCTTCTCGGGGTCCATCTGCCCGTCGCCGTTCATCACGGCGACGACGTCGATGCCGTCAGCGAGCGCGCGTGCGTAGCCGGTCTTGATCGCGCCGCCGACGCCGCGGTTGCGTTCGAGGCGGATGGGGACGACGCGCTCGTCGAAGGCGGGCGGCGACTCGCTCGCTGCGTCGTCGTCGGGTCCGCGGGCGTCCGTGTCGTCGTCAGTCGCCGACCCGTTGCGTCGGTGAAGTTGGGCCGTGCCGCCGTCGGTTTCGACGAGGCGCCCGCCGTCGCCGACGTGCGCGGCGTTCGCGCGTTCGGCGTGGCGCCGTATCTCGTCCCACGTGCCGTCGGTCGACTGGTCGTCGACGACGTACACCCGATCGACGAACGCGGGAATCGTGTCGATGACCTCGCCGACGAGACCCTCCTCGTTGTAGGCGGGGACGACTACGCCAATTCTCGACTCTCGGTACATCAGACCCTCCGATAGGTAAAGCCGTGTCCGACGACTTCCTCGGCGTCGAGCGCCCCGCGAACGTCGAAGAGGAACGGGTCGTCGTTCATCACCTCTCGCGCGGCCGCGAGGTCGAGGTTCTCGAACACGTCGTGCGGCGTCGCGAGCACGATACCGTCTGCGCCCTCGAAGGAGGGCTGGTCCATCACGTCGATGCCGAACTGTTGGCTCGTCTGCTCGGGGTCAGCGTACGGGTCGAATCCGAGCACGTCGACGCCGTACTCTTTCATCGTGTCGATTACGCCGTCGACGACCGACGTCCGCGTGTCGGCGACGTTCGGTTTGTACGTCAGTCCGAGCACGACGACGCGACTCTCGCCGAGGACGTTACCGCAGTCGTTCAGCGTCTTCAGCGCGAGTTCGGAGACGTGCTCGGGCATCCGGCGGTTGACGTCGCGCGCCTTCAGCGTCAGTTCCGGGACGTAGCCCTCCATCTTCGAGCGGTACGCGAAGTAGAACGGGTCGACGGGGATGCAGTGGCCACCGACGAGGCCCGGCGAGTAGTCGTGGAAGTTCCACTTCGTCCCGGCGGCGTCGAGCACCTCCTGGGTGTTGATGCCGATGTGCTCGAAGGCGATGGCGAGCTCGTTCATTAGCGCGATGTTCAGGTCGCGCTGGACGTTCTCGACGACTTTCGACGCCTCGGCCGCTTCGAGCGACGACGTGCGGTGAACGCCCGCGTCGACGACGCGCTCGTAGAGGTCAGCAACGTCTTCGAGCACCGCGGGGTCGTCGGCGCCGACAACTTTCACCACGTCGCGGAGACCGTGTTTCTCGTCGCCGGGGGTCGCACGCTCGGGCGAGTATGCGACGAAGAACTCCTCGCCCGCGGTGAGACCGGACGCCTCTTCGAGCACGGGGGCGAGCACCGAGCGGGTCGCGCCGGGGAACACCGTCGATTCGAGGATGACGGTCGTCTCGGGCGTCATGTGCGTGCCGATGGTCTCACCGGCGCTCTCGACGAACCGGAGGTCCGGGTTCTCCATCTCGTCGACGGGCGTCGGCACGGTGACGATGACGTAGTCGGCGTCGGCGATGGTCGCCGGGTCGGTCGTGAACTCCACCTCGCTGTCGGCGACAGCGGCGTCTCCGAGATCACCGGTCGTGTCGGTGCCTTCGGTGAGAGTGTCCACCTTCTCGTCGTCGATGTCGTAGCCGATGACCTGCTGGTCGACGCGGTCGAAATGAACTGCGAGCGGGAGACCGACGTAGCCGAGACCGACGACACAGATGGTCTCGGTGCGGCCGACCGACTCGATGCGGCGGCCCTCGTCGCGACGACGGGTGTCGGTCAGTCCCGAACTCATCGCTGGACCTCCGCTGCAGGGAGCCGTCCGTTTTCGACCGTGCAGTTCCGTCTGCCGTGACGAAGCGTCTGTATCTCGCTCATGTGGAGTTTCCTTCCCCCTGCGTAGACCGCAGGTGGGCTTCGTCTCTCCCGAACCACGATACCGGCTTTATTATAGAGCGAGTAAGCGGAATTGCCCGATTTTCGATGCACGAGACGGTCGGAAACTGCCGTCGCGGCCCTTCTCGAGGCTCTCGCGTCCGTTCTTCGTGAAAGTGACGCCGACTGTTTCGTCTATTCACTCGTTTAGGAGGTCCACAAGCCCTCTCGCGACGCTCTCCGGATTCCTCGGACCGTCTGCGTCGACCAGGCGTCGCGCAGGCGGACCGCCGGCCGTTTCAACGAATTTCACTGTTTCCGTCATTGTGTCGCATATAACAATGTGGGTGTCTCCCCTCGGAGAATCTGCGGGAGCCTTCCCGCGAACCCCATGACGTACGCGACACCCACCGCCATCGTCCGCTCGCTCGCCGCGGAAGCGACGCTGTCCCGCGTCGCCTCCGGTTCGGCAACTCCAACCGAGGTGACCGAACAGAGCGGCGAGTGAGACGACCCGAACGGGCAATCGGACCGCCGTCAGGACGCCGCGTCTTCGACGGCGAGACGAGTGACTGTCAACCCTCTCTCCACGCCCGTTTTACCAGATTTAATACCATTTCTCGGGGCGATTCGTCTCCGATCTCGGAAAATAGCAATTCGAACTTGAGTAAATAACTATAAACAGCTAAAACGGTCGCATACAACAGTCTGAAACGGTTTGCAACAGTACGTCTGACGCGCTGCAACAGTTGCATCTATCGATACAGACATCCTGATTTATTACCTCCCCAGAGTTTGTACCTGCCACATGACAGTCACAGAGTCCGATAACATGGCCCGGTTCGAGCCCCCCCAGATGGCGGAGGAAACCCCCCTGTCGAAGGACCAGTTGTTCCACATCCTCCAGAACCGTCGCCGCCGCGACGTACTCTGGTATCTCCGCGGAACCGAAGGCCCGGTTCGCATGCGCGACATCGCAGAACAGGTTGCCGCGTGGGAGAACGACACCACCGTGGAAGCGTTGATGTCCGACCAGCGCCAGCGCGTCTACATCGCGCTCTATCAAGAACACCTCCCGAAACTCGACGAAGACGGCGTCATCGACTACAACAAAAGCCGCGGTGTCGTCGAGCGAAACGACATCGCCGACCAGTTTGACCCGTACCTGACGAACGAGATCGTCGAGGAAGCCTCCCCATCTGGGCCCGCAACCCCAGGGGTCGAGGCAGTGGAATCGGCCTCGTGGCAGAAGTACTCCATCGGCGTCTCGGGCGTCGGCGCGCTCGCACTGCTCGGAATCACCTTCGACGCCCCCGTACTCGGCCAATCTAGCGGTCTCGCGGTGGGACTCATCGCGGTGATGCTCACCATCGCCACCGTCACGTACGCCCTCTCGGGATACTCCCGATCCGCCCTCTCGACCGACACCGATAGCAACTGACTGTTCCGCTCGGAACGCCGCCCCCCGCCCCCGACGCGGATGTCGTGTTTGATTACCGCCAAGTGCGGTCGGAAAGACTAGCCCCCGGTAATGATTAATTACCCGAAAACGAGTCCTTGACGGGGCGTAAGACGCTCTCTTCGAAACCTGTCATTGGCTCGCATTTGTATCGGTAATGAGATATTACAACACCGAAAGAACTACGTTCGATATCGACCGACCACTCTCGTACCCATCAATCGAGGGGAGAGTGTAACGTGACGAAACCGAAGCACCGAGTCGCCCGAACGGTTCTAGCCCTCCTGTTGATACTCGCGAGTGTCCCGGCCGCGACGGCGGCGAACGCCCCGGCGCTCTCGCAGTCGGAGGGCGTGAGCGCCGGCTCCTCGTTCGGGGAACTACGCGTCTCCGAAGCGGGAACCGTCGAACAGGGCGAAAACCGGACGTACATCTGGCGGAACGAGTCAAGTTCCCTCTCGGCGCGCTTTCACAACGCCGGAAACAGCTCCCTGTACGAGTTCTGTGCGTACGCCGAAGACGAGAGCGGAAAGCGGGTGCAACTCGACTGCCAGCAGATGAACGTCGACCCGAACGGGTCGAGAAACGTCGTGTTCGCCTTCGAGCGCTACCCGCCGAACATCAGCGGCGAACGGAACGTCACCCTCGTCGCGAGCCGCGGGTTCGGCAACGAGGAAGCCGTCGCGTCGACCACCGCGACGTACACTTTCATCGAACGCTCCGGCGACTACGACGACGACAACCTCTCGAACGAACGCGAGGTCGAACTCGGCACCGACCTCAACTCCCGCGACACCGACGGCGACGGAATCTTCGACGGCGCGGAGGTCTACGACCGTGGCACCGATCCGCTCGACCCCGACACCGACGGCGACGGACTCCGAGACCAAGAGGAGATAATCGTCGGAACGAACATCACGAACCCCGACACCGACGGCGACGGCGTCCCCGACGGCGCGGAAGTCGACGACCACGGCACCGACCCGCTCAACCCCGACACAGACGGCGACGGTCTCACCGATAGCGAGGAACTCGCCTTGGAGACCGACCCCGTCGAAGAGGACACCGACGACGACGGTCTCCTCGACGGCGCGGAAGTCGACGAGCACAACACCGATCCGCTCGACCCCGACACCGACGGCGACGGTCTCAACGACAGCGCGGAGGCCACCGTCTACGGTACCGACCCGCTCGACACCGACACCGACGGCGACGGACTCTCCGACAGTACGGAGTTCGCGTTGGGATCCGACCCGACGAATCCGACGACGACGGTCGGGTTCGTCGGGCTTGCGCTCGCGCTACTCGCTGCGCTCGGCGTCTGGTACCGTCGCAGCGACCGCAGCATCGCCACGGTGGTCCACACGCGCGGCGATGCGCTCGTCGCGGCGCTCAAAACCGGCTCCGACGAGGAACGAGACGCCATCGAAGCCGGACGCGCCCCCGCCGAACCGTCCGCCGAGGCGTCGTTCGACCCACAGATTCCCCTATCGGACGACGGCCGCGTTTTGCAGATGCTACACGAGGAGAGCGGGCGACTCAAACAGAGTGAAATCGTCAAGCGCACCGAGTGGTCGAAGTCGAAAGTGAGCCGCCTCCTCTCGCGGATGGAGGAGGAGGGCAAACTCACGAAAATAAACGTCGGTCGCGAGAATGTCATCGCGCTCACCGACGAGACGCCCGACTGGGCCGACTCGGCGCTTCGGTGACGTTCGAGCCGTCGGCAGCTGCTGTCACCGTTCTTCGGCCGTCGACGCTGCCATCGCTTGAGATCGTCGAGAGCCGCCGGCACCCGGGGAGTCAGACCTGTTTTCGGAGACGTAGACGGTAGCGCGTACTCGGCGTCGTCCGATTCGCCCTCCGCGTCACTCGATCTGCCAGTCGACGACGCGAGGGCCCGCCCGGACACGCAACCCTCCTCCGACGCGGTGACGCTGTCGGTCGGACGACGAGACGCAACGTACTGCCTGTCGACTCGGTGTGAATCGACTCGACGGCCTCACTACGGCGTGTCGCTGGCTGCGCCGGTGGGTGTGCCGACGACAGACCCATCTCGCGCTCGAAGACGTGGTATCGAACTGTCGGTGTGTCGGCGACGGGTTTTTCGGTGGGGGTTCCGCGACCGTCACCGACACCACCGGAACCCCTGGCGGGTGCCGTGGTTGTTACTGTTGCAGGTTGAAACGGTCTTTAGCGGCGAAATAAGTTCTCATTACCTCGTTCATAGTAATTGATACAGGGTGGGAGGTCGAAGTATGGTCCGCGACAGTTCCGCCCTATCGGGACGCAGCACCGAAATCAACCGACACGCCCGCCCTCTGGCTCGAAACACCACGGAGGTAATGTAGATGTGCGGCATCATCGCTCGCGTCGGCCGGACGGACTCCGTCGGCGCGCTCGTCTCGGGGTTAGAGAGCCTCGAATACCGCGGCTACGACTCTGCCGGCGTCGCCGTCAAGAACGGCACCGGTATCAAAGTCCACAAGCGCTCGGGGAAAGTCGCGGAGCTGAAAAGCGCGATTCGCGGCGCGGAGCCGAGCGGTAACGTCGGCATCGGTCACACGCGCTGGAGTACGCACGGCGCGCCGACCGACGACAACGCCCACCCCCACACCGACGAGTCCGGTCGGGTCGCCGTCGTCCACAACGGCGTCATCGAGAACTACGAGGAACTGAAGGCGAGTCTCGAAGCAGAAGGCGTCGAGTTCGTCAGCGACACCGACACGGAAGTCGTCCCGCACCTCATCGCTTCCCATCTCGGGGAGGTCGGCACGCCCGAAGAGGCATTCCGCCGCACCGTCCGCGAACTCGAGGGCAGCTACGCTATCGCCGCGATCGTCGACGGATTCGAGGCCGTCTACGCCGCGCGACAGGGGTCGCCGCTCGTGCTCGGACTCGACGACAGCGAGTACTTCCTGGCTAGCGACGTGCCTGCGTTCCTCGAACACACCGCGGAAGTCGTCTACCTCGAAGACGGCGACATGGTCGTCGTCGAACCCGACAGCGTCACGATGACCACCGTCGGCGGCGAACCCGTCTCCCGCGAGATCGACACCGTCGACTGGGACCCCGAGGACGCCGGGAAAGGCTCCTACGATCACTACATGCTCAAAGAGATTCACAACCAGCCGACGTCGCTGGCGAACACGGTCGACGGCCGAATCGACGAAACCGGCGTAACGCTCACCGAACTCGACGCGTTCGAAGACGTGACCGAAGTACAGTTCGTCGCCTGCGGAACGTCGTACCACGCGGCGCTGTACGGCGCGCGACTGCTCAACGCTGCCGGCGTCCGCGCCCGCGCTTTCCGCGCCAGCGAGTACGGTACCTCCGACCCCATCACCGACGAGACGCTCGTCGTCGCCGTCACCCAGAGCGGCGAGACGGCGGACACCCTCAGCGCGCTCGAACGCGCCGACGCGGAAGGCGCCCGGACCGTCGCCGTCACGAACGTGCAGGGATCGACTGCCTCGCGCGAGGCCGACGAGACGCTCCTCGTCCGCGCCGGACCGGAAATCGGCGTCGCGGCGACGAAGACGTTCTCTTCGCAGGTCGCGGCGCTCTGTCTGCTCAGCCACTGCGTCGGCGAGGACGTGACCGGCGACCTGCCGTGGGACGACCCGAAGAACTTCTTCGAGTCGCTGCGCTCGCTGCCCGCGGACGTCCGCGAGGTGCTCGACGGCGACCAGGCCCACGAACTCGCCGACCGCTACCTCGGCAGCGAGGCGTTCTTCTTCATCGGTCGCGGCCTCGGCTACCCCGTCGCCGTCGAGGGCGCGCTGAAGTTCAAGGAGATCACGTACGAGCACGCCGAGGGGTTCGCCTCCGGCGAGCTGAAACACGGCCCGCTGGCGCTCGTCACGCCCCAGACGCCGGTGTTCGCGGTGTTCACCGGCACTGACGACCAGAAAACGCTCACGAACGCGAAGGAGGCGCAGACTCGCGGCGCGCCCATCGTCGCCGTCGCCCCCGAGGGTCACCCCGCCGTCGACGCCGCCGACGCGCACCTCCCGATTCCGGACACCGACCCCGCACTGGCCGGTCTACTCGCGAACGTTCAACTCCAGCTGGTGTCGTACCACACGGCGAACCTGCTGGGTCGCTCTATCGACAAACCACGGAACCTCGCCAAGAGCGTCACCGTCGAGTGAGCTAACCCCGCGGACCATCCTCTTTTGACGCCCGGTGGCCCGACCCACCGAGTTCGTCTTCGACTTCCCGCCCGATCGACTCTCCCTCCGGAGTGCTACGGCACTCGCTCTCGATTTTGACAGCGACGTGAGCGAAGCGAGGGGCACGAAAGGACAGAAGACGGGGACACGGAGAGACAGAATACGGGCACAGAACACGAGAAATACGAAAGAACAGAACGAGAGAACGCGAGAACAGCGCGGAGCGCTACCCGAGACGAGGAGAAACCGAAGCCAGAGAACCCTCGTCGGTAACGCGAGGCGAACGCGCTACGCCGACGCTTTCGCGGCTTCCTCGACCATCGCGTACGCCTCGTCGAACAGTTCCTGCGCGCGCGCCTCGTCGCGGGCTTCCGCCGTCACGCGGACCAGCGGCTGCGTCCCGCTGGCGCGGACGAGGAACCACCCATCCTCCAGTGCGACGCGGACGCCGTCCATCTCGTCCACCTCGTCGAACTCGTTGTTGACGCGCCGGGCCACCGCCGCCATCGTCGCCGTCTTGTCCTCGACTTCCACGCTGTCGCGGAGCGTCGGGTAGCGCGGCAATTCGCCGAGTAGCGTCTCGAGCGAGCCTTCGACGCTCACGAGTTCGGCGAGTTTCACCGCGGCGAGAGGACCGTCGGGACAGAGCGTCTCGTCGGGCCAGATCCACGCGCCGCTCGGCTCACCGCCGAAGGCGACGGCGGGGTCGCTAGCGGCCTCGGCGACGTACACGTCGCCGACGGGCGTTCGTTCGACCGTCGCTCTCTGCGGCGAGAGCGCGTCGTCGACGGCGAGGCTCGTGTTCAGCGGGGCGGCCACGCGTTCGCCGTCGCCGGCGGCGCGGCGGCCGAACAGCGCCAGCAGGTGGTCACCGGGGACGAACTCACCGTCTTCGGTGACGGCCATCATCCGGTCGGCGTCGCCGTCGTGTGCGATACCGAGATCGGCGTCCGTCGAGGCGACGACCGAACAGAGCGTCGTGCAGTTCTCCTCGGTGGGTTCGCTCGGCCGACCGGGGAAGCTTCCGTCGGGTTGCGCGTTCAGCGTCGTCACCACGCAGCCGAGTTCCGAGAGCGCGTGCGCCGTCAGCGCGCCGGGCCCGTTCCCGGCGTCGACGACGACGGAGAGTTCGCGCCCGAGATCGACTGCGGCGACGAGCGCCTCGATATGGTTTTCGATAGCGTCGTTTCGCTTCCGTTCGACTCCTACGGTCCGCCAGTCGGCGCGCTCGAACGACTCGTCTCGAATCCGCTTTTCGATGGCCGCGCGGTGCTCGGCGTTGAACGCCTGGCCGCTGCGCGTCCAGAGTTTGATGCCGTTGTCGGTCGCAGGGTTGTGCGAGGCCGTGATGACGACGCCAGCGTCGGCGTCGAACTCGGCGACGCTGCGTGCGACGGTCGGCGTCGACGCGACGCCGACGCGGGTGACGTTCGTGCCGCACTCCTGTGCACCCGCGGCGACGGCGTTGGCGAGGAAGGCACCGCTTTCCCGGGCGTCGCGTCCGAGGACGACGTGGTCGTAGCCCTCTGCGGCGAGGGCGCGACCGACGGCGAGGGCTAACTCCCCCGTCACGTCGTCGCCGACTGCTCCACGGATACCGCTGGTTCCGAACATTGTCTGTAGTTCGGTCTCGCGGGTGGTAGTTATAGAGGGAATAAATCGGCTCACCTGACACACCACAGTCGGGGCTGTGCCCCGACGAAAGACGAGGGGGAGAGTTGGGTTGGCGGATCCGACTGCCCTCGGGTCAAAGGGCCGTCGAACCCGTGTGGTGGGTGGTCGCGGAGAACGGGTGTGATCTCACAGACTGTGAGAGTTCGATTGCCCGGAACACCGCGCTCGACGCGACGCAATTCATCGGAGAACCGCTATGAATATTATTATGAACGCGGTAACCACTCGATCCGCACCCTCTCGTCGGTCGATGCCCCTCGCCCGAACGGTTGAACCGTTCGAAACCGAGCACAACGGTCGCCGACGGGATCCAGCGAGAACCGATTAAACGACCGATTTCGGCTTATCATGTCGATAGTAAAGTCTCGTCGGACTCGAGCGCTGGGTACGAATGCCATCGAAAGACACGACACGACGCCGATACGTCCAGGCGCTCGGGGCGGCGGCGACTATCGGTGTCGCCGGATGTGCGTCCTCGGGAGACGACGAGGGCACGCCGACGAACGAGTCGACACGGACCGCCGACCCGACCGAGACCGACGCGGCGTCGAACCAGACGACCGACGCCGCCACCAATGACTCCGTCGACGAGTCCGCCGACGCCGCCGGCTCGTTCGAGGACCTCGACGGACCGCGACACGGCGACGACCTGCCGGAGGAAACGGCCCCGCTCGACGGCTATCCGCCCGAATTCGAGACAGTGCCCGCGGAGCGGACCGTCGACACGGGTCAGTTCCCGACCAACCGGGTCGAACGCGACTCCGGCATCGTCAATGTCCCGTTGGTTCCGGTCGACGTTGCGTACTATTGGTACGCGCGCGGTGAAGCCCGTATCGTCGACGCGCGCAGCGCGGCCGCGTACGACGTCTCGCACGTGTTCGGCGCGGCCCAGAGCATCGCTCCCGACGGACTTGAGCGAAACGACCCGACAGCCGACTGGCCAAAATCCGACCGCATCGTCGTCTACTGCGACTGCCCGAACTACCTCTCCTCGCAGCGGGCGGCGACACTCATCGAGAACGGCTACACGAACGTCTTCGCAATCGAAGAGGGCTACCGCGCGTGGGTCGACAGCGAGTACCCGATGGCCGGGTCCGACACGAACCGCTCTATCGACGTTCGAACTATCGTCGGTCAGACGGACCCCGAACACGCCGACGAGGGCGCGTGGGCGTACCACGAAGCCTCCGGCCAGCAGGAAGCATCGAAGATTCAGGCTGACGGAAGTTACGAACTCGAACTCCGATGGGTGGACGTTTCCGGGTCCGACGAGGTCACCGTCGAAACCCCCGGATACACCATCACCGACTCGCTGAAGGCGATGACGAGCGCCGAGATTACGTCCGAGGGGACGCTCTCGACGGACGACGGGTCGGGGAACGACTCCTCGAACGCGCTCCTACGCCGGCTGTTCGGCTGATTACTCGCGCCGCGCTCGGGACGTTCACAGGTGTCGAACAGTGCGATGATGCGGTCAGCCACTGCCGACGCCATACCCCTCGATGGCCTCCCTGTGTCTTCTGCAGAGGTGCTGTCGTCTCTCTTCCATCGTCATCACGAGTCGACAGTGCAACCGGAGTCGATGGCACGTGAACTCCCCACTAAAACGCTCAGTTCACGCTTTCGGAACGCCAGTGGTCGTTGTGGCTATCGAAGCGTCCTTCACCGTTGACGTAACCGAGTTTCCGTTACGTCGTATCTTCGAGGAACTCCCCGACGCGACCGTAGAACTGGACCGGCTCGTCTCCACTAACAGGGAGACCGTCCCGTATTTCTGGGTTCACGCTGACGGAGTGAACGAGACCGTCTCTCGTCTCGCCGACAACGGCGGAGTAGAGACCATCACCGTAATCGACGAGGTGGGAGACCAGTTGCTCCTCCGCGTTCTCTGGGATTTTAGCCGTGACACCGTCCTGACCGCGTTCGTCGAGACCGATGTCGACCTCGTCTCCGGAATCGGGGAGAAGGACCGGTGGACGTTCGAGGTCCGAAGCACTACCCAAGAGGCAATCTCGGAGTTCCAAGCGTACTGCCGAGACCACGGTATTCCCGTCAAACTCTCTCAGCTCCACGCGCTATCGACGCTCGCCCCCGACCAAGAGTACGACCTGACAGAGGGTCAACGCAAAGCGCTGATGTTAGCGTACACGAGCGGATATTTCGACTCTCCGCGCGGAGCCACACAACAAGATATCGCCGACGCGCTCGGAATTACCCGACAGGCGGTTTCCTCGCGATTACAGCGAGGGACGCGGAGACTGATAGCGAGTACCCTCGCCACCCCGAACTAGCTGACACGTGATCGGTGAGTATATAACCGGGTTGCACGAGCAAAATCTAGCCTTACGCGGCTTCGGAGACACTAGAAACACGATGACCGGAAAATCCGCGGGGTGCGAGAAACCACCTGTCCGATACCCCAATTCGACCGAATTCGTCGACTCCATAGACACGATCAGATACCACCCCGAAGACGATGTCTTTCGGGCGCCCTACGACAGCAGTCGTGACGAACCTAGCTTGGCGGTGGTTGCTGTGTTGGCGGCCGTCGACCGGCGGGACCCGCTGGAGCTGTCTTCGCTGTTCTACACCCTCGATACCGACGCGCTCGACGCTCTGTTCGACGAGTCGACAAGCCGTGAAGGGAGTCGACCCCGTATCTCGTTCTACTACGAAGGCTTCGAGGTGGTCGTCTTCGGGGAGGACGTCATCGAGGTTAGCCCCCTGAGAAACTGATGATCGGTGCCGGTTTTCTCCTTCATGACCGTTTGTTCTGACTACGACACGCGACGTCCCGCTCGCAAGCGGTTAAATGACAGTAGATGAGGCTCAGACGGTTCGTGTTCCGTTTCGTTGAGAACGCGACTCGCTTCACTCTCTGATTCGTATTCCTTCGTCGCATTTTCGGAGAATCGAACACGACTCGTCGGGCTCGGCGGTTCGGTAGTAGGAAAAGTGCTCCGTCAGGGATTCGAACCCTGGTCCTTGCCGTGAGAGGGCAAGATGATTGGCCGGACTACACCAACGGAGCGCATCTCCTACTATCCGCGAGTGATGTTTAACGTTTGCGTTTCGACGGAACTGTGTCCCGTCCTGTCGCACCGTGCGTTACTCGTCGTCGAACGGTGACTTCGTCGCCTCGGGTTCGTGCCCGTCGAGGCTGATGACGTTCTCGCGGCCGACGCGGAGTTTCGAGATGAGACCTTCGTCTTCCATCTCCGAGAGCAGCATGCTCACTTTCGACTTCGACCAGTCGGTCTCTTCGACGATGCGCACCTGCCGCATCCGTCCGCCGTGGTCTTCGAGCATCGAGACGACGCGGTCCTCGTCCGAGAGCAACTCCTCGTCGGACACTGACGGCTCCGGCGGTGCGGCCGCAGCCTCGGAGCCGTCTGCCGTCTCGCCCTCGACGGGTTCGACCGTCTCCTCGCGGCCGCGCCGGTACCACAGCGCGGCAGCGACACCGCCGAAAACGACGAGAACCGCTCCGGCGAGCCACATACTCCCGCCGCCGCTGCCGATGGGCGTCGTCGTCACGTCGTCAGTGCCGTTCGCTCCCTCATCGTTTCCACCGGCGCCGGCGTCGATGGTCTGGGTTCCCTCGGGGACGAACGCGACCTGTGGTCGGTTGTCGGTGAACCGACGCTCGCCCATCCACGTCACCGAGTCGCTCGCCGGAAGCGAGCTCGTGTTCGACTGCGTCCCCGCTGGCGTGACGTTTTTGAACTCGAGGTTCTCACCGGCTTCGACGACCAGTGACTGGTTCTCGCTTATGTAGAGGCCGCCCTCGAACACGTCGCCGACGGTCACCGTCCCGTCGTCGTCGGTCTGCGCGAAGCCCGTCCAGACGAACGACATCTCGACGACGCCGATGGAGTTTCCGAGACTGTCGGTCACGTACGCCTGCCGCGTATGATTTTGGGCGTCCATCGGCCGTTCGGTGGCGTTCGCACCGCTTCTGACGAGCGACTCCGACTCGCTTTTGAAACCGTTGTACAGCGGCGTGTCGCTGTTGTTGAACTCGTCGGCGAACGCTTGGAAGTTCTGTCTCTCCGTCTCGTTTGCGAGCGTCTGTTCGTAGTGGAAGGTCCACCGAGCAGAGCCGTCCTCGTGGACGACGATTCGAACTTCACTGCTGTCGAACGACTGCTGCATCGCCGCCATCGAGTCTGTCGTCGAAACGGCGGCGGTCCCCCCAGCCCTCGTCCCCGAAAACGCCATCGCTGGCGGGGCTACCGCCGACGTGACGAGGAAGAAGGCGAGCAGGACGAACGTTGCCCGGCGGTGCATCGGCCGGATACACTCAGTGGTGGGCAAAAGAGTTTGTGACACTAATCGACTGTGTCTGCTGCTCTCATAATCGCTCCGTGCTGACCGTCGCACGACCATGTAAATCGTTCACGTTGATTATTTGACTCGTTACCTGGCCCGTTCTCCGCCCGCGAACACCGCCGTCGGGGACTGCCACGCCGTCGCGTCGGCGTTGGGGTCCGTCTCGAGCACTACGAGGTCGGCGCGGTACCCCTCGGCGACGCGGCCGATGTCGTCACGGCCGACGAGCTCCGCGGCGTTCACCGTCGCCGCTTCCAGCGCGGCGTCCGGTTCGAGACCGTAGTCGACCATCAGTTCGAGTTCGCGTGGAATGTCGCCGAAGTAGTTGAACGGCGTCCCGGCGTCGGTCCCCATCGCGATGTCGACGCCCGCTTCCAGCGCGTGTTCCCACGCGCGCTCGAACCGGGCTGCGGCGTCTTCCGCCTTCTCGACGGCCTCTTCGGGAATACCCGCCTCGACGCCGTTCTCGACGATGTTGACGAGGGCGCTCGCCGTCGGCACCCAGTAGGTCCCGTTGTCGGCCATCATCTCCGCCGCCTCGCGGTCCATGAACGTCCCGTGTTCGACGCTCGATATTCCGGCGCGAACCGCGTTCTTGATTCCCTCTTCGCCGTGCGCGTGTGCGGCCGTTGGGACGCCCTTGGCGCTCGCGGCCTCGACGGCCGCGCGCAGTTCTTCTTCCGTCAATTCGGGCGACCCGGTCACCGCGCCTTCGGTCAGCACGCCGCCGGTCGCCATACACTTGATGACGTCCGCGCCGCGCTTCAACTGCTGGCGGGCGCCTTTCAACACCTCGTCTGAGCCGTCGGCTTCGCATCCGAACGCGTGCCCGTGACCGCCGGTCATCACGATGTTCTGACCCGAGCCGAGCACCCGCGGTCCGGTCAGGAGGCCGTCGTTGACGGCGGCCCCGGCGTCAAGCGCCAACGTCTCGCGACTCCCCAGGTCGCGAACTGTCGTCACGCCCGTCTCGACGGCGGCTTCGAGGTTCGCGGTCGCCCGGTAACTCGCGGTGTAGGGGCTATCGTCGAAAATCGTGCTCACGTCGGGTCGTCCGTCCATCATCACGTGGACGTGCGTGTCTATCAGGCCGGGCGCGACGACCTGCCCGGAGATGTCCGTCTGGCTATCGCCCTCGGGAACGTCGCCGACGGCGACGATTTCACCGCCTTCGATAGCGACGTCCGCGTCCCGTGTCCCGTCTGCGTCCGCGACTGTCCCACCAGTCAGTACGTGCATACTCTGGAGTTAGTGGCTCGTATCCTAAAAGGCGTGGTGTCGGCAGTCCGCGACGGGTGACAGGCGTCCGCGACGGTGTCGGCAGTCTGCGACGGGTCGTCGGGTCCCGTCTGTCAGCGCGGACGCTCCGTCGTCAGTCGCGCACGCCGTCGTTCCAGTATCGCCCCGTCATCGCCGACGGCGACCTGCCGGTCGGTCGCGGCGCAGACGCCGCGGAGCGTCTCGTCGGTCGGCGTCTCCCGGCGCTGCCAATCGCCGTCGTTGCCGTCGAGCGCCGTCCCGTGTTCGCCGACCGCGACGACGCGGTCCGAATCGCCTTCGACGACCATCGCCCAGAGTCCTTCGTCGGTCGGGCGGACTGGCGTCCACCGCGCTCCGTCGTACCGGTGGACCGTGCCGTCGTCCTCGGTGACGAACGATTCGGTGTTCGACGCTCTGTCGGACACCGGTTCGACGGCGGTCAGCGTCCCGGCGTCGTCGATGCCGAGCTCCTCGTACGTCTCGCCGCCGTCGGTCGTCCGGAACACCGATCCGTTCGTGTCCGCGAGATACCCCCGGCCGTCGTCTACGAACGCGACGGCCGAAAAACTCGAACCGCTGCCGGGCTTTTCGGCGGCTTCCCACCGCACGCGTTCGCCGTCGTACTCGCCGCGGCGCACCTCCCCCGACCCGTTCACCAACACGACGACCTCCGCTCCCGCCTCGCCGACGACGGCGATATCGGACAGGGTGCTGGTGTCGCCGTCGGGCGCGGAGTGGTCGGTGTGTCGGGTCGACGCCGCGTCGACCCTGCCGAGCGCGCCTCCGTCGCCCGCAACCCACACGGCGTGCCCGTCGTCGGTGGCGTCGACGCCGGTCAGGTTCTCGCCCTGCGCCGCGGGACCGTCTTCGAGGACTGCCGACCACTCGCCGTTCGCCCGTGCGAGAACGTAGCCGTCCTCTCCGACCGCGTACACCCCGTCCTCGGCGTCGACCACGTCGGAGAAGTCGACGCCGACGGGCGAGTCGACGTCGACCCACTCCTCGTCGTTCACACCGCTCTCGTCGCCGACTGAGCCGACTGAGCCGACATCGCCCTCCGGCGTCGATCGAGGTTCGCTGCGTTCGTCTTCCGTGAGATGGTCGCTACGCTCGTCTCTCTCGTGCGTCCCGACGATCCCATCGCCTCCGCGACTCTCGCCGCCACCCGTCCCGTCTCCGTCGACCCGCTCCTCCGGCTTCTCGGCCGGCCTCCCGGCCGCCGAGGGGTCGGAACGGCCAGTCTCGGTGCTCCGGTCGTCCCCGTTCTCGGTCTTCTGCCCGTCCTCGCTTCCCCATTCGGCGTACATGTAGAGCGCCGGAACGACGTACGAAAGCAGCGCCAACACGGCGAACGCTTCGTGGTAGATGGTGAGCAGGCCGAACGCGGTCATCGCGGCGGCGCTGGCGGCGTGGATACCGCCGCGGGCGTACTCCCGGTAGAAGTTCGAGATGTCCTGCATTCGCCCGTTCGACGACATGGGTTCCGATAGTCGACGAAGCACAATCAGCGTTGTCGCCGTCGGTGGAGCAGAGCGTCGTCCCGTTTTTGCACCGGCCTCGGAAACTAAGTCACCGCCCGAGAATCGGTACGTATGGCAGACGAACTCTCCGGCCGCATCGCGCTCGTAACGGGCGCGAGTTCCGGAATCGGCGCATCGACGGCGCGGGCGCTGGCGACCGACGGCGCGAACGTCGCGCTCTCCGCACGTCGCGAAGAGCGACTCACCGAACTCGCCGACGAACTCGAAGCCGACTACGGCGTCGAGACGCTCGTCGTCCCGGCGGACGTTCGAGAGGAGGAGGCGGTCGAATCCGTCGTCGCCGACACCGTTGATCGGTTCGGGAAACTGGATATCACCGTCGTCAACGCCGGTTTGGGGCGCGGCTCCGGCGTCGACATCTCCACCGAGGAGTACCGGACGATGATGGACACGAACGTCGACGGGGCGTTCTTCACCACGCGCGCAGTGCTTCCGCACCTCCGCGAGACGACCGGGAACCTCATCTTCGTCGGCAGTTTCGCCGGAAAGTTCCCGCGTCCCGCCAACCCGGTGTACGCGGCGACGAAGTGGTGGCTCCGTGGATTCGCTCACAGCGTCGAAGCGGCCGTCGGCGAGGACGGCGTCGGAATCAGCGTCGTCAACCCCACCGAGGTCAGAACCGAGTTCGGTTCGGAGATTGACGAGGCGTTCGAGGACCGATTTGACCCCGGCGAGGTGACCGAACCGGAGGAGATCGCCGACGCCATCGCCTTTGCCGCGAAGCAGACGAACTCCACGGTGAGCGAACTCGACCTCTACAGGCGAGACAAGTTCTCGGGGTGGTAGTTCGGTTCGAGGTTACGCGGGTTCCGTCCCGCGTATCTCCAGTTCGTCGCCGACCGAGAGCGTCTCTCCCCAGTCGGCCTCGTCGACGCGGGTGTTGACCATCACCCGGAAGTGGTGATCGAACCAGTCGCCGCCGCTCCACTCGGGTATCGTCTCGCGGCGCTTCTCGACGAACCGTTCGCGAAAGCCGTCGTACTCCTCGCCGGTGTCGGGGTCGCGCGAGGGGACGACGCAGCGCTGACACGGGTTGACGCCGTCGAACGCGATCCCGTCATCGGAGTCGCCGTCCGCGTCGCCGACGGTGAACTCGACGACTTCGTCGCGACCCGCGAAGAGGCGGTCCTCCCAGAAGGGCGGAACGCCGCCGATTTCGAGGTTAGGCCGGAGGCGGCGGCGCATGCTCTCGGCGTCGATGTCGGGGTACCACGACGCGAGTTCCCGGATCGTCGCCGTCGAGATGATCGTCGGTCCCGACGCGTCGGTGTCGTCGGGGAACCCGCCCGCGCGCTCGCGCTCTAACGTGACGGGTTCGCCGAAGTACGACGAGAGCCAGTCGGTGAGTTCGTCGTCGTCGAGGGTGAACGTCCGGGCCTCGCCTTCGGGCGGTTCGAGACGAACAGCCTCGCGTTCGAAGTCGACCGCCGAGCGGAGTCGGTGCGTGTCGCGGTTACGTTTGCCGTTGACGTACCGGCCGTCGGCGTCGAACAGTGCGAACTGCCGGTCGCCGTCGAGACCGCCGTTCTCGACGATGCGCGCGGTGTCGACCGCCTGCGCGTCGAGCGACTTGATCGGGTAGACGAAGATTCGACGAAGCGTCGCCATCGCCGACCGTTCGCCGACCGTCCGCAAAAACAGTCGTGGTCGGCGGTGACGAGGGTTGTCTTGCGAGTTACTCGTCGTCGCTACCGGTGTCGATGCCGTCGATGATGGTAGCGATCTCGTCGGTGTCGTAGGTGCGGTGCCCCGACTCGTCGACCGTCGAGATGCTGACGCTCTCGGCGTCGATGTCGTCGTCTTTCGCGCCTTCGAGCAGCGCCTCGACGGCGAGCGTCACCCCGTCGTCGACGCTCATCTCGGGGTCGTACGCCTCTTCGAGATACTCGCGGATGGTCGCGCTCTCGCCGCCGATGGCGACGGCTTTCCACTCGTGGGGCGTGCCCGAGGGGTCCGTCTCGAACAGGCGTGGACCGCTGGTGTCGACGCCGGCGACGAGCAGCGCCGCGCCGAACGGCCGCGTGCCACCGCGCTGGGTGTTCTCCTGGATGAAGTCGGTGACTTCCTTCGTGAGTCCCTCCACGCCCGCCGGTTCGCCGTAGCGGAGGCGGTTGACCTGCGCCTCCCGTCGGGCGTAGTCGACGAGGCGCCGGGCGTCGGCGACGTGGCCGGCGCTGGCCGCGCCGACGTGGTTGTCGACCTTGTGGAGTTTCTCGATGCTCTCGGTGACCATCAGTGGCGAACTCGAACGGGTCCGGGCGGCGAGTACGACGCCGTCCGCCGCGCGGACGCCTACCACGGGCGCGCCGCGCTTGACCGCCTCGCGCGCGTACTCAACCTGATAGATTCGGCCGTCCGGGGAGTACAGCGAGGTGCCCCGGTCGTACGCTTGCTGATTCGAGTTGTTCATCGACCATCACCGCCGATTCGACTAGTCCGTGCGAGGACGCTGCCGGTCATCGGACCCGTCTACGAGGCCCGCCCGGAAAAACTCTCGCTAAGACGAATTTTAGCCGATATCACCGCCTGCCCGAACTCTCAGGTTCGCAAGGGTGCGCAAACACGCGCGAGCGGTACGTTCTCCCGATTACGACTCGCGACGGCGGTACTCGACGAAGTCGAACTCGCCGCGTTCGTCGCGTTCGACTTCGACCCACGAGTCGCGGTCGAACGTCGGGAACTCGGTGTCGCCCTCAACCGACTCGTGTATCTTGGTCAACACGAGTCGGTCGGCGCACGGGATGAACTGCTCGTACACCGTCGCCCCGCCGACGACGAAGACGGTTCCGTCGTTCCCGTCCCCCTCGGCGTCCTCCTCGCGCCCGTCACCCTCGTCGCTTTCGCCGTCTCCATCGCCGCCGACCGCGTCTCTCTCGTCGACGGCCTCGCGCGCCGCCGTCAGCGCGGCGTCTATCGAGTCCGCGTGAACCGCGCCTTCGGGGAGATCCATCTCGCCCCTGCTCAGCACGACGTTCGTCCGTCCCGGCAGCGGACCGTCGAGCTGTCGGGCGATGCTCTCGTACGTCCGCCGGCCCATGATGACGGGGTGGCCGGTCGTCGTCTCCTTGAAGTGCTGGAGGTCCTCGGGGTAGTGCCACGGCATGTCGCCGTCGACGCCGATAACGCCGTTGTCGGCGACGGCGGCGATGAGCGCGAGTTCCATCCCCGGTTACGGTGCGAGGCGGTTCTTCCGGTTGCGCATCTTCTCGTTGTAGTGAGCGAACGTGATGGGACACCACTCCTCGGCGAGCTCCAGCACCGACTCGGTGAGTTCTCGAATTTCCCACTGCGCGTCGGCGGCGGCGCGCATGTCGGCGACGTGCATCAGCATCCGGACGTTCATCGACATCACGATGTTGACCTCCGTGCCGATCGGAAGCACGAACCGAGCGTCCTCCGGCGGCATCCCGAGGTCCAGCAGTTCCTGGTAGTCGGCGACCGAGCGACTGACCGACTCGCGGAACACCTCCTTTCGCTTCTCGACGGTTTCCTCGTCGACCGCGCCGGTCTTCTGGTTGCGGCCGACCCAGTTGGGGTCCGACGCCGACGGCGGCGTGACGACCATCTCGCCCGCGGCCACGTCCTCGGGGTCGACGTCGTCGAAGGAGACGTAGCGCATCGACTGCACGTCGAAGCTCACGTGTCGATGCCGCGTGATCTGGGCCATGCAGGACCGACTGACGCCCTCGATGGCGAACGTGGCTTGCGGATGCTCGAACGGCCCGAAGTGGCCGTGGCTGAGCAGATGGCCGATGAGCGTCTCCATCTTCTCCCGCTGGCTGTCGCCGTCGACGGTCTCCATCGTCTCCTCGAACGACTGACTACCGACGAATCCGGCGGAGTAGTCGTTTCTCGCGCCCTTGCAGACGAGTTTCTCGGGATTCGGCGTGGCTTCGAGCAGGCGTACGTCCATATCGGAGGTGAGGTGACTCGGGGCGCAAAAAGACTCTCTTTGACGCCGGCGGTCGATCGCTCTCGTGGCGGACCGATGGAGTCGAGTTCTCCCCGCGCGAATCGGTCGTATGATTCGGAACCTCGCACAGGGCATCTCCGCCTTCACGAGCAACGCGTTTCTCGTCGACGGCGAACGAACCGTCCTCGTCGACACCGGTGCGAACTTCGACGTCGTGCCGAAAATTGGCGAGCACGTCGAAACGCTCGACGCCGTCGTCCTCACTCACACCCACCCGGACCACGTCGGCAACGTCAACGCCGTCCGCGACGCCTTCGACGCGGAGACGTGGGGGTTCGACCCCGACCAACCGGCCGTCGACAACGAGATCGCGGACGAGTCGAGCGTGCAACTCGGCGACGAGGAGTACGTCGCCCTCCACACGCCCGGACACAAGAACGACCACCTCTGCTTCTACTCGGCCGACCCCGGCGTGTTGTTCGCGGGCGACCTCGTCTTCCAGAACGGTGGGTTCGGGCGGACTGACCTGCCGGAAGGGAATCGGGAACGGCTGGTCGAGAGCATCGACCGCGTTCTCGCCCGCGTCGACGTCTCGCTCGCGGCGATGCATGTCGGTCACGGACCGAGCGTCACTCGCCGACCGTACGACCACGTCGAGATGGCCGCTCGCGCCGCGAGACTCGGGTAGGAGCGATGCGTGGGTCAGTTTTCCGCCGCGTCGACCAGCGCGCCGTACGCCTCGGCGTAGGCGTCGGCGACCCGGTCGGGGTCCCCGCGGACAGCGCTCCCGAGCGCCCGTAAGTCGACCGTCGCCAGCGGATCTATCATCTCGACGATACTATCGACGTACTCTTCGAGTTGACCCTCGTGCGGCCCGCCGCTGGCGACGTCGCGGGCCTTTAGGTATCGCTCGCCATCGTAGATGCGCGCTCGGCCCGGGTCGACGACGGCGACTGCGTCGAACGTCACGTCCGAGAGCGGGACTGCGATGTCCGCGTACGACTCGGCGACGCTCGTCTCCGTCGCCGTGACGCGCCGTGCGAGACGCTCGGCCGCGGGTACGTACCGCTCGCGCATCACCTCGTTGAACTCGGGGACAGACTCGACGCGAACGGCGCCACTGAGCGGCAGCGAATCGCTCATCGACTCCGGGAGTAGTCCCTCGGCCTCCGCCACCGCATTGACGACGAACTCGGGGCCGCTCTCGCCGGTCACCCGGTCGACTAGAAACGTTCGGCCGCTCTCGCCGAGCAGGCCGGTTCGGCCAGGCGTCGGCCGCCAGAGGCGGTGAACCGGGTTTATCGTTTCGGGGTCGACGTCGCCCACGCTCGCCGCCGCGAGTTTCCGGGCGTCCTTCCCGTACAGTCGCCCGGCGTCGACGGCAACACGGTAGTCGTCGTGGTCGAACCAGTAGTCATTGCCCGCACGGGGTTTGAAGCCGACCGGCGCGCGGCCGTTGCGCCGAAGCGAGGCGAGCAACCCGACCGAGAACGTCGTCTTTCCGGCGTTGACGCGGTCACCGCCGGCGACGAGCAGTCGCATCCGTCAGTCGTCCCCGTCGTCTCGCAACCCGTAGTAGCCGGGTTCCTCGTCGCTGGGCGGTTCGGCGACGACCATCTCGTCGGAGTTCCGCATTATCCACGGAATCGCCCAGTCGAGGAGGATATCCTCGACTCCCTCGTCGATTTCGGCGTCGGCGTCTAGTCCCTGAAGGAGGCGGGCGATCTCGTAGACGGTGTACATTTGGTCGGCGTCCAACAGTTCCTCGGGCGTGTAGAAGTCACACGGGAACAGTTCTTCGAACTCCGATTTCGGTCGTGGCATGGATCCAGATACGCCCGCCCCGTCGTAAACTCCTGCGGTCGCGCAGCGACGTACAATCCGACCGGCACACGATTTTATTGTGTACTACGTGTTGATTATATAATAGAGGAGAAACCATCTTGAGTACGGTACCACGTGCGACAAACGTCTGACAACTGTCCAATCTATCACAAAAATGATTATCACTCATCGACGAATGGAGGTCGTATGAGCGACGCGACAGAGCGACTCCTCGCGGCGATTCGGCAGTTCGGCGGCGAGTCGCTTCGCGACGTGTGGTTGTTCGACCAGTGGACGCACGAACAGCTGTACGTTCGTTCGGACGTCGCGGACGACCGCTCGACGCTCGACGTCGACGCGCTCGTCGACAACGAGCGCTACGGCTACGTCACCCGGGACACGTACGAGTCGCTGTTCGCCGACGAGTACGCCTACACGGTTCGCGGCTTCGAGCACACCGAACAGTTCCGAACCTTTCTCGCCGACTGCGACCACCGCGTCGGCGTCTTCGCCGGCTTCGACCGTCCGAACGGCGGTCACGACTTCGCGCGACTCCACGACGAGATCGTCGCCGCCGTCGAGCAGACGCCCGTCGAGGAGTTCATGCCGAGCACGTGTGACTGACCGTCGACGGCGACCGACCCGGCGTCTCCGCTCCCGGCACGGATTGCGACGTCTCTCCCTGGTCGGTCACGGGTCGCGTCGAAAAAAAATTGTCGGGGTTGTCGGCTTACTCGAACAGTTTGAGTGCCTGCTCGTAGCGTGCGCTGGGTTCGTCCCAGTCGACGACCTCGAAGAACGCGTCGATGAAGTCGCCGCGCGCCGGTCCGTAGTCGTAGTAGTACGAGTGCTCCCACACGTCGAGCGCGACGATGGGGTGTGACCCCCAGAGTGCGCCCTGGTCGTGCTTGTCGACGACGACGTTGCGCAGCTGGTTCGAGAACGAGTCGTACACCAGAAGTGCCCAGCCCGAGGCGTTCTTCGCGGCGGCCTCGAACTCGCCCTTCCACGCGTCGTAGGAGCCGAAGTCGGTCTCGATGCGTTCAGCGAGCTCGCCCGACGGCTCAGAGCCGCCCTCCGGCGACATGTTCTGCCAAAACAGGTCGTGAAGGATGTGCCCGCAGCCGTTGTGGGTCACGTTGCGCAGCGCGCTGCCCGACGACCCGAAGTCGCCGGACTCGCGGTTCTCTGCGAGTGTCTCTTCCGCCGAGTTCCAACCGTTGACGTAACCCTGGTGGTGGGTGTCGTGGTGCCACGTGAGCACCTGCTCGGAGATGTGCGGTTCGAGCGCGTCGTAATCGTACGGGAGTGGGTCGAGTTCGTAGCTCATAATGATACCTCCAGTCTATCAGATACTCCGGAACGGTGTTAAAGTTTGAGGAGTGATACGATAACACGCGACACCCGACGCGGCCCGCTCAGGCGCGCTCTCCGGCCGCTCCGGGTTCGCGAACTACCCTTGTCGGGCCAGAAAAATAGGAGGAGTGCAGCCGCCGATGACGCGAGCGGACGGCTTTAGTGGGTGTGCTGGCCGAGCAGGTCGGCGTTCTGCGCCTGCTCGTAGCGTTCGGCGACATCGTCCCAGTTGATGACGTCCCAGAAGTTGTCGACGTAGTCGCCGCGGCCGTTCTCGTACTGCAGGTAGTAGGCGTGCTCCCAGACGTCGAGCACCAAAAGCGGCGTCACACCCTGTGGCGTCTGGTTCTGGTGGTTCTCGGCCATCGTCACGATGGGCTTGTCCGCGACGTGGTCGTAGGCGAGGAACGCCCACCCGGAGCCTTCAACGCCCTTGGCGGCCTCCGAGAAGTGCTGTTTGAACTGGTCGAAGCCGCCGAAGTGCTCGTCCAGCGCGTCGGCGAGCTCGCCGCTGGGTTCGCCGCCGCCGTCGGGCGACATGTTCTCCCAGAAGACGGTGTGGTTGACGTGGCCCGAGAGGTTGAACGCGAGGTTGCGCTCGACGCCCTTGATGTCGCCGTAGTCGCCGTTCTCGCGCATCTGCTCCAGTTTGTCGAGCGCCGCGTTCGCGCCGTCGACGTAGCCCTGGTGGTGCTTGTCGTGGTGCAGTTCCATGATTCGCGCGTCGATAGACGGTTCGAGCGCGTCGTAGTCGTACGGGAGGTCGGGAAGTTCGTAAGTTGCCATTCCGTGGGAATGCTCAACGAAGAGGCGATTAAACGTACCGTCTTTTGACACTAGCGGAGACTCTCTTCGAGAGGTGTCTCTCCCGTCGACAGACTGATTCTCCGGGCGTCGATCACCCCTGGTACGGCGTCTCTCGACGCTCGTACTCCAGTTCGGTGGCGACGCGGTCTGCGATCTCCGCCCCCGCCTCGCGTTCGACCAGATGCAGCGAGAGGTCGATGCCCGAGGTGACGCCGCCCGCGGTGAGCAGGTCGCCGTCGTCGACGAACCGGGCGTCGACGACCTCCGCGCCCGACTCCCGGAGATCGTCGAGCGCGCCGCCGTGGGTCACCGCGGGCCGCCCGTCGGTGAGTCCGGCGGTCGCCAGCAGCATCCCGCCGGTGCAGACGGACGCGACAGTCGCTCCCGCACCGTGCAGGTCGGCGACGGCTTCGGGAATCGCGCCGCGTTCGGCCTCCGCTCTCGCCCCTGCCTCGCTTCGGTCATTCCACCCGCCGCCGGGGACGACGACGAGGTCCGGCCGGTCGTCCGCGTCCGCCTCGGGGAGGACGCCGTGGACGCCGACGCGGAGACCGTGACTCGCAGTCACCGAGTCGCGGTCGTCGAGCGTCACGAGTCGAACGTCGAACTCGGCGCCGAACGTCGCTGCGGTCGAGAACACTTCGTACGGGCCGACGGCGTCGAGTTCGTCGAAGCCGTCGTAGAGGACGATGTCTACGCGCATGGTGGCTGTGCGCCCGCCGAGGAGAAAGCCGTTACCCGAGCGGGTCAGTCGTCGACCGTCGTGGGTTCGCTCGGTTCCGCACGCGTCTCGTTGCTGCTCGAGTCGATGTCCGACTTGCCCGCCGACGAGACGACCGGCACCTCGACGGTGACGACCGATCCCGTCGGATCGTTCTCCTCGAACTCGACGGTCCCGCCGGCGATGCCGACCGCCCACGTGACCAGCCAGAGACCGAGACCGCTGCCGTGTTCGAGTGCCGTTTCGGTTCCGCGTTCGAGCACGGCCCGCTCGTGGTCGTCGATGCCAGGTCCGTTGTCGGCGACGACGACGTGAAGCCATCCGTCCGAAGCGGTCGCGTCCACCTCGACGCGCGCGCCGGGTTCGGTGTTGTGTTCAGCAGCGTTCTCGACGAGATTCGAGAGCGCCGGGCCGAGAACCGCGTTCACGCGGACGCCGGCGGGGAGCGGCCCGACCCGAAGGTCGACCTCCGGAAAGCGCTCGTCGGCGTCGGCGACGTGTTTGGACGCGAGGTCGTCGAACGGAACTGCCCGCGGTTCCTGACGAACCTGCTCGAAGATATCGACGATCTGTCTGGCTTTCTCGCCCATGTCGGCTATGGTTATCGCGCGTTCTTTGATTATCTCGGCGCGGTCACTCTCGGCGCCGCCTTCGTCCGCGAGAAGGTCTGCGTAGCCGTAGATGACGTTCGTCTCGTTGCGGATGTTGTGTCGGAGGACGCGGTTGAGCACTTCGAGGCGCTGTTGGTGACGCAGGTGTTCGTCGACGTTGTGATAGGAGATGACACGGCCGACGTTCCGGCCGTGGAAGTCGCTGACTTGCGTCACGGCGACGTCGTAATGTCGTTGTCCGTTCCGTTCGTTGACGGAGACGTACTCCGACGTCGTGCCGATGTCGGGAACGTTGCCGTTCCTCGGGAGGACCTCCCGAGCGGGTCGACCGAGCGCCTCTCCGGGCGTTGTCCCGAGCATCTCCGTCGCACTCTCGTTCATGTCGACGACGTAGTCGTGACTGTCGACGACGATGGCGGCGTCCTGCATGCGCTCGAAGACGAGCCGTCGCGCCCGGCGGTTGGGTGCGGGACTGGTCCCAAGCAGCCGAAATCTGGTGAGCGCACCGAGGTAGGCGACGCCGGAGACGGCGAACGCGACCGGCGTCGGGTCGAGTCCCGGAATCGGCACCGCCCCGTACAGAAAGAGGACGTTGCTCGCCCACGGCGCGGCAGTGCCGACCAAGAGTGCGACGCTCTGACCGCGGAACTGTGCGGTTTCACTCCGTACGTAGCCGACCAACGGAACAGACCCGACGGCCCCGAGGAGGTAAGTGTAGCTGGCGGCCACCCAGTACCACGGGCCGCCGATTCGCCGCAGTACGTCAACGTTGCCCCGCTCGACGAGCTCCGACCCCGTATAGAGTAAGTCGTGATAGGCGCCGGTCATCGCCAGAACGACGGTGAGAACGGGAACGACGGAGAGAAGCGCGACGTACTTCGGTCGCACGTACTGGTCGCGGCCGGTGTACTCCATCGCGAACAACACCCACGCGACGGGGATGACGACGACGCCGAGCCACTGAACGTCGGACCAGAACGCCTTGGCGGCGAGCGTCGTCGCCTGCAGTTCGAACGCGAAGAACACCGACCACCAACTCTGCCCAGCCAACATAGCGACCAGCGGCGTCGCTCCCGGTTCGGGCCGCTCGCGCCACGCGAGTAGCGCCGCGGTCAACCCGATACCGACGGTGGCGAGTACGACGACGTACAGTTGGCTGAGTGCGCTCACCGGTGTACTGTCCGATGTGACCGCTCACATATTAAGAAACCGACGGAACGGTGCCTCGGTGACGGTTCCGCTCGACCCGGACCGGTCGAGCTGCGCCCCGCTCAGACGCCCAAGACGACGACTGCGGCCATCACGCCACCGACTAGGAGATACTCGCACTCCGAGACCAGGTTGAGCAGTTCGTAGTCGTCAGTCCGTCCGATTCGGGAGACGAGCACCAGCGAGTAGAGGATTCCGACGCCCATCGCCGCAGCGACGCCGGACGAGACGAGATCGGTGCCGATCGCGAAGACGACCAGACCGAGCGAGAGGAGGTCGACGCCGTACAGCGCGTAGCGCGCTCCTCGGACGCCGAGGACGATGGGGAGCGTCGAGACGCCGGACGCGCGGTCGCTCTCGATGTCCCCGACGTTGGGCAGTTCGGTGTCGACGAAAGAACGCAGGAAGAAGTAGCAGAAGACGACGCCTGCGGCGGGGGTGAACATCCGTCCGGCGAACGTCAGCGGCAGGAAGGTCAGCGTGACCGCCCACGCGAACGCCACAACGGCCGTGTTGACGACCAGAATATCTTTGAACCGAGCGACTTGGACGCCGACGCTCGGAATCCAGTCGGAGGCGTACAACACGCCGAACATTCCCGGCAGTAGCGTGATGGCCAGCGCGAACGGCCCGCCGAGCACCGACAGCGCGACGGCGAACCCGTAGGAGACCGACGCCAGCAGATACAGTACGTCGCGGTGTCGCCTGATAAAGGCCGACTGACGCGGATTCGACATCTCGTCGGCATCGACATCGACGAGTCGGTCGTACGAGTAGACGGCGAAGGTGACGAGTGCCACGACCAGCGGCGCGGGGTTCGCTTCGATGCCGAGAATCGTCATCACGATGGCGAGTTCCACCATCGCGATGACCGCGAGGTACCCCGAACTGTACAGCAGGGCGTCGCCTGCCCGTTCGCCGTACGTCGTCAATCCCTCGACGATCTGCTCTCCCCACGGTGCCGTACGCTCCGCATCTACCGTCTGCTGTGAACTCTCGTGTTCCATGTGTACCTGTTCGGTGGGATGGCCTCCACGCGGTGTCGGCCCACCCTGTCGTTGTTCGCGACGTGAGTAAGGTTTATAATTACTTCCCCAAGAACGATGAATCTTCGACACCGAGAACCGAACCGGAGGCGTTCTGAACGTCATTGCAGGATTTCTGGCACCGCATGAGGACGGATTGGTGGTCAACAGTTCGCCCGTCTACGAGCCGGAGTTCATTCCTCCGCTCCGCCGCGCGCCCGCTCGAACATCGAGATCGCTTCCTCGCGTCGCTCGGCGTGGTCGACGATGGGGTCGGGGTAGTCGGGAGCGGCGTCTCCGCGCTCTTCGTCCAACAGTTCGTGCCACGAGTGAATCGTGTCTGCGTCGACGCCCGCCAACTCGGGGACGTACCGTCTGATATACTCGGCGTCGGGGTCGTAGCGTTCGCCCTGTGTCATCGGGTTGAACACGCGGAAGTACGGCTGGGCGTCGGTACCCGTCGAGGCGGCCCACTGCCACCCCCCGTTGTCGTTCCCAGTGTCGTGGTCGGCGAGCAGCGTCCGAAAGTGGTCGTACCCCTCGCGCCAGTCGACGAGCAAGTCCTTCGTCAGAAACGAGGCGACGACCATCCGCAGGCGGTTGTGCATGAACGCCTCCTCCCGCAGTTGGCGCATCCCGGCGTCGACGATGGGGTAGCCCGTCTTCCCGTCTTTCCACGCCTGCAACCCCTCCTCGTCGTCGCGCCACTCGACGTCGTTCTCGTACGATTTGTAGTTCTCAGAGACGACGCGCTGGTTGAAGTAGAGGACCTGCGTGTAGAACTCGCGCCACGCCAACTGCGAACGAAACTCCTCGACGGACGCCGCCTCGTCGCTGTCGGTCTCGGACTTCGCCCGTTCGGTCGCTTCGTACACCTCGCGGATGCCGATAGTGCCCCACTTGAGGTCCGCCGACAGCCGAGAGGTCGCCCCGCGCGCCGGGTAGTCACGGTCGGCCGCGTAGCGGAAGATGGCGTCGTCGCAGAACGTCGCGAGTCGCTCGCGCGCCACGTCGGTCCCGGCGCTCTGGATCGTCGCTTCGGGTTCCTCGAAGCCCAACTCCTCGATAATCGGAAGCTCCTCGTCCTCGTCTATCGACGCCAGTTGCTCCGCGCCGGGTTCCGGATACGGCTCGTCCTTGTCGCGGTCGCGCCACTTCTTCCAGAAGTAAGTGAACACCGAGTAGGGGTCGCCCGCGTTCGTCCGAATCTCACCGGGTTCGTGGTGAACTTGATCACAGAACGACTCGTACTCGATTCCCGCCTCCGAGAGCGCGTCTCGAACCGCTTCGTCGCGCTCCTCGGCGAGTCCGGAGTAGTCGTCGTTCCAGACGACTCGCTCGGCGTCGAACTCCTCGGCGAGGTCGACGAGCAGCGTCGAGGGGTCGCCGCGGACGGCGACGAGGTCGCTGCCGCGGCCGCGATATCGCTCTCGGAGTTCCGCGAGCGCGTCGAGCATGTACCGTACGCGAGAGGCGGCCGCGTGCTCCAAAACGAGGTCGTCGAAGACGAACACCGGAACGACCTCGCCGCGACGCTCGGCGTCCTCGGCCGCCGCCGCGAGCGCGCGGTTGTCCGACACCCGCAGGTCGCGGCGGTGCCAGTGTAGTTGCATACGGTGCGAAAGGACGCAGTTTCCGTTAAGCTACCGGCGAGAAAGCCGTCTCGGTTCAGAACTCGTCGATGACTGGGATGCCGACCGTCTCGAAGTCGGTCATCGCGTCGAGTTTCTCCGGGACGTCGTCGAGACCCACCGTCTCGGAGACGACGGCGCTCGGGTCGAGTTTCCCGCTGGCGACGAGGCGAAATATCTCGTCGTAGCGCGTCGGCGGCATGCCGAGCGACCCGATGAACTCGATCTCCTGCATCACCATCGCGTCCGTCGGCAGCGACACCATCCCCTGTTCGTCCTGCGTCGTCAGCCCGATTTGGACGTGTTGACCGCGGTTTCCGAGGCTCAGCACCGAGCTCTGACACGTCGTCTCGATGCCGAGCGCGTCGACGGACACCTGCGCGCCGCCGCCGGCAAGCGCCTTCACGGCACCCGGAACGTCCTCTGTGTCGGAGGCGTCGACGGTATCCACCGCTCCGGGCGATTTTCGCCTTCTCCAGTTTCTCCTCCTGCAGGTCGACGGCGACGACGTTCGCGCCGAGCACATCGGCGATGTGGACCGCCGAGAGACCGACGCCCCCGCAGCCGTGGACGGCCACCCAGTCGCCGGCGCCGACGTCGTCGCCTTCTACGCCGACCACGGCGAACGCCTCGCCGACCGACCGCTGTGGAACCTCGGGTCGGAGTGGCGCGAGGCGGTCCTCTCCGAAGACCCGTGGTGCGTCCGCGTGACGACGCGACTCGGCGACGAGGAACTCCAGTTGCTCGTCGGCGACGGCCCGACCGTCGTCGACGCCGAACGCCGATCGGTCGACCCGCTGGACGCCCCCGACGCGGGCGACTCCGCCACCACTCCCAAAGAGAGCGAGACTACCGAAGCGGCCAAAGCGGTCGAGGCGGCCGAATCGGCGAACTGACCGGTCGCTTTCGACTAACTGCCGACCGCCGAGGTGTCGTCGAACTGTTCGATTTCGACGCCCGATTCCGTCACCGTCGCCAGACAGAGACCGTTCCCGCTGGCGAGGTCGCGTTCGCTCGCGGCGGCGACCGCTCGCGCTCCGAGGATCCGCGCCTCGTCGGCATCCAAGTCCCCGGTGTCGACCGATTCGAGCAGTCCGTAGGCGTACGGGCCGCCGCTCCCGGCGGCGACGGCGTCGTGCTCGGTAAGGCCGCCGCCGCCGTCGAACTGGTACAGCGCCGCGTCGGTGACGCCGTCGACACCGCCGAGGAGCGGCATCACCCCCATCGGGTTCTCGCGCAGAAGGTTGCTCGTGTACGACGCCAGCGCGGTCGTCGATATCGGGTCGCCGCGGCGAAGTTCGTACAACCGTGCCTCCGTCGCCAGTTCGTCGGCGAGCGCCTGCGCGCCCGAGAGCGTCCCCGAGAACGCCACCGCCGCGCGGTCGCCGACGGGAAGCGCCTTCGGCGTCGACTTGCTCGACACCATCCCGCCGAGGCTGACGCGGCGGTCCGTCGCCAACACGACGGCGTCCGCCGCCGCGAGTCCGACGATGGTCGTCCCCGTCGAGAACTCACTATCTCCCGCGCTCGATTCGCCCGCGTCCGTCTCGTGTTCGGTTGGCATCGCGCTCGGGAATCGGCGATCAGTTCGGAAAACAGCTCGCTAAAAGGTACTTTAGCGCTCGGCCGTGAGAAAACTTCGAGATCGACTGCGAGCGGGGCAGACGCGGCGCGTCACAAACAGCGTACAACGGGGTTTCCGTTCACCGAAACTTATCGGCGACCGCCCCCTATGCGACCCCATGCGCGCGATTCGTGTGACCGAGTTCGGTGGAACTGACGCGCTCGAACCCGTCGACGTCGAGGAACCGAACCCAGGACCGGGCGAAATTCGAATCGACGTGAAGGCCGCCGGCGTCAACTTCGCCGACATCATGCAGCGGCGCGGTCACTACCGCGGCGGCCCGGAACCGCCGTACGTGCCGGGGATGGAGGCCGCCGGAACCGTCGACGCCGTCGGGGAAGGAGTCGACCAGGAGGTCGGCGACCGGGTCGTCGCCATGACCGGCGGCGGGGCGTACGCCGAGAAGGTCGTCACGCCGGCGAACGGCCTGTTCGACGTTCCGCAGGGGAGGGAGTACGCTGAGGCCGCCGGCTTTCCGGTGCAGTTTCTCACGGCGCACTGCTGTCTCCACGAGTGGGGCAGTCTCGACCCCGACGAGCGCGTGCTGATTCACGCTGCCGCCGGCGGCGTCGGGACGGCGGCGGTGCAGTTAGCCGACGCCGCGGGCGCAGAGTCGTTCGGCACCGCCAGCAGCCGGGAGAAACTCGACCTCGCGGAGCGTCTCGGTCTCGACCACCCGATCGACTACACCGAGGAGGCGTTCGAGAAGGTAATCGAAGCCGAGACCGACGGTGAAGGGGTCGACCTCGTCCTCGACGGCGTCGGCGGCGACGTGTTCGACGCGAGTCTCGACGCGCTGAACTACCGCGGCCGACTCGTCACCTACGGCGTCGCCAGTGGCGACCCCGCGCAGGCGGACACGACGCGCCTCCTCTTCGAGAACAAATCGGTCGTCGGATTCCACCTCGGACGGGCGATGCAGCACGACCCGCAGTCGGTGTTGAAGGCAGTGCCCGAACTGACGGAGTTGCTCGCCGCCAGCGACCTCGAAGTCGTCGTCGGGGAGCGGTTCCCGCTCTCGGAGGCCGCCGCCGCCCACGAGTACATCGAGAACCGACGGTCGACCGGGAAAGTCGTGCTCGAACCGTAAGCGCCGCCGACGGAGACGGAAAACGCGGCGCTCCCCTTTCGGAAATGTCCGTCCGGTGGCCGGTTACGCCCCACATACCTATAGCACCCGAGGCGAATTAGCCGGTAGCGTCGACGTGGCTGACGGAAACCCAAATTCGATGATTCGAACACTACTCGAACGCGCGAGAACGCCGGAGTACACCGGCGAGAATCGCTGCATCCCCTGTACGGCGGTCAACGTCGCTCTCGCGGGTGCCGCGGCGCTCGCGCTCGTCGTCGTCTCGCCGCCGGTCGCAGCGCTCGCGCTCGGCGTCTCGCTGACGCTCGTCTACCTCCGCGGCTATCTCGTACCGGGAACGCCCGCGCTGACGAAGCGGTACCTCCCCGACTGGTTCCTGCGGCGCTTCGACAAGCCTCCGCGCGCACGCACGTCGTCAGTCGACAACCCACCGAACGACCTCTCTTCGAACGAGTCCTCACCGAACAGCCACTCCCCGCCCGACTCCGCGGCGTTCGACCCTGCGACGTTCGACGCGGAGGCGTTCCTCTTCGAGGTGAACGCGCTCCGCTACGGCGACGACGACGTGCTCCTCGACGCGTCGTTCGAGCGGGCGTGGTACCGCCGTATCGACGTCATACGCGAGGGCGACGGAGGCGTCGGCCAGCTCGCCAAAACGCTCGGCGTCGACGCCGAACGGGTGTCGCTGAGCGACCACGGAAACGCCGTGGCCGCGTGGTTCGACGACGACTGGCTGGGCCAGTGGGAGTCGCGGGAGGCGTTCGCGGCGGACATGGCGGCGAGCGCCGAACTCGCCGATCGCTCCGACGTGTGGCGCCGACTCTCCGTCGACGTTCGCGGGCAGGTTCTTAGCGGGCTTCGCGCCTGCGTCGAGCGCTGTCCGGCCTGCGGTGGTTCGGTCGAACTCGGCGAGCGCACCGTCGAATCGTGCTGCCGGAACTACGATGTCATCGCGGCGACCTGTACGCACTGCGACGTTCGCTACTTCGAGGCAGAGTACGACGCCGTCGACGGTGCGTTCGTCGACTGACGGCGGTCACCACCGACCGAGTCCGACGGTCGCGTCGCTGATCGGCGTCGAAACAAGAGATGAGAGATTGCCGATGCGCGTGAAACCACAGAGCGGTTCCACCACCTTCACGTGTACTGTATCGGTTGCTCAAACCGTCAGCATCGACAATCGATTCACGATAAATAGCCGTCGGTCATAACTATTTTGATACGCACTTACTAACGAAACTTACGAAACGAGGCTCGCTGACCCCTGTTCCACTCACTCCCGCGTCTCGTCGCCGAAATCTCGTCCCTCTTCGTCGAGCGGTTCGGGGGCCGACCGCCGTCCGTCGAGCACCGAGAACTGCTCGCCTCGGCGTCGTTCCAGCCACCCGAGGAGACGCTCGGCCCACGCGAGTTTTCTCGCTTTCGTCTCGTCGACCGTCGGGTCGTCGAACTGCCATCCGGCGAATTTCAGCTCCCGGGCCCCGAACTCGTCGGCCAGAAACGCCGCTCTGTCGCCGTCGGTGAACCCGCCGTAGTCGACGACGGCTCCTACGGGGGCTGCCTGCGTCGTCGCCAGCACGTTCTCCGACCGGAACCGCGGGACCCACTCGCGAATCGCCGAGCGGTTGTCGCCGTGGGCGTGCGCCGCTACCGGGACGCCTCGCCGGGTCAACTCGCGGGCCGTCTCGGGGTTTTTGTCGAGGTCCGTCACCATCAGGTCGACCGAGACGCCGCGGTCGCACAGCACGTCGACGGCCGTCGACGCGGCGAAAACGTAGTCCGCGGCGGCGGCGCGGTCGACTTCGTCGGCGAGCGACGGTGCTGCACCGACGACGGCGACGCTCGCGCCGTCGACGACGCGCAGACGCGATTCGTCGAACGGCTCGCTGAGTTCCGCCAGTTCGTCGCGAGCGCGTTCGTCCGCCTCGCGGTCGAACCCGAACTCCGCGAGTAGCCGCTCGTAGACGGGTTCCCACGTCTCGAAGTTCACGCCGCGGACCCCCTCGGCCGAGAGGGCAGTCGCTCGCGGTTCGTGAGGGTTCGCGTCGCTACGCACGTCGAATCGCGTCGCCGGTGTTCGCGGGGCGAACGCTCGGCGATAATATTACGGTATGGGCCGGAGTGGCACCAAGTACCCCTACCCGCGTGCCGTTCCGGCGTCCACTTGCTCGGTTCAGGCCCGTTCGCCATAAGTTTTCTCGTACGTGAATGTTTCCGCGACTTCCTCCAGAACGTCGTCGAAGGCATCTGAGACACCCGATGCGGCGGTCGTAGTTCGGGTGATCGCACCCGAGGTACCGACGAGCAGCGCCCGTCCCGTGTCGCCGCCGACGAGCATCGCTCCTGACTCCTTCGTCGCGGCGACGAGCGCTCCGCGCTCTTCGGGCGACAGCGACGAGAACTCGAACACGTTCGAGACGAACTCGGGTGCGGCCCGTTCGTCGCCGCCGACGCGTTCGATGTGCCGGGCCGCCTCGTGCGGCGTCGTCACGTCGAGTTCCTCGACCCGAACGTCGCTCTCGTCGCCGTCCTCGCGGACGCGCGCTCGCGCGAACGCTGCGCCGACGAGCGCCGCATCGCGCGTCTCCGTCACGTCGTGGGTGCGAACGACGTGGGCACCGCGCTCGACCGCCATGGAGGTGGCGGCGAGGCTGACCGGCAGCGCCGCCTCGGTGGAGCGGCCGGCGAGTTCGCGGAGGAAGTTCTTCCGGTTGATGGAGACGAGAATCGGCTGACCGAGCCCGCGAAATTCCCGGAGGCGACGGAACGTCTCGCGGTCGTCTTCGAGCGTCTTCTCCTCGGACCACCCGCCGAACGCCGGGTCGACGATGGTCTTGTCCGTCAGGCCGTTGCGCTTCAGTGCCTCGTATATGTCGTCGACGTCCTCGACCGCTCCCGGTCGTTTGAGGTCCGGCGGACTTGCCATCTTGGCGATGGCGACGTCGTGAGCCTCGCACACAGCGGGCATCTTCGGGTCCGCGAAGCCGCAGATGTCGTTGACCATGTCGAAGCCGCGCGAGAGCGCCTCGTCGGCGACTTCGTGGTACCGCGTCTCGATGGAGAACACCGCGTCGCCGGAGACGTGTTCCAGCACCTCGATTGCGGTGTCGAGGCGTTCGAGTTCGTCCTCCGCGGAGAGTACCTCGAACCGCTTGTTCGCCGATTCGAGACCCACGTCGACGATGTCTGCGCCCTCGTCGATGAGCGCGGTGTCGACGTAGTCGGCCGCCTCGGCGACGTCGTTGAAGACGCTTGGTTCGTACGGCGACTCCTTCGAGACGTTGAGTACGCCCATGATACGGGGCGGATAGTCGTCGCCGATGCCGAGACCGGCGGCGTCCACGTTTCGCATGTATCTCCGGTAGGACGCATCCGTGATAGGCCGTGCGGTGTCGGTAGTTCGGGGATTCAGTCGGGTTTTCCGAGCGGAATGGCGTCCATAACTATCAACGGGCTGTCCGAAACAAGATCGATGGACGCCAGAGTGCGTAACGACGATTCTCGACGAGCGACGGAGCTATAGAATTTGAATGAGAGTTCAACGTATCGACAGGTCCCTCCTGACTCGAATGGCGCTCGCCGTCGTCCTCCTCGTCGTCGCCGTCGCGTTCGTCGTCGCCTTCGTCGCTGGATTCGGCGCCGCCGCGATGTCTCTCGGCTTCCCGTGGCACGTTTCGCTCGTCCCCGTCGGCATCGTGTTGCTCGCGCTCGCCGCGCTCGAGCTCACGCAGGGCGCGCGTGTCGTCGGTGAGGTGGACGCTTACGAGGTGGACGCCGATACGTTGCCGCGACTTCACCGCATCGCTAGCAGCGTCGCCCAGCAAGCCCACCTTCCGATGCCCGCCATCGCGGTGTCCGGTGACGACACGCCCGAAGCGTTCGTCACGGGCTACACGGCGGGCAGCGCGACGCTCGTCGTCTCGCTCGGGATGCTCAGCGCGCTCGACGACGCGGAGCTACGGGCCGTCGTCGCCCACGAACTCGCACACGTGAAGAACCGCGACGTGGCGCTGATGACCGCGCTCTCGCTCCCAACGGCGACGGCGAGCCGATTGCACGACATCGCCGAGAAACTCGGAGAAGGTAAAAGCGGAGTCATCGGAGTTGCGGGGCTGGTCGTCGCCCTCGTCGCCGGTCTGTTCTCGTTCGTTGGGCGCTCGCTCATCGCATCGTTCTCCCGCGTGCGCGAACTCGCCGCCGACCGCGGGGCCGTCGCCATCACCGGCGACCCGGCGTCGCTGGCGAGCGCGCTCGGGTCCATCGATATGGAACTCCGAAAACACCCGGTCAAAGACCTCCGGAGCGCCCGGAGCGTCGCCGCGTTCACCGTCGTCTCGCCCGAACAGGTCGAACCCGACGAGCCGATCATGCTCGGCGCGGAGGGCGACCGACCGGCGACGATGACCTACTACTCGGACCGCTACGAGGCGTTCGTCTACCGGACGTTCCTGCGGACGCATCCGTCGGTGAGCGACCGGGTCTCCCGACTCCGCGAGGCGGAGCGCGAGGTGCAGACCGGGAGTAAACAATAACAGTTCTGAGAACCATAACGAATTTCATACGGTCGCACATCTGTCAGCACATGTTCACTGGCTTGGTCGAAACGACCGGTACCATCTCGAAGACCGAATCCGCCGCGGAAGGCCGCCGTCTCCGCGTCGAAACCGCTTTCGCGACCGACCTCGCCGTCGGCAAAAGCGTCGCCGTCAGCGGGGTCTGTCTCACCGTCGAACGCCGGAGCGACGACTGGTTCGAGGCGTTCGCCACCGAGGAGACGCTGGGGCGCACCTACCTCTCGGACCTCCGCGTTGGCGACGCGGTGAACCTCGAACGACCGATGCCCGCCGACGGCCGCTTCGACGGCCACGTCGTCAAAGGAACCGTCGACGCCACGGGCACCGTCGCGGGAATCCGCGAGCAGGCCGAGGGCGTCGAGTTCGTCTTCGACGTTCCCAACTCGTTTGCGGGCTACCTCGTAGAGAAGGGGGCCGTCGCCGTCGACGGCGCGTCGCTGACCGTCGCCGACTATGGCGACCGGAGCTTTACCGTCGCCGCGATTCCCGAGACGCTTCAGCTGACGACGTTCTCGGAGAAGGACGTCAGCGACCCGGTTCACCTCGAAGCGGACGTGCTGGCGAAGTACGTCGAGCGCAGGCTGGCGGTCGAAGTGGCGCAGTAACTCAGCATCGTCGAAGTCACGTGCTTTTTATCCGACCGCCGGCTACCACCGCCTAATGGCGAAAGTCAGCGTCGGACTCCGCGGATGGCGGTTCGAGGAGTCCGAAATCTTCACCGACGAGGGTGAGTTCAAACCCCTTGACGAGATTCCGGAGGACCCCCGCCAGCGACTCCTCCGCCTGAGCCTGCTCGTAGAGAAGCCGTGTCAGGCCTGCTACCTCGTGCACGGCGACGAGAACATCGAGCGCTGCCGACAGGCGACCATCGTCTACGGCGAACCGCTCAACGAAGTCGTCCTCTGCGACCAGCACGAGGCGGACTTCCTCTACTGGTTCCGCGAGGCGGGCGGCCGCGAGTTCGTCGGCGACGAACTGTTCCGCGACGAGTTTCAGGAGTGGTTCGCCGACGGTGGCCGCGCCCCCGACGGCTACGGCGGGATGGAACACGTCGAGACCGACCCCGAGAACATGCCGAGTCCCCCCGACGCCCAGGAACTACAGGACCGCCTCAACGAGGAGTTCGAGGGCGAGCGCATCGACCTGCGCGCGTACGGCCCCGACGCGGACGAGGCAGATGTCGGCGGCGACGGCGACGCCGAGACCGAAGCGGACGCAGACGACGAGGACGAACCGGAGGAGCTGGACCTCGACGGCGTCGACCTCGGCCGAGAGTATCCGCGGAAATGAGCAGGCAGAAACCCGTCGTCGTCGTCGTCGAACCGAAGACGCCCGGCAACATCGGTACCATCGCGCGGGCGATGAAGAACTTCGGTCTCTCCGAACTGAAACTCGTCGACCCGCCGGAACTGCACCGCGACGGCGACGCCTACGGCTTCGCCGGACACGCCCGTGAGGACGTGCTCCCGAACGCGGAGACGGTCGAGTTAGACGAGATAATCGAGAACTACCACACCGTCGCCACCACGGCCATCACGAACGAGGACAGCCGTCGGCACATCCGCTACCCGTTCAAGACCCCCGTCGAACTCCGTGAGACCCTAAAATCGGTCGAGACGCGCACAGCGCTCGTCTTCGGCCGCGAGGGGACGGGGCTGAACAACGAGGAACTGGAGCGGATGGACGAGATCTGCTCGATCCCCGCCAGCGAGGAGTACCCCGTGCTCAACCTCGGACAGGCGGCGACCGTGCTCATGTACGAACTCCGCGAGTTGACCGTCGAGGAGAGACAGTTGCCCGACGTGGAACGGTCGCGCGCGCCCGAGGAGGACATCGAGCGCTTCTACGACCTGTTCGGCGACCTGCTCAACGCGACCGGTTACGACGACCACAAGCGTCAGAAGACGACGCGCTTGATGCGCCGTCTCGTCGGCCGGTCGCACCCGACCGACCGCGAGATCTCGACGCTTCTGGGTCTCTTTCGGCGGACGAACCGACAACTCCGGCACCGACGCGACCTGCTGGAGAAGTACGACGAACCCGACCGCTGGCGGTAGTCCCTCGAATCACCGCTACTCGCGACCGAACATCACCACCCCGACCATCGAGAACACCGCCTCACCCGATTGATTGAGCGTCGTCGTCTGGACGTGCGCGAGGCCGCGCTCGTCGCTCTCGACCTCCTTCTCCAGTACCTCGTTGCGCAGGGTCAGCACGTCGCCCGGGCGAACCGGCCGGTACCAGCGGAGTTCGTCGACGCCCTTCGCACCCAGCGAGGCCGCGTCGGAGAGAAACCCGTCGACGAGCATCCGCATCGTCATCGACGCCGTGTGCCAGCCCGAGGCGATGAGACCGCCGTACATCGTCTCTTCAGCCTTTTCGGGGTCGACGTGGAAGAACTGCGGGTCGTAGCGCTCGGCGAACTCGACTATCTCCTCTTGCGTCACTTCGTACTTGCCGAACTCGGTCGTCTCGCCGACCGTGAGGTCTTCGAAGTAAATCGGCATGTCCGTCCAGACACGCGAGCGGCGCAAATAGTTTTGCAGCGCGGCGGTCGAGCGAACTGTCCCGGTCGGTTGCGGAACTCGACGAGATTTTTGCTCCTCGGCCGCCGCTTCCACAACGGTATTGCGTCGAGACTTCGAACCGGGGGTATGACGCGGTCAAGTACGGTGAGTTCGGACTGATGTCGAACCGACTGGGCGTCAACTCGCAGGTGCTCGCGCTGGCGTTGGCCCGGATGACCGAGTCGGTGGGCAACTCGTTTCTCATCGTCGTTCTCCCGCTTTTCATCGGCAGCGAACTCGTCTCGGGGAACACCTTCGGATTGACGGAGGTCGCCGTCACCGGCGTCGTGCTCTCGCTTTTCGGCTTCGTCAACAGCCCGCTCCAGCCGTTCACCGGGCGACTGTCGGACCGGACGGGTCGGCGAAAGATATTCGTCCTGGCCGGACTGCTGCTCATCGGCGTGGCGAGTTTTTCGTATTCGCTGGCGTCGGCGTACTGGCACCTCGTCGGACTGCGCGTGCTGCAGGGGGTCGCCGGGGCGCTGATCATCCCGACGACCGTCGCGCTAGTCAACGACTTGGCGTCGGAGTCGAACCGCGGCGGCAACATGGGGACGTACAACACGTTCAGACTCGTCGGCTTCGGCGTCGGTCCCATCGCGGCGGGGGCCGTCGTCTCAGCCGGACCGTACACGGTCGGTCTGAGGGGAACGCAAATCCAGTTCAGCGGCTTCGACGCGGCGTTCTACTTCGCCACGCTCACCGCGAGCGTCAGTTTCTTTCTCATCCTCTCGCTGATTCGCGACCCCGATAAAATCGAGACCGACGCGGCGGCGGACGAGGCGGACGCGGGCGCTCTCGACGGATTCTCCGTTCTCGACCGGAGCGGACGGGGCTTTCTCGACCCCGTGTTCACGCTCGGCGTCGTCTCCTTTTTCATGGCGGTCGGCATCGCGCTGTTCGCCACGCTGGGCGACATCATCAACACGCGACTCGACCAGGGACCGACGCTGTTCGGTCTCCAGTTCGCGGCGTTCGTCCTGGCTCAGATATTCCTGCAGGTTCCCATCGGCCGGGCGACGGACTTCTACGGCCGGAAGGTGTTCATCGTGGCCGGCACGGTCCTTCTGGTCCCGACGACGCTGGTGCAGGGAGTCATCTACGACCCGTGGCTGATGTTCGCCGCCCGGTTCGCGCAGGGCGTGGCCGGGGCGATGGTGTTCGCGCCCGCGCTCGCGCTGGCGGGTGACCTCGCACCCGACGGGAAGTCAGGGTCAACGCTCTCGGTGCTGACGATGGCGTTCGGCTTCGGCGTCGCCTTCGGTCCCCTGGCCGCCGGCTTTCTGGTCTCGTTCGGCTTCGTCGTCCCGTTCGCCTTCGGCGCGTCGCTGGCGGCGCTCGGAGTTGTGCTGGTCTGGACGCAGGTCGAAGAGGCCATGACGCCGCGTCGCTCGCTGTTCTCGGCCGACTGACCGCGAATCGCGGGAGGGAGTGGTCTCGATTCTTTGCTACGCGATCAGTCCGCGTCCGGGTACGCGTCGGTCGCGACCGGCGCGTCGCCGACGACGAACTCGCGGAGCGCGTCGCGCTTCAGCACGCCGAAGCCGACGAAGATGGCGACGAACCCGACGAGCGCGTTCGCTTCGACTACGTGACCGACGAACGCCGCACTCACCAACGTCGCGACCACCGGTTCGGCGTAGCCGACGAGGTTGATCTCGGTCGGTCCGGTTCGGTCGAGCAACTCGAAGTACAGGAGAAATCCGACGACGCCGGAGACGAACGTCAGGTAGAGGAACGACGCGACGGCGACGGGCGTCACGTGGACCGCCGCGAGCGACTCGCCGCGCAGCGCGCCGACGACGAACAGCGACCCCGCGCCGAGCAGCATCGCCCACGCCTCCATCGATATCAGCGAGAGGTCGGACTCGAGCGGTCGCGTCAGGACGGAGCCGAGCGCGAACGAGACGGCGCTGAGGAACACGAGCGCGACGCCGAGAACCGACCCCAGTTCGAGCGTTGTCGGGTCGGGAGCGACGAGGACGACGACGCCGACGAGGCCGAAGGCGAGACCGATGATCTCGCCGAGACCGAGTCCCTTCGACGGGAGGAGCGCGCTCGCGAACGCGGCCGTCAGGATGGGCGTGAGGCTGATGACGACGGCAGCGACGGGACCCGATACCCATAATTCGCCGAGGTACAGCAGTCCGTGGTACGCGCCGATGAGAAACAGGCCGGCGATACTCACGACGAGCCACTCGTCGCGGCCCGAGGGGAGCCACCGGTCGCTCGTCGCGACAGCGTACACGAAGACGACTGCACCTGCGACGGCGTAGCGCGCGCCCGCGAAGTACAGCGGCGGGACGTAGTGAAGCCCGACCTCGATGGCGACGAAGGAGGTTCCCCAGAACGCCGCGAGGAGGGTAAACAACACTGTGGTCGAATGTTGGTGATAGAGACGACGGAGAGACATTGGTTCGTACCACGTTCGTAATTAGCCCTAGTTGTTAAACTTGTCTACAACAGAATCGTTTAAGATAGAACGTGACGGATATCGAGGAGTCGACGTTAGAGAATCCTCGATTGTATGATTGCAAAGTTAGAGAAACGTTCAACTTTCAATCGCCGGTGACTACATAGGGGCGTCGTCCGAACCGACAGGCCATGGACGAACGCGACATCACGCTTCTGAAGGCCATCTCCGACCTCGGGACCGGCAGTCCCGAACGCCTCCACGAAGCGACGGGTATCCCGGTGTCGACGATTCACTACCGGCTGAACAACCTGAAGGAGGACGGTATCATCGAGAACGACCTCTACGACGTCGATTTAGAGGAGTTCGGTCTCGGCGTCACGGTCATCGTCGAGGTGCTGGCCGACTACAGTGGCTCGTACGAGGACGTCGGCGAGAAACTGATGGAGATAGAGGGGGTGACGCAGGCGTACTTCACGATGGGTGAGACGGATTTTATCGTCATCGCGCGACTTACCGGCAGCGAGATGGTCGAACGGCTCATCTCGGAGTTCGAGGCCGTCGAGGAAGTCGACCGGACGAACTCGACGTACGTCATCTCGACGCTACGCGACAGCCAACGCGTGCTGCAGAGCTACAGCGTCGAGACGCTCATCGAGGAACTCGCCGAGGAGTAATCCCGAGTTCGAGGTCCGCCATATCGGTTCGGTGCATCGCGGCTAGCCCGCTGTCTCGGTTCGAGGTATCGCCGTCGACTCGTCGTGTCAGTCTGTCAGGGGCGAATTTCTCGCGGGAGTGGAAGCAGCCAAATTTGAGGAAATACGCTGTATTATACACCTCACTATCGTAAGGCGATCGATGTCGACACAGAATCAAGTGAGCGACACTTCGGTCCCGAGCGGTTACTGCGCCCTCTTCAACCCACACGTCGACTCCGTCGTCGAAGAGCTCGTCGAGACGGTCTCGGCGCTTCGCGGCGCTCCGCCGTTCGAAATTTCGCCCCTCTACCCCACCGTCGACCCGGACGCCCTCGAAACGCTGTTCGGAGAGCCGAACGCTTCGAACTGGACGGGCAGTCGCGTCGTCACGTTCGACTACGAGGGGTTCGAGGTGACGATCCGAAGTAACGGTTGCATGAGGCTCGTTCCCGTCGACACGGCGTGAGCAAACGTCGAAGAGACAGTGAGCAAACGTTGGAGAGACGAGTCCTCGACGGTCCCCGAAGCCCGATCCGCTGCGAGTCGAAATCGACCTCGGAGACCCCCGACTTTCGACTCAGGTGCGCTTTTGAATCTCTTCTCGGAGGACGCTACTGACGACTTCGCCGTCGGCGCGGCCGCGGAGCGCACCCATCGCCTCGCCCATGAGCCCGGAGAACGCGGCCATCCCCTCCGTTTCGACCTGTTCCTCGTTGCGCTCGACCACGTCGACGACGGCGTCGCGAACCTCGTCTTCGCTCACGCCGGAGAGCCCCGCCTCCTCGACGGCCGCCTCGGCGGATAGCTGTGGGTTCTCCGCCAGAAGCGTCAGCACCTCGTTGACGCCCTCCTTGGCGAGGTCACCGTCGGTGACGAGTTCGACGACGGCCAGGAAGTGCTCGTCGTCGAGGTTCTCGACCGCCACGTCGTCGCGCCGCAGTTCGGTCACGGTGCTCTCGACCAACCCGGCGACGAACGTCGGGTCCGCGCCGTCGTGGACGGCCCGCTCGAACAGCGGCATCCGGCGGCCGTACGCCACTTGCTCGGCTAGTCCCGCGTCGAGACCGAACACCTCTTGGTAGCGTTCGACTTTCTCGGTGAGCAGTTCCGGCACCTCGACCTCCGAGGGGTCGGGTTCGACCGGCGGCACGTCCGTCTCGGGGTACATCCGCGCTGCGCCCGGCAGCGGCCGGAGGTAGCGCGTCGTTCCGCCGTCGTTCGCGCCGCGCGTTTCCTCGGGGACGCCCTCGATGGCGGCCTCGGCCCGCGCCGCCGCCGCGTCGATGGCGAGGTCCGCCGTCTCGGCGTCGGCAGCGACGATGGCCACCGCGTCTTCGGACTCCGCGCCGACCGCCTCGCGCAGCGCCGCGACCTCCTCCTCGGTGACGCCGTAGGCGGGCAGTTCGTCGGTGTGGAAGATGCCGCCCGCGCCGTGGCGCTTGGCGTGGTCCGACAGTTCGGTTCCGAGGCGGTGGTCGGGTTGGAGTTCGCGACCGACGAGGCCGTCGAAGCCGGCGAGGCGGACGCCGGTGACTTTCCCGCCGGCGTCGAGCGCGCCGTGAATAACACCGGAATCGCTGTCGGCGAACACGTCGGTCACGTCCTGTGGGTCGCCGACGTGGGCGTCTCTGTCCCGCAACTCGTCGCGGATGGCCAGTAGTTCGACTTGTCGGCCGACCTCGTTGCGGACAATGTCGTCGATGTCGTCGAGGCTCTGGACGCCTTTCATCTCCACGCGCGCGCCGTCGGCGATCGAGACGTTCACGTCCTGTCGAATCGTACCGAGACCGCGCTTGACCTTCCCCGTCGACCGGAGCAGCATCCCGATGGTTTCGGCGGCCTCGCGAGCCTGTTCGGGCGAAGAGATGTCCGGCTTCGTGCCGATTTCGACCAGTGGGATGCCGAGTCGGTCGAGGCTATAGAGGACGCCGTCGTCGCGCTCTTCGATGCGCTGGGCGGACTCCTCTTCGAGCAGGAGATCCTCGATTCCCACTGCACCTTCGCTCGTCTCGATCTCGCCGTCCTGGGCGACGAGCGACGAGCGCTGGAAGCCCGAGGTGTTCGACCCGTCGACGACGATTTTCCGCATCACGTGTGCCTGGTTGACGACCGACATCTCCATCAGTTCGGCTATCTGCATCGCCACGTCGAGCGCTTCGGCGTCAAGTTCCGCCGGGGGTTCGTCGTCCTCTTCGACGAGGCAGGTGGTGTCGTAGGCGAGATACTCGAACTCGCGGTCGACGCGACTCTCTTCGAGCGCCGCTTCGTCGATTTCGCCGAGTTCGCTCCGCGTGGGGTGGAGGTAGCGCGTGAATGTTCGCGCCGCCTCCTCGGGTTCGCGGCGCACCGTCGGCGAGTCGCAGAACAGCTTCGTCGCGGTGTCGAGCTGCTGGTGAATCTCCAGCCCCGCGACGAGGCCCAGCTCCTCGTAATCGTACTCGGTCATTGTCTCTCCCTGTGCGCGGGGGGCGTAAAAATGGTTCAGTCTCCCGCTCGCTGACGCTCGGCCTCGACGATTTCGTCGCGAGTACGTATCGGAGTTACCTCGAACTCACGTCGCGATTACGGCGCGACCCCTCGCGAGGAGTTCGCGGCGCGGGGATGAAGGAGGAAGAGGGATGATAGCGTCCAACACGGGTCGATATCCATCCGACATCGATTTGCCGCAGCGGTCCGTTTTTGCGTCGATACAGCGTCTATCTACGGGCGCTCAGGCGCGCCGAAGTCCTTCGCCGAGTCCCTCGGCGTCGCAGTCGTCTTCGGGGCATCGATAGTGCCAGCCGTCTCGGGTCGCTTGGCCCTCAGGAAACTCCGCTCCGCACTTTCGGCACAGCAATACGTCGCGACCCTTCGACTCGCGTAGAACGTTCATCCCGACCATGGCGGGAAAATCACCCGCACACCCCATCAAGATGTCGCTTTTCGCCCGTTTCGTGAACTGTTCGCACGTCGTGTCGCCGTCTGTCGGTTTCGTCTCCTCGACACTGTGTTGCGTGCGGTCAGGTGTCGCTCGCCGACGGGAACGGGCCCCAGTTTCGTTCGCTCAGTCGTCGCCGAGGATGCCGCGGTGGGTCATCTTCTCGGGGTCGAGCACCTCGTCGGCCTCCTCCTCTGTTAGGTAGCCCTCGTCGACGGCGACTTCGCGGACCGTCTTGTTCTCGGCGAGCGCTTTCTTGGCCACCTTCGACGCCTTGTCGTAGCCGATGGCGGGGTTGAGCGCCGTCGCCAGTGCCATGCTGCGCTCGACCTGTTCGGCGGTGTACTCCTCGTTGGCTTCGAGTTTGCGGACGAAGCGGTCGGCGAACACCTCCGCGGAGTTCGAGAGCAGTTCTGACGACTCGAGGAAGTTGTGCGCCAACACCGGTTTGTAGAGGTTGAGGTCGATCTGTCCCTCCGCCGCCCCGGCGGCGACGGCGGCGTCGTTGCCGACGACCTGCTTGTGGACCTGGTTGACCGCCTCAGCGACCACGGGGTTGATTTTGCCGGGCATGATGCTGCTACCGGGCTGATTCTCGGGTTGCTCTATCTCGCCGAGACCGTTCCGCGGACCCGATGCGAGAAGTCGCAGGTCGTTCGCTATCTTGTTCATCGACCCCGCGACCGTTCGCAGCGCGCCGTGAGCCTCGCCCATCGCGTCGTGGGCGGACTGCGCCTCGAAGTGGTCGTCGGCCTCGCGGAACTCGATGCCCGTCTCCTCGGAGATGTACGACGCCGCCTTTTCGGGGAACTCGGGGTGGGTGTTGAGACCCGTTCCGACCGCCGTGCCGCCGAGCGCCAGCTCCGAGAGGTGTTCGCGGGTGTGCTCGACGCGGCGGATGCCCTTCTCTATCTGCGTCCGATAACCGCCGAACTCTTGCCCGAGGCGGACGGGCGTCGCGTCCTGCAGATGCGTCCGACCCGTCTTGACGACGTCGTCGAACTCGTCTTCCTTCTCGCCGAGCGCCTCGGCGAGTTCGTCCAGAGCCGGAATGAGATCCTTCTCGACGGCTTCGAGCGCCGCAACGTGCATCGCCGTCGGAATCACGTCGTTCGAGGACTGCCCGAAGTTGACGTGGTCGTTCGGGTGGACCTCGCGGGATCCGATCTCGGCGCCGACGAGCTCGGCGGCGCGGTTGGCGATGACCTCGTTGGCGTTCATGTTCGACGACGTGCCACTGCCGGTCTGGAACACGTCGACGGGGAACTGGTCGTCGTGGTCGCCCGCGATGACCTCGTCGGCCGCCTCAACGATGGCGTCGGCTTTCTCTTCGGGAATCAGGCCGAGATCGCGGTTGGCCTGCGCGGCGGCCTTCTTCACGACGCCGAGCGCGCGGACGAACCGTCGCCCGAAAGTGATGCCCGAGATGGGGAAGTTCTCGACGGCGCGCTGGGTCTGTGCGCCCCAGTACGCGTCGGCCGGTACCTGCATCTCGCCGAGGCTGTCCCGCTCCGTTCGGTACTCGTCGCTCATGGTCGCCCTCACGTGGAGTGGCGCGTAAAAGCCACCGATACCGGCCGACTCGCACCCGAAACGAGCGACGGACTTTCGGCCCGCCTTGTGGACTCGCATACCCTGACAGCCCGCTCACACGCTCCGAGAGGTGTGCGACGCTGTCGGGTAGTTTTCCGAGTCTGTTTCGATATATGATAACAATTCACTCGAAACCGAAGAAAGCCGGGACAATACTTAACTATCGATGGAGGACATATCTCTGCGTATATCGTTGAGGATACATCATGACAGACAATGAAACGCCCGTTTCCCGACGCTCGTATCTGAAACTGACTGGTCTCGCCGGTACCGCAGGCGTGACGGCGCTGGCCGGCTGTTCGCAGGGGTCCGATGGCGAGAACGAAGGCGGCAACGGCAGCGGTGGCAGCGGGAACCAAAGCGGTGGCGGAGACAGCGGTTCCAGCAGCGAAGAACTCGAAATCGTCCACTGGTGGACCGCCGGCGGCGAACAGGACGCGTTGAACGCGCTCCTCGAAGGGTTCCAGGAGGAGTACCCCGACGCGAGCGTGAACAACAACCCCGCGCCCGGCGGCGCGGGGAGTGCGCTCGACACGGTCATCAAGAACCGAGTGCTCAACGAGAACCCGCCGAGCACGTTCCAGATTTGGCCCGGTCAAGCGCTGACGCCGTACACCGAGAGCGACATGCTTGAAGACATCAGCGACAGTGTTTGGTCGAGCGATATGGAGAACGCCTATCTCGAGGGCGTTCGGAACGCGGCGCAGTTCGACGGCAGCTACGTCGCCGTCCCCATCAACATCCACCGACTGAACAACCTGTTCTACAACGTTTCGGTCGTCGAGGAGGCGGGCGTCGACATGCAGAGCGTCGACACGCCGCAGAAATTGCTCCAGGCGATGCAGACCATCGCGGACAGCACCGACGCGGTGCCGATGGCCCACCAGACGCAGTCGCCGTGGTCTTCGCTTCAGCTCTGGGAGGCAATCTTCCAGGCCGAACAGGGCATCGACGCCTACATGGACTTCACGAAAGGCAACGTCTCTAATCATGAACAGGGCGTCAAAGACGCGCTCTCTCGACTCAAGTCGTACAGCGAGCACTTCAACGAGGACGCCGGTTCCATCACGTGGGACCAGGGTAACAGCAAAGTCATCAACGGCGAGGCGGCGATGATTCACCAAGGTGACTGGGCGGCCGGCCAGTACGAAGGCGCCGACAACTTCAACTACGGCGAGCAGTGGGAGCACGTCCCGTTCCCCGGGACGAGCGGCCTCTACGCCGTCGTCACCGACTCGTTCGTCATGCCGACGAACAACCCGTCGCCGGAGACCACGCAACAGTTCCTGAGCTACTGCGGCTCCGTCGACGCCCAGGAGCGTTTCAACCCCATCAAGGGGTCGATTCCGCCGCGAACCGACGTGCCGAACGAGCCGTTCGGCCCGTTCCTCAAACAGCAGCGCCAGGATTTCGAGAACTCCGACTCGCAGCCGCCGACCATCGCGCACGGGACCGCCGTCACGCCGGACGTCAAGAGCAGCCTCGAAGAGGCGTTCGCGGCGTTCAACGAGAACTGGAACGTCAACGGCGCGTACGACCGCATCGCGAGCTCGTTCTAATCGCAGAGACCGATGCGCGATTTCATTCTTCGACTGTTCCGAAGCGGCGGTCGTCCCCGCGACAGCGACGCCACCGCGCGCGCAGACGACTCACAGCGTTCGCTCCACACCGACGGCGGCACGGTGACGAAAGAACGGACCGCCGGACACTCGCGTCTCCGAAACGTGCTCGAAAGCGACTTCGTCGGGTCGATGCCGTTCTGGCTTCCGCCAGCGCTCCTGATGGGGCTGTTCGTCTACGGCGCCATCGGCTGGAACGTCCTCATCTCGCTGACCGACTGGAGCGGACTCGGCCAACCCGACTACGGGTCGCTGAGTTTCGCGATGTACGAGGAGATGCTGTCGGACCCGACGTTCTGGATGGCGACGCAGAACACGTTCGTCCTGCTCATCGTCTTCACCGCCGTCACGCTGCTTTTGGGCCTCCTGATGGCGATTCTCGTCGACCAGAAGATACGGTTCGAGAACACGTTCCGGACCATCTACCTGCTGCCGATGAGCCTCTCGTTCGTCGTGACGGCCATCTTCTGGTCGTGGATGTACAACCCCGAAATCGGGATGATAAACGTCGTGCTCCGATCGCTCGGTCTCGGCTTCCTCGCCAACGCGTGGCTGTCGGACCCACAGTTTTCGCTCGGGGCGGTCATCTTCGCGCTGATGTGGCAGTTCTCCGGGTACTGCATGGTTGTCTACCTCGCGGGGTTGCGCGCGATTCCGACCGACCAGTACGAGGCGGCCCGGATCGACGGCGCGAGCACGTTCCGCATGTATCGCCGCGTCATCATCCCGCAACTGCGCGCGTCGACAACGAGCGCGGCGGTCGTGCTGATGGTGTTCGCGTTGAAAGCGTTCGACTTCCTGTTCGTCCTCTTCGGGCCGACGCCCGGTCCCTCGACGGACATCCTCTCGGTGATGATGTTCCGCGAGGCGTTCCGTTCGACGAACTGGGCGTACGGGTCGGCTATCGCCACCGTCCTCTTCGTGATGGCGCTCGGCGTCATCGGCCCGTACCTCTACCTGCAGTACAGCCGAGGTGAGCTATGAGTTCACAGACAGCGAACGAATCGGCGAGCGGATTCGACTTCCAACGCGTCGCGCTGTACGCGGTCCTCCTCGTGATGGCTGCGTTCTACCTCTCGCCGCTCGAAAGCGGCCTGATGACAGCGTTCAAGACTCAAGAAGCGTTCTTCGGATCGACGCCGTTCGTCCCGCCGCCGCCGTCGGGGTTCACCATCGACCCCTGGTTCGAGGCGTGGAGTCGCCTCCAGTTGGGCGTGTTCAACAGCCTGCTGTTGGCGATTCCGGCGACCGCGCTCTCCGCCGTCCTCGGCTCGCTCGCGGCTTACGGGCTGACGAACGTGAACTGGCGCGGGCAGGTCGCGGTCATCATGCTGTTCGTCGCCGGCATCTTCGTCCCGTACCAGTCGGTGCTGGTGCCGCTGACGCAGTTCTGGACGATGGTCGGCCTGCCGGACCTATTGGCCGGCGTTCCGGCGCTCGCGCAGCGCTCGGGACTCATCGAACTCATCGTCACCCACACCGCCTACGGCATCCCTATCTGCACGATTCTCTTTCGGTCGTACTACGCGACCATCGATCCGGCGATGCTGGAGGCGGCCCGACTCGACGGCGCGACGGTAGCGCGCGTCTACTGGAAGATCATCCTGCCGCTGTCGGTGCCCATCTTCGCGGTGACGCTCATCTACCAGTTCACCCAGATCTGGAACGACCTGCTGTTCGCGCTAGTGCTCGTCACCAACCCGGGCAATCAGGTCGTCACCCTTTCTCTGAACCAGTTGCAAGGCTCAATGGTCCAACAGTACAACTTACAGATGGCGGGCGCGTTCGTCGCGGCGCTTCCCACGCTCGTCGTCTACGTGCTGTTCGGCGAACAGTTCGCGGAAGGCGTCGCGGGAGAAACCTAACATGGCACAACTCACACTCGACCACGTTACGAAAGTGTTCGACGACAACGGAAGCGACATCGTCGCCGTCGACGACGTGAACATCGACCTCGCCGACGGCGAGTTCCTCGTACTCGTCGGCCCCTCGGGCTGCGGAAAGTCGACCACGCTGCGGATGGTTGCCGGACTTGAGACCATCACGAGCGGCGAGATTCGCCTCGGCGACCGCGTCATCAACGACAGTTCGCCGCGCGACCGAGACATCGCGATGGTGTTTCAGTCCTACGCGCTATACCCGCACATGACGGTCCGCGAGAACATGGCGTTCGGTCTCGAAGAGTCGACGGAGCTCTCCGACGACGAGATCTCGCGGAAAGTGACCGAAACGGCGGAGATGCTCGACATCGGCGAACTGCTCGACCGAAAGCCCAAAGAACTCTCCGGCGGTCAACGCCAGCGCGTCGCGCTCGGCCGCGCAATCGTCCGCGACCCGAAAGTGTTCCTGATGGACGAGCCGCTGTCGAACCTCGACGCCAAACTCCGGTCGGGGATGCGGACGGAACTGCAGCGACTCCAGGAGGATCTCGGCGTGACGACGATGTACGTCACGCACGACCAAACCGAGGCGATGACGATGGGCGACCGCATCGCCATCCTCGACGACGGCAAGCTCCAGCAGGTGGCGACGCCGCTGGAGGCGTACCACCAACCAGCCAACCAGTTCGTCGCGGGCTTCATCGGCGACCCGTCGATGAACTTCTTCGAGATGGAACTGCAGGGCGACAGACTCGTCGGCGACGAGTTCGCCTACCCCATCTCGCAGCAGACCCGCGGACACCTCGGCGGCTCGACACGCGTCGTCCTCGGCATCCGTCCCGAGGACATCGAGCTCGTCTCCGACGCCACCGGCGACCACGACTACGAGACGGTCGTCGACGTCGTCGAACCGATGGGCAACGAGAACAACGTCTACCTGAGCTTCACCGCCGACAGCGAGACGACGTTCGTTGCGACCATCGGTGGGATGCGCTCCGTCGAGGGCGGCCAACCGGTTGTCGCGCACATTCCCGAGTCGGCGATTCACCTCTTCGACGCAGAGAGCGGCGAGGCGCTCAAGAACCGCTCGCTGGACGAACTCGAAGACGCCGAACCGCGGCTGTAAGGAGCGTCAGTCGAAACTCCGCAGCGCCTCCCAGCACGCCCCGATCGGGTGGTAACCCGGTTCGACCGCCGGTCCCTCGTTCGCGTCGACGTACTCGTTCTCTCGGGTGAGTTTCGCGTACCAGTTACCGCCGGGCGCGACGAGGTTCGCTTCCGCGTACGCCCAGAGCCGGTCGTACCACTCCAGATAGCGCTCCTCGTCGCTTTCGTCGACCACGTCCGACAGCGCCGTCGCCGCGCCGATGGCCTCGGCGACCGGCCAGCCGTACTTGTCGTCGACGACCGGTTCGCCGTCACGGTCCAGCGTGTAGTAGAAACCGCCGTACTCGTCGTCCCAGCCGTCGAGCGCGGCGTCGAACAGTTCGATTCCTCGGCGCCGGAGCCACGGTTCGTCGCTGTGTCGCGAGAGCATCGCGGTCAGCTTCGCCCACTCCGCGTGGTGACCCGGTTGATACCCCCACGGCCGGAACTGGTCGTCGGGTTTGTCGCGGTTGTAGTCAAAGTCGTGCTCCCACGACTCGGTGTAGTGCTCCCAGATACGACCGCCCGTCTCCTCGGCGAGGTCGACGGTCATTCGCTGCGCGATGGCGAGCGCTCGGTAGAGATACCGCTGTTCGCCGGTCGCTTCGTACGCGCCGAGCATCGCCTCGCACATGTGCATGTTCGCGTTCTGTCCGCGGTAGGACTCGACGGGGTTCCAGTCGGCGTCGAGTTCGCTCCGGCAGAGTCCGTGCGCCTCCTCCCAGAACCGGTCGTCGATGAGCTCGAACGTCTCGGCGATGCGCGCCTCGGCGCCGCTGACGCCGATTTCGGCGGCATCCGCGTACGCGAGCAACACGAACGCGTGACCGTAGCAGGAGCGTCGCTCGTCGACGGGGTCGGTGCCAGAGAGAAGCCACCGATAGCCGCCCGTCTCGGCGTCTCGATGGTGGTCTACGAGAAAGGAGACGCCGCGCTCCGCCGCGGGTTCGCACCAGTCGGAGACGTTGAGACGCGCTCCGCGACTGAAGTTCACGACGAACCGAGCAGTGGCGACGAGATGCTTCGAGTCGGCGTCGTAGACGTGGCCGTCCCGCTCGTCCAACTGCGCGACGAAACCGCCGTACTCGTCGTCGATGCACGCCGGGTAGTAAAACTGCAGAACGTCGCGGATCTGCTTGGATACCCACGACGCGTCGCGGGCGGTAGAGTGTCCCGTCATCGTACGCATCAGAACGCGCCTGCAACCGAAAAGTGTGGGGTTGGCGTATCGGGACCGGAAACTACGGTTCGTACTCCTCGGGCGTGTACGTCTTTATCTCCATCGCGTGGATGTCCGTCGTCATGTGCTCGCCGAGCGCGTCGTACACCATCTGATGCTGTTGGACGAGCGACTTTCCTTCGAACGCCGGCGAGACGACTACCGCCGCGAAGTGTGCGTCCTCGTGGTTCTCGTCGGGACTTCGGGGTCGCGACACTGTCGCGTCGGCGTCGTCGATGCCGGCTTCGATGAGTTGCTCTATCTCGTTGAGGTCCATGTCCGATGCGGCGCGCGCAACGCCCAAAAATAAAGTGGATGTTCCGTTGACGGGTTCGGGAGTCGAGCGTCGGTTCCGAAGCGTCGCACATCTCAGGCGCTTCCGACCGTCAAGGAGTCGGCCTCCTCGCGGGCGTGGTTTCGGCCGTCCATCGCGACCATCACCATCGAGAGACCCGAGACGAGACGGGTCCCGTCGAACAGCAGGTCGACTGCCCAGGTCGCGGTGCTCGGGAATCCGACGAACAGCAGAGCGGCGACGCCGACGAGCTCCGACACCCGTTTGTACGCGCGGAGTGACGAACGCCCGTGTCTTCTGTCGCCGACCGCGTTCGAACGCACCTGCTCGCCGAGGAGTCCGCGCTCCTCGACGGAATCGCTGACTGTGCGGACGCCGTCGCCTCAGGGTGGGCCGGGGAGTCGACGACCGAACGCGCGAAGGTCGTCCCTCCGCTCAAGGCAGTCCTCGCCCGCGCAGGCATCACTGACCAGTTGCCGGGCCTGCTCGCCCGCTGCGTCGACGCCGCGGGATTCGAACTCGCGGCGCCCCCGGTCGCCGCCCCGCCGTACGTCGTCGTCACGGCGACGGGTCCGGTGCTCCGGGCGACGCTCGACCCCAGTCGACTCGTGATTTCGCTCCGCGTCTTCGAGGTCGAACGCGGCGACGACTGCCGTGACGACGGAAGCGTCGAAATTGGCCGTAGCGACGGTGACGGCGAAACCGGCGGTGATCGCTCCGGCGAACCGAGGTACCGTCGTCGGGGCGAGACGCCGGAAGAACTCGTCTGCGTCGAACTCAGATAATCAGGTCCAGCGGTCCAGTCCTGTCTGACTGAGTGCGTCGTCGATGCGCTCGAACCCGCGTCCGACCTCGTCGGCGTCGACCTCCCACTCCTCGGTGACGTAGGTACGCGCCGCCGAGACGTCGGGGTCGACGTCGGTGTCGAACTCGTACTCGTCGGTGACCGGCGGGTCCAAGAAGAGGTCGCGGATGCGGTCGGCGAACTCGACGTGCTCGCCGCGGGCCTCCAGCGCGGCGAAGAGGTCGCCGTGCTCCTTGACGAGTTTCAGCGCCGTCTTCGGGCCGATGCCGTCGACGCCGGGGTTGAAGTCGGTCCCGCAGAGGATGCCGACGTCGACGAGTTGCTCGTAGGTGAGGTCGTGTTCGGCGAGCGTCGCGTCGAGGTCCATCAGTTCGGGATTCCCGGAACTCGTCAGTTGTCGGAGCGTCAGCGGCGCGCCGAACAGCAACGTGTCGTAGTCTTCGCTGCCGACGTAGTCGGCGTCGCCGCGGCGCGCCATGTACGACGCCTGCGCCTCGCCTTCGGCTGGCGCTTCGACGTAGGGCACGTCGAGCAGGTCGAGCAACTCGCGGCTGGTCTCTTGGATGACGCTCGTCAGTCGCTGTGTGCGGGCTTCGAGTCGCGCGGCCTCGATGTAGTCGCCGCGCTCGCGGGCGTCTTCGAGCAGTTCCTCGGCCTGCCTGCGCTGCTCGCGGCGCGACTCAACCTCGTCGTCTTTCAACTCCGTCACGCCGCCATCGAAGACGAACACCGGGACGAGGTCGTTCTCGAAGAACTTCGGGAGACCCTGCACGATACCCACGAGGTTGGCGACTTCCTCGCCCTCGCTGGTCGTGTACACCTCGTCGCGAGTCCACTTCACCGTCGTCGTCAGATACCGGTAGAGCCAGTTGTGGGCGTCGACGGCGACGATTCTCCCGTTCAAATCGTTGAACGACACCTCGGAGAGCGCCGCCAACTGGCGCAACGCTGCGTTTCCCATCGGCCCACGTTAGACCGTCTCGGAGTTAAACGTCCGCACTTTCCGGCGCGGGAATCCGCCGGGGCGGTTCAGCGTCGGCTCTCGATTCGAGAAACGCCCGCTCCGCCTCGCCGAGGCCGCGTTCGCGGTACACGTCCAACCCGGACTGGTACGTCTCGCGGTCCCGGCACTCTCGTCTCCTGTCGCTTCCGTCGTCCTCGTCGCCCAACTGCCGCTCCAACACCAACTCCGCCAACCCGGTCTGCCGGCCGGTGTACGCGAACCCCGCTTTGTAGAGCGCTTCGTAGGCGAACGGGTTGTTGACCGCGATTCGAAGACGGTCGTACCCGCGTTCCCGCGCGCGCACCGCGAGAAACGCGGCCAGTTTCGGTCCGACTCCGTCGCCGCGGCGGTCTTCGTGGACGGTGACGTAGCGAATCCAGAGAGTAGAGGCGTCGGTTCGGTCCTCGTTGAACGCGACGGCGGCGAGCACGTCGCGGTCGAACTCGTCGGCTTCTCCTTGCGCTTCGTCCGCCGGTTCTTCGTCCTCGACGCGGACGACTGCCTTCCCCGTGTTCGACATGACGAACTTCCCGGCGTAGCTGAACTCCCGGTAGTCGAGGCGGAGCGTCGGACCGCCGCCCCCCTCCGGCCATCCGAGCACGAGGAACTCCATACTATTCGATTCGTACGCCGTGGCAAAGGCCGTGCGGTCCGCCGACGGCCGTCCGCGAGGAGACCGAGTGCTGCCGCCTCTGGCGAGTCTACGTACTCCCGTTCGGGACGAGTCTACGTGCTCCCGTCCGGGACGAATCCGCGTGCTACCGTCTCACGCGCGAAAACGCAAACCTGACAATCATTAGGCCCCGTACGAATCACCCGATATGGCCACCCAATCGGAATCGTTCTGGGACCAACGAATCGACCGGGGGACGCTCCCGTTAGCCGTCGGCGACGTGCTCGTCATCGGCCTCGTGCTGACGCTCGGCGTCATGATGCACAACGGCGGCGTCTCGTACCTCACAAGCGACACCACGGGCTGGTTGCTGACGCTCGTGCCGTTCTTCGTCGGCTGGCTCGTCTGCGCGCCGCTGGTCGGCGCGTACTCCGCCGGGGCGGGCGAGTCGGCGAAGGCGTCGATTCCGCTCGCCGTCCGATCGTGGGTGCCCGCGGACATCGTCGGACTCGGCATCCGCGCCTCGCCCTTTTTCGAAGGCGGCGCGGACCCCGTGTTCATCGTCGTCACGCTGGTCACCGTCGGCTTCGCGCTCGGTGTCTGGCGGTGGCTCGCGTTCAAACTCCGCTGAAAAACCGAACTTTCCTTCCGACGGTCGACTCGGACGCTCAGACCGTCGACGCATTTCGAGAGAGGTAGACGCCGACCAGCGACGCGACGGCGGCGAATCCGGCGAGCGTGACGAACAGCACGCCGGGCGAGGCGTATTCGAGAATCCCGCCCGCGATTGCGCCGCCGAGCGCGCCGACGCCGAAGACGCCGAGGTAGGTGTAGCCGTACGAGAGGCCGCGTGTCCCTGCGGGCGTATACTCCGCGACAGTCGCCTGGTACAACGGTTGGACGACGAACAGTGCGAAGCCGAGAATCGCGGCGACGACGAGCAGCGGTCCGATGCCGAGGTTAGCCACTGGGAGGAAGACGAGCGCGAGCACGGCGAGTGCGCCGAACGCGCCCGCGATGCCTTTCTCGGGAGCGACGCTGTCGGTCAGTTTCCCGCCCGCGTACTGGCCGAGAACGCCGATGATGAGCAGGCCGGAGTAGATGTAGCGCTCGGGGTTGAGCTGGCTGTCGCCGGACGCTTCCAGCCCTATCGACGCGAGGAGGTCGCCGGGGATGAACGCCGAGAGCGAGACCGGGTCTACACCCGGTAATCCGGCGAGTAACTGCGGGAGGAACGTGAGGACCCCGCGGTAGTACAGCCCCGAGCACATCACGACAACGAACACGAAGACGAAGCTTCCGGCGAACAGCCGCTTCGACTCGCCGACGAACTCGGACCACGATTCAACGCTGGCGTCCGCCTTCGAGTCGCCGCCATCGGTCTCCGCTGCCGAAGCGGTGACGGCAGCGGTCTCGTCGAACTCGGCGCGGTAGGCGAATAGCGCCGCCAGCAGCGCCGGAACGGCGAGAACGATCGCGACGACGCGCCAGTCGACGAACAGCAGCATGATGGCGGCGACGAGCGGACCGAGGCCGATACCAATGTTTCCGGCGATGCCGTGGTAGGCGAAGCCGGTTCCGCGCTCTTCGACGCCTTTACTGATGAGCGCTAGTCCAGCCGGGTGGTAGACGCTCGCCGCCGCCCCCCACATCAACAGCGCGAAGGCGATGGCGAGAACGCCCGGCGCGACACCGAGAACGAAGAAGGACGCCGACATGCCGAGCAGACAGAGCGTGATGAGACGCCGCGAGCCGAGCCGGTCGACGAGCACGCCGCCAGGTAGCGCGCCGAGGCCGAACAGCCCGTATCCGGCGGTGACTACGAGACCGAGCGTCGCCGGATTCACCGGGAACTGTGCGATGCCGAGGTCGATGACATTGAACTCGAGCAACCAGATAGTGACGAATATCGGAACGGACAATTCGTAGGTATGGACCATCCCGTGGGCGAGCATCACGAGTGCCACAATCGAACGGTCGTTACGGTTCACGGTGGTGATTCTAACGACGGAAGGGTTTAACTCTCCGATGGGGGCAAGCCGGACGAAAAATCGGTCCGAAACGGCGAGGAGGGAGAGAATAGCGTAGTCGTCACACGGCTGATGCGACCTATCAGTGACATCGATACACACGCTAGGAAACGTCGATGCCCCTCGATTCCGGGCGTGTGATGCCCTGAAACCTGGTTTTCGCGAGAGCGGCGCTTCCGGTCGTCTCCGAGGCGAAGCGACCATGTATTTGAATAACTTATAGAAATCCCACCCGCTGATTCTACAGTGGTTGTAACTTAGTCACAGGAAAGAATTATATATCCCCCATGCATACTTTGTAATACATTATGACGGGATACTACGACTACGTGCTCGGCCTCATTCCACTCGTGTTGTTCGGTGTTACTGCAATACTCACCATCGCGGGCGTCGGTCTCACCACCGCCGTCCCCATCGCAGCGATGGGCTCAGTGGGAATCATGGGTCACGCGCTGTTCGTCAACGGTCCCGTCGATACCCAACCGGTCTCGACCTCTCAGAGCACCAACACCCAGCCAGTCAACGCCGACTGAGTTCTCTTTCTCCCTCTCCCGTCTCTCCCGCTTCTCATCTTTTCGGGGGTTTCGGTTCGTTTCTCGCCTTCGACCTTCTGTTTCACTTGGCCGACGCCCGCACGGTTTTAGGCGTCGCGTCCGTTTCGACGGGTATGACAGACGCGCTGTTTCTCACGAGCGACGACGTTGCGGGACTCGCGACGCCCGCCGAGTACGTCGACGCGGTTCGCGAAGGCTATCGACAACGCGGCGACGGCGCGCCCGCCGAACCGCGGACGAAACTCGTCAACGACGACCCGCGAGGGATGCTCACCACCTACGCCGCCGTCCTCCCCGAGACAGGAGCGATGGGCGGCTACATGTACACCGCCGGATTCGGCGAGAGCGATGCCTGGTTCATGACGCCGCTTTTCGACGCCGAGTCGGGCGAACCGCTCGCGCTGCTCGACGGTGCGAGCATGAACCCATTCAAGACGGGGGCGGCCGGCGGCGTCGCCGTCGACGCGCTCGCCCGCGAGGACGCCGAATCGGTGGCGATCATCGGCAGCGGCGCGCAGGCGCGCGGGCAATTGCGCGCAGTGGCCGCCGTCCGTGACCTTGACACCGTCTGGGTCTACTCGCCGACGAAGGAGAACCGCGAGTCGTTCGCCGGGGAGATGGACCGACTGCTCGACGCCAGTGTCGCCGCCGTCGCCTCCAGCGCTGCCGCTGTCGAAGGCGCGGACGTCGTCGTCACGGCGACGAACGCGTCCGAACCCGTCTTCGACGGTGATTTGCTCGAACCGGGAACTCACGTCACCGCGATGGGTCAGTACAGCCCTAACAAGCGGGAGGTCGACGCGACGACTGTCGAGCGCTCGAAGTACGTCCTGGACCTCCGGGCGCGCGCGACGCAGGACGCCGGGTCGTTCCTCCACGCGGTCGAGGAGGGCGTCGTCACCGAGGACCACGTCTACGCCGAACTCGGCGAGGTGGTCGCGGGCGAGGTGCCGGGCCGCGAAGACGACGAGGAGATTACGCTGTTCGACAGCGGCGGTACCGGTATCGAGACGGTCGCGGCGGCGCACATGTTGTACGAGAAGGCGCGCGAGGAGGGTCTCGGCACGACGCTCGACCTGGCGCCCGCCAGCGAAGCGCTCACCGGCGAGTGACCGAACACCAACCGGCGTGTGACGGAACACGACCGGCGTGTAACAGGGCGCTCACCGAAACGTGAGGGGGACGACGGTTCGCCCTCGAACCGCCGTCAGAAACTCGCGCGGGCGACGCGAAACAGGGTGTCGAGGAACCGAGGCAACGCCGCCAGCGCGAGAAGCGAGAGGGCGGCGGGGACGACAACGACGGTCCATCCGACGCCGGTTCGCAGGTAGACGGCGGTTCCGAGATACGTCCCGACACCGACGACGCTGCCGTAGTACGCTGACCGAATCGGCATCGTCCGAAACTGTCCGACGCGCGGCCACGCGCCGACGTCGAGGTACCGTCCCCTGAAACTTCCGACGGCGACGACGGTGGTCGAAAGCGACGTCATCGCCGCCGCCGACGCCGGTCCGGCGGGACGAACGCCGAGTAGCAGTACAAGCACCGGCAGTACGAGAAACGACACCTCCATCGCCGCGAAGAAGATGAAGTCGAGCCACCGCTCGAACCGGTTCGAAAACGGCTCTCCGTCCCGTCCACGGCGGGCCACGGGAACCTGTAGGGTTCGAGACGCAAAAGCGTCATCCCCGCGACGTGACGGTCTCTTCCGTATGTGACCGGCCGTTTTCTCGTTTTACCTCTGACGGCCGGGCCACTTTGCGACGGCCAGATACCCCTGACGGCCGGTGCTACTTGAGTCGGTAGCGCAGTAGCGCCGCGATGCCACCGAGATTCTTCAGTTGCTGACCAGGCTGGAACTCCACGGAGAAGACGGTCACCTCGCCGCCTTTCTGCTCGACGGTTTCGATTATCTCGTTTACGTCCCGCATCCAGTCGCCGCGGCCCTGTCTTTCGTCCCGCAGCCGGGAGTCCAGAATCAGCAGTTCCTCTATCGCGCCGAACTCGGCGGCTTGCGCCACCTCATCGACGCCGTAGGCGGCTTTCGCGCCCTCGGCGATGCGTTCCATCAGATCGTCGATGCGCTCGGCCTCGCGGGCGATGCGGGTCTCCTTCTGGACGTCGTCGACTGCCCCGCGCTTCAGCACCTCGTGGACGCCCCGGTCGCCGACGCTCGCGGTGTCGACGGTGGTCAGTTTCTCGGCTACCTCGGGGTAGTTGTCGGCGATGTAGTCGCGGGCGTCCTGCTTCGTAAAGCCCGGCCCGGCCAGAATCACCGTGTCGGCGTCGGCGTGCGACAGCGCCGACCCGAGTTCGTCGAACAGTTCGCTTCGCGGACGCGCGTACTCGCCCTTCCCGGTCGGTGCGGTGAACGATGCGTACTCCTCGGTGCCGTACTGGGCGACGGTGTGGATGTAGGCCTCGCCCTCCTCGACGGTGGCGATGACGACATCGGGGTTCTCGGTGGCGCGTTCGGCCTCCTCGATGCGGTCGATCTGGTCCGGCTTGAAGTGCTTCTCGATGGTTATCTCGCCGCGTTCCTCGACGTTGAGCGTGTGGTGGTGGCCGAGTTGGTCCTCGCGGGAACAGCCGACGATGACGCCGCCGACGCGAAGCCGATTGGCGAAACGGGCGAACTCCACGTCGTCGACTTCGATGGTGACGTGGAGGTGTTCACGCTCGCCGCCGGTGTCGCGCATCTGGTCGTCGGCGCGCTGGATGCGCCGGGTCGTATCGCCCGAGACGTGGTCGCCGGGTTCGAGTACGTACGAGAGATGCCAGAGGTCGTCGACGTTCTCGGGGACGAGCGTGATGCGCTCGCGCCCCTCTTCGCCGCGACCACGGCCTGCGATTCGCATGTTCGAAACTCGCCCTCGGGGGTTAAGGTGGCTTTGCATCAGCGCAGCCGCGGCGGTGAACTCCTTGACGACCATCCGAGACGATCCGCGACCGTCGATTCGCGGCCGTCAACTCGGGACCGTCACCCCGCGACGGCGACGAACCCTTATCCCGGATGAGGGAACCACTCCCGTCCGTGAGCTGAGAGCTCACTGCGGGTCGCTCCGACAGACCGTCGGAGCGTGGTCGAGGCCGTCGCGTGGTCGCCGCCCGCAGACCGAGACGAAGACTGCCTGTTCGCCACACCGCCGCTTCAGTGACGCGTCATTCCGAACTTGCCGACTCCGTCCGCTCCGCCGGGACGCTCTCGCCGTAGACGCGGCCGACGAGCGCCGCCGCCGCGACTTCCGTGTAGAACAGCACGAAGAAACCAACGAAGCGCGGTAGCGACCGGGGTGCGCCCAGTACCGACACCACGGCGGCGGCGCTCAGGACGCCGGCGGCGGTGACGACGGCGACGAAGTACCGCGCATCCGTCGCCGTCGTCCGAAGCGTCGCTCGGTCGAACGCCGCTCGAAGGCGACGCGAGCGCGCGTAGCCGACGAGCGCCGCCGGGAGGAGATACGCGACGCCGAGCGCCGCGAGCAGTGCCGCCGTCGACCCAATGAGGACGGCGACGCTCGCCGTTCCGGCCAGCGCCTCGGGCGAGAGCTCGCTCGCACCACCGAGCGTCACTAGGAGTACGACGATCGGACCGACCACGTAGAGACCGACCACCAGCGTCGCTTTCAGCCCATCGACGACGAGGCCGCGTAGATCGCCGAACCCCGGAGGTGTCCCGTCTCTGAGCGCCGTCGGACCGTCGCTCCCCTCGTCGAGCACGCGGACAAGGTAGCCGAGAACCAAAATCAGTGGAACGAACGGGACGAAGACGGTGACGACGTGGAGACCGCCGCCGATCAGCAGCGTCTCCGTCGCGTCGTCACCGCGGAGCGGGTAGCGAAGCGACTCCCGTAGCATGCGCTCGTCGTTTCGGGGCGAGTCGTTTCATCGTGTCGTTACGCGTCCGTAGTGGACACGCTACGGGTCACCGGTCACCACCTTCGAAAGTGCGGCCGCGGGTTCCGTCACGGGGTCGGTCGTCGCGGGGTCGGTCGTCGTCGCGCCTCGTCCCGCCGACCCGGTCGTCGCCGCACTCGCTGCCGGACGAGAAATCGCCGTCCGTCGGCGACACCGCCTCGCCGCGGCCTTCGGCGAGGCCGACGCTCCGTCCCACCTGAACCGCCGCTTCGACCTCCGGTCGGCGCTGTCCGCGTTCGGCGCGCGCCCGATCGTCGTCGCCGAGTTCGACAGCGAGCGCCTTCCGTGCTGTCCGGCCGTACAGCGAGTGGACGACGGTCTGGAGGTAGAAGAGGACGAACACGCCGACGAGAAACAGCGACAGCGGAACGGCGACCGTCAGCGCGCCGAACAGGAGGAGGCTCGCCACCGCCCAGCCTTTCGCGTACTCGCCGTCGACGAGAACGCGGCCGACGGTCCGCGGGGAGAACGCCGCGGCGAGGCGTCCCGTCGCGGCGTACGTCACGAGCGCGGCGGGGACGAGGTACGCGAAAACCGGCAGATAGAGACCGCTGACGACCGCCGCTAGCGCCGTCGAGAGCGTGACGAACACCGAACTGGTCGGTCCGCCGAGAGTGCGCAGTTCGACCGCTATTGCGACCACGGCGACGAGTACCCACAGCGTGACGACCGGGAGCAGATAGACGAACGCGACGGCGTACGACCGGAGACCGTCGGCCACCAGTCGATTCCACCGTACGAACGACGGCGCGGCCTCCTCGCCGCGGAGTCCCGCCTGCATCACTCGGACGTAGTACCCACGCAGCAACAGCGGCGGGAGCAACACGAACGGCAACGCGAGAACGAAGAACGGAACGGTCCCCACCGTCGCCAGCCACCCAATCGGTACCAGCAGCGCGAGAAGCGACAGAAAACCGCCCAGAAACAGCGTCTGAACGGCGTCGGCGGTGCGGGCCGGAGCGTTCAGCGCGTCGCGAAACATCTACTCACACAGTCGGACTGTCGACACATAACCGTACCTCCAAAATTCGATATCTTCAAAAGACGATTCGACCGACGCCGGCCGTCAGATGGCGGCGCGTTCGGCGGGCATCTCGTCGTCGCGCATCGCGACGGGGTGCAGCTCGCCCCACGCGCGGCCGATAATGTGGTAGCCGGCGACGGCGGCATAGAACGTGACGAATACGCCGACGACGGTGCCGAGCAGCGGGACGACGTTCAGCGCGCCCGCGACGACACCGGCCACGAGGAAGACGGCGAACGCCGTCAGCCACGCGGTCGCGTAGGTACCCGAGGTCAGCGTCGAGCGGAGCATTCCGGTGTTGAACGCGGCGCCCATCCGGTCGGTCTCGGCGTAGTTCGCCAAGCCGGCGGGCAACGCGTAGACGACGGCGAGACCCGTCACGAAGACAAGCAGCGCGCCGACGAGGCCGAATAGGCCACCGACGACGCCGATGTCGCCGCCGCCGCTCGCGAGGCCGGTCAGCACCGCGAAGACGACAGCCAAGGTAAGCGGAACGAGACCGTAGGCGAGTCCGATGGCGAAGCCTTTCAGGCCGTCGACGGCCATCTCGCCCCAGTCGTCGAACGCGGGCGGTCGTTCGTCGCCGCGCATCGACCCGCGGACGACGCGGAGCAGGTAGCCGATGACGAGGAACGTCGGGACGATGAGGAAGCCGAGCAGGCTGAGGATTCCCCCGATGAGGACGTTCTTGACCCAGTCGTCGCTGTTTCGCACGTACGAGAGTGATTCGGTAAGCATGATGTTCTCCGAGAACTCCCGCGAGTCGCTCAAACGTTCGTGGCGAACGCGACGCTCCCCGTGTAGTTCTCGCTACGCAGATACTACGTCTGTGGATATATCCTTTTCTTCGTGAAAACGGGATGTTCAGGCGATGCAGCGGTTCAGACGCCCGATTAATCGACTATCTCGCTCCCGCCCGGCGGCAGGAACTCCTGTATCTTGTCGGCGCTCGCCACCTTTCTCACGAACGACTGGTCGGCGAACCGCTTGCGGAGTTCGCGGTAGCACATCTGCGCCATGTCGTTCTGGGCGTAGCGACCTGGCTGAAGTCGAATCGACGTCTCGGCCTGCGGTTCGACCGCCGACGGCGGTCCGCCGACGACGCGCGTCTCCGGTTCGCAGGCGATGCCGACGGCGACTTCGGCTTTCACGTCGCGGAAGTACGTCCGGTTGCCGCGAATCACGAACGACCCTTTCTCGACGTACTCGCCGCTCTCGGGCGTTTTCGACACCTGGTCGTGGCTCACCATGTACGCGTCCCCAGCGAAGCGCCCCTCCTTCCAGACGGAGGCGTAGGAGACGGCAAACTGCGCCGCCTCCTGTCTGCTCTGCTCCGGAATCTCTACGTCGCGGGCGGGTTCGCTCGGTCCGGTCGCTTTCAGAATCGTCACCGGACCGCCGCGGGCCTGCGTGTGGAAGAACAGGTCGCCTTTCCCGAGGTACTTTTTCACCAGTTCCTCGTTCTGGTCGGCGTTGCGGCCGCCGATGACGAGGAAGTCGTCGCTGGTCCGGAACCAGCGGAACCGCTCGAACCAGTGCTCCTGTTGCCGAATCGGCACCGACTGCCGCGAGAGCCAGTCTATCTCCTCGTGCTCCTCGTCGTCGTCTTCCTCGACCGCTTCCTCGTCGTCGGCCTCCCACTCCTCGCGGCGTTTTTCGAGCGCTTCGAGCTGTTCGCGGGTGTTTTCGATGGCTTCGAGTGCGCCCTCCTTCTTCTCCTCGATGCGCTTGGCTTCTTTGTACAGTCGGTCGGCGTTCTTCTCTACGCCTATCGACACGTCGAGGGTGACCGTCGTGTCGTCGAGCGCCACGGAGACGGTTCCGTTCGCACCGTCGACGCCGCGGACGGCCTCGGCCGCCTCGATTCCCTGCTCTCTTCCCTCCTCGAACTTCTGGCCGATCTCGTCCCACGGAACGCCCTGCTCGCGCGCGCCCCGGATCGTCGTCAGAATCTCGTTCACGAGATCGTAGCGCGCGTACACCTGTTCGGCGCGCTCTCGCTCCTCTCGGGCTTGCTCGTCGAACCCGCTGATAGCGCCTTCCTGCTGCTCGATGATGCGCTTCTTCTTCGCTATCTCCTCCTCGAAGTTCGGGCCGCCGGAGTCGGCGGCAGCCTCGGCGCCGCCGTCGTCGCCGCTCCGGTCGAGGCGGTGGAAGTACTCGTCGAGCGCGCCGTTGAACGAGTCGTACGCCTCGGCGTCGAGACCCTCTCGTTCGTGTTCTTCGAGCGGGAACGGCGTCACGTCGACGACGGCGTCGTCTTCGAGGTAGACGCGGGGGTCGAACTCGCCGCGCGAGAGCTGTTCGCGAATCCGTCCGAGCGCGTCGTACAGTCTCTCGTACTGCTCGTCGCCTGCGTCGGCGATGTCGAGCGTCTTCTCGACGCCCGCGCGACTGCACACTTCTTCGGCGTAGAGTCCGCCCAGATTCAGTTGAGTCGCGAGCGTTCGTACGACGTCGGTGTCGGAGTCGTCCATCTTGTGCGCAAACGCCTCGTAGCGCACGTCAAGCGGATTCAGCCGCGAACTCGGGAACTCGTACTGACTACCCGGCGCGACGGTCCGCGACTTCAGGCGAACGGTCGAGAGGCTGCTCACCACCTCCCGATTCTCGTCCAAAACGGCGATGTTTCCTTGCCCGAACAGTTCGGCGACGATCTCCGTGTCGGCGTCGGGTCGCTCGAATTTGAAGACGAGAATCCGGTCGAACTCGAACTGTTCGACGCCCGCGAAGTCCGCGCCCGACAGTCGGTTTCGGAGCATCTTCGCGAAGTTCGGCGGTCGACCGGGTGCGTCCGGAACGTGCTCGGCGTCGGCGACGTGCGCGCGCTTGACGTCGCCCACTTCCACGAGGAGTTCGACGCGTCCGCGGTCGAAATCCCGCATCTTGAGGCGCAGGAGGTCGTCGCCGTACAGATAGGCCTTGTCGACCTTCGCGCCCTCGTACCGGCGAAGCTCCGTCACGAGCGCGGCAAGGTCGATGCTCGAAAGCTCCCGCTTTGGGTCCATACCGTTCGATTCCCGTGGCGGCAAAAAAGGAGTGTCGTTCCGACGACCCGACGGTTCGATCTCTACTCGGTCGTCGCGAAGAACAGCCCGAAGTCGCGGTTGCCGAGTTCGTCGACGACTCCCTGCGGCGGTTCGAGGTAGCCGGAAGCGTAGGCGGTGTAACTGACGCCCGCCTCGAGCGAGGCCGGAACGCTCGCAACGATGTCGCCGTCGTTTCCGGGAGTCGCCGCACGAACCTGGATCGTGTAGTTCGTCGCCGGGACCGGCAACGGCTCGCTCGCGTTGCCGAAGCTGAGGCCGTCTATCAGCGTGAGAACGGCCTTCCCATCGTCGTTGAATCGCACTACCCGCATCGGGAGACCCATCAACACTTGCTGCGGGAGCGACCGCAGACGTTGGTTGAGTTGCTCGGACTCGACGACTGCGGTCACGTCGACTGGCGGCGCGTCGGGCGCAGCGTGAACTGCCTGCACCGTCGACAGCGCCTGAGAGCCCTGTCCGGTCAGGATCGGACTCTGCGTCACGAGCGGCTGGATGCTCCCGTCGCTCAACTCGCCGATGGCGGCAAGCGAGTAGTTACCCCTCTCGAGGGTCACCTCCGTGTCGATGACCGCCTGGCCTTGGCCCGCACCCGTCGGGGTGACCGCTACCTGGTAGCTGCCCGGCGGACCGGATAGGTACGGACTGACCTGCTGGAACTCCAACCCTTCGATCACTACCTCACCGTCGAGATAGACATCGACGGGCGGTGCGTCTGGCACGGCGTGAACCGCTCTAACGCGTGCTGACTGCTGTTGGGCCGCGACGGTCTGTGTCCCTGCACCGACCGCCAGCGCACCGCCGCCGAGAACTTTCAACGCCGTTCGACGTGACGTGTTTATCATTTCAATTTTCCTCCATGCAGTATCTGGTCTTCATCCATCAAAAAGCTCTACTCTTTCAAAAATTTTGGAAATTGTGAGCGTTAGAGTGGTTTATTGTAACGGTTTTCTGTGTCAACGTACAGACTACTCCGGCAGTATGTCTCCCGAAAGCAGACGACTTGGTCGATGCTACGACGAGCAATTTCGCTTCGCTCTCTTGCTTTCGCTCGGGTGCCCTGAAACCGCTCTCTTCGCGGTCAGAGTCGCTTACTGACGTACGGGCCGTCCTGATGGTAGCCCATCTTCTCGCGGTAGTACTGCCGCACTCCGATGCCGGAGATGACCGAGATCTTCTCGAATCCGGCGTCCGCGGCGATGTCCTCGGCCTTCCTGAGGAGTCTCTTCCCGTAGCCCTTGTGCTGCCACTGGTCTCGCGGCGTCCCGCCGCTCGACTTTTTCGAGGCACGTTGCGCCTCGCTACCCCCTTCGCTTCCGATACCTGCCTCGCTCCCGTAGACGTGGAGTTCGCGGACGAGCGCCGCGTCTTCGAGTTCGCGGCGTACCGGGTCCCGTGCGGAGAGTTCCGCGCCGCCCTCGGGCGCGGCGTGCGAGTACGACGGAAAGCGGAGGCGACAGAAGCCGACGAGCAGGTCCTGTTCCGTATCCTCGAAGCTGATGAACTTCTCCGTTCCGCCGCCGGCCTCGTACGTCATCACGTCAAGTTCCACGTCCCCGGGGTTGGGGTTCGCCTCGTTCATCCCCACCTCGCGAGCGCGGATGTCGCGGAGCCGTATTCCTCGCTCCTCGGCGCGCTGCTCGGCGAGTTGCCGGAGGTTCGACTTCCACACTCCGGCGTCGATGAAGTCGGCGGGGATGTCGCGCTGAACGCGCTGGAGGCGCGTGTACTTCGGAATCATCCCCATCGCCTCGGCGACGATGTCGGCTGCCTCCTCGTTCGTCAGCGGGTCGTAGTCGTCGCGCCGCCACCAGTCGTAGATGCGCGTGCCGCGGACGACGAGCGTCGGGTAGATTTTGAGGTAGTCGGGCCGCCAATCGGGGTTCTTGAACAACTGCCGGAAGTCCTCGACGCACATCTCGCGCGTCATCCCCGGTTGTCCCGGCATCATGTGGAAGCCGACCTTGAACGCCGCGTCGCGGAGGCGTCGGTTGGCGTCGATGGAGGCCTGGTTGCCGTGGCCGCGGTGCATCTCGCGGTTGATGCGCTCGTAGGTCGTCTGGACGCCCACCTCCACCTTGGTCGCGCCCAGATCGAGCATTCGGTCTATCTGCTCGGGGTCGCACCAGTCGGGCTTGGTCTCGAACGTTGTCCCGATGTTTCGAATCTGTCCAGTTTCGTTCTCGGCGATGACGTCCTCCAGGTAGCGGAACTCGACGTTCTCGGGGTCGGGCTTGAACGACTGGTCCTCGGCCGGTTGCGGCTCGGAGTCCAGATCGTAGTCGTTCATCGCCTCTAGCGCGCGCTTGACGAACCACTCCTGGTAGTCGTGGCTCCGGGCGGTCATCGTTCCGCCCATCAGGATGAGTTCGACCTTGTCGACGGGGTGGCCGATGTGCCGGAGCTGTTCGAGGCGCAGCGTCACCTGTCCGTACGGGTCGTAGTCGTTCTGCACGCCGCGGGCGGCGGCGGGTTCGTGGCCGGTGTAGCTCTGCGAGGAGGAGAACTCCGAGGCGGGACCGCCGGGACAGTAGAGACACTTCCCGTGCGGACACATCTCGGGGGAGGTCATGATGGCGACCGGCGAGACGCCCGACGCCGTCCGGACAGGTTTGCGACGGACGACCTCTTTCACGTCGTCGCGGTGTTCGTCGGGCGCGTACTGCAGAATCTCGGTGTTCTTCGGCACTTTCGGCGAGGAGAACTCCGAACAGACGTTCAGCTTCTCGGACTCGAGGTCGTCGCGGTCGATCTCGCCGTCGACGATTCGCCGGGCGAGTTCCGCACACGCTTCGCGGAACGCTTCGGGTTCCTCCTCGGCCGCGTCGGGGCTGTCGGTACTCATCGCGTGGGTGAGACCTCCGTACGGGCGACGAGTCGATTCATTACCTGCGTGTCATCGGTTTTCGGGGTTAAGGGTGTCGCTCCCGGGGGCGGCGACAGCGGTTACGCGACGCGCATGGCTACGATGGCCCCCGTCGCCGTCACCTCGCCGTCGTGACCGAGCTCGCTCCGGATTCGCATCCGTCGGCCGACGTCGCACCGTCCGGCGGCCGTCTCAGCGCACCTCCGAGGCTGCAATCGCCTCGTCGACTGCGTCGTCGACGACCCGGCCGGTCGCGAACGCGAGAACGACGGCGCAAACGAGCGCCGCGACGCCCGCGAACAACAGCAGCGTCGCGTAGCCCGTCGCGAGTGCGATTCCGGCGAAGATAACGGGTCCGGCGGCGCGGCCGAGGAACGTCGCGCTGTTGCGCAGGCTGAGCGCCCCGGCGCGGAAGTGCGTCGGGACGAGGCGACTCACCTCGGCGTCGACGGAGGGGAGGACGAACCCCGCGCTCGCACCGACGAACATCACTCCAACGCCGACGACGAGCACGGCCGGCACCGCCGAACCGGCACCGAGACCGGTGGCGGCCCACGCGATGCCGAGACCGACGGCCGCACAGACGAAGCCGGCGACGACGAGCGTCCCGTTGGAGACGTGCTCGGCGAAGCGGCCGTTCGACGCCGCGACGCCGACGGCGACCACCTCCGCCGCGGTCAGCGTGAGCCCGACGAGAAGCGGCGAGAACGCGAACGTCCCCGTCAGGAGGAACGGCAGCGTCGTCAGGACAGCACCGAAGAACAGCAACTCCGCGGCGAACGTCGCGCCGAAGTAGACGACCGTTCCGGAGGCGACGAGCGACCCTGCGACGCCGCGGAGGTAGCGGACCGTTCCCTCCTCCTCGGGTTCGGTGTCGTGTTCGAGGCCGGCGAGCGCGTACCACGCGACGACGGCGAGCGGGACCGCCAGTAGGTAGGCGAGGAACGGGACGTTCCAGCCGTAGGCGACGAGCGCGCCGCCGACGATGGGAAACGCCGCCGCGCCCGCCGACAGCACCGCCGTGTTCGCGCCAAGGACGGCGTTGCGCTGGACGCCGTCGAACGCGTCGCCGATGATGGTGACGGTCGTGATGAACACGCCCGCCGCCGCCGTGCCGCCGACGAGGCGGAGCGCGAGCACCGTCGCGAAGTCGCCGGCGACGTACACCGCGCCGCCGGAGAGACCGAACACGAACAGGCTCACGACGAGCACGCGCCGCCGCCCGACGCGGTCGGCGAGCATCCCGATGAACGGCGAGAGGACAATGCCGGTCAGGAAGTAGACGGTGATGAGCAAACTCGCCGACGCGTCGCTCACGCCGAAGACGTCGCGGATGACCGGGAGCGCCGGACTGACCAGCGGGACGCCCAGCGGAGCGAGCAGCGTGCTCGCGAGCACGACCAGCACGACCGGCGAGCGCCACGGGACCGACGCTTTTTCCGTGGAAGCTGTCGCGCTCATCTTAGGCCTCCAGTCGGTAGAACCGCCAGAATTCGTTCTCGATGGGCAGCACCTCGAACGTACCGAAGCCCGCGTCGTCGGCGTAGCCGCGGAGCGTGTCGGTCCGCATTACGGTCCCTGTGGCGGCGGAGTGCTCGCCGACGCGCCCGGCGGGGAGGCAGTGAAAGACGCTGCAGCCGTAGAGGAACTGCTCTAACTCGTCGGCCTCCGCGGTGAACTCGTCGCCGACGCGCTCGTCCATCACTAGGACGATTCCATCGCCGTTTGCGAGGCGGCGCATCGTCGCCAGCGCGCCGACCGGATCGGCCATGTCGTGGACGCACTCGAAGGCGGTGACGAGGTCGTACGCTCCCTCCAATTCGGGGTCACTCGCGTCGCGCACCGCGAAGGTGATCCGGTCGGCAACGCCGTACGCCTCGGCGTTCTCCGTCGCGGCCGCCACCGAAGCCTCGTCGAGGTCGTATCCGTCGACGCGGACGTTCGGGTACGCCCGCGCGATGCCGATGCTCGACCAGCCGTGTCCGCAGCCGATATCGGCGACGCGGGTGGGTGTAGCCGACGAGAGGCGCTCGTGAACGTCCGGGACGCTCGGCAGCCACGCCTCACCGAGTAGGTGGAGGAACGACGGCCGGTTCATCGCCGCCAGTCCCTCGTGCAGGTTCGCGCCGTAGTCGGCGAATGGGACGCCCGCGCCGGTTCGGTAGGCCTCCACGATATCGTCGAGCGGACCGACGAGTCCGGCGGCCGCTCGCGCCAGCGGCGCGAGGTAGTAGAGGCTGTCGGCGTCGACGAGAAGGGGTTCGTACGCCTCGGGGAGCGAGTAGCGCCGTTCATCGGCCGCGGCGCGCTCGTCGTCGATGGCGAGGATACCGGAGACCGTCTGGTGTTCGAGCCACTCGCGGACGTACCGCTCATCGGTCTCAGTTCGCGCCGCGAGCTCGCCTGCGGTCTGCGTCCCCGCCGCCGCGAGCACCTCGTACACCCCGAGTCGAGTACCGAGGAAGACGCTGAACAGCGTCAGCGTCGAGTTCGCGTCGGCGAACAGCTCGCCGGCGAGCGCTTCGGTCGGGTCCGGTGGTGTCGTGGTGTCGGTTACTTCTGCCATAGGTGTCGGGAGGCGACCGACCCGGCTATAGTTAATTTTCGAGAATCGTTTCCCGCAATCAGACGTGTCTCACGGCCTGAGACAAAGATTAAGCCGTGATACGGCCTCCAATTCTGTAAGGGTTCCTCACGGGGGGAGAGAACTATGGACAGAACATCGCTATTCGAGGAGTTACTCCAGCAGTCGTACGCGCTCCGACGCGACGTTCGGGAACCGGAGACCGACCGGCAGCGACTGGAGACGGACGACCTGCTGGACGTGCTCCGACATCGGGAACTGCTGGAACTACTCATCGAGGAACCGTTAGACCGTAGCGACATCCAGACCCGATTAGGAATCTCCCGCGCGACCAGCCATCGCTTCACCCGCTGGCTCGAGCAGCACAGACTCGCCAAGCGTCGCGACGGCCGCTGGTGTCTCACCGGACGCGGCGAGACGGTCGCTGAGGAGGTGCTTCGCTTCGAGCGGAACCTCCGTGCGGCCGCTCGACTCGAACCGCTGTTGGAGTGCATCTGTCCGGACCACAAGGACTTCGTCATCGAACCGTTCGCCGACGCCGTCGTGACGACGGCCACGCCCGAAAATCCCTACAAACCGGTCGAGCGATTTCTGCGCCTCTTAGAGACGAGCGACACCTTCCGCGGCTTCAACACGACGCACATGGTTCCGCCGGGGGTCGAGCGGTTCTACGCCTCGCTGTTCGACGACACCGAGAGCGAGATTATCTACCTCCCCAGCGTCGTTGACCACCTCCGGTCGACGCACCCGAACCAACTCGCTGACGCCATCGACCGCGGTCACCTGACGCTCCGGACGCGCGAGGCGCTCCCGTACGGACTCGCCATCTTCGACGACCGCGTCGCCGTCGGCGGTTACGACGACGAGACGGGGACGATGCGCGTCTTCGTCGACACCGACGACGGCATCGCCCGCGAGTGGGCGCGCCGCGTCTTCGAGGCGTACCGCGACCACTCGGTCCCGCTCGAATCGACCGCCGGGGCGTAACGGCACACCCGTTCACGCCACTCTCCTCGCTTTCGCGAACGTCCACCGCCGAACGAGAGCGGTCGCCGTGAGAATCGGGAGCGGAACGAGAGAAACGGAGAGACGGAGAGAAGGAGAACGCCTCGCGACAGCTTACGACAGCTGCTCGGCGATGGCTTCGACGACGGCCTCTTTCACCTGTTCGCGCCGACCCGAGAGGAACTCGATACGACCGTCGCGGATGCCGACGGCCGTGATGCCGGCTTCGGGGGCGCGTTCGCGCGCGGCCTCGGCGACGGCGCGGAGGTCCACGTCGACAGTGCTGCGGAGGTAGAGTTCGTCCATCGCGACGCCGATGGTGACGAACTGGTCACCCTCGCGCTCGCGGCGGTGGAGTTCGTCGAGCAGCAGCGCCGTCGGCGGGAAGTCGAAGCGGTGGGTGTACGCGTCCGTGTCGAGGACGGCGAACTCGACGCCGTCGGACTCCCGGGATTCGAGGTTCGCCTTCGCCGTCTCGACTTCGGCGTCGAGTTTGAGACGGAACTGCTCGGAGACGTGGCTGGCGAGGTTGCCCGCGTCCTCGCCGTCGCCGTCGGGGGTGACGCCGTTGTCGAACAGCAGGTCGGTGATGAGTTCGCGCTTATCCTCGTAGGACTGGTAGTACGCCTCCAGCGCGACGGCCTCGCGGAGTTCGCGCACGTACGTCTCGTCGTACCCCGCGTCGTTCGCGACGTCGAGGTACGACTCGGGGGCGTTCTCCCAGTAACTGACCGCCGGGAGGTGCCGCAGATCGTCGCGCACATCCTCGTTGACGGCGGCGGCGAGGTTGGCGACGAGCGCGCCCGTCGAGAGGTCCGACGCGTCGGCGTCGGCGAGCACCGGCGAGACGAGCACGTCGGTGGACTCCTCGACTTCGGCGTCGACGGCGGCGGCGTCGACGACGACGCGCTTGGCGCCGTAGATGCTGAGCAGGTCGAGTCCGTCGCTCGACTCGACGGTGGCGCCGGTGCCGACGAGGAGGACGAGCGGCAGTTTTTCACCGTGGCGGTCGCGGTCCTGCAGCATCCGCGTCACGTCGTTCGTCGCGGCGTCCATCCCGTAGACGGCCTCTTCGAGCGGGCGGCGGTCGAAGTAGTGGTACTCGGCGTCGGATTTGGCGTGCTCCTCGCGGATGAGCGGGAGGACGGCGCGCTCGACGGCGGCACCGGCGACGTAGCCGTCGGCGGTGGCGGTGTGGCGGACGATGATTGGCCGGGACTCGAAGACGGCGCGGCGGAGTTCCTCGGCGGCGTCCTGCAACTGACCTTCGACCGCCGAGACGGCGTCGTGGTCGGCCAGCGGCGTCACGCTCTCGGGCCGCGCGCGGCCGCGGAGCGCGTCGGCGAGACGCGACTGGACGACGTCGGCGTCGTCGTCCTCGAGCGAGACGAGCGCCTCGGTCTCGACCTGAATCTCGTTGCGGCGGAGTTCGACCTCGCCGTCGAGACGAATGACGGAGCCAACGTCGACTTCGGGGTAGGCGCGGACGCCCGCCTCGACGAATGCGGCGGCGTCGACGACGCCCGTCTCGTCGCGGATCTCGAAGACGGTCGGGCCGCCGGTCTGCTGGGTGCTGACGACTTCTCCCTCGATACGGACCGTCTGGCCCACGCGGTCGCTCAGCGTGCCGATTTCGACGCGCTCGTAGTCGGCTGCGGATTCGGAGATCTCCGCTCGGTTCTCACCGGCGTCGGCGGTCGACTCGCTCGCTTCGTTCTCGTCGGGTTCCGCCGTCTCGTCGTCGCTCTCGTCCTCCCGCGAGGCGCTGCCGTGTCGAACCGTCGGCGTCTCCGGTACGTCGGCCTCGGCCTCGTCGCCGCTCTCGTCTTCTTCGCGGTCGTGGTCGCCCTCGGCGTCCTGGACGAGGGCGCCGCGGAAATCACGCTCCGACTGGCGAATCGACCAGCCGAGGTCGATGTTGCCGTTGTCGCGGACGTTCTTGACCTGGACGAAGACGGTGTCGCCCGGTTCCCAGTCGAGACTCTCTAATCGGCGGTCGAGTTCGCTGCGGTGAAGCAGGCCGGTGACGTTCGGCGCGAGGTCGACGAAGACGCCGAAGTCGGCGTAGCCGTCGACGGTGCCGCTGTAGAAGCGGCCCGGCGTGAGTTGTGACTCGTCGTTACCCCGGAATTCGAACACTACGTCTTCCTGGTGGCTGTCGCAAATTCGGCCCTCGACGGGCGTGCCGCAAATGATACACGTACCCATTTGCTCGGAGAAAATGGCCCCGCCCTAAAACGGTTGTCGAAAGTCCTCTACGAGCGAGCGCCGGTCTCGACCGCGACAACTCTTCGTGACCAACCACACGTCAGCGTCGACGCGATCGGTCTCGACCCGCCGGTGTCAGCCGATTTTCACGCGATTCGGTTTCCGGACCAGCCGTATTCCACCCCCCCCTTCGACCCGATTCCGGTCCCGTAACACTCCGATTTTGGTTCCGAAGCTCTCAGTTTCACCTCGGCGGAGCTCGTGGCTCGTCTCCGCGAGCGCCCGCGACGCTCAGATGAGCGTCCACGAGCGAAGCGCACTCTCGACGAGCGCCGCGAGCGGTTCCACCCCGCCGAACGCGTAGCCGAAGATGAGAACCGACGGGATCGCCGAGACGAGCGCCGCCCGGAGCAGGGAGGTGCGGTGTATTTCACTGATGCCGACGGCGAGCAACCCCGTGCCGTAGAGCGCGCAGACGACTCGAAGTTCCGGTACCGGGACTCCGGCGAGCACGCATGGCGCGGTGGCGTAGGCGATTGTCTGCACCGTCTCGCTGACGCCCGCGCGGTCCCTGACGGCGAGGATGAGAAGCACCGTCTGCAGGGCCGCCGTCAGATGGAGCGTCGCTGGCGCGACGAACAGCGCGACGGCCAGAAGCAGGAGGAGACTCGTCAGTGCACGACTGTCGGCGACGACCGGGACGAACTCGGTTCCCAGCACCGTATCGCCGGAGAACGCCAGCGTGCCGCCGACGAAGCAGAGCGCGACGAGGACGCCGAACACCAAACCCGGAGCCTGGTCGCCGGGGGCGACGCCGTTGCGGAAGAACCGCCGCGGGCGAATCAGCACCTCGACCCACGCGCGGAGCAGTCCGCGCGGCCCGCGGTCGCGCCCGTTCCGAGGATTCTCCACCCACGTAGTCACGGTCTCACTAGTCGCTCCGGAGGGTATGACAGTTCCGACAGCGCGCCTCGTAGGACTCCTCGGCGCCGACCATGATCGTCGGGTCGTCGACGTGAGCGGGGTCGCCGTCAATGAGTCGCTGGTTCCGCGTCGCCGGTTCGCCACAGACCGTGCAGATGGCCTGTAGCTTGTCGACGTACTCGGCGAGCGCCATCAGTTGCGGGACAGGGTCGAACGGTTCGCCGCGGAACGTCTGGTCGGTCCCGGAGACGATGACGCGGCGGCCGTCGGCGGCGAGCGCCTCGCACACCTCGACGAGTGTCGCCGAGAAGAAGTTCGCCTCGTCGACTGCGACGACCTGTTCGCCGTTCAAGTCGTCGAGCATCTGCCAGACGCCCTCGCCCTCGTTGTCGACGACGGTCGCCTCCCACTGGCGGCCGTTGTGCGAACCGATGGTCGTCTCGCCGTAGCGGTCGTCGATAGCCGGTTTGAACACAGCCACCTCCTGTCCCGCGATCTCGGCGCGGCGGAGGCGTCGCAGCAGTTCTTCGGTCTTTCCGGAGAACATCGAACCGGTGATGAGTTCGACCCATCCGCTCCGGGTGATGGCGTGCATTGGGTGTTCTCGGTTCGAGCGAGACCAAAACGATTGTCTTCTTCGTCGGACTGTCGTCGCCTCGCACCGAACCGATAACCGACTCCGCGTGGCATCCAATCACGCCATGTCGACCACCACGGACGGGCGGCTCTCGGACGTTCGCGGCGCAGTGTACGTCCCCGCGCGAGCGTTCAACGCCTACCAGTTCTGGGAGGAGTACGACCCCGACGAGACCGAGCGGGACTTTCGCCTCGCGGCGCGACTGAACCGCGACGCGGTTCGCCTCTTTCTCAGCTACGAGTACTGGTTCGACGCCCCCGAGTCGATGGAGCGAAGCGTCGACAACCTGCTGTCGACCGCCGAGGAGGAGGGTATCCGCGTCCTCCCAATCCTCTTCGAGAGCGCGGGCGAAGAGCCGACCCGTGAGCGCTGCCGCGACCGCGACCCGCACACCGCCTGCGCCGTCCGCTCGCCCTCTCACGAGATCATCAACGACGAGAACCGGTGGACCGGTCGCGGCGACAGCAGTGGGAGCGACGACGGGGACGGTAGTATCTTCTCGGAGGCGAAGCGGGCGCTCGGCCTCGACGACACTGCACACACCGAGGAAGGACGCGACGCCGGCGACCGGTTCGGCCGGAAACCGGGCGGTCCGCGCGAGTACGTCGAGTGGTTCGTCGACCGCTACGGCGACGACGACGCGCTGCTCGCGCTCGAAATCATGAACGAACCCGGCGACTGGGACCAGCGGCTAAAGTTCGCTCGCCGGATGCTGCGCGTCGCCGACGACAATCGAGGGGATCTCCCGCTGACGATGGGCTGTAAGGAACTTCGGTACAACACGCTGTACGACGACCCCGAACTCGACGCGTTCCAGTTCCACCTCAATCTCCCGCCGACGGCGCAGAAGATGGACGAGCGGATGCGGAACGCCCGCGAATTCGCCGACGAGCACGACAAACCGGTCTGGATCACCGAGTGGCAGCGCACGCGCGAGGAACCGCCGAACAGGTTCCTCCCCAACTACGCGTCGCTCGCGGAGACGATTCGGAGCGGTCCTGTCGACGGCGACTTCTTCTGGTCGCTCATGCTGAAACCGGCGTATCTGCCCGACCAGCGCGAGAAGGGCCGAATCAACGGCGTCTTCCACCGAGACGGCTCGGTCTACTCTGCCGCCGACGCGCGGGCGCTCGCGGGTGACGACTCGCTAGATTTCGAGGAACGGCAACGACAACCGTCGTGGCTGCCGCCGGACCTCACCCGCGCGGAGACGAACTGAGCGGCCGCGGGTGCGTCCGGCAGCGACGACCGACTCACTCCGCCGACTGTCCGCCTGACTCCGCCGAGCGCTCGCCCGCGCCGACGTTCTGGTCGCTCTCGAACGTCGGCGGGTCGGGTTCGATGATCGCGTACTCGACGACTCGCTGCCCGAGCGTCGCGACGCGCGACTCGAGTCGCTCGTCGACGAACTCCCCCTCGTCGAACGCGCCGCTCGCCCGCGGGATCGCGACCTGATGCGGCAGTACCCAGGCATTGAACGCGCGACAGACCGAACGGAGGTGATCGAGCGCCGTCACCGGAAACGCACCCCCCGCGACGGCGAGTAACCCGACTGTCTTCCCCTCCAGTTCGTCGAACCGGCAGTAGTCGAGCGCGTTCTTCAGCACGCCCGAGTACGACCCGTGATACACCGGCGTTCCGAGCAGCACGGCGTCCGCCTCGCGTACCGCTCGGCGCAGCCGCTCGGCGTCGCCCGCGGTACGCTCGTCCGCGTTCAGCACCGGAAGGTCGTACTCCCGGAGGTCGACCAGTTCGCCGGTTCCACCGGCGTCCTCGACGGCTTCGAGCGCGCGCTGCAGCGCCAGTCGGGTGTAGCTTCGCTCCCGGAGACTTCCGCAGACCGCGACGACGGGTGTCGGCATGACGTGTTCTCGGGCGGCGCGTGGCAAAACTGTACGGCCCCACGACCGTCGACTCCGCGTTCGGTCCTCGGCGGCGTCGGGGCGGATTTGGCGGCAGGGTTGGCGGCGATTCAGCGACGGAGTCGGACGACGAGTTCGCCGTTCGTGTCGCTCTCGCCGTCTCTCTCGCCGTCGACGACTTCGACGAGACCGTCGCTCGCCAGGTCGTCGACGAGGTCCTGCAACCACTCGCGACCCGTCTCGTCGCCGTAGTCGACGCGGACCCGCGGGCCGAGCGCGTCGAGCGTGAGTTCGTCGTACTCGCCGAGCGTCCGGATCACCCGCCCACGGAACTGCCGCCGACTCCCCTCGAAACTCGGCTGCGTCGGTACGTCCGGAGCCGTGAAGTCGCCGGTCTCGTAGGCGCGACACCAGCGTCGCCACGGACACCCCGACTCGTCGCAGGTCGGCGTTTTCGTGCAGGCGACTCCGCCCAGTTCCATGATAGCGTTGTTCCAGACGCGCGACTCGCTGTCGGGCATGAGTTCGGTCGCCGCCGCCTCGAACGCCGTGTCGTCGTCCGGTACGTCGAAGGCGCGGTGCAGCACGCGCTTGACGTTAGTGTCGACGACGGCGTCGCCCTCGTTGAACGCGAAACTCGCGACGGCGTTGGCGGTGTAGGGGCCGACGCCCATTAGTTCCTGTAACTCTCCGGGCGTCCGCGGGAACTCGCCGTCGTACTCCGTCTCGACCTGATTCGCCGCCTCGTGGAGGTATTTCGCGCGGTTGTTGTAGCCGAGGCTGTGGCCCGACCAGAACGAGACCACGTCGGCGCGGTCGGCCGCCGCAAGATCGCCGGCGGACGGCCAACGGTCGAGAAACGCCTCCCACGCGGGGACGACTCGGTCGAGTTGCGTCTGCTGGCTCATCACCTCCGAGACGAGAATCGCGTACGGGTCGTCGGTCCGCCGCCACGGGTAGTCGCGGTGGTCCGCTTCGTACCACGCGACGAGGGCGTCGCGGACGGCGTCGAGATCCGTCGGTGCGGACGGGAGTCGACGATCGGCGTCGTCGGCGTCGGCCGGTACGTCAGTCATCGTCGACTGTTCTGCCGCTCGGCCGTTAAGCGGTGACGGTTCCGGACCGCGACCGGTCGACGAACGTTCTCCGGTCTCGTAGACTCGTTGACACCAACACGAATCAGGGTGAAAGTATATAGTACAGGAGTCGAATCGGCGGGTATGGAGTCAAGCACCGCTATTCAACTCGGCGTCGCCGTCATCGTTCTCCCGGCGTCGACGCTCGTTCTCCTCGCGGCCGGGCCGCTCGGTTGGCTCGTGTTGCTCGTCGGCATCTCGCTCGTCATCTCGGGCGGGCTCGAAGAACGCCACCGACTACCCTCGCGGCAACGTGGCAGCTTCACCGACTGCCCCGACTGCGGGACGCACAATGTCACCGGACGCACCATCTGCCGAGACTGCGGGACCGGTCTCGCCTGAGTCGACAGTCGACGAAGTCGAAAACGGTAATCGGCCGGCCGACCGACCCTCGGGTGTGAGCCTCGACGACCTCCGCGACGACGTGGACGCACAGTACGGCGAGTACGACGACTCGATCTCCCTCGACCTCGACCGCGAGACGAAACACGAGTTGGCGATGCTGTCGGCCGTCTTCGACGGCGACGAGGGCGAGTTGATTCGCCGTGCGGTCCACACGCTGTTTCAGTCGACCGTCGGCAGCGGCGACCTCGACTTCCACCTCCGGCAGGCGTACGACACCACCTACGACGAGTACCTCGCCGGCATGACGTACGACGAGATGACGGGCGCGAACCAGTACCCCGAGCGCGACGACGTGCGCCGGTATCAGATGTAGAAAGCCCTCGGCGCGGCCCCGGCGTGGTCCGCGCCTCGCCCTTAGCATGTCCGCCAGGCCCGCATTGCGCGAGCCGCGCACGACGGCGCGACACGCGTTGAGCTTCGTCCTCCCCAGCCGACTGCGTTGCTCGGTCGCTTCGTTCCCTGCGCTACTCGCCCCTCGCACGAGTAGTCGCGCCCACGCAGGAGCGCTCCGGCGCGCGCCGGTTGGTTGCGTCGCTCTCGCGGCTACAGCGGATGCTAACAGACGGAGTATCGCTCTCCGCTTCGACACGCAGGACGGCGCTCCGTACACCTGCCTCGACCGCTCCAGCGCCGGTTTTCAGGTCACGGAGCGAGGTGGCCGCTGCGTTCAAAAAGGTTCGTTCGCTCAGTCCGCCAGACGCGGAGTCGCCGGCGGAGAGACGCCTGGAAGAGACGGGAGGTCAAGGTCCACTCGCCGGAGGAACTGCGCGTTGATGGCGACGATGACCGTGCTCAGCGACATGAGGAGCGCACCGACCGCGGGCGAGAGGAGGATTCCGAACGGCGCGAGAGCGCCCGCCGCCAGCGGGATGGCGAACACGTTGTATCCGGCAGCCCAGACGAGGTTCTGCTGCATCTTCCGGTAGCTCGCCCTGCTGAGTTTGACGAGTCGAACTACGTCGAGCGGGTTGTTCTGGACGAGGATGACATCCGCCGACTGGACGGCGACGTCCGTTCCGCTCCCGATGGCGATGCCGACGTCGGCGCGTGTGAGCGCGGGCGCGTCGTTCACGCCGTCACCGACCATCGCGACGAGGTTGCCCCCGCTCTGAAGCTCGCCGATTTTCTCGTCTTTGTCCTCGGGAAGCACCTCGGCGAAGACGGTGTCGATACCGAGTTCCTCGGCGACGGCGCGGGCCACGTCCTCGGAGTCGCCGGTCAGCATCGCCACCTCGACCCCGAGTTCGTGGAGCGCCTCGACGACTTGGTAGCTCTCTTCGCGGACGACGTCCGCGAGCGCGAAGGCGGCGACCGGTTCGTCCTCGCGGACAAGATAGACGACGGTCTGTGCATTGCTTCCGGCGCGCTCGGCGAACTTGGTGAGCGCCGGTGGCGCGTCCCCGTCGAGTTGCGAGAGGAGGTTCGGCCCGCCGACGTATACCGTCTCGCTGTCGACCGTCGCGCGGACACCGCGACCCTTGAGCGCCTCGAACCTCGTCGCGTTCGGCGGTTCGACGCCGCGCTCATCCGCTGCTTCGCGGATAGCCTGCGCGATCATGTGCTCGGAGTCGCCCTCGACGGCGGCGGCGAGCGCGAACGCCTCGTCCTCGGCGAGGTCGTCGACGGTCTCGACGTCCACGATGCCCTGTTCGCCCTTCGTGAGCGTCCCGGTCTTGTCGAAGACGACGGTGTCGAGTTCGCGCGCCCGTTCCATGGCGATTCGGTCGCGGACGAGCATCCCGTTTCGCGCCGCCAGTGATGTGTTGATGGCGACGACGAGCGGAATCGCGAGGCCGAGTGCGTGCGGACAGGCGATGACGAGCACGGTGACCGCGCGCTCGATGACCGGGCCGCCGAACGAGGTGGCGACCGTCCACGCGACGGCGGTGACGGTGGCCGACGCCACCGCGACGTAGAACAACCATCCCGCCGCGCGGTCCGCGAGCACCTGCGTTTTGGATTTGCTCCCCTGCGCCTCCTCGACGAGTCGCATGATGCCCGCGAGCGCCGTCTCCTCGCCGGTCGCGGTGATTCGGACTCGGAGGCTCCCGTCGCCATTGACGGTGCCACCGATGACTTCGTCGCCCGGTTCCTTCGAGACCGGACGCGACTCGCCCGTAATCATCGCCTCGTTCACGTCGGAGTCGCCCTCCTCGACGACCCCGTCGGCGGGGACGTTCGCGCCGGGTCGCACGAGGACGAGATCGTTTTTGGAGAGGTCGCTCACGGGAACCTCCTCTACCCCTCCGTCTTCGGAGATCCGCTCGGCGGTGTCGGGAATCAGTTTGGCGAGTTCGTTGAGCGCGCTCGACGCGCGTCGGACGCTCCGCATCTCTATCCAGTGGCCGAGCAGCATGATGTCGATGAGCGTCACGAGTTCCCAGAAGAACGCCGTGGTCGTCGGAAAAACGACGCTCGCGAGGCTGTAGACGAACGCGACGGAGATGGCCATCGAGATGAGCGTCATCATCCCCGGCGAACGGTCGCGTAGCTCCGGAACGGCCATTCGAAGGAACGGGACGCCCCCGTACGCGAAGACGATTATCGCAAAAACCGGATTTATCCACTCGCTGCCGGGGAACGCGGGCACCGAGAAACCGAGCCACTGCTGGAGCGTCTCGCTGTAGAGCAGCACCGGAATCGACAGCAGCGTCGAGACGAAGAAGCGCCGGCGAAACATCTGTTCGTGGCCGGCGTGCATTCCGCCGTGGTCGTCGTGGTCGTCGTGGCCGCCGTGGCCGTCGGAATCACCGTGACCGTCGTGACCGTGACCACCTTCTCCATGCTCGACCTCTCGTTCGGCTTCGTCGGCGTCGGCTTCGTCTTCGAGGAGTGACTGTTCTACGCGCGGGTCCGCGGACTCATTGGTCTCCTCACTCCCTCTGTCCCGTTCTCCCTCGTGGTCGGCGTGTTCGGTAGTTCGTTCGCCGTTTTTCGAGTTGTAGTGGTCGTCCATGGCGTCATCCTCGTCAGACGCGATAGACGACAGAAACTAATGGCAGTTGTGTGTCAAAAATCGACTGTCGTGGCCGCTGTCTGGTATCGGTCACGAAACGGGGTGGTCGTGTCCTCGGATAACGGGCACCGGTGACTCAGGCCACCGCTTCGATAGCCTCACCGAGCAGGTCGCAGCCGAGCGAGATCTCGCGCTCGGTCACGTCCAGCGGCGGGAGGATTCGAAGCACCCTGTAGCCGCAGGCGAGGGTGAGCAGACCGCGCTTCAGCGCCGCCTCCTGTACCGCGTCGCGGTGTTCTTTCGTCTCGAACTCGACTGCGAGCATCAGGCCCTTCCCGCGGAGGTCCTCGACGCCCGGAAGGTCGGCGTCGGCCATCGTCTCGAGGAACTGCTCGCCGCGCACGACGGCGTTGTCCATGAGGTCGTACTCCTCGATGGCGTCGAGCGTGAGCGCCCCCTGCAGCGAGGCGACGATGTCGCCCGCGCCCCACGTCGAGGAGAGTCGGCTCTTCTCTGCGGGGAAGATCTCCTCCCGGGAGATGGTCGCGCCGACGCGCAGCGACTTCGCGGCGGTGATGACGTCGGGTTCGATGGGGAAGTGGTCGGAGCCCCACATCTTCCCGGTCCGGCCGACGCCCGACTGAATTTCGTCGGCGATGAGTGTGATGTCGTACTCGTCGACGAGGTCCGCGAGCTCCCGCATGAACGCGTCGCTCGGGATTCGGTAGCCGCCCTCGCCCTGAATCGGTTCGAGGATGATGTAGGAGAGCTCCTCGGGGTTGATGTGGCCGCGCTTGGGGTGGAGTTTCTCGCGGAGACGGGAGGTGTCGTCGACGAAGAAGCCGCACGAACAGGAGTCGGGCGAACAGGTTCGGTCGTCGCAGTACGGCATGTCGTGGATGCCCGAGATCTCGGGGAACTTTCTGCGGTAAACTTCCTTCGAGCGGTTCAGCGAGAGCGCGCCGAGCGTCCGGCCGTGGAACGCGCCGTCGAAGGTGACGCCGTACTTGCCGCCGTCGGAGTGGTCGTAGCTTATTTTGAGCGCATTCTCGACGGCTTCGGCCCCGGAGTTCGAGAGGAAGACGGTGTCCATCCCGTAGTGGTCGGTCGCGTCGACGAGGCGTTCCATCAGTCCGGCGGGACCCGGAAGCGGGTCGTCGTCGTAGTCGTGACCGCTGGAGACGTAGAAGTCCTGCCCGGCGATTTTCAGCGGGTCGACGAGGTCGAACTCCGCCAATGGGTCCATGATCTTGGGGTTGTTGTAACCCAGCGGCGCGGCGGCGACATGGCTCGTGAAGTCGAGGAGGACGTTGCCGTCGACGTCGGTGCAGAACGGTCCCTCCGCGGGGGCGGAGGTGTCCCAGACGAAGTCGTAGACGTACGTACTCGGCGCGGCGTGCTCGCGGTGCCGTTCGGCCCACTGGCGGGCGCGCTGACCGGGCATCGCTTCAACATCGGGGGTAGCCGTCTCGCGGTCCATAGACCGCGCTACGGAGACACATATGTTAAGAGATTCGTTACCTTTCAGGCAATGATTGCGACGCGGGACGAACCGTACGTTCGTCCGCCTTCGTACTCGCCCTTACCCGCCCGAGCGTCAGCGTCGCACCCACCGAGCGTTGCTCCCACGAGGCGTCGCGCTCACCCGAGCGTCGCGACAACGAACGTCGCCACGCCCGACACCGCGAGGACGACGACGCTCCAGAGCGCGACCCGCCGTGCGAACGGCTTCGGTCCCGCCGCCGACAGCGCCGCCTTGACGACGATACTGGAGGCGGTCGCCAGCAGCACGGCGATGATGGCGTCCGGTCCGGAAATGGTGCCGCTGCGGTACAGCAACACCGCGGAGGTGGTCGCGCCCGCCGAGGAGACGAGACCCGAGGCGAACGCGCTGATGAACAGTCCGGTCGAACCGAACTCGGCCTGCGCGAGCGTCCCCGTCGCGAGGATGAGCAGGAAGACGACCCCGAACGAGAGCGCGTTCTGGAGCGAGAACGGGCTTTCGAGGTCCATCTCGACGCTCGTCGCCCAGTCGGCGACGACGGCGGCGATGGCGACGCTGCCGACGACGATAACGCCGAGCGGAACGATGGCGGCAGTCAGCACCGGTCCCGACGAGTTGAGCGTGAAGACGAGGACGATAGCGAGGTTGCGCACGGCCATCGCGGCGTTGGCGAGTAACACCCCGGCGACGCCGTAGGTGGCGGCCTCCGGTCGCTGATTGACGTGGTCGAGCATCGTCCCGACGACGGCCGTCGAAGAGGCGAGTCCGCCGAAGAAGCCGGTGACGGCGATGCCGCGACTGCCGTAACTCCGGACGACAGCGTAGTTGACGATGCCGATTCCCGCGACGGTGACGACCATCAGCCACGCGACGCGCGGCTCCAGCGGGATGCCGTAGACGTCGATCTCGCCCGGCGGTAACAGCGGGTAGACGACGAACGCGAGGATGGCGAACTCCGTCGACGACCGGAGTTCCTCCCGCGAGAGCGCGCCCGCGAAGCCGTGGAGCTCCCGCTTGAGTACGAGGAGCAGCGACGAGACGACGGCGACGGTGACGCCCGCGAGTACGTAACCGGACGCGACGAGCGCACCGACGCCGTAGGCGACCAGAAGTGAGACGGATGTCGTCAACGACAGCCCGTCGTCCTCTCCGTCGCGGAGACTCTGCGCCGCCAACAACACGCCCTGGACGATGACCAGAACGCCGCCGACGGCCAACAGCGCTTCGCCGAGGTTCTCCTCGCGGGCGAGAATCGTGAACACCGCGGCGACGAGACTCGTCAGCGAGAACGTCCGAATGCCGGCGGACTTGTCCGACCACTCGCGCTCTAAGCCCATGAACAGCCCCAACGCGGCGGCCAAGACGAGGCGAGCGACCGTTTCGTCGAACGAAGGCGGCAACGGTCCTCCCGACTGCAGAACCGACAGAGACAGCATCTCCCATCAGCTACGCGACGGCGGGTGTTAACTCTCCGGGCGCGACACGTTTTTGTCGCCTCCACACAGCCTGTTTGTATGTCGACTGAGAAGGAAGTCGACGCTGAGAACCGTTTTCTTGGCGTCGGCCGCTCGCGGCTCGGCTGGTGGTTCCTCGCGCTCCTGCTAGCGCTCGCGCTCTGTTACGTCGTCTACTCGTTCGTCGGAACCGTCGTGTTCGGGCTGTTCATCTACTACGCGACGCGCCCAATATTCCGCCGACTCGACGAGCGGATCCAGCCGACGAGTCTCGCTGCCGCCGTCGCGATGTTCGCGCTCGTCCTCCCGGCGCTGGCGCTCGTGGGGTACGCGCTGCTCATCGTCATCCGCCAGATCGGAGCGGTGACGGGTAACGGAATCAGCCCCGAACAGCTCGGTATCGACCCCGCGGTGTTCGACGACCTGACGGCCCTGACGAACGTCCAATCGCTGCTCTCCGGCGACGTTCTCCAGTACGTCACCGCCTCGAACCTCCAGTCGGTGCTCGATTCGCTGGGCTCTGCGGCGGGGACGCTCGCGTTCGTCGGTATCGGACTCATCCACCTGTTCGTGATGGTCGCGTTCGCGTTCTACCTCCTGCGCGACGACCGAAAGCTGGCCGACTGGTTCCACTCCCGAATTGCCGACAAAAACGGCGTCACCGCCACCTACCTACGGGCGATCGACAACGACCTCAACAGCATCTTCTTTGGCAACATCCTCAACGCCGCCGTCACCGGCACCATCGCCGTAATCACGTACTCGGCGCTGAACGCGTTCGCCCCGCCGGGCGTCGCCATCCCCGCAGCGGCGCTCATCGGCCTGCTCGCCGGCGTCGCGAGTCTCATCCCCATCGTCGGCATGAAACTCGTCTACTTCCCTGTCGCCATCTACATGGCCGTCGCAGCGCTGGTACCGCCGCCGAACGTGGCTGGTCTCTGGTTCGTCGCCGCCTTCGCGCTCGTCTCCTTCGTTATCGTCGACACCATCCCCGACCTCGTGCTCCGCCCGTACGTCTCCGGGCGGTCGCTCCACGTCGGCGCGGTGATGCTCGCGTACACCCTCGGTCCGCTGCTGTTCGGCTGGTACGGCATCTTCCTCATGCCGCTTCTGCTCGTGCTCGTCGTTCACTTCGCGCGCATCATTCTCCCCGAACTCGTCTCCGGCGAACCGATTCGCCCCTCTGCGATCGACCCGAGTTGGATGCCCAGCGACTCGTTCGAGGCGTCGACGGCAGAGACGAGTAACGGCGGCGAGGGGACGTCCCCGGACGGAGACGAACGCTCGAAAAAGGACGTACGTTCCGACGGAGTCGAGTCGGAGAGAGACGCCACTATCGACGCGGCGGACGACGAGAAACAGTCGTAACGCTGTCGAAGTTAGTTCTCGAGTTCGGCTTCGACCTCGGTCCCAGTTTCGACGTATCGCGATTCCCAGTTGGAGCGCGCGTTGATTTCGCGCCGACCGCGTCGGGTGAGCGTATAGTAGTTGGTGCGTCGGTCGCGCTGGCCTTTGTCCACGAGACCCTTCTCGACGAGCGTGTCGAGGTTCGGATATAGCCGACCGTGATGAATCTCTTTCTCGTAGTAATCCTCCAGCTCCTCTTTGATGGCGAGACCGTGTGGTTCCTCCAGCCCGGCGATCACGTACAGCAAGTCTCGTTGGAATCCTGTCAAATCGTACATCGGTAACGTCTACGCCGGTATTTCTGTCGGATTGAAATAAGCATATCGACTACCACTCCACGTTTCGGTCCCGTGGCCGTTCTGTCTCATATCTCTCCCGACATCGCACTGATAACAGAAGTGAACGGTCGACGCGCGATTTTCGCCCATCCGGCGAATATGTCCGAAAGCCGACCATCGACTCCGCTCGCCGCTCACGTCTCGTCTCGACGGTGGTCGCCCCTGGCCGAACCGCCGTCCGCGCGGGCGGCGGGCTTATACCTCGGGTGTTCGTACGGTGGCGTATGCCAGAAGAAGTGCTCTTCGAAACCGAACAGCGCCGCTCCCGAGGCGATATCGCCAGCTACCTCCGGACCGTCGCGGATAAACTCGACGCGGGGGAGCCGCTCACGCTCTCGGCTGGAGACCAGTCGGTGACGCTCGACGTTCCGGCGCAGCCGACGTTCGAAGTGAAAGCCGAACGCGAGACGCCGTCGTCGGGTGGTTCCGGTGAACTCAGCGTCGAGTTCGAGTTGGAGTGGGACGAAGGAACGGCCGACGGCGGCGACACCAACGGCGAACTCAGTATCGAGTGACGTCGCTGGTCGGTCGGTGATCTTTCGCGACGAACAGACGCACTACTCGCGGCGTAGTGAATCAAAAGGAAAGCAAGCCACGCGAAATACCGCGTGGGTGCTTGCCGCCCTGAATTGGTCCCCGCTGACGCTTCGGCCCTCCAAGCGAAGCGTCACCAGTACGTACCGCACGTTTTTACTTAAACTTACCGACGACGCGTGAGACCTTCGTTTTCGCTTAGATGTGCTCCTCCTCGAGCACCCATCCAAGCGCCCGTTTGTAGTAGGTGAACATCTGCTTGACGCGCTCGTGACGCATCTCTTCGTCATCTAACTCCGCTTTGAGAAACTCGTACTGTTCTCGAATCTCCGCTTCGTCGCGCATGGCTCCCAGTAGGTCGACGGTCGGCAAAGAACCCGCTGTCGAAACGGCGTCGTTCTCACGTCGTCCGATCGGCTGTGTCTGCAACTCGCGAAATGGTAAGTCGCGTCCATGCTCTACGAGCGGCGGGCGCGCAGCCTGTCCGTGCGACGACGGGAAAGAGCCTCAGTTAGTCTCGTCTGCGCCGCTATTCGGGTCGCGTGGGGAGCGCTCTCCCGCCCGTGGATCGGCCCGAAACTACGCGTTGGCGGTGAAGTACTGGTCCTCCCACTCGCGACGCTGGCGAAGGAGGCTCTCCCCCGATTCGGTGATGTCGTAATAGTTCGTCCGGCGGTCGATAGCGCCCTTCTCGACGTACTCCTTCTCGACGAGTACGTCCAAGTTCGGGTAGAGGCGACCGTGGTTGACCTCCGAGTCGAGGTACGACTCCAGTTCGCTCTTGATCTCTTGCCCGGACGGTCTGTCCAATCCCGCCATCACGTACAGCAGGTCTCGTTGGAAACCACTGAGGTCGTTCATCATCGCGAATAAACTTCGACATTATACAGTATAGTTCCTCGGAGGCTTCCACGTCTGTGACTATCAGCTTTCGAAGAACTACGGCACCGAAACGACGGGCACCGGAACGACGGGCGACGACTGCTTTGGGTGTCTTCCGGCTTCCTGAGCACACCGAGCGTGCCGAGCACGCCGAACGAATCGAGCGAGTCGAATCTGCCGAGAGGACGCTTCCGGTGCCGTTTTCCCTCGGGACGCCGAAGCAGACCCATGGAGATTCGGGGCCGACGCGAGTGCGCGAAGTGCGGAACCCGCTGGTCGTACTACGAGATGGGGAGCGTCAGTTGTCCCGACTGCGGCAGCATCAGGAGCGTCGGCGTCGACGAGCGGACGCGACACACCGACTCAGCCGAACCGCTCGAATTGAACGACCTCAAAACGAAACTCGCCGACGGCAAGATGAGCGACGTGGTCGACGAGTTGAAATCGCGACTCCGGACGTACGTCAGAAAGCGCGGATTCGTGCACGAGGGCCAACTCCGCCCGCTGGACGACGAGATCCTCGTCGCGGCGGAACTGCTCCACGCCGCCGACGTGTACGACCGCTCGCGGGAGACGAGCGACGCAGAGGACCTCTACCTCCTGACGCTCGTCAACGGCGCGGAGACGAGCGACCGTCCCGACTCGACGGACGTTCCCCGGTCGATGGCGGCCGCCAGAGGTCTCGCGTACGCGACGGTCGTCTCGAAATACCGCCACGAGGCGGTTACGTGGCTGGAAGAGCACCCCGACGCCGAGGCGCAGGCGACACTGGGGACGATTCGCGACCACGAAAAACGCATCCACGCGCTCGACGGCGACGTTCCGATGGCCGACTCGGAGGCGCTGGTCCGGGCGACGCAGGAACTCGGCACGTACGTCGTCGAGGACGACTCGGACGCGCTGGCGACGGCGCGCGAGCACCTCTCGCGGTTGGGGTAACCGGCAGAGGCGGCCGGTTCAGGAGAGTTCAACGCCGACGCCGGACTGCTCGCTCGCGGCTTTGACGGTGTTGTACAGGAGCATCGCGCGGGTCATCGGCCCGACGCCGCCGGGGACGGGCGTGATGGCGCTCGCCTTCTCCTTCGCACTCTCGAACGCCACGTCGCCGACGAGTTCGTACCCCTTCTCGTTGTCCGCGTCGACGCGGTTGACTCCCACGTCGATGACGACGGCGCCGTCTTTCAGCATCTCGCCGGTAACGAGTTCGGGAACGCCGACGGCGGCGACGACGACGTCCGCCTGCTTCGTCTTCGCCGCGAGGTCCTCCGTTCGGGAATGACAGACGGTGACCGTCGCGTTGCCGCCCTCGGCCTTCTGTATCAGAAGGTTTGCCAGCGGTTTGCCGACGATGTCGGAGCGGCCGACGACGACGACGTCCTTCCCTTCGGGGTCGACGCTGGTCGCTTCCAGCAGTTTCTGGACGCCGTGGGGCGTACAGGGTTTGAAGCGGGCGTCGCCGGCGACGAGACGGCCGACGTTCTCGGGGTGGAAGCCGTCGGCGTCCTTCTCGGGCGCGATCGAGCGGAGGACGCGGCGCGTGTCGACGTGGTCCGGAACCGGCATCTGTACGAGGATGCCGTGGACGTCGGGGTTGGCGTTCAGGTCGTCGATGGTGTCGTACAGTTCGTCGGCGGGGGCGTCGGCGTCGAGTTCGACGTGGATGCCGTCGATGCCCACCTCCTCGCAGTCGCGCTGTTTCATCGAGACGTACGTCTCGCTGGCGGGGTCGTCGCTCATCAACACGGTGGCGAGGCCGGGCGTCACGCCCGCGTCTTTCAGCGTGGAGATGGAGTGTTGGAGGTCGGAGCGAATTTCCGCGGCGACGGCGTTGCCGTCGATTATCTCGGCCATGAGTGAACTGGCGGCCGCCTTCGCCTTTAATTCTCGGGTTCGTGCATAGGTCTGGCATCAAGACACGACAGATATACATGTTTGTGTGGTATCCGAAGCGTTCGACAGCGCTGCGGCGCTGTCGGCAATGCCGTGGAGACGTGGGTGTTTTATCTTCACCGTGGCCGTACCATCAGGCGATGTACGACACGATACTGCTCCCGACCGACGGGAGTGACGGTTCCCGACAGGCGGCTGCACACGCGTTCGACCTCGCGCGGCAGTACGACGCGACGGTCCACGTCCTCTACGTCGCCGACACGCAGCGCGACAGTCTCACCACCGTCGGAACCGAGATTTTCGACGCGCTCGAAGCCGACGGCCAAGAGGCGGTGTCGGCTATCGTCGAGAGCGACGTCGCCCGCGGCGTCGACGTCGAAGAAATCGTCGTCCAGGGACACCCCGACGACGAGATTCTCTCCTACGTCGAGGAAAACGGCGTCGACCTCGTCGTGATGGCGACGCACGGGCGCAGCGGTCTCGGTCGCTACCTCCTCGGAAGCACGACCGAGAAAATCGTCCGCAGTTCGCCCGTTCCAGTGTTTACCGTCCGCGTCAGCGAGTAATCAGTCGTATAGCGGGTGGGCTTCGCAGAGGTCCTGCACGCTCGCGCTCACGTCTTCGAGCACCGCCTCGTCGTCGTGGTTGTCGACGACGCGGGAGATGAGGTCGCCGACTTCCGCGGTCGCCTCCTCGTCGAACCCGCGAGTCGTGAGTCCGGGCGTGCCCGCGCGGATGCCGCTGGGGTTGAACGCCGAGCGGGTCTCGCCGGGGACGGTGTTGGCGTTGAGGACGACGCCGACCGATTCGAGCGCCTCTTCCGCCTCGCCGCCGGTGAGGTCCGGGTGCGACTCGCGGAGGTCGACGAGTACGAGGTGGGTGTCGGTGCCGCCGGAGACGACGCCGAGACCGTTCTCCTCGAACGTGTCAGCGAGCGTTTTCGCGTTAGCGACGACGCGTTCCGCGTACTCCTGGAACTCGGGTTGCATCGCCTCGTGGAAGCCGACGGCTTTGCCCGCGATGTTGTGCATGAGCGGGCCGCCCTGTGCGCCGGGGAAGACGGCTGAGTCGACGGCCTTCGCGTGTTCCTCACTCGTCATGATGATGCCGCCGCGACCTGCACGGATGGTCTTGTGCGTCGACCCCGTGACGAAGTCGGCGATACCGACGGGCGAGGGGTGGGTGCCCGCCGCGACGAGACCCGTGATGTGGGCGATGTCGGCGAGGTGGTAAGCGTCGACGTCGTCGGCGACGTCCTGGATGCGCTCCCAGTCGACCGTACGCGGGTACGCGGAGTAACCCGAGACGATGATGTCCGGTTCGAACTCGCGCGCCTGCGCTTCGAGCGCGTCGTAGTCGATGTAGCCCGTCTCGGCGTCGACGTGGTACTGCTCGACGTCGTAGAGTTTCCCGGTGAAGTTCGCGGGGTGGCCGTGGCTGAGGTGGCCGCCGTGGTTGAGTTCCAGCGAGAGAATCTTGTCGCCGGGTTCGAGCATCGCGAGGTAGACGCCCATGTTCGCCTGCGTCCCGGAGTGCGGTTGGACGTTGACGTGCTCCGCACCCCACAGTTCCTTCGCGCGGTCGACCGCGAGGCTTTCGACTTCGTCGGCGTACTCGCAACCGGCGTAGTACCGCGAACCGGGGTAGCCCTCGGCGTACTTGTTGGTCAGCGCACTCCCCTGCGCTTCGAGAACCGCTCGACTGACGTGGTTCTCGCTCGCGATCATCGCCAACGTCTCCTGCTGGCGGCTCACTTCCCCGGAGAGGGCGTCCGCGACCGCCGGATCGACTTCGCGTACGTGATCGTAGTCCATGATTCCCATGGCGGTTGAAATCGCATTAAGTGTGTCCCTCTCTCCACATCTTTCCAGTCTATCCGCCCTCTCTGCCCTCTCCGGTAGCTCGATCGTTGAGGAGTGGTCCATTATCTCCCCGCGGCGCGGTTGGTCGTCAGCGCCGCAACACGGTCGGCTCGTCGCCACTGCAACAAGTCGGCTCGTCGGTACCCCAACACGGTCGACTCGTTGCCGCAGTCTACTCGGTTCGCCGCTGCGACTCGCTCGCTTCGTCACCGCGACCCGCTTGGACCGACTGTCGAATGCTTCGAAACGCCGGTATAATCTCCGAGACGCCCGTAGAACCGCTCTCCGTCCCGCTCCGACAGAGATATACGTCGTCGCAGATTTACTTTCGTATCCTCAATGATTTCGGTGGAGTCGACCGAACAGGGAATCCGGGCCGTTGACTCCTCGAAAACCACCATCGACGTGGTTGCCGAGCGCTGGACGGAGACGACCGGCGGTCCGTCGATCCCTCGCGACCCCGACGTGACCGTCTCGGGGACAACGACCGAACTGCGCTTCCCGCCGGTGTTCGTCGTCGCCGAGGCGAGCGACGGCAGTCGCTTCGAACTCGCGAGCGAGGTCGGCCCGATAGACCTCCCGCCGGGCGACTACGTCGTCCGCGTCGACGGCAACGTGTTGACGTACGTCGCTTTCTCCGGTCCCGTCCGTCTGGAGAAACCAAACTACGAAGCGGCGATACTCTCCTTTCCGACGCGAACCACGGTGACGCTGGGCTTCCGGAATCGGACGCACGCCCCCGCCGAGACGGTGGTCGTCCCGCGGACGCCCGCAGGCGTCGCGACGGCGCTCTCGCAGTTCCCGTCGGGCCACCGAACCACGACCGCCGACCGCTCGTACCCGACGATGCGGGACCACCCGCCCCGCGTCGCGTTCGGCGACTCGGTGTCGATTCCGGACGTCGTTTCCGAACGCCGCGAGGAGACGAGCGTCGAGTTCCGCCTCCCGCCGGAACTCGACTACCTCTTTCCGGCGTCGTCGCTGGCGCACTACCTCGGCGCGACCGTCGCCGTCGAGTCGGGGACGACGCCGCGACTCGAAACCGCCGACCGCGTCCACGAACTTCCGGCGCTCCCGTCGTTCCAGTACGAAACCGCGGCCCTGCTCCGACGCGTCTTCCTCCTGGACTGTCTGGTCCGAAACGCGGGCCCGCACGGAACCGACCTCGCGGAGTTCCGACTGCTTTCGGAGCTCCCGCTGGACGCCGACGCGCTGTACGCCGCGCCGGTGGCCGAGCGCCTGAACGCGTACCTCGATGCGCCGTTCGAGTGCATCTCCGACGAGTTACCCGAGTGGCACCTCTCGATGTACGTCGAACCGACGATGTCGCACGCGAAGACGCTCCCGTATCTGCTGCAGAACGTTCCGAACGTCTTCCTGCCGGAGTCGACGCCACTCGACGGCGGCGAGCGTCTCACCCGGTCGTTGGACGACTTCTACCGCGGACTCAAGTCGCCGAGCGACGACGCCGTCGCCGTCGATCTCACGAAACCGAAACTCGGGCCGGGTCGGGCGCACGGATGGCTGGCCGGCGGCGTCCCCATCGACGTGTTCAAAGGCGTCCCCGAAGCGTACGAGAACCGCTTCGATTTCCTGGGGCGCGCCGACGACTCCATCTCCGTCGTCGCTATCCTCAACGACAGCGGGATGGAGAACGAGCACGCCGAGGCCGCCCGCATCTACCGCGAACGCGCCGCCGACCTCGACATCGACATCGAGGTGCGCGAACATCTGACGACCGAGGAACTGGCGACGGTGTTCGAGACGCCGCACGACTTCGTCCACTACATCGGCCATTGCGACCGCGCCGGGCTGCGCTGTGCGGACGGACATCTCTCGGTATCGGCGCTGAAGGAGTCGAACGTCCAGACGTTCTTTCTCAACGCCTGCGGCTCGTTCTACGAGGGCATCGGTCTCGTCGAACGAGGCAGCGTCGCGGGCGCGGTGACGTTCAACCGCGTCGTCGACAGTCAGGCCGCGAAGGTCGGAACGATGTTCGCGCGCCTCCTCGTTCACGGCTTCTGCTTCGAGCGAGCCATGCAGATGGCGCGCCGACGCATCATGACCGGTAAAGATTACGCCGTCGTCGGCGACGGCACGCACGTCCTCGCGCAGTCGGACAACTACGTCTCCTCGGACGTGGAACTCGTCCGTCTCGACTGCGACGAGTTCGAACTCCGCTACAGCGTCTACTCGCCGTGGGTAAACGGCGGCTACTTCCAGACACACGTCACGCCCGACGACGAGTCGCGTCTGCTCGGGTCGACGGGGACGTACGTCCTCGACCGAGAGAGGTTGTGCGAGTTCCTGAACCACGCGGATACGCCCGTCGTCTACGACGGCGACATCCACTGGTCGGACGGGTTAGCGAACACGCTGCGGTCCTGACCCTCTACGGCCCGGTGGACGTGCTGTGGCCGTTGTACGGCTCGACGAACGTCACCTCCGCACCGACGGTGCCCTGCGTCGCGATGCCGACCAGGAGGACGACGCCGGCGACGAGGAGGCGCGGATGTCGGGCGAGGAACGCGGTCGTAGACGACGCGATACGTCTCTGCTCTGAGTGATTGTTTGACATATACATAATGACATGTACCGTGACGGCAGTTAACAATTGTGGAAATTGTAGGTCTGCAAACAACTCGTGCGGTCGAAACCCGTTCGGCGTCCTCGGGCGAATCCAACCGTCAAGTAGCGTTAATATTAAATAATCTCCACCCGTTTATCACCACAGTAATATGGCCTCAAATTTACTCGAAGAACAGATAGAGGATATTCTTCGCGCCGCGCTCGAAGACGCAGACGACGACCTGTTCATCGTCGACCCGTCGGCGGAAGCGGTCGAAGAACTCGTCGCCGTCGCCACCTCGGTAGACACTGAACTCCCAAACATCCGGATGGTCGCCGACGAAGGCATCCTGAAAGACGTGATGGGTGATTTCATCGTCGCCAGCAACGCCGCGGACCTCATCGACGCGGGGGCGCTGTCAATGCGCACCACCACCGAGGAAGTCGACAACGCGCTGCTCGTCACTCGCGACGCCGTGATGGCACTCGTCACCGCCGACGGCCGCGTCGCCGCGCTGACGACCGAAGACGACGAGTTCGTCGAGGCCGCCTTCGAGACGTACGAGACACTCTGGCAGGAGTCGCCCGACTTCAAGCTCCGCACACCGCCGATTTCGCGCGTCCGCGACACGCTCGGCGCCGAAATCAGCGACCAGGCCGAGTCGGACTTCGATGCCGTCCTCGCCTCGCTCGAAACCGCACGCGGCGACGGCGACGGTCTCGACGAAGTGACCATCAGCCTCCTCGTCGCGGCGAAAAACGACGTGCTGCTGTACGACATCTCGAAGTGGGGCGAAGACGTCGGTATCGCCTCGAAGGCGACGTTCTCGCGCACGAAGACGAAACTCGAAGACATGGGTCTCATCGACACCGAGAAGGTGCCTATCGACGTAGGTCGCCCACGTCTCCGTCTGAAACTCGGCGACGACCGACTCCGCGGCGCCAACGGCGACGAACTCGCCAGCGTCGCGATGAGCATGCTCAACTAACGCACCTTTTTCCGCCTCGGGGCCGCGCTTCGCGCGACTCGCTCGGCGCAAAAATCTGCACCAAAAAAGCCGCGTGCTCGGTCGAGGGCCTCGCACGCGGTACTGTGGCACTTACGCCGATAGCGACTGCACCGCCTCCGCGACGGCGAACCGAGTACGTCGACGGGCGGTAGCCGCGTCGCATTGACGCTTCGAACGACGCCTTTTCTTCCCCTTCGTCCCTCTTCCGACGCATGCACGCCGGTCTCGTCGGGTCGGGTCCCGCCGCGGAGTCTGTTCGCGCCGCGTTCGCAGATATCGATGCACAGGTCTCGGAGACGACGCCCGGTGGCCTCGCCGACTTCGCGCTCGGCGTCGTCGTCGCCCCCGCCGGAAGCGACGCGTTCGCCCAGGCGAACGACGTCGCCAACCGCTGGGTCGCTGTCGAAATCGGGGGCGTCGGCGGGCACCCGCTCTCGGCGCTCGACGCATCGGTCTCCGTTTTCGCCGCCGACTCCGGCTGTTTTCGCTGTCTCCGCGCGCGCGTCGCCTCGAACCTCGATGACGACGAGGCGGCCGACCGGCCGCACGGCGACAGAGCGGCGGTCCGACTCGCCGGGGCCGTCGCCGGGCGTCGCGCCGTCGCCCTGCTCTCCAGCGAGAGCCTCGCGGGCACCGTCGTCGAAGTTCCCGGTCCCGAGCGGGAGTTCCACCCGGTTCCGGGGTGCGAGTGCCACGCGTCCGGGCCGTCGAACGCCGCCCGCGACCAGACGTTCGCGCTCGACCACCGCGACGCCGACCTCGACGACTCGCTCGCGCGCGCGGAGCGAGCGCTCGACGACCGGGTAGGCATCGTTCGGACCGTCGGCGAACGCGAGTCGTTTCCGGTACCATACTACTTTGCGCAGACCGCCGACACGACCGTGTTCTCCGATGCCCGCGCCGCCGAGTTCGCCGCGGGCGTAGACGCCGACTGGAACCCGGCGTTCATGAAGGCGCTCGGCGAGGCGCTGGAGCGGTACTGCGCGGGCGTCTATCGGAACGGTGAGTTCGTCACCGCCTCGGAGACGAACCGCGCGAATCCGGTGTCGCCGCGGCGGTTCGTCCGCCCCGACGGGTGGGAGACGGCGGGTCGAGACGAGTCGATCCCGTGGGCCGAAGGGGTCGATCTCGATTCGCGAGAGCGCGTCTCGCTCCCCGCTGAGTTCGTCCAGTTCCCGCCGCCGACCGAACGCCACAAACCGGCCATCACGACCGGTCTCGGTCTCGGAAACTCTACCGTCGAAGCCTGCTTGTCGGGTCTCTACGAGACGCTCGAACGCGACGCGACGATGCTCGCGTGGTACTCAACGTTCGATCCGCTGGAACTCGTCGTCGACGACGAGGGGTTCGAGACGTTAGTCGGTCGCGCGCGCGCTGAATCGCTGTCGGTGACGCCGCTCCTCGTGACGCAGGACGTGGACGTCCCCGTCGTTGCCGTCGCGGTCCACCGCGGCGGCGAGATCGAGGAGGCGACGTGGCCGCAGTTCGCCGTCGGCTCCGGGGCGAATCTCGATGCGGCGGCGGCCGCTCGCTCGGCGCTGGCGGAGGCGCTGCAGAACTGGACGGAACTTCGAGCGATGGGTCCCGAACGAGCGGCCGGGGAGAGCGGTGCCATCGGCGAGTACGCCGACTTCCCGCGGGCGGCGCGTCGGTTCGTCGACTCGACCGGCCGGGTCCGCGCCGCCGACGTGGGGACGGCGGAGCTATCGGGAACCGAGGAACTCGAAACCGTCGTCTCGCGGGCGTCGGCCGCCGGTCTGGGGACGTACGCAGCGCGCGTCACGACGCCGGACGTGGCGGCGCTCGGGTTCGAGGCGGTTCGGGTTGTCGTGCCGGAGGCGCAACCGCTCTTCACGGGCGAGGCGTTCTTCGGCGAGCGGGCGCGTCGGGTCCCGGCGGACCTCGGGTTCGAGCCTCGATTGGACGCGCCGTTCCATCCGTATCCGTAGCTTCGAGAGTCAGGTGTTCCGTCGTGAAGGGTCGTCGGCGTTCGCGACGCGCTCGCCGTCGTCGGGAACCACGTCGTCCCAGCTTTCGCCGTTGAAGCTCACGCTCGCGGTGCCGCTGGTCTCGTCGAAGATGAGGTGCTGGTGCGGGTAGGCGAACTCCAGCGTCGCGTCGGACTCCTCGAACAGCGTCTTGATACGCGTCTGGATCTTCGAGCGGACAGTGAGCATCTTGTACGGCTGCTTCGCCCAGTAGCGGAGCGTGAGGAGGATACCGTGATCGGCGTACTCGTCGAGGTAACACGTCGGCTTCGCCGGGTAGCGGGCGCTGCCGATGCGGATGGCTGGACCGCCCTCGATGACATCGTCGCAGTTCTGCGCCGCCCGCTCGATGAGCCGTCGCGCCGTCTCGATGTCGGATTCGTACGTGACGAGGATGTGGAGCGTGAGACGCGACCGCTCGTCCTCCGCAGAGTAGTTGACTACGTCGCGTTCGCGGATCGAGGAGTTCGGGAGGACGAGGAAGGAGTTGTCGAGGGTGAACATCTTCGTGTACCGAATCGTGATCTCTTCGACGAACCCCCGCTCGCCGGTATCCAGTTCTACCATATCGCCGATCTCGTACGGCTGGTCGGCGAGGACGAACAGGCCGTTGATGACGCTGCCGATGATGGGCGCGAGGACGATACCCACCACCGCCGTAAACACCGTCCCGAAGACGAAGATGTCGGGAAAGGTGACGTTGTACGCGCCGAGTGCCACGAACATCGAGAGGAGGACGACGGCGATTCGGATGCCCGAGAGCACTATCTGTGCGACACTCTGGCGCGCGAACCGCTTCGCGACAGGACGGCCGAGCAGTCGAACGACGAGTTTCGAGAGGTAGACGCCGGCCACTAAGATGAGCAGCGCGAGCGCGAACCGCCAGCCCGGTAACTGCTGTATCCACTCGGGGACGAGACTCGCGAGGAACTTCCCGAGACCCTCCGCCGTCGACTCGGATTCGTCCGGGGTCGTAGTCGGCGTCTGCTGGAGGGCGACCCACAGAATCGTCGATACTCGACCCGACGTCATTGCCCAAGGTGACTCAGGCTACGTGAAAAAGCGTTTTCCTCCGTCGGTCCCGCGCCTCAGACCGACCTTCCGAACCGACCGAGTCAACGGCGAACCGCTAAACCCCCGCCGATAGTAGGTCGAGTATGTCCGCTTCGCGACTCCCCTACGATTTTCACGTCTCGCACGACACCGACCCCAGCGACACGCTTCTCGCCGGCTTCTCGACGTTCGGCCTCGCCGGACTCACCGCCGTCGACTACCTCGTCGACCACCTCGAACTGGAGGAGCGAGGCCACATCACCGCCGACGGTCTCCCCGCCATCACGCCGTTCGAGAACGGCCGTCCGCGACACCACACGCGACTGTTCTCCCGGCCAGACCTCGACTTGACGGTCCTCGTCAGCGAACTGTTCGTCCCGGCGGCGGCCGGTAAGACGTTCTCGGACGCGATTCTCGACTGGACGGAGACCGCCGGCGTCGAGGAAGTCGCCATCCTCTCGGGGGTGCCGGTTCCGCACGGTCCCGGGCAGCACCGCACGTTCTACATCGCCACCGACGACTACCGCGAGTCCCGGTTGACCGAAGCGGACGTCCCGCCGATGGGCAACGGCTTCCTCGACGGGACGAACGCGGCGTTCGTCGAACGCGGTCTCTCCTCGTCGCTCGGCGTCTGCGTCTACGTCACGCCGGTCCACGCGCAGGTGCCGGACGTGGAGGCCGCCTTGCGACTTATTAACACCGTCGACGCCGTGTACGACCTCGGCGTCGAGACGGGTCCGCTAGAGGAGTTCGCCGGGCGCGTCGAACAGTACTACGGCGAACTCGCCGAGCGAATCGAGGCGCGCGAAGGGGATTCGGCCGAGGACCGAATGTACATGTAGCGCCCCGGCGGCCCTGGACCAGAACGTTGATGAATAGGTGCGCCGAACGTTCACCTACCTGTAACAACGTGTTTTCGGAACTGCGTGCTACTCGTGCTATAGTAAATCTCTTACGTGCGGAGTGAGGTCGAACTATCATGGTCGATGACCTTCGACTCACGATGGAGCGCGTCGGCGAGCGCTTCAACCTCGGCGAGTACGAGATAGACGCGTATCTCGCCGTCTTAGAACACGGACAACTGACCGCGAGCGAAATCGCCGACCGGACCGACATCCCGCAACCGCGGGTGTACGACACGGTTCGGAGCCTCGCCGACCGGGGCCTCGTCGAACTCCGCGAGTCGCGGCCGATGAAGATCGTCGCCGTCGACCCCGAGAACGCCTTCGGCAACTTCCGGAGTTCCTTCACCGAGATGGTCGAAGAACTCGGCGCGCGCTACACCGCACCGGCTCGCGAGACGGAGGCCGTCTCGCTCGTTAAATCCCGGTCGACGATTCTCCGTTACATCGAGGAGATCATCGACACCGCGGAGTTCGAACTCGTGCTCTCGCTCACGCCCGACCTGCTGCAGCGCTTCCACGACGACCTGGTCGAGGCAACGAACGACGGCGTCAGCATCGACCTCCTAGTTACGCCCGCCTCACAAGCACCCGACCCCGCAGAGTTCGACTACATGGACGTCTGCACCATCGCTCGAAGTCGCCGCGGCATCACGACGCCCGTGCTGGCCGTCGCTGACGGCGAGTACTCCATCTACGCGACGCAGGACGCCCTCCGCGACGACCGCGACCGCTACGGCGTCATCTTCAACCGTTCGGCGCTCGGCTTTCTGGTCTCGGGCTTCTTCGGGACCGTCCTCTGGACCACCGCCGACACACTCGCCGCCGGTGGCAAAGACCGACCGTTCCCCCGGCGCTACGCCTCGATTCGTCGCGCGGTGAAGGATATCCGCGACCTCGACGGCGACTTCTATGCCACTGTCGAAGGCCGTGACATCGAGACGGGCGACCCCATCGTCGCCGAAGGGAAAGTCGTCGACCTCGCGTTCGAGGACACCGAGGAAGTCGCGTCGCTCGTCGTCGAGACCGACGACGGCACTATCCGCGTCGGCGGGTTGGTCGCGGCACTCGAAGATATCGAGGGCCAAGAGATCCGCATCGGCCGCGAGGAACCGCCGGGCCGCGCCGACCGACTTCGCGACGGCGCACAGCGTCGCGCCGACGACTGACGAAGTAGCGGTGGAGAGTTTCGGCCGGTTTAGAACTCGTACAGCAGTTCGTCGCACTCCTTGCAGGCCAGCACCTCGATATCCGGTGAATCGTAGACGCCCATCGTCCCGCCGCAGCAGTTTCTCACCGTCGTTTCTTCGACCACTCCGCCGCAGACCGGACACTCCGGGAGGAACATCCGAAGTGGATTCGCCGCGTGCGCGGCGACGGCGTCGTCGACGCCCCGCGACCGCAACGAGCGAACGACGGCCGTCTCCGCAGTCGCCACCGACTCCGAGAGCCACGTCTTTGCGCCGTCGCTTTCAAGGACGACCCACTCGTCGTCGAGTTCCCACGTCGCCCCCGCGGGCATCGCGTCGGCGGCGGCCGCGGCGAGCGTCTCACGGTCGCTGGCGCGGAGGTTGCTCATCTCGGCCGTCCACTCGTCGACGAACGCGTCCGTGAGGTAGAGTTCGTCGCTGTCGGCGAACACACCTGCCGCGCAGAGTTCGCGAACGAGCGCCTCGCCGTCGAGTTTGCCCTCCGTCAACGTGTCAGAGCGGCGAGCGTCGGTATCGTCATCGCCGGTGTCGTCGTCGGTGGTGTCGGTGGCGTTGCCGTCGCCATCGCGTCCGACGTCGCCGAGACTGCCGCTGCCGCCGTTACCGTCGCCGACGGCGTACTTCGGTCCAAAGTCGACCGGGAGGCGAGAAACGAGTTTCGGCGCGAAGGCCGGGGTGTACGGGACCGCGTAACCCCGCAGATAGACGAGACCGACGCCGACAGCGCCGACGACGAGCGAGAAACCGTAGGAGAACGGAGCGAGCAGCAGACAGACGAGCGCGATGATCGCCGCGTTGACCGCCGTACACGGCCAACAGCGACGTTCACCGGTGTACTCGGGTCGCCGAACGGTGTCGAGCAGTGACATGCCCGTGAGTGGTCGCCGGGGTGACTTGAGGGTTCTGCCGCGGTCGGTTTGTACCTCGCCGCCGCCTCCACACTTTTCCCGTCCGTCGTTGAAGGTCACGTATGACGGAGATGGAGTATACGAAACTCGGCGACACCGGTTTGGAGGTGTCGCGGTTCTGCCTAGGCTGTATGAACTTCGGGTCGGGCGCGGAGTGGATGATGAACGACGAGGAGGCGAGCATCGAACTCATCCACCGAGCGCTCGATCTCGGCATCAACTTCCTCGACACGGCGAACGTCTACTCGCGCGGCGAGAGCGAGGAGATCGTCGGGAAGGCTATCGAGGGCCGCAACCGCGACGAGTTGGTCGTCGCCACCAAGGTGTACGGCGAGATGGGCGACTACCCGAACGGGCAGGGTCTCTCGCGGAAACATATCCTCGACCAGGCCGAGGCGAGTCTCGAGCGGTTGGGAACCGACTACATCGACCTCTATCAGATTCACCGCTGGGACGACGAGACGCCCATCGAGGAGACCCTTTCTGCACTGAGTCACCTCGTCGAGACGGGTAAAGTCCGCTACATCGGCGCGAGCACGATGACATCGTACCAGTTCACGAAGGCGCTGTACACGAGCGACATCGAGGAGTACGAGCGTTTCACCTGCATGCAACCGGAGTACAACGCGGTCGACCGCCACGAAGAGGCCAACCTGTTGCCGGTCTGCGACGGCGAGGGCGTCGGCGTCATCCCGTGGTCGCCGCTGGCGGGCGGCTTTCTGACCGGGAAGTACGAACGCGACGGCGACGTCGAGGAGGGACTGCGAGCGGACACCGACGAGTATACGCAGGACCGATTCACCGAGGAGAACTGGACGGTGCTCGACGAGATTCGCGCCGTCGCCGACGAGAAAGACGCGACGCCTGCGCAGGTGAGCCTCGCGTGGCTGTTGCACAAACCCGTGGTCACCGCGCCCATCATCGGTCCGCGAAGCGTCGAGCACCTCGAAGAGAACGTCGGTGCGCTCGACGTGAACCTGTCGGCGGACGAGGTAGAACGGATAGAGTCGCCGAAGACGCCCCAGTGGCCGATCGAGACGAAAAATTGAACGGCTCCATAACGTTCGGAATACCGAGATTGATTCGACGATGGGATTGCCTAACGATATCGAAAACGGTCTATACAGGCCGTCTACGCACCGAAAACCTCGTGACAGTTAATTCACTACAACGGACGTAGTAACCGTGCCGAAGCTATAAATGAGTCCTCTGCTAAGAGAACAAACTGTAATGGTTGATGCTGACTCACGCGACCGTGCGAAGCAACGAAGTAGCGTATCTCGGCGACGATTCGTGCAGGCGGCCGGTGCCTCCGGCGTCGCGTTCGGACTGGCCGGATGTATCCAGAGCCAGGACAACGGCGGCGACGGAAACGGCGGCGGGAACAACACCAGCGAGCAGTTAGACCCCGGTTCGGTGAACAACGAAGTCACCGTCCAGTGGGCGGCGGACTCCCGCGTCGCGGACAACGTCGACCGCATCACCGAGGCGCTGCGCTCGGCCGGACTTCCGGACAACATCTCCATCGACATTCTCGGTGGGTCACAGGTGACCGACGACCGGCAGAACCAGTATCAGACGTGGCTCAACTCCGGACAGGAGGAGCCGACGCTTCTGATGACCGACAGCGGGTGGACGATTCCGTTCATCGTCCGCGACCAGCTTCAGAACCTCGGCCAGTCGCTGCCGAGCGACATGGTTTCGCAGGTCAACGATAACTACTTCGGAGCGAGTGTCGAAACCGCGAAGCACCCCGACTCTGACGACCTCTACGCGGTTCCGCTGTTCCCGGACTTCCCGACGATTCAGTACCGCAAGGACCTCGTCACGGACGCCGGCTACGACCCCGACGGGAACAACTGGGGGACGGAGTCGATGACGTGGAAGGATTTCAACAACATGATCGCGGACGTCGTCTCGCAGAACGACGACGTCCAGATGGGGTTCAACTTCCAGGCGGCCTCCTACGAGGGGCTCTCCTGCTGTGACTTCAACGAGTTCATCACCGGGTGGGGCGGCGCGTACTTCGGCGACCACAGCAACCTGTTCGGTCCGGTCGGCGACCGACCGATCACCGTCAACGAGGAACCCGTCCTGCAGTCCATCCGGATGATTCGGACGTTCATCCACGGACAGGACGACGAGCACTCGCTCGACGGCTACCAGCGGATTTCGCCCGAGGCCGTCCTCCAGTGGCAGGAAGACCCCTCGAAGGCGCCGTTCGACAACGGCAACGCCGTCGCGCTGCGTAACTGGCCGTACTCCATCGTCGAGAACGGCGCGGAGGAGAACTACGGCGAGGACCTCGGCGTGATGCCGATTCCGTACGCCGTGACGCCGGACGAAGCCGAGTACGAAGGCACCGGCGGTCCGTCTGCCGCGCTCGGCGGCTGGCACATCTCGCTGAACCCGAACTCGAGCACCGAGAAGAAGAACGCCGCCGCGGCCGTCATCCAGGCGATGATGACCGACGAGTTCAACCTCAAGATGTTCGAGATTCTCGGGTGGATTCCGCCGAAGCCGGAACTGCTCAACTCCGACCGCGCGGCGCAAGTGCCCGTCATCGGTCGCTACCTCGAGCAGCTTCGAGTCGCTGGTGAGAACGCCGTTCCGCGACCTGTCACGGCCGTCTGGTCACAGCAGTCCGACCAGATCGCCTCGGAGGTCAACTCCACGTACGCCCAGCAGAAGTCGCCCGAGGACGCGATGTCGAGTCTCCAGTCGACGCTCGAACAGATCGAACAGAACGCCTAAGCGTCTGCCTCCCAACGTTAATACTTGTTACCAATGGCCACAGAACAGGAATCGCAGGGGACTGTTCGAGACGGTTCACGGTCCGGTCCGTACGTCTCGACAGTCCGCTGGATGGAAAACCTGAGCGAGACGGCGTACGCGTACTTGCTGCTCGTGCCAGCGCTGATACTGCTGCTGGTAATCGCAGTGTACCCGCTCGTCACGACGTTCTGGATGTCGCTGTTCGCCGACGCGTTGTCGGGTTCGGCTAATCTTGGCCAGTTCGTCGGCATCACCAATTACGTCGAACTCCTGACGAACCAACGAAGCTACGCGCTCCCGTCGGCGTTCATGCCCACGTCGCTGACGCCGAACGGGATATTCGCGAGTGCCCTCGGCGTGACGCTCGTATTCACCCTCGTGAGCGTGTTCTTCGAGACGATTATCGGCTTCGGACAGGCGCTCGTGCTCGACCAGGATTTCCGTGGACGGCGCTGGGTTCGAGTAGCGATAATCATCCCGTGGGCGGTGCCCATCGTCATCCAAGGGATGATCTTCTACCTACTGTTCCAGCCCGGTATCGGCTTCCTCGTCGGCACCAGTCAGAACCCGACGCTGCTCAACCAACTCACGTGGATCGGGACGACGCCGCTGGCGAACACGGTGGACGCGACGACCATCATTATCGTCGCCGACATCTGGAAGACGTCGGCGTTCATGGCGTTGCTCATCCTCGCGGGATTGCAGAGCATCGACCGCTCGCTGTACGACGTGGCGAAAGTCGCCGGCGCGTCGAAGTGGCAACAGTTCAAGATGATCACGCTGCCGCTCATCATGCCGACGATTCTCGTCGCGATGCTTTTCCGGACCATCGCGGCGATGCGCGTCTACGGCATCATCGAGACGACCTCCGCCTGTACGACGGTGCCGTCGCTGTCGTGTCTGGTCGTCACGAGCTTCAACCAGCGCGCGTACGGGACGGCGGCGTCCGTCGCGTTCATCACAGCCGCAATCATCGGCGTCGCGGTGTCCGTCTACATCGTGAAGTTCGCCGACGCTGAAGGAGGTGGATTCTGAGATGGGAAGCGAACCACAGACCGGCGATTCGACGACGACCATCGGCGGCGACGACCGCGAACTGAAGCGCGGACCGTTCAGCCGATGGGTCAGCAGTTCGATAAAGAACCCCGAGCGGACGTACCGCGCGATGTTCTACGTCCTGACGGCGTTTTTCCTGCTCACGACGCTGTTCCCGTTCTACTGGCTGCTCGTGCTGTCGCTGACGCCGCCGCGGGCGCTACAGAACGTCGGGCTCTACCCGCCGGGCGGGACGCTCAACTTCGAGTCCTTCCTGGTGGTGTTCGAGCGCGTGCCGTTCCACATCTTCATGTTCAACAGCTTCGTGCTCGGCATCTTGACCACCGTGGTCGTTCTGCTGTTGGCGAGTCTCGCGGGCTACGTCTTCGGCCGCCTCCGATTCCCCGGACGCGGGCCGCTGATGCTGGCCATCCTCGCCATCTCGTACTTCCCGCCGGCGGCGTTCCTGCTGCCGCTGTACGACCTGTTCACGGGAAACGTCGCGATCGCGATTCCCGGAACGGGGCTCGCCATCGCCTTCCCCGAGCTGTACAACACGCCGGGAGCGATGGTGCTTCCGTTCAGCGCGCTGTTCATGCCGCTGTCTATCTTCATCCTCACGACGTTCTACGGGCAGATTCCGGACGGACTGGAGGACGCCGCGCGCGTCGAGGGAACGACCCGGTTGGGCGCGCTGTTCCGCGTCATCATCCCGCTGTCGGCGCCCGGCGTGGCGACGGCGGGTGTGCTCACGTTCATCAGCGTCTACAACGAGTTCTTCTTCTCGTTCCTGATGAACAACGGTGAACCCGGAAGCTGGGCCCCGCTCGTCGCGGGTATCATCGGCTTGCAGGGCCAGTACGACACACCGTACCATCTGATGGCGGCGGCGAGTATCATCGGCGTGCTGCCGGTGGCCGTGCTGGTCATCGTCGCACAGGAGAAAATCGTCAGCGGGCTCACGGCAGGAGCACTCAAGGAGTAAGACAATGGGAGACGTAAAACTCGAACACGTAACGAAACGGTACGAGGACGTAACGGCAGTCGACGACATGAACGTGGAGATCCACGACGGGGAGTTCGTTTGCCTCGTCGGTCCGTCCGGCTGCGGGAAGTCGACGACCATGGAGATGGTCGCCGGGTTGACCAAACCCACGGAGGGGACCATCCACATCGGCGACAGGGAGGTGACGAACCTCCCTCCGAAAGACCGCGGGGTGGCGATGGTGTTCCAGAACATCGCGCTGTTCCCGCACATGGATGTGTACGACAACATCAGCTTCGGCCTCCGACTCCGCGACTACGAGAAGGAGGAGATAGACCGCCGCGTCGAGCGCGCCTCCGACATCGTCCAACTGGAGGGGATGTTAGACCGCATGCCCGACGAGATGTCCGGCGGCCAGCGCCAGCGCGTCGCCATCGCCCGTGCTATCGTCCGGAACCCCGACGTGTTCCTGATGGACGAGCCGCTGGCGAACCTCGACGCGAAACTGCGCGTCCACATGCGGACCGAACTCCAGCGCCTGCACAAGGAACTGGACACGACGATCATCTACGTCACGCACGACCAGGCGGAGGCGATGACGATGTCAGACCGCATCGCCGTCCTCGACGGCGGCAAACTCCAGCAGATAGATCCACCGCTGACCTGCTACAACGAACCTGACAACCTGTTCGTCGCGGGGTTCATCGGATCGCCGGCGATGAACTTCCTCGACGGCACCGTCACCCAGCAGGGCTTCGAGCACGACACCGGCATCACAATCGAGTTCGACCCCGCACAGATGGGCGTCGAAGTCGGTCAGGAAGTTACTCTCGGGGTGCGTCCCGAAGACGTCTACCCGATCGACCAGTCGCAGTCGCTCTCGCACCCGTCGATGAGTATCGACACGACGACGGACGTCCTCGAACCGATGGGCGACGAGATATTCGTCTACTTGATGCTGGACGAGAGCGCCGGCGGGATGGATATGGAAGCCGCACAGCAGAACCAACTGCTGATGAGCGTCGACCCCGACAGCGACATCGCCGAGGACCAAGAGTTCGACGTCGTCCTCGACCGGAGCAGGATTCATCTCTTCGACACCGCGTCGGGCCAGGCGATCCAGCACGGACTGGTCAAGCTAACGAGTAGCGAGAGCGTCACCGAAACCGAAGCCGAAAGCGACGACTGAACGCTACAGATGGTCACCGAACTCGGCTTACTGTACATCGGGGCGGTGACGCTTCTGTTCTTCTTCTGGGCGTACGGCATCGTGTCGTTCGTGCTAGATCTGAAGAACATCATCATCCCGAAGGGACGGCAGTTTCTGCGCGGAAGGCGCAGGATGAAGGAAGAAGAGCAACGCGAGGAAGAACGCGAGGAACGCGAGCGTCAGTTGTACTGAGCACGCAGGAACGTGACGCTTAACACGGCCTATAGTAAACGAGCAGTAGAGAATGACTTCGGACACGCCAGTACGGGTCGGGGTAATCGGCCTCGGTAACATCGGGCATTACCACGCCGACCGTTTGACGGATTTGGGTGCGACGCTCGTCGGGGGCATGGACATCCAAGCCGACGCTCGCCGACGCTTCGCCGAGAAGTACGGTGTCGACGCCTACGACGACAAACAGGAACTGTTCGACGACGTCGACGCGGTCATCGTGACGACGCCGAACCGGTTCCACGAGGAATACGCCGTCGCGGCGCTCGATGCCGGTATCGACGTGCTGCTGGAGAAGCCGCTCGCGCACAACTTAGAGAGCGCCGAGCGAATCGCCGCCGCCGCGGAATCGTCGGACGCGCTCTGCATGGTCGGCTTCAACAACCGCTTCGCGAACCCCGTCGAAGTCATCAAGAGCTACCAGCGCGACGGCGAGTTCGGCGAGATGCAACACGTTGAGGCCAACTACGTCCGCCGTCGCGGCATCCCCGGCCGCGGGTCGTGGTTCACCTCGAAGGATATCGCCGGCGGCGGCGCGCTCATCGACATCGGCGTCCACGCGATCGACCTCGCGCTCCACTTCCTCGACTTCCCCGAAATCGTCGAAGTCTCCGGCGTGACGCGCTCGCAGTTCGGCAACCAGGACGACTACGCCTTCGTCGAGATGTGGGGCGAGGACATCGGCCCGGAAGGGTTCGACGTAGACGACTCCGCGAGCGCATTCATTCGCTCTGCGGAGGGGCAGACCATCTCCCTTGAAGTCGCGTGGGCGACGAACCGACCGACGAACGACGAGTTCATCCTCCGCGGCTCCGAGGCCGGCGCGCGCTTCGACCGCGCGAGCCACGAACTGACGCTCTACGAAACCGGCAAGGACGGCACCGACCACCTTCGCGACACCGACATCCAGACTCAGGCCAACGACACCCACAAATCCGAACAGCGCCTGTTCCTCGAGGCCGTCGCCTCCGGCCAGAAACCGGACCGAAACACCGTCGAACAGGGACTGGCAGTCCAGCGCGTCATCGACGCAATCTACCGTTCCTCGGCGGAGGGAACGGCGGTTCGACTCGACGGCGAACCGGAAGCGACGCCGGAACTCGACTGAGTCGGCCGACAAAGAAAGCACCCGTACTGCGAGTGTCCGATTCGCTATTCTGATGGCGTTTGACGGGTTCTAACGGCTCTTCTCTGCTTTCGGCGGTCTCTGTGGTCGCCGACGCGCTTGCGTCGACTCCGGCCGGTCCGTCCTCTGCCCAGAGCGGGCACCTCTCCTGAAGTTTTATCGGCGTTCTAGATGTACCGAAAGGCATGGACATCGGAGTACTCACCGTCCCCCTCGACGGCCAGTCGCTCGAAGAGGCACTCGATTACCTCGACGGTATCGGCGTCTCCGCGGTCGAACTCGGCATCGGCGGGTTCCCCGGCGAGACCCACGTCGACCGTCAGGAACTACTCGACGACGAGGACGCGCAGTCCGAACTGTTGGACCTACTCGACGAGTACGAGATGCGCATCAGTGCGCTCGCGACGCACAACAACCCGCTGCATCCCGACGAGGAGACGGCCGGACACGCCGATACGGAACTCCGCGAAGCTGTCACGCTCGCCGACCAACTCGACGTCGACGTCGTCACCTGTTTCTCGGGGCTGCCCGCAGGCGGACCCGACGACGACGTGCCGAACTGGATAACCGCGCCGTGGCCGAACGAGCACGCCGACGCCCACGACTACCAGTGGGACGTCGCCACCGACTACTGGTCGGGACTTTCGAACCACGCCGCCGACCACGGCGTCCAGCTAGCCATCGAGATGCACCCGAACATGCTCGTCTACGAACCGACGGGGATGCTGCGTCTGCGCGAGGCGACGAACCAGTACGTCGGCGCGAACTTCGACCCCTCGCACCTCTACTGGCAGGGTATCGACGTGCTCGCCGCCATCCGCTACCTCGGGGAGGCGGGAGCCATCCACCACGTCCACGCAAAGGACACCCGCGTCTACGACGACCAATCACGCATCAAGGGCGTCCTCGACACCACGCCGTACACCGACGAACCCGACCGCTCGTGGCTGTTCCGCACCGTCGGCTACGGCCACGGCGAGGGACACTGGAAGGATATCGTCTCGACGCTCCGGATGATCGGCTACGACGGCGCGCTCTCCATCGAACACGAGGACTCGCTCACCTCGTCGCAGGAGGGGCTGGAGAAGGCGGTCGAACTGCTCCAGCGGGCGACGTTCGAGACAACGCCCGGCGAAGCCCACTGGGTGTAGTCGCCGGACCGAAGTAGACGAAACGCTCTCAGAGCACGCTCGGCAGTTTTTCGGGGTACAGCGTCTCTTCGCCGTCGGTGAACGCCGACAGCGGTTTCCACAGACAGTCGAATTCCTCGTCGAGTTCGGGCTCGTAGCCGGTGAAGGAGTCCATCTGGTAGGGCCACTGCTGGACGAACGCCGCGCCGTAGACGCGGTGTACTTCGTGACACTCTTCGCCGTCGAGGGTGAACACGTCCTCGAACGTGCCGAGTTCGTGGACCTGAGTCAGTTCGACTTCCAACTCCTCGCGGAACTCGCGGCGGAGCGCGTCGACGCTGTGCTCGCCAAACTCGACGCCTCCGCCGAGCGGGCGGTAGTACGTGCCCGACTCCTCGGAGTCGCCCTCGAAGACGAGCAGTTCGTCGTCTCGGCGGACAACGCCGAGGGCGACGACGCGAATTCGCTCGGCGGGCGGGTGAAGGTCGTCGTCGGGCGGGTGGAGGCCGTCGGCGGTCGAACCGGTGGAGGGTCGATTACTCATGCGCGGAGATGGTGGGACGGAGTCCTATCAATCTATTGAATATCAAAGGATAAGCCGCCACCGGGAGAACTCACGAGCATGACGCTAACGGTCGGTATGCTCGGTTATCGCTTCATGGGACAGGCACACTCGAACGCGTTGGCGCGACTCCCAATGTTCTTCCCGGACGCGCCCGAGGTGGTCCGTCACACGCTCGTCGGTCGCGACGAGGAGGCACTAGCTGACGCCGCCGACCGATTCGGCTTCGAACACACCGCCACCGACTGGGAGGACGTCGTCGACGAGGTGGACGTGTTCTACAACCTCGGTCCGAACCACCTCCACGCCGACCCCTCCATCGCGGCGCTCGAAGCGGGCGCGCACGTGTTCTGCGAGAAACCGCTCGCGCCGACGCTCGACGAGGCCGAGCGGATGCGCCACGCCGCCGCCGACGCCGCGGGCACTGCGGGATGCGCCTTCAACTACCGGTTCATTCCCGCCATCCAGTACGCGAAAAAGCTCATCGACGACGGCGAACTCGGCGAGATTCGCCACGTCGACGGCCGCTACATGCAGGATTGGCTCGCCGACCCCGACGCGCCGTGGGCGTGGCGGATGGACAAAGAGCTCGCCGGGAGCGGCGCGCTCGGCGACCTCGGCGCGCACACGGTCGACCTCGCGCGCTTCCTCGTCGGCGAGCAGGCGGGCGACATCGACAGCGTGAGTGGCTCTCTCCGGACATTCGTCGACGAGCGACCCGTCGAAGGCGAAGACGAGACGCGCCCGGTCACCGTCGACGACGCGTACACCGCCGAGGCCGAGTTCGAGAACGGCGCGATGGGAACGTTCGAGGCCTCCCGCGTCGCGACGGGCCACAAGAACGACCACACGATTCGCGTCCACGGGTCGGAGGGAAGTCTGAAGTTCTCGCTCGAACGAATCAACGAACTCGAACTCCTGCGCGAAGGAAACCGCGGCTACGAGACCATTCTCGTCACCGACGAGGACGACCCCTACGTCGACCACTGGTGGCCGCCGGGCCACGTCCTCGGCTGGGAGCACACGTTCGTCCACGAGAACTACGAGTTCCTCTCGGCTGCCGACGCGGGCGAAGAGTTCCACCCGTCGTTCGAGGACGCCTACGAGGCCCAGCGGGTGCTCGACGCCATCGAGCGGAGCGACGAAAACGGCGAGCGGGTCGCGCTCGACTAGCCTGTCGAACGTCGTTTCCCAGAGTCAGTAGTGCCGCGTCTGCTCGTCGGTGATGACCTCGTCTATCAGCGGCACGGGCGTCGCGTCATAGGCGGGGTTGTCGATGGTAAAGCCCTCGGCGGGTTCGAGCATCACCTCGGCGGGCGAGCGGAACTCGTTCTCGAAGCGGAAGCCGTCCTCGATGATCTTCGCGCCGGAGCCGACGATGGTGACGGGGACGCCGACCTCGTTGGCCGCGGCGACCATCGGGAACGTGCCGACGCGGTTGTACAGCACGTCGTCGACGATGCAGTCCATCCCGATGACGACGCGGTCACACTCCTCTAAGACGTAGCCCGAGGCGCTGTCGACGATGAGGTGGGCGTCGACGCGGTCCATCGCGGCGAGCGTCCGCGCGGTCTTCCGTCCGAGATAGCGCGGGCGCGCCTCCGTCGCGTACGCCGTGAGTTCGGTCCCACCGCGCGTGGCCGTCTCGACGGCCTCCAGCACCGTCGAGGAGTAGTCGTGCGTGAGAAACGTCTCACCGTCCTCGAACGTCTCGGCGGCGGTGTCGGCCGCGCGGCGCTTGCCGCGCTCGACGTCCTCGACGACTCGCTCTATCGTCTCTCGAGTTCGTGTCTTCGCTTCGTCCACCGTGTCGGCCTCTCCGACGACGCTCTCTGTGACCTCCCGCATCGCGTTGTACAGCGAGGCGTGCGACGGGTTCGCCCGCCGGAGCGCCCCCGCGTTTCGTTCGAGGTCGCGTTCGTACTCTTCGAGAGTCGCGAACTCCCGGTCGAGCAGTTCCAAAAGCGCCCGTGTTGCCTTGACGGCGACGACGGAGGAGCTGTGGGTCTGCATCTCCCGGATTTCCTCGACCGTCTCGTCTATCATACCCAAACGTCTGCCCCTCGGAGCAAAGAGTTTCCGGGAGGCGGAGGGCGGTTCCGCCGCGAGACACAAGTGCCCGTAGCCCCTATTCGGCGCGATGAGCTTCACCGTCACCTACTACTGTCCGCACTGTAAGACGCTCGTCGAACTCGAACGTGACGAGTACCTCGCGGACAAGGCGGTCACGCCGTATCCGCTCGAAGGCTGGGAGTACGCGACCCCCGACGCCGCGTATGAGGACGCTGACGGGGTCGAACTCGTCTGCGGCGAGAGCGACGCTCCCTCGGTGGCGTTCAGACCGAAAGGGTGGATTCCCGGCGAAGGTGGCGACAGCGGAATCGACGGTGAAAGCGACGGCGGAATCGACGAAGCCGGTCTCAACGGTGACCGCGACGGCGGCGGTACCGACGACAGCGGCGCGAACCAAATCGGCTGTGGCCGAGCGTTCTACCTCAGCTACATCAAATACGCCGACGGGGAGGAACTTGACCCTCGCCGTCCGTCGGAGCTCGTTGACATCGGCGGAGACGGCCGAATGGGACCCCGTGGCCCCTCTGGACCGCCCGGTCCGGGCGGATTCCAGCGCTGAGTTGTCTGACAACCGTACCTAATTTATTGGGCAGTGGTCGTATGCCTTCAGAGGTTGTCTTTCAGAACACGATGGATTCCCGAAACCCGAAACGTCGGGCTACCCGACGCCCTCCACGCGGCGAACGTGGAGTTGCGAACGAGCACGCCGCCGAGTCGGACGACGCGGAAGTGACGTGTACGTTCGACGAGGTCGACGGAGAGAAGTCGCTGGTCGTCGCCGACGTCTCTCGCGACGACGCTTGGCTCTCGATGAACGCGTCCGCCTGTGTTGCGGTCGACTCCTGGCGGTGATTCCCATGTCCAAAACTATCTCCCGCGACTACAGCTGTATCCGCGCAAGCCTCCAGCGACTGAACTCGCGTGTCAGAATCCCGTCGCGCGAGCACGCGCCCGAACCCGCCCAGTACGACTGAGCGGTACCCGTCCGAGCGGCGAAACGCTCGGAGCGACGAACGTCGGTTCTCACCCTTTGATGTTGCAGACCGGGTAGGTCCGCGCGACTTTGTCGCCGATGCCCAGCGCGTCGGAGACGCGGACGACCTCGTCGACGTTCTTGTAGACGCCCGGAGCTTCCTCCGCGACGGTCGCGCCGCTCTGGGCCTTCACGTAGATGCTGCTCTGGTCGCGCAGTTCCGACTGTACCGTCTCGCCCCAGTACTCCTTCTTCGCGCGAGTCCGACTCATCACCCGGCCCGCGCCGTGGGCGGTCGACCCGAACGAGAGCGACAGTGACCGCTCGCCGCCGCGGAGCACGTAGCTTCCCGCGCCCATACTTCCGGGGATGATGACGGGTTGGCCGACGTCGCGGTACGCCTTCGGGACCTCCGGACGACCCGCCGGAAACGCCCGCGTCGCTCCCTTGCGGTGAACGTACAGTTCGCGCTCCTCGCCGTCTACGTCGTGGGATTCCTTCTTGGCGATGTTGTGCGCGACGTCGTACAGGAGATGCATCTCCATCGCCTCCCAGTCGCGACCGAACACGCGATCGAACACCTGGCGCGTCCGGTGCATCACGAGCTGTCGGTTCACCCACGCGAAGTTGATGGCGGCGCACATCGCACCGTAGTACGCTTCGGCGAGTTCACTTTCCGCAGGTGCGGCGGCCAGTTCCCTGTCGGGCAACTGCGCGAGCAGGTCGCCGTGGCGCTTCTCTATCTTCCGGAGGTAGTCGTTGCACACCTGATGGCCGAGGCCGCGACTTCCGCAGTGGATGAGGACAACTATCTGGTCCTCCGCCAGTCCGTAGGCGTCGGCGACATCCTCACGGAACACGTCGGTGACGCGTTGTACCTCCAGAAAATGATTTCCCGACCCGAGACTGCCGAGTTGCTTTCGGCCCCTGTTCTTCGCCTTCTCCGACACCGCGTCGGCGTCGGCGTCGGGACGACGCCCCTCGTCCTCGCAGTGCAACAGGTCGTCTTCGACCGCGTAGCCCGCTTCGAGCGCCCAGTCGACGCCGCGTTCGAGCACCGCGTTCACCGTGTCGACGTCGGACTCGACGACGCCGCCGCCGCCCAGACCCGACGGAATCGCGGCGAACAGCGCATCTACGAGTTCCTCCTCTTGCCCCTGCAGGTCGTCGTAGGTGAGGTTCGTTCGCATCATTCTGACGCCGCAGTTTATGTCGTAGCCCACCGCTCCCGGCGAGATACAGCCGTCTTTCGCATCTGTCGCCCCCACGCCGCCGACGGGGAAGCCGTAGCCCTGATGGCCATCCGGCATGCAGAGCGCGTGTTTCGTCATCCCCGGCAGGTGAGTCGCGTTCTTCAGTTGCTGCAGCGTCTTGTCGTCGCCGATCTGTTCGAGCAGTTCCTCGCTGGCGAGGACGCGCGCGGGGACGCGCATCTCACCCTCCCGAGGTATCTCCCAGACGTACTCCCGAACCCGTTCGAGACGGACACCGTCGAACTCGCGCGTCGTCATGTGACACCGTAGCACCAGCGGCCGTGAATACGTTGTCCCGATTCGCCAGCTCGAGCGACGCTCTCGCGAACGTGAGAGTCGAAGTCAGAATAAGTCGAAATAAGCCAAAATCAGTCGGCTGCGACGCCCCGTTCCGAGTGGGTCTCGCGCGCCAGCCACCCGTCGAGCGAGAACGGGCCGGCCCCGGTGACGAGCAGCGCCGAGACGAGACCGAAAAGCGAGATGTGCGCCAGCACGGGGTCGTCCGGCAGGCCGAACAGCGTCGTAGTGAAGAGACCGAACGCGACGAGCGACGAAGCGCGCGTGAACGCGCCGAACAGCAGCGCGAAGCCGACGGCGGCCTCGGCCAGTCCCGCGCCGACGACCCACAATTCGGGCAACACGGGGATGACGGCCGTCAGGTCGTACTTCTCGACGACGGCGAGCGCTTCGACGGGGTTCATCAGTTTCTGCGTCACGCCGAGATACATGAACGAGAGGCCCATCCCGACGCGCAGAATCGTCGGGACGAACCCGCGATAGGGCGCGATGCGCCGCTCGAACGGGACAGTGATGCGGCGGTAGAACGGGTCGACGCGCGAGTAGAGCGTCTGGTCGTCGTCGGCCATCCGGGCGATGAGTTGGTCGGCGCTCGGTCGGCCCCCGCCGACGAGGAGGATGGCGAGAAACGCAGGGAGGTACTCGAAGGCCAACAGGAGTTCCGGCCGGAACGCTAACCCGACGAGGTAGCCGAGGAGTCCGACGACGGCGGCGAGACGCGTCGCCAACCCGAACAGGAGCAGAAAGCCGACGACGACGCCGAACAGGCGGGTCGGCGCGGAAACCAGCGGCGTGAAGAAATAGCCCGCGAAGCCCGCCCCCACGAGGGGGAGGCCGACGCTCAGGCGAAGCAGCCACGGCACTAAATCGCGGTAATCGTCCATCACCGCCCGAAACGCGCGAACGTCGTCTCCGGCGGGTCGGTACCGGAGGTAGCCCGCCGCGGCGACGACGACGGCGGCGGCAGTTCCGAGAAGCAGTGCGAGACTCAGTGGATCGGTGGCGACCGTCGCCAGCAGGCGAACGGCGTTGCCCGCGCCACCGCCGTCGACGACGTACTTCACGTGCGCGCTCGCGACGCTGGGGAGCGCGAGCAACGCGACGGTTGCGAACACCGCTCGAAGCGTGCGGGATCTCATGTTCGAATCTCGGTAGCCGAGGGCCCTAAACCCACCGCGCGTAGCTGAATTCGGCGCAACCGGGACGAACGTCCGTGACGGATTCGTCCCGTGGTGCGCGAATCTGCGGCCGTCGAGTCGGTTCGTGGCGACGAATTCGCCTCACACGTCGAAGACGACGTACGCGCGCCAGCCGTCCGGTGTCTCCGAGAGTTCCATCTCCGAGTAGGTGACCGCTTTCACCTCGCGCGCGCCGAGACCGGAGAGCGGGACGCCCCGAGCGTCGGCGTCGACGACCCACCCGCCGCCGTCGCGGCGTACCGTCGCGCGGTTCTCGACGGGCAGAACCTCGCGCACGTCGCGCTCGTAGACGAGTTCGTCTAAGTAGTCGAACAGCGCCGCTTCGCGGCTCTCGGCGCGAACGCGGAGCGAGAATCGCTCGCCTGCGTCGGGGACGGACTCGCACATCGCCGCCGCGAGGCCGTCGGCGACGGCGGCGAAGACGGCGGCGAGCGTCGGACCCTCGGCGGCGACAGCGACGTCAGCCGTGTGCTCGCACAGTTCGTAGCTCATGTGCGGATGGTCGTCTGCCGTCGCATTACTCGCCCCGGTCGGTTTGCGTTGCGCCGACCTGTGTTGCGTCGGTCTGTGACTCGCTGCCGTCGCCGCTATCGACCCCCTCGTCGCTCCCGTCGCCGCCGTCACTGCCGTCACTGCCGTTGTCACCGCCGCTCCCGTCGCCCGCGCCGTTGGACAGCTCGGGTTTCGTCCCCTCGTTTATCGCCGAGAGGCTCCGAAGCTGGCTCTCCGAGAGACCGACCTCCGTCTCCGACGCCGGGCCGATGGCGACGCCGCTGGTGACGATGGCGCGGACGCCCTCCTCGACGGTCATCTCCACGTCGTGAACCTTCGGTTCGGGGACGTGGACGAGGTGACCGCCCATCACCGGGTTCGGCGCCAGCGGCAGAAACATCGTCAGCAGCGCGTCGTGCTCAGTGGCGTCGGTGAGTCGCGGCGGGGTCTCCGTGGTGACGAATCCGAGCGTGTAGACGCCGTCGGCTGGGAACTCGACCAGTTTCACGTCACGGAAGTTCTGGACGTCGCTCTCCAACACCACGTCGCTCATCTGTCGGAAACTGTCGTACACCGCGCCGACGCCGGGAACCGCCCCGAGGACGGCGTCGAAGTAGTCGACGGCGCGCTCGCCGTACTTCGAGCCTTCGACGACGAACCCGACAAAGAGGACGATGCCGAACAGGACGACGGGGGTGAGCAGTTCGATGGCCAACTCCCGATCGATGAAGCTCACGGGGACGCTCACGCCCCACGGAAACCGGACGAGGTAGTCCGAGAGCACGTCGAGGTACTGCGAGACGGCGTCGAGCGCCACCATGAAGACGACGAGCGTGATGACGAGCGGAATCACGACCGCGACGCCGGTGACGGCGGCCTCTTTCAAACGCTCTCGCACCGTCCGGCGAACGCGTCGGTCGACGCGCGGCCGCGACTCGTCCATACTGGATAGACGCGAGTGAGCTACTAAACTGCTTCTTCAGCGTACTGTCACGCGTTGGCGAGGGTCGAAAGGGACGGTGGACTTATAACTACCTCAATACTACGGTGTGGTAGTGAGCGTCAACGTCGAACTGCGCGTCGATAAGCCGGGGCAGTCAACCTACGGGGAGGACGCCTGGGCGCTCAAAGAACGTATCCACGAGCAGGAGGACGTGCTGAAGCAGCGACGCGGCTTCTTCATGGACGCATACCGCCGCTCGAAGACGCACCTGTTCTACGAAGACGAGCGGCTCGTCGGATTCGTCTCGACGCGGCGCGACGGCTACATCCTCTTTCTGGCCGTCGCCCCGGAGGTTCGCGGCGAAGGCTACGGCGAGCGCCTCGTCGCGACGGTGGCCGACGAACACCGGACGGTCACCTGCCACGCGCGGACGACGAACACGGCGGCGTTGAACTTCTACGAGCACATTGGCTTCGAGATAACCCGCCGCATCGACAACTACTACGAGGACGGCGGTAACGCCTACTACCTCCGCCTCGGCGAGGACGGCGGTCTGCGCGAGAAACTCTCCGACTTCGTCCGTCGGTAACGCGGCCGTCGTCGACCTCGCGACGGAGCCTGTCGTCACCGCTCGACGGAAGTTCGATGGCTCTCGAACCGACTTTCGGTCAGTGTCTGGCCTTCGCGACGGGGGTCGAGCCACCGAAATCGCCGCGAGCCACGACGAACCGTGACACGAAGCGCCAATTTCGGCGCTGCATCCGGTATTTTTAATAGTCAAACCGGTGGCGTACTGTTCATGAGCGGACGACCCCTCGACGTACTCGAGGCATCCCTAAACGAGTCGGTCACCGTGCAGTTGAAGGACGGCACGTCCTACTTCGGCACGCTGGCGGGCTACGACCAGCACATGAACGTCGTACTCGAAGAGAGCCTCGAAGACGACGACGGGCTCCTCGGTGGTCTCGACGTCGAGGAAGTCGAAGACACAACGATTATACGCGGCGATAACGTGGTCACGATAACAGCATGACCGGAGCAGGAACCCCGAGTCAGGGCAAGAAGAACAAGACGACGCACGTCAAGTGCCGTCGCTGCGGCGAGAAATCTTATCACGTGAAGAAGAAGGTCTGCTCGTCCTGCGGCTTCGGCAAGTCGGCGAAACGTCGCGAGTACGCGTGGCAGTCGAAAGCGGGCGAGTAATCCCCCTTTACTGCGACGTTCTTTCTCTCTCAGCAACGCCCGGAGCGACTGCGTTTCCTCCGGTTTCCGTTTTTGCGCCGGTCGTCGCTTTCTACTGGTTGTCATTTCTACCGGTCACCGTTTTCCTCCGGCAAACGCTCGTCTCCACCTGACTCGGTTCGTTCCCACTCGGCCTTCCGGACACCCCGCGAACGGCGATTTCGAGCGCCGATTGCGGACGCCGAGCGTGACCACTGACCCCTGAGCGTCGCGTCGATCTCTACGACGGCGCGCCGACGAGTCGAATCGCCCGCGACGTGCGGTGCGTCCCCGGTGACCTAACCAAGATTGTGCATATCTGTGTCCACTATCGACCGAAATACTGCACAACCACGGGTGTTTTTACCCGTGGACCTCTCACCCTCACGTATGCATCAGGGGCGGGCTACCCGTCGAGTCGGAGACGGTCTCAACGAAAAGTGCGGCGTCGTCGGCGTCTCGCTCGACGAACGGGGGGCTGCGCGGCCGTTGTACTACTCGCTGTACGCGCTCCAACACCGCGGACAGGAGTCGGCGGGTATCGTCACCCACGACGGCTTCCAGCAGCACAGCCACGTGGAGATGGGTCTCGTCGGTGACGTGTTCGACGAGGAGTCGCTCTCGACGCTCCGCGGCACCGCGGGCATCGGTCACGTCCGCTACCCGACGGCGGGCGGCGTCAACAGCTGCTGTGCGCAACCGTTCGCCGTCTCGTTCAAATCCGGCTCGCTCGGTCTCGCGCACAACGGCAACCTCGTCAACGCCGACGAACTCCGCTCGGAACTGGAGAATCTCGGCCACGCGTTCACCTCCGACGGCGATACCGAGGTCATCGCGCACGACCTGGCTCGCAACCTCCTGGAGTCGGACCTCGTCCGCGCCGTCAAGCGGACGATGGAGCGAATCCACGGGTCGTACGCGCTCACCATCAGCCACGACGACACCGTCCTCGGCGTTCGCGACCCTGAGGGGAATCGCCCGCTCTGCATCGGAAAGATAGACGGCGGCTACGTCATCGCCTCGGAATCGGCCGCGATCGACACACTCGACGGCGAACTCGTCCGCGACGTGCGACCTGGCGAACTGGTCGTCCTCGAAACCGACGGCAGCGGCTTCGACTCCTATCAACTGGTGGAGAAGGAGAACTCGGCGCACTGTTTCTTCGAACACGTCTACTTCTCGCGGCCCGACTCGGTCATCGACGGCACGCTCGTCTACGAAGTTCGACGCAACCTCGGCCGCGCGCTCTGGGACGAGAGCGGCGTCGAGACGGACGTGGTGATGCCGGTCCCCGACTCGGGACGCGCCTTCGCCACCGGCTATGCCGAGGCGGCGGGCGAGACGACCGCCGACGGCGAGCCTCGGGCCGAGGACGACGACGGCGTCGAGTTCGCCGAGGGGCTGATGAAAAATCGGTACGTCGGTCGGACGTTCATCATGCCGACGCAGGACGAGCGCGAGCGCGCGGTTCGGCTGAAACTCAACCCGATCCGCAGTACAGTGGAGGGCAAGACGGTGACGCTCATCGACGACAGCATCGTCCGGGGCACCACGTCGACGCAGTTGGTCCAACTGCTGCGCGACGCCGGAGCCGAGGAGGTTCACATGCGAATCGGCGCGCCGCCGATTATCGCACCGTGTTACATGGGCATCGACATGCACACTCGCGAGGAGCTCATCGCCGCCGACCGCTCCGTCGCGGAGGTCCGCGACGAGATCGGCGCCGACAGTCTCAGCTACCTCTCTATAGACTCTATCGCCGAATGCCTCCAGAAATCGCGCGCCGACCTCTGTCTGGGTTGCGTCACCGGCGAGTATCCGTACGACATCGACGGCGAGACGACCGATCGCGACGTGACTCGCCCGGCCATCGGCGCCGAAGCGCCCGCCGACGACTGAGAACGACGACCGTCCGGCTCAGTTCCCGTCTTCGCTCCTCGTTACGCTTTCGCTCTCTCCGCCACTTTCGGCGCTCGGAAAGACCGCTCGGGTGAAAAATTCCCGCATTGCCCCGGTGAAGAACTCGGGGTCGTCGAGATTCGAGGCGTGCCCCGCACCCGGAACCTCCTGCACAGTGGCGTTCGGTAGCTCGGCGTGCAGTTTCGGGACGTGACGCCGGATGAACGGTGGTTCGTGTTCGCCGTACAGGACGAGCGTCGGGGCGGTAATCGCTGAGAGGTCAAGGTCCGTCTCGTGGAACGTCACGACCGCGCGAATCACCTTCGCGAACTCCTCGGTCTCCATCTTCGGTCCCGCTTCGCGGAGTCGCTCGACGTTTCCGTAGTCGCCGCTGACGCCCTCTCCCGACAGTCGTTCTTGGAGCCACACCATCGCCTTCTCGACACGTTCGTAGCCGAGCAGTCGAACCGGCAGGACGGTCGCTTGGAGCATCACCGAGCGCTGTAACCACTCGCCTCGGCTCAACAGTTCGGGCGTAAACGTGTCCGCGAGGACGAGTCCTGCTATCCGGTCGGGATGTCTGGCCGTGTACACCTGTGCAATGCAGCCGCCCATCGAGAGCCCGCAGATGACCGGACGTTCGATGCCCAACGCGGTGAGAAACGCGTCGAGGTCGTCGGCGAACAGCTCCATCGAGTAGCGCTCTCTGTCCGACCCGCCGGTACGACCGTGGCCGCGGACGTCGTAGGCGAACGTCGTGTAGTCGTCACCGAGGGCGTCCATCTGCGCCGTCCACTGGGTGTGGTCGAGAATCGCACCGTGGACGAACACGAGCGGCGGGCCGGAGCCTCGTCGCTCGTAGTACGTTTCGACGTCGTTCGTCAGTGCAGTCGGCATAGACCGCTTACGTCGCCTGCGGAGATAACGTCAACTAGAACATATGTAAGGCGTATCGGCCAAGTCGCCCGGCCCCCTCAGTACACCACGTACAGCAGCGCGTAGACGACGTTGCCGAGGACGAACGAGACGAGCCACAGTGCGGCCGCGACGCGACCAATCCGCTTGTGACGCGTCCCGTAAATCTGGGAGACGGGACGGGTTAGTGCCAGGAGGAGGACATAGTACAGAAGCGGGATGCAGACGATGGCGAGGAGGATGTGGATCGCGAGCGTCGGCAGGTAGACCCACTGGTCGACGACCGGGGGACCGGGAAACTCCTGGGTCCCCTGCGAGATGACTTTGTAGAGGTAGAGAACCAGAAACGTCGCGAACAGCACGACGGAGGTGAGCATCATCGCCCGGTGTCTGTCGACGTCGCCGCGGCGGATGGCGCGGACGCCGAGGACGATGGTGACGATGGCGACGGTGCTAATGACTGCGTTGACGTGGGGGATCGCGTCGTACAGCGGCTGAGGCGCCGTCGGAAGCAACACGTCAGGTATCGCGCCGAGCGCCGCGCCGAACACGAGACCGAGCGACACGAGTGTCAGAACTGCCGTCGTCGCCGGGACGTGGTCTCGGACACGGAGTTCCATGGTCGAACTGCGTGTTCGGGCATCAAAACGGTTGCTCTGTTGCCCTCGACGCTGCCGTCGCCGTCGACGCTATCGTCGCCGTGCCGACCGAAAACCGCCACACTGCGAACTGACGACACGCCGCCGTCGAAAGGAAGGGCTTTTAACGAACCGTGCGAAACGACTGAGTGCAGCAAGACACGCGCGAGCGTGGGTAGCCAAGCCAGGCCAACGGCGCAGCGTTGAGGGCGCTGTCCTGTAGAGGTCCGCCGGTTCAAATCCGGTCCCACGCATCGCAAGATGCAGGTGCTAACCCCTCAAAGGGACAAGCACCCACGCACAATCCTTTCCGAACTACGCCGAAAAGCGGTGGCTCTCTCCTCCGTCCGAGCGACCAGTCGGTCACATCGGCCGCGTCACCCGGCTGCGAGCGCCGCCGAAACCGGGGCACGACTTTAAATCAGCAGAGCAAGTAAGGCGGGTATATGGCCAAATACTCCACCGGAAGCGGAGGCGGCGGAGGCAACGGGGGGAGCTGCGAACTCTGTGGCAAAGAGAGTACGAAGCTCCGCCAAGAGAACGTCGCCGGTGCGACACTCATGGTCTGTCCGGACTGCGCCAGCCACGGCGAGAACCGGAGCAAAGAGCGGAAGCACCGCGACCAGTCGCGCGGCCGCGACGAGAGCGAACCCAGCCGGAAAAAACGCGCCGCCCAGCGCGCAGCTAAGATGTACGACGCCGGGAAAGGCGATTCGAAGCACTGGGAGAAGGGAGGGACCAACTACGAGCGCGACCGCCTCCCGTACCTCGTTCGCGACTACGGCGACCGCGTCACCGACGCCCGAGAGGAGACCGGACTCACGACGGGCGATCTCGCGGCCGAACTCGATATCGACGAACGCGACCTCGTCGCGGTCGAGGAAGGGCGGGCGACACGCGCGGGCGTCGGCGGCTCGGTCGTCCGAAAACTCGAAGACCGACTCGGCGTCGAACTGACCGACGAGTAGCTCCGTAACTGTAACTTTTTGTCTGCGTGCCGTCTTGGCACGTCTATGCCTGCCACGCTCGCACCCGCCCACCCCGACGTCCGGACGTTCGAGACGACCGTCGACTCCGTCGACGGCCGCGAGGTTACGCTCTCGAAGACGTACTTCTACGCCGAGAGCGGCGGCCAACCCGCCGACCGAGGCGCGCTCGACGGCGTCCGCGTCGCCGACGTGCAGAGCCGAGACGGCGACATCGTCCACGTGCTCGACGAACCGCCCGCCTTCGAGGCCGGCGACACCATCTCCGCACGCATCGACGACGAGTTCAGAACCTACTGCATGCGGGCGCACACGGCGAGCCACGTCCTCTACGGCGCAGGCCGCGGTCTGCTCGCGGACCTCGGCTACGGCGGCTTCGACATCAGCCCTGAGAAAGTGCGCGTCGACTTCACGACGACGACCGACATCGACGACGAGACACTCGTCGAACTCGAGCGGCGGGTCAACCGCGTCGTCTGGGAGTCGCGGCCGGTGACGTGGGAACAGCGATCGCTGGAGAACGCGCTCGACGACCCGAATATCGCGTTCAACACCAAAACCGAGGAGGGCGTCATGGCCGACGCCGACGCGATTCGCGTCGTCACTGTCGGCGCGCCGACGCGGCGAGGTGACACCGGCGACGGCGGAGAATGCGGAGGTGACGGACCGTGGGACGTGGCCGCCTGCGGCGGGACGCACGTCTCGAACACGCGCGAAATCGGCCCGGTCGAAGTACTGAGTCGCTCGAACCCAGGCGAGGGGATGACGCGCGTCGAGTTCGCCGTCGGGCCGAACGCCGTCGAGCGCCGCGCCGCGGTGAAGCGCGCCGCTCTCGACGCTGCCCGAGAGGTGGGTACGAGCGTCACCGAACTCCCTGCGTTCGTCGCCAAACTCCGATCGGACAAAGAGGAACTGGCTGCCGAGTTGCGCGAGGCGAAGACGGCGATGCTCGCCGCAGACCTCGATTCACTGCCGGCGGTCGAACGAGACGGTTCGACGTGGCGTGTCGGCGTCGTCTCCGGCGTCGGCCCGAACGACGTCGGCGACGAGTTGCAGTCGCGCGTCGGCGACGGAACCGACGCCGTCGCCGTCGCGGGCGAACAAGGGTCGACGTTCGTCGTCGTCGCAACCGACGGCGAAGTGAACGCGGGCGGCGTCGTGGACGAAATCACCGACGAGTTCGGCGGCGGCGGGGGCGGCAGTCCGACGTTCGCGCAGGGCGGCGGGCTGTCGGCGTCGCCCGAAGACGTGGCCGAGTCGCTCCGCGAACCATAAGATAGCGTTTGCCTCAAACTGCAAGTCGGTCATCTTTTTCCATTCGGGACCGAAGCCATGCGTATGGCAACTACAGGGGCGGACTCGTCACTCACCGGCGAGCAGCGAGCCATCCGCGACGTCGTTCGGGAGTTCGCCGTCGAAGAGATTCGACCCACCGCGCGGTCGGCCGACGAGACCGAAACCTTCCCCGAGGAGGTGTGGGATGGACTGGCAGACCTCGATCTGACGGGTCTCACCGTCCCCGAGGAGTACGGCGGTTTCGACGCCGACCGGACGACCTACAGCATCGTCAACGAGGAGGTAGCTTACGGCCAACTTGCCGTGGCGACGGCGCTGTCGGTCCACTGCCTCGCCACCGAGTGCATCGCCGCCTTCGGCACCGACGAGCAGAAGGAAAAGTGGCTACCCGACATGGCGCGCGGGCGCCCGGTCGGCATGTTCGCGCTGTCGGAACCGCAGGCAGGGTCGAACCCCGCGCAGATGGAGACGACGGCCGTCCTCGACGGCGACGAGTATGTCGTCAACGGCGACAAGCAGTGGATCACGAACGGCGAGCGCGGCGAGGTCTGCATCCTCTTCGCGAAGACCGACCCCGACGACCCCTCGTCGGTGACGCAGTTCCTCGTCCCCAAGGACGCCGGTGTCGAAGTCGGCCAAAAGGAGAAGAAACTCGGCCTCCGCGCCAGCGACACGACTGGATTGAAGTTCGACGACGTGCGCATTCCCGCCGAGAATCGGCTCACGGAGGAAGGAAAGGGCCTCTCCGCCGCGTTCCGGATTCTGACCGGCGGCCGCGTCGGCATCGCGTCGCAGGCCGTCGGTCTCGCGCAATCTGCGCTCGACGAGGCCCGAGAGTACGCCCACGAGCGCGAGCAGTTCGACAAACCCATCGCCTCCATCCAGACCATCCGCCACAAGTTCGCCGACATGGCGACGCAGGTCCACGCGTCGCGGCTGATGGTCCGCGAAGCGGCCCGGCAGGAAGACGCTGGAGAAGACAACCGCGTCGCCGCCGCGATGGCGAAGTACCACGCGAGCGAGGCGGCCGTCGACGTGACGAACGAGGCGGTCCAGATCCACGGCGGCTACGGCTACGTCACCGAGTTCGACGTCGAGCGCCTCTACCGCGACTCGAAGATCACGACCATCTACGAGGGGACCAGCGAGATCCAGAAGGAGATCATCGCCCGCGGCGTGCTCGACGACTGAGCGCGTTCTTTTCTCACTCTTCGGAGTCGTCCCACGCCGACTGGTCCACCTCGTAAATCGTCACGCCCTCGTTCTCGTACGCCACTGAGACGCCCTCGTACTGCGAGAAGTCGCGCTCGCCGTACGCCTCGCGTTCGACCGGCCCGTAGTAGATGTACTCCACCTCGTACTGCTGGAGCAACCACTTCGAGTCGATCCACTCGCTCTCGTAGATGGCGTTCACGGCGGTCACGCGCGACCCATACGCCTCCCGGCCGTGGTATCCGGCGACGTGCTCCCACCCGGCGACGGTCGGCACCCCGGTCATCGCAGAGGGAGCGTTGTACCACTGGTACGTCCCCGGCGCTGGCCGCGAGACCATCGTCGGCGTGCCCTCGCGTTCGTCCAACCAGTCGATGGCCTGCGCCTCGTGCGGGTGGTACGTCTCGACGTACGCGGTGCCGTCGAGCGAGAGGCCGAGGTGGGTCGGGTCGTCGCCCGCAGCGCGGTCGATGCGGTCGAGCGAGGATAGCGCGCCGAACGTCCCCGCGAGTACGACCAGTACGACGGCGAGGACGGCGGCGACTTTGTCGGCGTTCGGACCGACCGACAGGCTCCGACCCGTAACGACTCGCTCGCGCGCCCGGCCGAGAATCTCGGCGACCATCGCCCCGGCGGCGACACCCCAGAACAGCCACACCTGCATGTACGCCTTGTACACCGTGTTCCACCGCGGCGCGCCGGGCGAGTACGGCCACACGTCGGCGTAAACGAACTCGACGGCCAGCACGATGCCGAGACCGGCGATCATCAACACCGTCTCGTAGCCGCCGGCGTTGCGGCCGCGGAGCAGGTACCAACCGACGAAAAGCGGGGGCACGAACAGGGCCACTGCGGCGAGGTCAGCTGCGACCAGACCGGCGAAGGCGACGATGCCGACCGCGCCTACTGTGACGACGGTGCGACGCGAGACGGACGGCAGCGCCTCGCGAACCCGCGGCGCGAGAAACAGCGCGAAGATGCCAAGGAACGCGCCGTGGACGAGCAGCAGACCGCCGAGACCGCTTCGAGGCGGCAGGAAGCCGAGTCCCTCGTTCGAGGGCGACCGGAGGAGCGCGGGCGCGATAAGCACCGCCCCGACGATGCCGACCGAGACGCCGAGGCCGGTGGCCAGCGCGGTCCGACCGCCCTCGCGGAACGGCCAGTTCGCGGCGCTTTTCGACCGTTCGACTCTCGCGACGAGTACGCGCGGCAGCAGCGAGAGCGACGACGCGTCCGCGAACAGCAGCGCTAGGGCCGCGAGACCGACCGTCGTCGGGAGCGCCCATGTGCTGATGAGACCGACGATAGCGGCTACTGCCGGCATCGCGACGAAGGCGAGGGCGCGGCGACGTCGACGCTCGACTTTGGGCGTTCGGAAGTACGCGAAGCAGAGCGCCACGAACAGGAGGAGAAACGACGCGCCGACCATGTGCGCGCGGAAGTCGCCGTTGACGTAGGTCCACATCGGAAACACGTCGGGCGTGTTCGGGATGACGTAGCGCCCGTACCAGTGCGTGAACTCCGTCGGCGACTGATACTGCGTCACTACGTCCTCGTAGGGGGCGCGAATCCCACCGAAGAGGATGTGGCCGTACCGGGCGACGAACTCGCGAGGAAGCAGCGCCGTCGAGACGCGAATCGGCGTCGCGAGGTTTCCGGCGAACGCGGTGAGAAACGCGCCGACTGCGCCGCCGAGACGGGCGGAGCGTCCTCTCGCGTCGGCGAGTGCCCCGGTGAGACCGTAGGCGGTGACGACGAGTGTCGCATAGAATCCGGCGAGTCCGACGTTGTACGCGACGTTCGGCGGCGTCGCGGTGAGACGGGTCAGAAGCGCCGTCAGCAGGTAACTTCCGTAGTAGTACCGAATCGATTCGCCGGCGAACCAGATGTCCTCGGGCGGAAGCGCGTCGGTCCGCAGCAGCGCCTTCAGCAGTCCGAAGTCGAGAAACTTCTCGCCGCCGGCTGGAACGATACCCGGATCGAGCGCGCGGAGAAACAGCATGAATCCGAACGCGAGTCCGAACACGCCCGCGACTTCCGCGCAGCGTCGCCAATCGACCGGTCGCTCGGGGGCGGGGAGGAACCGTCTCGTAAGCACCGAGAGCGCGACGAGCGAGACGACAGCGGCGACGAGTCCCCACGGCCACAGCGAGACGTGCCCGACCCAGAACGCGACCAGTCCGAAGACGGTCAGCGAGACGGTGAAGCCGAACGACGCGCCGCGGTCCGGCGTGCGCGGAAACAGCCGACGCGAAATCGGGAGCGAAACCAGGCCGAGCAGGAGCAATAGCAGTAGCCAACGGAGGGAGAGGAGGGCGGCGTTCACAGTCGCGATGCTCGTTCCGGCATAAAGTGTTTTTTGAATCGACCGGAAAATAACCGAGCTCGAATCGTGCCGCCGACCGGTTCTCGGCGACCGAAGCCGTCTTTTCTGTGGCGAGCACAGTCGCGAGTAATGACTTCAGACGCTCTCGAAGGGACGAACTCCACCGACGCGCCCGACTTCGACGGGTACGACGCCGTCGTCTACGACCTCGACGGGACGCTCGTCGACCTGCTCGTCGATTGGAACCGAGCGGCGGTCGACGCCGAGACCCTCTTCGCAGAAGCCGGTGTCGACGCCTCGGGCATGGACCTCTGGGCGATGCTTGACCTGGCCGACGAGCGGGGCATCCGCGACGAAATCGGGCGCCTCCTCGCCGATCACGAGCGCAACGGCGCGCGCAACTCGACCAAAATGGCGCTGGCCGACGGCGTCGCCGACCACGCCGTCCCCGTCGGCGTCTGCTCGCTCAACTGCGAGGACGCCTGCCGCATAGCGCTCGACGTACACGGTCTCGCCGAACACGTCGACAGCGTCGTCGGCCGCGACTCGGTGGCGACGCGGAAACCAGACCCGGAACCGCTGCTGGCGACGCTTCGAGAACTGGGCGTCGACCCGGAGAACGCGCTGTTCGTCGGCGACTCGGCGCGCGACGAGCGAACCGCCGAGCGCGCGGGCGTCGCGTTTCGGTACGTGGACGGCGGGCCGTCGGGCGTCTAACTCACTCCGACGAATCGTCCGACTTTCGCGCCTTCGACCCGCCGTCGCCCGCCTCCGTCCGCCGGGCGTACGCGTAGACGCCGAGCGCGACGAGAATCCAGATAATCGCGCCGACGCGGACGGCGAAGGAGACGCGCGACTCCCACGTCGGCAACGCGACGGTCGTCGACAGCGCGGCGACGACCGGCGCGCCGACGAGAATCGTCGTGACGAACGTCACCTGCATCACCCACCCGAAGTCGACACCTTCGGGGTTCGAGCGCTCGACGGGTTGCACGCGCGAACGTTCGCGCGAGACCCTTAATGCGTGCCGGTTTGCGACACTCCCGCCTCCCGTCTCGGCTCTTCTTCTCCCCCGTTTCGCTTCCGTCTCCCGTTTCGCTTGACAGCTCGACCGATAGGCGTACGTATTTACCTTCAGGCGCGCCAACGCCGGGTATGCCAACGGTTCGGGACATCCGCGCGATGGCGGGCGAGGAGACGATAACGATGCTGACCGCGTACGACGCGCCGACGGCAGCCGTCGCCGACGACACCGGTATCGACATCCTCCTCATCGGCGACAGCATGGGCAACACGGCACTCGGCTACGAGTCGACGCTCCCGGTGACCGTCGAGGAAGTGGCGAGTCGGACGGGTGCGGTCGCCCGCGCCACCGAGGACGCGCTCGTCGTCGCAGACATGCCGTTTCTCTCCTTCGGCGTCGACGACGCCGAAAGCATCGAGAACTGCGGCCGGATGCTCAAGGAAGCCGACGCCGACGCGGTGAAGCTGGAGAGCGGTCCGCACACCGTCGAACTCACCGAACGGCTCGCGCAACTCGGTATCCCGGTGATGGCACATCTCGGGCTGACACCGCAACAGGTGAAGTCGGTCGGCTACGCCCGACAGGGTACCTCCCCGGAGGCGGCCAAAGAGATTCTCGAACTCGCCCGCGCCCACGAGGAGGCGGGCGCGTTCTCGCTCGTCCTCGAACACGTCCCCGCGAACCTCGCCGCCCGCGTCACCGACGAATTGGAGATTCCGATCATTGGCATCGGCGCGGGACCGGACTGCGACGGACAGGTGCTCGTTGTCGACGACGTGCTCGGGCTGAGCGACTACACGCCCCCGTTCGCCACGCAGTTCGGCGACGTGCGCGCGGAGATGGTGTCCGCGATCTCGTCGTACCGCGAGGCGGTCGAAAACGGCGATTTCCCGGCCAAGGAGCACAGCCACGTGGAAGAAGAGTTGGACGAACTCTACTGAACGCATCCTTTACGCTGCGGAGCAGCTTCGCCGCTCCTCGACAAAAGCTGTCTTTGCGGTAAAACCGCGAAGGCTTAGCAGACGCAAAGCGTCTGCTGTCGCACCAAAAGCACCGTCAGAGCGGAGCTCTGACGAGCCTTCGTCCGCTCACGAAGACACTCCTCCTTCACTTTGCTCACTGCATTCGCTCCGAGAGAGCTACGCTCTCCCGTGCCCTCGCTCACCCCGTTCGCGAGGACTCCGTTCAGTCGTCGGCCGAAAATTGCTCTGCGATTTTCGGGCACTTCGGGACGCAGTTCCGACGACGGCCCACTCGCTCGTTTCACTCGCTCGCGGTGCAACGAATCAGTTCGGCTCGTCGCGTCGCATCCAGCTATAGCCCCCACCCATCCAAGAACCCCGAAACCGCGTCGTTGAACGCCGCCGGTTGCTCTAGCATCGCCAGATGCGCGGCGTCGTCGACGGTGACCATCTTGGCGTCGGGAATCTCGTCGGCGAGGAACTCGTGGTACCACGACGGCGTCAGTTTGTCGTGTTCGCCGACGACGGCGAGCGTCGGCACCTCGACCTCCGAGAGGCGGTCACGCACGTCGAAGCGGTGACAGCTCAGGAAGTCGCGGCGGGTGACTGCCTGCCCGGCCTCGCGCATCGCCTCCCGCGAGAGGTCGAGATAGCGCTCGTCGGTGTCGTGGAACAGGCGGTCCTCCCCGTGGAGGAACTCGACGGCGCGGTCGAAGTCCTCCTCGAGCCACACCAACAGATCGTCGAGGACGGTGAGTTTCGCCCCCGTCCCCGTTAACACGAGCGCGTCCAGGTCGAGTTCCCGGTCGAGCGCGGCCTGCATCGCCACCGCGCCGCCGAGGGAGTTGCCGACGAGCACTCGGCAGTCGGTCTCCTCGGCGACGGCGACGACGTCGGCGACGTACACCGAGAGCGTCTCGTAGCCGGCGTCGGCGTCTGCGTCGTCGCTCTCGCCGTGCCCGCTCAAATCCAGCGCGGCGACGTGGCGGTCGTCCGCGAGTCTGAACTGCGATTTCCAGACGCCGTGCGAACCGCCGCTGCCGTGGATGCACAGCAGTCCTGCGCCGCTTGCACCGTCGGAACTGTCCGCGTCGACGCGGTCCGACACTCGGTAGGCCGTCCGACGGCCGTGATGTGAGAGTTGCTCCATGCGACGTGCTTTCGTGGCTCCGGTGATAAACACACGCCCGCATCGAACCTCTACTGGACTTTGCGAGCGGAGCGGACCACGCGAGAGCGGCGGGCCGTCAGGGTAGATTCGCCGGGGGAATTCGGCTCCCCCTCTCCGCTGTCCGAACCATCACACAGGTGTGAACTACAATTCAACCGTTCACATTCAATCCAGTCGCTGTACTGCGATTACGCCGCAGAAACATTTATAAGTCTAGATGCCTAACTTGGGGTTAGGAATCGCCCAATGAATCTTCAACAATCAGCTGGCGGTGAACGGTTTATCCGCCGATACGAGTACGACGACAGTTGGGTCATCGCCGCCGAACTCGGCGTGGCCGACGATGCCATCGACGTGGACGTGGTTGGAACGACGGCCATCGTCGTCGTCGACCACGGCGACCAAGCGACGGAAACCGAGTTCGAGTTCGAACTCCCCGGAGCGGACGCAACAGTTGAGACCAACAACGGTGTACTGACGATAACGGTCCGAAAATGAATCTCACAGTCAAACCACTCAAACAGAAAGACGCCGGCCGCGGTCTGGCCGCCATCGACAAGCAGGTCGCCGAGGAGATGGGTCTCGAAGGCGGCGACTTCATCCGCATCGAAGGCCGAGAGAGCGCGGCTATCGCCCGCGTCTGGCCAGGTTACCCAGAGGACCGCGGGTCGGGAGTCATCCGCATCGACGGCCGACTCCGCCAGCAGGCGAACGTCGGCATCGACGACCGCGTGACGGTCGAAAAAGCAGACGTGAAGCCCGCCCAGCGGGTCACCGTCGCCCTCCCGCAGCGCCTCGGCATCCGCGGGAACATCGACGCGCTCATCCGCCGCGAGCTCGGCGGTCACCCCGTAACCACGGGCCAGACGGTACGCCTCCCGCTCGGCTTCGGCTTCATGTCGAACCAGAGCCAGGCGGTGCCGCTGAAGATCGCGTCGACGCAGCCGTCGGGAACGGTCGTCATCAACGACTCGACGACGGTCGAGATAAGCGAGAAGCCCGCCGAGCAGATCCGCGAAGGTGCCAGCGGCGGCTCTGGCTCCGGTCCCGACGTGACGTACGAGGACATCGGCGGTCTCGAAGGCGAACTCGAACAGGTCCGCGAGATGATCGAACTGCCGATGCGCCACCCGGAGCTGTTCAAACGCCTCGGTATCGAACCGCCGAAAGGCGTGCTGCTGCACGGGCCGCCGGGGACCGGTAAGACGCTCATCGCGAAAGCCGTCGCCAACGAGATCGACGCCGAGTTCCACACCATCTCCGGGCCGGAGATCATGTCGAAGTATTACGGCGAGTCCGAAGAGCAACTGCGCGACGTATTCGAGGAGGCCACCGAGGACGCGCCCGCCATTATCTTCATGGACGAGCTCGACTCCATCGCCGCCAAGCGCGAGGAGGCGGGCGGCGACGTCGAGCGCCGCGTGGTGGCGCAACTACTCTCGCTGATGGATGGTCTCGAAGAGCGCGGTCAGGTCGTCGTCATCGGCGCGACCAACCGCGTCGACGCCATCGACCCGGCGCTTCGCCGCGGCGGGCGCTTCGACCGCGAGATCGAGATCGGCGTGCCGGACCGCGATGGCCGCAAGGAGATCCTGCAGGTCCACACGCGGAACATGCCGCTGGCCGACGGCATCGACCTCGACGTGTACGCCGACAACACTCACGGCTTCGTCGGCGCTGACCTCGAATCGCTCGCCAAGGAATCGGCGATGACCGCGCTCCGGCGCATCCGTCCGGAGTTGGACCTCGACGCCGAGGAGATAGACGCCGAGGTGCTCCAGTCGCTGCAGGTCACCGAGAGCGACTTCCGCGAGGCGCTGAAGGGCATCGAACCCTCCGCACTCCGCGAGGTGTTCGTCGAGGTGCCCGACGTGACGTGGGAGGACGTCGGCGGTCTCGAAGACACGAAAGAGCGCCTCCGCGAGACCATCCAGTGGCCGCTAGAGTACCCCGAGGTGTTCCAGACGATGGACATGGCCGCCGCGAAGGGCGTCTTGCTGTACGGTCCGCCCGGAACCGGCAAGACGCTGCTGGCGAAAGCCGTCGCCAACGAGTCCGAGTCGAACTTTATCTCGGTGAAAGGGCCTGAACTGCTGAACAAGTTCGTCGGCGAGTCCGAGAAGGGCGTCCGCGAAGTGTTCAGCAAGGCCCGCGAGAACGCCCCGACGGTGGTGTTCTTCGACGAGATAGACGCCATCGCGACCGAACGCGGCCGCAACAGCGGCGACTCGGGCGTCTCCGAGCGCGTCGTCTCCCAGCTCCTGACCGAGTTAGACGGTCTCGAAGCGCTCGAAGACGTGGTCGTCGTCGCGACGACGAACCGGCCGGACCTCATCGACTCAGCGCTCTTGCGCCCGGGTCGACTCGACCGGCACGTCCACGTGCCGGTGCCCGACGAGGAGGCGCGCCGGAAGATTCTGGGCGTCCACACCCAGCACAAACCGCTGGCCGACGACGTGGACCTCGACAGAATCGCCCGCCGCACCGAGGGCTACGTCGGCGCCGACCTCGAAGCGCTCGCCCGCGAGGCGGCGATGGCCGCCAGTCGGGAGTTCATCCGGAGCGTCACGCGCGAGGAAGTCGACGACTCCGTCGGCAACGTCCGCATCACAATGGACCACTTCGAGGAAGGACTCGAACAGGTCAGTCCGAGCGTGACCCAAGAGACGCGCGAGCGCTACGACGAGATCGAACAGCGCTTCGGCACCGCCGACATCGAGCGCAAGTCCGACGAGATGAGCCGAACGTTTCAGTAGTCTCGTTCGGCCTCTCTTTCCGCTCTCCGCTTCCAGCCGCTCGTTCTCGCGCTCTTGGTCTCTTCTCGCGGTCGACATCGGACGGCCGCACCCCGCCGCCGATTTCGTAAAATAATAAACGTAACGATAGTTCATTTCATCGGAAACGAGGTGTGTCCCGACAGTGACGCCACTACCGATTGTGGGGTGTCGCGCTCGGGGGTCCCGCTCCGCGCCGAGTCCGTCTACAATCTCGACGCGACGAGCGACGACGGTTCCGACCCGAACGGAACCAGTCGCCGTATTAATCAGTTTCTCTTTCGAGACCGTCCGAAACCGGCGACGCCCGCCCGGACGGACAGCCTCTTTTCCGTCGGTCGCCGACAGTCGGTGTGTCCCGATACCGAGACATTGGACTCTTCCTCCTGCTCTCGACGCTGTGGGGCGGGTCGTTCGTCGCCATCGAAGTCGGTCTGCGGGACCTTCCGCCCGTGCTGTTCGCGGCGCTGCGCTTCGACGTCGCCGCGGTGGTGCTGCTCGGCTACGCCGCGCTCCGCGTCGACGACCCGATTCCGCGTAGCCGCGGCGATTTCACCGCAATCGCCGCCAGCGCGCTGTTCATCGTCGCCGCCAACAACGCGCTGCTGTTCGTCGGCCAGACGCAGACGACCGGAAGCATCGCCTCCATCGTTTACAGTCTCAACCCGATTCTGACGACGGCGTTCGCCGCCCTGCTCGTCGGCGGTGTCAGTCTCGACGCGAGAGGCTACGTCGGCGTCCTCCTCGGCCTCGTGGGCGTCGTCATCGTCGCCGACCCGTCGCTTCTCTCCGGCGGCGGACTCTCCAGCGACGCGCTCGGCGTCGCAATCGTCTTCGGGGCAGCCGTCGCCGTCTCGCTCGGGAGCGTTCTCGTCCGCCGCGCCGACGCGCAGACGCCGAGCGTCGCGGTCACCGCGTGGTCGATGGGCCTCGGCGCGGTCGTCATCCACGCGAGTAGTCTCGCCGTCGAGGGCGTTCCATCGCCGTCTCTCTCGGCCGATACCGTCGCTGCGCTCGTGTTCTTGGGTCTCTTCGCCAGCGCCCTCGCGTACTCCATCTACTTCGACCTGCTCGAACGGCAGGGTCCGTTCCAGGCGAACCTCGTCGCCTACATCGTGCCCGTGGTGGCGACGCTGCTCGGGTGGGCGCTTCTGAGCGAGCGAATCACTCCGGCGACAGTCGGCGGCTTTCTGCTCGTCTTCGTCGGGTTCGCGCTGGTGAAGTACAAGACGCTAATCGACGAACTCCCGAAGATGCGCGCGGGTGTCCGCGCCGTCGTCGGGTTGTTCCGCTGAGAACCGCAAATCGAACGCTACGCGCCGATGTCGTCGAGGATGGCCTCGGCGTGGCCCTCCGGCGAGACGCCCTCGTAGGCGCGCTCGATGGTTCCGTCCGAACCGACGACGTAGGTGTTGCGGAAGACGCCGTCGAAGGTGTTACCGAACATGTTCTTCTCGCCGTAGGAGTCGTAGGCAGCGGCGACTTCTCCCGACTCGTCCGAGAGCAGGCGGAACGGAAGGTCGTACTCCTCGACGAACGCTTCGAGGTCTGCCACCGGGTCGTCGCTGACTCCGAGGACGTGGACGCCTCGTTCTTCGAACTCGTCGATGCTGTCGCGGAACCCGCAGGCTTCGGTCGTACAGCCCGGCGTGTCCGCTCGCGGGTAGAAGTAGAGTACCACTCGGTCGCCCGAGAACTGCGAGAGCGATACCGTCTCGCCGTCTTGGTCGGGCAGTTCGAAGTCGGGGGCGTCGTCGCCGACTGAGAGCATGGTCGATTCTCGCAGCGCGCGTAAAAACCGTTTGTGGCTTCGGGTCGCGTCAGTCCAACCGCTCGGCGGCGTCGCGGGCCAACAGCGGTTCGGCGTTCGTCGTCGGCAGCGTCACCACGTCCTCGGCGGCGAGATCGTACTCGCGCTCGTCGACGCCGAAGATGGAGCCGACGTCCTGCGTGATTCGGACCGTCATTCGCTCGATGTCCGTCTCCGCGTCGGCGTCGGTTGCCCCCTCGTCAGCGGACTCATCCGCCACGTCCGGGTTCGGGGCGTTCGGCGGAACCGCCTGCGTCGAGTCGTCGGCCGTCGCCTCGGACTCGGTTCGGGCGGGCGTCGACTCCGCGTCGGTCGTCTGGGTGTCCGACGACGGGTTTCCTGCCGACGCCTCGTCCGTCGACCCACCGCTCTCGCCCATCGCGTCAGCGAGAACACCGTCGGGCGAACCCGACGAGGGTTCGACAGTCCCGCTCTCGGGGGAGTCGCGGGCGTCGGAAACCACGTCCGGCGTCGCGTCGGCTGCAGGCCCCGCGTCGGTGGCGGCCGGGTCGGGGTCAGCGGCCTTCGACCGCGCGGCGTCGCGCTCGGCCTGAGTGGCGCGTTTCCCCGAGAGGATGTCGAGCACCGTCGACTTGTTGCGCTCGATACGCCCCACGAGGTCCTCGAACAACACCCGCTCTTCGTTCGTGAAGCCGTCCTCGTCGACGGGCATGTCGGCGGCGGCAAAGCTGGCGAGTTTGACCACCTTGCCGACGCGGCGTTCGTATACGGCCTCGACGACTTCCTCGGCCGTCTCTATCTCGTCGGTGAGTCGGCCGACCTCGGGCGAGGAGAAGGGGTCGTCGGCTTCCTCTGCGGCGCGTTTCCGCTCGGCTTTCAGTCCGGCGATGTAGTCGGCGACGTCGGCGTAGAAGCTGTCGCGGAGCTGCTGGAGGCTGTCCTTTCGGCGCTCTTTCGACTGGACCGTTCTGAGTTCGTCTAAGTTCATTCTCTGGCTTTCTCCGCCGCCCCGCGCGTCATCAGGAAGACGCCGACGCTCTCGTTCACCGTATTCTCTCCCGCTGATAGCTTAGTCGTTTCCCCGCCGAATTCGACGACCGCCGGTTCGGGGAGGTCGACGGTGATGTCCCGGCGCGTGAACCGCCCGGGGACCGCGTCCCGAAGCGGTTCGAACCCTTCGACTTCGTCGCGGTCGAGCGTCGTCACGACGAGCGACGACCCGCCGTGGAGGCTCCCCGGCAGGCGGATGAGGCGGCGCACGTCGGTCGTCACGGGCTCGTCGATGGGCGCGGTCTGGTCGGCGACGACTTCGCGGGCGATCTTCTTCACCAACGTCTTCGCCGTCCCCGCCTCCATGTTCCCCGATTCGATGGCGTCTCGGTTCGTCTCGAACGCTTTGAGGAGTTTCTTCGACGTCTTCTCGCCGACGCCGTCGAACTCCCGGAGTCGGTTCAGCGCGGCCTCTCTGTCCTCGGATTCGAGGTCGTCGGCCAGCGCGAGCAGCGCCTCGTGCGTCCGAGCGCCCCACCCTCCTTCGGTCCGGAGGGTGTCTCGGAGCGTCCCCGTCTCGTTCGGCCGCTTCTCCATCAGCCCGTCGACGTCGAGGTCGATGGCGCGGACGTAGTCGACGATTTCGCGCCGCGCCTCGCTGTCGAGTTCTTGAACTGATTCGTCGCGGACGTGGACGTGGTAGCCCCGCCCACCCGAGAAGACGGTCTCCATCTCCGAGAACGCGAAGTCGTCCTCCAGAAACGCCAGCAGGCGGAGCAGCGCGTCCTTGCAGTCGGCGAGCATCTCGGCGTAACTCGTCGCCTCCGGGTCGACGCCGGGTAAGTGGTCGGCGTCGAGGTCGAACACGAGGTCCGCGCCGCGCCAGCCCTTCTCGTCCATCTCGTTCGCGCCGGGGTCGGCGTAGCGCGCCGCCGAGAAGTAGACGTGGCGGGGGGACTCGCGGGCGAGGAAGTCGCCGAGGTCGCCGACATCGAGCAGCGACTGGTGGCGAACCATCGTCGTCCCGCCCGCGGTCCAAGGGATGTGTCCCCACTCGCGCTCGTCGGCCGCGGGCGGGAGCGACAGCGTTGCGCTCCGGTAGTAGTCGCCGAAGCGGCCCCGAAGATACTCTCGTGTTCGACCGTTCATCGCGTCACCATCGTTCCGAGTGAGGCGATAAAGTCGTTGTCGTTGCGCGCGGAGCGAGTGTCGTCGACGCGTGATTGATGGCGACGAAAGCCAGCGTTGGCCGTGGTTCCGACCGATTCGGACCGTTTTCGAATCTGCCGACTAACCCACGTAGTTTTTAATACCCCGGCGTGTAGCCCACAAGTACCAACAGCCCGCGGGTAAGTGTGGACGCGACGTGCGGCGGTGCTGTGCGCGATGCCGAGTCGACGCGACCACACGCGGGGACCAGCGACCGACGCGCTGCAAGACGCCGGGGCCGGTGGCCCCCTACGCCCTCGGATTTGCGTGAGCAACCGCAGCCACCCGACGTGGCATTTCAATGCTCTGATAAACCATGGAAATCGAAATCGCAACCATTGGCGGCTACGAAGAAGTCGGTCGGCAGATGACTGCCGTCCGCGCCGGTAACGACGTCGTCGTCTTCGACATGGGTCTGAACCTCTCGCAGGTTCTCATCCACGACAACGTCGAGACCGAGAAGATGCACAGCCTGGACCTCATCGACATGGGGGCCATCCCGGACGACCGCGTGATGTCGGACCTCGAAGGCGACGTGAAGGCCATCGTGCCGACGCACGGCCACCTCGACCACATCGGCGCCATCTCGAAACTGGCGCACCGCTACGACGCGCCCATCGTCGCGACGCCGTTCACCATCGAACTGGTGAAACAGCAGGTCCAGGGCGAGAACAAGTTCAACGTCAACAACGACCTCGTGAAGATGGAAGCCGGCGAGACGATGTCCATCGGCGACTCCGGACAGGTCGAACTCGAGTTCGTCAACGTCACCCACTCCATCATCGACGCCATCAATCCGGTCGTCCACACGCCCGAGGGCGCTATCGTCTACGGCCTCGACAAGCGGATGGACCACACGCCGGTCATTGGCGACCCCATCGACATGAAGCGCTTCCGCGAGATCGGTCGTGAGGGTAACGGCGTCCTCTGTTACATCGAGGACTGCACGAACGCCGGCCGGAAGGGCCGTACACCCTCCGAGTCCGTCGCTCGTCGCCACCTCCAAGACGTGATGACCTCCATCGAGGACTACGACGGCGGTATCGTCGCGACGACGTTCTCCAGCCACATCGCCCGCGTCACGAGTCTCGTCGAGTTCGCCCAGGACATCGGCCGACAGCCCGTCCTTCTCGGACGCTCGATGGAGAAGTACTCCGGCACTGCGGAACGGCTGAACTTCGTCGACTTCCCGGACGACCTCGGGATGTACGGCCACCGGAAATCCGTCGACCGGACGTTCAAGCGCATCATGAAGGAGGGCAAGGAGAACTTCCTGCCCATCGTCACGGGTCACCAGGGCGAGCCGCGCGCGATGCTCACCCGGATGGGCCGCGGCGAGACGCCGTACGAACTCGAAGACGGCGACAAAGTCATCTTCTCGGCGCGCGTGATTCCGGAGCCGACGAACGAGGGCCAGCGCTACCAGTCCGAGAAACTCCTGAAGATGCAAGGCGCGCGCATCTACGACGACATCCACGTCTCCGGCCACCTCCGCGAGGAGGGTCACTACACGATGCTCGACGCGTTGCAGCCCCAGCACGTCATTCCGGCCCACCAGAACCTCAAAGGGTTCGCGCCGTACGTCAGCCTCTGCGAGTCGCAGGGCTACACACTCGGCCGGGACGTGCACGTGACGAGCAACGGGAACATGATCCAGCTGGTCCAGTGATGTCATCGGACGCGACTGAGGAGCGGGTACTGGCCGCCGTCGGCGAGCGACGCGAACTCGTCAACGAGGCCATCGACGAGGAGGTGCCCATGGCCGAACCCAAGCGCCTCTACGAAGCCACTCGCTACCTTCTGGAAGCGGGCGGCAAGCGTCTCAGACCCGCCGTCGCGCTGCTCGCCGCCGAAGCGCTCGCCGACGTGCAACCGCTGTCGACGGAGTACCGCGAGTTTCCGGCGCTCGACGACGGAACCGTCGACGTGATGCGCGCCGCCGTCGGCCTCGAAGTCATCCAGTCGTTCACGCTCATCCACGACGACATCATGGACGACGACGACCTGCGCCGTGGCGTCCCGGCCGTCCACACGGCGTACGATACGGAGACGGCCATCCTGGCCGGCGACACGCTCTACTCGAAAGCGTTCGAACTCATGACCGACACGGGTGCGGCACCCGATCGGGGTCTCGAAGCGACCAGACTGCTCGCGACGACCTGCACGCGAATCTGCGAAGGGCAGGCGCTCGACGTCTCGTTCGAGCACCGCGAGGACATCCTCCCCGACGAGTATCTGGAGATGATAGAGTACAAGACTGCAGTGCTGTACGGGGCGGCGGCGGCGACGCCCGCGGTCCTGATGGGCGCGGACGACGACATCGTCGACGCACTCTACCGGTACGGCATCGACGCCGGCCGCGCGTTCCAGATTCAAGACGACGTGTTGGATCTCACCGTCCCCTCCGAAGAACTCGGCAAGCAACGAGGCTCCGACCTCGTCGAGGAGAAGGAGACGCTCATCACGCTGCACGCGCGCCAGCACGGCGTGGACATCGCCGAACTCGTCGGTAGCACTTCGGTGGACCAGGTCACCGAAGCAGACATCGACGCGGCCGTCGCCGAACTCGAACGCGTCGGCAGCATCGACTACGCCCGCGAGATGGCCGAGGACCTCGTCGAGCAGAGCAAGGAGCGACTGTCGGTGCTGCCGGACAACGAGGCGCGTAGCCTCCTCGAAGATATCGCCGACTACCTCATCACGCGCGGCTACTGAGCTTCGCTTGGTTTGCCTCGGTGAATTTTTCGGTGTCGGTTACGCCACTTGCGCCATCAACCAGACGTTGTAGCAGGTGAGTCCCGCCCCGACTGCGGCGAGAAGACTCGGCAGAACGTACGGAAACACCGGGTCGCCGACCCGGGCGGCGTGCTGACTGACGGCGAGACAGAGCGCGAACACCGCAAGTTTCAGTCCGACGAGTCCGGCGAGTCCGAACGAGGAGATGCTCGCGTCCATCACCGGATTTCCTTCGACGACGCCCGAGGCGAAAGCGACGACGGCGACGGTCGTCACCACGTCGCCGACGCCGTAGCCGGCTGTCGCCGCGATCCACGCCCAGTAGAAGCGTCGCTCGGTGACCGGCGTTCCGTTGAGAGAGAGCCACGACCGAGCGTTCACGCCGGACTCTCACCCGGGGTGATACATAGGCTTGTTGCTGCCGCTGAGTGTCACGTCCGCCAACCTCAGGTTGGTCGGCGCTGCGGGCAATCCACGGCTGTTTTTACCTGCCGGCCGAAACTCGCCGGTAATGGATGAGGACCTTCGAGAGCGTGTACAGGCGGAAGCCGAGAAACACGCGCTGTTTAACGCCGTGAAGTACGAGAGCGACGCCGACGTGGGCGCGGTGATGGGACCGCTAATGGGCGAGAACCCCGAGTTCCGACCGCACGGCGGCGAAATCCCCGGCGTCGTCGGCGGCGTCGTCGCCGACGTGAACGGGATGGACCACGCGGAGCGACGCGAGCGACTGGGCGAACTCGCGCCCGACCTGCTCGACGAACTTGACAGCGAAGACGAGGAGGACGATCGGGTGCTCTCGGACCTGCCGAACGCCGACGCCTACGATGAGGTGCGGATGCGCGCCGCACCGAACCCGAACGGGCCGTGGCACATCGGCCACGCGCGGATGCCCGCGGTTATCGGGACGTACAAGGAGATGTACGACGGCTCCTTCGTCGTCCGCTTCGACGACACCGACCCCGAGACGAAGCGCCCGGACCTCGACGCCTACGACGCCATCTTAGACGACATCGAGTACCTCGGCTTCGAGCCCGACGACGTGCTCCGGGCGTCGGACCGCCTCGAAATTTACTACGACCACGCCCGACAGCTCATCGAGAAGGGCGGCGCGTACACCTGCTCCTGCTCGGGCGAGGCGTTCTCAGAACTGAAAAACTCGGGCGAACCCTGCCCGCACCGCGACAAGGACCCCGAGACGACGCTCCGAGAGTTCGAGGCGCTCGTCGACGGCGAGTACTCTTCCGGCGAGATGGTGCTCCGCGTGAAGACCGACATCCAGCACAAGAACCCCGCGCTGCGCGACTTCGTCGCGTTCCGCGTCATCGACACGCCGCACCCGCGCGAGGAGGCCACGGAGTACCGCCTCTGGCCGATGCTCGACTTTCAGTCCGGCATCGACGACCACCTGACGGGCGTCACGCACATCATCCGCGGCATCGACCTGCAGGACTCGGCGAAACGCCAGCAGTTCGTCTACGACTACTTCAACTGGGAGTACCCGGAGGTTGTCCACTGGGGCCACGTCCAGATAGACGAGTACGGCGTGAAGATGTCCACCTCGACCATCAAGCGACTCATCGAGGAGGGCGAACTCGACGGATGGGACGACCCGCGCGCGCCGACCATCAAGAGCCTCCGACGGCGGGGAATCCGAGGCGAGGCCATCGTCGAGTCGATGGTCGGTCTCGGCACCTCGACGAGCAACGTCGACCTCGCGATGAGCACCGTCTACGCCAACAACCGAGCGCTCGTCGACGATGAGGCTCCCAGATATTTCCTCGTCCGCGACGGGGTCGAGCCGACGACCGACGATGCGTCCGAGGTCGGCCCCGCCGTCGAACTCCCGCTCTCCGGCGGTCCCGACGCGGGTCACCCGTCGATTCACCCCGACCACGAGAAGCGCGGCCGCCGCGACGTCCCCGCCGGTGACGCCGTCCTCGCCGAGGAGGCCGACCTACCCGAGAGCGGCGAGCGCGTCTGGCTGAAAGGCTACGGCTGCGTCCGCTACGAGGCCGACGCGCTAGAGTACGTCGGCGACGACATCGGCGTCGTCCGCGACGAGGGCGTCGACGTGATTCACTGGGTTCCGGCCGGCGAGAACGTCGCCGTGACGATGCGGACGATGGACGGCAACGTGACGGGCCACGCCGAACCCGACTTCGCGGACGCCACCGTCGACGACGTGGTGCAATTCGAGCGCGTCGGCTTCGTTCGCGTCGACGAACAGGGCGACGGCGAGGCGGTAACGTACTTCGCGCACGAGTAGTCCCGCCCCGGGACGTTACTCGTAGCTGTCGTCACCGGCGCTGATGCTTCTGAACTCGAAGTCGGGTGAGGTGGAATCGAATCGCGAGAGCGTGAACTCCTCCCGTGGCAGGTCGCATGCCTCGCCGGTGACGAACGACCGAACGAGCGTCGCGGCGACCGGCGCGGTCATGATGCCCCGGCCGTGGAACCCCGTCGCGACGATTAGTCCCTCGGGGGCGTCCGCGGGCGCGTCGATTATCGGGCGGGTGTCCGGCGTGGCGCCGTCGATCCCGGCCCAGCCGTCGACGAATCCCGCCCGGTCGAACTCGCGGAAGACCGACGGCACCACCTCGGCGACGTGGTCCCTGAACGCCTCGTCCTCCTGCCGACTCGCGCCCTCGGGGTCGTCCGTCGCGAACGACCAGCCGCCGACGAGCAGGTCGCCGTTGTGCTCGGCGCGGAAGTAGACGTGCTCGCCCGGAATCCACCCCATCGGAAACGTCTCCTCGAGCGGCGCTCCGGGGTCAAGGACGATGCACTGGGTTCGGTACGGGCGGACCGGAATCCGGACGACGTCGCGGAGCAGGCGCTCGGTCCGCCACCCGGCCGCGGCGACGACCGTCGGCGCGCAGAACTCGCCCTCCGCGGTCGAGACGCCGCGAATCCGACCGTCGTCGACTACCACCTCGTCGACTGCGAGTCCCATTCGGAACCGCGCGCCGCGCGCTTCGGCCTCCTCCTTCAGGGTGACGGCGAACGTGTACGGGTCGACGAACCCCGTCTCCGCGTGTCTGACCGCCCCGTCGAGCCGCGAGGCGTCGACGCGCGGATACCGCTCGCGAACCGCCTCTGGTTCGAGGTACGCGACGTCGATGCCGTCGCTCCGGAGGCGGTCGACGCGTCGGCGGGCGGCGTCGGCGCGGCCGTCACGGACGAGTTCGAGGCTCGGTCGTTCGTGAAACCGGAACCGGCCGGTCCCGTCGTAGCCGCGGAAGAAATCGTTCGCGTGGTCGGCGACGGCGAGCACGTCCGAGTACGACGGCGTCATCGTAATCTCGCCGGCCGCGAGCGCCGTCGCGCCGCCGGCAATCTGATCCTGTTCGAGGACGACGACGTCGTGGTCGGCGGCGAGCTCTCGCGCGACTGCGCAGCCGACGACGCCCCCGCCGACGACGAGGACCCCGGCATCCCGCCTGTCTCCCCGAGTCGTTCCGCGGACGGCGGTGCGGTCCCCGGTCATCGTCGGACGAGTTCAGTCCTCGTACTCGTGGTCGACGGCCCGGAACGCCTCCTCGGCGACTTCGAGCGCGCGGTCGATCTCCTCGTCCGTGTGGGTGTAGGTTGTAAAGAACCGCTCGCCCTGCATCGGATTTCCGAAGAGCACCTCGCGGCCGGCGGCTTCGAGCCACCAGTCGGCGAACCGCTGTTCGTTCGCGTGCCAGGTGTCGCGGTAGTAGTGGATGTCGTGGTCGGTCATGTAGACCTGGCCCATCGAGCCGATGTGCTGGACGTTCACCGGGAGACCGACGTCGTCGGCCACCTCCTGGAGTCCGCCGAAGAGTTTGTCGCCGAGTCGCTCGATGTGGTCGTAGACGTCACCCTCCTGCAGGATTTCGAGCGTCTTCAGCCCCGCCGCGGCCGACACCGGGTGACCGTTGTATGTGCCGCCGTGGAACGCCGAGGAGTTCCACTTGTGCCCCTCGTCCTTTCCGGGCGGGATGATCTCCTCCATGATCTCGGCCCTGCCGCCGAAGCCGGCGAGCTGGTAACCGCCGCCGGCCACCTTGGCGAACGCCGTCATGTCGGGGGTGACGCCGAAACGCCCCTGCGCGCTGTCGGGGCCGAGGCGGAAGCCGGTCATCACCTCGTCCCAGATGAGGACGACGCCCAGTTCCTCGGTAAGCTCGCGGAGGAACTCGTGGTACCCGTCGCGGGGCTTCAGACAGCCGGCCGAGAACATCACCGGTTCGATGATGACCGCCGCGAGGTCGTCGGCGTGCTTGCGCAGAATCTTCTCGGTCGCCTCCTTGTCGTTGAACGGGAACGCGACCATCGTCTCGCTCACCGCGTCTGGGATGCCGGTGCCGTAGGAGACGGTGCTCGGCTCGTCCGCCGGGCCGAGCGCCTCTTCGGTAGCGTAGACGCTCTGCAGCGCGTAATCGTGTGCCCCTGCGTAGCCGCCCTCCGGCTTCGCCACCTTGTCTTTCCCCGTGTACGAGCGCGCGACCCGCATCGCGTGCATCGTCGCCTCGGTGCCGCTGTTGGCGAGGCGGACCGTCTCGATGCTCGGCGTCATCTCCGCGACCTTCTCCATGTACTCGAAGGCGATGGGTTGCGGCGTCGCCGTCAGGTCGCACTTGTCGACCTGCGCCTTCACCGCCTCGCGAACCTCCTCGTTGCCGTGTCCGAGGATGATCGGTCCGAGCGCGAGCAGGAAATCGAGATACTCGTTCTCGTCGATGTCCGTGATGTACGACCCACTGGCGCTCTCGACGTAGAACGGATACGGGTCGAACGCGCGCACGTTCGATTCGACTCCGAGCGGCGTTATCGCCGCCGCGCGGTCGTGGAACTCGCGGCTCTTCGGCGTCCGTTCGCGGAGACGTTCGGCGTGGTCGATGTCTTGCTGTTTGTCACCGAGACTCATTGAACGCCACATGGATAACAGTGACAATAAATCTTTGGAGAGTACGAACAACATCCGAAAAAGTTCTGCTACAAGCGCGAATGGGGTGACACATTTGTCACCTCGTACGAACGGTGGGGGATAACGCCGCTCAGTCGTCTCGTTCGAGGGGGAGGATGAGCCCCTTGAGACCGCCGCCCGTCTTTCGAGTTTCGGGGATGTCCAGCGTGACGACGTCGAGACCGCGTGACTCAAGCGCCGACCGGACGGTCGGATTCCCGTTGGGCAGGAGCACGCGCCCCGGTTCGGTCATGATAGTGCTGGTCGCGCGGTTTCGCTGTTCGCGCATCGGAACCTCGACGACGTCGATACCGCGGTCAGAGAGCAGCGAGAGGAACTCGGCGGGAACGGCCTGCGGATAGACGAGCGCCAAATCGGGTGCGACCATGCCGAAGACGAGCGCGAGGTGCGTCTGGCCGGAGCTCTCGGTGCTTCCGAAGATGGGGACCTCGACGATGTCGACGTCGAACGTCTCGAGGACGGTTCGGACCTGACGGATTCCCTCGGCGTTCGTCGTCTTCGAGCGTCCGACCGCCACCGTCGACTCGTCTATCCAGATCATGTTACCCGCCTCGAACCCGCCGGAGCCGTGGACCGAGTGGTAGATGGGCGCGCCGAGTTCGACGACGCGCTCCACCAGCCGTCGCTCCTCGCCGACGCGCGTCGACTCGACCATCTTGCCGACGACGATTCCGCCCTCGACGGCGAAACCGACGTCGCGGACGAAAAGCGACTCCGCGAGCTCTGATCCGACGGTCCCGAGCGTGTCGACGGTGACGCCGTCGGCTTTCAACTGCTCGACGAGCGCCGCGTGTTCGTCGGCGACCGACTCCTGTCTGGGGAGGCCGCTCCAGTTCCACTCGTCGGGATCGACGACGGATTTGAACTCCTCGCCCGGTTCGTGGACGAGGACCCGTCGGAGGCGGCCCCACTCGCTACGCGCCGAAGGTTCGAGGTCCCACATGGTCACTCCAAGTTCAAGTCGTACTCTTCTTTCACGCTGCGGAGAGCGACCTCGGTCGCTGTCTCCGTGACGCCGTCGTACGACCCGATGGTGGCCAGAAGTTCGCTCAGCACCGCCTGTTCGCGCACCCGGACCTTCAGGAGGAGGTCCGCATCCCCCGTGATCTCGTGGATCTCCTGAATGGCCGCCTCCTCGGCCAACCGCTCGGCGACTTTCGAGAAGTGTCCCGCGTTGGTCTTCACTCGGACGAACGCGACCTGGTCGATACTGAGGAGTTCGGCGTCGAGTACCGCCCGGTACTGTCGGATGTACCCCTGAGATTCGAGGCTGTTGACGCGCTCGTGAATCGTCGCATTACCCATGTTCAACCGCCGAGCGATCTCCGAGAGTGCGAGCCGACCGTCCGCCTGTAGAATCTTCAGGATTTTGCGGTCGACCTCGTCAAGGTCCATATCGGTCGCTTGTATCCCCGGTTTCGTATGTGTTCTGCTCACGGATGTTCCCCTGTTGATTCGAGTGGGCTCCCGATACAAATTCGTTTCCTCGCCCATATTGATACTCGACTCTCGGTGGAGAGGCGGATACTGCAAAAGGTTTTTTGACTCCCGTGTTCATCTCGACCACATCGCATGGCAAGTGAAACCACGTCAAAACGTGACTCCCGCGGGCGGTCGGGCGCGGCCATCGACGCAGCGCGGAACCACCGCCTCGCCGGACTCGTGGTCAATCTCGCGCCGAGCGCGTTCTGGCTGGGGCTCTTTTTCCTCATCCCGCTCGGGGTGATGTTCTACTACAGCTTCGGCCAGCGCGGGGCGTTCGGGGAGGTGCTCATCGGTCTCGAGTATCTCGGACTCGACCAGTATCGGACGTTCTTCGTCCCCGACGGAGCGAACGTGCTGGAGGCGATCTGGTACACGCTCGCGTGGCTCGTCGAGTTCGTCGTCCCCTTCGAACTCGCCGCGACGGACCCGACCCCGTACGTCCAACTCACGCTGAAGAGCATCGCCTACGGACTGTTCGCGACGCTCGTCTCGCTCGCCGTCGGCTACCCGGCGGCGTACTACATCGGGCGCATCGCCCCCGAGGAGTACCAGGATCTGCTGCTCGTGTTGGTCATCCTGCCGTTCTGGGCGTCGTTTCTCGTCCGAATCTACGCCATCCAGATTCTCCTCTCGGGCAACAGCGTCCTGACGAACGCGCTCGGGATTCTGCCGTTCGTCGAAGCCGGCGCGTCCCTCATGAACTCGCGGCTCGCGGTTCTCATCGGCCTCGTCTACATTTGGATTCCGTTCATGATTCTCCCGGTGTACGCGACGATAGAGCAGATCGACTTCACCCTGCAGGAGGCGGCGATGGACCTCGGCGCCGACCGATTCGACGCGTTCCGCCGCGTCGTCTTCCCGCTGTCGGCGCCCGGCGTCGTCGCCGGGAGCATCCTCGTGTTCATCCCGAGCACCGGCGCCTACGTCATCCCGGAGCTGCTCGGTGGACCCGACAGTCAGATGATCGGGAACTTCATCGCCAACCAGTTCGGCGCGGCCGGCAACTGGCCGCTCGGTTCGGCGGCCTCGTTCGTCCTCATGGGCGTCATGCTCGCTGCGATCGCCGTCTACCTGCGGTATGGGGAGGCTGAGTCGGTATGAGCCTCGCCGACGGTCCCGGATTCGGCGCACGGCTCAAGCGTGCCCGCTCGCGACTGTTCGAGCGCGGGAACGGCCTCCTGCTCCTGCAGACGGTGTTGGTTTACCTCTTCCTCTACGTCCCGATTTTCGTCCTCGTCGTCCTCTCCTTCAACGACTCTCGGTACGCGCTCGTCTGGCAGGGCTTCACGACGAGGTGGTACGAGGCGCTTCTGGCCGGTGAGGTCGTCGCGCGCGTCAACCCCGAAGCGGCGTTCACCGCCCTCGCCCACTCGATCGAGATCGCCTTCGTCACCGTCGTCGTCAGCACCGTCTTCGGGACGATGCTCGCGTTCGCGCTCGACCGCCACGACTTCCCCGGCAAGCGGTTCCTCCTCGGCGTCGTCTACATGCCGATCATCATCCCGAGCATCGTGATGGGCATCTCGCTGCTTCTGTTCTTCAACCTGGTCGGGATAGGTCTCGGCGTCCACACGGCGATCATCGGCCACGTCGCGTTCGACATCAGCTTCGTCGCGGTGGTCGTCGCCGCGCGGCTCAGGAGCTTCGACCGGACGCTCGAGGAGGCGGCGAAGGACCTCGGAGCGACCGAACTCGAGACGTTCCGCTACGTGACGTTCCCGGTGATCAAACCCGGAGTCGTCGCGGGTGCGCTGCTCGCGTTCGCGATGAGTTTCGACGACTTCGTCGTGACGTTCTTCATCATCGGAAACCAGAACACGCTCCCGATCTTCTTCTTCTCGATGGTCAGACAGGGCATCTCGCCCGGCGTCAACGTCATCGCGACGCTGATTCTCGTGGTCACCCTGGCTGTGGTCGCCGCGGCGCAGTGGATCGAAGGACCGATCTGGTGAAGGAAAATCCTTCGTCTGTGGCCCCAATTTAGCACAATATTTATCCCACATACTACCCATTGGGCGAAAAGAGAAGCATGCAAGAGATGAACAAGCAACGAAAAATTAGTCGGCGGACGTACCTGAAAGCGAGCGGCTCGTTGACCGCGGTCGGTCTCACCGGACTCGCCGGCTGTACCAGCGGCGGAGACGGCGAGAACAGCGGAGGGAACGGCTCGGGGGACGGCGGAGGGAACGGCTCCGGGGGCGGCGGAGGAAGCGCAGACGGCGGCGACGCGTCGCTTCGCGAGGAGTACGGGCTTCAGGAACTGGACTACGAACTGGAGGACCGACTGAACATCTTCCAGTGGGGTGACTACTGGCCCGACGAGACAGTCTCAGAGTTTGAACAGGCGTACGGCGTGGAGGTAAACGTCTCTAACTACGCCTCGAACGAGGAGATGTTCAACAAGCTGAACGCCGGCGGGACGGGCCAGTACGACCTCATCTTCCCCAGCGACTACATGATCAGCGTTCTGGCCGACCAGGAGATGATTCGACAGGTCGAGCGGTCGAAGGTGCCCAACCTCGAGAACATCACGGAACGCTTCACTGATGCGCCGTACGACCCCGGCGATGCGCTGCACTCGGTGCCCTATCAGTGGGGTACCTCCGGCATCGGCTTCAACAGGGAGATGCTCGGCGAGGACGTGAGCATCGACTCCTGGGACGCGATGTGGAACGAGGAGTGGTCCGGCCAGATAACGATGCTCGACGACATGCGCGAGACGATCGGCGCGGCGCTGAAACAGCTCGGCTACTCGCTGAACACGAAAAACGAGAGCGAGGTACAGGAGGCGAAAGAGCTGCTCATCCAGCAGAAGGACCTGCTCAAGACGTACGACTCCTCGAACTTCAAGACGAACCTCATCAACAAGCAGGCCAGCCCGGTCCACGGCTGGTCGGGCGACGTGTTCGCGGCGTACTGGGAGACGTACGAGGACGGCTCGTCGCCCATCGACTACGTCGTCCCGAAGGAGGGCGGCGTCGTCTGGGTGGACAACGGAGCCATCACGTCGGAGGCGAAGCATCCGAACGCCGCGCACGCGTTCATGAACTACTACCTGAACCCACAGATCGGCGCGAAGATCACGAACTGGACCTACTACGCCAGTCCGAACGAAGCCGCCAAAGAGCACATCGACTCCGAGATACTGGAGAACGAGTCCATCTATCCGAGCGACCAGACGATGGAGAACCTCGAGTTCATCCAGAACATCGGCCAGGCGACGACGATGTACGACGAGGCCTGGACGGAGATCCAAAACGCCTGATCGACAGATTCCATGCCCGAAACCTACGACGTACGCCTCGACGGCATCACGAAGCGATTCGGAGACGTAACCGCGGTCGACGACGTGAGCCTCTCTATCGAGCGCGGGAAGTTTCTGACGCTCCTGGGGCCGAGCGGCTGCGGGAAGACGACCACGCTCCGCTGCATCGCGGGCTTCGAGACGCCGACGGAGGGCGACGTCTACATCGGCGACGAGCGGGTCAACGACGTCCCGCCGTTCGAACGGGACACGAGTATGGTGTTCCAATCGTACGCGCTGTTCCCGCACATGACCGTCGGCGAGAACGTCGCCTTCGGGCTCCAGATGCAGGGAATCCCCGAACGACGGACCGTCACCGGCGAGGGGACGGACGAGGCGACCCGCGCCTCGTCACAGGTCGCTGGAGACGGCGGCGAGACAAGCGACTCCGGCGGCGCGACGACGCGTCCGACCGGTATCACAGGGTCGCTTCGGCGACTCGTCCGCCGCCAAGGGAGCGAGGAGATAGACGCCCGCGTCTCGCGCGCGCTCGACCTCGTCGAACTGCCGGAGTACGAGGACCGACGCATCAGCGAACTCTCGGGCGGCCAGCAGCAACGCGTCGCGCTGGCTCGCGCGCTCGTCACGGAGCCGACCGTCCTGCTGCTCGACGAACCGCTGGGCGCGCTCGACCTGAAGCTCCGGAAGAACATGCAGGTCGAACTGAAGAACCTCCAGGAGGAGCTGAACACGACGTTCGTCTACGTCACGCACGACCAAGAGGAGGCGCTGACGATGAGCGACGAGATCGCGGTGATGAACGACGGCCACCTCGAACAGCTCGGCACCGCGACCGAGATATACGAGGAGCCGAACACCGAGTTCGTCGCGGACTTCATCGGCGAGACGAACCTCGTCCACGGCGAGTACGGGGAAGCGGGCGGAGAGGCGGTCGTCCAACGAAACGGTCTCTCCTTCCGTGTCCCGAAGACGCCGGAGGCGAGCGGCCGGGTCGCCTTCGCCGTCCGCCCCGAGAAGATACGCATCGGCGACGAGGTCTCGGGACTGCCGAACGACTTCGAGGCGGAGGTCGTCGACGAGATCTACAAGGGGAACGTCGGGAAGTTCGTCGTCCGCCTCCGCAACGGCCAGCAGTTGACCGTCGACATGCAGATTCGAGATCAGGGAGAGTATCTCAGCGTCGGGCGACAGATACGCGTCGGGTGGAAGCCGAGCAACGCCGTCGTCCTCACCGAGTGACTCCCGGTTCGACTCCGCGTTCGCGACGGCGTCGACACCGCTTCCCACCCCGTTGCAGAACTGGACCCGGCGCAGCGCCACGAGCGCGTCCCGCACAGTAGTACGACCACAGCTAACAGCGACACGAGACCAATGTCTACCGACTTCACCGACTTCACCGACAGCATCGACGAGAATCACGAACGAGCCAGGAACCGAGCCGCCGCGGAGACGTCCTTCGACGCGTGGATCGGCGGAGAGCGTGCGGCAGCCGCCGACGGCCGGACGTTCTCCCCGCGCGACCCCGCGGTCGACGAACCCATCGCCCCGGTCGCCCGCTGCACCGAAGCGGACGTCGACGCCGCCGTCGCGGCGGCCCGCGAGGGCTACGAGACCGAGTGGGCCGACAGGACCGCCTCGGAGCGCTCGGCGCTCATCCGCGAGTGGATCGACGTCATGCGCGACCACCTCGACGAACTCGCCCTACTGGAGAGCCTCGAGGTCGGCAAGCCGCTCTCCTTCGCGCGCGCGGACGTGGAGAACGGCCTCAACTTCTTCGAGTACTACGCGGACGTCGCCCGGGCGCAGGGCGGCGACCAGGTCGCGACGGGGTCGGACTCCCACGCCTACGTCCGGCGCGAACCCTACGGCGTCACCGGGGAGATTCTCCCGTGGAACTACCCCATCCTCCTGATGGGGTGGAAGGTGGGCGCGGCGCTGGCGGCCGGTAACGCGAGCGTCTGCAAGCCCGCCGAGCAGGCCCCGCTCGCCGTCGTCCGCGCGGCGCAGCTCTCGGAAGGCGTGCTCCCCGACGGCGTTCTGAACGTCGTCCCCGGCTTCGGCGAGGAGGCGGGAACGGCGCTGACGGCCCACGCGGACGTCCGGAAACTCTCGTTCACCGGGTCGGTCCCGGTCGGCAGAGAGGTCATGCGCGCGGCGGCCGACCGCGTGACGCCGGTCACGCTCGAACTCGGGGGCAAGAACCCCTTCGTGGTGTTCCCGGACGCCGACCTCGACGCGGCGGCGTCGACCGCCGCGGTCGGCGGGTTCTACAACGCGGGCCAGTCCTGCGACTCGGCCTCGCGTATCCTCGTCCACGAGGACGTCAAGGAGGCGTTCCTCGACCGCTACCTCGACGAGGTCGCCGCCTACGAACCCGGCGACCCGCTCGCGGAGGAGACGAATCTCGGACCGCTCTGCTACGAGAGCCACCGCGAGAAGGTGACGGAGTACCTCGAACTCGGGCGGGAGGAGGGGGCGACGGTGCTGACCGGCGGCGCGCGCCCCGACGGCGAGGCGCTGGCCGACGGCTACTACCTCGAACCGACCGTCTTCGACGACGTGACGCCCGACATGCGAATCGCGAGCGAGGAGGTGTTCGGTCCCGTCCAGTTCCTCGTGACGTTCGAGTCGTACGAGGAGGCCATCGAAATCGCCAACGGCGTCGAGTACGGACTGACGGCCGGCGTCGCGACGAGCGACCTCTCTTTGGCCCACCGGGCGGCCGCCGACATCCAGGCCGGGAGCGTCTGGGTGAATCAGTACTTCGGGACGGTCCCGGGGACGCCGTTCGGCGGTTTCAAGCAGTCGGGCATCGGACGGGAGTGCGCCGCGGAGGCGCTCGCGGAGTACACCCAGAGCAAAGCGGTGAACGTCGCCCTCGACGTGCCGAGCCTGTAGGAGTTTTCCTCAGGCGGGAGTTAATCCGAACTCTTTACGGGCAAAGTCGCATTCCTAAGAAAAGTTTTTCATAGACTCCCGAGTATCGTGTGTGAGAGCACGCCATGAGACAACTGTACATAGACGGACAGTGGGTCGACGCCGACTCCGACGAGGGCATCGACGTGGTGTCCCCGATCGACGGCGAGGTTATCGACACGATCCCGGCGGCGAACGACCGCGACGTAGGAAAGGCGGTTGTGGCCGCCCGCGAGGCCGAGCGCGAACTCCGCGAGATGACCGCCTTCGAGCGAGCCGCCGTGCTCGACGAGGTGACCGACTACTTCGAAGAGCACGAGGACGAGATCGCCGAACTCATCACCCGCGAGGAGGGCAAGCCCCTCCACGAGTCGTACGAGGAGACGGAGTACGTCATCAGTTCGAGCGACGACTACGCCCACGACGGGATTCGACTGTTCGGCGACGTCGTCCCCTCGGAACACCGCGGACGCTTCGCGTACACCCAGCGGGAGCCGTACGGTCCGTGTGCCGTCATCAGCCCGTGGAACTTCCCGCTGGAGGTGCCCGGCGGCAGCATCTACTCGGCCATCGCGACGGCGAACCCGGTCGTGTTCAAACCCGCCGAGGAGACGCCGCTGACCGCCTACCACATCGCGAAGGCGTTCGACCAGTCCTCGCTGCCGGACGGCGCGTTCAACCTCGTCACGGGCGCGGGCGACACCGGCGCCTCGCTCGTCGCCGACGAGGATATCCGGCTCATCGCCTTCACCGGGAGCACGGCGGTCGGACAGGAGATCGCAAAGGTGGCCGCCGAGCGAAACGCGCAGTGCCTCCTCGAGATGGGCGGGAAGGACCCCATCCTCGTGCTGGACGACGCCGACGTCGACCACGCGGCCGAGAGCATCGTCGTCGGGAGCAACTGGAACGCCGGACAGGTCTGCTGCGGCACCGAGCGCGTCATCGCCACCGAGGGCGTCCACGACGCGCTCGCCGAGGCGGTCGTCGAGAAGACGCGCGAACTCGTCGTCGGCGATCCCCTCGAGGAGGGGACCGACGTCGGGCCAATGGTCTCCGAGCGCATCCAGCGGAAGGCGGTCGACCACGTGGAGGCGGCGGTCGGCGAGGGTGCTACGCTCCTGACGGGCGGCGAGACGGACGGTCTCTACTACACGCCGGCGGTGCTCGACGACGTGACCGAGTCGATGGAGGTCGCCCGCGAGGAGACGTTCGGACCCGTCACCCCGATCATCCGCGCTCGCGACTACGACGAGGCCATCGAGATAGCGAACCGCTCGCGGTACGGGCTGCAGGCTGCCATCTTCACGGACTCGCTCGCCCGCGCGCACGACGCCGCCAATCGCCTCAAGGCGGGCGGCGTCTTCGTCAACGAGACGAACAACTACTGGGAACGACTGCTCCCGTTCGGCGGCTACGGCGAGAGCGGGTCGGGCGGTCGCTACGGCAGCAAGTGGCACCTCGAATCGATGACGCAGGTAAAGGCCGTGATGATGAACTACAGAGATTACTGAGATGAAGGTTACTGCACTCGGTGGCTGCGGCGCGATGGGCCGAGCCACCTCGCGAGAACTGGCGGAGAACGACGAGGTCGACGAACTCTGCATCGCCGACGTCGACCGCGAGGCGGCCGAGGCGTTCGCGGCCGAACTCCCCGGAACCGTCGAGACGGCGACGGTCGACGTCACCGACCACGAGGCGGTCGTCGACCTGCTGGCCGACAGCGACGTCGCGGCGAACGCGCTCCCGTACGCGTTCAACCTCGACGTGATGGAGGCCTGCCTCGAAGCCGACGCGCACTACCTCGACCTCGGCGGCCTCTACCACAAGACGCAGGAACAGCTGGAGCTGGACGACCGGTTCCGTGAGGCGGGCCTCACGGCCGTCCTCGGCATCGGCGCGAGCCCCGGCCTGACGAACGTCGCGACGGCGAAGGCGGCGAGTCACCTCAACCGGGTCGAGGAGATCCACATCCGCACCGGCGCGAAGGGCGGCGGCGAGGGGTTCGCCTACTCCGCGAAGACGATTCTTGACGAGCTGACGATGAACCCGGTCGTCTTCCACGACGGCGAGTTCGCGGAGGTCGAACCGCTCTCGGGCCGCGAGCGCTACGAGATGCCCGACCCCGTCGGCGAGGTCGAGGGGTTCCACAGCATCCACTCCGAGCTCGCGACGATGCCGTACGTCTTCGAGGGCGTCCGAGAGGTCGACTTCCGCGTCGCTTTCTCGCCGGATCTCGTGAACATCTGCGACGTGCTCATCGGACTGAACCTGACGAGCGAGGAGCCGGTCGAGTTCGAGGGCGTCGAGACGACGCCGCGGGAGTTCCTCGACTTCCACCTCGACCGACAGCCCAAGCCCGGGGCGGTCGAGGAGTGGAAGTCGTTCCGCGTTGACGTGGTCGGCGAGGCCGACGGCGAGCGGGCGCACTACCGCGAGTCGGTGGTGGTCGAGTCGCGCCTCGACGACTGGGGACTGAAGGCGACGGCCGTCTGGACCGGCGTCCCCATGGGTATCGCCGCCGCCGTGGTCGGGCGCGGAGACGCACTCTCGACCGGCGCGAAGCCGCCCGAGGAGGTTCTCGACCCCGAGGCGTTCGTCGACGAACTCGCGGCGCGCGACATCGTCATCGAAGAGGAGCGCATCGAGTGACCATGCCGGTCAGACCGATCGCCGAGGGCGAGACTGTACGAAACTTCGTCGGCGGCGAGTGGCGCGCCCCGTCCGGAGACGAGCGGCGAGACGTCGTCGACCCCGCGACCGAAGAGACGCTCGCCGAAGTCGCCTTCAGCGACGACGCCGACGTGGACGAGACGGTCGCGGCCGCCCTCGACGCGTTCGACGAGTGGCGTCGAACCCCCGTCGAGGAACGAATCCAGCCGCTGTTCCGGCTGAAGTCGCTCCTCGAGGACCAGCAGGACGACCTCGCCGAGGTACTCGTCCAGGAGCACGGCAAGACGCTCGCCGAAGCGAAGGGAGAGATTCGCCGCGGCATTGAGAACGTCGAGGTCGCCTGCGGCATCCCGTCGCTGATGCAGGCCGGACACCTGCCGAACGCCGCGCCGGGCATCGACGAGACGGCGGTCCGAAAGCCGCTCGGCGTCTTCGCGGCGATTACGCCCTTCAACTTCCCGGCGATGATCCCGCTGTGGTTCCTGCCGTACGCGGTGGCGACGGGCAACGCGTTCGTCCTCAAACCGAGCGAGCGCGACCCGCTCACGCCGACGCGCATCGTCGAACTCGTCGAGGAGGCGGGCTTTCCCGACGGCGTCGTCAGCCTCCTGCACGGCGGTCCGGAGACGGTGAACGCGCTGTTGGCACACGAGGACGTCGCCGGCGTCTCCTTCGTCGGCAGCACCCCCGTCGCCAGACACGTCTACGAGACCGCCGCGAAACACGGCAAGCGCGTGCAGGCGCAGGGTGGCGCGAAGAACCACGTCGTCGTCTCGGCGAGTGCGAACCTCGAGTTCGCCGTCGAGCAGACCGTCGCCTCGGCGTTCGCCAACTCCGGGCAGCGGTGTCTCGCGAACCCGACGGCGGTCGTCGAGGCGGCGGTGTACGACGAGTTCGCCGACCGGCTGGTCGAGGCGGTCTCCGACCTCACCGTCGACAACGGTCTCTACGCAGGGTCGGACGTGGGCCCGCTAATCACCGCCGAGCACCGCGAGCGCGTCCTGGAGTACGTCGAAACGGGCGTCTCCGAGGGGGCGACCCTCCTCTACGACGGCCGAGACGCCGAGGTCCCCGAGACGGGCACCTTCCTCGCGCCGACCGTCTTCGGCGACGTCACTCCGGAGATGACCGTCGCGCGTGAGGAGATATTCGGCCCGGTGCTGGGGCTGATTCGCGCCGACGACTTCGACGACGCGCTCGCGATCGTCAACGAGTCGCGCTTCGGCAACGCCGCGAGCCTCTTCACCGAGCGGGGCGGCGAGGCGCGGCGTTTCCGCCACGAGGTCGACGCCGGTAACCTCGGCGTCAACGTCGGCACCGCCGCGCCGATGGCGTTCTACCACTTCGGCGGAGCCAAGGAGTCGTTCTTCGGCGACCTCCACGCACAGGGCGACGATATGATACGGTTCTACACCGACGAGACCGTCTACATCGAACGCTGGCCCGACGAGAATCGCTGAGCCGAGACGCCTCTCGGCCCGGTTCCAACGCTCGGATTCCTCTTCCTTCTCGGGCCGATGGCCGAACGGATGGCGCACAGATTGCGAACAGACGACGATTCCGTTCTCGCGGGGGGTTCGCCGTACACTCGCCTCGACCGCCCCGCGACGACTCGTTAGCTCACGGCCGGGGGTGGTCGCCTTTTCGTTCAAAAACCTGCGCCCGTCGGCGTCGTCGTTCGCGTCGATTCGAACGAAATCGGTCGCTCGCTAGCTCCGTTCTCAGGCCGTCTCGGCTTCGATGGCGTCTCGGAGCGCCTCGACGGCGCGCTCCAGTTGGTCTCGGGAGATGACGAGCGGCGGCTGGAACCGCATCACGTTCTTGTAGAACCCGCCGACGCCCATCACGACGCCGTCCTCGCGGAGGCGCTCGCCGACGTGCTTCGCGAGCGCGGCGTCCGGTGCGGCGGCGACGCCGAGCGGTCCGGTCTCGTCTGGGTCGACGAGTTCGACGCCCTGCATCAGCCCGAGGCCGCGGGTGTCGCCGACGACGTCGAACTCCTCTTCCAGTTCGGCGAGTCGGTCGGAGAGCCACGCGCCCTGCTCGCGGGCGTTGTCGACGACGCCGTTCTCCAGTTCGTCGATGGTCGCGAGCGCGGCGGCGCAGGCGACCGGGTTCCCGCCGAACGTCGAGAGGTGGTCGCCCGGACCGAACGCGTCCGCCACCTCGGCCGACGCGGTGAACGCGCCAAGCGGCAGTCCGTTAGCGATACCCTTCGCCTGCGTGACGATGTCCGGTTCGACGTCGAAGTGGTCGATGGCCCACATCTCGCCGGTCCGGCCGTAGCCCGCCTGCACCTCGTCGACGACGAGGAGCGCCCCCCTGTCGTCGGCGATTTCGCGCACGCGCCGGAACCACGCCTCGGAGGGGACGATGATGCCGCCCTCGCCCATCACCGGTTCGACGACGATGGCCGCGAGGTCGTCTGACGTGTGGGTGTCGATGATGCGGTCGATTCGGTCGGCGCACTCGGCGGTGCAGGCGTCGCCGTCGCACGTCTCGCAGCGGTAGCCGTACGGCGCTGGCGCGTGCGTCACGTCGTTGATGACCGGCGCCATCCCCCGCTTGTACGTCTTGTTGCCAGTGAGCGCGAGACTCCCGAGCGTGCGGCCGTGGAACGCCATCTCTAAGGCGAGAATCTCCTTGCCGCCGGTGTACTTCCGCGCGAGTTTGATCGCCCCCTCGACCGCCTCGGTCCCGGAGTTGCAGAAGAACGACTTCTGCAGGTCGCCGGGCGTGATATCGGCGAGTTTCTCCGCGAGGTCGGCCGCGGGTTCGTGCGGGTGGACGTAGGTACAGCCGTGGACGAACTCGTCGAGTTGGGCCTTCGCCGCGTCGACGACCGCCTCGTTGCCGTGGCCGACGTTGACCACGGAGATGCCGGAGAAGACGTCGAGATACTCGTTGCCGTCGAAATCTTCGAGCGTACAACCCGACGCGCGCTCGACCGGCACGTTGAGGCTCTTCCAGATGGGCATCAGGTACTCTTCGTACCGTGTCTCGACGTCTCGATTCGATGCGGTTCGCCTAGTCTGCTCGGACATAGGTACCCATTCGCACGGAGCTACGAATTACCATCGTTTTTCCCGGAGGTCTCCAGGTACGATGTGGCCGACTCGGGTGATGCCGTCGCCGTCGAATCGTCTCCTACGGCGTCGCAGACGGCGACGAGGTCTCGGAGGGAACGGCCGAGAGACGGCGACGCTCAAACGAACACGAGAAGGACGAACGCTACGAGCATCAACAGCGTCAACACGACCTGTACGGCCGTCGACGCCAGCACGCCGACCGTCGCGAGCAGCGCCGATTTGAAACTGGCGTTGGCGTCCCGATTTCTGTAGAACTCGAGCGCGAACACCGTTCCGGCGACGCCGAGGAGGATGCCCGGCGGCCCGGCGACGAAGAACGCCAGGAAGCCCACGACGGCCGCAACGACTGTCGTTCCGTTCGACGCCCCGCCGTACCGAGCGGCGATGGGACCGGCGAAGTAGTCGAAGACCACGGCAGTGAGACCAACGAACGTGAGACCGACGACCGCCAGCAGCCCGGGTTCGCCGAACTCCGTCGACCACCAGTAGAGGTAGACGCCCGCCAGCGACGCGAGCGCGCCGGGCACCAACGGCGCGACGCTCCCGACGACCCCGACGACCAACAGCGCGAGTGCAATCCATCCGAGAGGTTCGACCATGGGCCTCGTACGCGGCCGTCCCTCTTCGGCGTACCGCCCGGTCGGCTTCGACGCGCCGCTACTCTCCCCTGTCGAATCGCGCCCGTTCCTCGGCGACGACCGGTTCGTCCGCGCCGTAGTGGTCGACGAGCGGCTGAAACGCCGTCCCGAGCGCCCGCATGCACTGCCCAGTCGAGACGTAGTCGAGTTCGTCGGCGACGACGTCCCACGGCCGGGCCTGCAGCACTTTTCGGACGAGTAAGCGCTCTTCGAGCGCGGAGAGGTCCGCGACGCCGTCGACGAGGTGCGAGAGCGCGAGACGACGGAACGCGCCGGGTGCGGCGACGTAGAGACCGGGCCCGTACGACGCGCCGACGACGACGCGCCACTCGTGGTCGGAGAGCGCCGGTTCGACCGCCGATTCGGTCGCCCGGAGCGTCGCCCGGACCACGTCGAGGTCCGCGTCTCGGAGCGGGTCGGAGAGAACGCCGATGGCGCGCTCTCGGAACCACCGCGAGTGTCGCTCGGCGAGTTTCCGTCCCGACTCGGAGAGCGGGTCGAGCATGACCGCGGAGTACTCGCCGCTGGTGTCGTTTCGCGTCGTCGAGAGGTGTACCGTCCCGTAGCCGTTCTCGCGCCAGAAGGAGAGCAGTTCGGGCGTCGCGCCGTAGCCGACGCCGAGCCAATCGGCGCTCTCTTCGAACTCGTCTCTCACCTCGGCGAGTAGTCGAGAGCCGAGTCCTCGCGACCGGACGGCGTCGTGCGTCGCGATGCGGAGCACGCGGTAGCCGACCGGCGACGCGGCCCCCTCGTCTCTGAGTTGACTCGTCAGCACGTCGGGAATCATGTTTCCGGCGACGCGCTGGCCCTCGTACATCCCGCACCGTGTCGACTCCGACAGCCCGCCCTCGCGAGCTAACAGCGCGACGGAGACGACGCGACCGTCGTACAGCAGCGCGCGAACCGAGAGGTTCGGCGCGTCGAGCAAGCGCGCGAGGTCGTTCGGCTCCGTCCGGTAGTGCGCGAGCACGAGCAGACCGAATACCTCGCGAAGCAGGTGCTCGTCGGCGAGCAGGTCGTCGGCGTCGAACGACCGATACGTGACCGACTCGGGCGTCGCGTCCGCGACCAGTTGGTCTACCGGCGGGCGAGCGTCGAGCAGCAGCGCCCGGAACGCCCAGATTTCGAGCGGATCGCCCGACGCGTAGCGAATCGGCTCCGCGAGCGTCACGTCCGTCACCGAGAGGTCGCTCTCGACGAGCCTGTCGCGGAAGCGCACCGAGAAACTGCGGCCCGCGCCCTCGTAGCCGCGAACAGTGGTGAAGAAGCCGACGGCGGGCGCGTCGAGGAACTTCGAAAGGAGGCGAACGGGGAGCGCCGCCGCCTCGTCGACGAGGACGACGTCGGAGGTGTCCTCGTCGCCGTCGGAGTTCGCGAACCGTTCGGCGGCGTCGACGGGAGTCGCGAAGCGAACTCGACCGCCGGTCGTCGTCTCGATTCGGCGTTCGTTCTCGCCCCCGTCCGACCGGCAGTCGAGGGATTCGACGACCGCGGCGGCGCGGACGAACACCTCGCGGGCGCTCCGGAACGTCGGTGCGGTGACGAGTACGTCTTTCCCCTCTGCGGCGAGCGCGCCCGCGGCGATACCCGCGGCGCTCGACTTCCCCCGTCCGCGGTCGGCCTCGACGACGACGGCGTGTCCGGGGTCGCGGAGCGCTTCCAGCGCGTCGACGGCGTCGGCCTGGTCTTCGGTGAGACAGGCGTCGTAGGCGGTCTCGGGGAATGCCGGTGTCGCCGCTGCCGTCGCCGCCGTCGTCGCCTCCGGACGTTTCCGCGGGTCGCGGCGACGGACGGGCCACGGGTCGGTGAGCCCGTCGCGTTCGACGGTTTTCGACTCGAGGTCGACGACGGCGATACCCGGATGCTCGCGGAGCGTCCCGACGAGTCGCCGACGAAACTCGCTTCCCACGTCGTCGATGCCGAACGGCGGCACGGCGAGGTGGTCGTCGAACCACTCGCGGCGCTCGGGCCACTCCGAGAGCGGGGGCGTCAGGAGGACGAGCAGGCCGCCGCCGTCGACGGCACCGACGACCTGTCCGAGCGCGTTCGGCGAGAACTTCTCGTGAGCGTCGAGGACGACGGCCTTCCGAGTTCGGCCGAGGAGGTTCGCGGCGTGGTTCGGCGCGTAGCGCTCGAAGCGGAACCCCTCGCGCGAGGTGACGATGGTCACGTCGTCGTCGTGGATTCCGGCGGCGTCGAGGGCGGTGTAGGCGGCGTCGATACCGGCGTCGCGGTCGCCAGCGAGTACGAGCAGTCGGCGTTCGTTCGCGCGCTCGGCCTCGGCGCGGAGGCGGTCGGCGAGGGCGGCCACGTCCATCGTCCGTACTGGTCGCTTGCGGGTAATGTCGATTTCGTCTGGGCGGCGGTCGACCCGACTCGACGCCCGCCCGGTTCCTGTCAACTCGCTCGCTCTCTCGTTTCTGAAAATCGCCATGCGCCGGCGTACCACGCCCTGTACGCTTTGAAAGCGCTTTTATGGGGTGCTCCGTTACAGGAGTGTACAACCTGTTCGAGGTTGATGATGCCCCACGCCATCAGGGACCGACCATCTGGTGTGGGGCGCGAGCCTACGAACAGGGAGGTGAACAACCAATGCCAGTTTACGTTGATTACGAAGTTCCGGCCGACCTCGCCGAGCGCGCTCTCGAAGCGCTCGAGGTCGCCCGAGACACCGGTACGGTAAAGAAGGGAACCAACGAGACGACCAAAGCCATCGAGCGCGGCAACGCCGACCTCGTCTACATCGCCGAAGACGTCTCCCCCGAGGAGATCGTCATGCACCTGCCCGAACTCGCGGAGGAGAAGGGCATCGCGTACATCTTCGTCGAGACGCAGGACGACATCGGCCACGCGGCCGGTCTCGAAGTCGGCAGCGCCGCTGCCGCCGTCGTCGACGCCGGAGAGGCGGACGAGGACGTCGAAGACATCGCCTCGAAGGTCGAGGACCTGCAGTAAGCGACCATGAGCGCAGAAGAGAGTACCAACGACTCGACGTCCGCGGAGGTCATCGAGATCGTTGGCAAGACCGGGATGCACGGCGAGGCCATGCAGGTCAAATGCCGCATCCGCGAAGGCTCGAACCAGGGCCGCATCATCACGCGAAACGTGTTGGGTCCCGTCCGAGAGGGCGACGTGCTCCAACTCCGCGAGACCCAGCGTGACGCGGACTCCATCGGAGGCCAGTAAGCCAATGCCACAGAATCGAAACTGCGACTACTGCGGTGCGGACATCGAACCCGGCACGGGCACGATGTTCGTCCGCACCGACGGAACAGTCATTCACTACTGCTCCTCGAAGTGCGAGAAGAACGCCGACCTCGGCCGCGAATCTCGCGACCTCGAGTGGACCGAAGCCGGCGGAGGAGCCGAATGAGCCACCACGACGAGCGTACGTTCGTGATGGTCAAGCCCGACGGCGTCCAGCGCGGCCTCATCGGCGACATCGTCTCCCGATTCGAGGACCGCGGCCTGAAAATCGTCGCGGCGAAGTTCATGCAGATCGACGAGGAACTCGCCCACGAGCACTACGGCGAGCACGAGGATAAACCGTTCTTCGACGGACTCGTCGACTTTATCACCTCCGGGCCGGTCTTCGCGATGGTCTGGCAGGGCGCGGACGCGACCCAGCAGGTCCGCCGCATGATGGGCGAGACCGACCCCGCCGACTCCGCGCCGGGCACGATCCGCGGCGACTTCGGTCTCGACCTCGGCCGGAACGTCATCCACGGCTCCGACCACGAGGACGAGGGCGCGAACGAACGAGAGATCAGTCTGTTCTTCGACGACGAGGAACTGCTCGACTACGAGCGCGTTGACGAGCAGTGGCTCTACGAAGACGAAGACCACTGAACCGCGGGCGGTTTCTCTCGCTTTTCGACTCCCGAGCGACCGCTGTTCTCGATTCGGTTTCGTTCATCCCGTGCACCTGAGTCTCCCACCCCCGAGAGAGTTCAACCGCGGCGCGCAAAGCGATATGCGCACGGCCATCTTCTCTCAGCGTGAATCAGCGGAGGCACCACGCCGCCGCGGGAAGGTAATCATGGTCGACATCTCACAACTGCTCGCCCTCTTCACGATACTCCTGGTCGTCGTCGTCGTCGGATACGTCTTCGTCGTGTTAACCGGCGCGCTGCTTCTCGCGCGGGTCGCGAGCGCGCTCACCGCGAGAACGGCGACGGTCGTCCCCGACGATCGAACTCTCGGAGACGTCGAACGGGAACTCGAATCGCTCGCGCTCGAACGCCACGTCGACACCGGCGTCGTCCGGGCCGTCGACCCCGAGCGACGCCGACCCGGCCGCGGCCCGGCGGCGTACGCCAGAGACCCCGTCGAGGGTGTCCGTATCGACGTCGCCATCCCGACGCCCGGCGGTCCTATCGTCGGCGAGTGGTTCCCGCTGCCGGAGCGACTCGACGGGCGGTCACGACTCGAAGCCCTTCTGCGGCGGTACGACGTTCCGCCGAGCAACCTCTCGGAGCTACTGGGAACCGAAGTCCCGGTCCGAAGAGCGCCGAACGGCGAGTGGATCGTCGACTGGGAACCACGGCGGGAAGCGCCTGCTGCACGAGTATTGGCGTACGGTACCGCTCGGTGGGTGTTCGAACGGTACGACCGCCGCACGTAGCTCCTGCGTCTATCAGTCCAGACTGATAGTCTACGTGTGCTGTGATATCTAAAATACTGACGAATAGGTCAAGCCGTTCTGCGGTGACTGTCGAATTATGAGCTCTGGTAACACACATCATACAGACGACAGCCACCACGCACACCACGACCACAGCGGCGTTGGCTACACGACGCCGCAGGCGGCCATCGAACAATCCGAGCCGGAAGAAGTAGCGTACGTGATGGGACTCTACGTCGGAACAGACATCGACGAGCCGGATTTTCTGGCCGTCGTCGATACCGACCCGCAATCGGAGACGTACAGCGAAATCGTCAACCGAGTGTCGATGCCAAACAAGGGCGACGAGTTACATCACTTCGGATGGAACGCCTGTTCGTCGTCGTGTCACATCGAAGGCCTGGACCGCCGGTATCTCGTCGTTCCCGGCCAGCGCTCCTCACGACTCCACATTATCGACACGGAGACCCGACGTGAACCGGAGATGGAGACCGTTATCGAACCCGAGGAGGTCTTCGAACACGGCCTCTCTGCGCCGCACACAGTTCACTGTGCGCCTGGTGGGCGCATCCTCGTCAGCATGCTCGGCGACAGAGACGGAGACCTGCCGGGTGGGTTCCTCGAACTGAACGAGTCGTTCAACGTCGTCGGTCGCTTCGACTCGCCGGGCGATATCGAGATGAACTACGACTTCTGGTACCAACCACGTCGCAACGTGATGATCTCTTCAGAGTGGGCGGCCCCGAAGATCTACCAACCGGGGTTCGACCTCGAAGACGTGGAAAGTGGGAAGTACGGCCACAAAATCCACATCTGGGACTGGGAGAACCAGACGCCGAAACAGACGCTCGACCTCGGCGAGGAGGGGATGATTCCGCTCGAAGTGCGGTTCATGCACAGTCCGGAATCGGCCCACGGCTACGTTGGGGCGGCGCTCTCTTCGAACATGTTCCACTTCTACGAGCGAGACGGCAGTTGGCACGCCGACAAGGTCATCGACGTCGAGGCGCGCGAACACGACGACTGGGAGATGCCCGTACCGAGTCTCATCACCGACCTCCTGGTCTCGATGGACGACCGCTACCTCGTCTTCTCGAACTGGCTTCACGGTGAGGTCCACATGTACGACATCAGCGACCCGTCGAACCCACGACTGAGCGATACGCTCTCTGCAGGTGGAATGTTCGGAGAGCGGTACCCGACGCAAGCAACCGAAGAGCGTGACCGACCGGTCATCGCCGGGCCACAGATGCTCCAACTCTCGCTCGACGGCGAGCGGTTGTACTTCACCACGTCGCTGTACTCGACGTGGGACAACCAGTTCTTCCCCGAGGAGGCCGAGCGAGGGTCGGTGATGATGAAAGCGAACGTCAATCCACGAAAGGGGACGATGATGCTCGACGAGGAGTTCCTCGTCGACTTCGGGGAGTTGCCTGCGGGGCCGGCGCGCGCCCACGAGATTCGCTGGCCCGACGCAGACTGCACCAGCGACGTCTGGATATGAAGTGACCGCGAGAGTCACCCTCGGTTGGCTCGACGGGAGGGAAGCGACGGTCGACGTCGAACCCGGAGAGACGGTGTTGACGGCGGCAGAGCGGGCGGGCGTCGCGCTCCCCTTCGGTTGTCGAACCGGCGCATGCGGGACGTGCACCGGCCGGTTATTAGCGGGCGAGGTCGAGTACCGTCGTCCGCCGAGAGCGCTCAAGGAGCGACAGTGTCGGAAGGGATACGTGCTCTGTTGCGTCGCCGAACCGCGCACGGACTGCCGTCTCGCGGTCGGAGCCGACGTGCAGGCCGAACTGACGGAGAACCCGTGGCTATGACCCGAACCCGTCGTCGCTCCACCCATAGTTGTCTCGATCGCGTCCGCATGCAGATCCGACCAGTCGGTATCGCGGCTGTCACCGCCGCGATGGTGGTCGCCGTCGTCGTCACCGTCCTCGCGGTTCCGGCTCCCGTCGGAGTGTCGGATATCGCCATCGCCCACGAGTCGCCGGGGTCCGGGGGACAGCCGACCGGAGTGGCGCTGAGCGTCGGTCTGGTAGTGGCGCTGTCGGTCGTCGTGAGCCTCGTCGGCGGTGTCGCCGTCGCGCGCCGTGCGGCCGGCTCAGAGTTTCCGAATCGCGCGCTCGCCGCATTACTCGTCGTCCTCGGAGGGGGTGCTATCATCGCAGCTCTCTTCGACGACCCGCTTTTCGGCCTCCTCGGCATGAGCGTCGGCGGTGTGGCGGCGACCGGTCTGCGATACCGGCGCGAGGGTCGCGAGATTGAGGCCGACGCGGCGTTCGGAGCGGTCCTCGTTCACCGGTGTCTCGAAGGAGGACTCCTCGCCACTGCTGCGGCTGCCAACGTGATCTTCGGGGTCGCGGGCGCGTTGGTGCTCGCGCTCCACGCCGCCGGGGAGACTGCGGCCGTCGGCGGTCTCTACGGCGCGCGAAGTCGGCAAAGAGGCATCGCCGCCGTCCTCGCGATTCAGGCGACCTTCGTCTTCGGGGTGGTTGCTGGCGGTGCAGCGGTCGCGGTGCTCCCGCCGGCGGTGCGCGTCGTTTCGCTAAGTCTGAGCGGTGGCGTCCTCGCGACGGTCGGTGTACACACCGCCAGGCACTCGCACGGAGTCAGACACTCGCACGGAACGCGCGTCGAAACCGACGACGCCGGGTCCGGTGTCGTCGTCCCTCCCAAGCAGGTCTCCGGAGATGAGAGTCGCGACATCGCGAAGTGAGGGGCGCTCCGTGACCGCTCCGGCCATCGCGAGCGAACCTCTTCGTTCAGTTCGCTCTGACCCCGACAGTAAAATCGTAGCCGCGACCGCTGGCTCGAGTACCGTCCGTAGCTTCCAGCGGCAGAGAGACGGCCGCTCGACGATTATTCGTCCAGCGACCGCTCGGTGCCCCGCACGCTGTCGACAACTACGTCGCCGTCGTCGCGCTCGGCGAGCCAGAACAGCTTGTAGGCGTCGACGACGCGCTCGAACTCGATGTCGGGCGCGCGGCTGAGCGAGAACTTCCGGAGCGTCCACTTGAACGCGGCCTCGCGCGCCTCCTCGTCGCAGGCGGCCGAGGAGAGTTCCGCCGGGAGCACGAGAGCGTCCGTCACCGTCTGCGTCTCCACCTCGGGGAACTCGTCGGCGCGGAGCGCCACCCGTCGCGACCGGTCGACGCTCGCGGTCACCGTCGCGACCCGGTCGCCGAGGAGAGGTCGCGCCATCGTGACGCGCGTCTCGTAGACGCGGTAGGGGTAGGCGACGACGCCGACGCGGCCGTCCGATTCGATCTCCTCTCGAGAGACAGCGGGGCTGACGACCGGAAGGTCGGCGCGTTCGACCCGTCCCACGGCCGTTCGGTCGTCGAAGACGGGTGCTGCGTCGTTCGAGACGGGCGCGGCGTCGACCATCTCACTCCTCCGTCCGCTTTTCGTCCGCCGCGCCGTCGTCCCAGTAGTTCGACGCGGCGACGTGCGCGCGGATGTTGTCGGCTTCGGTGACGGCTTTCGGCCGGTCGCGACCGCCGTCGGTCACGTAGTCGGGTGCCCCACCGCGCTGGCGCTCGGAGACGACCGCCGACAGCGGCTTCTCGAACACGTCGAAATCGTCGTCGACGCCCTCCGGCGGTCGGGTGAGAAGCGAGACGACGATCAGCGTGAGCGACGAGAGGATGAATGCCGGGAACAGCCCGTAGACGCCGACGAGCCCCGAGAGAAACGGCGACGCCTCCGCCGACGGCATCGCGTTCATCATCCCGAGTACGGTCTCCAGTTGCGTCCAGCCGATCATCGTCACCGTCCCGACGACCATGCTGGCGACGGAGCCCTCGGCGGTGACGCGCTTCCACCACAGCGCGGCGATGACCGTCGGACCGATGGCAGCCCCGAGTCCGCCCCACGCGTAATCGAGCACGAGCGTGTAGATGGGCGTCCCGGAGGCGGCGAACGCGAACGCGACGCTCGCCCCGCCGAGGACGAACGTGACGACGCGGGAGTAGCGGACCAACTGCTCCTCGGTGGCGTCCTCGTTGAAGAAGCCGTGGTAGACGTCCTCGACGACGGCGCTCGTCGCGACGAGCAGTTGGGAGTCCGCGCTCGACATCATGGCCGCGAGCGCGGCCGCGAGGACGATGCCCGCGACGACGCCCGGCAGGAGTTCGAGCGTGAGTCGCGGCATCGCGTTGTCGATGTCGGCGACGCCGTTCTGTCCGAAGACGACGAGCGCGTACAGGCCGATCAGTGCCGCGCCGATGTACGCGACGAACATGAACAGCTGCGCGACGAGCGCCGCGGTTCGGACGTTCTTCACGCGGTCGATACCCATGAACCGCACCATGATGTGCGGATTTCCGGGGACACCCAACCCGATGGCGGCGTAGCTGATGATGCCGAACAGCGCCGCCCACCCCGTCATTCCGGCGGTGATGCTGGTGAACGACGACCCCGCCGTCTCGGCGACGTCCTCGAACGGGAGCCCGTAGTTGGCGAACGCGATGACCGGGAGGATGATGAACGCGATGAGGATGATCGCACCTTGGAAGTAGTCGGACCACGCCACGGCGAAGTAGCCGCCGAGGAACGTGTAGCCAATGACGATGACGCCGCCGACGAGGATGCCGACGACGGTGTCGACGCCGGTGAGCACCTCTAGGAGGGTACCGGCGGCGACGATCTGCGCGCCGACGTAGCCGCCCTCAAACAGCATGAGGACGACCGAGGAGACGCCCTTGACCATCCCCGTGTCGTCGCCGAGACGGTACTCGAAGAACGTCGGCAGCGTGACTGCCCGCACGATTTCGGTGTACTTGCGGAGACGTTTCGCGATGCCGGCCCACGCGAACAGGTCGGCCGGAATCATCCCCAGTCCGTTGTAGAACGCCATGATACCGGTCGAGTAGGCGTCGCCCGGAACGCCGAGCGTCAGCCACCCGCTCATCTCGGAGGCGCGCTCGGAGAACCCCGTCACGACGGGACCGATGCGGCGGCCGCCGATGACGTAGTCGCCGACGGTGTCCATGAACCGGGAGGTGTAGAGCCCGATACCGATGAGTATCAGCAGGTACGCCGCGAACGTGACGAGCACCCAGGTGCCCGCGGTTCCCGCGATTCCGTCCGCTTGCAGGATCGTTCCCGCGATTCCGTCGGCCTGCAGGAGTATCCCTGCGGCGCCGTCAGCTCGCACGGTCACCCTCCGATTCGTACTCCGCGCGAAGCCGTTGTTCCCGCCGTCCTTCGAGGACGTAGTAGCCGATCAACATCGCGAAAAACGCGACGAACGGGACGACTAACCCGATCCAGTCGAGCGTGCTCATCGCTGGCATACTGTGCGTGTTGTTTGACGGGGGTCAAAAATTTATGTGAATTCGAGAAATGGTATTGACGGCTCCGTCGCCCGTCGAAACCGGCACCCTGCGGCGGCGGCGAACGCTTTTGCGGCTGCTCGTGGCACCACACCTGCATGACGCTCAGCGCGCGCACCCGTCTCTCGGGGACCATTCGGTACCTCGAAGTCGGCGAGAACACCGCGGAGGTACAGCTCAAACTCGACGACGGCCAGACGGTGACGTCCGTCATCACCGCGAACTCGGCGGAGCGTCTCGACCTCTCGGAAGGCGACTCCGTCGACGCCGTCGTGAAGGCGACCGACGTGATGATAGACGCCTGAGATCGGCGCTCGATTCCCCGCGGCGCGTCAGTCTGCCGTCGGTACCGGTGCGTCGAGGTCGATCTCGTTCGCGTCGAGTTCCTTCTCGACCTCGCGGGCGGCCGTGACCAAGTTCTTCATCTTCCCGTAGGCGATCTCGCGCGGCAGGAGTTTGAGCCCGCAGTCAGGCGAGATGGTGAGTTTCTCCGGTGGGACGACCTTCAGCCCCTGCTTGATGTTCTCCTTGATCTCCTCGACCGGTTCGACCTCGGCGGTGTGGGCGTCGACGACGCCGAGCGCGAGGTCAGGTTCGAAGTCGGGTTCGGTGAACACGTCGATCTGCTCGTAGTCGCCGTTGCAGAGTTCCACGTCGAACTCGTCGATGGGGAACTCGTTGAGTTCGGGGTAGATGCGCGAGTAGTCGCCGTAGCAGACGTGCAGGCCGATGCGAACCTCCTCGGGGATTCCGTCGGCGATGCGTTCGAGACACTCGCCGACGATGGCGTGATCGTCGGGCGTCGTCGCCAGCGCGGGTTCGTCTATCTGGACGTAGCGCGCGCCCGCTTCGACCAACTTCTCGATTTCGAGGTTGACGAGGTCCGCGAGGTCGTAGGCGAGTTCCTCCTCGTTCTCGTACGCCTCGTTGAACGACCAGTTCGCCAGCGTGTACGGTCCCGTGATGGGGACTTTGACGGGTCGTGAGGCCACGTCGCGGGTGAACTCGAACTCGTCGACGAGCCACGGTTCGTCGTACTCCACCTCGTCGGCGACGCTCGGCTTGTCGAAGTAGTTGTGGCCCCACACCTTCACCGGACCGTTGAACTCGTAGCCGTCGATGCGGTCGGCGAAGAACTCGACCATCTCGTTTCTGCGCATCTCGCCGTCGACGACGGTGTCGAGTCCGGTGCGCTCGTGTTCGTGGGTGATGACCTCCGAGGCGTCGTCGTACGCCTCCGCGAGGTTGTCGGCGTCGAAGCGCGCCTCCTCGTCCTCGGCGAGCTCTTTCGCGCGGTTGAGCCACTTCGGCTTCGGATAGCTGCCGACCACCGTCGTCAGGAGGAAGTGGTCGTTCTCGTGCACGTCCGGGCGGAACTGCGCTCTGTTGTCGGCGTCTCGGCTCATGCTTGTACCTCCGTCTCCTCGCCACGAGCGAGGGCGACGCCCTCGGCCAGCGCGGCCAGTTTCTCTCGATATTTGTTCACGGGCAGGTAGAACAGTTCGGTGTTGCTCGTCGCGTAGACGGTGTCGAACTCCTGTGCGGGGATCTGATCCTGGACCCACTCAATGCGGTCGCAGACGGTCTCGGGCGACTCGACGAGCGTGTTCTGGCCGTCGACGAGGCCGAGCGCAACGCTGTCTTTCGTGCCGTACTCGTTGATGTTGTACAGCGTCTGCGAGCGGTCGCCTGCCACCACGTCGAAGCCGACGGCGTCCACGTCGGCGTCCATCAGGTGCGCGTACACCTTCTCCTCCAGCGCGCCCCAGTAGCTGTGGACGACCACGTCGGCGTCCGTCGCCGACGCGACCGTGTCGATGGCTTCGCTCGCTCGCGCGTCGAGGCCGTCTTCGGGCGCGTTCTCGACGAGCGACGGTTCGAGGAGGAACAGTGTCTCGTGCTCGGGGAACGCTTCGACCTCACCGGCGAGGAACTCCGAGACACCCTCCAAGAACGCCTCCTCGTCGCCGTAGTGCTCGTCGGTCGCGAGGTCCGAAAGCGAGTACGGGCCGGGGAGAACCGCCTGCAGCGAGTCGTCACCGCCGAGCAGTTCCTTTGTCGCCTCGAGTTCCGCGGCCACGTCGCCGGAGAACCCGAGTTCGCCGACGACCTGCGGGTCGCGGTAGAAGTTGTTGTTGTCGTAGTACCGGACGATACCGCCTGTCTCGACGCTGTCGTGGACGGTCAGCGGGTGCGCGAGGTTGTCGTCCCAGCGGAGTTGCCCCTCGACGACTCGGTCCACCCCGGCAGACGTCTGGTCGGCGACGACTTCTTCGCGGGCGCGGTCGTACGCGTCGACGATTTCGGGACCCTCGTCACCGCTGACGAGGTCGCCTTTCTGGTGGCCTTTCAACTCCGAGAGTCGCTGTTTCGCCCAGTCGGGCAACGGATACAGCCCTGGCGTCGTGGCTACGAGTTCGGTCATCACTCGTGGCTAAGAAATGCCGACGCTTAATATTTGCTAATGGAGAAAATAATTGTGGGTTATCCGGCGCGGCGAACGGGGTCGAACGGACGGGCGTGAGTCAGTCGACGAGCCGAAGAATCGACAGCGTCTCAAACGGGTACGACTCTTCGGCGACGCTCTCCACGTCGAACCCTCGGTCTTTCGCCCGCTGAACCACCTCGTCGTAGCCCGACAGACTGCTCACGAGGAGCAGCGCCTGTCCGCCCGAAGCGAGTACGCGACCTACGTCGTCGACGAACGGGTCGATGAGCTTTCGGCCGGACTCGCCGCCCGAGAGCGCAACTTCCATCCAGTCACCCCAGTCGTTGTCGGGGTCGGTCGGAAGATAGGGCGGATTGAAAAGCACGGTGTCGAACGCGCCGTCGGCAAAGGGCGAAAAGAGGTCCCCGCGAACGACGTCGAACCCTTCCCCGCCCTCCGCTCGCAGGTCGTCCGCCCGTTTTTTCGCCTCGCGACAGGCGTGGGGGTTGAGGTCGGAGGCGACGACTTCGGCATTGGTCTCGGCGGCGACTTTCGCGGCGACCCACCCCGACCCGGTGCCGACTTCGAGCGTCCGCCCGCGGGCGCGTTCGACCGCGGCTCTCGCGAGGAGACCTGAGTCCTCGGCCGGTTGGTAGACGCGCGTCTCGACGCCGCGGCGCTCGGCCAGCGAGTGGCGGGTCGTCGCGTCTGACTCGGGCGTTTCGTCGTCGCTCATTCGCTCTCGCCTCGCCCACCGCTCTCGCCGCCGTCGGTACTGGCGCTGGCTTGCACCGAGCGCGACCCCTCGGCGAGTTTGAACCCGCCGCTGGCTTCGCGGCCCATCAGTTCGCGAACCGGGAACGGGATGTTGATTCCCTCCTCCTCGTAGGCGGATTTCACCGCCAATATGACCGCCGTCCGGGCGCGCCACTTCCGGCGCGCGCTGGGGTTGTCTATCCAGATGCGGACGCCCAGGATGACGCCCGACTCGCCGAACTCCTTGAGCACGACCTGCGGCGACGGCACTGACAGCCCCTCGTCGATACCCTTGACGGCGTCGAGCGCCACGTCGGCGGCGTGGTCGACGTCGGCATCGTAGTCGACGCCGACTTCGACGTCGATGCGGAGTCGTCCCTTCCGGGTGCGGTTGACGATGGATTTCGCGCTCACGTCGTCGTTGGGTATCATCACGTACTCGCCGTCGAACGTCTGGAGGCGGGTCGTGACGATGGAGACATGAGTGACGATGCCCTCGTTCTCGCCGATTTCGACCCAGTCGCCGATCTCGAACGGTCTCGAGAACATCAGGACGAACCCCGCCAACACCGACCCGAGCGTCTGACGGGCAGCCATCCCGACGACGATGCCGAGGAAGCCGGCACCGACGAGCAGGTTTCCGACGTTCTCGGTGAGCAGGCCGATGACGACGAGTCCGACGAGCGAGTATATGCCGACCTGCGTCAGTCGGTAGACGAGTTCGCGCTGGTGTTCGGTGATGTTGCTCGACACAGCGAGTCGCTGGATGAGGCGGCCGATGAACCCGGTGAGCGCGTACGCCGCACCGACGAGGATGAACGACAGCGCGAGTTTCGGTAACTGGGAGGCGAGATCCAAGTCGGTGTACGCGTTCTCCAACTGCGTCGTCAGCCCCCACGTCCCGATGAGGACGACGATGCCTCCCGTCGTGATGAGCGCGACAACGCCGGAGACGCCCAACTCCGAGACTTCCCACCCGCGATTGTCGGCCCACTGGTGCGCGCCGCGTCTGAACGCGAGCAGCGTCGCGGAGATGATCACCGTGACGAGAATCTGCGCCTCGGGATACGGTTCGGCGTTCGCTAACCACGGAATCAGCCCCCGCCACCCCGTCTCCTCAGCGACGAGAACGTGGGCGCTATCCATCGCCACCTCCGCGGTACTCGGCCGCGATGGCGGCGAGTTCGGCGAACTCCCTCGGCGTCACTTTCCCGGCGCGCTTTCGGAGCAGTTCCTCGGGCGCGGCGTCGACGACGGCGTTGGGGTCCGCGAGTCCAGAGATGTGCGCCGTGTTCCGAATGCTGTTTCTGACGGTCTTGCGGCGCTGGGTGAAGATGGCCTTCACGAAGTCGAGAAAGAACTGCTCGTTGTCGACGTCGTAGTCCGGGTCGCGCGGCGTCAATCGAACGATTGCGCTGTCGACGGCGGGCGGCGGCGAAAACGCCGTTGGCGGTACGGGCTCGACGAGTTCGGCCTCGGCGTAGTGTTGGGTACTCACTGAGAGGCGGCCATAGTCGGCGCTACCGGATTCTGCGACCATCCGATCGGCGAACTCCTTCTGGAACATCAGCACCATCGGGCGCTTCTCGGGCAGCAGTCGAAAGGCGATTTCGCTCGACACGCCGTACGGGAGGTTCGCGACGCACGCGGTGAACTCCGGCAACTCGACGTCGAGCGCGTCGCGTTCGACGACCGTCAACTTGCCCGCCTCGATCTCTTCGCGGAACTCCCGTTCGAGAAACGCCGCGAACGTCGGGTCGCGTTCGACGACGGTCACGCGGTCGGCGACGGCCAGCAGGCGGTCGGTCAGCGCGCCGGGACCGCCGCCGATTTCGAGGACGTGGCTCGTGTCGGTTCCTTCGGGGAGGTAGTCGGGGATGCGGTCGAGCACGCGGTCGTCGACCAGAAAGTGTTGGTCGTGGTCGGGGTCGCCGCGGACGCCCGCCCGTCGGATCAGGGCGTCCGGGTTACGTCGCTCGGGGCTGTGGGACTCTCCGTCCGACCCAGTCATTGAACGGGCTTCACACCCGACGTGGGTAAAGTTCCCGTTCGCGGTCGCTCGCCGGAGAGCGACTCTGTCGACGAGAAAGCGGTCGGAGACGCCTCATCCGTCGGCCGACCGACGGACGAACGTCTTGTACTTGAGGTCCTCGTCGCGGAGTTCCTCGATGATTCGTTCCGCGAGCACCTCCTTCGGCCTGTGGAGACCAGAGACGCGCTCTTGGAGGTCTTCGAAGTCCTCAAACGTTTTCCGCTTGCGCTGTTCGAGGATGTTGTTTCGGAGCGTCTTGCCGATTCCGGGGAGCAGGTCCAACTGGTGGAGACGGATTGTGATGGGTTGGGCGTCGTTGTAGAAGGTGACGAAACGCTCCTCGTCGGCGTCGATAACGTCGGCGACGACGTACTCCAGTTCGTTGATTGCGCTGTTCGAGAGCTCGTCGTAGTCGACGGTGCGGATACGTTGGATGTGCTCTCGCGCTGCGTTCGGTTCTATCACGACGCGGTCTCCGATACCCACGTCGGCGTCGTCGTCGAAGGTGAGTTCGACGAGGCGGAACTGCTCCTCGCCGAGCGCGTACGCTATCGGTTGCTTCTGGTACCGCGGCCGGTCGTCGTCCGGCCTCCCGTACGGGAGATAGTCGAGGACGACTGCGTACTGCGGTTGACTCTCCGCCTCGTCGTCACCGCGTTCTGAACCAGCCATAACCGTCGTATACGGTGACGGGCTATTTAAAAAATAGGCCAGGTCTACGCGTACTTGGCGACGATATCGAGAATCTCGTCGAGTTCGTCGCCCGAGAGCGCGTAGCGCTGCTGTGCGTAGACGGCGCGGAGTTCGTTGCGGTCCTGCGGGAGGAGGTCGGTGATTTTAAACGCGGTCTGTTCGTCGACCTTCTCCACCTCGAGCAGCTCTTCGACGAGTTCGCGCGACTCCTCGGGATCGAGCACGGCGAACCGGTTGACGTGCTCAATGGAGCGCGCCAACTCGTAGCGAAGCTCGCGCTCTTCGTCGGCCGCGCGCTCTGCTTCGACCTCCTGCAGCAGCGGCTTTACCTCCGAGATGGTGAGGTTCTCCTCGTCGAGCTTCTCTTTGAATATCGTCATCCTACTTCTGCGCGCGGAGGTGCGCCGGGCGCGTGATGACCGTCTTGGCCTTACCGCCGTCGTTGATTTCGACCTTGAACGCGCGGCCCTGTTTACCCAGAACCTCGCCGGTGTGGCCGTTGAAACGCGGGTGGAAACGCCCTTTACGGACGCTCGGGTCGATGTTGAGGTGGACTTTCTGTCCGACCTCGAACTCCTGGATCGCGCGCTGTGGCGGGGATGTCCCGCGCTCTCGCGGATGATTCGTCAGTTTGCCTCTCGTGCTTCCCTTGAGTGGACCGTTCGAACTCGGCATGGTCGTGGAGTGGGTTACTCACGGTCGGATTATAAAAGACACGTTCCCGCGCCGCGGAAGAGTAAGAGTAACACGTTATTGCGAACAGGTCTCCGTATGGACGACCGTTCGGAGCCACGAATCGAGACGCGCGCCATCCACGACGGACAGCAACCGGACCCCGAGACGGGAGCGCTGATGACGCCTATCTACGCCAACTCCACGTACGAACAGGACGCGCCGGGCGAGCACCGCGGCTACGAGTACTCGCGGACGGGCAACCCGACGCGGACGGCCTTAGAGGAGAACCTCGCCAGCCTCGAAGGCGGCGCGTACGGGCGATGTTTCTCTTCGGGGATGGGGTCGATAAACACCGTGATGAACCTGCTCGAATCCGGCGACCACGTTGTCACCGGCGACGACGTCTACGGTGGCACCCACCGTATCTTCACGCAGGTGTACGAGCAGTACGACGTCGAGTTCGACTTCGTCGACACCACCGACCACGACGCCGTCGCCGACGCGATGCGCCCGGAGACGAAGCTCCTGTGGGTCGAGACGCCGACGAACCCGCTCATGCGCGTCAACGACATCGCCGCGCTCGCCGATATCGCCCACGACAACGACGCACTCTGCGCGGTCGACAACACGTTCGCGACGCCGTACCTCCAGCGCCCGCTCGAACACGGCGCCGACGTCGTCAGCCACTCGCTGACGAAGTACCTCGGCGGGCACTCCGACGTGGTCGGCGGCGCACTCGTCACCGACGACGAGGAACTGGACGAGCGGTTCGGCTTCTACCAGAACAGCGTCGGCGCGACGCCGGGCCCGTTCGACTGCTTCCTCGTCCTCCGAGGGACGAAGACGCTCCCCGTCCGGATGGACCGTCACTGCGACAACGCCCGCGAACTCGCGCAGTGGCTCGACGACCACGAGGCGGTCGACCACGTCTACTACCCCGGACTCGACGCCCACCCGCAGCACGACGTCGCCGCCGCGCAGATGGACGACTTCGGTGGGATGCTCAGCTTCGAGTTCGACGGCACGCTCGACCAGGCCAGCGCCGTCGTCTCGAACACCGAGGTGTTCACGCTCGCGGAGAGTCTCGGCGGCGTCGAGAGCCTCATCGAACAGCCCTCACCCATGACCCACGCGGCGATTCCGCGCGAGGAGCGCGTCGCGGCCGGTCTCACGGATAGCCTCATCCGCGTCAGCGTCGGCATCGAGCACGTCGACGACCAGAAGGCGGACCTCCAACAGGCGTTCGACGCGGCGCTCGACTGACGCCGACGGCAGACGAACCAGAAGTCCGAGACGGACGCGGCGTTCGCAGAAGCATCTATCTCTCCCTCTGACTGTTCGTTCGTCGTGGCGACGAACGATGAAGCAAGCGAGAAATCGATTGTAGCGAACAGACGGCACAGCGATACCCACGACTCGCGGAGCGGCGCGCCGTACACCCACCTTGACCGACTCCGCAACGACTCGTCAACGCATGGGGCTGTCTGGTCCCATATTCACTGATAAACACTCGGAGCGGTTGGATGCGGTCGCTGGTGGCGGTGCGGTTCGTGTTAGGTCGTTGGACCGCGAGCGAGGTCGAACGGCCGAGCGGCCTTTTTGGTACAGATTTTTTGGCGGGGTTCGAGCGCCGCAAAGCGGCGCGAGGACCCCATTAAAAAAGGTGCGTTAGATGCGACCGACGTTCTCGACGGCGACGCTCTCGACGCCGTCGACGTTCGTGAACGCCTCCTCGATGGCTTCTGTGCCGCCGGCATCGTCGGGGACGATGACCGTCGGCAGGAGGGCGACGAGTCCGAACGCGACTTCGTCGCGCTCGAAGCCGTTGATCTTCCCGCCCTCGGGCAGCGCGTCCTCGAGACGCTCCTGCAGTTCGTCGAGGTCGATTTCGGGGCTCTGCGGCATCACTTTCATCTTGGCGGCGACTTTCCCCATGATTACGGCCCCATGAACCCGCAGTCCGGGCACTCGTAGAGGTTGCTCTGCTTGCGACACTTCGCGCACCGGTAGATGGTCAACCCGCAGTCCGGGCATTTGAACGACGCCGCGCTCATCCCGGCGATGTTGATACCGCAGGAGACACACTGGCGCTCCTGTCGCTGGTCCGTCTGGCTCATACCCAGACAAACCCGGCGACGACTTTTAATCGTTGTCTTTCACTCCCGTCTCGTCGCCCGCTCGGAACCGCCAGACGGTGTGCGGACGCGACTCAGACTCCCAGAATCAGCGGACCGACGAGCACGCCCATCAGGTGGACGCGCCGGGTTCGCAGTCGAACTGGAACGAGACCGACGAGCGACGCGACGAGGAACACGCCGACGCCGACCGGGCCGGCGAACAACCACGAGAGTGCGACCAACAGCGCGAGCACCGTCACCGAGACGACGGCGTAGTTCGCCCGCCCGACGACGCGGAGGTAGCGGTCACCGACGACCAGGACGAGGACGAATCCGACGAGTGCAGCGACGGCAGTAGCCGCGAGCAGCGCGGGCAGCGCGCCCGAACCGACGCCACCCCCGCCGTCGTCGAGCGCGACCATCACCCCGGTTCGCGGCGTGCCGAGCGCGACGAGCGCGAAGAGGGCGAACACCGTGTTCGACGTATTGGCACCGCTCGACGCGACGAGAAAGCCGCGCGCTCCTTCACCGCCGGTGTTCGGCACGAGCGGCAGCGAGAGCACCGATGCGACGGCCGCCGACACACCCGGCAAGTAGCCGACGAAAGCGCCCGCGAGCGACCCCGCCCCCGCGGTCCACCCGATCTCCCGACCCGAGAGCGTCAACGTCGCGTCGTCCTGAGGCGGGACGCCGGCGCCGTCGAACGCGTCGAGTAGCACCGGCGCGCCGAACAGGCCAGAGAACAGCGGCGCGAGCATTCCGCCGAGTGCTAGTGGCGCGTTCGGGTCCAAACCGAGCGTCGAGACGCCGAGGAGGGCCGCTAGCGCGAAACAGAACGCGCCCGCGAGCGCGGAGCGCCGCGAAGACTTGGTGACCAGCAGCGACAGGACGACGACCAGAAGGACGACAGGAAGGTGTTCTCGGACCGTTGGATACGCCTCCGTCATCAGCCACGTCACCGGGAGGGCGAGCGGAACCGCCAGCGCGACGGCGAGCACGCTCCCGAGTGCGGAGAGCCTGAGCGCCTCCCGGCCGCGCCCGGCGACGACGAGACGGTGGCCGGGAAGCGCCGTCGCCGTTATCGCCGGGTCGGGGACGCCGAGCGCGAGCGCGAACGTCGGCCGAACCGAAAGCGGGTCCATCCCGGCGAACTGGCCGCGCGTTCGTATTTAAATGGTCGTGCCAGGTGAACCCATCGTACCGGGTGAGATCATGATTTTGAGGTCTGAGCCGCCAGCGGATATCGCGGTCGCTCGTCGGGTCGAGTTCAAAAAACGCGGGATTGAGTGTCGAAACGAGACGGCGGAGTCGGCTGACGCGTCCGTTTTAACCGAACAGGTTGCCGAGACCCTCGCCGGAGGCCTCTTCGTCTTCCTCGTCTTCTTCGGCTTCTGCTTCTTCGGCTTCCTCGGCCTCGTCCTCGTCGACGGTGTCGAGTTCTTCGCTGCTGGCGGCGCCACCGGCGGGCGCGGCGGCGGGTGCCGCGGCGGCCGTCTCGATGGCGTCCTCGATGTCGACGTCTTCCAGCGCGGCGACGAGCGCCTTGACGCGGGATTCCTCGACGTCGACGCCGGCGGCTTCGAGCACCGCGGTGACGTTGTCCTCGTTGATTTCTTCGTCCGTTTCGTTCAGGATGAGAGCTGCGTAAACGTATTCCATTGTTGTGATCTCTGTTGGTGTTGATTAGCCGAACATCGCGCCGAGCGCGTCGCCGCCGTCGTCGTCTTCGTCGTCGTCGGCGTCTTCCTCGGCCGCCTGTTCGGCGTCTGCGTCTTCTTCGTCAGTCGGTTCCTCGTCCGCGGACTCCTCGGCGGGCGCCGCGGGCGCTTCCACGCCGCGAAGCTCCTCCGGGAGCGCCTCTTCGTCGTCGATCTGCGCCGCGAGCGCGCGGAGTTGCGCGTCCGCCTTCGCGACGAGGTCCGGAACGAGCTCCGGTTCGGCGATGGCGGCGCTGATGCCGACGGCCTTCGCCTCGCTCGTCGCTTTTGCGATGAGCAGCGGCGCGGTCTGCGTCGTCGGGTAGACGGCGTTGACCGAGAGGTTCGTCGCTGCCGAGACGGCGGACTGGATGTCCGCGCGGTACTCGTCAACGTCGATGTCGAGGTCCTCGGGGTCGAACAGCGTGCCCTCGGAGTAGACTGCGCGCAGGTCGAGACCGACCTCTTTTGGCTCGATACCGAGTTCGCTCAGCACGTTCGCGAGGTCGGCGCTGACTTCCTCGCCGGCTTCGAGAACGGTGGAGTCCTCGGTCACCTTGATCGAGCCGTCCATGATGCGCGCTTGCGCGCCCACCTGCTGGAGTTCGCCGACGAACGGACCCGGGTCGACGCCGGTGTCGCCCTCGGGGATGACGATGTCATTGGGCGCGATCTCGCCCGCGTTGATGGGGGCGGGTGTCTTCGACGCTTCGAGCTGTTTGTACAGCCCGAACGGGTTGTCGTTCGTCCCGACGAGCGCGACCTGCCCCTCGATGTGTTCGACGAGGTCCTCGTAGCCGCTGTCGACCTGTTCGAGCGCCCGGACGAGCAGCGTGTTGCGGCTCATCCGGACGGCCGCGCTACCGTGAAGCTCCCGCCGCATGTTCTGCAACTGTCGGCTGGGGATGCCGGTAACGCCGACGACGCCGACCGACGCGTGGTTCTCGACGAAGTCGACGAGTTCGTCGACCTCCGTCTGCTTCCACTGCGGAATGGTCTCCGTCTTGCGGACGGATTCGCTCTCGCTCATGCGCCCACCTCAACGGAGGGGCCCATGGTGGTCTTCACGTAGATGCTGTCGATGTTGAGTGGGCCTTTCTCGAGGTCCGCTTCGAGGCGACGCACGATGACGTCGATGTTGTCCGCGATTTCGTCGGCGGACATGCTGTCCGCGCCGACGCGCGTGTGGAACGTGCGCCGGTCGCGGCTCCGAAGCTGGACCGTGTTCTTCATTCGATTGACGACCTCGACGACGTCGTCGTCGGGCTGCAGCGGCGTCGGCATCTTCCCTCGGGGACCGAGCACGGTACCGAGGTAACGGCCGATGTCCTGCATCATGTTGGCTTCGGCGACGAAGAAGTCCGTCTCGTCCGCCAAGTCCTTGGCGGCGTCGGAGTCGTCACCGAGTTCTTCGAGGTCGTTTCCGTCGAGGACGTCGTCTGCGACGTCCTCGGCGCGGAGCGCCGTCTCTCCCGTGGCGAACACCACGATATGGGTGTCCTGGCCGGTGCCGGACGGAAGGACGATACTCTCGTCTACACGATTCGATGGGTCGTTGAGGTCTAGGTCGCGCAGGTTAACGGCGAGGTCGACCGTCTCGCTGAAGTTGCGAGCCGGTGCCTCGTCGAGCGCGCGAGAGACCGCTTGTACGATAGAGTCGTCTGCCATTATTCACCTCCGTAGTACGCAGGAACTGCTCCTACGGGTCAGTGAAACAGGCGTCTGCCTGTCTCACCGGAACGAGGGTCATCGCGGACTTAAAAGCGTCGAAGCGGGAGCCACCGTGTGTGAGGCGTTCGCAGTCGATAACGGCCGTCTGCGCCGGTCCACGATATCCGCTCGATGTAATTCGTCAATATGGTACACTACATTAAAAGATATTGTCCGATGGTTCCAAGCACTCTCGCGCCGGTTCTTTATCGTCTTCATCTCCGTACGGTTCGGTACGATGACCCGCGACGACCCATCGACGAGCGAACGCACCGCGACCACCGACGACGCTGTCAACACGGAAGCTGTCGATACGCACAGGACACGCGGCGACCGGTTCGACCGCCGAAACTTTCTCCGTCTCCTCGGTGTCGGGGCGGCGACGACCGGACTCACCGCGAGCGTCCCAGTCGCGAGCGCCAAGCAAGTCAACGGGGGGAGTTCCGAGAGCCAGTCGACGAGTAGATACGTCGCTGCCCTCGTCGCCGGGTCGCCGCCGCAGTCCGAGGAGACGTCGGAAACGCTCGACGTCCGACGGAGAGTCATCAGATACGTCGTCGGCACGACGACCCGGCCGGTTGTCACCGAAGGGGACGGAGCGTCACTCGACTCCCGCATCGCCGATTGCGTCGACAGCGACCCTATCCGCATCGAGTCAGACGGCACTGTCTCGGTGACGTTCTCCGTCGCCGAAGGCTGCGTACAGACGCTCTCGCTCGTCGTCTACGAACTCTCCGAAGCGGGCCTCGCACTCTCGCTCGAAGACGGCTTTCTGCTCGACTCCGACACCGGGACGTTCGAGTCGGGCGAGCACAGCCTCACCGCCGTACTGCGCGGCGAGCGGGTCGTCCCGGGTTTCGAAACCGTCGAGAGCGACGACTCGTTCGACGCGACGGTCGACCGCCTGACGAGTGCCATCGAGGACGGCCCGTTCACGCTCGTGACGACCGTCGACCACGCCCAGAGCGCTGCAGACGAGGACCTCGAGCTCCGTCCGACGACGCTCCTCGTCTTCGGGAACCCGGCCGTCGGCACGCGGCTTATGCAGGAAGCGCAGACCGTCGGCATCGACCTCCCGCAGAAACTGCTCGTCTGGGAGGACGCCGTCGGGCAGGTACACGTCGGCTACAACCGTCCGACCTACCTCGCCGCTCGCCACGGTATCACCGGACAGGCGGAGACGCTCGACCAAATCGTGCAGGCGCTTCGGGGCTTGGCGACCGGGGAGTCGGCGTAGCGACCGAAGAAGTACGTTCACAGACAAGCACCGGCCCTTTTGGAGTAGCCTCCTCTCTTTCACCCGATGCTTTCGCCGCCGTGGACGTTCGTCCTCGCTGTCGGTCTCGCGGTCATCCACCTCGAAGCCGAGCGCTTCCGCGCCACCGCGCTCGTCTCGCAGCGCGTCTGGATATCGTTCGCCGGTGGCGCGTCGCTCGCGTACGTGTTCGTCCACATCCTCCCCGAACTGAGCGAAGAACAGGAGACGCTGCGCGAGTCGAGTCTCGGTCTCCTCCCCTTTCTTGAACATCACGCCTACCTCGTCGCGCTCGGCGGGTTCGCCACGTTCTACGGCCTCGAACGGCTGGCCCAGCGGTCGCGATCCGAGGCGAACGAGGAGGAGGGCGACTGGGTGTTCTGGGTTCACGTCGCCTCGTTCGGTCTCTACAACCTCATCATCGGCTACCTGCTGGTCCACCGCATCGAAACCGGGCTTTGGAATCTGCTGTTTTTCTTCCTCGCGATGGGGTTTCACTTCTTCGTGACTGACGCGGGCTTTCGCCGCCTTCACGAGCGACCGTACCACCGTTACGGTCGGTGGCTGCTCGCGGGTGCGGTGCTCGGCGGGTGGGTCGTCGGTGAACTCGTCGGCCTCTCTGAGGTGAACCTCGCACTGCTGTTCGCCTTTCTGGCCGGTGGCGTCGTCCTCAACGTCATCAAGGAGGAACTGCCCGAACAGCGGCAGAGTAATTTCGTCGCATTCGTCGTTGGTGCAGCGGGGTACGCGGTGCTGTTGCTCTTCCTCTAAGCTCCGCGAAAAGGGCGTGAAGTGGAACTACGCCGTCGCTTCCTCGGCGAGCACGTCGTCGTACTCGCCGTCGTCGACGCGCTGTTTGAACGTGCGGGCGTCCTCGCCCTCGATGGTGACACCGAGCGTGACGCAGGTGCCGCCGACCTCCTTGGCGGCGTTCTTCACGTCGTAGGCGAGCAGGTCCAGGCTCTTCTGCTCGGCGATCTTCTTCACCTGATCGATGGAGAGGTCGGCGACGAACTCCGACTGCGGCGTCCCGCTGCCGGTGTCGAAGCCGGCCTCGTCCTTGATGAGCGCCGCCGTCGGCGGCACGCCGACGGAGATCTCGAACGAGCCGTCGTCCTCGTACTCGACGGTGACGGGGACTTCCATGCCGTCGAACGCGTCGGTCTGGTCGTTGATCTCCTGTACGACGGCCTGCACGTCCACCGGCGTCGGGCCGAGTTCCGGTCCGAGCGGCGGACCGGGGTTGGCCTGCCCGCCGGGGACGAGCACTTCGATAGTTCCAGCCATATCCCGAATATTTCTGCGACGACTTTTAACGATTGTCTTTCGGCCGCAGACGGTGTGAGAGGCTCACGCACGCCAGAGCCGTTTCTGGCGAACGGTGGACGTCGCAGTCGAGGGCTCAACAAATCGAATACTGGGTTCTCAACTGTCCATCGTCGTCGATGACGATTTCGAGGGTACCGTAACACTCGTTCGTCTCGATGCTCGAGCAATCGGACGTTGCCCGAGGCCCGGGGTCCGAATCGGAGGTCGTTACGGCGTCGGTTGCCGCTGTGTTGGTGTCGTCCGTCGCCGTAGTCGTCTCTGTCGTCGCGGTATCCGTCTTCTCGCGGGGGACCAACTTCGCGCAGACGGAGAACCGTTCCACCCCATCGGGTTCGGCGTCTCGAAGGTTGTACACCTCAATTCTCCCGCGCACAACGGGGTGTCGCTGGTCGTGTACGGTCTCCCCCGTCGCTTCCCGGACGACTTGCACTCGAACCGTCCCGCCGTCGGTGTCGCGTCCTCGAACGTAGATCGGTTTGTTCGGGTCAGGCGCGTTCGACGCTCTCTCGATCCAGTACGCCGTCGGCGTCTCGTCGGGCGTCGACGTGGGGGTCAGTCGTTCGGTCGTCACAGGTTCGTCCGCCGGCGTTTGTCGCGACTCTCGGGTCCGCGTCAGACAACCGATGCTCGTACTCCCGACGGCGACGCCGAGGGCGGCGAGCACCAAACGGCGCGTATATTTCGTCATCTTCGTGGCTCCCGTACCCCCCGCGTTCCGGCCGAAACGCTCCGCTCACCGGACGGTGACCGAAACAGAAGGTGCCGACGTGGAGGGCCGACTGTCAGCACCGAGGTGCGTAACGTCTGCTGATTAGTGGTTCGAGTAATAAGTTTTCTGTGAGAAATGAAGAACGCTCGAACCGCCCAGTTCAGATATTGACAGCGAACGACTCGATATCACCCACCTGCTCGGCCATCGCGCCGAACAGCGCCGCGATATCGTCTAAATCGTCCGTATCGACAACTTCGACCGGCGTGTGCATGTAGCGGTTCGGGACGCTGACGTTCAGCGACGGCACGCCGCCGCGCTGGGTGTAGAACGCGTCGGCGTCGGTGCCGGTCGCACTCCCCCTCGCCTCCAGCTGTATTTCGATGTCGGCCTCCCGCGCCGCTCGCCGCGCGAGGTCGACAACGACCGGATGGTTCGCACTCCCGCGGGAGACGACCGGACCGCCGCCGAGCGAGACGCCGTTTCGGTGTTCGCTCTTCACGTCCGGCGAGTCGGTGGCGTGGCCCACGTCGACGGCGACGACGGCGTCCGGCGCGAGGTCGAAGCCGACCATCCGCGCGCCGCGTAGACCGACTTCCTCCTGAACCGTGCTGACGGCGTACACCGTGGCGTCTACGTCCGCTTCGACAGCGAGTCGAAGTCCTTCGGCGGCGCACCACGTGCCGACGCGGTTGTCCATCCCTCGGGCGGCGACGCGCGTCCCGTGGAGATCTTGGACCGTGGAGGAGACGGTGACCGGGTCGCCGACTTCGACCAGCGATTCGGCCTCTTCACTGCTCGTCGCGCCCACGTCGACGTGTTGCTTTTCGATGTTCTCGAGTTCGTCGTCGGAGTTACGTAGGTGAATCGCCGTCTGGCCGACGACGCCGTGAACCGGTTCGTCGGCGTGAATCGTCACGTGCTGGCCCTTCGAGACGGTGCGGTCCGCGCCGCCGATAGCGCCAATTCGGACGAAGCCCTCCTCGTCGACGCGGCGGACGATGTAGCCAATTTCGTCGGCGTGGCCCGCGAAGGCGAGTTCGGGACCGTCGCCGGAGCCTTCGTGGACCGCGACGGCGTTGCCGTAGGCGTCGGTACGTACGTCGTCGGCGAACTCGCTCACGTAGTCGACCCAGACGCGTTGGCCGCGCGTCTCGTAGCCTGACGGACTCGGCGTGGTGAGCAGCTCGTCCAGAAACCGTCGTTGAGTGTGGTGCATGCCCAACGATTACATACCGCAGACATGAACCCGACGATGTGAGCACTCGCTGTGATGGGCGAGGAACCGCCACAACGTCTAAGTTCGTGCTCGTCGGATTATCTACAGCTATGGCAGACTTCACGATATTCGAGGTTCACCTGCACGACGGGTTCAGCTTCAGTCCGACGAACACCGCGCCGATGCTCGGCGGCGAGAAAGGCCAGCAGAGCGAGGCGGTCGAGGAGGCCAAGGGTCGCGTCTCGAAACTGCTCGGCAAGGGAGCCGCGAGCGACGACGGAACCGCCGACACCGAGGGCGACGTCGACCAGATAGAGACGGCCGCCGACGAGGTCGAAGACGACGAGAGCGACTCCGGCGGCAGCGGCGGCAAACTCCTTCTCGCGCTCGTGTTGGTCGTCGTCATCACAGCGGCCGCGCGGAGCCTCATGGGCGACGACGCCGGGTTCGACGAACTCGAAGAGCTCGACGAACTCAGCGAAGAAGCGTAAGGCGCGCGCGCCACCGGGCGTTCCGTCTCCGCGCGGAGCGGTCTCCACGCGAAGCGTTTTCTGCCGTGCGCACGGAGAGCACGTATGAACCTCTACCGTAGCGTCCGGGCAGTCGCGGGCGCGTCGGGCACCGGCGTCATCGACTGGGACGCTGTCGCAGAGGCCGCGAAAGCCGCCACCGAGCCCGGGGATCTGACTCTCTCTGACGACGAACGGGCGGGCTACGCCGCCGACGTACGCGACGCCCGCAACCGACTTCGAACGGTCGGCGACGTCGAGTTCGACCTCCCCGACGCCATCGAGGTGCAGAACCGCCACCACTGGATAGACGCCAACATCCTCACGTTCGAGCGCGTAATGCGGCCGCTCGAAGAGCGCGCCGAGGGCATTTTCCCCGGTGTCGCCCGAACCCTCAACACCGGGTCGATGGCGTTCATGCTCTCGTTTCTCGGCGGCAACGTGCTCGGCCAGTACGACCCCCTTCTCCTGGCCGAGGGCGACGACGCCCACGGTCTCTACTTCGTCCACCCCAATATTCGCAAGGTCGCCGACCAGTTGAACGTCGACTACCCCCGCTTCCGCCGCTGGATCGCGTTCCACGAAGTCTCGCACGCCGCGGAGTTCGGCGCGGCCCCGTGGCTCTCGGGTCATCTCGAATCGCGGATGGAGCGCGGCGTCGACGCACTCACTGAGGGAACCATCGACCGGGAGGCGTTCCGCGAACTCGACACCGCGATGACGGCCGTCGAGGGATACGCAGAACTGCTGATGGACCGCGCGTTCGACGATGACTACGAGGACCTCCGACGAAAACTCGACGCGCGCCGTCGCGGCGGCGGTCCGTTAGCGCAACTCGCCCGCCGCCTGCTCGGACTCGGCCTCAAGCGTCGCCAGTACGAACGCGGCGCGCGCTTCTTCGAGTCCGTCGCCGAGGTCCGTGGCGTAGCCGCCGCCAGCAAAGTCTGGGAGAAACCGGAGAACCTGCCGACCAACAAGGAACTCGACGACCCCGGCCTCTGGCTGGCGCGCGTCGACCCCTGAGAGCGGACCGTTCGAGAGCAGACGCTCGACTTCCGTTCGAATCGCCGACGCCTGAACGTTCTTCACGCTCTCTCCGCTACTGTCACCCATGAGTGACGACAACGAGACGCCGCCGTATCGACGACAGGACCTCGACACCGCCGAGCGCGTCTTGGATCTCATCGACCGGATGACGCTCGAAGAGAAGGCTGGACAGCTCGTCGGGACGTGGGGCGGTCACCTCCGCGAGGAACTGACGTTCGAGGACGTCGCGGACGCGGTCCGCGAGTACTACCTCGGCGTCGCCGCGCCCTTCGGGTGGGCCGCGCCGCTCGCGACGGACCCGGTCGACGTCGCCGAACTCGCCAACGAACTCCAGCGCGTCGCCCGCGAGGAGACGCGACTCGGGATTCCGATGCTTTTCAACCTCGACGCGGTCCACGGCAACGCCTACGTCGCGGACACGACTGTGTTCCCGAACGGTCTCGGCGCGGCGGCGACGTGGGACCCCGAATTGGTCGAAAAGAGCGCCGAAATCACCGCGACGGAGGTCAGACGGTCCGGCGCGCACCAGAACTACTCGCCGACCTGCGACGTGGCGCGCGACCTGCGCTGGGGGCGCACCTTCGAGACGTTCGGCGAGAGTCCGCTGCTCTGTGCGACGCTGGCGGCGGCGAAGGTGCGCGGCTATCAGCAGGGCGAAGATCCCGTTCTCGCGACGGCGAAACACTTCCCGGCGTACAGCGAACCCGAGCGCGGCGAGGACGCCTCGCCCGTCGACGTGTCGGAGTACAAGCTCCGAAACACGTTCACCCGACCGTTCGTGGACGCGCTCTCAGCGGGCGTCGACTCGGTGATGCCGAGCTACAACTCCGTCAACGGCGAACCCTCCCACGGCTCCCAGACGGTTCTCACCGACCTGCTCCGCGACGAGCTGGGGTTCGACGGCCACGTCGTCTCCGACTGGAACGGCGTCCGACAGCTCGCCGCCGACCACCGGACGGCGAAAGATCAGCGCGACGCCGTCCAGCAGGCCCACGCAGCCGGACTCGACGTCGCCTCCGTCGGCAGCGTCGAACACGCCGAGAACCTCGTCGACCTGGTCGAAAGCGGCGAACTCGACGAGGAGACACTCGACGCGAGCGTCCGCCGTGTCCTCGAACGCAAGTTCGAACTCGGATTGTTCGAAGACCCGTTCGTCGACCCGGACGCCGCCGTCGAGACGGTCGGCAGCGACGACCACCGCGAGGTGGCGCGCGAGGCCGCCCGCGCCAGCATGACCCTGCTCAAAAACGACGGCATCCTCCCGCTGTCGGGTGACGAGGACGTGTTCGTCTGCGGACCGAACGCTGACGATCTCGTTCACCAACTCGGCGGGTGGAGCGTGCTCGACGCCGACGACGCCGTCGGCGAGACGGTTCTGGAGGCGCTCCGCGAGTGCGCCGAGCGCGACGACAACGACGCGAGCGTCACCTACGAGCAGGGCGCGACGCTCAACGAGACGCTCGATTTGGACGCCGCCGCGGAGAAAGCCGCGGAGGCCGACGTAGCCGTACTGGCGCTCGGCGAGGGCTGGTATCTCCACGAGTTCGGTCCCGCCGCGCAGGCGGGCGTTCCGACGGGCGAGTGGCCCACGCGCTCGGAACTCGGATTGTCGGACGCACAGCGCGAACTCGCCCACCGCATTCACGAGACCGGTACGCCGGTCGTCGGCGTGCTCGTCACCGGACGCCCGCTCGCCGTCGACTGGCTCGACCGCAACGCCGCGGGTCTCTTGATGGCGTACTACCCCGGTACCGAGGGCGGCCGCGCCGTCGCCGAGACGCTGTTCGGCGAGAACGATCCCAGCGGACGGCTTCCCATCTCGGTGCCGCGGTCGACGGGCGACCTGCCGCAGTACCACGACCACCTCGCGCATCCACGGCCCATCGGCGACGACGAACATCCGCCGTCGTACGCGCCGCTGTACGAGTTCGGCCACGGGCTGAGCTACACGATGTTCGAGTACGGCGACCTCGGCGTCGAGAACGCCGAACTCGAGGAGGAGGGGGAACTCGACGTGACGGTAACCGTCTCGAACACCGGCGACCGGCCGGGCACCGAGACCGTCCACGTCTACGGCCGTCAGGAGGTGAGTTCGCGCGTCCGACCCGAGCGCTGGCTGGTCGGCTTCGAACGGGTGTCGGTCGAACCCAGCGAGTCCGAGTCGGTCACGGTGTCGATTCCCGCGACCGAGTTCGGCTTCCACAAACCGGGCGAGGGCCACGTCGTCGAACCCGGCGAGTATCGGGCGTTTGTCGGCGACGAGGAGGCGACGTTCGAGATAGCCGAGTGAGTGAGCGTCCGAGGCGAGCGGCGGAGTTACCGCGGTTCTTGTCGGAACGATCGAACGAGAAACACCAACAGCACCCACCCGACGAGCAGTCCGCCGACTGTCGAGAGCGCGAGTTCCAGCGGCGTCGGCTCGACCTGCAGGGCGATGAGACCGCCGGACGCGCCCACGAGGACGACGAAGAACAGTTTCAACCGCCTCGAAGCGGCGTCGCGCTCGTCGTCGGAGAGGCTCGGGCCGACCATCAGTAGGTCCCGTTCCGGCTCTCGTCGGTCGGAAGCGTCGCGTCGAAGGCGTTCATACCGAATCCACGGTTCGGGGGCATTTCAACGCTGTCGAGACGGTTCGACAGCGTTGACCGCGCTCGGCCACGCTCACTGTTCACTGGAAGCCGCGACCGACCTCGTCCGCTTCGACCAAGTCGTCGAGTTCGGCGTCGAGCAGGCGTTCGGCCTCCTCGAACTCGTCTGCGAACGCGTCGAGCGAGTCGGGTCGCTGCTCGGGGGCGAACTCCATCGGCCCGAACGCGGGACTGTCGAGCGCCTCCATCAAGTCGGTGAAGAGGTCGTCGGGCGTCGTCGGCGCGTCGCCGTGGACTCGGACCGTCTCCTGGACGCGCTTGGCCATCGTCTTCGCGTGCTCGTCGTCTTCCGGTGGGCTTTGGACGGCGAAGCGACCCTCGCTCTCGCGGTTCGGTAGCAGCGGTTCGATGCCGTCGTCGACGCGGCGGGCGACCCGCGCGCCGACGCCGCGGAGTTCGTAGGGATTCTTCGCGTACGTCTTCAGGAAGTAGACGCCTCGGCTCGGGTGGCCGATCACGAGGTCCTCGCCGACACCGTCGCGGCGGTGACCGGCGACCGCTCGCCAGTCTTCGGCGTCGGTGCTGTCCTCGGTCACGTCTTCGAGGATGTCTCGCCACACTCTCACGCGCATGGGTCGCGTTGGCGTGCCGCTCGAATGAGTTTGTCGGTCGGACTGTCCGGGCCGCTATCGGTCCGTGAACGTCAGCTCCCGCGTCAGGAGGAACGCGCCGAACACGAGCAGCGCGTACGTGACGAGGCTAGTGTCGCCCTCCCCGAGTCTGACCGCGCCCCACGCGACGGCCCCCGCGTAGAGCGCGATGCGGAACCGGCGCGTCCGCATCGCGTCGGTGACGACGCCGTAGGCGACGACGGCGACGACGTAGAGGCTCACGAGGATCTCAGGGAGGGCGCTCGCGCCCTCGACCTGAAACTGCAGCACCGTCGTCGCGGCGACGAAGCCGAGCATCCCCAAGAGGAGCAGACGCCACTTTCGGCCGAACTGTGGGGCGGTACCGCCTCCGTCGGTCGCATCTACCTCTCCGGCACCCCCGGCCGTATCTTCCCTCTCGTCGGCGTTTTCTCCCTTACTCATGGCTGTCGCTTGTCTCGTAGCCGTCGTTTCCTTCGTTCGCGGCACTCATATCGGTCTCTGGGGGCGGCGTCTCCTTCGGTACTCCGGTTTCTCTCGGTGACCGACAGTGTTTTTCAGACACGGGGCGCACACCTGCGGTAGTGAAGATTCGCGGTCCAATCGTGAACGTCGACGGTCCCCGGACGGTCGAGACGAAGCACGGCGAGCGCAACGTCGCCGACCTCGCGGTCCGGCCGACGGGCGAGGACGCCGAGGAACTGCTCGACGGCGACGACTCGGTGACGGTGACGCTCTGGGGGAAGTGGACCCATACCGCCGAACACGCCGAGGCGGGGATGGAACTGCTCGTCACGAACGCCGAGACGAACGAGTATCGAGGTGAACTGAGCTACACGACCGGCTCTGATTCCTACGTCGTCCTCGAACCCGGTTTTCTGGTGAACGTGACCGACATCCGTTCGTGGGTGCAGTGCCCGCGGATGTACTATCTGAACAAGCTCTCCGGAATTCCACTGAACTACCCGGTCGTGAAGGGGACCATCGTCCACGAGGTGTTCGGCGACCTGCTTCGGGGCTGTGACCTCGACGACGCCATCTCCGACCGCGTCGCGGAGGCAGGCCTCCAACTCGGGTTGCTCGGCCGCGAGCGCGACGAGGTGGAGGACGAGGTGCGGCGCAACGCCGCCGCCATCGAGGGATGGTTGGCGCAGGGGACGCTCACCGACGAGGACGAGTGGCGCTCCGAGTACACGCTCATCAGCCCCACATTCGGCGTGAAGGGGCGCGCCGACGCGCTCCGCCGCGGGTCGCCCGTCGAGCTCAAGACGGGTAAGAACCTCAAGCGCGACCCCCGATTCCAGGACAAGATTCAAGCGGCCTGCTACGCGCTGCTGCTCGAAGAGCGCGGCGTCCCCGTCGACACCGGGACGCTGCTGTACACGAAGAACACGGCGCTCGACAGCTCTGAGGAGACGGGCGACCTCTCGCCTGCGAAGGACTTCTCCATCGGCAAAGGCCTCCTCAACTTCGTGGTCCGCACCCGCAACGAGATTGCGGCGTTGGAGTACGACGGTGGCGTTCCGACGGGGTTCGAAGCCGACGCGAAGTGTCAGTACTGCTTCGAGCAGGACACCTGCATGGTCGTCTCCGGCCGCCTCGACCAGCGCTCGAAGGCTGGACAGATTGGAAAGCCGCTCCCCGACGACGAACTCGACTACTTTCGCCGATTTTACAACGCCATCGAGGAGGAGCGCCGCGAGACGCACAAGGAGTACCGCAAACTCTGGGAGCAAACCGCGGAAGAACGCGCGGACGACGACAGAGCGGTCATCGGTCTCGAACCGCTCGGTCGCCGAGAACTGCCGGGCGGGCGCTGGGAACTCCGCGCGAGGAAGACCGACGACGCCGTCTCGAAGCTCCGCGAGGGCGACGTGGCGCTCGCCTCTGACGGCAACCCGGTGACGGGTCACGCCGAACTCTGTCGCATCCAGACGCTGGGCGAAGAGGTGGTCGTCACCGCCGACGAACCAGTCGACCTGCGCCGCCTCGACGTCTACCCCTCCGACCTCTCGGTCGACCGGATGCTCACGGCGCTGCACGACGCGCTGTTGAAGGGGAACGCGGATCGGAAGGACGTGCTGTTCGGCCGCCGCGAACCGGAGTTCGAGGACGACGAGGTTGAGTACATCGACAACAACGAGGCGCAGAACGCGGCGGTGAACTTGGCGGTCAACGCCGAGGACTGCGCGCTCGTCCACGGCCCGCCCGGCACGGGGAAGACGTACACTATCGCCCGGACGATTCGCGCGCTGGTCGAGCGGGGCGACCGGGTGCTTCTCACCGCGTTCACGAACCGTGCCGTCGACAACGCGCTCGAAGCACTCCGCGACCAGGGGTTCGAGGACATAGCGCGCGTCGGCACCGAGACCGGCGTCCGCGACGACATGCAGGACCTCCGTCTCGTCCGCGACGGCGACCCGAACGAGCGCGCAGCGGAACTCAACGGGGCGAGTGTCGTCGCCGCGACGACGGCCTCCTGCGGGTCGCGCGTTCTCCGCGAGCAGGCGTTCGACGTGGCGCTCGTCGACGAGGCGTCGCAACTCACCGAACCGGGGACGCTCGCGGCGCTCAACCTCGCCGAGCTGTTCGTCCTCGTCGGCGACCACGAACAACTGCCGCCCGTGGTGAGGGCCGAGAACGACTTGCAGAAATCGCTGTTCGAGCGCCTCATCGACGCCTACCCCGAGGCGTCGGTGATGCTCGACCGCCAGTACCGGATGGCCCAGCGGATTCAGGCGTTTTCGTCCACTGAGTTCTACGACGGGAAACTGCGCCCGGCGACGCCGGAGGTCGCCGCCCAGCGCCTCTCGGATTTGCCGGGCGTCGACGGCTCTGTGCTTCCCGAAGAACTCCGCGGCGGCGTCTCCTTCGTCGACCCGGATGGGCGACGCGAGGGCAACGCTAATCCAATCGAAGCCGACCGAGTCGCGGAAGTCGTCTCGTCGTTCGAGGCGGCGGGCGTCGAAGCCACCGATATCGGTGTCATCGCGCCGTTCCGCGCACAGGTCGCCGAACTCACGAAACGCCTCGACGTGACCGTCGACACCGTCGACCGGTTTCAGGGGTCGAGCAAGGAGGTCATCGTCGTCTCCTTCGTCGCCACCGGCGAGTTGGACGGGCCGCTATTCGAGGACTACCGCCGGGTGAACGTGGCGCTCACGCGGGCGAAGAAGTCGCTCGTCCTCGTCGGCGACGCCGAGGCGCTCGAATCCGACGCGTTCTACGCCCGGATGCTCGACTGGGCGCGGTGAGGCGGCGCGTCGTTGTATCGAGTTCGCTGGACAGAGAGTGAGCGAAGCGGGACAGTACGGCCTCGACGACCCCGCGCGAATGCTTTTGCCTTGTCCTTCCCACTACCGACCTATGTCAAAGGGCTCCGACAATCCGGCGATGACAGACTCGGGCGCGACTCAAGAGACATCCGACCAGGAGGCGGGACTGAGTCTCGACATGGCCACCGTCGCCGCCGGGGCGGGGCTCGGCGGGATGGTGGCGATGACGCCGATTCTCGCCATCGGTATCCTCCTCGGTGTCCTCGAGCCGTCGGCGTTCGCGGGACTGTCCGAGATCGTCGGTCTCGGACCGAGTTTCCTCATCGGGACCGTCATCTTCGTCGGCGGCGGGATGACGACGCTCCCGCTGCTTTTCGTCTCGCTGGCGGTGTTTCTCCCCGGAGCGACGCTCGCCCGCCGCGGCGTCTCGTTTTCGAGTATCATCTGGACGGGGTTCGCCATCGCGTTCTACTCCGAGCAGACGGGCGCGGCGCTGGCGGGCTACCTCGTCCTCACGCTCGTCTCCCACTGGGCGTACGGCTACGTCCTCGGCGTGCTGTACGACCGCTACGCGGCGGTTCCGCAGTACGAGGTCTGAAACGCCGGCCCGTCGCCCGGTCGAGTCTCTCTTCGTCTCAGTCGTCGGTCCACCCAAGGTCGGCCGACGCTGTTTCGGCCTCCTCGTCGCCGAGTTCGGCGACGACGCGTTCGTGAAACTCTCTGAGCACCGCCGACTCGTCCTCGGCGAGCACCACGTCGCTGGCCATCAGCGTGGCGAGACCGAACGCCCGCGGCGACGGCGAGTCGAGTTCGCGGCGCGTCACCGTCACGTCGCCCGTCTGCACGTCCCCGAGAACCTCCCGAATCCCCCCGAGGTCGAGTTTGTCCTCGACGAGTTCGCGGTACGTTTCCTCCATCACCGCGAACTCGTCGAGTTCCCGGGCGAACGACAGCAGCATCTCCGAAGACACCTGCTGTTGGGCGGCAGTCTTCTCGTACCCCTTGTACCGCTTCAGAATCATCAGCGAGCGAGTCGCGTTGATGCGGAAGTAGCGCTTCAGGAGGTCTGTCCCGTCGAGCGCCCGCCGGAGTTCGTCGCGGGCGTCGTCGGGGTCCAGCGAGCGGATCACGTCCGCCACGTCCACCTTCCGGTTCAGTGGCATCGAGATGCTGAAGCCGTTGTCAGCGACGGCGACTTTGACGTTCGTGTTCGAGCGCCGCGCGCAGCGGGCGGCGACGAGTCGCGAGAGACCGTCGTTGAACTTTCGTCCGTAGTTGGAGTGGACGTAGAAGTTGCGGCGGTACTCGTCGCGGTCCAACACCTCCTCGACGGCGAGTCGCGACTCGGTGCTGACCGTCTCGGGACCGGCGTAGCGCACCTGTTCGTCGAACATCCGGGCGACGGCGCGGACGCTGTTCTCGTCCATTGGGAACTCGCGGAGCCACGTGCGGACGCCGGGCCGGCCGCCGCTCGCCAAGTGAGCGAGCAGTTCGCGCTGAAAGTCGAGGATTTCGCGGCCGAGGTCGTACGACAGCGGGAGGCGCTCGGAGAACCACGAGGGGACGGTGGGACGCGAGGCGGTCCGGTCGACGTACACCTTCGACCCGCGGCGGTAGCTGAACTCGAAGTTGTCGCCGCCGAGGACGAACACGTCGCCCTTCTCGAGGGTGTCGAGGTAGCCCTCGTCGAGGTTGCCGACCCACTCGTTTGAACTGCGGACGTACACGTCGCAGGTGAACGAGTCGGGAATGGTGCCGATGTTCGTCATGTAGATCACGCGCGCCAGTCGCCCGCGCTTGCCGATGAGGGGTTCGCCCACGTCGAACGCCTCGTAGTGGTGCTCGCCGTCCGGAGCGTCGTTGGTATCGCGCCAGATCTTGGCGTAGACGTTCTTCTCCTCCAGCCCCTCGTAGTCGGCGGTCAGGTACGCCATCAGACGCTCCCACTCGTCGTCCGAGAAGTTCCGGTACGGGTACGCCCGGTAGAGCGTCGCCTTCACGTCCGCTTCGCGCTCGACGCCGTTTATCGCCATCCCGTACACCTGCTGACTCGCCACGTCGTAGGCGTTCTCGGGGACGAACACCCGGTCGACGAACCCCTCCTCGGCCTTCTTCAGCATCACTGCGCACTCGACGAGTTCGTCGCGGTCGAGGGCGACGACGCGGCCCTGGACTGTCTCGCCGAGGCGGTGGCCGGCGCGGCCGACCCGCTGAAGCAGCGACGCCACCGACTTCGGCGACCCGACCTGCACGACGAGGTCGACGTGCGGCATGTCGATGCCGAGTTCGAGACTGGTTGAGGTCGTCACCACGTCCAGCTCTCCGGCTTTCAACTGCCGCTCTATCTCCTGTCGTCGGTCCTTCGAGAGCGACCCGTGGTGACAGCCCGAGTTCGACTCGTCGAAGTGCTTGGGAAAGCGCTCTCGGAGGTTCTGTAACACGCGCTCGGCGCCAGACCGGGTGTTCGTGAAGACGAGCGTGTTCGTGTGCGAGGCCACGAGCTCGCGGAGTCGGTCGTAGAAGCGACTCTGGACGACCTGCCGCGGCGTGTCGACGAGGTCGTCGGTCGGACACTCTAGTCGGAGGTCGAAGTCGCGGACGAACCGCGTGTCGACGATCTCGTACTCTCGGATTTCGCCGTCCTCCCGCCCGACGAGAAACTCCGCCATCGTTGACAGCGGTTCGACAGTGGCCGAACAGCCGATTCGCGTCGGCGACGACTCGGCAAGATTTTCGAGGCGTTCGAGCGAGACCGACAGGTGCGTCCCGCGTTTGTTCTCCGCGAGGCTGTGAATCTCGTCGACGACGACGTACTCCACCGTCCGTAGTTTCTCCTTGAACTTCGGCGAGTTGAGCAGGATGGCAAGCGTCTCAGGCGTGGTGTTGAGAATGTGTGGCGTCTCCTCGAGCATCTTCTGCCGGGCCGCGGAGTCGGTGTCGCCGTGGCGGATGGCGTGGCGAATCTCGGTGTCGACGTCGCGCTCGGCCATTCGCTCGGAGATGCCCGCCAGCGGCACCTCCAGATTGCGGTGGATGTCGTTGGCGAGCGATTTCAGCGGCGAGACGTAGAGACAGTACACCGAGTTTTCGAGGCCCTCGCCCCGCTCTCTGTCCCGTCGGAACAGTTCGTTGATGATGGCGGTAAACGAGGCGAGCGTCTTACCGGACCCGGTGGGCGCGCAGATGAGCGCGTTCGCTCGTTCGTGGATGAGGGGTACCGCCTCGCGTTGCGGCGGGGTGAAGAAACCGCCGTTGCCGGGGACGTACTCGCCGAACTGCTCGACCCACCACTCGCGAACCGACGGCTCCAGCAGGTCGAGCACCGACTCGTCTTCGATGGTTGCCGTATCGGGGTCGAAATCGACGTCCGACGCCGCCAACAGCTCCCGACCACTCATTGGTTCTCCTGAGAACCGAGCGGGTAAGTCGGTTGTGCTGGAGATGGCCACCTTCGCGAGCACCGGACTGCAGTCTCGCTCCATGTACTATCATGGTCGATAGTTATTGTCGTAGTTGCAGCTAGATTTCGCGCACCATGAACCGAGAAAACAGAGAGGGAGAGACCGACGACGAACTCGACGAGGACCGCCGCCGAACGCTGAAAGCGCTCGGCGCGGCTGGAGCGGCCGCCGGCGTCGGCGGGACCGCGGGGTGGAGCGACGTGGCGAGCGCGCTCGGCCGCGGCGGCGGGTCCACAGTTCCCAGACAGCAGACCGACGGCGCGGTGCTGGAGGACCGCTATCTCCGAATTGCCCTGCTCGCCGCCCGCGAGGCGGCGGCGATTCACGACGAACAGTTCGGCCAAATAAAGACTGCCGAGACGAAGGCCCCCCAGCAACTCGTCACGGAAGTCGACAGGAACGCCGAGCAAGCCATCCGGCAGCGGATTCGAGAGGAACTCGGCGACGAGTTCGAGGCCGACAACCACGCGCTGTTCGGCGAGGAGCAGGGCGGCACGCGTTCGGGCGACTTCGTCTGGATAATCGACCCGCTCGACGGGACGACCAACTACGTGCGCGGCATCCCGCACTTCTGCGTCTCCATCGCTGTCGTCAGGGAGGGTGAACTCCACGCCGGCGTCGTCTACTACTCGCCGCGCGACGAGGTGTACGCCGCAGTCGCCGGCGAGGGTGCTATCAAGTTCGAGGACACCGGCGGCGACCCGAGCGAAGTCGAGTCGGTCGTCCCGCTGTCGGTGACGAACGTCTCCACCATCGAGGAGTCGCTCAACTCGGTCGGCTTCTACAGTGGCGCGAGCGCCGTCGATCCGCGGTACCTGCTCCTGTTCCGCGAGTTCGTCGCGGAGTCGCTCGGTATTCGACAACTGGGCGCGGCGGCCGTCGACATGGTCCTCTTGGCTGAGGGGGCGTTCGACACGTTCTCCTGCTGGGCGCTGAAACCGGTCGACGTCGCTGCCGGGACGCTCATTGTTCAGGAAGCGGGCGGCCGGGTCACCGACTTCCAAGGCGACGACGACGTCCAGACCATCCTGCGAGGCAACGTCTTGGCGACGAACGGCGAACTCCACGAACCCGTCCTCAGTCGCTACCGGAACCCGCGGGCGACGCTCGACGACCTGATACCCGAGAACTGAACGGTCGCCGGGAGGCGGCCGACGCCCCTCTCTCGTTAGACGCGTCGTTCGTGCCGCCGCGCGTCGTCGACCGAAGCGCAGCGCGGACGCCCGAATCACTTTCCGGGTGTAGCGCAACCCTCCGGGTATGCACGTCACGTTTCTCGGCACTGGCAGCGCGATGCCGCTCCCCGAGCGCGTCCAGACCGGACTACTCCTCGAACCGAGCGCCGGCGGAGACGACGGAGACGGTGAGAGCGCCCAAAACGGCGACAGACGCCCCCTGCTCGTCGACTGCGGCGCGGGCGTCCTCCACCGCCTCAGCCGGACCGACGTGGGTTACGAGGGTGTCGCCACCGTACTGCTCACCCACCACCACCTCGACCACGTCTCGGACCTCTTAGCCCTGCTGAAAGCCCGCTGGCTGGCGGGAGAGGACCACCTCGAAGTCGTCGGCCCCGCGGGGACGAAATTGCTTCTCGACGACCTGCTGACCGCCCACGACTACCTGCAGGACCGCCTCGACCTCGCCGTCCGCGAGGTCACCGCCAACGAACCATTCGAGGTCGCCGGATTTCCGGTCGAGGCTCACGAGACGCGTCACTCGATACCGTGTCTCGCCTACCGCTTCGACGACGCGTTCACCTTCTCCGGCGACTCGGAGGCGTTCGAGGGCCTCGCGAACTTCGCCGACGGCTCCGTCGTTCTCGCGCACGACTGCTCGTTCCCTGACGAAGTCGACGTGTCGAACCACCCGACGCCAACGCAGTTGGGCGAGGTGCTGTCGGGGTGCGATATCGACCGCCTTTACCTGACCCACCTCTACCCGCACACGGAGGGCAAACACCGCGAGATGCTCGGCAGTGTCGAAGCCAACTTCGACGGCGACGTGCGAATCGCCCGCGACGGCCTGCGTTTCGAAATCCCTGAATAGCGACGCGCGAAACCTCGGGGAGTGAGTCGAAGAGACGCCGCCCTGTTCGTCGGAATCGCCGCCGTCTGGGGCACCGCGTTCGTCGCGACGAAGGCCGCGCTCGACTCGTTTCCACCCGTGACGCTCGCCGCGCTCCGGTTTTCGCTCGCGGCGCTGGCGCTGTTCGCCGTCGTCTTCGCCCTCGGAACGCGACGGGTTCCGACCGGCCGCGGCGACTGGCTGCCGATTCTCTCCGGCGGCGCGTTCAACATCGGTCTCCACCACGCGCTCTTGTTCGCCGGCCAGCAGTTCGTCACGAGCGCCGTCGCGGCGACGCTTCTGGGGCTCGTCCCCGTCGCGACGCCCGCCTTCGCGCGCCTCTCTCGGCACGATGACAGTCTCTCGGCGACGGGCGCGGTAGGAATCCTCGTCGGCTTTCTGAGCGTCGCGCTCATGGCCCGTCCGGACCCCGGCGACCTCTCGGCGAGCGTCGGGGCGGGCCTCGTACTCGCCTCCGCCGTCGCGTGGGTGTTCGGGGCCGTATTCACCCGCGAAGACGACGCAACGCTCCCGCCGGTCGCGTTGCAAGCGTGGACGCTTCTCGTCGGCGCGCTCCTGCTCGCCGCCGCCGCCCTCGCGCTCCCCGGCGAGTCGCTGGGGTCGCTCGCGTTCGCCTCGGCGACCCCGAAAGCGCTCGGCTGGTTGGTGTACCTCGCGCTGATCCCGGGCGCGGCCGGGTTCTTCGCCTACTTCCGTCTCTTGGACCGAATCGGTCCGATTCAGGCTGGGCTGTTGGAGTACGCCATCCCACCGTTCGCGGCGCTGTTCGGCTTCTTCGTCCTCGAGGAGACGCTCGACGCGACGACGGTGGTCGGCTTCGTCGGCGTCTTCGTCGCGTTCCTGTTCGTGAAAGCCGACAGCATCAGAACGGCGCTCGACCGTCGCCGCAATCGCACGACTTCGGCTGACTCGCGGTCAGACTGACGGCCGGCGACGACCGTCTGTCGCGCTGAAACGCCGTAACCCACTTACATACCGGTAGCCAACTCTACAGTGTTATGTGCCACCACTATACAGCCATCGACGAACTGACCGAGACCGAGCGCGGCGAACTGCTCGCAGAACACGACGAAGCGGAGCTACATGAAGAACAAACCGAGGACGAACTAGTGAAACTCGGCCTCGAAGCCTGAGGCTCAGTGGGTGCGCTCGCTCGGAGACCCTGATTTTTCTGCTCTCCGCTCTAACAGAGCGCAGCGTGCGGTCGATGCGCCGTCTCTGGAATCCCTCACCGCCCGTCAATGCGCGTCCCTGGCGACTCGCCCGCCAGAAACGGACCGACGCTCTCGGGACCGAACACGTGCGCCGGGGCATCCATCGCCAGCAGCGCCCGGACTTTCGCGGCCATCCCGCCGGTGACGTCCGTCGACTCGCTCTCGCCGAGTGCCGCCGCCACGTCATCGAACGACCGAATCTCGTCGACGACGGCGTCGTTCTCGTCGTAGACGCCCGGCACGGTCGAGCAGAGACCGACGCGCTCGGCCCTCAGCCCGTCGGCGAGTCGGACGACCAGTTCGTCGCCGGAGACGACGGTGACGCCGCGGCCCGCGTGCGCGACCACGTCGCCGTGGAGCACCGGGACGAACCCCTCGCCGAGCAGCGTCTCCGTCGAGTCGAGCGGGAGCGAGAGCGCCGCATCGCCGCTCCGCTTCCCGTTGCCCTCGTCCGTGTCGTGTCGCGCCGCCAGCGACAGCGGGTGGACCGGAAGCGCGGGGACGCCTCGCGACTGCAACCGCGAGACGACGGCGTCGTTCAGTCGCTTCATCGCCGCGTGGATGGCGAGCGCCCCCGCCGCGTCCGACGTCCCTTCGGTGGTGCTGACGCCGTGGGTCGCAGCGTGGTGGTGGCCGAAACTGCCGCCGCCGTGGACGACGACGAGGTCTGAGACGCCCGATGTGGCGATGGCCTCGACGGCTACCGAGAGCGCGTCGTCGTCGACGGTCTCAGGGCTGTCCTTGTCGGTGACGACACTCCCACCGAGTTTGAGGACGATCGTCATTCGGCTCCCTCGTCGCGCTCGCCGGCCTCGCCGCCGTCGTCGCCGCGAGCGCCGACGGCACTTTCGGCTTCCACGCGGACGCCCTCGGTCGCCAACTCCGCCCGGAAGACGTCCTCACAGCCGGGAGTGAACCGGAGACCGGTCTCCGTCTCCGGCGTCGGGTCGAGCGCGACGATACAGCCGCCGCCGCCCGCGCCGGTCAGTTTCGCGCCGTGTGCGCCCGCCATCCGCGCGGCCCACACCATATTGTCGAGCGAGCGCGAGGAGACGCCGAGCGCCTCCAACAACCCGTGGTTGAAGTCCATCAGGTTACCGAGTTCCGCCAGCAACTCCTCGTCGGGGTCGCCGTCGGCGTCGGCATCGGCGAGGAGCGTCTCGCCCTCGCGGACGATGTCGCCGACGGTTTCGACGGTGTCGGCCGCGAAGGCGTAGCGTTCTTTCAAGTCGCGGACGCCCGCGACGAGCGCGCCGGTGTCGCCCGCGCCGCCGTCGAAGCCGACGACGAACGGGAGGTTCGGCGTGTCTATCGTCCGGCAGTCGTCGCCCTCGACGCGGACTGCCCCGCCCATCGCCGAACAGAAGGTGTCCGCCCGCGACGCTTGGCCGCTCTGAACCTCGTACTCGGCCTGGTAGGCGCGTTCCGCTATCTCCACCGGGTCGAGTTCGACGCCCAGCGAGCGCGTCGCGGCGTCGATGCTCGCGACTACTACGGCCGCCGAGGAACCCAACCCCGCGCCGAGCGGAATGTCGCTCTCGATGGTGACGTCGAACCCCGCCTCGGGGTCGGAAACGGCGTCACGCGCCTGTTCGACGGCGGCGTCGACGTAGCCAGTCGCCGCCTCGACCAACGGCGTCGGGACATCAACGTCCGGGCGCTCGTCCGGCGACTGTCCGTACTCAACGGTGAAGCCGTCGAGGCTCAGGTCTCGCGCCGTGACGCGGATGTGGTCGTCTGCTCGCGGTTCGACGCTGACGGTCGCGCGGCGCTCGATGGCGCAGGGCACCGCGGGCTCGCCGTAGACGACGGCGTGCTCCCCGAAGAGGTACACCTTGCCCGGGGCGCTCGAAACGGTCATAAACGAACAAAGAAAGAGAGTCCGCTTAAGGGTATGCGAATCACGTCCCGCATCCGCTCTCGCTATCCTCGCGGGGTCTCGCCGCCCACCGCCGCCGGTACGTGGACGTGCGCTCGAAGCCGCTGTGCGACGAATTGCCCGACGGGACGACCGACGGTGAGTTCCCGGAGCGTCGCCCCCACTGCTCCGTCGCCGATATCGAGGCGAGCGCCACCGACTCCGACGCGAACCTCACCGATGAGGTCTACCGACGCTCGCGAGAGGACGCCGTCGTTTACGCTGTAACTCGCCGCCCGAACGTCGAGCGGGAGCGTCAATCCGTTTCGCACGGTCAGCGTCGTCGTCACAGGGGCGTCTCCGCTTCCGTCTCCGCGTTCGTCTCTATCTCCGTCCGGCCCGACGCTCACCCGCACCCCGTCGTCGACGTCGCCGATGGAGATATCGGCGACCATCTTCGGATAGCCCCAGATCTCTCTGCCGAGCACCCTCGACGCCTCCGTCGTCACCGGCAGCGCGTGGACGTAGCCGCCGATATCGGCTTCCGACTCCGAACCGTGGAACGCCCCATACGCCGACCGTTTGCCGCGCGACGGGGACGACGACCGCGAACTCCTCGTAGGGGTCGAATCCCTCCACGAAGCAGTACCGAACACCTGCGAGGGTGACCAGCCCCGACCGCGGCGCGACGCGAATCGGGGTCAGACCGTCGGGTACGACGGCGTCGAGACGGTGCTATCGTGCGGTGAACGTCGCGCCCGTGACGTCGGCCTCGCACCGCAGCGGCAGCGAGACGACGTGTCCCGTCGAGAGCCTCCTCGTTCCATCTATCCCGCTCATACACCAAAGACGTGTACCGCCGGTTTGAATCCCCTATCGACCGGTTACACGCCGCCCCGCTCGTCAGCTCGCGTGTCGCCGTGAAACGTCCTCGGCGAGACGCGGGAAGAGAGCTACGGAGAGAACCCCGACGACGAACGCGAAGAGGACCGATTCGAGCGGGAGTCCGAGTTCGCCGGATATCGCCGCGCCGCCGTAGCCCGCCAGCGCGAGTGCGGCGTTGAAGTACACGAATCGAAGGAGAACGAGCGACGGCGCGAGCGTCACCCATCCGGGGACGTCGGACCCGAGCGGCGTCACCCACCCGCCGCGGATGACCGCCGCGACGACGACCATCGTCAGCCAGGCCACCAGCGTGGCGGTTCTCGCGCCGAACACGCGGATGTCACCCGCGAGGTAGACGGCGAGTATCACGGGCAACGCCGACACCGAGATCTCCGCGAACGCGTAGGCGACGTCGTCGAGAAACAGCCCCATCGCGTCCTTCTCCACTTTCGCGCCCTCGCCGTGGCCGGACCACCCCCACCGCTGTCGGCTCTCGGCGGTCTCTGTCGCTCGGCCGGGTGGAGGCTCGGTCATATGTTCGATTGCTGTCGCTACGTGCTTAGCATCTCCGAAAATGAGTCGGAATCGAATCGGTGAAAGTCGTCGGCTTAGATGCCTTCCTCGAAGTCTTCGAGGGCGTAGACGGTGTCGGCGCCACGGCGGTCGAGCGTCTCGTTGGCGAGTAGCCAGTAGACGACCGACAGCGCGCGGCGACCTTTGTTGTTCGTTGGGATGACGAGGTCGACGTTCGACAGCTGGTTGTTCGAGTCGCACATCGCGATGACCGGGATGCCGACCGTGATGGCCTCCTTGACGGCCTGCGCGTCGCCGATGGGGTCGGTGACGACCACGACGTCCGGTTCGATGTAGCCGCGGTAGTCGGGGTTCGTCAGCGTGCCGGGGATGAACCGACCGGTGCGGGCGCGAGCGCCGATGGCGTCTGCGAACTTCTCGGCCGGGAACCGACCGTACTGGCGCGAGGAGGTGACGAGCACCTGCTCGGCATCGTAGTTCGCGAGGAAGTCCGCGGCGGTGCGGACGCGCTTGTCGGTCTGGCTCACGTCGAGGACGTAGAGACCGTCGTCGCGGACGCGGTGGATGAACCGCTCCATGTCCTTGGTCTTCTGCTGGGTCCCGATGTGGACGCCCGCCTGGAGGTAGTCCTCCACGGGGATGAGGAGGTCCGCCTCGTCGTCGGGCATCACGTCCTCGTCGAACATCGGACTGTCGTCCGCTTCTTCTTCTTCTTCAGCCTCGGGGGCCTCGTCGGCTCCCTCGGCGGGCAGGTCGTCGTCCGCCTCGATGTCGGGATCAACCTCGGGGTTGGCACCGGCTTCGCCGGTCGCCTCCTCCTCGATCTCCTCCTCGGCGGTTTCGAGTGCTTCGTTGTCGTTTTCGGTCATACTGCGTCGTCCGCGATGCGGATGAGTTCGTTGAGCTTGGCAGTTCGCTCACCGCCGACCGCGCCCGTCTTGATGAACGGCGCGGCGGTCGCGACGGCGAGGTGTGCGATGGTCGTGTCCTCCGTCTCGCCCGAGCGGTGCGAGATGACGGAGTCGTAGCCGTGTTTCGTCGCCAGTTCGATCGCGTCGAACGCGTCCGACAGCGTGCCGATCTGGTTCGGCTTGATGAGGATGCTGTTCGCGGCACCCTCGTCGATACCCGTCTGCAGGCGCTCGACGTTCGTGACGAACAGGTCGTCGCCGCAGACGAGCGTCCGGTCGCCCACCTCGTCGGTGAGGTCGGCGAAGCCCTCGTAGTCGTTCTCGTCGAGGGGGTCCTCGACGTAGGCGAGGTCGTACTCGTCGACGAGGTCGGCGATGTACGCGATCTGCTCGTCGGTCGAGCGCTCCGTGTCGCCGTAGCGGTAGACGTCGTCGTCCTCGTCGTACAGCTCCGCGGCGGCGACGTCGAGTCCGAAGCGAATCTCGAAGCCGAGGTCGTCCTCCACGTCGGAGACGGCCTCGTCGACGATTTCGAACGCTTCGCTGTCGTCTACGGCGGGCGCCCACGCGCCCTCGTCGCCCTTCGCAGCTGCGATGTCTCGCTCGTCGAGAATATCGGCGACGCGAGCGTGCACTGCGGCGTTGGCGAAGACGGCGTCTTCGATGTTCGGTGCGCCGACGGGCGCCGAGAGGAACTCCTGGATGTGCGTCGCCTTCGCGGCGTGTTCGCCGCCGCCGACGACGTTGCCGAGCGGCGTCGGGAACTCTTCGCCGCGGAACGCACCGCCGAGATGCTGGTACAGCGGCGCGCCGAGCACGTCTGCGCCGGCTTTCGCGGCCGCCATCGAGATGGCGACCGCGCTGTTGGCGCCGATCTCCGAGAAGTTCTTGGTGCCGTCGGCGGCGCGGAGCGTGTCGTCGACTTCGCGCTGATTACCGGCGTGGACTTCGCCGACGAGACGCGGGACGGCGCGTTCGCGCGTCGCCGCGATGGACTCGTTCGGCGGCAGCTCGATGGCCTCGTACTCGCCGGTCGAGGCGCCGCTCGGCGCGGCCGCCCGACCGAATCCGCCGGACTCGGTCATCACGTCGGCTTCGACGGTCGGGTTGCCCCGAGAGTCGAGCACGCGGCGGAGTCGAACGCTCGTAACGAGCGTCATCTACGTCTCCCCCCGCCGGACGGTGAACGGGAGCACCCCGGCGTCGTACTCCTCGGCCGCGATGAGGATCGGTTCGGTCTGTTTCGATTCGACGAGCACGGGTGCGCCGTACGATATCTGCAGCGCTCGTGCGCCGAGGATGCGCGCCTTCTCGTACCGATTGTAGTGTTGCATCATTGGTACGGTGCCACCACGTCGACGAGGTCTTTGTGCGAAACCATCATCCGTCGGCAGCACGCCCGCTCGACGCCGAGTTCGTCGAGAACTTCGGCGGGGTCTTCGTCACCCTCGCGGGCGCGCGCTTTGAACTCTTCCCAGTGCTCGGCGACGACGTTGCCGCACGTGAAACACCGGACGGGTATCATCATGGTTAGGTCACCTCAGCGGTAGGACTTCTGGTAGCGGGCGCGAGCGCCTGGTCCGCCCCACTTTTTGGATTCGGACTGGCGAACGTCGTTGACCAGCAGCGACCGGTCGAACTCCATGTACGCGTCGCGGAGTTCGGCGTCGTTGAAGTACTGCACCAGTCCGCGGGCGATGGCGGTGCGGGTGGCGTCCGCCTGCCCGCTGAAGCCGCCGCCGTTGACGCGCACGTCGATGTCGACGTCGTCGCGGAGTTCGTCGCCGGCGATGCGGAACGGCTCCAGCATCTTCAGGCGAGCGATCTCCGGGTCGACCAGTTCGACGGGTCGGGAGTTGATTCGTACGCGACCCTCGCCCTCGCGCACGGTGGCGCGGGCGACGGCCGTCTTCTTCTTACCGCTCGTGTTGGTTACCATGTGACGTTAGCACCCAGTTTTTCGGAGACCTCTCCGAGGGAGATGAACTTAATGTTCGAGAGTCGGTCCAGCGACGTGCCGTCGAGCACTTCGCCGTCTTCGTCGTACGGGTTGTCGAGGTAGACGCGGACGTTCTCGAACGCTTCGCGGCCGTGCGACTGCTTGTACGGAAGCATGCCGCGGATGGCTCGCTTAAAGATCCGGTCGGGGCGCTTCGGGTAGTACGGACCGCGGTCGGAGCCGACCTCCGCGCGCTTCCGGTAGACGCTCATCACGTCTTCGTCGCTGCCGGTGATGACCGCGCGTTCGGCGTTGATGACCGCGACGCGCTCGCCGGCGAGCGCGCGCTGGGCCACCTCGCTCGCGACGCGACCCATGATGCAGTCGCGCGCGTCGACGATCACGTCGGCTTCGAACTCGGCGTAACTCATCGAATCACCCGGACGTTGGACCCTTCGGGGTTTTGTTCTGCGACCTGTTCGAGCGTCAGCACGTCACCGACCTGTTCGATCTTCTTGCGGGCGGTGCCCGAGAAGTCGACCGCTGCGACGGTGACGTTTTTCTGCAGCACACCACTCCCCAGCACCTTGCCGGGGACGACCACGGTTTCGTCTTCCTCTGCGTACCGCTCGATGCGGCCGAGGTTGACCTCCGCGTGGGTGCGCCGGGGCTTTTCGAGGCGGTCTGCGATGTCACGCCATACTGCGGCGTCCGAATCGCGCGAAACCGCCTTTAGCTCGGCGATGAGACTTGTGAGTCTCGGATTCGTCTTGCTACTCATGATGAAGTAACCTCCTGAGAAGGGGAGTGCAGGGAGCAGGATTTGAACCTGCGGACTCCTATGAGACAGCGCCCTGAACGCTGCGCCGTTGGCCAAACTTGGCTATCCCTGCACGCATTTCGTTGTTCTCTTCGCCCCTTCAAACCACTTTCGGTCCGACCGTCCGACGACCGTCCGGTCGCCGCGTCGTCGGCCGACAGCACCGTCGATCGCCGGGCCTCGGCAGTACCACCGGAGCAGTGGCGCCGCCGAAGCGTCCGAAGCGAACGTCGGTGCGTGGGTGAAGGGGTCATCTGTACTAGTTTAAACCGCGACTGCGTCTTCGAGTTCCGCCGCCCGCGCATCGATGGACTCGATGGCGCGAAGCAGCAGTTCGTCGGCGCTGAACGAGCCGTCCGTCTCCACGTGGAAGACGAACGCGCCGGGGACGTCCGTCACCTCGACTTCCTTGCCGGGGTAACGGTTCGTGAGGTCGTGGTCGAACTCGTCGGTGGCGACGAGCTCACCCTCCTCCGTCTCGATGACGCCCCGGAGGATGTTCGGCTCCTCCTCGTCGAACTCGCCGGCGTCGCCGACGACTTCCACCCGCTGCAGGTGTCGGTAGCCGACTGCCACGCCGCCCTGATGTTTGGCGTGGCTCTTGCCGGTGTCGAGGACCGCGTCCGCCTCGAACTCGAGGCGTTGGCCCTCTTTCAGCTCGATTATCGGTATGTTCTCGTCGGCGGGTCTGACCAGCTCGTCGCTGGTCTCGATGTCGCCGGAGTACGCCGTCGCCGGTCCTTCGACGTCGAGCGCCAGCGTCACCGTGTCGCCGACCTCGAAATCGTCGAGGGGCGTCGTGAGCGGCACGAGGCCCAGTCGAAGACCGATCATCTCGTCGAACATCACCGAGGAGTTCTCGACGAACCGGACGGTGTCGATAGACAGCGTCGGCACGTCGGTGATCATCGCGCGGCGGATGCCGTTGGCTACCGCGGGCGTCAGCCCGCGGACGACGAACCGCGCCGACCGTTCTTCGCGTTCGATGAACTCGACCTCGAACTCGTCTACCATCGTTTCAGAACCTGCGGTTTTTGGGAGCGCGGGTGCCGTCGTGCGGAATCGGCGTCACGTCCTCGATGCGGCCGATTTCGAGTCCGGCACGAGCGAGCGCTCGGATGGTCGCCTGGGCGCCGGGTCCGGGGGACTTGTTGAGGTTCCCGCCGGGTCCGCGAACGCGGACGTGAACGCCGTCGATGCCCGCCGCCTTGACCTCCTCGGCCACGACTTCGGCCATCTGCATCGCCGCGTACGGCGACGCCTCGTCACGGTTCTGCTTCACCACGGTCCCACCGCTGGATTTAGCGATGGTCTCGGCACCGGTCTGGTCGGTGATGGTGATGACCGTGTTGTTGAACGACGCGTACACGTGGGCGATTCCCCACGTCTCTTCGCTGGTTTCGCTCATTCTTGGGCCTCCGCGCGCTCAGGGTGTAGTTCGTCCGCGAGCGGCGAGTTCTCCTCGAAGCTCACGGTGGGCTCTTCGTCGACCTCGACCTTCTTCGAGGGGACGGTGACGCGCGCGCCCTCGATGGTGACGTGGCCGTGGGTGATGAACTGCCGCGCCTGCTTCGGCGTGTTGCCGAGACCTTTGCGGTAGGCGACCGTCTGGAGACGGCGTTCGAGCAGGTCGGTGACGTCCAGCGAGAGGATCTCGCTGATGTCGTCGCTCTCGCTCAGGATGCCGAGTCGACGCAGGCGGTTGAGGAAGTCCGCGCCCTCGACGCCGGCCTCGTCGATGTCGCCCTGCGCGTTGCCGAGGAGGCGTCGTGCCTCGCGGCGGAACGAGCGAAGCTCCGACTGCGCGCGCCAGAGTTCTTCTTTGTTCTTCAGCCCGTAACGGCCGAGCAGGTCGCCCTCGCGGGCGATGCGTTCACCCTGGTACGGGTGGTTCGGCGTCTCGTAGGACTTGGTGTTCTTGCCGGTCGTCATTCGTCTTCACCCTCCTCTGCTTCCGCTTCCTCGCGGATGGCTTCGACGTTGACGCCGATGGTTCCCTCGGTGCGGCCGGTGGACTTCGTCCGCTGGCCGCGGACCTTCTGGCCGCGCTGGTGCCGGATGCCCTTGTAGGAGTTGATCATCTGCATCCGGTTGATGTCGTGGCGGCGTTTCTGCTGCAGGTCGTTGCCGATTCGATGCGTCGTCTCACCGGTGTAGAAATCGTTCTGCCGGTTGGTGAGCCACGGGGGAATCTCGTCTGCGAGGTTCTCGACGGCCGAAACGACGGCGTCGATGTCCTCCTCGTCGAGGCGACCGAACGTCGCGGTTCGGTCGACACCCGCGGTCTCGGCGACGATGCGCGCGGTGCGCTTGCCGATACCGTTCATATCTGTCAGGCTCCGCTCGACCGACTTCGTCCCGTCGAGGTCCGTCTGCCCGATGCGGACGAAATATCGGAGGTTCTCCTCCTCCTCTTCGGTCGAGCCGTCCTGTGGTTCTTCTGCACTCATGGTGGAATGTGGATGAGCGTTGCGGCGGGGATTCGAACCCCGGAGGCATGACGCCACTGAGTTAGCAACCCAGCGCCTTGGGCCACTTGGCTACCGCAACCCTTGTCTGTCGTATCGTCGCCCTTCCGGACTCGGGACGCTGTGCCCCTACAGTGACTGCATTCTGAGTAATCCGTGGACGATACTTAAACGTCACGAAAGGCGGGGGAACGTGAGTTTCGATGACACGCGACGCTGTCTCCGCGCTGTCGGCGCTTTCTCTCTCTCTTTCTCTCTGGAGGCAGCTCGTAACCGCATCGACGCGGCCCGTTCAGAGACCCAGAATTTCCCGCGCCTGCGCGGGCGTCGCGATCGGCCGTCCGAGTTCCCCGGCGATGCGAACCGCGCGCTCGACGAACTGCGCGTTGCTCTCGGCCAACTCTCCCTTTCGGTAGTAGATGTTGTCCTCCAATCCCACGCGGACGTGCCCGCCCAACAGCATCCCCATCGTCGTCAGCGGCAGCTGGTGGCGGCCGAAGCCGAGCACGTTGAACTCCGCGTCCTCGGGAAGGTGCGACACCATCGTTTGGAGGCTTCGCGGGTGCGGCACCGACAGCGTCCCCGGGCCGAAGATGAGGTTGAAGTACGGCGGCGAGTCGAGCTCGTCGACGATGGCCAAAGACTCGTTGAGGTGCCCGTCGTTGAACACCTCCAACTCGGGCTTGATTCCCCGCTCGCGCATCTCGTTGTGGAGCATCCGCACCGTCGCCCGCGTGTTCTCGCTCGTGAGACGGTCGTAGCGGTTCAGCGGTCCCATGTCGAGCGACGCCATCTCCGGGGCGGGGTCCGTTCGGAGTGGTTCTGCCCGCAACTCGTCCGGCGCACCGGTCCCACCAGTCGAGTGCTGTATCACGATGTCGTCCGTCGCGTCCCGGACCGCGTCGGTCACTTCCTGAAACCGCTCGGTCGAGAACGCCCGTTCGCCGCTCTCTCGGCGGGCGTGGAGGTGGACGATGCTCGCCCCGGCCGCCTCGCACGTGGCGGCCGCTGCCGCGATCTCCGCCGGCGTCTCCGGCAGATTCGGGTGCGCTTCCTTGCCCTGAACGCCCCCGGTCAGCGCCGCGGTGACGACGGCCGGTTTACCGTCGAGGTAGTCGTCGTAGCTCATTCGCCGTCTCCGCCGTCGCTGTCGTCTGCGTAGTCTGCGTCGCGCTCTCCCTCGTGCGCGAGGTAAATCTCGCAGTCGGCGGCGTGGTCGAGTCCGTACCGTCCGACGCAGATGTCCGCGCGCATCGGTTGGACGAACGTCTCCGCGGCGGTGCAGTACGGACGCGCCGCCTCGAACGAGCGTCCGCCTGTCTCCCGGCGGTAATCGAGGTACGGACAGCGGTTTGGCACACTCGTACTGCGTCGGCCTCGCCCATCAATCCCTGGTAACCCCCGGGTCACCTCATTAATCTGTCGCCTATTCGCTCCGCCAAGACGAGGCTCGAACGTCGCGCGGGTCCCCGTCCGATTCGTCCCCTGGACTCTCTCGACTGCCGGCGGAGATAGCACTCTTCGAACCTGTCAGGCCAGTACGAGACGTAGAGGGTTACAGACGGAGGTTCGACGCTCCGGTTTCGAGTCGGTCATCTCCCCTTCGTTTCATCGGAAGCGTAGTGTCCGATTCACCGCTGGACGGTTTCTCAGCGCGTACTCTCGGGATTTTGGCGCTGATTGGGGCGCGCCTACTTACGCAGGTAGTCCCACAAGTGAAAGTATGCGAGATATCGAGGGTAGCGAGAACGGTGTAGGTCCCCCAACCAACCTCCAGACGACCGATTCGCTCGTCGTCTACGCCGACTACGTCTGCCCGTTCAGCTATCTCGGCACCGAGGTTCTCTCTAACTATCTGACAGACCGCGAGAGTAGCGGCCTCTCGTCGCTCTCCGTCGAGTGGCGACCGTTCGACCTCCGCGAACCGCTACGCGACGCCCGCGGGGCGATACGCCGGGAGATAGACGTCGAGGAGTCGCTCGGCGCTCCGTGGTCGACCGTCGAGGAGTTGGCGGGTCGCTACGGCGTCGAGATGAACCTCTCGTCGACGACGTATCGCAGCGTCGACTCGCGAAAAGCCCAGCAACTCGCGCTGTACGTGCAAGACGAACATCCGGACCGCTTCGCCACCGTCCACAGCTGGCTCTTTTCGGCGCTGTGGCGCGACGGCGAGGATATCGGCGACGAGGAGACGCTCGTCGACATCGCCGGGGCGGCCGGGATCGACCCGGCGTCGGTTCGGTCGGTGCTCACCGAGTCGAGGTACGAACAGCGTCTCGACGAGGCGCTCTCGGAGTCCGACCGCGAGAACGTCACCGGGATTCCGTCGTTCGTCTACCAGGGCCGGACCGCGCAGGGCGCGCTCCCCGAGGAATCGCTCCAGACGCTCGTCGAGAGTCAGTGACTCACCATCGGCATCTCGCCGAACCACTGGTCTGTCTCCACATAGTCGAGCATGAACGCCGCCACGTCGGCGCGCGACACTGAACTACGCGGACCGAGTTTCAGGTAGTCACTTTCGTACTCGTCGGTGTACGGACCGCCGGTGAGACGCGGCGGTCGGACGACCATGACGAAGACGCGACGAGTCGGTGATGAAACGCGGCGAAGCGGTGAGAACCCACCCCTACGCGGGTAGGTACTTCTCGTTGAGTACCCACTCGTCGCTCTCGTCGCGGACGAGGTACTCGCCGTAGTACGGAACCCGATTTTCGACGACCTCGCGGAACGCCTCGCGAATCTCGGGCTTCGTCATGTCGCCCATCGGCCGCAGGTCGTCGTTGCGGTTGAGACAGCCCTTCAGGTACCCCTCGTGGGTGACGCGCACGCGGTGGCAGTTCGCGCAGAAGGTCTCGTTGCCGACGGGGTCGACGATTTCGACCATCCCCCCGTTCACCCAGTAGCGCTTTCTATCGTGCATCTCGCGGTGTTCGACTCGGTCGGCGATGTCCGCGAGCCAGTCGTGGACGCGCTGGATGTCGATGCTCCACTCGGGTTTACCCGTCAGTTCGGGCATGTACTCGATGAGTTGCAGTTGGAGGCCGTCGTTCTCGGCGACGTGGTCGACCATCCCCTCGACGTAGCCCGCGGTGTGTTCGAAGACGACCATGTTCAGCTTCACCGGGTCGAGTCCGGCGTCGAGGGCGGCCCGAACCCCCTCCATCACGCGGTCGTACGCGCCGGATTTCGTGATTTCGGCGAACGCCTCCGGGTCCAGCGCGTCTTGGGAGACGTTCACCCGTTCGAGCCCCGCCGCCTTCAGGTCTTCCGCGCGGCCGGGGAGGAACGTCCCGTTGGTCGTCAGCGACGTCTCGATCGAGTCGGGCGTTCGCTCGATTATCTCCTCGAGGTCCTCGCGGAGCATCGGTTCGCCGCCGGTGAACTTCACCTTCCCGACGCCGAACTCCTCGACGACTTCGAGGAAGCGCACCACGTCGTCGGCGCTCATCTCGTCGTCCTGCGGGTCCATCGGTCCCCGCGTGTCGCCCAATCCCTCGTTGTGGCAGTAGACGCAGTCGAAGTTACACCGGTCCGTGAGCGAGATGCGGACGCCGGTGACGTCCCTGCCGAAGTCGTCCGTGAGCATATGTCGTGATCTTCGTGTGTACATGCTTAAATGAGCGGGAACAATCGGGGAAGATGTAAACAGATTCGGTTGCAAGCGGTCCGCCGAGCGCGCTCGACGGTCGCCGTCGACGGGCGACGATCCGACGCTTCTCGGACGGTCTCCGCGTCACGCGCCGCGCTCGTAAACCGCGTCGGCGACGGTGTCGCGGTGGCCCTCGTTCGGTCCGCCGGCGATAGTCAGGAGGCGGGCGTCGCGCAGGTAGCGCTCGACCCGCTGCTCGGTCGTGTAACCGATACCGCCGTGGAGTTGGAGCGCGTCGTTCGTCACGTCGACGGCGGCCTCCGTAGCGTACACCTTCGCCATCCCGAACTCGCGGCTCGCGTCGCGGCCGCGGTCGGCGTTGTCGGCCGCGCGGAGCGTGAGCAGTCGCGCGGTGTCGACGCACCGGGCCATCTCGCCGACCCGCCACCGGACACCCTGATAGTTGTTGATTCGTCCGCCGTACTGCTCGCGCTGACTCGTGTACGCGACGGTGTCTTCGAGCGCGGCGCGGGCGAGGCCCACGGCGCGCGCGGGGACGTTGACCCCGGTCTTCGCGCTCCCGCGCTGGACGAGCGCCTCGTCCACCTCGCCGATTCGTCGCTCGTCCGGGACGCGGACGCCCGAGAGAGTCACCTTCGGCGACTTCACGCTCCGCGCGCCCAGCGTCTCCCAGTCGGTGTCGACCTCGAACTCGTCGGCGGGGACGAGGAAGGCGGTGACGTTCCGCGGGGCGTCCTCCTCGGGTCCCGTCTTCGCGTAGGTGAGCACCTCGTCGGCGTCGTGGAAGTTCGTCACCCAGCGCTTGTGACCGTTCAGCACCCATTCGTCGCCCTCCCGCGTCGCAGTCGTCTCGATCCCTCGCTTGTCGCTGCCGGCGTTCTCCTCGCTGAGGCCGAGCGCGCCGACGCGGTCGTAGCCGGCCATCGCCGGCAGGAAGCGCTCCTTCTGCGCGTCGGTTCCGAACCGTTCGACGATTTCGGCGACGCCGAGGTGGAGCGCGACCGCGCTCGCGACGGCCATGAGTCCCGCCGACAGTTCCTCGGTGACGAGCGCGAGTTCGACCATCCCCTCGCCGCGGCCGCCGTACTCTTCGGGGACCGTCAGTCCGGTGTACCCGCGGTCGGCGAGGTCCCCAAGAATCGTTTCGGGGGACGCTTCGTCCCGGTCAAGTTCGTCCGCGCGTGGAACGATGGTCGACTCCGCGAACTCCCGCGCGTCGTCTCTAACTGCTCGCTGCGCGACCGTGAGTGCGAATCGCATGGTGTACGCTCACGCGGAGCGGGTAATAGTTGTATGCGATGGCGAGGGTTTGGGGCCACCTTCGCCTCACCGCTTACATAACCCTTATTCGAGCCACGGACCCACCATGAGGGCATGAACGAAGCTGACGTACGAGACCTCCTGCGCGAGGTCGAGGACCCGGACCTCGGCGAGGACATCGTCTCGCTCGGTCTGGTCAACGCCGTCGAGGTCGACGACGGCGTCGCCCGCGTGTCACTCGCGCTCGGTGCGCCCTACGCGCCGCACGAAACGCAGATTGCGAGTCGCGTCCGCGAGGTGCTCTTGGACGCGGGCGTCGACGTCGACCTCTCGGCGAAGATGCCGTCGTCGCTCTCGCAGAGCGAGCAGGTGCTCCCCGGCGTGAAGAACGTCATCGCCGTCGCCTCCGGCAAGGGCGGTGTCGGCAAATCGACCGTCGCCGTCAACCTCGCGGCCGGGCTGTCGCAACTTGGCGCGCGCGTTGGCCTGTTCGACGCCGACGTGTACGGGCCGAACGTCCCGCGGATGGTCGCCGCCGACGACCACCCGCAGGCGACGGCGGAGGAGACCATCATCCCGCCCGTGAAGTACGGGATGAAGCTGATGTCGATGGCGTTTCTCGTCGGCGAGGACGACCCCGTCATCTGGCGCGGCCCGATGGTCCACAAGATTCTGACCCAACTGGTCGAGGACGTAGAGTGGGGCGAACTCGACTATCTCGTGCTCGACTTACCTCCAGGAACCGGCGACACCCAACTGACGATTCTGCAGACGCTGCCGCTGACGGGCGCGGTCATCGTAACGACGCCGCAGGACGTGGCGCTCGACGACGCCCGCAAGGGACTGCGGATGTTCGGCACCCACGACACGAACGTCCTCGGCGTCGTCGAGAACATGTCGAGTTTCGTCTGCCCCGACTGCGGCAGTAGCCACGACATCTTCGGCTCCGGCGGCGGAAAGGCGCTCGCCGAGGAGACCGATCTCCCGTACCTCGGCGGGATTCCGCTCGATCCCGACGTTCGGACCGGCGGCGACGGCGGTGAACCCATCGTGCTGGAGGACGAGGGCGAGACGGCCGACGCGTTCCGCGTGCTGACCGAGAACGTCGCCAACAACGTCGGCGTCGTCAATCGGATGAAGCTCCGCTCGCAGAGATGAGCGAAGAATCCGTCGAACCCGATGGCACGGGCGAAGAGAGTGAGGACGAACCGGACTGGCAGATGGCCCCCGACTCCGACGCCGATTTTCGGCCGGACGACGAGCGGGTTCGAGTGCTCCGCGAGGTCGCCGAGGACGTCTACGGGGACAGTTCCGAGAGCAAGCAACTCTCGGCGATTCTCTACCGCGTGAGCGACCTCTACGACCCCGACGGCGACACCTCGCCCGAGGAAATCTACCTGAACGTTCGCCACATCATGAACATCAAGGAGCAGGGCGGATTGCGGCGGTGAGCGACTTAGTTCGGAACCGACACCGCTCCCTCCCGCACCGTTTTATCTTCCCTTCCCCAACCCCCCGCCGTGGACGCCCACCAGCATACGCTGGAGAACCCCTTCAGCATGGACGAACACTGCACGAACTGTCCAGCGCTCTGCGAGACGCGCGAGCATCTCGTCCACGGCTACGGCGACGTGGGCGCGGAGTTCGTCTTCGTCGGGGAGATGCCGAGCGCCGGGGCCGACGAGGCGGGGGTTCCGTTCGTCGGCGACGCCGCGGGCGAGCGACTCCAGTACGTTCTCGGCGAACTCGGCTTCTCGCGGTCGTCGCCCGAAACGACCGAACCGGACCTCCAGAACGTCTTTCTGACGAATCTCACGCGCTGTCGCCACCCCGATCGCGGGCCGAACGACGAGGAAATCGACACCTGCGAGCCGTATCTCAACGCCGAGATTCGGATGATAAACCCCGAAATCATCGTCCCCGTCGGTCAGCGGGCGCTCGAAGCACTGGCGTTCGACTACACCACCCGGCGCGTCGACAGTTTCGACGTGGACGCCGAACACGCGACGACGATTCGCGGCCGCGGCTTCGAACTCGTGCCGATGGTCGAACTCGACAGACAGACCGACGAACAGACCGAGGCGTTCGTCGAACACGTCGTCGAGAACGTCTTCGGCCGCGATTACCGACAGACGAAGGGTCGCCGCGGGCGGTAATCTACGGCTGTGCAGCCGTCTCCGCCGCCGGTCACCAGTAGGGCGTCTCCGTCCTCGCCGTCCGCTGTATCGCAAACCGCACCGTCGCCGCGACGAGGAGGGCGAGCAGCGCCGAAGTGACGACTGTCGCCGCCGACAGCCCGACAGCGAAAAATGTGAGCAGCGCACCGAGGGCCGCGAGTCCGCCAACGGCGACGACGAGTCGCGTGAGATGTTTGACGGCGTCCATACCTCACGCATCGACGTTGACGGCAAAGAGTATTTCTCCCCGGTCACTCATCTATTTTGATACTCTGATATCAGTATCAACGAACGAAGTGTGTCGTTTTAGAGAACAACATTCACTAGTAAAATTGTAGCAAACATTCTGGGAAATAATCCATAAGGCATTTAAATCGGTATCCCGCCAGAACTGACGGACATGGATGGACCGGGCAACTCCAAGGGAGATCCAGCGGATGATTCGAGTCGAGGGTCGACTACCGAGCATTCCGCCGATTCGAGTTCCTCAGATGCGAGCGCGTCGGTGGACGAGTTCGTCTCAGCACGTCGTACCGAAGTCGCGAGTGCGACGTACGACCCCGACGACCCGGACTCGTTGACACTTGCCGTCGCGAAGGCGCTCGCGGCGGCGATGGACACTCAACCCCTCCAACTGCAACCGCCGATCGGCAACGTCATCGACCTCGGCTTCGCGGAGGCGGTGCTGTCGAGCAACTCCACACCGGAGGCGACCCCGATGCGGTACGTCGGCTTCACGTACGGAGAGTACGAAGTCGTCGTGTTCAGCACCGGCGAAGTCGACGTGTACGAACTGCCACAGCAGCGGTAACCGTTCGTCGACCGGCATCCGAGTCGGCCGATACCAGTTCGTCGGTCGGGCGGGCGCACGGGACCACGACGGACCCTCCTCCTTTCGCTTTCCTCGTCGAACGCGGCCGCTCGCCGTCGCGACACCACCGGGTTCAAGAACTCGCCGCCACGAGAGACCTGTATGACCGTCGTCGCCGTTTTCGCCGACCCGCCGCGACCGGGCCTCGTGCTCCCGAAGCTCGCCGAGACGAGTCCGCTCACCCAATCGGAGGTCACCGACCTCTACACCGCGATGCTGAAAGACGCGTTCCTCGCGGCCGTGCGCTCGGGCGGCGAACTGCTCGTCAACTACCGCCCCGACGAGCATCTCCCCGACGAGTTCGTCACCGACGAACCCGCCGCGGCGGCGGTTCGCGCTGTCGCCGCCGACGCCCTCGGCGACCTCTCGGACGTGCGCGTCGAGAAACAGGTCGGCTCGACGTTCGACGCCCGCGCGGGCAACACAGTCACGCACCTCCTCGACACCGAGGGTGAGCAGTCCGTCGCCGTCGTTCGCGGGAACGCGCCATTTCTCACGCGGACGCTCGTCGACTCGGCCGCGATGAAACTCCGCGCTTCGCCCGTCGTGCTCGGTCCCTCCGCCGACGGTCGCTGTTACTACGCGGCGTTCGCAGAGCCGATCGACTTCATCGAGGCGTTCGCCGACCCCGAAATCGAGACGCTCGCCGCCCACGGCCGCGATGCGGGTCTCGACGTGGATTTCGTTCCGATGCAACCGACCGTCGAGACGGGAGCCGACCTCCTGACGGTATTACCGATGCTGCACGCCCGCCGCGAGGCGGGGCGCATCGTCCCGAAGCACACCGCCGAGTTCGTCGCGGAACTTGGTCTCCGGGTCGCCGTCGAGGACGGAGCGAAGCAGGTCGTCCGCGTGTGAAAGCCGACGATACGTGCCCTGACCGCCGGAAGTACGACGCCGATGGGATGGCCGAGTGGACGATTGTCTTCGAGTAGGACGCGTGCAGCGTTCGGTATCTCCGGTTCGTTCCGAAAACGTTCGATTTTCGGCTTCTCCTCCCCGTCTGGTCGTCCGGATTGGACGTCCCGACTCTCCAGCAGGTGGCGCGCGAAATACAGCCATTTCGGCCACTTCAACGAAGTGAGTCGAGGACGAACATCTCCCTATGCCTCCTGCCACGGACGACGTCTCACTCGATCGGGTCGACCGCGCTATTCTTCAACTGCTCCAGCGTGACGCTCGCCACACGACCGCAGTAGACCTCGCCGAGAGGGTCGGCGTCTCCGATGGAACGATTCGGAACCGCATCGAAAAGCTCGAAGAAGAGGGCGTCATCCAGGGATACGCCCCGCTGATCAACTACGAGGCAGCGGGGTATCAACTCCAGATTCGCTTCATGTGCTCTACCAGAATCGTCGAACGTGAGGCGTTGGCGCGGGAAGCGCTCCAGATAGAGGGGGTCGTCGAGGTTCACGAAGTGATGACCGGTCGCAACAACATCGAAATCAAGGTTGTTGCACCCCACCACGACGACGTCACACGCGTCGCGACGAAACTCGACGAGATGGGAATGGATATCGAGAGCGAGGATCTGATCCGTCACCACTACTTCCGTCCGTTCAATCACTTCGGTACGGAAAACATCAGTAGCGACGTAGAGGATGAACACCCTAGCGAGTACGACGTCGGTGTCTCCTCCCGTCAAGATGATTTAGATTATCGAAGCGAATAACGGGTGTAGGCGGCGTAAACGTAGCGTTATTAGATGAGATTTATAGTACCGAAGCGTTTCTTCCACTTTACGATGGATCGTTCTCACTCGATATCCCAGCAGATCGTGAGACTGGTCGCAGACGATTCCGCTACTGAACCGGACGAGCTACCGCCCCTGTACCACAGTATCGACCCAAACGCGCTGGAGACGATTATCGAATCCATGAGTCGAGGGCACGTTCAGTTCCTCTATGCAGGCGTTACCGTACGTATCGCCGCTGACGGTACCGTCGAACTGACGGCTAACGCTCCACTGGGATCGACGAAGAGTTCCGGGGACTAGCTGTATTGTCGCTAAGAGCAGATCCGGATCCGGACATCGTCCGCCGCTAGAGTTCGGTAATGCGATTCGATTATCGAAACAAACTGAGTTTCGATTTTCGCAATCAAAGGATTGAGATTAACGAAATCTCTTTGCTATTGCGTCGGCTAAACGGTGTCGATGCAACTACCTGCCAGCACACCCACGACAAACGCGTTCGAAGTTCTTACTCATCCACTTCGATGGCACACGCTCAAAATCCTGGACGAAGTAGACACTGCTCGGAACCTAGCCGAATTAGCGGCTGAGATCACCGAAACCGTCTCGGACGAAAGTCTGAACAGAGCCGAGGAACGAATCGAACGGATACAAATCGCGCTCCACCACTGTCACCTCCCAAAACTGGTCGATGACGGCCTCATCATCTACGACCAGGAGGCTCGCACCGTGGCACTCGGCGATATCGAGCATCGTTCTCAGCTGAAACGACTGATGGACTCCGAACTCAGCCTCGTCTGAGACGTTCCCCTGTCGGGGGTGGGAGTGAGAACGATACTTTCAACTCTTGCGGGCGTAAAGAGGGTTACAGACCCCGCTGGTGGCGATTTCGCGACGGTCGGTGTTATTCGGTCGGGCCTCGGTGGTCCAAGCGGTCGCCAGTGGATTCGTGGTTCGAAGCCGCGAAACCGCGTGTCAGCGCCGGGTCGAACGCACACCGCTTGGGTGGGATGGCAGAGTGGACTATTGCGCCTGCCTTGAAAGCAGGTGGCCTTCGGCCTCCTGGGTTCGAATCCCAGTCCCACCGCATTCTGACGCGAGCACACGGCGAGCGGTGTATCCGCTTGCCTCTTCCGCGAGTGTCTGATTCGGAGACAACTGGATTCGAAGGAGAACGGTCGCAGCCCGCGACGTGAGCGAAGCGAACGAGCGGGACCGTCCGGACGTGATTCGAATCCCAGTCCCACTGGATTTTCGCGCGATCACTACGGCGAGTAGCTCGTCTACTCGCCACCGCGTGAGCGCGTAAATCGGCGTCAACGGGGATTCGAGCAGACGAGTCGCAGCGCGACCAAAGGGAGCGACCGTCTCGGCAGGTTCGAATCCCAATCCCACTGCATTATCGCGCGAACACCACGGCGAGTAAACACTCTGCTCGCCGATCGAGAACGTCACCCTAACGCGAGTCTCGCCGGCAGTGTGGCGAAGTTACAAATCCCTGTTCAGATAAGTTAACGTATGTCGCACGTACCAGAACGACCGTCCGAGTTCGTCTGCCAAGACTGCCATCTCATCTACGCCGGGAATGTCGTTGGTTCCGGCGAGAACCGTCGCTACGACCCGCCGAACCACTGCGCAGCCTGCCATTCAGAGAACTTCGTCGCGCTCAGCGAGTACTCACACATGGGGTGACCGAACGGTTTGGCGTAACGCGGCCCGCCACGGGACCTGAACTCTCGCAGTGAGGGCCGAGGCCGGACCGACGCGCGAGGCGTAACGGTTTTGCGAGTGCTATCCAACTGCCCGATATGGATTGGCCACACGACCCCGACGGAGAGCAGGGCAGCGAAGGACGCCGGAAGTACGGCCACGCCGTCATCGCCAAGAAGGTCGACGAGGACGAGGACTTCCCGCTGAACCGCGACGAGTTCGTCGCCGAATACGGCGACGACCCGATTCGCCTCGACTCCGAGCGCGTCGTCGCACTGCGCGACATCTTCGAGCACGTCGACCAGGAGGAGTTCTCGGACTTCGTCGACTTCCACAAGGCGGTCGGACGAGCGATGCGAGACAACGGCTACTGGTTCTACGAAGGCGCGGACCAGTTCACGCGAACGCGGTCGTAACGGTCTCTCCGCCTCAGGGTTCGGGTTCGCTAAGCGTCACCGTGTCGGACACCTCGCGGTCGAATGACTCCCGTTCCCAGCCGCGCGCTACGTCGCCGGCGACCTCGGCGCGCACTTTCTCCTCTAACAGGTTGACAGCGACGCTGTTTGCCCCCTCGGGGATGATGAGGTCGGCGTGCTTCTTCGTCGGTTCGATGAACTGCTCGTGCATCGGCTTGACCGTCGAGAGATACTGGCCGATGACGCCCTCCAGCTCCCGTCCGCGCTCGACAACGTCGCGTTCGATGCGCCGGAGAATCCGCACGTCGGCGTCCGTCTCGACGTACAGACGCAGGTCCATCATCTCGTTTACCTCCTCGTCGTACAGCGAGAGAATCCCTTCGAGGATGATGACGTCGGTCGGTTCGACCGTCACGCGCTCGTCCTTTCGGTTGTGCGCCTCGAAGTCGTACTGCGGCATCTCGACGGACTGGCCCTCGGTGAGCGTCGACAGCTGCTCGCGGAGCAACTCCCACTCGAACGCCGAGGGGTGGTCGTAGTTGACCTCCGTTCGTTCCTCGAAGTCGAGGTGGCTGAGGTCCTCGTAGTAGTTGTCGAGCGGGATTCGCGTCACCGACTCGCCGACGCCCTCGGTGATGAGCCGCGAGACGGTCGTCTTTCCCGCCCCCGTGCCGCCCGCGATGCCGATGACGAACGAGGGGATGGTCATTACTGGTAGGCGTTCGCCGAGCGATTTGAACTTACTGCTTCCGACGCTCGTTTCGACTCAGTTGATACGTTTCGACTCTCCAAACTGCCGACTGGACGGCAAGAGAGGATGTCGGGATACAGGGTGACAGCGAGCACGGAAGCCGAGACTGCCGGACTAAAGACGTAGCACGCGGGACGGATTAACTCTACTGGGGGTAGATTTTAGCCCGATTCCGGCCATCTTTCTAGTATGAACACGGATGTCACGGTACGCGATGCCATGGAGCGCGAGTTCGTCGGGGTGAGCGAGTCGGACCCGGTGCGGGCCGCCGCGGAGCTGATGTTCGAGGAGGGCGCCGACTGCATCGTCGTCCTTCGCGGAAACGAACCGGTCGGTGTCGTCTCCTCGCGCGCGGCGCTCGGCGTCGTACTGGACGACGAGGACGAGACGCCAGTCTCCGCGGTGATGACCGACCCCGAACCGATAGTGGAGTCGGAGATGGCGCTCGTCGTCGCCGAAGACCGGATGCGGTCGGAGGCGACGCCGTGGGCGCTCGTGGTCGACGACGGCGAACTCGTCGGGTTGCTCACGGAACGGGACATCCTGATGGCAGCGACGCTGACCCAAGAGGAACTGCGAGCGGACAGCCAGGAGGGAGCGTCCGCCGACGGAAGCGAGTTCGGCGACCCCGGCGGGAACCTCCCGAACGCCGAGACGAACGGCGGCATCGACTCGGAGACGTACTCCTCGCAGAGTATCTGCGAGGTGTGCGGGTCGCTCGCGCGGACGCTCTCGAACGTCAACGGCCAACTCGTCTGTTCTGACTGCCGAGAGGTGTGAGACGACTCCGGGCGGCGCACACTCTTTCGTTGAGAACCACGGGACCGCGTCGTGGCACCGTGTAATTCCTGTCAGCTGGAAAGGCGTAACTTTATAAACTACCCATTCCCATCCGGTAACATGACACGTGGTATCCAACGGCGTAACTTTCTGAAAGCAGTCGGTGTGACCGGTGCGGTCGGTCTCGCCGGGTGTGTACAAGGACCGGGCGAAGACGGCGGAAACGGTGGAGACGGCGGAAACGGTGGGAACGGCAGCAACGGCGGTGGGGGCGGAGGCGGCGGAAGCGGTCCCGACTCGCTCATCGTCATCGGCTACCCCGAGAGCGGGATTCAGCTGTTCCGCGACTACTACAGCGCGAGCGACGGGAGCGAGTCGATTCTCGTCCCCGACGGGTTGCAGGACGGAGACATGCCCGCACAGGTCGGCAACGATATGGAGAACGTCACCGGGACCGCTCCCGCGGCGGGCGGTCCGAACCAGGACGCGTTCAACCAACTGTTCCAAGACGAGTACGACGCCTCACCTAGCGTCTTCACGTCGCAGTCGTACGACTCCGTAGCGCTTCTCATCCTCGCGAACGTCGCCGCCGGCGAGAACAGCGGTCCGGCGATTCGCGACCAACTCCGCCGCATCGCCAACCCCGGCGGCGAGGAGTTCGGTCCGCAGAACTTCGTCGAAGCCGTCGAAGCGGCGGCCAACGGCGACGACATCAACTACCAAGGCGCTTCGAGTGCGACGAACTTCAACGAAAAGGGTGACCCGGCGTCGGCGGCGTACGCCATCTGGGAGTTCGCCGGTCAGAGCTCTTCAGAGACGCCAACGCTGGAGACGCAGGCGTTCGAGGGCGACAGCCCCGAAGGTTCCGGACCCTCGGCCGACAGCGCTCCCGGCGGTCTCGGGCGCGAAGTGTCGGTCGGCATTCTCCTCCCGGAGACGGGTGACCTCGCGTCGGTCGGACAGCCGATGATTCAGGCAGCGCAGATTCCGGCGATGCAGGTCAACGACGCGGACGTCGACCTCACGGTCAACGCGCAGGTCGAAGACAGTCAGACTTCGCCAGACGCTGGCGTCGCGGCGGCGAACTCGCTCGTCAGCGCGGGCGTCCCCGCAGTGTGCGGGTCGGCGTCGTCGGGCGTCAACGTCCCCGTCTCCCAGCAGGCGTTCATTCCGAACGAGGTCGTCGGCTGTTCGCCGTCGAGTACGGCGCTGTCGGTGTCGAACCTCGACGACAACGACTTCATCTTCCGGACCGCACCCTCGGACTTCCTGCAGGGTCGCGTGATGGCGCAGGTCGCCTCCGAGCGCCTCGACGCCAGCTCCGCGGCGACGCTGTACGTCAACAACGACTACGGCCAGCAGCTCTCGGAGCGCTTCGCGGAAGTGTTCGAGAGCGAGTTCGACGGCACGGTCACGAATCAGGTGTCGTTCAACATCGGCGAGTCCTCGTACTCGTCGGTCATCGAGACGGCGCTCGGCAACTGAACTCGACGGCAGTACCCGACTCCGATTTTATTCGTCCGACGACGCGCTCCCAGTGTCGACGATGCGGCGCTGATACTTCTCGAGCGACTCACGCAGCGCGTCGCCCGCGTCGATGTCGAGCGACTCGGCGACGGTCAGAAGCGAGAACAGCGCGTCACCGAACTCGTCGCTCTCGACGTCGAGGTCCTCAGGCGACGCGCCCCACTGAGAGGATTTCGTCGCGTCCGCGGCGAGTTCGCCGACTTCCGACGTGAGGTCGAGCAGTTGGTACGCCGGGTCGGCGTGCAGCTCGTACCGGTCGAGAAACGCGGCCACTTGCTGTTGCTCCGGCATCGAACGGTGGTCGTCTCGCATCGAGTTGGTAGGTTCGCTCGGCGAAGGAAGCCGTTTCGGAGTGTCCTCGTTCGACGACGGCGAAAAGAGACGCGCAGACGGCCGACTACCCGCCGAGGAAGTCCTGTCTGACCTCCTCGTCGTCCAACAGCGCCCGCCCGGTGTCCATGTAGCGATTCTGTCCGTTGACGAGGACGTAGCCGCGGTCGCAGCGCCGCAGCGCCTCTTTGGCGTTCTGCTCGACCATCAGGACGGCTGTCCCCGCCTCGTTGATCTCGTCTATCTTGTCGAACATCTCGTCGACGAGGTCGGGCGCGAGACCGGCGCTCGGTTCGTCCAGGAGGAGCAGGTCGGGGTCGAGCATCAGCGCGCGACCCATCGCGAGCATCTGCTGTTGGCCGCCGCTCATCGTCCCCGCCTTCTGCTCGCGTCGCTCTTTGAGGATGGGGAACCGCTCGTACACTGCGTCGAGCGACTCCTGGGGTACGTCGTCGAGGATGTACGCCCCCATCTCGAGGTTCTCCTGCACCGAGAGCGCCCCGAACACGTTGTCGTTCTGCGGGACGTACCCAAGTCCGAGTCGGATGATGTCCTCGGGGTTCGCGCCGGTGATCTCCGAGTCGGCGAACGTCACCGTGCCGCCCATGTGGCTCGTGAGGCCGAAGACGGACTTCATCACCGTCGACTTTCCTGCCCCATTGGGGCCGACGATGGTGACGTACTCGCTCTCCTCGACGTCCAGATCCACGTCGGTGAGGATCTGCAAGTCGCCGTAGCCGGCGTCGAGGTCGCGCACCTTCAGCAGCGTCATACGTTCCCTCCGAGGTACGCTTCGACGACCTGTTTGTTCTGCTTAATGTCGGCGGGCGTCCCTTCGGTGAGCACCCTCCCTTGGTGCATCACGATGACGTGCTCGCAGTTCTCCATGATGAGGTCCATATCGTGTTCGACTAACAGGAACGTGTAACCCTGCTCGCGCAGTTCGTGGACGTGTTCGAGCAGACGGCGCTCCAGCGACGGGTTGACGCCCGCGAACGGTTCGTCCAGAAGCAGCATATCGGGGTCCGTCAGGAGCGCGCGCGCCATCTCCAGCAGTTTCCGTTGACCGCCCGAGAGGTTGCCCGCGTACTCCTCGGCGAGGTGGTCTATCTCGAAGAAGTCGAGCATCTCCCACGCCCTGTCGAGCAACTCTTCCTCCTGTCGAACGACGTCGTTTCGGACGCCCGGCGTCACCGAGCGCCACAGCGCTTCGCCGCGCTGCTGCTTCGGCGCGAGCATCATGTTCTCCAGGACGGTCATCTCGGAGAGTTCGCGGGCGATCTGGAACGTCCGGACGAGTCCCCTGTCGGCGACGCGGTACGGCGGCAGTCCCGTGATCTCTTCGCCGTTGAAGACGACGCGTCCCGCGTCGGGCGTGTACATCCCCGTGATGAGGTTGAACGTCGTCGACTTCCCGGCACCGTTGGGACCGATGAGGCCCGTGAGCGTGCCGCGTTCGACCTCGAAACTCGCGTCGTCGACGGCGACGATGCCTCCGAACGTCTTGCGGAGGTTCTCGACGCGGAGCGGATACTCCGCCGCGTCGGAGGCAGTGGTTCCGGCGTCGTGCGTCTCGGTCGGTTGCTGTTCGGTCGCCGTCGACTGGGTCGTCGTGTCCGTCATCTCGTCGGTCGTCTCCGTCTCGTCGGTCGCCTCGTTCGGTCCGCTCGCTTCACTCATCGCGCTCGCCCCCGTCTGTCGCTGCCGTCGGTGTCGACGACGGACTATCCGGACGCGAGAGGTCGATACTCGCCGCGATCTCCTTGCGATGGCCCAACAGCCCCTCCGGGCGGTTGTGCATCAGCCAGATGAGTACGAGACCCATGATGACCAACTGGAGCTGTCGGATGCTGTCGAGGGTGTACCAGACGAACGGGAGCGGGTCGAGCGACTGGAAGATCGGCGCGACCGCCGGTCCGAACCCGTTCGGCGCGTCGGTCTGCGGGAGCACCGCCTCCAGGACGTTCTTGAGGTAGAGCGGTCCCTGATACAGCACCCCGGCGAAGATGGCGCCGCCGAGGACGCTCCCCGTGTTCGACCCGGCTCCGCCGATGATGAGCGCGATCCAGACGAAGAAGGTGATACGCGGGCGGAAGAAGTTCGGCGTCACCGCACCCTGTCCGGCCAGCCAGAGAATCCCAGCGAGACCCATGAGCGCACAGCCGAGCATGAACGACTTGATCTTGAACTGGTTCGTGTTCTTGCCGAGCGCGTTCGCCACGTCCTCGTCCTCGCGAATCGCCTTCAGGACGCGTCCGAACGGCGACTCGCCGGTGCGCTTCAGCAGCCAGTAGTAGCCCGCGACGAACAGCAACAGCACCCCACCGTAGACGAGGTTGTCGACGATGGGTTTCGGGTTGTTCAGGTTCAGCGGCCCGAACGTGCCGAACGCCCCCACGAAGCTGAGATACGCGTCCCAGAGTCCGAACGCTCTGAAGAACGCCTCCAGCGGCTGTGTGTAGTCGAGGATGAGTCCCGACCCGCCGCCGAAGCCGACACGCTCGCCGAACAGTTGGAACTGTTGGAACTCGCCGGCGAGAAACGAGAAGCGGACGATTTCGGACATCGCGATGGTGACGATGGCGAGGTAGTCCGCTCGCAACCGTAACGCCGGGAGCGCGACGACGAAGCCGAACACCGCCGCCGCGAGCATCCCGGCGAGCACGCCGACCCACAGCGGGAGTCCGAGTCCACCGACCTGCGCCGCGCCGCCCGGCGTGTAGACGGGTTTCGAGACGAGCGCCATCACGTAGATGCCTACGGCCATGAAGCCGACGACACCGATGTTGAACAGCCCGGTGTAACCCCAGTGGAGGTTCAGCGCCAGCGCCAGCAGCCCGAACACGCCGATGTAAAACGTCAGCGCTGCCACGGAGTTCAGCTGCCCGCGGAGTTGGTAGCCGAGGACGACGCCGCTGAGGATGTACGCGAGATAGATGCCGCCGAGGACGAGGAGAATCAACCCCGTGTCGCCGTCTCGGAGCCTCCCCATCACGTCGTCGACGCGGCTCCTCGTCGCGTTTTCGCCCGAATCGGCGTCGGCGCTCATGCCGTCGACCTCCCGGCGAAGATGCCCTGCGGACGAACGAGCAGGATGAGAATCATCACGACGAACGCAGCGGCACGGGCGAACGCCGACGGTATCCAGATGACTGCCATCGACGCAGTGAGACCGATGACGATGCCACCGGCGATAGCGCCGTACACCGACCCGATGCCGCCGAGGATGACCGCCGCGAAGATCAACAGCAGGAGCAGCCACCCGTCGTCGAACGCGAGCGTCCCTTTCCAGAGGACGAACATGTAGCCCGCGACGCCGGTGAGTGCGCCGCCGATGATCCACGTCCAGCGAACGACGTGTTCGGTCGGGATGCCGGTGATGCGTGCGAGGTCACCGTTGTCGGCCATCGCGCGCATCGCCTTGCCGAGTTTGCTCCGCTGCAGGAGCAGGTGGACCGCGAGCATCAAGCCGACGGCGATAACGAATAACGTCATATCGTGGTAGTTGACGCGGAGCCACCCGTCGATGACGTAGAACGAGTACGCGGGCGGCTGCGAAGTCGTCCCCCGAACCTCGGAGCCGAAGACGAACTGCATGAGGTACCGAAGCGCGAACGCGACGCCGATACTGGCGATGAGAAGCGTAATTCCGCCCTCATTGCGCAGCGGTTTGAACACGGTTCGGTCGACGAACAGCGACAGAAGCACCGTGCCAACGCCCGCGATGACGACGCCGAGGACGACCGCCAGCGGCGTCGTTGAGACGCCGATGCCCAGCGCGCCGCCGAACACCGACCCGCCAGCGCCCACGAGCAACAGCGACCCGATGTCCGCGCGGCCGAGACCGGCGACGAGGTACGTCGTCGCCCACCCGGAGAACGCACCCGCCGAGATGTAATCGCCGTGCGAGAAGTTCGCGAAGTTCAGAATACTGTACGTCATCGAGAGACCGACTCCGGCGAGTCCAATGACGAGTCCGCGCATCAACCCGTCCCACACCAACTCGGCGAGGTCGTGTATCTGTAGCTGTCCAGTTGCGAGCTGTGAGACGAGCACCCAGAGAAGATATACTACGAGAAGTACCCCCGCCGCAGCGCCGAGGGTGTGCGTCAGCGGTCGTCTCTCGACGAACTGACGGCCCCGAGAGTAGGTTTCAGCGACACCCATTGCTAACTATCACCATGATATGTGCGGACGGGAAACACTTATAAAAGTTTCTTCATCCAGAGCCTCGAAGGAAGTTCCACCTGCCGATTTCAGAAAACTCTATACGGACATGTGTGGAAAAATACTCTATCGCACCGAACGGAACCGACAGGATTCGGCGAGTCGTAGACGACCCCCCGTGAACGTACAGATAGAACCGGCGAGGATGGACGAGGCAGCGCGTATCGCCGAGATGTGGGTGGCGCTCGCCGTCGGACAGCGCGAGTTCGGGTCACACCTCCACGCCGAGGAGAACCGCACCCAAATTCACGACGCGATTACGCGGCATATCGTCACCGGCGGCCTGTTCGTCGCGCGCGCGGACGACTCCGAACTCGTCGGCTTCGTTATGTTCGGACCGGAGACCGACGGCTACGCCCAGGACGTTTCTCGCGGCGCGATTCAGAACGTCTACGTCGAACCGCGCTTCCGAAACGATGGCGTCGGAACCGCGCTCATGGACGCCGCCGAGAGCGCCCTCGCCGACGCTGGTGCGGAGGTGGTCCGCCTCGAAGCGATGGCCGGAAACGAGGCTGCCCGGCGGTTGTACGAAAAACGGGGCTACCGCGTCCACCGCGTCGAGTTGGAGAAGCGTGTCGAAAACGATAATAACGCCCCGACGGACCGATAACTGACGGCTGTGCCAGGAGAGCATGGGCGGTTCATGCACTCGACTTGTAATCGAGACTTCGTGGGTTCGAATCCCACTCCTGGCTTGACAGTTCAGGTTCGAAGCCTGATTTAACTTTACTTTCTAAACCCTCCCGTACACCCTCGCGCGCAATACGCAGTTCTCCAGCGGAAGCAATGGGGTGTTCGGCGTGACTCGAGACTACGACGTCGCCCGGGAGATGGACGACGCGTACGACGAGGAGCAGGCACTCGGTGTGGCGTTCCGGAAGTTCGTCAACACCGTCGGCGGCACCAACGACGACGGCGAGGTCGGCGTTATCGAGGCCACGTACCACGCTCTCGACGAGATCGACTCGCTGCACAGACGCGTCCAGGAACTCGAAGCCGAGAACGAACGGCTGAACGAACAGCTCGACGCGCTCGGTGACATCGGCGCGGAGAAGACGACGAAGGAACAGAAGATTGCGGCCGTCGTCCGCTACGCCGACCAGAAGCGTGACAACAGCAACGACGTGATGCGCGTCACGCCCTCGGAGATCAAGGGCCTGCTCGACGTCTCACGCCGCTACTCGTACGACCTGGTCGACAGCATCGCGAGCGAGTTCGAGTGGGCACGCATCCGAGACGGGCGTCTCGAACCGACTGCGAAGGACGGCGGTGGCTCCCGTCGAATCAAGAAGGCGCTTGAGATAGACTTCGCGGGAGTTCACGGCGAACCCGTCCCTGTGAACAAGTTCACCACGGACATTCCGGAACGAGGGGTGGCGTAGACGTGCAGCCACTCGGCGGAAAACCACCGCCCTTGCACTCCACGAAACTACGGTTGGAGTAGCAGTTGTAAGCAAAGGTTGGTTAGCTGTGGGTAAATCGGCTGTTGCGTCGTTGTTGCGTCGCCTCAGCCGATTTCCGGTCGGTTCACACCGGCCGAAACCTGTGGTGAACCAGTTCACACGACACCGCGGTTCCGATGAATAAGACGAAACACACGACGACGAAGACGACGAACGAGATAGAAGACGACCTCAGCCTCGCCGGCCGACAGGTCGAATACACTGACGACGCCGGCGACGTCCACTGCGCCACCATCCGCGGGACACTCGTCGAGGGACGCGACTGTACGCGCGTGCTCCTCGGCCTCGAGGACGGCGAACGCGTCGAGACGACCGACGACCACGTGGAGATGCTGTGATGCAGGCAACCGCACCCGTCCAGCAGGAGGAGGATACCCGTGGAGATCGTCGCGACCGCTACCACAAACTCCTGGGGATCGTCGAACACAACACCGGCGGAATGCAGCGGTCGACCGTCTCCCTCGGCGCCGTCCTCACCGTCGCGAGTTACTGCGACATCCAGTCGCATAAGGCCAAATCGTCGCTGCAGGCCGCCGTCTCGAACGACGACCTCCTGGAGTTCGACGGCCGCTTCGCACGCACGGACACCGAGTCGCTGCGCGAGGTCCTCATCGAGGAGTCCGAACGAAAAAGCGCGAGGAGAGCACTTGTAAAACGATGTAACCGCCTACTCGAGGCTGGTGACCGATGACGTAAGACCACGAAGCGTTCATGTCTGAGATGGCTCTCGACGACGACGTCGTGCATCTCTTCATACTGGTCGCGATGCTCGTGGGGCGGCGGTCTGGTCAGGGCTAAGCAGGTGGTGTGTTGCCGATATTGGTTACTTGAACGAAAACTCTGTTCCACTACACTTTGGGCACGAATCTTGTCCGATCGGCTTTGGACCCATTGAGGAAAATGACAAAAGCGTACAGCCACATTCCCTGCAACAGATATTCCGCATCATAACAGTTCAATGAATATCATAGAATATCACGTTATCGGTTACTTCAATCTTACAGGTCACCCGATTTCATTCCGGAATTCGAAATTGGTTTTTACCGGTTATTTCCTGAAAGTATCTGAGTAGGTTTCAGCGACTGTGCTGAATAGATGGCGCAAATGCAGCATGAGGTTCTATTCGATTTGCGAAAGTGGTGATCGCTTTGTACAGGGGAAGCAGATACCGTATCTACCGACAGAGACAAGCTTAGCGGCACAGCATTGGTACATATGGCTGATTCTGACGAGCTACCGGACCCTGACTCTGATCTGGCTATCGAGCGAGGTGGAACCTACGACCACACCGAACACGGCCAAGTCAAAGTCCTGGGGATTTGGAAAGGAATCGAACAAGTAGACGAGGCTCGTCGCACCGATGAGAAGAACATCTTCATCGTCAGCTATTCCGCCGAAATCAATGGAGAACAGGTTGATGAACTCACCGATACGTTAGATGAGTTTCTCCAAGCGATCAACTGAATTTATTGCAGTCAATAAGCAATCTACTGAACGGGTGCTTCTTGGACGTGGAACGAACGAGGCCGCCGCGCTGAACTCATCCTCTGTATCTCGCACGGTGTTTCTAACACATCCTTGGTAGTTCACAGGGATGCTGCTGAATAGATAGCGCGTATCGGTCATCGGGGCGGCATCGAATGTGAGCGAATTGAATTGATCAGTACAGAGGCTCGCTTGATCAGCGCCGACATCGCATATTACATTGTTTAGCGGAGGGGAAGTTCCGCTTCTCCTCTACTGGCCGTTGCAAGTAGCGCGCTTACATCCATTGACAGCCTCCCAACAAGAGAGGAATCTGATATGAGTAACAATACTACGGAAGAGCGGTCGCGCAGCCAGAGCGCGAACCCGGACGAGAGCGGCAAGGGATTATCGGCAGTCATCGCGCTGCTTGGGCTGTGGATGGTGATTCAAGCGTTCGTGTTCGACATCACAGCCACGCAGTTCGGGAACGACGTCATCATCGGCGGCCTCCTGTTCGCCGTCGGCGCGTACAATTACTCCCGCCGATCGAACGAAAAGGTTGGAAGCATCGCTGCCGCTTCAGTCGCTGCGCTGTTGGGTCTGTGGCTCATCGCAGCGCCGTTCATGTTCGGCGCTGACGCGGGATTCACAGAGGCCACCAACGACTTGGCGTTTTGGAACGACATCATCGTCGGCCTCCTTGCGTTCGCCCTCGGTGCCTACAGTGCCTACGAGGCGCGCGAGGACCGCAAGCAAGCGGAAGCCCGAAGAACAGCAACCTGAGAGGGTTACCTGAAGGGCATCTTCGGATGCCACGCTAGTTGTTTTCGATCCACTCTTGTGCTAGCTGCTCTCGCCGATACGCTGCGACGTGATAGGTAGTAACGTGTACCGAATACGCAGCCGTCAGCGCCGCAAAGAGGCCGATAAGTGGGAGCGAACCGCCGTACACGATGCCGTTAATCAACTGGAGGAGCGCAAACAACGGAAGACCAAACGTGAAGATTCCGGTGCGGACGGGGAACTCGCGGGCCATTCGGAAGAATAGGTCCATCTGGTTCGTTCTCTTTATGGACATTATTTCCTCGACTCTACTCTCGGTGTCACTCTCACCGTCGGATATAGCCACTTCGAAATCCCCCGGTGGAAGAATTTCGCCGAGGAACTCTCGCTGAGGTCGATAGCGATAAGGTTGTCAACAAGACGAGAGTGCAGTATTACAACTGAGTTTGGGAAGTACGTACACCCCACTACCGGTTGTTTCGTCACCAAGAGCGCGAAGCGAATGATACTCGATTGGTGAGTACATCCTCTATATTCAGCACACTGTTCATATCAGTCATTGAGCGATTCAACAGAGCCTCTGGGGTTTATGTTGTGTGTGCTGGGACTACCTCGCGGAGTTCACACCAGCAAAGCTCCCCGGGGAGGACCGCGGTCGACACGAACCGTCGACGAATCAACTCACGTTTTCAGACATCTAACCCTTCGATTCACCCCCTATACCCCCTCAACGCATTCGATGCAACCCAAAACTTATGGCGATTTGACTATGTGGTCACACATAACCAACGGTCTTCTCGGGGAGACTGTTGTCCCACGGCCACGCGTACAATCCGGTCGTCGCCCCGAGGGGAACCGAGGACGGGCGGCGATTGTCCCGTAGCTCAGCATTTCTCGTAACCATGTCTCTCGCCGAACACACCCAGAGACCCCAGTCCACACTCCCGCGTACAGAAACGCCACCCGAACGCCCCGAAGACGCGTTCGAGCAGGCCATCTGGTACAACCACGAAATCTGTAACCACTGCTTCGAGCGGTGCAAACGGACACTCACGGGGCGCGTAACGCACACCGTCGGCTACCGGGACTTCGAGCACGTCGACCGTCTCCCGACTGCGGAGCGCACGGTCGCCGTCGACGAGACCGACGCGTACGGCTACCGGGACATCTACCGACCGAGCACCGCCTGCGGAACGTGCGGGTCGGTCCGGCTGACGGCAAACTCGGACATCCTCTCGACGCAGGAGCTCGTCGACCGCGTCCCTATGCTCGTCGACCGCATGGAGGAGGAAGGCTTCCGGATCGATGTCGAGGCGATCTATCGCTTCATCCGTCATGCGAAGTCACTGGAGTCGCTGCAGGGGAAAGACCGTGAGATCTTCGAGCGCGCCGTCAAGTTCGGCGTGGAGCGTGCCTACCGATGATCACCGACGCCCAGCTCACCGACTTCTCACCGAAAGACATCGAGATCGGCGACCACGTCGCGTTCGACTTCGCGCACGCTCGCGGTCATCAACGACCGCCAACTGGTCGGCAACCACTTCGAGAACTTCCAAGAGATCGTCTCCCGGAACGGCCTCATCTCGATTACTGAGTACGAAGAATACTCGAAGCCCGTGACGATCTGCTCGCCTGGACAGGTCGTCGAGCAGGCCGACTGGACGACGCTCGACGTCGAGCGGGACAAGGACACACGCGAGTACGCGAACTCAGTGACCGCCTACGGTGCTGAAGTCAACGGAGAACGCCTCATCGCGACGGCTGAATCACAGACCGAAATCGACGCGAACGGCGAGTTTCCTGCAGTCGTCTTCGAGACCGACATTGAAAACGAGGCTGACCTGGAGTCACTCGCTCGCACAGAGTTGGAGAGACGACTCACCTCGGATGCACTCGGGGGAAGCGTCGACGTCGCCCCGAAAGCATCGCTTGTCCCTAGGAAAGCGTACGAAGTCCCCGAATTAGACGGGCAGGTGCTAATGCTCGAACAGACGGAGTTCTCGGCGCGAGGGCAGTCGTCACAATCATTGGATTTCCGCGAGTCCGACGACCTCGCCGCAGCGCTCTCGTCGATTCGGTCGGACGTCCGCCAGACGAGAGGATAGGATGTTAGCGGAGTTTCGTCACGTCGACAATATCGAACCCCCAGCGGGCGATGGGGCCGTCCGTCTTGTCCCACCGGATGACGTCCTCCCACGTTTCGAGGTCTGAGAGCTTCTTCGTACGCGATTCGACGAGCGTTTCGTACTGCGGGTCTTCCTCTCCGTCACCCCCGCTGACTAGGACGCGTATCGAACCTTCGACCTCTACCTCAACGGCGAACGGGTTGTCGTTCTGGACGGTGAACTCTATCTCGAACCACGTCTCGTCCGAGTTGGAGGGGTGGTGCATTATTCTCAGACTCGTCGTCGACGCGTCGCGACGGGTCGGGCGTTGGGCTCGGGGTAGGGGTTGGTGTCGATGTCGTAGTTGGTTCGGGCGTCGACGTTGGCGCGAACGTCTCGACCGGCGTGCTCGTCGCCGTCGCAGTCGACTCGGGCGTCGGCGTCACCGTACACGCGTCGAGGTCGGTGTTCGGGCGCTCGTGCTCGCCACCCTCGCTGTTCTGAACGATGGTCGTCTCGATGACTGCCCCGCCGTCAGTCGCGAAGGCCTCCGAGCCGCTGTAGTCGCCCTGGTGGATCGTCGACTCACCGTCGACGTGGACGAGCATGACGGTGGTGTACGAATCTGCTGTTACGTCGACCTCGTCGCAGGCGTTGTAGAGAATCGTCGCCGAGAACGACGGTTCGGGCGTCGCCGTCGCGGTGGCAGTGACGCCATCGACGATCGACGTCTCGTTCGCACTGCTCTTCGTTCCGTTCGCTGCTGAGTCGTTCGTCGATGCGGAGACGTCACCGTTGGTGTTGATATTCAGGACGTACGTGCCGCTCGCGCCGGCAGCTAACGCGCCACCGCCAAGGTAGAGGAGGTCTCGGCGTTTCATGATTCAATTTCGAATCTATCATAAAATAAGTGTTTTATCAGGAATGATGGATTCTGCGGAGCGATGACCGCCGCGGTGGCCCGCCGGGCGTGAGCGCTGTCGGGCACTGATTCATGATTCACTCACTTGCAATAGCGACAGGTACAGCTCTCGACCAACTCGATCCGGCCGAACCTATGACGATCCTCGCCCCGATCGTCTCGCTGCTCGCGACGGTCGTCCTCTTCTACGGCGTCGGCGCGAAGGGCCTCTCCCGGGAAACGGCCTTCTGGCGCACGCTCCGGTCAGTCCTCCCCGTTGTCGACGACGAGGCCCGCGAGGCCGGCTTTCACACGACCTACGAACTCTCCGAGCGCGAGCACGTCGGTGTCCTGGACCTCGGCGTCGACGGCGCCGAGGAACTGCTCACCGGTCTCGGCGGTATCCCGACGCTGCTCGCCGCGCACAAGACGTCGCCCGACGGTCGTCCCGAGGTGGGTTCGTGGGGCTTCTTCGGCTACTGCCCGTGGTTTAGCCGACTCTCGCGACCGGCGCAGTTCGCGCTGATGCTCGTCGCTCCGAAGCAACTGCACATCATGCTCTTCGAGCGCGATGACGGCCGCGTCGATGTCTACGCGCACTACGAGTGGTCGCCGTACAACCCGTTCGTCGCGCTGTGGCATCTCCGCGGCCGCGGTCTCGATATCGACGAGGGTGTTCGACGAGCGCGAAAGAAGCTCGGGCTGTGCCAATCATAGTGTAGAAAGAGCGGCTCAGAACCAGTCAAACCACTGATTCTCGCAATTTTCCCCCCACTTATCCCAGAACCCTGCCTCGGGGTCAATGCAGACATCATACTCGACGTCGACCGTCGTTGACGTGACATCGTGAATATCGCCGTCTCCATCTTCGACAGTGATTGTGAGGTCGTATTCTCCGTCCGCAGTTGCGCCTTCTGCAGCATCGATAGATATCGGCATAGTGGTCTCGCTGCCGCCACTGAGATTCTGAACACGGAGGGTCGATCCGTCCTCAACGCCGAGCTCCTCGTCAGCGTTGTGGACGACAATCTTGACGGTTTCAACTGTCTGCTTTCCAGTGTTCTTCACCGTCACATTGATCTGGCCCGATTCGCCCGCGTCGAGCGCACGATCTCCGTCGACGGTGACCGTTAGGTGGTCACCGAGGGGCGCATTCCCGTTGCCGTCTCCGGGAGCCGCAGCCGCAGGCGCTGTCACGAGGACTAGAAGGACGACGAGAAGCACCGAAACCTGTTTTCTCATTGTCTGGTAACAACGCCTTCCTATCATCATAAAATTATGTGTGTTTGAAAATATATTCTAAGAATTAAATAATCGAAGAGCCACCCAACGCGTTCATATCATGACAAAAAATATATAATACGCGTCCTTACCTCTGCGTGCGTGGCCCAAGCAGTGGACCCCATCCCATTGCACTAGACATCCTGGGCCGCGCCTTGAGGGTTTTCCGTACTTTCGGGTGAGAGCGAGTGTACTGTGGACAAATGATATTGTCCACAGTGACGCTCTCAATCCACGGCCATCAGCACTATCGTCATGAATCGTAACTAGTCCGGCATGGTTGACCGGGTCTTCCTTCGCTGTCGGTGCTGCGGGAGACATGGTCTCGGTCAACGAACCCGGGCTGGAAGACTCGTCCCGATCGGCTCGAAAGGCTGCCCCCGCTGCGGAGAGTCGGAGTTTGATGTCGTCGGGTTATAGTCGTGAGGCCCACTGTTTCCGCTGGAACACACCTCGTTACGAGTGAAATTGAGACACCGGGGCCGCAAGTGAAAATCAGGCGTTTCGAGGCTACAGCAAACCGAGTTCGTCGAGTCGGTCGTGGAACTCCTCGGGAGACATCTCCTCAATCGCCTCGACGCCGTCGATGACGACGAGCAGGTAGTAGTCTTGTTCTTCTTCGCTGTCCAGCCGAGGTCGTGGTCGCACGTGTAGCCGAGCACGGGATAAATTCGTCCTCTGTAGCGCTGTCTAACTCAATTGTCAATTTGTTGGATGCATTCGGAAGTGAACCGGTTCAGGTTTCGCGCTGCATCCGGTTCCAGTGAGACGACGATCCCACGCTGTTTGCCCATGGGGAAGTGCATGATGATGGCGCTCTCGAAGCGCCGGACGGTGACATAGAGCTCTCCAAAAGGAAACGAGCGTTCCTCGGCTGCAAGTGATTCAGGCTTCAGCCGTGCAAGCATCCGATCGATTTCACTCAGTAGTCGTTCTTCCCGGAGATCTTCTCTGAGGTAGAGGACGTCGTTTTCGTCATCGTCGTACTGCAGCACACCGCGAAGGTAACGCCCAGATCGATCCTCAAGATAGTTGAGTAGGTCAGTGGTCCCCATATATTCGAAATAGGGACGCCTGCGGCTAAACATTATTCTATCCTGTAAATTATGTTTCCAAAACAATATCTCTGAAGTGGCAGCGCTGGTGTTGCGAAGAAATGTTAACATAATAACAACAGTCGCGGAGAGTAGACAGTGCAAAAGCCTATTCTCCTCCTCGTGGCCCTCTCTCTTGGTTGTCGGCGCTGAGGAAGGGGTGCCTCTATTCAGGGGGGAGATTGAACAGGCCCGGTGCCTCGGTGTCGACAGCCGCGCCACACACGAGGGCCTCTGTCCCACTCCTCCCCCTCGTTTTGGAAGGCACTGGACGGCGTTAACGGCTAAGGTTCACATCTGAATATTGTTACAAGAGGTTCATCGAAGAGTGTCGTAGAAGGGATGGGCTGTTCCGAGGTCGACTCCCTTGTCCACAGCGCATGATTCAAAAGGTGGCCTCAGGCCGTGCAGCGGCGTTTTCCGTACTTTTCATCCTTGAAAGACTTTACTGTGGACAAACATCCTTCTACACACTAGCTAAACTTCACCTTCAACATTAACGCAGCGTAGCTATCGTATCGCCCTGTGACACGCTAGTGATGCAGCGTTGTTTGCTCCGATGCGAACGTTGCGGTAACTATGCACCCGGTCGACAGACCAAAGACGACCGACTCGTCCCGCTCGGGTCGAAGGGCTGTCCCGGCTGCGGTGGTTCTGAGTTCGTGGTCGGCGGGGCAACCCCATGAGGCGCCCAGAAGACCTACATCAGACTGTCATTTCTAAGTATTCGTAGGGGTCTTCAGTCCCGCTGACGTCTTCAGTCCAAATCCGCCAGTAGGCCCCCGCAACTCTTTCCATACCTCATAGAGACGTTCGCGTATGAACTCACCCAAATCTTAACGTCACGAACGGCGATACGAAGGGTGGCGCGAGTACACCGACAAAGGAACTGACTACGTTGAGCGCTTCGACAAAGAGGCGATGGTGAGCGTCCGCCTAGAGCTCGACGACGTCCCCGACGAAGTGATCGAGTATCGCCTCGACGTCTCCAAGAGCGCCGCGCTCGCGACGGCGAGTAGACACCCCACCGTTTCCGCTGCAAATCCTACATCGGGGCGACAAAGCCGGGCTCTGGTTCGGTGAGCTCGGCAGTGATCTCCGCCAGTGGATGATACTCTCACAGAGGAATTGTCTCGGGATCTGGTGTTGGTGTTGAAAGGTCAACATCACCCACCTCCCAAATCGCCGACGTACCCGCATACTGTATTTTAAGCTGCGGCGTTTGCTCGGACTTGATAACGCCGATAACCCAACCTGTTACCTTCGAATCAGCGTCAATGCTCGGGCGCATGGACCCTACCGGATACGTCTCTAACTTCGCTCCATTTACTCCGAGTTGGTAGCTGTAATCGTACCTCGGTCCCACATCAGGGTAGTGTCCTCCCTCACCGGACCCATAGACGCGGATATCGTTGATACCCACAGTATAGACCACACCGTCTTCTTCCTCTAGTGTCTCGTAATTCCGGGAGTTAACACCGGGGGCATCCTGCTCGGTTACGTCAGTATTGTGGGCCTTAATTTTGAATAGTGCAAAGATGCCGTTTGAAGGTGATGTTATCTCATTGCCGTCCATCGTCGCAGTCTCGCTAGTCATCGCGTCTGTAACGGTGACCTCAACTTCACCGTAATTGACTGTATCTCCGAGCGAGTGCGTCCCGCCACCTAGAGTGTTCGCAAGCTGGTCGACCTGTGACGAGCAACCAGTAAGTAGCGTCATGCCGGTGGCCGCGAGAAAGGCACGTCGATGCATGCTCTTCGGTTGTTAGTCGGATACGAAATAAACATCGGACTTAATGACTGTTCACCCGAGTTGGAATTCTTGAAGTTTTCGTCGGCTGGTATTCGACGTGGCTCTCGACGAGGTCAGATGGCTTCGACTGGTTGCATCCAGACTTCCGGGACGTGTGAAATCAGCTACTCAGAAGAGAACACATCAAGTCTGTTTTGTCTACACATATAAATGACTAGTTCTAACAAGTCTCGTAGTCCTAAACACTTAGGCACATAACTAATACTCGTACGGCGACCACTCAGTAGTGGCGAGTGACGCTCCCCCGAGCAAGCGCTCGTCAGAGGCACCCTCAAAAGGTGGTGTGTCAGACCTGAGAGGAACGCAGTGGTGTGTCAGAACCTACGTCTTCTCTGGGAGGTCCCTATCTCCCTATCAATGGAGAGTATGTCCTTTTGATATAAAATTATCTAAGTGTGTGCTTCTTTGCCACTATAGCGAGTATACTCATTCGTAGCTGTTGAGATTCTCTTGGTGGACCGAGCGGGACGTCTGCTCATCGCGACGTTTCTTCTGGCACTTCTCGCATAGTGGCTCGCCGGCGAGCGTCCTCGACGAGGTCGTGACGCCGCAGCGCTGGCAGCCGTCGGAGTCAGTCATCGTCTTGCACCTCGTACGGGTCCGGCGCGTCGGCGTACACTTCTTCGAGGTCCTCGCAGATCCGTCGCGATGCCCTGATGAGTCGCTCCATCTCCTCGCCGTCGACGGCGCCGCGGCCTCCCGCGGCGATCCACTGCATATCGTTGACGAGGTCGTCCATCTCCAGGGCATTCGAGCGGAGCTGGCGTGTGTGGTCGACGAGGTCGCAGTACTCGTTCATCCGGTCGACGGCGTCTCGGTCAGCGCTCATCGGGGAGTTCCCTCCGTGCGTTTTCGAGTTCCCCAATGGCGTGTTTGATGGCGCCGTGGCGTGTTTCGGTGTCGACGTCCTCATAGTCGGAGAGAAGCGACCGCGCGTTCGCAACGGCAATTTCGTCATCGGTAGGACTTACGTCATCGTCACCTGCGAAATCGGCGAGTATCGTCCACGACTCGTCGATACCAATGAACGCCCGTGATGCTTCTTCGGTGAGTTCTTCCTGCGACGGTTTGTCCTCTACAAGCGAGTTGACCCACGCCCGGACATCATTGCTGAATAGAAGTTCTTCCCGACTGTCGACACCGATCAGCGCAAGTTGTCGCGTCGGTTCAAGCCGTTCGAGTTTCTTGTGACAGGCAACACACACCGTCACAAGATTCGTCTCTGCGTGGATATCGAGGTCGTCTGGGATGGAATCCTCGGGAATGATATGGTGAACGTGATGCCGACGTCCACTTTTTGATTTCTTACGTCCACAAACACGGCAGGAGTGCTCATCGCGACGGCGAACACAATTGGAAACCGTTCTCCAGCGCCAACCGCGAGTAGCGACGCCGCCTTTCCAGTTCGGGTGGTCTTCACCGTACGCGACGACGTGTTTCGCTTGGCAGCTACCGGTACAGTACCTGCGTTTGTCCGAACGGTGGGCCTCAAAAAGTTTCGCCGCAACCCTCGCACTCAATCTCAATTCTGAATTGAGAGCGCATGTCGTGAACCATCAACGCATGTTGGTTGGCTCCCTGGCGAGTATCGAACATGCGTGAACAGCCGTCGGCTGGACACTCGTGCTTAGGCACCCTCCTCCTCCCGGGCGGCGTCAGCATCCTCGATGAGCCGCCAGATAACATCTTCGTAGCTCTCTCCGCGCTTCTTGCGGTCGAACAGTTCGTCTGCCAGTTCGTTAGACACGCGGATTGAGGTATCCGACATGTCCACCGTTTCGGTGTTGGTAGGCATATAGTTGTTCCAGATCGACATTATGTCTACGATGTCATAAACCTATACAGTAGATGAAGATGCATACATGCATACATTTAATAGGGCGGCCCCTGTACATGGTAGTAGAGAGCGCGGGACTGCCGAGAAATCGGCCGGTGCTAGAGACACCGACCGCGCTTTCGCCTAAGAAAGCATGTTCACGAAATCGCCTAACGCACAAGAACGTACCGGCAACGCGCTCCCGGTCGACACGACGACCGGCATCCGCGACGACCACACCCAGTTCGTCGACCTCTCCTCGCCCGAGTGGCTCGACGCCGACTCCCTCAAGGAGATGCGACTCCCCGACGACGACCCCACCGACGGCGAGGTCCGCGTCTACGCCGTCGCCCGCATCAACGGTGTCTTCCAGGACTTCGAGGCCGACAAAGAAAGCGAGGGCGCGTGCGTGCTCTACGTCACTGCCGACGACAGCCACGCCGTTGAAGTCGAGTACCCGCACACCTACGCCGACGAGTACGACGGCCTGTTCCGCGAGTACCACGTTAACGTCAACGAGCTGACGAAGAAGAACCCGAGTGACGCTGCGGCGAGCGTGCTCGCGCTCCACGAGGAGGACTCGGCATGAACACGTTCCGCGGCCACGACCGCGAGCAGTGGTGCCCCGAGTCCCGGCGGTACCGTATCTCGTGCGCACACCTCGGAGGCGACAACTGATGGGCGAGCCCGCCACCATCAACAGCTACATCTGCACGCCGTGCGGTCGCCGGTTCAAATCGTTCGAGGCGCTGAAAGACCACGAGTGCGACGGCGAGGAGGACGCGTAGATGGCCATCCCGGGCAAGTTGGCCGAAGATGAGTTCCGCATGGCCGTCGCCGAGGCCGTCGGCGCCGAGCAAGATATCCTCAAGACGCTCGGTCGCGACTGGTCCGACTCCGACAACGTCCAGACGCGACTCCCCACCGACCCGAACGAGATCGGCGTCGTCGACGACCAGGGCGAAGACGATGAGAAACTCCCGGACTTCGACGAGTTCTGCGCCGACCAGGAGGCGAGCGCATGAGCGAACATCTCGCCCAGTTGGCCGAGCGTCGCGCGGCCGAAGAGGACGAGATCGTCCGCGCGGTCGCGGCTGGCCCCGTTGACTTCGTCGAGGCGATCAAGGCCGAGGCGCGAGCCGAAGCCTATCGGACGATGGCCGAGGACGCGCGTCGCGAGTCGTCGAGAGTGCGCGATGTGACCGTGGAGTATACGCCCGCGAGCGCCCCACGACGGCGACTCGTCTTCGAGTCCGACCCGATTGCGGGGCGTACACTTCGCGAGGACGAATGGACAGGCTGCAACTGGCGCACGGTCGGGCGCGAACCTGTCCGCGACGTCGACGTCGAGGAGCACGTGGTGCGCGGTCACGAGGCGTTCCAGGCGCCATGAGGTCGTTCTCCGACCGGTCAACTCACTTCGAGATCGTCCGCTCGCAGACGCCCGTCTCGGTCGACGGGTTCGCGCTGCACGAACCGACCGGGGAGGTTCGCTGTTGCTCATGTAATGAGCAAGCACTTAACGTGGATGAAATCCCACATAAAAAAGACTGTCCGCAAAGATTTGTCAAATCCCACTGGTGGGCCAAGCACCTCGCAAACGATGAGTGACGTAATCGACCACACAGACAAGGAAGCCCTCAAAGAGCTCTACTACGGCGAAGGGCTATCCGTGAACGAAATCGCAGATAGGTCTGCCGTCACGTACCCAACAGTCATCCACTGGATGGATAAGCATGGTATCGAGCGACGGTCGCAAGGTGGGGGAAAGCACGAGAACACCCCCTGGAGAGACGAACCTCGTCTGCGCCAGTTGCATCACGAAGAGGAACTTACAGTGCCTGAGATAGCGGAGGAATTGGACACCACCGACACCACCATCCAAACATGGCTACGCCGTCACGATATCGAAAACCAGACGAACGACATCAAGCGACGGCGGCGAATGTGGGCCGATCCCGAGGAATTGCGGCGACTGTACCACGATGAGGAGCTGAGTCTTCGAGAGGTTGGAGAGGTGTTCGGAGTAGATCGGGACCGTGTTCGGTCAGAGATGGATCGGCACGGAATTCCGCGCCGGTCTCGCCTCGTCGCGGTGCGCAACACGTACGCTACGTTCCGTATAGATGATGCTGGATACGAGGGTTGGTCATCGAGGCATCGTGGGAAATATGAGTTTCTCCGAGTCCACCGATTGCTTGCCATCGCGAAAGGCTACGACGCTCACAAGGTCTTTTCTGGGGACTACCACGTCCACCACATCAACGGCGTCAAGTGGGACAACCGCCCCGACAACATCGAGCTTCTAAAGCATAGTGAACACACCAGATACCACCATCAGAAGTTAACCGGACTCGACCGTCTCCGAGTAGCTGAACTCTATGAACATGGCAAAGAGGCGAGCTACACGATCGGGAGGCAGTTTGGCGTCAGCAGCAACACGGTGTTAGAGATTCACCGAGAGTTCTTCGGAACACCTGTCTCCACGGCAGAGTAGCGAGAAGACGTCTTTTTGGCCTTGTTGAAACCCTCACGCGGTGATAGGTTTCAGAAGCCGTGCTGAATACAACGCGCGTGTCGGTCACTCGCCCTTCTCGGCCTTCGGTGTTACGTACAGAGGGAGATGGTAATGACCTCGGATACCGTATCGGTGATCCCACTGTTTGGGTCAAGAAGTACCTGGCACCGATTCTTGGGCCGAGAGATTATGCGTCCAGGCACAGTTGCGTCATGAACACGGTACGATCAGTACCAGACCTTTACAGCTGGAAGCCAACGGCATGGACGATGGCTACTGAGGCGACGTTCACGGTTCCGTCAGACCAGTTCCCCTTGGGGACAGTGTTCCACCAACTGCCGAACGTGAATGTTAAGCTGGAGCGACTGATTCCCGCACAAGACGTGGTGATCCCCTACTTCTGGGTGCGGGGAACCAAAGTCGACGACATCGAGAGCGCGTTCACCGAGCACCCAGGCGTGAAGGAGATTCGGCTCGTTGACTCTGTTGAAGACGAGTACCTGTTACGCGTCGAGTGGGCGCTGGACTACAACGACGTGCTAACCATACTGGCGGAGACAGAGGTTCCACTGATCGAGGCCACCGGTACAAACCAACAGTGGACGTTCGAGATCCGCGGTGATGATCGAAGTAACATCGCCGCCTTTCAACGACGGTGTCGAGAGCTTGAGATCCCGATCACGTTGACGAAGTTGCACGCACTTACGCCGGTTGAGACGGCGACTGAAGGCGTCCTCACTGACACCCAGCAAGAGGCGCTGGTGCTTGCCTACGAGCGTGGCTACTTCGAGTCACCCCGCGAGGTCACGTTGGCAGACCTCGGCGAGGAACTCGGCATCTCACAGCAGGCCGTCGGCTCCCGCCTCCGAGGGGGGTTCAAGCACGTCCTCGGGAACACGCTCTCCGCCCTTACAGTCCGATCCTAATTGGATACTTAAAACTGGTTTGTATATGAAAAAGTCAGTGTGATTGTCGTCCGTCGTCTGCAGTAGTATAATGAGTGAGGATTCTATCGCCTTCGACTCGGTACTCGACCTCTGTCAAAACCAGCACCGTCGGATCGTACTTGGGACGCTCGCAGAAGAACAGCGGTCATTAACGCTCAACGACCTTACGAAGATCATCCTCAAGTACAATCATCATATGCCAATTACAGAGGCGTCTGGGGATGTACTAACAGAGATTCGCCTCTCGTTATATCATGTCCACCTCCCGAAGTTGGCCTCGGAAGGACTCATCAACTATGATCCTGAGAAAGAGCTCGTGGAACCGACCGAGAAATTAAATCAGGTGCAGCCGACCCTGTCTACTATCCTTGATGCCGATTCCTCGCTCGAAGCGCCGATGAAACTGTAGTGTCGATCAACCGCTCTCAATCCTCGTTCATCCGATCGTTTCGATGTGGGAATGAAGACGGCGGACAATACATATTCGTACAATACGGCTGATTTAGCACAAATTGATTGGAACAAATGATCGAGGATTGCTGAACTTATTCTCTGTATCTTGCACGGTGTTTCTAACACATCCTTGGTAGTTCACAGAGATGCTGCTGAATAGAGGGCGCGTATCGGTCACCGGGTCGGCACTCGATATGAGCCAATCGAGTCGCTAGTAGGGGGAAGACAAAGATCGTTCGTAATTGGAGAATCAAATCCTAATGCAGAGAGAAGGTGGGAGAGGCACCCTACCTTTTCCGGCTGACCCACGAAGAACCAATCAACGAATGGACGACCGATTCAGCCGATGGCTGCTCCTCTCCGGACATCGATTCAGCGTCGCCACTGGCATACTCTTCGCCATGGCTGTGGTGGTGCTTATCCCTCTCTTCTCACGGTTCGCCATCCGCAGTCTCACGCCGCTGTTGTATATTGCGAGCGCATTGGTCGGGGGAAATATTACGCTCATCACCCTTGTGGTCGCGATCAGTCAAGTGATTCTCTCCCAAGAACTGGAGTCACCGGGGTCGCTCCGAGACGAGGTTGGCCGAACAGCCGACTACCGGCAGGCAGCCCTCGCCCAGCCAGCACCCCCGACCGATCCAGGCGACTTCCTGCAACAGCTCCTTCAGCAGACCCAAGAACGTGCCGGTTCGCTCGCGGAACTCCTCTCTGACTCCACCACCGAACCTAGTACCCACCTTATCGATGAACTACCTGAGGAATGTGCCAAGGTGAGCGAGCAACTCAAGACAGCATCGGATAAGCTCTCTTCGGTGATCGTTCCCCTCCTCGGTATCGAATACGCGACCTACATTCAGGACTGTCATCAGCTCGAGTCGGCTTACGGGGGAGGTGATCATGAACAGCTGCTTTCCACACTCGATGCTTTGAGCGCGGATTTGAAGAATCTCGATATTGCTCGACAGTACTTTACAACTATATTCATGAAGGAAGAACTCGCGAAGCTCTCTCGATCCCTCTTGTATGTCGGTATACTGGCTGTTCCTCTCCCAGTCGCGTTACTCATCCAGATTGCTTCCTATCCCACAGCGGCTGCCCCTATGCCAGTGGTAGTCGTCTTCACTCTTCTGACGGTTGTGGTTGGCCTCATCCCTCTTGCGCTCCTGATAGCGTTTATCCTCCGGGTAGCTACGGTGGCCCAGCATATCGCGTCGATCGCTCCATTCATGACGTAGCGACAACCACGACTGGAGATTGATTTCGTTAACGTCCGAGAGGACGAGTTAGTTGAATCACTCCTAGCCAGAGAGCACGGATTTCGGGCAGTAAGAACGTTCTACTTCATGGTTGATTCAGCGTAGAGAATACGAAACAATCGAGTCTCCATGATGGATTCAGCCTCTCTATTCAGTACGCACCATCTGTCAGCGACGGAAGGTTTTCAACAGAGCCGTTTTTGAGAGACCGCGACCTTAGTCAGCCGTCGCTATCGTCGAGGTCTCCGAGATACTCCCGTTTCCCTCTACATACTCCTCCATGAGTCCGCGAATGACGTGGCTCCGAGACGCGTCCCGAGGAAGCTCTCCTGCCGCCTTCTTAGCAAATATGATGTCGTCAAAATCTTCGAGAAGTTCGTCTGGTACCGTAATCCCGGTATTAGCCATACCCATACTTGGTAAATTGGTAGTCTAAAACATTACCCCAAGACCAGCATACCAAGCTACCAAACATTTATGCTGGTAACTTACCAAGCTGGTAGTGAATGGCGACGCCGACAATCAGCATGGGCGATGAGTTCCTCAAATTCGCTGAAGACCGGCGGCACGCCAGTGTGTCCCGGAGCCAGCATTTCAGAGAAGCACTGCTCGTGCGCTATCTCCTCGAAGACGAGGACGTGTGGGAAGACACGCTACAGCGCGCGCAGAGACAGTGGCCCGCTTACAGGGCAAATACCGCGAGGAACGAAGCCGACGCCTGAATTCCACGAGACGCATCGCTCGCCAACTAATCGCGCCGGTCCGTTGCAGCGGACCGGCAATCGCAAAACCCCAAATCGCATGCAAACCAACGCAGTCAGCAACCAAAGTAACGCACATCCTACGGCGCAGAAACCAGTTATTGACACCGTCACGTCGGCGGCGAAAGCAACGTCAGACGCCGGAAACGGAACTAACGGAAACAACACCCTCGGACCTATTAGCGTACCACTTTCAGTTTCAGCTAGCTTGGCGGGCGTATTTACGCTCTGCCAAGTAAGGAATGCAATAGGGTCGCGCCGGTTGATACACCGCAAAGTGTCCCGGTGTCATCATCACCGGGACGGCGTGCCCTCTCCGAAGGAGGCTAAATCGCCCTGAGGGCACATCACGAGCTTAGAATCCCGAGATATTCAATCCCCCGACGTTCCGCGCGCAAAAGGACAACTCCGGCCAAACATCTACGGTTGGCCGTGGCACTCCGAGAAACTCCTGCGCGAGGGACTCGAACGCAACGACGGTCATGTCGCCTCGCTCGCCGAAGAGTGGGACTGCACCGAAGCGACGATTTACCGGTACATCGGCCGCCACGAAATCGACCTCGACGACGTCCGCGGTGTCGATCGTGGTGACGGCCTCGTCACCGACGGGGGTCGCGACGTCTCCGGGTCGGACCTCACGAAGTTCCAGGACCGCTGTCTCGAAATCATCATCGACGAGGCGCGTTACGGGCTGGGCATCAAGCGCGAGCTTGAGGACTACTACAGCGAGGATGTCAACCACGGTCGCCTCTACCCCAACCTCAACGACCTCGTCGCGATGGGTCTCGTCGAGAAGACCGAACTCGACAAGCGGACGAACCTCTACACGGCGACCGAGCTTGGCGTCCGGGTTAGGAACGAAGACGCTGACTGGGTCGAGGAGCGTCTCACCGTCGCCATCGACGAGGAGGTGGCGTAGATGCGCCGCGCGACTGACGAGATACAAGAATACTACAGAGAAAACCGAGATTCGCTGGAGCGAGTCCTTCGGCACAGTAGTAGTCCACACGCTCGGGCGTGCGCCTGGGCGATTATCGACCGGGCATGTGAGGACCCAGAGATCGAAGACCTCGAACGAGAGCTGGACAAGCTCAAGAGCGAACGGAGGGCCACGGCATGACCGTAGACTCAGCGGTCGTCGAGGAGTCGTCGAATCTGCGTCTGCAGTTCGGGATTGTCCTCGATTACGGACATGACCTGCTCACGCTGCTCGACGTCTTCGAGCAGCGAGGGGTTACGCTGCGCGAGTCCGATGATCGCGCGCTGGACCTTCCGCTCGTCCGTTTTGAGTGTCTCGACGGCATGGGGGTCAAGCGCTTGCTCGCACCAGACACAGAACTCCTTGTCGCGAGGCGTCTGTTTGTCGCACCGCGGGCACGTGACCGGGCCGATCGGCTCAGGCTCCTCTTCGGAGACGTCGAGGCCGTGGATCTTCGCGAGTTCGTTAACAGCTGCGTCGCCGAAGACGGCGACGTATCGGGAGGCAACATTACTCCCTCGAACCCAGCCGTGATGCTCTTCGAGGTGTGCCTGCGCCATGCCCTTCGAGGCGAGGTACGACGCGCTCGACTTGCGGAAGTTCGTGAGGGTGACCGGACGCGTGACCTCAGCGCGCTCCGCAGCCGACTCGAACGCCTTCTTGAACATGTTCCACGAGAGGTCGTCGACCGAGTGCAACTTCGACCACAGCGGGGCGTCGGGATCGTCACGCCCGGGATGGTCGGAGAGCCAGCGCTGGAGGTAGGGAACGCTCGGGATGAGTGTGATTGTCCGCTGGCCGGTCTTGCCGTCGACGGTGATACGGAGGCCGTGCTTGTGGTCGGTGATGTCACCAACGCGGAGGTCTCGGAACTCTCCGCTTCGCGCGCCGGCGTCCCAAGCGACGGCGATCATCGCAGCGTCGCGAGCGTTGTACGTCGCGTCGATCATCGGCAGGATGTGTTCCTCCCAGTGGAGCATGTTCCGGGGGTTGGGCTTCGGGTCGTAGCTCTTGGACGTCCCACTGGGAACCCAGTCGATGCTCTCGGGCGGTTCCTCACCGTTCTCGTCAGTAACACGCCGTCCGAAGACGCGGAATGCGACACGGTAGTCGCGGTTGGTCTCCTCGTTGTCGTAGGTCCGGTTAATCCAGCGGAGAATGTCCTCGGCGGCTTCGCGCTCCTCGAGGGCGGCCGCGAGTCCGCCGACCTCCTCGGCCATTCGCACACAGTGGCGCAGGAGCTTGTCGTGGCGTGCGTCGGTGTACTTGGTCTTCAGGAGGAACATCTCGTCGCTGAAGCCGAACAGGACGTCCCTGTCGGCCTCAGAGATGTCGTCGCTCGTCTCGATACGCTCGCGCAACCGGTCTACGCGCTTCCCGTGGTCCATCAGTCAGAGACTCACAATGTCTTTATAAAAATGTGCCTCCGGGATTCTAACCTGGGGATTGATTCCCACTCCTGGCTCTTCTCACCCGAGCGCAGCGAGGACGTGTGAGTGAGACGGTGAGATTCGAATCAGGGAGCGAAGCGAGCACCGCGAGCGGAACGACCGTGGTTCGAATCCCGCTTCCGACTCGTTCTGTGCCCGAACGGACGTGAGACCGCGTTGACCGCTACTGTTATCTCGAAATCCGAAAAACCGACGAGTAATGACCCCGACGAGCGAAGAGGACAGTCCACAGCGGAACAACGGTGCGGCGATGGCGCTCGGACTACTACTCGGTGTCGCCATCGGCGTCGCGCTGGACCAGTTGGCTATCGGCGTCGCTCTCGGAGTGGTCTTCGGTGTCGCGTTCGATGCGAACCGGTCTCGGAAACGGCGAGAGTAGCGAAGCGACTTCCGTTCGGTCGAGCCAACCGTAACGAATCGGTCGACCCACAGACGGATAGTCCCCCCCTCACCGATTTAACGGAGGTTAGAAGGGCCATAAAAGCGTCTAAATCGGTGAATCGCATTCTCCACTCCCTCAAAAGGGTTATCAGTAGGTAGCGACTCAGTGTATATGCAATGGCGAAAGGTACGGTTGACTTTTTCAACGACACAGGCGGCTACGGATTCATCGAGACAGAAGATGCGGACGACGACGTGTTCTTCCACATGGAAGACGTCGGCGGCCCGGACCTCGAAGAGGGACAGGAAGTGGAGTTCGACATCGAGCAGGCCCCCAAAGGCCCGCGCGCGACGAACGTCACCCGACTGTAATAACCGAACGTCGCTCGGCATCGATTCTTCACTGAACCACCCATTTTTAGCGCCAACTCCGCGAGCGGGTCGCTTCGCGCTTCGAGCGCCGGCGGAACCGAACCGGACGGAACCGGGTACTTAACCGCGCGGGCGGTCACCTTCGCATATGAACCCCGACGAGATCCGTCAGCGGTGGGCCGAACGCTCCGGTGAGTTCTCCCCGGACTACTACGCCTACTACGGTCCGAACGAGTCCAGCGAGGCGATTCGTCGGTGTATCGACGCCGAACCCGGGTCGAACGTCTCGATTCTGGAACTCGGCTGTAGTTCGGGTCGACATCTCGCGCACCTCTATGATCACGGCTACCGGAACCTCCACGGTATCGACGTCAACGAGGAGGCGATGACGGTGATGCGGCAGGTGTACCCCGAGCTCGCGGCGGCCGGAACGTTCTACATCGACGCCATCGAGAACGTTGTCACTGAGTTCGACGACGACGCGTTCGACGTCGTCTACTCGATGGAGACGCTCCAGCACATCCATCCGGAGAACGGGTGGGTGTTCGACGAACTCGCGCGCGTCACGAGCGAGCGCCTCGTCACCGTCGAGATAGAGGGGAAAGCCCACGACGGTGACGAGACGGTCGGTGAGTCCGAGACCCCCGAGGAGTTCGACCCATGTGCGTATCCTGACCAGCCCGAGGTGAACTACGTCAACGACGAGTTCCCGCTGTACTATCGACACTGGGGGCGAGTCTTCTCGACGCGGGGGTTCACCGAAACGGCGTCCGAGCGGCTCAAAAACGACACGCTGCGCCTGTTCCGTCGCACACCCGAGTAGTCAGCTTCGTTCGACTGCCCAGCGCTGGCTCCGCGTCGGCGACGGCGTCGAGAAGGTGTGTCAGGATGTCGCGGCGCTTCCGCGGCGCGACGATGTGTGCAGTAGTTCGTTGTGCAAGAGTTTACTGCACGTTGATACCTATTCGGGAGCGTTAAATAGTTGTGTCAGACGTGCGCACGACGCACGTCGTCGAGGTGGCGAGTCGACGAGTTGCACCGTCTTTCGCTCTCTCGCCGACGCGCGGAGTTGCTGGGACGTCGACTGACGTTCACGCCAAACGACCGTTTGCCGCCAATTACAAATACTGGGAGCAAGGAGCCTCCAGCGTGGCTGTCGAAGATCCGATTGCCGACGCGCTCTTGGGCGAGTCCGCCTACGAGCGACTGCAAGCGGAGCGACACACCCTCTTTCAGCAGTCGATCGCGCGAAAGCTCACGTGGGAGAGCTATCTCCTCCTCTCGCTGGCGGCGCTGTATCCGACGCTCGCGGCGTTGCCCTCGGCGGTTCGAGAGTCGTACTTCGCCGGCGGCGTCGCGTTTTCCGCGCCGAAGGTCGCGTTCGTCGGGTTAGTTGCCGTCGCCCTCCTCTCGCTGACCGGTGTCGGCCACGCCGTGGTCGGCATCCGGCGACTTCGGCTCGGTCGATCGATGAACGAGACGCAGGCCCGCGAGTTGCTCAACGCCGAAGCGGTCTGCTCGCTTCTCGGGTTCGTCACCGGCGGATTCGCGACGGCGATGACGCAGGTGTTCGTCCTACTCGGATTCGGCGGCGTCAAGACCGTGGAGGGTTATGTCGCCGCCGGCGGCGACAACCCGTTCGCGCAGGCGGGTCTCGGTGTCAATGTGGTGGAGGTCTCGGTTCTCGCGCTCGTCTTCGGTATCTGTCTGCTGATTCTGGCGGCCACGCTCTCCGTCGAAGCGACGGTCCGCGGATTCGAGAGAGAGCTGTGACGACGGCGAAAACTGGCGAACGCTTATGTCGAACCGGTGTACACTCTTGACACGATGGATGCAGCAGACCGGTTTTTCGTCGGCGTCGTTTCGTTGCTGTTCGTGCTCATTCTGCTCGGAGTACTGCTGACACTGCTCTGAGTCCAAGAAATTTTATATACAGGTACCCCCGAAACGTATCGGTATGCCTGAATGTGAAAACTGCGGCGCGTTCGTCACCCGCGCGTACGCCCGCGTCTTTACACCCGAAGGGGTGGAGAACCCGCGAGTCTGCCCGCGCTGCGACGACATGGTGAGAGACGGCGCGACCGTCAGGAAAGCGCGCGCACCGAGAAATCGATGACTGAATCAGACGAGCGAGTAGCGCTCGGAGTCGGCGTCGCGTCCGACGAGTCCCTCCCCTTGTAGCGTTCGAAGGATGCTGTAGAGGGTCAGTTTCGTCATGGCGAGACTCTCCTGAAGTTCCGCGACGGTGGCGTCGCCGTGCGTCGACAGGTACAGATACACGAGTTTTGCACGGGGGGAGCAGAGCGTGTCGGGGACGGTTACCCGCTGACTCGGTTGCGACATCATCTTGCTCCCGACAACGCCTTCGACAATAATAAAACTCCTCTACGACATTCGTCGAAAACTCATCGAATCGTCGAAATCGGAGGTTTTGGCTCCCTTTGAAGGATTTCTACGGATTCGAGTAACTCGTCCGTCGCCGGGGAGGCCGACGTTTCGGGCGGTACGTTTTCGACTGTCGTCGTGATTTGCCGGATTCCGAACGATCGTTCGTGGGCGAACTGCCGGGAGTCGGACGGAAGCTGCAGGCGTCTGACGGAAGGGGCGGGAGTCGAACCACGCGAAGCCTAAGTAATCCACCGTGGATGCGTACGCACCCGAACGGCGGTTGCTCTACCACTGAGCCACCCTTCCGGACGAAACTACTACCGGCGAAAACTAATAGTCGTTGGTCGTCGGGGCGTCGAAAACGAAGAGACCGGGTTCAGTAGCTGCGAATCTTCGGCTCGTACGTCTTTTCCTCGCCTTCGAGGATGACAGGTTTGTACCAGAGTTCCGGCGATCCGTCGTTCCACGACAGCATCGTGTGTTTCAGCCAGTTCTCGTCGTCGCGTTCCTGGTGCTCCTTGCGCCAGTGCGCGCCGCGGAACTCGTCGCGTGCGAGCGCGCCGAGCGTGATGGCCTCCGCCAGGTCGAGGATGTTGCGCGTCTCGATGGTCTGGATGAGATCCGTGTTGTACGTCCGCGACGGGTCGTCGACGTAGACGTCCGTGTAGCGCTCGCGTGCCTCGCGGAGGTCCCGGAGCGCCTGCTTCAGCCCCTCCTTCTCGCGGAAGACGTTGACGTGCCGGGTCATCGACTTCTGCACCGCAGAGCGGATTTCGGCGTGCTGGACGCCGTCGTCCTTGTTCATCAGGCGGTCGATGCGGCGGTGCTCGGCGTCGACGGCGCGGTCGACGATCTCGTCGCCAGTGGTCGCTACCGCCCCGCCGTCACTTCGCTCCGCCCGTGACGAGGCTCGCCTCGCGTCGCTCGGCTCACCGCTGTCGGGCGCTTTCCCCCCGTCGGCGACGGCGTCCTCGTCCGCTCCACCAACTGCACCGGGCGCAACGGGAGTATCGACCTCGCCGGCCTCCCACTCGCCACGCTTGCCGGTCGTAATCTTCGCCGTCCCGAGGTCCTTGCCGGCGGCGTGCGCGCCGGCGCGACGACCGAAGACGATGAGTTCCGGCAGCGCGTTGCCGCCGAGACGGTTCGACCCGTGGACGGAGGCGCAGGCGCACTCGCCGGCGGCGTACAGTCCGGAGATGCAGGTCTCACCGTTCTCGTCGGTTTCGACGCCTCCCATCGCGTAGTGCTGGCCGGGCTTTACCGGCATCGGCTCTTCGAGCGGGTCGACGCCCTCGAAGTCCTCCGAGAGGTGGACGATGTTCTCAAGGCGGTCGATGATGCGCTCTTGGCCGAGGTGACGCATGTCGAGGTGGACGTACTCGTCGTCGATGCCGCGCCCCGCGTTTATCTCGGTGAGTTCGGCGCGCGACACCACGTCGCGGGATGCGAGTTCGCCGGCGTTGTTCGCGTAGCCGTACTCGAACATCAGCCGTTCGCCGTTTTTGTTGTAGAGGATGCCACCCTCGCCGCGGACCCCCTCGGTGATGAGGACGCCCGTCGACGGAAGCGTCGTCGGGTGGAACTGGATGAACTCCATGTCCTCCATCGGGACGCCCGCGCGGTAGGCCATCGCCACCCCGTCGCCGGTGTTGGCGACGGCGTTGGTCGTGTGGTCGTACACCTGGCCGGGGCCGCCCGTCGCGAGGATGACGCCGTTGCGGGCGCGGAAGCCCGACACCTCGCCTGACTGGATGTCGTAGGCGACGATGCCGTGGCAGCTCCGGTCCTCGGGGACCTCCTCGTCGGAGACCGCGAGATTGAGCACGTACCACTCGTCGTACACCTTGATGCCGCGCTTGACGAGCTGCTCGTACATCGTGTGGAGCAACTGGTGGCCCGTCTCCGCGCCCGCGTACGTCGTTCGCGGGAACGAGAGGCCGCCGAACGGCCGCTGACTGACGCGGCCGTCGTCGTCGCGGGAGAACGCCATCCCCCAGTGTTCGAGTTGGATGGTCTCCTTCGGACTGTCCTGACAGAGCGTTTCGATGGCCGGGGCGTCGCCGAGGTAGTCCGACCCCTTCATCGTGTCGTACGCGTGGTCCTCCCACGAGTCGCCGTCGCGGAGCGCGGCGTTGATGCCGCCTTCCGCCGCGCCCGTGTGACTGCGTACGGGGTGGAGTTTCGAGACGATAGCCACGTCCGCCCCCTCTTCCTGCGCCGCTATCGCGGCGCGCAAACCGGCGCCGCCCGCGCCGACTACGATTACGTCGTGTTCGTACATATCTGATTTTTGATCGTTGTTAGGACTGGGTGAGCTTGAGCGTCACTACCAGAACTTCAGGTTGTTCTTGACGGCCTCTCGCTTGAGTTCCTGGATGTGTGCCGTCAGCGGGATGTCTTTCGGGCAGACCTCGGTGCAGGAGAACTGCGTCTGACAGCGCCAGACGCCGTGTTCCTGCTCGAGGATGCGCATGCGGTGCTCCTTCATGTCCGTGCCCTCACGCTCGTCCATCGCGAAGCGGTACGCCTTGTTGATGGCTGCCGGGCCGAGGTACTCGTTGTCGCCCGCCGCGATGTTACACGAGGACATGCAGGCGCCGCACCAGATGCACCGCGTCGACATCTTCACTTTCTCGCGGTTCTCGCGCGACTGGCGCTGCTCGTCGAGCTCCCCGTCGGGCAGGTCGTTCGTCTGGAAGTACGGTTCGACCGCCTCCATCTGGTCGTAGAAGTGTTCCATGTCGACGACCAGGTCTTTGATGACCTCCTGATGCGGCAGGGGTTCGACGCGAACCGGCTCTTCGAGGTCCGATAGCTGCGTCTTACAGCAGAGTCGCTGACGGCCGTTGACGAACATCGCGTCGGAGCCGCAGATCGCCTGGCGACACGAGTGCCGGAACGTTAGTGAGGAGTCGAAGTGGTCGCGTGCGTGGATGAGCGCGTCAAGCACCGTCATCCCCTTGTAGTAAGGGACGTGGAAGTCGTCGAAGCGAGGTTCCTGTTTCCCCTCGACTTCGGGATCGTAGCGGAACACCTTGAGGTGAATCGAGTCCTCGGACTGGGCTTTCTCCTCCGGTGTGGGAATCTCCTTGCCACGCTTCTCGCGGAGTCGACGCTGCTGCGGCGAACTTCCCGCGATGATATCCTCGTCGGCCGATTCGGTGTCGGTGTCCGTCTGATTCTTGGGTTTCTGCTCTTGTGTGCTCATGTTAAATCGGAACGCCTCCGGCCCACGCGAGTGCGGTTCGAACGCCCTGTACGATGAGGACCGCGCTGGCGACGACGAGCGTCCACTTCACGACGCTCAGCTTCGTGCCTTCGAGTCCCTGGTTGACGAGCGCGTTGTAGACGCCGTTGACGCCATGGAACGTCGCGGTGACGAGGAACAGGATCATCAACGAGAAGTACGTCAGCGACTCCATTCGGGCCTGGCTCATGGCGAACGTCACCTCGTCGGCGTGGTTGACGAAGTGAAGCAGGAAGAAGTGGAACGCGAGCACGACGACGAGGAACGCCGCCGTGATGCGCTGCCACAGCCACCGTCGGCCGCCGCGCTCGAACGAGGAGTAGCGCTCCGCCATCTCAGAACGCCCCCGCGACGAACGTCGGGATACTCGCGACGACGATGGCGCCCGTCAGTACCAGCGACGCGTAGAAACTCTTGTCCTGTGCGCCCAGTCCGACGCCGAGGTCCACGAACAGGAGCCGAATTCCGTTGAGGATGTGGAACACCGCCACGGCGAGCAGCCCCACCTCGAGGATGCGCACGATAGGCTGCATCTCCAGCGCCTGGATGGTACTGGTGTAGGCTTCCGGACCCGTCAGCGCCGTCGAGAGGACGGCGATGTGGGTGAACAGGTAGCCCACCAGCACCCATCCGGTGAACTTGTGGAAAATCCAGGCCCACATGCCAGCCGAGAACTCCCGCCAGCGGCCGAAGTCCTCCACGAGGCCTCGATTGTACGATTGACTCATACTCCCGTGAGTCTCGGAACCGGGGTGCTATAGAAGTTACGTGTATCCGCGCACGGAAACGGGGCGGTCGTCCTGTTTTGCCGCTTTCCCTCCCGAACTGAAGAATGTATCTCGCGTTGACGGGAGTGCGGCGGACGCGCTACGTTTCGGCTTCCGCCGCGGGCGACTGCTCGCGTTCGAGCACCCGCCGCGTCGACGTGCTCAGTTCGACGAGGTGGCAGATGGGGTTGCCCGGATAGACGACCGGGTTCTCCAAGATACCGACAAGCAGGCCCGTAAACGGCGCTTCGACGGGAATATTGTCGTCGAGAAACGGGTTCGTGATGGTGCAGATGCGGTCTCCCTCGTGAACCAGCGCGCCGCGGGAGTAGTGCATATCGACGATGCCGCCGGCGTCGGCGCGAATCCACGTCTTCTCGCGGTCGCCCGTGATGACCGTCCGCCACCCCGGCCAGCGGACGTTCGCGGTCTCGCTGAGGTCGTACTCGGCGAAGACGCTCTCGACGCCCGCGAGCGCCTCGTCGATGAGGCCGCGCTGGAACCGGTGGGCCTCGCCCATCTCCAGGGTGATCGTCGGCACACCCGCCCGCGTCGCCTCGCCGCGGAGCGACCCGTCCGGTCCCTCGCCGTCGAGGATAACGTTCGAGCCGAACGCGCGGGCGAGGCGGTTGACCCCCTCGTCGTCGAGGTCGCCGCGGACGTGGAGCATGTTCGTCCGACCGCGCGTCGAGGTGTGGAAGTCGAGACCGAGGTCGCACGGTTCGATGAAGTTGTGGAAGATCTGGTGCGCCATCCGCTTGGCGCTCGTGGACGTCTCCGACCCCGGAAACGAGCGATTCAGGTCGCGGTCGATGATCGGGAGATATCGCTGCTGGGCGAGAAAGCCCGGCACGTTCAGAACGGGCATGCAGACGAGTGTCCCGCGGAGCTCCGTGTGGTCCCATCCGTGGGCGACGGTCCGGACGACTTCGATGCCGTTCAGTTCGTCGCCGTGCGCCGCCGCAGAGAGAAACATCGTCGGGCCGTCGCGCTCGCCGTTGATTATAGTGACCGGAATCCGAACCGGGTCGCCGAGATACGTCTCGCTCACGCTGTACCGGAGGTTCTGCGTCTCGCCCGGGTCGACCCTCCCCCCGTTGTAGGTGAAGGCCGAGTCGTCGCTCATGGGCGTCCCTCGGACGGGGCCGTATATAAACTCCATCGACGGAGCCGCATACAAAACGCCGGCGGTTCGGAATAATTCGCTGCGTCGCCGTCGGGGCCGAGACCGACGTTACCCCGCCGCTGGATGCTTCCGAGGGTGTTCGGACCGGCATATCTTTGAAACTGCATCTGGTACGTCTGCCCACATGGCTCTTTCAGACGACGAGACGGTACGCGTCGGAGTTCTCTCGCTTCACAACAGTAAGGAGACGAAAGCGATTCTGAACGCCGTCGAGGATCTCGGTCACCAGCCCGTGTGGCTCCGCCGCGAGAACACCGCGATGAGCATCGAGGACAGCGAAGTGTTCATCGAACCGAACGTCGACGTCATCGCGAACCGACTGCTGCTGTCGAACACCGAGGAACCCGCCGAGGGTCTCGGCCTGGCGACGACGTTTAACCGCGTTCGCCCGATGCTCAACGAACCCAGCGCGGTGCTGACGGCCATCCACAAGTTCGCGACGGCGGCGACGCTGGCCGACTGGAACATCCGAGTGCCGGACGCGCTGCTCGCGCTCTCGAACGACCGACTGAACCAGGACCGGCAGAAGTTCGGCGACGTGGGCGTCTACAAGACCGCGATCGGCACCCACGGCGGCGGTACGTGGAAGGTCGACCTCACCGAGCCGGTCAACCCGAAAGTCGGGAACCGACAGGCGTTCCTGCAGGAACTCATCGAGCGCGACAGCGACCGACACCGCGACCTTCGCGTCTACGTCGTCGGCGAGAAGATAATCGGCGCGATGCACCGCTACGCACCGGAGGGTGACTGGCGGACGAACGTCGCCCTCGGCGGCGACGTGCAGAACGCGACCGAGACGATGCCCGACGAGGCCGCGGAAACCGCGCTCTATGCGGCAGAAGTCATCGGTCTCGACTACGCGGGCGTCGACCTCGTCGAAGGTAACGACGGCTGGTACGTGCTCGAAGTGAACCCGACGGCCGGATTCAAAGGGCTCTATAAAGCGTCCGGCAAGAGTCCCGCGCCGTACATCGCGAAACTGGCTATCGAGCGCGTGGGCGGCGAGGTCGACGACGACCGCGTCACCGAACTGTCGGCGACGCTCGACGACTCGCGGCCGTCGGTGATGCCGCGCGTCGAACCGCCGGAGAACGAGGAGGTGCCGATGATCGGCTACATCGAAGAGGTGGTCGTCAGCGGCACCAGCGGGTCGAACCAGACGCTCGCCAAATCCGACACCGGTGCGACGCGGACGAGTATCGACACCTCGCTGGCCGCCGAAATCGGCGCAGGCCCCATCAAGAGCATGACGCGCGTCAAATCCGGCAGCATGAAGCACGGAAAAGCCCGCCCGGTCGTCGACCTCGTCATCGGTATCGGCGGCAACCAGCACACCGTCACCGCGAGCGTCGAAGACCGCAGTCACATGGACTACCCGCTACTTCTGGGCCGCGACATCCTCGAACACTACCGCGTCGACGTCCGTCGCCGCGCCGACGTCGACAGCCCGGACGACCTCGAACGCGAGGAGGAGTATCTGGAGTAACTGATCCGGTCGTCGTTCGTCTCGCGTTTCGGTCCCCTGCGTTCGGGTCGCTCCGCATCCCGGTCGCTATGCGTCGGCTCGTTCTGCCTTTCTCTACATTTCTCTCTCCATCACTCTCCTACTAACCGGTATCCGGCGTCGACAGTGAGGGCGCTCAGCGTCGGCGGCAGCGGTCAGTACCGACAGCATCCGTGCCGGCGGATTCCCGCGTAACCGAGACGCATTTCCCTCCGCGTTTCGTGAATACCACTATTCAGCGCATGATAGACGAGGCCGAGTCCGTCCTCCGTCGGGACCCAGTGATGGCGGAACTCATCGACAAACACGACCCGTACTCCGAACCGAACTGGACAGAGTACGAGCGACTCTGTATCTCCATCATCAACCAGCAGCTCTCGACGGCGAGCGCGGCCGCCGTCAGGGCGCGCGTGTTCGACCTGCTGGACGACGAGGTCACGCCGGAGGCGGTGCTGGACGCCGACGAGCAGTCGCTCCGCGACGCCGGTCTCTCCCGGATGAAGACCGAGTACCTCCGAAACGCCGCTCGCGCCTTCCGGAAGAACGACTTCACGAAGCGGGGGCTGGCCGAGCACACCGACGCGCAAGTTGTGGACAAACTCACCGAAATCAAGGGTATCGGTGAGTGGACCGCGCAGATGTACCTCCTGTTCGTCCTCGAACGCGACGACGTGTTGCCACTCGGCGACCTCGCGGTCCGGCGGGGCATCGAACTGCTGTACGGGAACGGCGAGGAGCTGACCCGCGCCGAGATGCGCGCCATCGCGGAACAGTGGCGTCCGTTCCGGTCGGTCGCGACCAAGTACATCTGGGCCGAGTACGAGTCCGATTCCTGAGCGAACTGACGTCGCTCGCTCCACCGGAACGGGGTTCGAGCGCCGGGCTCGGGTCCATCACGAACCATTTGAATAAACTAAATTCGAGTTGTTCGACCCCGCGAGGGAAACGTTGAAACTGACGGCAGCCGAGGATTCAGCCATGGAGCTGGATGACGTCAACAGTATCACGGTTCTCGGCGCGGGAAACATGGGCCACGGCATCGCGGAAGTCGCGGCGCTCGCCGGCTACGACGTGGTGCTGCGCGACATCAAAGAGGAGTTCGTCCAGAACGGCTACGACCAGATCGAGTGGAGTCTCGGTAAGTTGGCCGAGAAGGACCAGATGACCGAAGAGGAAGCCGACGCGGCGCTCGACCGCGTCACGCCAGTGGTCGACCTCGGCGAAGCCGTCGCCGACGCCGACGTGGTCGTCGAAGCCGTCCCCGAGAAGATGGAGATAAAGAAGGACGTGTACGAGGAACTGGAGGCGAGCGCCCCCGACCGCACGGTCTTCGCGACGAACACGTCGAGTCTCTCTATCACGGAACTCTCGGAGGTCACCGAGCGACCCGAGCGGTTCTGCGGGATGCACTTCTTCAACCCACCCGTTCGGATGCCGCTGGTCGAGGTCATCTCCGGGGCGCACACTGCCGACGAGACGATGGACCTCGTCGAGGGACTCGCCGAGTCGATGGGCAAGACGCCTGTCCGCGTCCGCAAGGACAGCCCAGGGTTCATCGTCAACCGCATCCTCGTCCCGCTGATGAACGAGGCGGCGTGGATCGTCCACGACGAGGTCGCCACCGTCGAGGAGGTCGACAGCACGACCAAGTTCGACATCGGCCTGCCGATGGGGAGCTTCGAACTCGCAGACCAGGTCGGAATCGACGTGGGCTACCACGTCCTCGAATACATGCACGAGGTGCTCGGCGACGCCTACGAACCGTGTCCGCTTCTGGCCGAGAAGGTCGAAAGCGAGAACCTCGGCAAGAAGACCGGGAAGGGCTTCTACGACTACGAGAACGGCGGCGTCGATATCCCGACCGACGCCTCGCGCGAGGACGTGAAGCGCCGTCTGCTCGCCGTGATGGCCAACGAAGTTGCCGCGCTCGTCGAGAACGATGTCGCCGACGCCGACGCCATCGACCGCGCGGTGATGCTCGGCGGCGGCTTCCCCGACGGTCCCGCGAAGATGGCCGACGACGCGAGCCTCTCGACGCTCGTCGAGACGCTCGACGAACTGCGCGAGTCGACCGGCGCGGAACGCTACGAAGTCGTCGACTCCCTCCGCGAACTCGCAGACGCCGAGGAAGGATTCCACGGCGGCGACGGGGAGGAGTCGGCCACGCTGGAGTTCGACAACGTCCGCGTCGAGATGGAGGGCGCCGTCGCCCACGTGGTCCTCGACCGGCCGCACCGCCTCAACACCATCAGCACCGACCTGATGGACGACCTCTCCGACGCCATCGACGCGCTGAGCGAGGACGACGAGGTTCGCGCTATCCTGCTCACCGGCGCCGGCGACCGGGCGTTCTCCGCCGGTGCGGACGTGACGAGCATTGCCGGCGGCGGCGCGGACCCGGTTCCGGCCGTCGAACTCTCTCGGAAAGGCCAACAGACGTTCGGCAAACTCGAAGACTGCGACAAACCCGTCGTCGTCGGCATCGACGGCTTCTGTCTCGGCGGCGGGATGGAACTCGCCGCGTGCGCGGACCTCCGCGTCGCCACCGAGCGCTCCGAACTCGGCCAACCCGAGCACAACCTCGGCCTCATCCCAGGGTGGGGCGGCACCGTCCGCCTCCAGCGCATCGTCGGCACGGGCCGCGCCAAGGAGATAATCTTCACCGCCGAGCGGTACGACGCCGAGACGATGGCCGACTACGGCTTCGTCAACCGAGTCGTCGACAACGGCGAACTCGAAGCCGAGGCGATGGAACTCGCGCAGTCGCTTGCGGGCGGGCCGCCGATCGCCCAGCGCTACACGAAGCGCGCGATGCATCGCGGCTGGGAGGACACCGAGGCCGGTTTAGAGGTCGAAGCGCAGGCGTTCGGCATCCTGTTCACTACCGACGACCTGATGGAGGGCGTCATGGCCTTCTCCAGCGACCGAGAGCCGGAGTTCGAGGGGAAGTAACACGCACACCGACGGCGTAACGGAATCTTTAAATTTCTCTGGGGGACAGTTGAGAACGTCGCTCGGTTGGTGTAGTCCGGCCAATCATCTTGGCCTTTCGAGCCGAGGACAGGGGTTCAAATCCCCTACCGAGCATTTTCACGAACGGAGTGAGTGATAAGCGGAGCGTAAGAAGTCGAAGCCTACCAATCGTGCACAGCGAACGAAGTGAGCGAGCACGTCTGGTTTTGGTTCAACTCCCCTACCGAGCACTTCTCTGTGGCGGTTACGACGAAGAGGAGCGCCTGTTGTACGGTGGTGAATCGGGAAACAGTCCGCTTCGACCGCGGCTCGTGTCCCCGAGCGTTTCCTGCGCCACGTGCGGAGCCTCGCATCGACCTCCGAACCGGTTCGCCGCAGTATAGTTCAATATTCTAGACAGTAACCCAAACAGATAAGAGTCCGACCTCGAATACAGCGTTCGCTAGGGGGAGTACGATGGCGAAGACGGACGTACGAGCGGGTCACCCGGCCGAGCAGACGTCCGACGGGAGTCTGTCGAGAGATGCCTCGTTCTCGATACTCGCGAACCACCGCCGCCGGTACGTGGTGCACCACCTCGAACGGGCGGACGAGCCGGTTACCGTCCGAACGCTCGCCGAGCGACTCGCCGCGTGGGAGGACGGCTGCGACGTCGAGGAGCTAACGTACAAACAGCGAAAGCGAGTGTACGCGTCGTTGCACCAGACGCACCTGCCGAAACTCGACAGCTACGGCGTCGTGGAGTACGAACAGGAGCGGGGCGTCGCCGTGCTCACCGACCGAGCGGCCGCGCTCGACGCCTATCTCGATGTCGCACCGAGAGACGACGCCCCGCGAGACGGCGCGGCAAACGATGTGCCGTGGAGTCAGTTCTACCTCGGACTGGCGAGCGTCTCGCTCGCCGCGCTCGCAGCGCTGGGTCTCGGTCTTCCGCCGTTCACGCTCGTCCCCGCCCTCGCGTACGCGACGCTCATCGCCGTCGCCCTGTTGGTTTTAGCAGGGGTCCACGCGTGTCACGTTCGGCGCACTCGCTCCCGCGGAGCGGTGACTCCTGCGGATAGCGATCGGACGCCGGTGAAAACGAACGTCTGCTCCTACGCGTTCCAGGCATCCGGTGACGAACGGGCATCTGGTGACGGACGCAGGTGATACGGCGAGAGTCGACGCCGTCGTCACTCCCGAGAGACGCGCACGTACGTCTCGTAGAGCGTCAAACCGGCGAAAAGTAGCGCACAGCCCGCAGCGGCGAACGTGTCGGAGATGGCGGGGAGACTCACCCAGAGCGCTATCAAAAGCAGGCCGAGAATGCCGATACCCAGCGCGTACGGCGGCTTCTCCGGTTCGTCGGTGCCCGAGAAGCGCATGTAGGCGAGCACCCGGTCGGCGTTCCCCTCGAGCGAAACGTTCTTCGAGTTGTCGTCGTAGTCGACGACGCCGAGGTCGTCGAGTTTCGGCAGGTGCGTCTGGTGTAAGGAGATGTAGACGCTCTGTCTGACCTTTCGCGGCGGAGGGTCCTCGCCGGACTCGATAGCGCCGATATGCTCCGAGAGCGCTCGAACCGTCTCGCTGTTCGTCTCGGCGAGGTGTTCGAGCGTCAAGCGTCGCCGGTCGTTTCGAAGTATGTCGTGAACGTCGGCTTCGGTGAGTCCGTCGACTGACGGCCCCTGAGTTTCCGTTCGCGTCATCGAGAGGTGTTCATGCTGTTCGAGGTGTTTCGAATCGTCTGGTCCTTCTTCGTCTGTCGGGTGTCGAGGCTGATGAAGCTATGCTCTCGGTCCGTCGGACGTTGGGATCGAAGTCCCGAACCGCCCGAACTCACCGCCGGAGCGAGGGGTTTCGACGACGAACGACGAAAAAACCCGCAACGAGCGTCGTCAGCGCGAGAAAAGCCAGTCCGACCACCGCGGGCGCGACGGAGAGTACGGGCGCTCCGAGAACTCCGGCGGAGACGACTGCTGTTCCGACGGCGCCGAGACCGAGATAGTACGCGTCGCGTCGGCTCTCGACGTTCGGCGTGTCCAGGCGGTAGGCGGCGACCGTCTCGGCGTGGTGTCCGGGAGTGACCTCCTTGGTTTCGGCGTCGTAGTCGACGATGTCGAGATCGTTCAGTTTCGGCAGGTGCGTTTGGCAGAGCGAGACGTAGACGCTGTGGCGGGCTTTGCGTGGGGGCGTGTCGCTGTCCGTCTCGGCGGCGGCGATGTGTTCTGAAAGCTCTCGGACCGACTGCGTCTCCGGCCGCTCGGAGAGTTGCTCGACGACGTGCTGTCTGCGCTCGTTTTTGAGCACGTCGTATATCTCCGTCTCCGCGAGCGACGTGGGTCGCTCACTTTCCCCCTCTCGCTGCCGGAGCGCTGCTCCCATGTTAGCCATTCGTCCCCGCTGAATTAACAAGAAGCTATCGGATTTCTTTGTGTATACTTCCGGTGGGAAATATACAGACGGCCGAGAACGACCGGGAGCGAACCGGAGCTATTCGCCGAAGAGTGCGCTCACGAGAGCCACTCTTCGGGCTTCGTGTCGTAGTCTATGTCGCTGGCGGCGATTCGCTCTTCGAGTTCCGGTTCGAGGTCGTGGTGCTCGAACGTCTCGCCGTCGTAGCGGACGCGGATACCCGTCTCGACGGGCGTCGGTTCGCGGTTGCGCCGTCGGGCCACCTCCACGTCGTGGTCGTCGTACTCCTTGACGATGGTCATCAGGTTGACGGGGCGACCCCAGAGGTCGTACGTCCGTTTCAGTACCTGCTTGGCCTGCTCCAGATCGAGCATGATGCCGTTGTACTGGTGGCCCAGAAGCAGTTCGTTTCGGTTACCGTAGTTGCCGTCGTAGACGGCGACGGTCGGCTTACCGAAGTTCGTGAACTGCAGCAGCAGTTTCTTCTTCACGTCCTGGTAGTCGGTGCTCGTCACGCGGAAGTCGCCGCTGGCGCGGGTGAACTCGTAGGTGAAGTAGTGGTTGTTCGTGACGAACTCCTGGGTGAGGAACGCGTCGAGGAACGTCACGTCGTTGTGGCTCTCGCGAATCTCGCGCATCCGGTTCCACCCAGCGGCGTAGTCGAGGTCCGCGAGCGCCTCCTCGACCGTCGCGTACTGCTCGTCGTCGAACATGTAGCGTGAGAGCTGTTCGAGTTCGGAGCGTCGGACTCGACCGAGGAACCCTCTGTTCTGGGGTTTGACGAGCGAGAAGTGGCGCTCGGCGAGTCCCTCGTAGGTGAGCACCTTCCACGGGTACTTCTCGACATCGACGGTGCGCGCCTCCTCGTCGAGTTCGTTGTCCGCGTACTCCGACACCGCGCGGTCGAGCGCGTCGGCCTCGACGCGCGGGTCGTCGCCGAGCGCGACGACTTCGTCCAGCGTGTCCGGGCGGATGCCGTCGAGTGCGGGTTCCGGTTTCAACAGCTCTTGGACCTCGTCGAAGTCGACGACTTCGTGGAAGTTGCGCCACGAGATGCCCTTGACGCGCAGGAGTTTGTCGGCTACCTCGCGGCGGTTCGTCGTGTTCTCGATGTACTCCCACAGCTCCTTGCCCAACTTGTACGGGTTCAGCCCCGGCGAGCCGAGCACCTTCGCCTGGTGGTCGGCGTACAGCAGGAACTCGTTCTCGCCCGCGAAGCGCTCCTCGCCCATCATCAGCGACTCCCAGTAGGCGGCCCACCCCTCGTTCATCACCTTCGTCATCTTCTGGGGGGCGAAATAGTACGCCTCCGTCCGGAGCATGTCGAGCACGTCGCGCTGCCACGGCTCCATCTCGGCGGCTCTGCCCTCCTCCTCGTCGTACTGCATCCCGTGTTGCTGGAGGTAGCCGAGGACGTCTTTCTGCGGGTCGGTGAGGTCGGCGGCGGCCTCCTCGGCCTCCGCGAAGGCGTCGAGCCACTCGTCGTCGAACACCTGTCTCCGAACCTCGTCGGAGATGTTCATCCCCTCCAGTCGCTCCCGGAGATCTTCCGGCGTCGTCCGCTCGCGGGGGTCGGCCGCCTCGCCGAACGGGCGGTGCTGGTCGATGGTGTCCTCCAGACAGAGCACCGCGTCGATGAACTTCTCGACCTCCGCGCGGTCGATTTCGGGGTTCTCCATGTAGTTCGCGATGGCCTCAGAGTGGCGTTCGAGCATCGCCGCCGCGTCGAGGTCGCCGCCGAACAGCCTGAACCAACTGTTGTTGGCGAAGAAGTCGGCGTGGGCTTCGACGTGGGTGATGACCGCCTTCTGGTCGGCCAACGTGTTCGACTCCTGGAGGAAGGCGTGGCTCGGGTTGTCGTTGTTGACGATCTCGAACGCCTTGCCCATCCCGAACTGGTCTTGTTTCTGCTGGCGGTCGTACGTCATCCCCCAGCGCCAGTGCGGGTAGCGGGTCTGGAAGCCGCCGTAGGCGATGAGCGCGTTCATCTCGTCGTAGCTGACGACCCAGTAGTTCACCGGATACGGTTCGAGGCCGAGCTTCCGCGCGAGGCGGCGAGCCTCGCGCGTCGGCTCTTCGAGCTTGCTCGCTGCTTTGCGTGCGGTCAGTCGGTTCGGTCTCATTGGTCGTCGTCCTCCGTGCTCAGGATGTCGTAGATGGCGTCTATCACGTCCTCGGGGCGCGAGACGCGCGCGACGACGACATTTCCGGCGTCGCCGAGCGCCCGTTCGACCTCCTCGGCGTGCGTCGCGTTGATGGCGTTGCCGCCGGGTTGCGTCTCGACGTACGCGTGGAGGTTCGCCGGAATATCCTCCATCAGCGGCACGACGTTCTCGGTCGTGTCGTTCGAGGAGTTCTCGCTGTCGCCCGCCGCGAACACGTAGCGGTTCCACTCGTGCCACGGGTACTCCTCTTCGAGGATCGCCGCCGCAAGTTCGTAGGCGGAGGAAATCTTTGTGCCGCCGCCCGAGCGGATGCCGAAGAATTCCTCGCGCTCGACCTGCCACGCCTCGGCGTCGTGGGCAATGTAGACGAACTCGGCGTTGTCGTACTTGCCGGTCAGATACCAGTCCAGCGGCGTGAACGTCCGCTCGACGAGTTCACGCTTCTTCTCGCGCATCGACCCCGACACGTCGCGGATGTTGACGACGACGACGTTCTTCTCCTTCTTCTCGATTATCTCGGGGTGGCGGTAGCGTTCGTCCTCGCGGCGGAACGGCACCTCGCGAAGACCGTCGCGTCGAATCCGCTGCAAGGTGGTCGTCTGCTCGACGTTCTCGTCCATCTCCTCGAAACTCGACCACTTGCCGCGCTCGTCCTCGGGGATGTCGTCGTAGGCGTCGGCGACCCACGCCCACGAGACGAGGATGTGCTGCTCTCTGGCCCACCGGAACACGTCTTCGGCGTTCTTTCCTTCGACTTTCAGCGCCTCTCTGACGTACTCCTCGTCGAAATCCATCGAGAGCTTTCGCTTCAACCCCTCCTTGAACAGGCGCTCGAAGTCGAGCGTGCTGTTCGGGCCGGTCCGGGTAACGTCGGTGAAGTCGCCCTCTATCTCCTCGATGACCTCCTTGCCTTTGGGTTCGAGATCCAGTCCGAGTTGCTCGTCGAGTTCCTCGGCGAACTCCTCGGGGTCCATCTGGTAGTACTCGTGGTCGGCGCCCTCCTCACCGGGGTCGCCCTCCTCGTCGCCGTCGCCGGGTTGCGGTGGGCCGACGGGTTGGCCCACGTCGGGCGTGCCGCCCTGCCCCTGTCCGACGCCGCCGCGGTCGCGGACGTCGTAGGCGAACTCCGGGAGGTCTACCACCTTGATGGGGATGTTGATGCTGTTCGCCCCCGACCCGCCGAGATCACCGTAGCTGATGAACTCCTCGAGGTCCTCTCTTCGCTCCTCGCCCACTTCGCGGAACCGTTCGAGGTCGTCTCTCAGTCCCATCTGTAGCTCACCTCTCGCATCACTTTTCTACTGGTCAACTCGGCGCTGGCCGCCGAGTAGCCTGCCTTCGTCATCCGTTCGATGGTCTTCTCCTTCAGCCGCGCTGTCTCGGTGTTCGCCGGCGGGTCCTCCCACTGGCGGGGTTCGAAGTCCTCGAACAGTCGCTTCACGTCGCTCCACTCGTGGTTCTCCAGCACCGTGCGGATGACCGGAATATCGGTGAAGTCGACCTTGTGGACGGCGAACCCTTCGTCGCGGTTCTCCCACGCGTAGCGGTTCAGTGCCGAGATGACCTTCTCGCGGCGGAACCGCGCCACCTGCGGCGACGGCTCGTTGCCCGCGTACGCGCTGTCGTCGAACCGGCCGAGGTGTTCGGTCTCGAACAGCTTCATCAACAGCGCGTCGGCTTCGACGGGACCGCGTTCGGTCTCTATCTCCTCGTCGCCCGCCCACGCGTAGACGTGCTCGACGTACTCGGTGACCGTCTCCTGTTCGACGTGTTTCTCCGCGAGAATCGCGTCGAGCACGTCTCGTTCCTGCTGGTCGAAGATGTAGCCTTTGACACCAGCCAGTCGCGACTCGTACTCGGCGGATTCGCCGCGCGAAAACACTGGCGCGGCGCGGAGTCCCTCGGCCATCGCGTCGAGCACGTCGTCGGGCATGACGACCCGTTCGACGGGGAGTTCGGCGTGCGCTCGCTCGCTCTCGTGTTGGAGCAGGTCCGCAACGATGTCTCGGGTGTACGTCACGGGGATGCCGTGGGTCCCCTCCTCGCCGTCGCGGTCGAACTCGAAGTCGTCGATGGTCCGTCGCTCGTCTCCTTCCTGTAGGTAGCCCCGGTCGAACAGCAGCGCCTTGTCGACCAGCGTCAGTCCCGAGGGGAGATCTTCGCCGTCGAGACGCGTGACGACGCTGTAGAGCGCCGCCGCCTCGACGGCATGCGGCGCGAGTTCCCGCTCGACGACGATGCCGCCCTCGTCGCGCACCGACACGGTCACCGGTTTGCGAATGCGCGCTTCGAGGTCGGCGTAGTCGACCTCCTCCCACACCGCCGTCTCGTTCGTCAGTTCCCGGTGGATGAGCTGACTTTCGAGGCTCAGGTTCGTCAGGTAGCGGAACTCTTGTTTGTCGAGTCGGCGCTTCAACGCCTTCAGCGGGTCGCGCCCGTTTCGGTCGGCGAACTTGTCGAGTTCGACGCCCAGATCGGGATTGGAGATGATGAGCAACTGGGTGTCGAGGTCCATCCCGATTCCTTTGTCCAACTTCACGCGCCCCTCGTCGGGGACGTTCAGTAGCTTCTGCAGCAGATCGGAGTGCTGTGTGGCGTCCTCGACGATAGTTAGGAGGCCGTTGCCCTGGGAGAGAACGCCGTCGTAGCTGAACGCCTGCGGGTTCTTTCTGCCTCGCGAGTCGAGTTCGCGGAGCATCCCCGGCATCCAACTGCCGACGAGTCGCTCCTTCGGACTGCCGTCGTCCTCGGAGTGCAACACGCCGATACCGCGGCCCACGTCGACGACGTAGTTCTTCACTCTGAGGTGGCGCGTGTCGGCCACCGCCGAGAACAGATCCGTCTTCCCGTTGCGGCGGTACTGCTCTTCGAGGTAGGAGTACGCCTCCCGCGAGAAGGGGTCGAGTTCCTCGTCGACGACCGTCGGAATGTGGTCTCCCGAGGAGTCGTTGAGGTCTGCGAGCAAGGCTCTGCGCACGTCCGGCGGGAACACCGTCAGCGGGTGGACCTGCACCGGACTCTCGTACCAGTTGTCCTCGTTCTCGCCGCCGTCGCCACCGTAGCTCAGCCCCCGAGTGTCGGAGGCCGTCGAGATGTTCCACTCGACGGTGTAGCGCCGCCCCTCCGGGGTTTTCGAGTACTCCCGAAGCCCGTTGATGAGACAGCGCTTCAGTTCGGATTTACCGGTCGCCGTCGGCCCGTCGAACCAGAGAATCTTCTCACTCTTACCGCGTTCGGCGGCGATGGTTCGGAGGTCGGCGACGAAGCCGTTGAGCACCTCGGTGTTGCCGAGGATTGCGTGTTCGCCCTCGTTGTGGGGGTCGTCGAAGAAGCGGTAGCGCTGGCGCTCCTCGCCCTCCTCGACGACGGTTCGCGTCCCCATCGACTCGATGGCCTCCAGAAGGTACTTCGAGGCGTGCGAGGCGATGGAGGGCGACTCGAACGCCGCGTCGACGTACGCTTCGAGGCTCATCGGCGCCTCGTATGCGCCGCGCAACTCGGCGTCGGCGGCGCGGATGTAATCTTCGCGCATGGGTTTACGTCTCAAGTTCGGCTTTGGCCACCTCCGCGCCGGCGAATTCGAGCACTTCACGCGCCCCCTCGCGCGAGTACCCCTGTTCTTCGAGCGCGTCTATCCAGGCGTTGCGCTCGTCGTCGTCTAGTTCGTTGGCCGACACCAGTGCGGAGAAGTTGATGTTGTGTTTCTTGTCCTCCCACAGTTTGCGCTCGAGCGCGCGGCGGAGTCGGTCGTTGTCCTGCGGATTGAACGACGTGCCCTCGCGGGCGCGGCGCGAGACCCAGTTGCTCACTTCCTGGCGGAAGTCGTCCTTGCGGTCGCTCGGAATCTCCAGTTTCTCCTCGACGGAGCGGAGGAACTTCTCGTCGGGATCCTGCTCGCGGCCCGTCAGTTCGTCGCGGACGGTGGCGTCGTCGATGTACGCCATCACGTGGTCCATGTACTTCTCGCCCTGCCGCTGAATCTCGTCAAGGTCGTAGGCGAGCGCGTGGCGCACGTCCTCGATGGCGCGCTCTTTGTACTCGTCGCGCACCATCTCCAGGTAGCGGTGGTAGCGCTCAACGTTCTCCTCGGGGATGGAGCCGTGGTTTTCGAGGTTCTCCTCGAAGTGCGTGAAGATCGAGAGCGGGCTGAGGTAGTCGCGGCCACGGTGCGTCGCGTCCATGATGGCCTCGGCGATCTCGTCACCGATGAAGCGCGCGGAGACGCCCTCCATCCCTTCCGCGATGTCGGCTTTCGACTCGCCCTCCTCGCGGAGTTTCTTCACGTCCACGTCGTCGCCGTCGTCTATTTCGCCGTTGTACGCTTTCGCCTTCTGGGTAAGCGAGATGCGCTCGCCGTCGGGTTCGGTGATGCGCGTCAAGACGCCGAACAGCCCCGCCATCTCCATCGCGTGCGGTTCGATGTGCATGTCAGGCACGTCGGCGTTCCGCAGCATCTTCCGGTAGATTTCGGCCTCCTGCGTGTACTCGAGGACGTATGGGAAGTCGATGCGCTTCGTCCGGTCGTTGAACGCCTCCATCTTCTCGTCGCCCTTCTTGTCGCGGTACTCGGGCATGTTGGTCCGGCCGACGATGACCTGGTCGATGTCGATTCGCGGGTTGTTCTTCGGCTTGATCGTCTGTTCCTGGCTGGCGTGCAGGAAGTCGTAGAGGAACTCCCGCTGGAGTTTCAACAGCTCCTCACCGGAGAACAGTCCTCGATTAGCGTTACAGAACGCCCCCGAGTAGTCGAACGCGCGGGGGTCGGACTCGCCGTAGACGGCGAGTTTCGAGTAGTTGACGTCGCCCGTCAGCTCGGTCTCGTCCTGATTCTTCTTGTCCTTCGGTTCGAACGTCTCGATGCACTGCCGCTTGTTCTCGCTGGCGACGAGTCGGATGATCTCGACGTGGTTCTCTAAAACCGATTGGAGGTCGTCGTCGTAGTGCGCCAGCAGTTTGTCCATGTAGAACTCGCTGGCGGGGTCCAGCGACTGCTCGTTGCGAATGGTGTACGGGGCGTCGAGGTTCTCGTTCAGCCGCTCGATGACTCTGTCGCGCTGTTCCTGCGGGAGCAACACGCTGGGGTCTTGATTCATCGGCGACTGGACCGTGTCGTCGGCGGGGTCCTGGTCGCGGATGACGTCGCAGAGGTTCGTCCATCGGAACGTGTACATCCGGCCTTCGTCGCGCAGCGTGTAGTCCTCGAAGTAGCGTCGGACCATCAGGTCGAAGTGCGACTTCCCGGACCCGACGGGACCGAGGAGGAGTTTGATGCGCTTTTCGGGACCGAGTCCGCGAGCGCCGCTTTTGACTTTGTTGACGAACTCGTGGATAGACTCGTGGACCTCGCGGCCGTAGAAGATGTTCTCGCCGTCGTGGAGCGGGTCTTCCGACGCCATGAGGTACTCGACGACACCGGCGTCTTCGTCGTACTCGGTGCCGTAGTAGTCGAACATGTCGGCAACGCGCTGGTGGGCGTTGCGAGCGATGCGCGGGTCGTCGTACACTTCGCGCAGATACCAGTCGAACGAATTCGCCTCACGGAGGTCCGCTGGCACGGAATCCTGGTAGTGCTGGCTCAGGTCTTCGAGGGTTTCGATATCACCGTTCATTGTATCACTGACGGAGTCTCGTGTAGTCTGCGGACGGGTGTTCGCCGTGGACTGAGACCCCGTCGGGCGACCACCGCGTCCGACTCGCCAAGCCGGTGACGCGTCGCTCGCGTCGGGTGGCGTGGCGGTCGTAGCCGGGGGTCGTTCGTCCGTGGCATATTTTGACATACCTCTCCGTTGCGCACGACGACGGTATCGGCGACAGCAGGCAACACAGAACGGCTCTCGTTCGGCGAGCGGTGCGTGGAGGGGTTGACTGCATTCACCTCGGAGTTGTCCGAGACTATTTAGAGTGTGAGTCAGTAGCATACATAAGTCTTTTCCCAATTTCGGGTCCGTTCACGAAAATGGAACGGAAAAACAAGCAGACGAGGCGGGGGTGAGAGACGTTCACCGAACCTATCACTTGAGAGATTTATGTACTTCCGCACGGTTTCGAGAGGTAAAATCGAGCGGCGAGGGCGCCGCGGCGCCCCCGCTGCGACGGCCGATCCCCCTGCGTCGTGAGCGATCTGAGTGCGGCGGCCGTCCCCGCGGTGACGACCGAGACGCCTTAACCTACGGACGACCGAGAACCGCGTATGAGCTTCGACGCGCTCCCCGACGGGTGGACCGTCTGGAACGACGAACCCGACGGCCGGGCGATTCTCGCCTACCGGCCGGACGTGTTCGACAGCCAGCAGTTCCCCGCCCCGTGTATGCCGACCGTGTTTCTCAGCAACGGCTCTCGGAGACGACGGCCCGGAGCCTCGCAGATAGAGACCGACACCTGGCACGTGACGCTCCTTTTGGAACCCGAAATCGAGGCCGAGACGACCGAGTACGACTCCCGAGCGGCCGCCGTCGACGGCGCTGTCGAGTGCGCGAGGCGGTTCGCCGACGGCGAGGTTGAGTACCGCTCGCTGTATCAGGTGCCGCGCGAGACGTACTTCGACAGACTCGACGAACTCACCGGTCGGAGCGACTAATCCGCCGCCGAGACGGTCACGAATACTCGCGACAGCCCGCCTCGTGGACGCGAGGCTTAACACCGCGGCCGTCAAACCCTCGCTCATGTCTACCGTCACGCTCATCGGGACTCGCCTGGCGGAACCGGGTCAAGAGTTCGTATACGGGGGCGAGTCCGCCGCCTGCGAGGGCTGTCCGTACCGGAAGCAGTGTCTGAACCTCTCGGAGGGGACGCGCTACCGCGTCCTCGACGTCCGCGAGAACACTCAGACGCTCGAATGCGCCGTCCACGACGCTGGCGTCCGTGCCGTTGAAGTCGAACCCGCGTCCGTCCCCGCGAACGTCCCCTCGAAGGGCGCGTACGCCGGGAGCAAAACCCGCCTGCAGGGGCCGTGCCCGCACACCGAGTGTCCGAGCCACGAGTTTTGCGAACCCGACGGGGCAGAGTTCAACGAGGAGTACCGAATTCAGTCCATCGTCGGCGACCCGCCGCACGACTACTGTCACCTGAACCGGTCGCTGACGCTCGTCGAGTTGGAACCGAAGGAGAACTGAGTCGATTTCCGGCACGTCGGTGTCTGGTCGTCTCTCGTCTCCCCTCTGTCGTTTTTTCCCTTACTCCAGCGTGCCGACCTTCTCGGCAGCGTAGCCGAACAGGTCGGGGTAGCCGTACGGCGAGAGGAGCACCGGGTAGAAGTCGACTTCCGCGGCGACGTCCTCGCCGTCGTAGACGGCGAAGCGGTCGCCCGCCTTGACCAACTCGAAGTTCGTCGCGAACACTTCGTACTCGCCTGCGGGCGGTTTCGGTATCTTGTCGGCGAGTCGGAAGACGGTCACCTCGTCGCTGAGGCCCGCGTCGAGGCGGTCGGTGCTCTCGGGGGCGGTGAGCACGCCCGTCGCCGCGAGAAAGCCTCGAATCAGATCGTAAGCGTTCTCGACGGCCTCGTCGCTCCCCTGCAGCCCGCACTCGACTTCGACGGTGTGGGCGTGGTCGATGAGTCGACCCTCGACGAAGCCGTCGGTCTCGACGAGCACGTCGACGGGGAGGTGGGGACAGACGGCGCGCGCGACAGCGTCGACCGCATCGACGACGGCGAACGGCCGAGGCGTCGACTGCGTGGAGTGCAGGGCCAACACCGTGCAGTCGCGGAGTTCCCGTACGAGATCGTAAGCGAGTCGGCGCTCGTGGCTCTCGGCGTCGGCCGCTCCCGGAAACGAGCGGTTCAGGTCGTCGTCAAGGTAGCGGACGCCGCGTTCGAGCGCCTCCTCGTTGGCGATGACGAGTTTGACGGGGCGTTCAACGGTCGGTGCCTCGGCGAGGAGCCGTTCGACTGCGAGAGGACCGCACGGTTCGTCGCCGTGAATTCCGGCGACAACGGCGACTTCAGGTGTTCCGTCACCTAGCTGATGAACCCGCATTACGTGGTCAAAGATGGGGATAGTCATATCGTTTTAGAATTCGCCGAAGAGCTGTCACCGAGCCGACGCCAGTGGCCCAGAGACGGACGCTCAATCGAGGCGCTCCGCGTACTCGTAGTCGGCTTCGTAGGCAGTGGGTTGGTGGTCGTCGATGCTGATTCGAAACCCCTCTAGGGCGGTCGGGTCCTCCAGCGCCGACCGCATCGTCCCACGAATCTCCAGCAAATCAACGCCGTAGAAGTCGTCCGGAACGCCCTGGAGATACTGGAGCGCGGTCCGAAACAGCGAGCGCATCCCGGCGTCGTCCTCAAAGTCGAAGTGCTTGTAGGCGCCCGCGGCAACCTGCACCATCCCGTGGAGGAAGGCGCTCTCGGTCGTGCCGCTACCGTAGTTGTACCACTCGTCCTCGAAGCAGTCGTGGCTCTCGTGGAACGCGCCGGCGTTGAACAGTCGGACGCCGTGTTCGACGGCGCGGCGGAGCGTAGCGTGTTCCCACCGGTTGTCCGCGCGCCACCCGGTCGGGTCGCCGAGCGGCGGAGCCACGCTCGGATCGCGGGTGTGCTCGTCCATACTGGGAGGGTCCGCGCCGAGAGGGGTAACTGCATCGGTGGTTCGCCTCCGAGGGTAGTTACTCCGCGCCGCGACGACTTCGTCGCGCGGCCAACATCTCGTCTACGAACTCATCCAACCTCGTGTTCGCCGGACCGGGCCGTGCGTGCGTCTCGTAGTCGAGTTCTTCGGGGAGCGTCGCCGTCTCGTAGCCGATTCGGTCGCCGATGTCGCTGTTGTCGCCTCGCCGTTTACGTTCGACGAGTTCGTCGGCGAGCGCGAGCAACTCGTCGTCGAAGACGTTCGGCGCTTGTTCGGCGAGGAACGTTGAGAAGTCGACGTGCGGGAGTTCGTGTTCCCCCGCTTCGCCCGTCGCGAGGAGGTACCGGGCGTTCATCACCGCGGCGAGCACCGAGAGGTTTCGTTTCACCGTCCGTCTGGTCTTCGTCGACCGGAACGTCCGCTCGACGAACTCGGGGGACGCTCCCGCTGTTTCGGCCGTCGGTCCAGATTCGACGAGTTCGACCGAAACCCGCACCGACTCTCCGGAGTCGACGAGGCGACGCGGAACCGAGAAACGCTTTCCGCTGACGCGACTGCGGACGACATACTCGTCGGCCGTCCGCTCCTGGATTGGGTACAGTTGCTTCTCGTTGTCGACGAGATGCCGCGAGAGATACTTCCGGTAGTTCGACTTCGCGATACCGCGATAACAGTGGTATAGAGCGGCCGGGTTATACGTCTCCTCGACGTACTCGCGGAGCGCGTCGGCGTCGAACCGCTCGCGGTACCGAATTGGACTCCGGAGCGCGTCGACGGCTCCGTCGTTCGACTGCGAGAGGAGTTTCGCGAACTTCGTCGCGTTCCACCCTCTCACCTCGATATCCGGATCGAACGTCCGCCCGACGGTGTCGCGCGGCGCAGAGAGGTGAAAGCCCGTCCGGAGGTCGTCGGGTGCGTAGACGACGCCCACGTCGTAGTCGCTCTCCGGCGAGGCGAGCCCCCACGCGTGGCTCCCGCGAGCGACCGCGAGGACGACCGAAACTTCGTATTCCGCTTCGAACGAGTCGAGTGCGGCGTCGATTCGATCACGCACGTCCGCCGAAGTCGTCGTCACGGGTTCGGGTGGTTACGGTGGGGAGGTAGCTGTTTCGGCCGCGCTGGTCGTGTACTCGAACGTCGCAGACAGGATTACGCCATGGCTTCCGGAACGTTTTAGCGTTCCGAGGTACCACCGAAAACTGCGTGCGAGGGTAGCCAAGCCTGGAAACGGCGGCGGACTCAAGATCCGCTCCTGTAGAGGTCCGTGGGTTCAAATCCCTCCCCTCGCACTGTCGTCCTCACCGGACGTAGTGCGGGAAGACCGCTCTTGGAGCGCTCTTCCCTCGCAACAACTCACTCACCGAAGCTAACTCCTGAGCGACGTCACTACTCGACATCTGAGGACCGAAAAAGCGGGAACGCTACTGCCTCGTCGTCGCCGACAGCTCTCGGCGCTACGTTACTTTCCGCCGTCCGTCAGCGGGCGTCCGCCTTCGGTGACGAGCGTGTCAGCGAACATCTGCGCGTCGTCGGCGGTCGGTCGGCAGCCGTCGTCCATCTCGTCGCAGATGCGAGTGACCAACTCAGTCATATCCTGTCGCCTGCCGTTCTCGTAGACGTACTCGAACACGTCGTTGTACGCGTACTCCTCCCAGTGGCTGGCACTGTCCTCCTCGAAGCGCGTGTCGGCGAGGTACTTCAGTTGTCGAGCGGCAGTTTCTGGGCGCATAGGAACGCGTTCTACGTCATCGGCTATAAAACTACTCTATTTCGGAAATGAGTTAATTAGTGGAAATGGCCGAATCGGTCCGCTCAGGCCTCGAAACTCGCGTCGAGGTACGCGTCGAGGAGCGCCGGGAAGTCGCGTCCGCGGAGGTACCGCAGGCCGAAATCCTCCGCCCAGTCGATGATACCGGTGTCCTCTGTGACGACGCCCGCGTCGAGTTCGCGCGCGAGTACCAGCAGGTCTAAATCCTCCTGCGAGTCAACGACGCCGCGCCGGAGCGTCTGCCGGTAGTTGCGGCGGAGGTTCGAGATGGCGTCGTCGGCGACGCCCGCCTCGGCGGCTTCTCGGACGGCATCCTCGGCGACGCGCAGGCCGCCGTCGACGCGCGAACTCATCTCGCGCATGAACCGCGAGACGATTTCGGCCGGAATCATCACCTCGAACCGGGAGGGGTGTTTACGGATAACCCAGGTGTTGAGTTGGGCCGTCGTCTCCTCGCCGACGCCGCGGTTCCGGAGCACGGCCATCAGTTCGTTGTGGACCGACGGCGGCATGTAACAGGAGATGTTGAGCCGCAGTTTCGCGAGCGCCAGCGTGTCGAGCAGTCGGACGAGCGCCTTCTCCATCGTCTCGTCGCCCTCGCGAATCTCGTCGGCGAGGAACAGCGACGTGTCGAGAACGAACCGCTGTTTCAGCGGGTAGTCGGCCATCGACGCCCGATACGTCGGGACGGTACATGAACCTCCGTGGCGACGGCGGCAATGGCAGGCCCGTCAACGCTCGGCAGCGGACGCGAACGTATCTCCACTCCTGAGAAAAGATTCATGTGTATAGGTAGCATACCACAGTGTGCGAGGGTCGCAAGGACACACCGGACGACCGCACCCGCTCATACCGGACGCGGTTAGACGTAAACACCGAGAAATCCGTAAGAGGAAATCGAGGTCAACGCGTCGCAGGAGAACCGACCCCGCCCGCATTCGACCGTACGAGGTCGGAAGAAGGTCAAGTAACGGACGACGCGAAAGCGGCGTTCGCGAAACCGACGAGAGTTGGACGAACCGTTAGGGCGGACGAAAACGTCTCCCGTCCGAGTCCAATTTGTGATTCTCGCTTTCTTTCACACCGAGACGCGGAGCACCGCATCTCCCGTACGTCTGAGCCTCACTCCGGCTCTCCGTCGTCGAGAAGTCTCCGCATCGACCGCAGGTACTCCGTCGCCACCGCGGGGTCGTGGTCGACCAGCGGCGGCAGTTCCACCCATCCGTGGAGCAGACGCGCTCTGAGCGTCCCGCTCGGAACCTCGTTCTTCGTCACCGCCGCACCCGTCTTGACGAGTTCGTGCGCCGTCTCCGAGTCCCCCGCTTGCACGCGTTCGCGCGTCTCGTCAAGCAACTGAGTCAACACGTCGTGCACGTCCGGGGGGAGGTCGGTCATCGGACCCGTCTTCAGCGTCCGCGCGAAAAAAAGCGGGCGATACTGACGAGACAGACGAAACCGACGATCGTTCGGTGCGCTCGGTCGACGAACGACCAAGAGCAGACGACTCCCTCCGCGTGGCCGTCGCACGGCACGGCTGTCACACGGCGCGCCCGTCGCCGATTTGCGCCATTCGGTAGGCAAAAGTCGCCGGACTGCGAGATGCGCGCATGGAACTCGACGAGACGGACCGGTCGATTCTCCGCATACTTCAGGAGGACGCCCGCACCCCGTTCAGCGAAATCGCACGTCGAATCGACATGTCGAGTGCGACCGTCCACGACCGCGTCGGACGGATGGAGAACGCCGGCGTCATCGAGGGCTACCACGCCAAAGTCGACCCGAAGGCGGTCGGCTACGGCACGTCCGCGCTGGTCGGTCTCCGCGTCGAACAGGGCCACGAGGCGGAGGCGCTCGAACGCCTCGAGGAACTCGACGCCGTCAAGGAGATCTACCTGACGACCGGCGAGTGGGACGTGATGCTCCGCGTCTTCGCCCCCGACACCGAGGGTCTGCGCGAACTGATGTTCGACCACATCGCGGCGATGGACGGCTTCTCGCGCTCGCAGACGATGGTCATCCTCGGCACCGAGTACGAGCGGGCGGGGCTGCCAGTCTGAGTTCGCGCTTCCGGCATCCGCCCAGCCTTCACCGTCCGTTCCATCTCCCGCTCGGGCGTCGGAGACGCGACAGACCGGAACCCTCAACATCCGCCACTCCGGGAGTTCGGGTATGGCAACGGTCGCAGAACGCGTGGAGGCGGACCCCGAGCGCACGTGGCTCGCGACGATGGCCGCCCTCCTCGTCGCGCTCGTCGGCGGGTCTCTCGCTTTCCCCCGCATCGTCTACGATGGTTTCCTCTGGCGCTACTTCTGGGGCCCGGTCGTCGCCGACGGCGAAGGGGCGGTGTGCGCCGTCCGCTCCGGCGGCACGACGTCGCTGCTCGACAGCGCCGGGGCGTGTCAGTCCGCGACGGGCTTCGTCGCGTATCCCGGGTACACGCTCGTCTCGGAGGCCGGGTACGTCGTCACCCTGTTGCTCATGCTCGGCGGCGTCGTCCTCCTGCTTCGCCGCCTGAACATCGGCACGAGTCGCAAGTTCTTCTACGCGCTCTTCCCGTTCATGCTGTTTGGCGGGGCGCTGCGCGTCGTCGAGGACGCCGGTATCGCGGCGATGCGCGCGGGCGTCGACCCCGCGATTCCGTTCCCGTGGAGCGCGCTCATCATCAGCCCGTTCATCTACTTCACCGTCTTCTTCGTCACGCTCGCCGCCGTCGTCGTCACGGTGATGCTCTCGCGGCGCGGCGTGTTCGACGAGTTCTACCGGCCGCTGGCGGCGATCGGAGCGCTCGTCCTCGCGACGACGCTCGCGTATCTGGGTTATCTCGCGGCGGCGACGGAGTACGTCACCTTCTACCCGCAGGTCATCACCGTGATGCTGATGTTGACCACCGTCGTCACCGCCGTCACGTGGTGGCTCATCGAGACGTACAAACCCGAACTCAACGCCGGAACCGTCTACGTCGGATTGCTGCTCCTCTGGGGGCACGCGCTCGACGGCGTCGCCAACGTCGTCGGTCTCGATTGGATGACGGCGCTCGGCGCGGGACCGAACCTCGTCCCCAAACACCCGGTGAACGCCGGTATCGTCGACATCACCGCCGCCGTCCTTCCGGCGTCGGTACTCGCGGTGACCGGCGACGCGTGGCCGTTCTTGCTGGTGAAACTCGCCGCCGCCGTCTTCATCATCTGGATCTTCGAACCGGAGATATTCGAGGAGAGTCCGCGCTACGCGATGCTGCTTCTCATCGCCGCGCTCGCGGTGGGTCTCGGTCCCGGCACCCGCGACATGCTCCGCGCGACGCTCGGTATTTGAGAGAAGGACGCCGGTGTAGCCGACCGCTCACCCGTTTATCGTACTCGTTTCGCCGTCGGCCCGGACGGTGATGACCGTGCAGTCGAGTTTCTCGCGGAGGTACGACTCGATGTCCGGGTCGTCGAGGAACTTTCGAAGCATCCGCCGCCAGCGCCCGGCCTGTTTCGACCCGATGACGACGATGTCCGCGTCTTCGGCCGCGACCTCTTCGAGAATTGTCTCCTCAACCAGAAAGCCGCGACGGATGACGTACCGCGCACGGGGGACGCGTCCGAACGTGGCCTACGTGGCCCGTTTCAGTTCCGTGCGAGTGACGTTGTCGTTGTTCTGGTAGAGGTTCACGTGGAGGACGGTCAACTCAGCGTCTCGCTCGTCGGCGATGCGAATCGCCTCGCCAAGCGTCGCCTTCGAGTGGCTGGTCAGCGGATACCGAACCGGGACGACAACCAACGTCATTACAGGACAGTCAGTGTTCGCGGGTGTGAATATTTCTATCCGCGTCGCAATATATTCCGGAAACCGAGTCCCTCGCCCACTGCCCCGACCGCGCGCACGGTCGGCGTTTCGTCACTCGCCGGTCTCAGTCGCTCGCCGGTCGCCGAATCCGCCCTTCGACGCTCGCCGAGAGGCCGACCTCGCGGGCGTACTCCGCCAGTATCTCGTGCTGGATGCCGAACTCGCCCGCGCGGTGACGCTCCTCGATGACCGGGAACTCGTGGTCGCCGTGGAGCAGGTACTCCGCCGTCGCGACGCGGTACAGTCGCTCCGGGTCGACGGGTTCGCCGCCGACGCACGCCGAGAGCAGTTCCTCCCGTTCGTCGTCCCACCGGACCGTCGCGCCGCTGAGGTGGCCATGCCACCAGTGTGGTTCGCCGAAGTCGACGATTCCGCCGGACGCCTGCCGGAACGCGGTCAGCAACTCCTCGCCCGTCAGTTCGGCGACGACGACCGGTTCGGCGAAGGGGACGACGCTCACGAGGTCCGCGACGGTCACCTCGCCCGACAGCGGCGGCCCGTTCCGGATGCCGCCGCTGTTCTGGAGACCCACGTCCGTGTCGGCGGCCCAGCGATACGCGTCAGCGACGAAGTTGCCGATGGCGCACTCGCCGCCGAAGACCACCTCCTCGGACCGTCGCAGCGGCGTCTCCGCCCGCGCGACCACAGTGTCAAGTCCGGACTCGGCGAGGCGACCCCGGAGCGCCGCTACCAGCGACTCGTCGACGGGCGCGTCGCTCTCGTTCGGGTCGTGTCGGTCGGCGCGCGTGCCGTCGTCGAGCGTCAGTTCGAGCACCGTCCGGCCGTTGACGCCCGGTCGGAGCAGCAGCGTCTCGTCGACGCGTTCGACCCGCTCGGAGTGGACGTGGCCGCCGAGAACCGCGTCGACGTCCACCCGCCGGGCAAGTTCGTCGTCGCCTGCGCCGAGGTGCGACACCGCGACGACGTAGTCGACGCCCTCGGCGCGGAGTTCGGAGACGGCGCGTTCGGCCGCCTCGTACGGGTCCGTGAACGCCAATTCGGCGGCCTGCGGGTTCAGCGAGTCAGTTGCCGGGTCGGTGACGCCGAAGAAGCCGACGTCGTCACCGCCGACGGACTCGACGGTCCACGGGACGACGCCCTCGTCGCGGCCGAATCGGTCGCCCGCCTCGTCGCGGACGTTCGTGCTCACCCACGTCTGCGGGGCGTCGGCGACCAGTTCGCGGGTCGCGTCGGGTCCGTAGTCGAAGTCGTGGTTGCCGAACGTCTCCACGTCGCTGTCGACGGCGCGGAAGAAGTCGAGCGCCTGCCGTCCCTTCGAGACCAGCGCCAGAACCCCTGGAGAGGTGTTGTCGCCACTGCCGACGACGAGCGAGTCCGGTCCGTCGAGCGAGTAGAGCAAGCCTGCGAGACGGCCCGCGCGCTCGGGGTCGTCGTAGACGTTCTCGATGTCCGAGTAGTGAAGCAACCGCGGCATTCACCCCGCGTCGGAGCGGCCGCGGCAAGAAGCCTCCGGGTTTCTTTGATTATTCGAGTTGGAAGGCGACGGTTACCTCGGCTTGGTACTCTCGGCCGTCGTCGGCGAGTTCGACCATCAGTTCGTCCACTTCGACCCAGTAGACGTTCTCCAGCGTCTTCTCCGCGCGGTCGACGGCGTTGTCGACAGCTGCGTCGAATCCTTCGTCGCTCTGACCGATGAGCGTGATCTTCTTGAACACCATCTCGGGTACGGCTACGATTCGTGGCAATAAAAATGCATGCGGCGATCACAGATCGCGATACACGTGGCTTCGGCGGCGGTTCCCGGGGCTGCATCCGGCTATGCCTTCGTCCAACCGAACCTCGCCGCCACCGCTCCGACGACATCCGAGAGGTGCGCCGTCCCCCAGATCGCGACGACGACGCCGCCGAGCGTGTTGAACATGATGTCAACGAGCGTGTCGCCGAGACCGAACTGGGTCAGCACCGGGTCGCCGCCGGTCATCGCCGCGACCTCGCCGATGGCGAACTCCAGCACCTCCCAGAAGACGCCGAACGCGACGGTGAACATGAGGATGAACACGAACATGAACCGCGGCGGAAGCTTGACCGAGTCGGTGTGCACGTCGAGTGCGCGGGTGACGGTGTAGCCGACTGCGGCGACGAGCGACGCCGACAGCGTGTGCGTCATGTGGTCCCACCACGGGAACTGGCGGTAGAACCCGGTTTCGACGCCGGGTACCCCGCCGCTGCCGATGGCGTGGAGGAAGACGGCCGTCGTCACCCACAGCGTCAGTCCGGCGTCCATCGGGATGTGGTAGTCGCGCTCCAGGAGAGCAGGCACGTACGTCACGGCGAGCCCGACGCCCGCGTTGACGACGACGCCCATCTCGCCGCGCTCGATCCCGATGGCGACCATCCCGAAGAGAAACAGTTGCATCGCCCGCGCCACCTGCGTCTGCCGCCGATTGCTGATGCCGATTTTCTCGCGGACTCTCATCGGTGCTCACCTCTCCCGACGGTCGCCGGGAGTCGCTCCCTGCCGTGGGCGCGGCGGCGGAAGTAGAACTCGAACAGCAGGCCGGCTCCGACGCCCGCGAGCGTCGCCGCGACGAAGTCCCACATCAGCGCGGTGTGGACCACGTCCCCCGGACGGCCGTCCAGCAGGAACTCGGTGCCGAGATAGAGGTCCGAGAGCCACTGGACGACGGCCCACACCCCGGCGGCGGCCATCGTCGTGACGGCGACGAAGAGGACGGCGAACGAGTAGTTCATCCGGACGGGGGTGAACACGTCGAGTTCCACGGCGACGACGAGCGCGACGGCCGCGACGGCGAAGTAGCGGACGACGCGCCCGCTGAGCGTCACGCCGTCGATGGTCTGTCCGCCGATGACCGCCTGCCCGACGACCGGCAGCACCGCAAGCGCCAGCACTTCCCACGGGAGCATCGCCCGCGGGTTCCGGTAGGCGACAGCCGGGACGACAGCCAAGCCGGCGGTGGCGAGGACGAATCCCGCCTGGACGAGTTCGCCCGTCAGCAGTTCGCCGACGCCGGCGACGCAGAGAACAACGACGCAAACCCACCCGACTGCCGCGTTTGTCCGTTCGTTCTCGACGACATCGCTCAATCCCGACCGATTCATACCCGCCTATCGTTCCGTTCCGAGCAAAAGGTTTCTGACTGTGACTATCGGCGGCAGTCGGCTTTCGGTGTTGTCAGCGCGAGCGCTGACGGCGGAACACCGCGCGACGAGGTGAAACGCTACGCGACCAGATACGCTACCGTGTAGGCAAAACCGGCGATACTCACCGCCGCGAGACCGGTGCACAGCGCGGCGATTCTGTCCGGCAGTTCGACGCGCCGACTCCGTATGCCGACACGCGGGGCCGCGCCGACCATCCCGACGGCGAGGACGCTGAAGACGAACGGGTACGAGAGTTCGAGCGTCGGCGCCGGGATGAGCAGGACGCTGACGGCGTAGCCCGCGCCCAGCGCCGCGCGGCCGTCGACGGCATCGCGGAGCGAGTAGCCGAAGAGAGAGAGCGAGACCAACAACGCCAACCAGATGGTGAGCAGTTCGAGACCGAACGCGCCCAGGAGATTCAACGTCGGGTCGACGCTGAACGACAGTCGGTCGGCCAACAGCGTCGCGTCGAACGGGTAGAGCATCGCCGGCGGCAACCCGGTGAACAGGTCGCCGAATGGGTGCGAGACGAGTCCCACGAGCGCCGTCGAGAACGTCTCCCTCGAGCCTAGGTCGGTCAACCGCTCGGTCCCCTCTGCGATGCCGACCGCGACGGCGACGAACAGTGCCATAATGAGGAGGCCGAGACCCCCCGAGACGACGGCGGCGATGGCGACGACGCTCGCGAGCAGGGCGCCTGCAGCGACGAGTTCTCGCCGTCGGCGGAGGCGACGGCCACGGAGCCACAGTGCCGCGGCGACGGCGACGACGGGCGCGAGGACGACGGAGTGCGTCATCGCTCGGTGGACGAGGTTACCGGTCTGCCAGAACTGCGAGGCGACCGAGAGCGCGTCGGTCGTCTGCGCACTGACGACGCCGACGAGCGCGTACGCCATGTCGACGTCGGGAGCGGCGGCGAACGCCGCGGCGACCGCCCCCAGCGAGAGCGCGCGCGATGAGTCGACGCCGCGAACCGCCGCCGCCCCGGCGACGAGTGCGAACGCGAAAACCGCGTGCCCGACGAACATACTCGTGGTTACGCGTCTGGATAAATAAGCAGTGCGGACGTGAGAGCATCCGACGCGCCCGTTGGTCGGCGGTTCGAAAGCCGGCCGACCTCGAAGTTCAGGCGTAGTCGTCGAGTTTCGTCCACTTCTTCTCGATCTCGGCGTTGCCGCGGACGACGGTGTCGTCTTCGACGCGCAGACGGGTCTTCCGGAGTTCGATGCTCACTACCTCGCCCGTCGTGTCGCCGGCGACGACCCGGTCGCCGGGGTTGAAGTCGGGGTCACGGAGCAGATAAACGCCGGCGACGGCGTCGGCTATCATCCCCGAGGTGGCGTAGGAGACGCCGAGCGCGACGAACCCCGCGGCGGTGCCGAGCGACGCCGCGATCCCTTCGAGACCGACGACCGAAAGAAACGACAGCGCGACGGCGAACCAGAGAAACACCGAGACGATGGTTGCAATGAACTGGCGATAGACGGGCGACTCGCCCGGGAACGCTCGACGCAGAACCGTTTTCACGACGTAGAGCACAACTTTGACGACGACGGCGGCTAGCACCAGAAACAGCGCTCCGACGAGGAGCACCGGAATCGCGTCGACCAACTGAGTGAGAAACGCCTCGATGGCGTCCTCGACGACACCGGTCTGTAAGACGGGTGAGTACACACCCGAAAACTAACAGCCGAACTGATAAATGAACGCCTTCTAACAGTCGAAAGCCGGTCAGGCGACGGCCGGGACGTCTTCGCGGATGACCCGATAGTCGTCAGCGTCGGCGTCGCTGTCACCGACGCTGATGACCGCCCACTCGTACGTTCGAGCGGTGTGCTCGAGTCGTCGACAGAGCGAGTCGGCATGTTCGTCCCAGGTAACGAAGCAGCGGAACGGCGGGCCGTCGTCGCGCCCGCCGTCGGCGAGCGCGCGACCCATCGTGTTGTCGTCTGCGACAGCCGTCACTTGTACGGTACGCCACTTTCGTTCGGCCCGTAGGTCCGTCCCCTCTCCGGATACGGTGTAGCCGAGGCGGGTGAAAATCGTTTTAGCCTCCTCGACTGGTGGCATGGTAACAGGGGCCATGTAACTGAACGTACTCTCCCTCGTATGATAAACTTTGTCACAGTCACTAGGAACAGTCACGAACGCCGAACGACGGGGAACCAAACGGACGATAACCGGACGAACGGACGGGTGTCTCGCGTCGGCTCACTCGTGGGCGGCGTCCCACTCGTCGGGTTTCTTGATGTTGCCGCAGGCGTTGCACTCGATGCGTCCCATCGTGTCCATCGCGTTGTCGAACGTCTCGCAGTTGCCGCAGAGATAGCCCCAGCGAACATCGCGCGATTCGGTGACGTAGGCGGTGAAAAACGGCGCTTTCGCCCCGCGCGTCCGCTCGCTGCGGTCGACGTAGACGGTATCGTCTGCGGGCGTCGTGGCGACTTCGAGCTCCATGCGTTCGACTACGGGTGACGGGAGTTAACTGCGTTTCTACGTGCGGAAGCTTTCGCCGCACCCGCACTCGGAGACGACGTTCGGGTTCTCTACATGAAAGCCCGCCGCCTGCAGGCCGCCCTCGTAGTCGAGGACGCTCCCGCCGATGTAGCGGCGACTCGCCGGGTCGACGAAGATCCGGAGACCGTGGTGTTCGGTCACCGCGTCGTCGGACTCGGGTTCGTCATCGAAGCGCATCCCGTAGGAGAGCCCCGCGCAGCCGCCCTGTTGGACGAACAGGCGAAGCCCCGCGACATCGGTGTCCAGCCCTTCGCTCTCGAGGAGCGACAGCGCCTCCGACGCCGCGCTCTCTGTCACCTTCACCGGCGTCTCGGCGTCGCCGTCGACGGATTCGATACTCATGACTGAGCGTATCGTCCGGAGGATGTTAACTGTGACGCTGGTTCACAGGGTTCCGTGGACTCCGCGGCGCGTAACCGGCGATTCGAAGACGGCGTACAGTCTCTAAAAGTTATGCGAATTCCACAAATTCTACAAATTCCACAAACTCATCAGTTTGTGGAATCCTCTCTTTGGAGCCTCTACTCGACGTTTTCCCCGACGATCCCGTCGTCGTTTCCGCCGTCGATCTCGTCCGCACCTTCGAGTCGGACGCGGACGCTCTCGGCGTGCGCCTCCAGCCCTTCGGCCTCCGTGAGCGTCGTAATCGTCCCCCAGAGTGCATCCAGACCGTCCTTCTCCAGTCGCTGAACCGTCGTCGAGCGGACGAACGTGTCGACCGAGAGGCCGCCGTAGAGTTTCGCGCCGCCGTTCGTCGGCAGGACGTGGTTCGTCCCGGAGGCGTAGTCGCCCGCGGCGACGGGCGTGTACGGACCGAGGAAGACGCTCCCGGCGTTGGTGATGCGGTCCAGTAGTTCCTCCTCGTCGCGCGCCTGAATCGAGAGGTGTTCGGCGGCGTACTCCTCTGCGAAGAGGACGGCCTCGGGCATCGACCGCGCGAGGAAGACGCCGCTGGCGTCGTTGTCCAACGCGTCTCGAATCACCTCGCTGCGCTCGCGGTCGTCGACACCCGCTTCGACCGCTTCGGCGACGGCGTCGGCCGTTGCCTCGTCGGCGGTGACAGCGACGACCGAGGCCTCGGGGTCGTGTTCGGCCTGTGCCAGTAGGTCGGCGGCGACGAACTCGGGAGACGCCGTCTCGTCGGCGACGACGAGTATCTCGCTCGGTCCGGCGAGGAAGTCGATTTCGACGTCTCCGCGGACTTCGGCTTTCGCGGCCGTCACCCACTTGTTCCCCGGACCGACGACTTTCTGCACCGCGTTGACTGTCTCGGTGCCGTACGCGAGCGCCGAAATCGCCTGCGCTCCGCCCGCGGCGTACACGACGTCCGCTCCGGCGGCGTGAATCGCCGCGAGCGTCACCGGGTTGATTTCGTCGGCGGGCGGCGTCGCGACGGCGACGTGTTCGACACCGGCGACCTTTGCAGGAATAACGCCCATCAGCGCGCTCGACGGGTAGGCGGCCGCGCCGCCGGGGACGTAGACGCCGACGCGTTCGAGCGGCCGGAACCGACGGCCGAGTTCGCGCCCCGAAAAGTCGTCGCGCCAGTCGACTGGCACCTGCCGCTCGTGGAACTCGCGGACATTTTCGGCCGCCGTCTCGATGGCGTCGCGCATCTCCTCGTCGATATCGTCGTACGCTCGTTCGGCGAGGTCGGTCACGTCGATGTTACCGACTTCGACACCGTCGAACTCGCGGGAGAACTCCCGGAGCGCCACGTCACCCTCCTTGCGTACGCGACCGACGATGTCGCGTACGTCGTTGCGGACGGCGTCGACGCCCGCGTCGCGCTCGAACAGCGCGTCGCGTTCGTCGGGACCGAGGTCCGCAATTCGCTTGACTTCCATGTTCGGCCATCGACGGCGGCGGGAAAAGACGTTCCGATAGGGAGACACGCGCCGCCGCGAACGTTTATACGAGAGAAGGGGACCACTGCCGGGCGTGCCCTGACGATTCGACGCGCGGGAGACGAGGCGGGTGTGCGGCGACCTCCCGTGCGACGGCAACTGCGTCGCCTGTTCGCTACCAGTACGCACCGACAGTGGTACGGCTACGCTTCTTCGATGGGCACGACGCCGAGAAACGAGAGCGTTGCTCGGAGAAACAAGTAGACGACGAGTCCGAACGCCGTAAAGAACGTCGGCGCGGCGAGCAGTCGTGCGATGCGGTACGGGAGAAAGATGCGCGTCGTCCCCATCACGACGAAACTGACGAGGATGAGGCCGAACGCCAGAAGCGAGAGTCGGACAAAGTGCTCGCGGTTCATACGTAGACAGCGGCCGAGGGTGGGAATGACTGTTGCGTTACGCCGAGTCGAGCGTCAACTGCGCGCCGTTGGAGGCGAACACTGCGTCGACTACGCGCTGGACGCGGTTCGCTTCCTCGAACGAGACCAGGTCACCGTCGCCGCCGTCGAGGGCAGTGACGAACTCGTCGACGAGCGTCAGCGTCGTCTGTTCGCGCGTTTCGTTGAGCGTCGTCTCGCGCTCCTCGCCGCCGCCCGAATCGCCGCTGCGCTCGACGAGTTTGTGCCACTCCGACAGCGTGAGCGCCGACTCCGACCCGACGACCGTAATCGAGTTCTCTTCGGGCTGGCGGTGGTCGCAGAGCAGATCAAGCGTGCCGTGGATGTCGTCGACTTCGAAGTAGCCGACTATGGACTCCTCGTACGCGTCGGGTCCGGTGTACGTCACCTCGGCGCTGAGTCGGTCGACGGAACCGAAGATCTCCTGCACGCCGAAGAGGAAGTGCGTTCCCACCTCGCGGAGCGGACCGCCCTGCTCACGACTCCTGAGCCACTCCACGTCCTGCCACTCGCGGGGCCACTGCGGGAATCTGAAATCGAGATTGATTCGCTTCGGTCGACCGATTTCGCCGTCGCGGATGCGCTCGCGCATCTCGACGAACCCCGGCGTGTAGCGGAACGGGAGGTTGATGGCCGTCGTCCGCCCCGACGACGCCGCGAGTTCGACCATCTTCTCGCCCTCGTCGGCGTTCTCGGCGATGGGTTTCTCGCAGATGACGTGCTTTTCCCGTTCGAGCGCGAAACTCGTGACGTCGAGGTGTGCGACGGGCGGCACGCCTACGTAGACGAGGTCGACGGCGTCGTTCTCGATAAGTTCTCGAAAGTCGGTGAACGCGGCGCAGTCGTACTCGTCGGCGAACGTCGCTACTTTGGAGTCGACGAGGTCGCAAGCCCCCCAGACGTTCGTTCGGTCGTGGGCGGCGAACGACTCGGCGAGCCGATTGCCGATGACCCCACAGCCGACGATTCCCACGTCGTAGACGGGTTCGGTTGGCATGGCGTCGAAGAGCGCCGTCGCGACAAGACTCTGGTCATTCCGGAACGCGCTGCGTCGACGTACCGTCGGAACGACGTGCCGGCAACGAACGGGTCGACGCCGGCGACAAGCTATCGTCGCTCGCGCCCGTGGAGAACCATACATGGACGACGCCATCCGAGTGACCGTCGAAACTGACGACGGAGACGAGACCGTGCGAATCCACGACACCGAAGGAGCGGTCGAAGTCGGCGACGCGATGTTTCGGTTCAGCGTCGACGACGAGCGCGCTGACGACGGTGAGCGGCCCTACACCGATGGGAACGTCTCGGCCGACCGTGACAACAGCGGCACCGAAACCGACAGCAGGGAGCAGGGCCCGTCAGCCGCAACTCCCGAGTCGGCGACGGACCCGCGCCGACTCGTCGCTGTCGACGACGTGCCCACGAGAGGGACGATTCGATTCGAGGCCATCGACGGCCAGCGCGGAACCGAGGGAATACTCGAACGCAGTGGCGACGGGGTGTACGCGTGGCGCAACTCCTGTCCGCACAAACCCCACGTTCGATTGGACCCCGGATTCGGCGCGCGGACGACCGACGATCACATCGTCTGTCACGAACACGGGGCACGGTTCGTCCGCGGCGACGGGTTCTGTACCCGAGGGCCGTGTCGCGGGCAGTCGCTCGACCTCATCGAAGTCGAGTGCAGAGACGGCGACGTGTATCTGACCGACGAGCGATTCGACTCGGGGCGGCGGTTGTGACCTGCCGGAGCGATATCCGCGAGTGAGAGACGGTCGGCTACTGCTCACCGCAGTCCGGCGACGCCGCTACCGAGAGTCGAAAATGATAGAATGTGGGGTCGTTTTGCCGCCGAAGGCGGCGTACTGAACTAATTTACAGACGGGTGAGGTTCGTCGCGCGCGGGCCTTTGGGGGCCTGCTCGATGTCGAACTCCACTTCCTGTCCCTCTTCGAGGTCCGGGCCGCCAACGTCTTCCATGTGGAAGAACACGTCGTCGTCCGCATCGTCCGTCGAGATGAAACCGTAGCCGCCAGTGTCGTTGAAGAAATCGACTTCGCCTTTCGCCATTGCTTCTGGAAACAATTGCCGTCCGCCAATAAGGCTTGCGAATTTGTAGCGTCCTTGGACGGAATAAATTGACACGACGGCCGGTCACAGAAGAATCAGCCGACAGCGATCTTCCCTGAACCAACGAGGCAGTGTGCTGGGAACGGTTATCGCCGGACTCGAGACCACGCTACCGGGCGACGTTTCGCGCCACACGACGCTATCAAACGCACGCGTTCTGCTCGGAGGGCGGTCGAACCCGGCTGTTTCTGAGAAGCGTAGAGCCAACATGCCGGAAGATCGTCTGGTTGGTGGCTTCCAGCGTAGAACGCAGACAAAGCGGCGCCTAACAAAGGGGTAGTGCCCCGTAGCGGATGCCATGGTATCTCTAAGAGCGCTCCTGGTCAATGCGATTGTCGGCCTCGTGATCCTGTTCGTGGCGAACGTCATCGGGCTGAGCGTCCAGATATCGATTCTCACACTACTGATCTGTGCGGTCCTCGGCGTCCCCGGGGCGATACTCGTGATACTACTCGCACTGTTCGACGTTGCCTTCGCGGCGACAGTACTCCCGCTGCTCCTCGCGTAGAGTTCGACGGCGAGATGACGAGAGGAGATCAAGTCGGCGAAATCCGTATCGGACCGATCCAGTGAACCAGAGCGAGTTGCGGAAATCATCGGTTACCGGACGGACGACCGGCTCCCATTCGACGAATACGAGTTCGTGGGATAGTCGATAAGCGAGAGAAGACGTCATCGATACTGATCGTAGACGCTTCTAGTGTCGTCTTGAAATGTTGCCCGGGACACTAACGACCGGCCTCATCCCGTGGCGGCGTGCCGCGTCGGCCGGGAAACCCTCGTGCCAGGCAGCCGTCCCTTTCGGCCGGACGGCGGTTGCACTGATGTCGCGTGCCCGGGTTCGCCGCGCGGTCATCGCTCCCAAAGTGGGAACACTCGGGCGGGGACTAAAGGCACGCAATCGATGTAGTATTCCCGCCCTCATACGGGTTTCGACCCGCTTCGCCGAGAGACCAAAACCCAACTCGACCCGCCGCCGACGGTTTCTCGGCAAACGGGTAAAACGGCCGTCAAACCGCCCAATGTTCACGAATATCCGCAAAATTGCGTCCGAATCCGAACCCACTTATGCGAGAGTCACCCACCCACAGGCTAATGTCAGTACGAGTCGGCATCCTCGGCGCCACCGGCGCAGTCGGACAGCGATTCATCCAACTTCTCGACGGGCACCCGAGCTTCGAACTCACGGCGGTGACCGCCAGCGACGAGAGCGCGGGCAAGAGCTACCGAGACGCCGCCAAGTGGCGCGTCGACACGCCCATTCCGGACGACATCGCCGAGATGGAAGTTCGACGCACCGCCGTCGACGACGTGCCCGACGATTTAGATCTCGTCTTCTCCTCGCTCCCCTCCTCGGCGGCCGCCGACGTCGAACCCGAGTTCGCCGAGGCCGGCTTCATCGTCTCCTCGAACTCCTCGAACGACCGGATGGCCCCCGACGTTCCCCTCACGATCCCGGAGGTCAACGCCGACCACCTCGGTCTCATCGAGGTCCAGCGCGACGAGCGCGGCTGGGACGGCGCGCTCATCAAGAACCCGAACTGCTCGACCATCACGATGACGCCGACGCTTGCGGCGCTCGACGCGTTCGGGCTCGAACGCGTCCACGTCTCCACCTTGCAGGCCGTCTCCGGCGCAGGCTACTCCGGCGTCACCTCGATGGAGATCATCGACAACGCCATCCCGCACATCGGCGGCGAGGAGGAGAAGATGGAGACCGAGTCGCGCAAGCTGCTCGGCTCGTTCGACGGCGCGGAGCTGTCGCTGCACGACGCCGACGTTTCGGCCTCCTGTAACCGGATTCCCACGCTCGACGGTCACCTCGAGAACGTCTTCGCCGAACTCGAAGACGACCCGTCGGTCGCAGACGTTGCCGACGCGATGCGCGATTTCCCCGGCATCGACCTGCCGAGCGCGCCGGACCCGCTCATCCGCGTCTTCGAGGACCCGACGCGACCGCAGCCGCGTCTCGACCGGATGCACGGTGACGGGATGGCTATCTCCGCGGGCGGCATTGAGGAGACGAGCACGGGTATCAAGTACAACTGCCTCGCGCACAACACGATTCGCGGCGCGGCAGGCGCGAGCGTACTCAACGGCGAGTTGTTGGTCGAAGAGGGTTGGGTCTAAACACCCACCTTTTGCGCTGCGCGAAACCGCGAAGCGGTTTCGCTCAGTAAAAGGTGGACCAAAAGCACTCCTCCTTCGCTTCGGCCTACGGCCTCCGCTCAGTCGTCGGCCGAAAATCACGGAGCGATTTTCGTAGAATAGATTTCATACAGCCGTGGGATAGTTCGTAGTCGACGGAGGGTCGCCCGATTGAGCGGCGGAGACCAACTGTGCTCTGCAGAGACGCAGTCTCCGCCGCTTCCGGTACTCCTTTCGAGGCGTAACGGGAGTAACGACCATGCGAATCGCCCGCATTCAGACCCCCGACGGCCCGCGCGAGGGCGAGTACCGAGACGGAACCGTTGTCTGCGACGACGGCGAGTACGTCGTCGGCGAAGATGGCAACCTGCTCGCGCCGTGCGAACCGTCGGCGCTGTACTGCGTCGGTCGCAACTACGCCGCGACCTTGGACCAGATGGAGTACGAACGACCCGAGGAGCCCGACTTCTTCATCAAGCCGCCGAACTCGATTATCGCCCACGAGGAGCCGATTTTCTATCCGTCGTTCACCGAGGAACTCACCTACGCGGGCGAACTCGTCGCCGTAATCGACGACGAGTGCCACGACATCTCGGTCGAAGAAGTACCCGGATACGTTTGTGGGTACACCATCCTGAACGACGTCGACGCGCTCGACCAGCAGGGCCGGACCGCGAGAAAAGCGTTCGACGGCTCCGGTCCGCTGGGGCCGTGGATCGAGACCGACCTCGACCCGCGAAACCTCGACATGCACACGGACGTGAGCGGCGAGCGCCGACAGGAGGCGAACACTGAACTGATGCTGTTCGACCCGTACGAAATCGTCTCCTACCTCTCGAAGCGGTTCACTTTCCGCCCGGGTGACGCCATCGCGTTCGGCAGTCCGGCGAATCCCGGAACAATCGAACCGGGCGACGTGGTCGAAATTACCTACGAGGGTATCGGGACGCTGCGGAACACTGTGGAGTAGCGGGCGGAACGGCTCCTACTCTGTGTCGCAAGCGTCGGGGCGAATTCGTTAGGCCTGATTCTCCAACTCCTCGAACTCGCCCGTCTCCTCGACGGTATCGAGGTTCTGCGCGATGATATCCGCCCGTCGCTCCCAGTACTTCGGCGTGTGCCCCGAGTTGTGCGGCGTGATGAGCACGTTGTCGAACGTCCACAGCGGGTGGCCCTGCGGGAGCGGTTCGGGGTCGGTCACGTCCAGCGCTGCGCCGCGAAGCCCGTTCTTCTGGAGCGCGTCGACGAGCGCGTCGGTGTCGACGATGGGGCCGCGACCGACGTTCACCAGAACTGAGTGCGGCTGCATAGTCCGCAGTTCTGATTCGCCGATGAGACCCTCCGTCGTCTCGGTCAGCGGGGCGGCGACGACGACGTAGTCGCTGTCGGCGAGCGCCTGATGAACCTCGTCGAAGCCGTACACCTCGTCGGTCGGGCCGCCCTTCTCCGGCGAGTAGCGAACGCCCGCCGTCTCGACGCCGAACGGTTCCAGTCGGTCGACGATGGCTTGCCCGATGGAACCGAGACCGACGACGGCGACTCTGCTGCCTCGAACTTCGGTAGCTTGGTAGGAGCGCCACTCGGTGCGTTCCTTTCGTCGCCACGCCGTGTCGAAGCCGCGGGCGAACGAGAGAATCGCGCCAAGAACGTGCTCGGCGATGTTCGGACCGTGGACGCCGGAGGCGTTTGTGACGGCGACGCCGCGTTCCGCGAAGGCGTCGAGGTCCAGATGTCCGGTACCGGCGAAGACGCAGGCGAACAGTTCGAGGTTCGGCGCTGCGTCGAGCGCCTCCGCGTCGAGCGAGAAGCCGGTGGCGACGCGCGCAGTCCGCAGGTACTCGCGCTCCTCGGCGGGCGTCTTCGCCAGCGCGACTTCGCGGTCGGGAAGTCGTTCGCGCAGCGTCTCGGCGTACGCCTCGGCGGAGAGGCCGTGAATCTTCTGCCGCAGCACGACGATGTCCGGGTCGGTCATGGGGGTCGTTTGGCGACGGTTCACATTACTCCTCCTCCAACGGCAGGGTCAGCCCCTTTCCTACGGCGAACGGAGCGTCTGACGGAACGTATTTACGCGGAGACTGTCTCGCGAACGAGTATGTCACCGACCGACCGCACGAAAACGACTCGCCGTCGGGCGCTGGGAGCCTGCGCGGTCGGCTTCGCAGCGCTCTCCGGCGGCTGCGTCGGCGTGCTCGGCGAAGACGGAGGCGCGGAGAGCGGCGCGGCCGAACCGACGCGGCTTAGCGGCGTGCAGATACAGAACACGCACGGCGAGGCGCACACCGTCAGTGTCGTCGTCCGGAAAGACGGCGAGATGGTCCACTGGTCGTCGCACGACCTCGACGCGATGGTCGACAACCGCGCCGACAGCGCGACCGTCTCGCCGACGTGGGAGGGCGACGCCGCCCGCTACGTCGTCCACGCACGCCTCGACCACGAGGAGTCGTGGAAAACGCTAGACCTCTCGGACCTCGGGGGTGCGCCGTGCTATCAGCTGAAAGTGAGCGTCGACTTCGACGGAACGCTCGGCATCTGGTACTCCGCGGCCGAAGCGGACTGCGCGGAGACGCCGGGAGAACCGGCCACAGAGGCGTAGCTGCGTCGAACGGTTCGGGCGAGCGCCGCACCGGTCGTTCCGATAGTTACCGTTCGCGCGACGGTTTGTCCGCTCCGAAAGATGTTCCGGACCTTTAATGGCGGTGTACTGCCGGTTACGAGGTATGCAGCGCGTAGACGTGGCCATCGTCGGCGGCGGCCCAGGCGGAACGTCAGCGGCGCACGCCGCCGCGTCGGCCGGAGCGACCGCCGTCGTGATGGAGAGAGGCGTTCCGCGGGCGGACCGAGACGGACTCGGCCCGGACTCGACGGACGCCGCGGGCATCCTCGACTACTGGGTGGACATCATGGGAATCCACCCCGACGAGATGCCCGACGGAATCGTCCTTCAGACGCTCGACCGCGCGGAGTTCGTCGGCCCGAACGAGTCGATGACGCTCCGCGCGACGGGTATCGAATCGTCGTACGACAAGTTCGGCTACACCTTCCACCGCGCCCGCTTCGACGACTGGATGCGCCAGCGCGCCGAGGACGCGGGCGCGGAGTACCGCGTCAAAGTCTCGGTGCAGGACGTCGAGACCAACCTCGCCGCCTCGGGCGACGAGCCGCGGCATCTGGTCAGGACGAAAAGCGGCGAGGACGTCGCCGCCAACTTCCTGATTCTGGCCGACGGCCCGCAGCGAACCGTGACGAACCGCGTGCTCGACCGGTTCCTCCCTGAGAACGAGAAAGCCTCCGAGCGGCTCTCCTCGCGGCGCTCGAACCACATTGCCTACCAGGAGTACCGCCGCTTCCCCGAGGAACTGTTCGAAGAGCAGAAGTCGGCCATCACGTTCTGGTGGGGCTACATGCCCGGCCACACCGCCTATCCGTGGGTGTTCCCGAACGACGACAACGTCTGCCGCGTCGGCCTGACGATGCCCATCGGGATGGACATCGACGACATTGAGGACAGAGAGAAGTACGCGCTCCTCCGCCCGGAGGACGAGCGCATCCCGCAGGGCAAGGAGTACATCCGACGCCTGCTCGACCACGTCTACGGCGACGAGTACGACCTCGACGACTTCCCGCTGGTCGAGGACCGCGGCAAACGCGGCGGCACGGAGACGTACGCTATCTCCTCTACGCGCCCCATCGACTCACCGGTCGGCGCGGACGTCGCCGTCGTCGGTGGCGCGATGGGTGCGACCTCCGCGTTCCACGAGGGCGGCGACCACGTCGCTGTCCGCACGGGCGCTATTGCGGGCGAACTCGCGGCCGCCGGCGACCTCTCGGCGTACAACGACCGTTGGAAGGAGGCGATAAACGACGAGATCCTCCGTAACGTCTCAATGGCCGATCTGGTTCACGACTACGGCCCTGACGACTGGGACTGGGCGTTCGAGACTGCGAAAAAACTCATGGACGCCGAGGACGGCATCCGGATTCTCGAAGCCGGCGCACGCGCGGGCGTCAGCGCTGCCCGCCTCGCGGGCGCGTACAAGAAACGGAAGTTCAAGTTCCGCGACGGTCGCTACGTCCAACTAAAGGAATCCGAGTACACGCTCTGAGCGGCCGTCCAGTCCAGCGACTCGCGCCCCGACTCGGACGCCGTCGCTCGTCGTCTCTCGTCCCGAATCAGAATCTTGCAGAACGAACGGTTACGCGGCGGCCGCCTGCGACTGCTTCTTGCGCGTGACGTACCCCGCGATGCGGTTGCGGACGCCTTTCGACTCGACGTTGGTCAGTTTCTCGACGTTCTCTTTGTTCGTCTCGAAGTCGGTGTTGAACGCCTGCGGATACTTCTCCAGCAGCAGACTACCCATCTGCTTCACGTACTTGGGTTTGATAGCCATACGGAAATCTTCCGGTGTAGGACACTAAAACGATTCGTTCCGCGCCTCCCGTGTGAGTGTGCGTACCACGCGGTGCGACTTTGCCGCGGTTAGCGCCCGCTGCGCCGTTCGCGCCACCCCGTCTCGGCGCTCAGTCGCTCGAACGCCTCCCGTTCGGCGTCGCCGCCGCACTTCTCGACGGTCTCCTCGAAGTATTCGAGTCGCGCCAGTAGCGCATCGGTGTCGTAGGCCGGCACGTCCAACCGCGACGCCGCGACCGACGCGTCGACGACGGCGTAGAATCCGCGGTTGATCGTTCGGACGTCCGTCCGGACCACCTCCGACTCCACGGGTCGAAGCTCCCACCGCTCGATTCGCGTCCCGTCCCGCTCCTCGGCGTCGACGCGCTCGACTTCGACGCGCACCCACGCGTCGGCGTCGTCGAGCACCGGCTCGGACTCCTCGCGTACCGTCACAGCGGCGTCGACGAACGTCCGCGAATCGGTGACGAACTGGACCACGCCCTCGCCGCGCCGGTGGAAGTTCCGGCGCGTCCGGGTGTTGCCCCACGTCGTCGCCGTCGCGGGCGCGTCCCCGTCGGCGTCGGCCCCGGCGCCCTCGGGCGCTCGAATCCCGAGCGCCGCGACGTTCCACAGGCCGTTCGGCCCGAGTGTCGTCACGACGGACTCGGTGATGCCACGGAGTTCGGCGGGCCACTCTGCGCTCGGCCGCATTCCGCCGCCACCGCCCCCGCTCACATGCGTACCCCCCGTTCGAGCGCGACGAACAGCGCCGCGGCGGTGATATCCGCCGTCGTCCCCGGGTTGACGCCTTCGGCGACGAGCGCTTCGGCGAGTTGGTCCGTCGCCGCTTCGTCGCCGCGGGCGTCGTCGGCCCACTCCGAAACCGCGGCGGCGACTTCCTCGCCGTGCTGGGTCGCGACGAGCGTGTCCGGTTCCTCGGCGAGCAGGTCGAGAAACGCCCGCGCCGCGCGGTCCGGGACGGGACCGTCGTCGTCGCAGATCGCATCGGCGGCGGCGAACGTCCGGCGGAATCCGCCGGTCCACTCGCGAGCGTTACCGTCGCGCTCGGTGCTCATCTCCATCACGTCGTACAGCGTCATCTGGCGGCGTTCGAGCGCCGGAACCGCGTCGCTCCCGCGGCGAACGTCTAGTTCGGGCGCGTCCGCCGGCGGGTCGTCGACGGCGACGTCGACGTGCTCGAAGGCGCGATAGAAGTCGACGGCGTCGGCGACGGTAGTCGCTTCGACGACGCTCGTCGCGTCCTCCGGGGTGAGCGTCTCGTCGCTCTCGGCGGCCGCGTTCACTAGCGGCACGAGCAGTAGCAGACAGCCGAACTGCGTGTTGCCACCCTCCTGCCGGCTCATTCCCTCGACCGCGCGCTCGAACGCCTCGCCCACGGGCGCGCCGTCGGCAGCCATCCGAAGCCCTTTCGCCGACCCGACGGCCCCGGCGAGAAACTGCTCGAACCGTAGGTCGTCTAGGTCGCGCTTTCGGTCGACGTTCCCCGGTTTCGGCGTGCTCGCGACCTCCAGCAGGAGCGCGAGTTCCGCGTTCTCGGCGGGCGTCACGCCGACACCTCCGACTCCTCTGACTCCTCTGGTCGGCCCGACTCGTTCGCCCCGAACCACTCGTCGACGGCGGTACGGACGCGATGGAGCACCTCGGGGTCGTCGCTCGGACGGCCGACGCTCACCGCGTCGGCCCCGTAGTCGAGGTACTCGCGAACCGTGGCGGCGTCGCGGACGCCGTTGTTGGCGACGAGAAAGAGGTCGTCGCCGGCCGCCGAGGCCACGTCGCCGACGACGGGTTCGGAGTCCATCGCGTCGACGTGGAGCACCGTCGCGCCCGCGTCGGCGACGCGTCGCGCCGTCTCCGGGAGGTCGACCTCCGGGACTTCGGTCCTGACCTTCACGCTCACTGTCGCACCGGTCTCGGCGGCGGCGGCGACGTACCGGCAGAGGAGGTCAGTGTCGGCCAACAGCGCCTCGCCGCATCCCACCGCGCGGAGTTCGTCCTGTCGACAGTGCGCGTTCACCTCGAGAATTGCCCCCCGGTCGGCGCAGACCGTCGCCGCCGCCCGAATCGGTGAGACCGTCGTACTGCGGACGTTGACCCCGACGCGAATCGGCGTGTCGGCCAATGCTTGCAACTCGGCTTCGACGAACGAGAGCGGGTCCTCGGGGAGGAACTCCGAGCGTCCGCGGGCGACGAGTTCGCGCGCCGCCTCTCGCGAGGGTTCGTCCAGCGCGATACCGCCGAGAAACGCCGCGTCGACGTGTGGGGCGGCCGCTCTCGCCCACTCCGAGTCGGACTCGCCGCTGAGGCTCGCGGCGGCGAAGCGCGGCGAGGGTAGCTCGGCGTCCTGACCGGGAGCGCTCACGAGACGGCCTCCAGCGCGTCCTCAACGGCACCCATCACGCGCGCGGCGTCGTCGGGACCGTCGAGTTTCGTGTCGGTGCGCACGACTGGTCGGTCGAGTTCGGTTCCGTCCTCGTCGTCGAGGACGAACGCGTCGGCGAAGGGGTACGCCTCCGTGACGCCCGCGGTGCTGGCTTCGTAGCCGACGCCGCGCATCAGTTCCGCCGCGGGACCGGAGAACACCCGATCCTCGACGAACGGCGAGACGGCGACGACCGGCGTCGAGTCGAGCGCCTCGCGGACGCCGGGAACCGCGAGCATCGGCCCGATGCTCGTCACCGGGTTCGAGGGACCGACGACGACCGGCGCGGCGAGCGCCGCGAGCACCGCGTCGGTCGGCCGAGCGTCGTCGGCCCCGCGGAACTCCACGTCGCGAACCGAGGGTTTGGCGCGACGAGCGACCCAGTACTCCTGAAAGTGCATCGGCCCCTCGTCGGTGTGGACGACGGAGGCGACGGGGTCGTTCGACATGGGCACGAGCGTCACCTCGAGGCCGAATGCGTCGGCCAAAACTCGGGTGACCTCGGTGAGCGTTCGGCCTTCGTCGAGGAGACTCGTCCGCGTCACGTGGACTGCGCGGTCCCTGTCGCCGAGTTCCATGAACTCCGCGACGCCCGAGAAGCGTCGCCAGCGCGCGATTTCTCGCCCGGCGGTCTGCGCGTCGTCGGAGAGGTACCGCGGGCCGCCGTCGAGTCCGGCGGCGTCGGCGAGGCGGTGGAGTTCCTCGTGGGTCTCTGTGGTGTCGCCGTCGATACCCCACCAGCGCTCCCGGTCGAGGACGCCGCCGCCGTCGAACAGCACCGTGTCGAGGTCCGGACAGACGAGCAGCCCGCCGAGTTCCACGTCGTCGCCGGTGTTGCCAACGACGGTCGTCTCCCTCGGCTCGAACTTCGACTCCCCGAGACCGTCGAGCAGCTTCGGGGTGCCCGTCCCCCCGGCGAGAAAAGTGATCATATGCCGGAGGTTGGCCGCGGGACGATTTGTATCTGACCTTCACGGCGACGCGCGAGCGCGGTGCCGCACCAGAGTTCCATGTCGCGAGCGACGCCGCGGGCGTCGACCCGGAGACCGTCATCGTCGATGTGTCGCGCCGACCGGCGCTCAAAAAGCCCGAGACGTGCGTCGTCGTCGACACGGTTCGGCGACTGGAGGAGGCCTCCGAACTCGTCAACAACTTCGGCGATGCGGCCACAAGCGTGCTCGGCGTCGACAACTGAGACGTTCTGGCCCCTCAGCTCAGAAAAAGCGACGAGAACGACAGTCCACGCCTCCAACGGTTTTTATTCGGTGACGCCGAAGCGCCTACCAATGATTACTATCAAAGACAGCGTCCACGACCACATCGAGGTCGGAGGCGTCGCCGCGGCGCTGTTAGACACGCCGGAGGTTCAGCGCCTCCGGCACATCAAGCAACTCGGGACGGTGCAGTACGTCTACCCCTCCGCGAACCACACGCGCTTCGAGCACAGCCTCGGCGTCTACCACCTCGCCTCCCGCGCGCTCGACCACCTCGGCGTCGAAGGGACCAACGCTGAGCGCGTCCGCGCCGCCGGGCTACTGCACGACGTCGGTCACGGTCCGTTCAGCCACAACGTCGAGTCGCTCACCTACCGTCACACCGGCAAGTACCACGACGACGTCGACGAACTGCTCGCCGAGGGCGCCGTCGGCGACGTGCTGCGGAACCACGACCTCGACCCCGCGCGGGTCGCCGGACTCGTCCGCGGCGAAGGCATGTACGGCCAACTCGTCTCGGGGGAGCTAGACGTCGACCGGATGGACTACCTCGTCCGCGACGCCCACCACACCGGCGTCCCCTACGGCACCATCGACCACGAGCGCCTCGTCCGCGAACTGACGTTCGTCGACGGCGAGTTGGTGCTCGCGGAGGGGAACGTCCAGACCGCCGAGAGCCTGCTCGTCGCCCGCGCGCTGATGAACCCGACCGTCTACCAGCACCCGGTCGCGCGCATCTCGAAGGCGATGCTGCGCCGGGCGGCCGAGCATCTGCTCACCGACACCGACTGCACTGCCGAGCGACTCCGCCGGATGGACGACCATGACCTGCTCGTCGCGCTCCGAAACATCGACGAGACCGCCGAGTTCGCCCGCCGACTCGACGCCCGAAACCTCTACAAACGCGGCGTTTGGGCCGAACTCTCCGACGTTCCGGAGTCCGTTCTGGAAGCGCCCCACGACGAGATTCGAGACGTCGAGGCGAGCGTCGCCGAGACGGTGGGCGTCGACCCCGACCACGTCATCGTCGACGTGCCCGAAAAACCGTCGATGACGGAGTCGACGACCCGGGTCGTCGTCAACGGCGACATCCGGCGACTCGGCCGACAGTCGCCGCTCGTCAACGCGCTCCGAACCGCCCAACAGAACCAGTGGCGACTCGGCGTCTACGCTCCCGCAGCCGTCGCCGACTCGGTCGGACGCGCCGCCGCCGACGAACTCGGTCTCGACATCGATGGTGCGCTCGTTAACGACGTTCGTGCCGGACAGCCGACGACGCTCGACCAGTTCGACTGAGGCGACGGTCTGCGCCGGCTCGCGTCGTCTGCACCGAGGCGACAGCGGAACGAGGGTTTCAAGCCGTGGCACCGTCTCGCCCCAGACGATGGAACTTGAGGGAACCGTTCTCATCGGCCAAGAGTTCGAGCCGATAGAAGGGCGGGTCGTCGTCGAAGACGGCACGATACGAACGGTCGAGGAGGCGTCGACGGACTCCACGTCGATAATCGTCCCCGCGTTCGTCAACGCGCACACCCACATCGGCGACTCGATAGCGAAGGAGGCCGGCCGCGGTCTGAGCCTCGACGAACTCGTCGCGCCGCCGGACGGTCTCAAACACCGCCTGCTCCGGGCAGCGAGTCAGTCCGAGAAAATCACCGCGATGCGACGGTCGTTGCAGTACATGCAGTCGAGCGGCACCGCTGTCTGTATCGAGTTCCGCGAGGGTGGCCGCGAGGGCGTCGACGCGATTCGCGCCGCCGCCGCCGGCGTCGACCTCCGCCCGGTCATCCTCGGCCGCGAGACGGCCGACGCGATGGAGATATCGGACGGGTTCGGCGCCAGCGGCGCGCGCGACGGAGAGTTCGGCAGCGTCCGCACTGCGACCCGAGAGGCCGGAAAGCTGTTCGGCATCCACGCAGGCGAGCGCGACCCCGACGACATCAACCCGGCGCTCGACCTGGAACCGGACTTTGTCGTCCACATGGTCCACCCGGAACCGCTGCACCTCGAACGCATCGCCGACCGTGAGGTCCCCATCGTCGTCTGCCCGCGTTCGAACCTCGTCACGAACGTCGGCGTGCCGCCAATCCGCGAACTGGTCGACCGGACGACGGTGGCGCTCGGCACCGACAACGTGATGCTCAACAGTCCGTCGATGTTCCGCGAGATGGAGTTCGCTGCCAAGTTGGCCGACGTCTCCGCCGTCGAAGTGCTCCGCATGGCGACGGTCAACGGGGCGGAGATCGCCGGATTGAACTGCGGACTCGTCGAGGAGGGTCGCGACGCGAAACTGCTGGTTCTCGACGGCGACTCCGACAACCTCGCGGGGGTCCGAGACCCAGTCCGCGCCGTCGTCCGTCGTGCGGGCGTCTCGGACGTCGAACGCGTCGTCCTCTGAGCGAACGACCGCTCGGCGGCCGACCCTCGCCGCGCGAACAGTTATTAACCCTCCAACAGTAGCTTGGTACGATATCGCATGGGGATGTACGAACGGATTCTCGTTCCGACCGACGGCTCCGAGGGCGTCGAGCGGGCTATCGGACACGCCGTCGACCTCGCAGACGCGCACGGCGCGACGATTCACGCCATCTACGTCGTCAACACGGCGAGTTACGCGGGCCTGCCGATGGAGTCGTCCTGGGACGGGATCGACGAGATGCTCCGCGCCGACGCCAAGGCGGCCGTCGAGGAAGTTCGCCGAATCGCCGCCAAGCGCGACGTCCCGGTCGAGGGCGCCGTCGTCGAAGGCTCGCCGAGTCGAGAGATCGTCAACTACGCCGAGCGCGAGGGTTGCGACCTCATCGTGATGGGCACGCACGGCCGCGGCGGAATCGACCGGCTGCTTCTGGGAAGCGTCGCCGAGAAAGTCGTCCGTGGTTCGAACGTGCCAGTGTTGACCGTCCACGTCGCCGACGAAGCGCCCGGACAACCCGCCTGAGCGTCCGGAGCGTCGGCGTCGACGACGGCCAAGTACGTGTCGGGAGCGCTCGGACGCGCCGGACTACGCCGGACGCAGGTGTTCGCAGTCGCCGGCGTGGACCGTCACCTCGCCGTCGTCGGTGTCGACGACGAGCGCGCCCGGGTGAACGACGTCGACGGCTTCGCCTTCGACGACGCCGCCGGGGGTCTCGACGCGAACGCGTCGACCGAGCGTCGCGCTGTACTCACGCCACGCCGGAAGCACGGCGTCGGGGTCGTCGCGGAGGGCGTAGAACTCCTCGACGAGTCGCTGGACGAACAGCCGTCGCTCCACGTCGTCCGCCTCTCCGCGGATGCTCGTCGCTCCCGCCGGAAGCGACGCGGCGTCGACGTTCGCGTTGACGCCGACTCCGACGACTAACCACGAGACCCGGTCGGCTTCGCCCTCTATCTCGGTGAGGATACCCGCGAGTTTCCGCCCGCCGCGGGCCGGCACGTCGTCGTTGTCGGCGCCGCCGTCGCCCTCATCTTCCTCGTTGTTGTCGGCGCCGTCCTCGTCCGCACTGCGGACCAGCACGTCGTTCGGCCACTTGATTTCGGCCGGAACGCCCGCCTCTCGGGCCGCGCGCGTCGTGGCGACGGCGGCGGCGAGGGTGAAAAGCGGGACGTGCGCGGGCGGACGCGACGGTCGGAGCACGAGGCTGAGCCAGACGCCGCCGCTGGGTGCGGTCCACTCGCGGCTGAGCCGACCCCTCCCGCCGGTCTGTTCGTCCGCGAGAACTGCCACGTCGGCCGTCCCCTCGGCGGCCAGTTCGCGGGCGCGGTCGTTCGTGCTGCCGAGTCGGTCGTGGTACTCGATGCACACCGGCGCGTCGAGACCGAACTCGACGGCCGACCCGCCGTACTCCGGAACTCTCGTCACCTCGTACCCGTCGTCGGTGCTCTCGACGACGAACCCCTCGTTTCTGAGCGCCTCTATCTGCTTCCAGACCGCCGCCCGCGAGACGCCGAGTTCCTCGGCGAGTGCCGGACCGGAAACCACACTGTCGGTCAACGCATCCAGAACCGCCCGCCGCGTGTCGCTCATGGCGACGACTCCGCGGGCGGCCGCAATGAACGCGACGGTCGGCGATGGAGCAATATTCGCTGTTGGAACGGATATCAGCGGAACGATACGCGACGAAAACCTCCGCGCCGGTGAGGCGGCGTCCCGGTCGAACCGAGCGTCACGGGCGAAAGATGTCATTCATTAGCCATTATCAAATCAACGTACGGTTGGCTACTTCTACCCGAATCGGCCGGTACTCTTATTAGTTTGTCAATGGATTTTCATACTGCCTTTTTCACCGTTGGCGACGTTCTACCCCACATGCCCAATCAGGTTCATTCCGAGTCGCAACTGACCACCACGGAGGCGGGAACGGACCCTCCACGAGTACTGGTGTTGGACGGCGACGGACCGGCCGCGTTACGCGTCGTTCGGTCGCTCGGACGGCGCGGCGTACCAGTGACGGTCGGCGGAACGAGTCGGATGGGTCTCGGGATGGTATCGCGGTACGCGGACGACCGCTACGTCTACCCGGACCCGGCGTCCGACTACCGACGGTTCGTCGACCACCTTCGCGAGTATCTGTCCGCCAACGATGTCTTCGCCGTGATACCGGTCTCGGACGCGAGTTCGCTGGTGTGTTCGCAGCACAAAGCCGAATTAGCGGAGACGGGGACGAAAGTGGCCGTCGAGGACCCCGAGACGTTCGAGAAAGCGTACGACAAGGGAGCTCTCTTCGAACTCGCCGCCGACCTCGACGTGCCGACGCCCGAGACGCGCCAGCGCGACGACTACGCGGACGTCGTCGACCTCGCCGACGGGATGTCGCTTCCGGCGGTCGTGAAGTACCGGAGCAAGACGGTGCTCGACGGCGGAAAGGCTCACACAGACCTCATCGACGACGTCAACTACGTCGAGACGGAAGCGGCGCTCATCTCGACGTATCAGGTGCTCGTCGGCCGAAACAGTCACCTCAAAGGCCACGAGCCCATCGTTCAGGAGTACGTCCCCGGCGAGACGACGGCGGCGGTCGTGTTAGCCGACGAGGGCGAGGTTCTCGCCCAGTTCCAGGAGCGACGCGTCCGCACCTATCCCGCTTCGGGCGGCAACTCCGCCGTGTTGGAGTCGATGCGCGACGAGAAGATGCACCGCTACGCCGAGCGAGTCGTTGAGGCGCTGGAGTGGACGGGACCGGCGATGGTCGAGTTCATGCGGACCGACGACGGCGAGTACCACCTCATCGAAGTCAACGGCCGCTACTGGGGGTCGGTGCCGTTCGCCGTCGCCTGCGGTGTCGACTTCCCGTGGCTCCACTACCGGCAACTGCTCGGCGAGACGCCCGAACACGATGGCGAGTACCGCACCGGCGAGCAGATGCAACGGCTGTTCTACGAGGACGTCAAGTGGCTGGGCGAGCAGATCTCTCAGCGGCGGTTCGGGGCCTTCGGCGCGTTCGGACGCGCGCTTGCGACGCACGAACACAGCGTCTCGGCGTGGGACGACCCGGTCCCGGCCGCCGGGGCGGTGATGCAGTCGGCGGCGCTGACGGCGCAGCGACTGTTCGATAGGCGGGGAACGCGGCTGGCCGACGCTGACGACCCGTCGTCGACGACGAACACGACCTGACCGACGGAGAAAATCCAGGTTCTACGTTCGGCGAGAGAAACAAGAAACCAGCGACGGCGCTACTCGATGACGACGAGCACGTCGCCCATATCGACGCTCTCGCCCTCGGAGACGACCACCTGCGTCACCGTGCCGCCGCGCTGCGTCGTCACGTCGTTTTCCATCTTCATCGCTTCGAGCACGCAGACCACATCGCCTGCGGCGACTTCGTCGCCCTCCTCGACTTCGACGGAGAGAATCGTCCCCTGCATCTCGGCGGTGACTGTCTCGCCGTCGCCCTCGACGACGACTTCGTCGTCGCCGTCGTCCTCGGCCGTCGGCGGACGGCGCGCCCCGTTACCGCTGGAGCTGCCGCCCGAGACGGGGATGGCGGGCGCGCCGCGCTCTTCGAGGTTCACCTCGAAGCGCTTGCCGTTGACTTCTACGGTGAACTCGCGTTCGGTGACCTCTTCGCCCTCGTCGTCGCCGCCGGCGTCGGCGGGACCCCACTTCTCGACGGCCTGCTCGATGCGCTCGCGGTCAAGTTCCTCGTCGAGATACTTCGTCGTGTGTTCGCCTTCGATGAACGCCTCGTCAGTGAGCATCAGGCGGTGGAACGGAATGATGGTCTCCAGTCCCTCGATGTCGTACTCTGCGAGCGCGCGCTCGGAGCGAACGAGACACTCCTCACGGTCGGAGGCGGCGACGATGAGTTTCGCGATCATCGAGTCGTAGTCGCCGCCGATCTCGTCGCCCTGTCGGACGGCGTCGTCGATGCGGACGCCGATGCCGCCGGCGGGGTCGTACGTTTTCAGCTTGCCCGTCGCGGGCGCGAACTCCTGAGCGGCCTTCTCAGCGTTGATGCGGAACTCGATGGCGTGGCCCTCGATTTCGACGTCGTCCTGCTCGAAGTCGAGTTCCTCGCCCGCGGCGACGCGCAGCTGCCACTTGACGATGTCGAGGCCGGTAATCTCCTCGGAGACGGTGTGTTCGACCTGAATCCGGGTATTGACCTCCATGAAGAAGAACTCGCCGTCCTCGACGAGGAACTCGACAGTTCCGGCGTTGGTGTATTCGGCTTCGGCGACGCCGCGCCGGGCGGCCTCGCCGATTCGGTCGCGCAGCTCGTCGGTGAGCGCTGGCGACGGCGCCTCCTCGATGACTTTCTGGTGGCGGCGCTGCAGCGAGCAGTCGCGCTCGCCGAGGTGGCGGACGTTGCCGTGGTGGTCGGCGAGAATCTGAACCTCGATGTGTCGCGGCGCTTCGAGATACTTCTCGACGTAGACGGAGGCGTTGTCGAAGTACGCCTCGCCCTCGCGCTGGGCGGTCTCCAGTTGCTCTTCGACCTCCTCCTCGCTTCTGACGACTTTCAGCCCGCGACCGCCGCCGCCGCCCTCGGCTTTGATGGCGACCGGGTAGCCGTACTCGTCGGCCACCTCCTTCACCTGCTCGGGCGAGTCGACCGGTTCGGTCGTCCCGGGGACGACGGGGACGTCCGCCTCCTGCATCAGCGCGCGCGCCTTCGTCTTCTCGCCGAGGCGCTCCATCGCGTCAGCCGACGGTCCGACCCACGTGAACTCGCTCTCCTCGACGTTGCGGGCGAACTCGGCGTTCTCGGCGAGGAAGCCGTAGCCGGGGTGGATGGCGTCGGCGCCGGCCTTCCGCGCGGCGTCGAGGATGGCCTCCTGGTCGAGGTAGGAGTCGGCCGCGCGGGCGGGCCCGACGTTGTACGCTTCGTCGGCGTAGCGGACGTGACCGCCGTGTTTGTCCGCGTCGCTGTAGATTGCGACGGTTCGAACGCCGAGTTCCTTGCAGGCGCGCATCACGCGCACCGCGATTTCTCCACGGTTGGCGACGAGAACCTTACTGAACATTTCTTGCTTTTCCATATTCGCAAGCGGAACCTCATTCTATCGGTCCGAGGTCGTACTCGTCAACTCTCAGAGAGAAACTCGTTGACAACATCGCATCGAGTTGACGGTTCTGCGGTCGAACAGTCGCGTATGCGACTCATCGGTCACCGCGGCTGTCCGGTGTACGCCCGACTCGTCTATTTAAAGAGTCGGCTATAGTCGGCGGAAAGTCCATTGGGGCCCAATGTCAAATCAGAACCATGACCGACGCGCCAGTATCTGGCCCTCCGGCCGGACGAGGGGGTGACGGCCACGACCGCGACAGCCTCGGCGACGGCTTCAACGACGACACCGACCGTACCGCGCGAGAGCGCCGAGACGCCGCGTCGTCACCCGAGTCGCTCCCGCCGGGACCGGAGGGACTCCCAATCGTCGGCAACACGTTCCGATTCGTCCGCGACCCCTTCGGGTTCTACGACGTTCTGCAGGCGTACGGCGACGTGGTAGGCTACTCCATCGCCGGGTACGACTTCGTGACGCTGCTGCATCCGGACGAAATCGAACGCGTCCTGCTCACCGATGCGTCGACCTACGAGAAGGGCGGCATCCTCCAGCAGTCGGGCGTCGAACTGATGGAGGAGGGCGTGCTCCTCACTGAAGGCGAAACGTGGCGACGCCAGCGCACCGCCATGCAACCGATGTTCTACCGCGAACGCATCGCCGCGTACGCCGACGTGATGGCCGATTACGCCGCCGAGACGGTCGAGTCGTGGCGCGACGGCGAGACGGTCGACCTCCTCAACGAGCTGTCGACGCTGGCGCTGCGCATCCTCGCGAAGAGCCTGTTCGACGTCGACAGCCGCGAGCGTGAACGGGCGATTCGACGCGGAGCCGAGGCGATACAGGAGCGCAGCGACGCCTCGTCGCTCACCTCGTTTCTCCCGAAGTGGCTCCCGACGCCGACGAACCGGCGATTCCGGCGCGCGACCGCCGAGTTCGAGGCGACCGTGGAGACGCTCGTCGCCGAACACCGCGCGGCCGACGACGCGGGCGACGACCTGCTCTCGCTGCTGCTCGGCGTCGAGTACGACGACGGGTCGGCGATGTCCGAACGGGAGGTTCGCGACCAACTCGTGACGTTCCTCTTCGCGGGTCACGAGACAACGTCGCTGGCGATGACGTACACGCTGTATCTGCTCGCCCAGCACCCCGACCGATTGCGGAAGCTACGGACCGAGATCGACGACGTCGTCGACGGGCGACCGACCGCCGCGGACGCGCTGGAACTCGACTACGCCGAGCGCGTGCTCACCGAGTCGATGCGGTGCTATCCGCCCGCTTACATCCTCTTTCGACAACCGACCGAGACCGTCGAACTCGGCGGCTATCGAGTTCCCGCGGGGACGAATATCACGCTCCCGCTGTTCCGCGTCCACAACGACCCGCGCTTCTACGACGACCCGGAGGCGTTCCGGCCGGAGCGGTGGACCGACGAGATGGAGTCGGCACTGCCCGACTACGCGTACTTCCCGTTCGGCGGCGGGCCGCGCCACTGCCTCGGGATGCGCTTTGCGATGCTCGAACTGAAACTCGTCCTCGCGACGGTCGTCAGTCGCGTCGAGTTCGATATCGTCGGCGAACGGTCGCTGACGTTTCGGCCGGGAGCGACACTCCAACCGAAAGACCCGATTCGGATGCGCGTTTGGCGACGGTGACGGCTTACCGGCCGAGCGCATCCGCGACGGCGACGTTCACCGCGTACAGTCCGGCGAGGATGACCGCGCCGTAGCGGAACGCCTCCGCGAGCGCCCACGCGAATCCGACGGGCCACCCCGCGCCGAGCGAGAGTAGCAGTTCGGGCAGGATGACGAAACCGACGAGGAGAATCGCCCCGATGTACATCCCGTGGCGGAAGAGCCACGCGGTACTCGGACCGGTCCGGCTCTCGCCGGTCGTTCCGACTAACTCGCCGAGCGTCACGCTCCCCGGCGTCGACTGCGACGAGTCCGACGAGTCCGAGGAACCGGACGGCTGCGAGGAATCCGACGCCGACAACCGACCGCCGTCGGTCCGTGACGGCTTCCCTTCGGTCGGAGCGTCTGTGTCTGCCATACTGTGTAGAACTCCGCGGCGACCGGCAAAAGCGCTCGGGAATCTGTCGGCCCGATAGCACGGTCGTGTCAACGAACAGTGGATCTCGTCGTCGGATGCTCAGAGGAGGCCCTTCCCCGTCGATTTCTCGTGCGCGCCGACGACGATGGAGCCGTCTCGGCGGACGGTTACGGTGTACCCGAGGAACGCGAGTTCGGCGAGGACGTCGTCCCCTGCCCCGCCGTCGCCTCTGACGGCGTCGTCGACGGCGAAAGTGAGCGACGCCAGTCGCGGTGGCCCGTCGGCGAGCGCCCTCACCACGGAGTCGGGGACCGCCGTCATCGAGCCTTCGACCGTGAAAGAGAGCGCGGCGGGACTCGCGTCGGCGTCCGGCGTTTCGGCCGCGACGTCACCCACCAGTTCCGCATCTGGGGAGACGTCGTCGGGCTCCGTCGGCATCGCGTCGGCGTCTGGCGTCGCTATGCCGACGTCGACCCCTTCGAGTCGCAACGTCGCCTCGTCCCTCAGGTCGATATCGACCGTCTCCGAGTCGCGGGACCCGTCAACCGCGACGCCGAGGCTGACGGGGTCCAGCGTCGTCCCCTCGAACGCCCGCAGCAGCGCGCCGGTCAGGGTGAGGTTCCCCTCGACGCGAAAGGAGAGTTCGCCGGGCGGTCGCGCCTCGAACCGCTGGTCGGTCAGTCTGACGTTCGGGTTCTCCGCGACGTGTACGGTTATGGTCATACTCGCGTTCCGTCGGTTGCGCCTACGACGCCCGAGAATGAAACGTTACCGTCGGCGAGGTGGATCGGCCCCCGAGCCGAGCGGACGGCGAGTAAGTCGAGCAGACGGCGAGTAACGCCGCGTTCCCGCCGACGGCGCTGCAACCGCCGAGCGCCGCCGTCGCACCGACGGATGCGAGAAATCGTCGTCGTTTCACTCGGTTCGTCGAAGGGGATGAAAAAGGAGCTCCCGACTCAGAGTCGGTCGGTCCGCCCCGCGGCGGTCCACGCGTCCGTCGGCGCACCGTCGGGCACTCGAACCGAGCGGCCCTGCAGCGCGTCGACGCGGGCGGCGAACCGCCAGCGCTCTCCCTCCCAGGTCTCTGCGGACTCCGAGGCGGCGGCCGCCGCGGCCACCTGTTGGTCCCGGAGGTGCGCGCCGACGGCGGCGGCGATGGCGGCCGCCTCGGCGTCGTCGGCGTTGGCGGGGACGAGGAGATCCGCCGAACTGTCGGCGAGACGCTGGCGGGTCGTCCCGCTGTCGGAGTCGTCGCCTCCGGTCTCCTCACCTTTCGCGTCGGCGTCGAGGCTCATATCGGGAGGTTTCCGTGTTTCTTGTCCGGTGTCTGCTCGCGCTTGGACTTCAGCATGTGCAGGTCGTCGACGAGTCGCGGACGCGTTTCCGGCGGTTCGATGACGTCGTCGAGGAAGCCACGGTCCGCCGCGGTGTAGGGGTTGGCGAATTCCTCGCGGTACTCCTCGATGAGCTCGTCGCGGCGGGCGTCGGGGTCGTCGGCCTCCGCGAGTTCCTCGCGGTAGAGGATGTTGACCGCGCCCTGCGGTCCCATGACGGCGATTTCTGCCGTCGGCCACGCGTAGTTCACGTCCGCGCCGAGGTGCTTCGACGCCATCACGTCGTACGCGCCGCCATAGGCTTTGCGCGTGATGACCGTCAGGAGCGGGACGGTCGCCTCCGAGTAAGCGTATAGCAGCTTCGCGCCGTGACGGATGATGCCGTTGTGCTCCTGGTCGGTGCCGGGGAGGAAGCCCGGTACGTCGACGAACGTGACGATGGGGACGTTGAACGCGTCGCAGAAGCGGACGAAGCGCGCGCCCTTCTCGGAGGCATGGATGTCGAGCGTCCCGGCGTTCACTCGCGGCTGGTTCGCGACGACGCCGACGGCGTGGCCGTCGAGGCGGGCGAAGCCGACGACGATGTTCTTCGCGTACTCCTCGTGGACCTCGAAGAAAGAGCGCTCGTCGAAGACGTGGTCGACGACGTCGTGCATGTCGTACGGCTTCCGAGGCTGGTCGGGGACGATGGAGTTGAGCTCCTTGTCGGCGCGCTCGGGGTCATCCCACGGGTCCACGCGCGGCGGGTCCTCGACGTTGTTCTGCGGGAGGTACGAGAGCAGGCGCGCTATCTCGTCGAGTGCCTCCTCCTCGGAGTCGACAGCGAAGTGCGAGACGCCGGAGGTGGAGGCGTGGGTGACCGCGCCGCCGAGTTCCTCGAACGTCACTTCCTCGCCGGTGACCGTCTTGATAACGTCGGGACCGGTGATGAACATGTGGCTCGTCTCCTTCACCATGAAGACGAAGTCGGTGATGGCGGGCGAGTACACCGCGCCGCCCGCGCACGGTCCCATTATGGCCGAAATCTGGGGAACGACGCCGCTAGCCTTCTGGTTGCGCGTGAAGATATCGGCGAACCCGCCGAGGGAGGTGACGCCCTCCTGAATCCGCGCGCCCGCGGAGTCGTTGAGCCCGACGATGGGCGCGCCGACTTCCATCGCCTGGTCCATCAGTTTGCAGACTTTCTCGGCGAACACTTCGCCGAGCGACCCGCCGAAGACGGTGAAGTCGTGTGCGAAGACGAAGACCGTGCGGCCGTCGACTTCGCCGTACCCCGTGACGACGCCGTCGCCGTACAACTGCTGTTCCTCCATCCCGAACTTGTGGGTTCTGTGCGTGCGGAACTGGTCGAACTCGTGGAACGTCCCGTCGTCGAGGAAGTAGTCGATGCGCTCGCGCGCCGTCATCTTCCCCTTCTCGTGCTGGGACTTGATGCGGTCTTCGCCGCCGCCTTTGCGCGCTTCGGCGCGCTTCTCGCGGAGTTCTTCGATACGGTCGTCCATCGTCATACCGGACCACCAACGGTCATTGTCACGAATGTCCGTTCGATGTGCAAAAGGACTTCCGCAATACGGCAAGACGCGGTTCGACAGTCGTCGAAAAATCCTCCGGGAACGGACTCGATCGAGGCGACCGCCCGGCGATGGGTGGAGTCAGTTCGCTTTCGGCAGCCGTCGAGAGGCGCGCGCGCCGAGGATGGTGACGGCGGCGACGCCGACGGCGATGGCGACGGTGGGCCAGAAGCCGACGCGGGTGTCGACGCCGAACGTCGTCAGGAGCGTGAACACCAAGAACAGGGGAATGACGACGCCGGCGGCGACGCGCCACGGGTCGGACAGCGCGCGTGCGACCGTCCCGCTACCGGAGCGGAACTCCTCGACGGCGTCGCGACCCATCACCCACCCGACGAAGACGAGGAACGCGATGAGACCGACGGTCAGGAGAATGTCGACGAGCGTTCCGGCGACGAACCCGAAGACGCTCGGGCGGAGCGCGCAGACGCCGCCGGTGACCGCGACGAGCGCCAACAGCAGGGCGACGGCGTCGCGGCGCTTCATCCCGTACTCGTCGACGAGGAAGGCGACGGGGATCTCGAGCATGCTGATGGAACTCGACAGCGCCGCCAGCGTGACGACGGCGAAGAACGCCGTCGCGATGAGCACGCCGCCCGGTAACTGCGAGAACGCGCCCGCGAGACCGACGAACAGCGCACCCTCGCCGGTCCCCGTCGACGCCGGGTCGATGCCCAGCGAGAACAGGAGCGGGAAGACGACGAGACCGGCGAGGACGCCGACGGCCGTGTTGAGCACGGCGATCGTCGTCGCGTCCGCGGGGAGCGAGCGGTCCTCGTCGAGGTACGACGAGTACGTTACCATCGTGCCCGCGCCGAGCGAGAGCGTGAACAGCGCCTGCCCGGCCGCCGGACCGAGCACCTCGAAGAAGTTCTCCCGAACGGTCGCGACGTCGAAGCGGAGGAAGAACTCGTAGCCGCCCGCCGCGCCCGTGCGCGTCGACGCCCACGCCGCGAGCGCAACGAGGAGCACGAAGACGGCGGGCATCATCACCGTCGTCCCGACTTCGATGCCGCGGCGGACGCCCGCGAGGACGATACCGGCGGTGAGCGCGAGAAACAGCACGTGGAAGAATAGCGCGCCGAGACCGAACGCGGCCGCGCCGAAGTAGTCGCCGGGGTTCGAGAAGTACGGCGCGCCGACGCCGAGGAGCGCGCCGACGCTCTCGACGAAGTACCGGAGAATCCACCCGCCGACGACGCTGTAGAACGAGAGCAGCGCGACGGACGTGACGACGCTGAAGAAGCCGACGCGACCCCAGTTCTTCGACCCCGACAGCGAGCGAAGCGCGCCGACGGGATTCCGCTTCGACCGCCGCCCGATGACGAACTCGCCGAGCAACCCCGGCACCCCGATAGCGAGGACGACGAGCAGATACACCGCGAGGAAGGCGCTGCCGCCCTGTTCGGCGGTGATCCACGGGAAGCGCCAGATGTTGCCCAACCCGACCGCGCTGCCCACCGCGGCGAGGATGAATCCGATTCGCGTGCCCCACGTCTCTCGTGTCATGAGTGCACCGACCGTCCGTTTCGTGTCATTGGCTGCCATTGGCCGGAGGTCGCTAAAGTGAGTTTCGGGTTGACAATCTCTCAACGGCCAAAAATAACGGATTATGGACGCTCTACTGGCGATATAGAAGTCGAACTTTCACTCGAAACTCGGTCCCAGTGAAGATTCCACACCTGAAAGCGAGTTGACGACACTCGTGTCGACGCGGGAACTGTAAACCGTTCAATTTGAAAATCGGCGAAAATACGGCCGTTACCACGTGCCAATGTCCGAGAAGATAATGCGGGTTTATAACACGGCACTTGGATAGGGCGTAACATGCCTGCACGAGAAACCTGGGCCACGCGGCTCGGCTTCATCCTGGCAGCGGTCGGTAGCGCAGTGGGATTAGGTAACATCTGGCGCTTTCCCTTCCTCACGGGAGAGGCGGGTGGGGCGGCGTTCCTCGTCGTCTACCTGCTGTTCATCGCCGTCGTCGGACTCCCGGTGCTTCTCGTGGAGTTCGTCATCGGACGGCGCTCCGAGCGTAATCCGGTGAACGCCTTCGAACGTCTCGGGAAACCGGCGTGGACGTTCATCGGCGCTATCGGCGCGCTCGCGGGGTTCATCATCCTCTCGTACTACAGCGTCGTCGGCGGATGGGTCATCCAGTACATCATCGGAAGCCTCAGCGGCGCGTACTTCGCCGCGCCCGAGGAGTACTTCCTCTCGACGGCATCCGGAACGAACGCGGTCGTCTTCCACGCCGTCTTCATGGGACTCGTCGCCGGCGTCGTCGCGCTCGGCATCCGCGACGGTCTCGAACGCGCGGCGAAACTCATGGTTCCGAGCGTCATCGTCCTGCTCGTCGCGCTCGCAGGATACGGCGCGACGCTAGATTCCGCGGGCGACGCGTACGCGTACTACCTCTCGCCCGACTTCGGCGAAATCGCGGCCAACGTCTTCTCCATCATCCCTGACGCGGCGGGGCAGGCGTTCTTCACGCTCTCGCTCGGGATGGGCGTGATGATAACCTACGCGTCCTACCTCGGCGAGGACCGTAACCTGCTGAAGGACGGACTGACCGTCGTCACCATCGACACGTTCATCGCGTTCCTCGCAGGGTTGGTCGTCTTCCCGTTCCTGTTCGCGCAGGGGACCGACCCCGGTTCGGGCGGCGCGGGTGCAGTGTTCATCAGCCTCGCGGCGGCGTTCGCCGAACTCCCCGCAGGCGGCATCATCGGCTTCGTTTTCTTCGTGATGCTCGGCATCGCGGCGCTGACGAGCGCGTTCAGCATCCTCGAAGTCATCGTCTCGTACGCCATCGACAACTTCGGCGTCGACCGGAAGGTGGCGACCGTCGCCATCGCCGGCGTCCTCTTCGTCGTCGGCATCCCGACGGCGCTGGACCTCACGTACCTCGACACGTACGACCTGTTCGCGAACAACATCCTGCTCATCCTCGGCGGCACCCTGATGGCTATCTTCGTCGGCTACGCCTACGCGGAGGACTCGCTGGCGGAACTCGCGCAGGGCCGGGGCAGCGACGGCGCGTTCGAGACCTACTGGATCTGGATGCTCCGCATCCCAGTCATTCTCCTGCTCCTCGTCACCCTCGCGCTTGGCGTACAGGACTACATCGGTTTCCTGCAGGAAACGTACTTCTGAGCGCGTCCGCGAGGGCGTTCCACAGCGATTTTTTGCGAACTCCGTGTCTTCAGGCCTCGCCGTAGACGGGTACCGCCGCGCCGCTCGTCACCGCCGCGCCGTCCGAGCAGAGGAACATGACGACTCTGGCGATCTCCTCCGGTTTCACCCACTTGTCGAAGTCAGCGTCGGACATCATCTCCCGGTTCTGCGGCGTGTCGATGACGCTCGGCATCACTGCGTTCGCCCGGACCGTCCCCTTGTTCTCCTCGGCGATGGTCTCGGTCAACAGTCGCACGCCCGCCTTCGACGCCCGGTAGATACCGTCGCCATCGCCGCCTTCGAGCGACGACCGCGCGGAGACGGAGACGATGGCCCCCTCCTCGTCGTCGAGGTGCGGAATCGCGTGCTTCGAGGCGAGAAACATCGTCTTCAAGTTCACGTCGAAGAGGAAGTCGAACGTCTCTACCTCCGTTTCCTCGATGGGCGATCCGCCCCGCCACGTCCCGGCGATGTTCGCGAGGTAGTCGATTCGCCCGTGGTCGTCGGCGATTTGGCTCATCGTCTCCGAGACGGCGTCCTCGTCGGTGAAGTCCGCCTCGTAGAACTGGATGCCCTCGTCGGCGTCCAGCAGCGAATCCTCGTCGCTCGGTGCCACCACGTCGCAGGCCGCGACGGTCGCGCCCGCGTCGTGGAACGCCTCGGCGACGGCGCTGCCGAGCGCGCCCGACGCGCCGGTGACGACGGCGACTCTGTCGCTGAAGTCGAAGCTCACTGTCATACGGGAGAGAGGTCAGCAGCGAGCGGCATAAAATCGTGGCGGCGAGGTGGCTAGTCTGCGATTCGAAACGAGAACTGAATCGTCGGATGGTCCTCGGGTTTCAGTTCTAACCGAATTTGCTGTTTTACCGTGTACGTCCCCGCTGGGAGGCACTTGTCTGCCTCACGTGTCCAGATTTCGTACTCCGACGTAAGGGCTTCACCCGGTTGGAGTTGATTTACCGGCATGGCAAGGTGACTTCCGAGATTACTCTGGTCTTCGTCCACGCGCCAGCACTCTGGTTTCGCCTCGTCTCGTACCGGGACATCGTCTCGGGTGAACAGCATCAGCCCCGGAGGTCACGGGAAAGTTGGCGCGAGTGAATCGGTCGAGCCGGTTCGCACATCGGTCGGTTCGTCACCGTTCCATCTCAGACTGACACGGAACGAGAGCGGATGCTCCGCCGTTGCTGCCGCGTCGACGACCTCCACCTCGAAGTCGAGCGGGTAGCCCTGCCGGTCTATCGAGCAGTCGAGCAGTTCGAGGGTTCTGAACGGGGTCGTCATTTCGCTCAGGTCGTGATGACCAACTTTCCGAGGAAGCTCTCCTCCAATACGGTGCGCTGGGCCTCGCCCGCTTCGTCGAGTCCGTACGTCTCCTCGATTTCGGGGACGACTTCGCCGCGTGCGAGCAGGTCGCCGAGGCGGGCCAGCACCGCCGCCTTGTCCGGCGTGTTGTACATCGTCATGAACTGGAAGCGCACGTCCTTACTCTTGGCCGCGCCGACGGCGGAGAGTCCCGCTTGTTCGGTCGAGTTGCCGACGCAGATGACTCGCGCGCCCTGCGCCGCCACGTCGGCGTCGAACTGGAGGTACTCGTCCATCCGCGTGTCGACAATGACCTCGGGCGCGCCGACGCGCTGGACGGACTCGGTCAGGTCGCTTCGGCCATAATCGAATACGGTCTCCGCGCCGAGTTCCTGCAGCCTGGCGCGGTAGTCGGGGTTCGCAGTCGTGAGGACGCGCGCGCCCATCGTCTCGGCGAGTTGGACGGCGACGTGGCCGACGCCGCCGTTGCCGCCGTGGACGAGCGCGAGTTCGGCGGGTTCGAGGTCGGCGTGCGCGACGAGCGCCTGCCACGCGGTCATGCCAACGAGCGCGAGCGCCGCGCCGTCCTCGAAGGAGGCACCATCGGGGAGCGTCGCGAGGAACTCCGCGGGTGTGGCGACTTCCTCGGCGTAGGTGCCGTGCATCCCATTGCCGAGGCCGGTGCCGAAGACGCGGTCGCCGGGGGCGAACCGCTCGACGCCGTCGCCGACGCTCGAAACGACGCCCGCGAGGTCCGAACCGGGTGTGAACGGCAGCGAGGGGACGGGGTACGCGCCCTCGCGGAAGTAGGTGTCAACGGGGTTGACGCCGATGGCTCGAACGTCGACGACGACCTCTCCGTAACCGGGTTCGGGCGAGTCGACGTCGTCGACGGTCAGTACGTCCGGGCCACCGTGCTCGTGGAATCTGGCTGCGCGCATGCGAGGACCGAGGACCGCAGGAGCGATAAAAGGAGGCGACGTGCGCCGAACCATGGCTCCCCGCTGTCCCGACTGCGACCTCTCGATGAAGAAAGTCAGCCACAAGACCACGTACAACGGCGACGGTCTCCGCGTCAAGTCCGGCGGTGGCATCCTCGGTGCACTCGACCTGAAGGGCGGGTACGTCGACGCGATGCTCTTGTCCGGAGTGCGGGCTAGTTCGGTTCTACGCCGACGTGTGAGGGCGGAGACGCCCAACGATTTTCGCTTGGCGACGCGTATCTCCCCTATGCCCGAAGAAAGTCACCGCTGCCCCGACTGCGGCGTCACGATGGAGCGAGCGGACCCGATGACGGCCGTTCAACAGGAACGGCTGAAACTGCGGACCGAACACGCACGCGAGGGCTTACTCGGGTCGCTCGGTCTCACGCGCACGCTCATCGCCCGCGGCTACGTCTGTCCGGAGTGCGGACTGGTCCGACTCTACGCCGACGGCGTCGGCGACGCGTCGCGCTCGTGACCGCCGCGACTATCTGACCGTGTAGCCGCCGTCGACGACGAGCGATCCGCCGGTGACGTACGACGAGGCGTCGCTGGCGAGGTACAGCGCCGCGGGGGCGACGGCTTCCGGTCCCGGAATTTCGTCCATCAGCATCTCCGAGCGCCACACCTCGCCGATGTTCGGGTTGACGTCGTCGGCCTGGTCGGTGTTGTCCGTGCGGATGTAGCCGGGTGCGAGGCAGTTCACCCGGATGTCGTGTTCGGCCCACTCGGAGGCCAACTGACGAGTGAACGATTCGACCGCGCCCTTCGAGGCGTTGTAGGCGACCTGTCGCTGCGGGTAGTTGGCGACCCGAGCGGACATCGAGGAGACGTTGAGGATGGTGCCGCCGCCTGACTCCATCATCTCGGTCCCGGCGTGTTTCGAGCAGAGGAAGACGCCCCGAACGTTGACCTGCATCACCGCGTCCCACTCGTCGACGGTCATCTCCTCGGCCGCCTCGTGGACGACGATACCCGCGTTGTTGACGAGGATATCGATACCGCTGAAACGGTCGACCGTCGCGTCGACCATCGCACGAACCTCGGCCTCGTCGGCCACGTCGACGGGGACGGCGAGCGTCTCGACGCCCCACTCGTCGGCAATCTCGTTCGCGGCCGTCTCGCCGGAGTCGGCGCTGCGGTTGGCGACGACGACGTTCGCGCCCGCCTCCGCGAGCGCGTCGGCGATTTCGCGGCCGATACCGCGGTTACCGCCAGTGACGATAGCCGTCCGTCCGTCGAGTCGAAAACTGTCGAGTACTGTCATACTTCGGAATCACAGCGGGAACGAATAAAGTCTCAGTCCGGTGCGACGGTCCTCCCGAGACAACGACACGTCTCTCGTTGGATTGAGTCGCCCCGCAGCGGGATATATCGTGGGCGCGAGTAACCGGACGCTACCGGGCACGCTTATCGAGGTTTCCGACGATATTGAGCCTTATTTCTCGACCGGTGTGCAAAATTCCGACCGTTCGGCCGCGATATCTGTTCGTGACCACGCGCCGCTGTGTCACGAATGAACGGGATTTAAGCGCCAGTCGAACGCCCTCACGTACGCATGAAGCTTCACGAGTATCAGGCGAAGGATATCTTCGCCGACGCCGGGATTCCAATCCCGGAGTCGCAGCTCGCGACGAACGTCGACGAGGCGGTGTCGGCTGCCGAGTCGATCGGATACCCCGTCGCCATCAAGGCGCAGGTACACGTCGGCGGCCGCGGGAAGGCCGGCGGTATCAAGATCGCCTCCGACGAGGAGGAGGCTCGGCAGTACGCCGACGACGTCCTCGGAATGGACCTGAAAGGCTACACCGTCGAGCAGGTGCTCGTCGAGGCCGGCGTCGACTTCACGAACGAACTGTACGTCGGCGTCACGATGGACCGCGGCGAGGGCAAGCCCGTCGCCATGGTCTCCACCGAGGGCGGCGTCAACATCGAGGAAGTCGCCGAGGAGAACCCCGACGCCATAGCCCGCGAACACATCGACCCGGCGTTCGGCCTGCACCCCTACCAAGCGCGGAAGACCGTCTACGACGCAGGCGTCGACCAGTCGGTCGCCCGAGGCGTCTCCTCGATTCTCACGACGTTGTACGACCTCTACGAGGAGCGCGACGCCTCCGACATCGAGATCAACCCGGTGATGATCACGAGCGACGGCGACGTGGTCGCCGCCGACGCCGTGATGAACATTGACGACGACGCGCTGTTCCGGCAGCCGGACCTCGCGGAGATGGAAGAGGAGACGTACGAGGACGAACTGGAGAAGAAAGCCGGCGAGTACGGCTTCGACTACGTCCGCCTCGACGGCAACGTCGGCATCATCGGCAACGGCGCCGGTCTCGTCATGACGACGCTCGACCTCGTCGACTACTACGGCGGCAAGCCGGCGAACTTCCTCGACATCGGCGGCGGCGCGAAAGCCGAGCGCGTGACGAACGCGCTGGACATGGTGTTCTCCGACGAGAACGTCGACGCGGTCGTCTTCAACATCTTCGGCGGCATCACCCGCGGCGACGAGGTCGCCAAGGGTATCAACGAGGCGCTCGAGTCCTTCGACGAGATTCCGAAGAAGGTCGTCGTCCGCCTCGCCGGCACGAACGCCGAGGAGGGGATGGAGATTCTGAACACCGACCTCGTGGAGGTCGAAGAGACGCTGGAGGACGCGGTCCAGCGTGCGGTCGAAAACGCCCAGGAGGCGAGCCAATGAGCATTCTCGTAGACGACGACACGCGCGTAGTGGTACAGGGAATTACCGGTGGGGAAGGGAAGTTCCACACCGGTCAGATGGAGGAGTACGGCACGAACGTCGTCGCGGGCGCGGTGCCCGGCAAGGGAGGCCAGGAAGTCGACGGCATCCCCGTCTACGACACGGTCGACGAGGCCGTCCGCGAGGAGAACGCTGACGCCTCCGTCATCTTCGTTCCCCCGGCGTTTGCCGCCGACGCCATCTTCGAGGCGCTCGACACCGACCTCGACCTCGCCGTAGCCATCACCGAGGGCATTCCAACGCAGGACATGGCGAAGGTGAACAAGCGCCTCTCGGAGGTCGACACCCGCCTCATCGGCCCGAACTGCCCCGGCATCATCACCCCCGGCGAGGCGAAACTCGGCATTCTCCCCGGTAACATTTTCGCCGACGGTAACGTAGGTCTCGTCTCCCGCTCCGGCACCCTGACCTACCAGGTCGTCGACAACCTCACCAGCCGCGGCATCGGCCAGACCACCGCCATCGGCATCGGCGGCGACCCCATCATCGGGACGGACTTCGTCGACGCGCTCTCGCTGTTTGAGGAGGACGACGAGACCGACGCGGTCGTCATGTGCGGCGAGATCGGCGGCGAGGACGAGGAGGAGGCCGCCGCGTTCATCGACGAACAGATGGACACCCCCGTCGCCGGCTTCATCGCCGGCCGGACCGCGCCGCCGGGCAAGCGCATGGGCCACGCGGGCGCCATCGTCTCCGGCAGCGGCACCGGCACCGCCGAGAGCAAGATCAACGCCCTGAACGACGCGGGCGTCCCCGTCGGCGACACGCCCGAGGAAGTCGCCGACGCCATCGAGTCGTTCCTCTGACTACGGTTCGACGCCGATAGTGTTGCGGACAAGCGTCACCGTCCCTCGACGGAGGCGCTCGGACGTCGCCTGTCCCGAGATACCCAGCTCGTCGGCGAGTTCGTCGAGACTCGCGCGGCGAGGGACGTCGTAGTAACCGATATCGACCGCCGTTCGAAGCGCGGAGCGCTGCTTCTCCGAAAGGCCGTACTGCTCGCTAACTCCGGGGCTGTCAGGCGTGTAGAGCCGTTTCAACGAGAACGTAGCGCCCCGTTCGCGGACGCTCTTCCGGAACGCCGAGAGCGACTTGCGGTCGGGAAACCGCATCCGAACGTGGAGTCCGTCGTACGTCGCAGTCACCTCCAGACGCGACGCACCGACTGTCGCCCCGACGGGGTAGAACACCTCGTCGCCGTCGACGCAGATTCGGTAGAGCTGCTGGTGCTCGAACCGGTCGAGGACGTCGACGGCGGTGACCGTCTCGTCGTCTTCGAGGGCGCTCTCGAAGGCGTCGAAGTCACCGCCGCTGGCCCACAGAAACAGAAACAACGGTGTCGGTTCGCGCAGCGGAACGGCCTCTTCGACGCGGAGTTCCATCGACGGTGCTGCCTCCAGGGCGGACAGCAGCGGTATCTTTGGACTCGAAAGTTCGAACTCGGCGATGTGGCTCATACGTCGTGTAGACGTACTCGTCAGATATATGTCAAGCGGCGGCCACTCCGGGCGGTGGACCGTGGTCCGTCGGCGGAGTTGCGGCCGCCGCCGGCGAGAACGCGTCGTCGGCGACGTGGAGAAACCATCCGTGAAACGTCAGCGATTGCGGCGTCGCGAGACGTCGTGTCTACGATTCGGTGTAGTGCGGTGCGGTGTGGTGCGGTGCAGTGGGAGACCACGTCGTATCCGTCTACGCGGCGACAGTCGCGGCCGCGATGAACGACCAGCGGGTGCCGGCGTCGGTCTCTTTCTTCTTTCGCTCTACGGTCGGTGTGTTGCGTCGGTGTTTCCAGTTCACACTAGTCCCGAGGATTTACTCGCTTATGAGTTTTTCGTATAGTTGATATGTCCGTCACCAACGACCACGACAGATACACGCCCTGTCTCACCACACCGTGGTGAGTTCTACCGCGGAGCGTGACACTTCGAAACGTTCGGTATCACAAAGCAATTTACCATCGGTTGAAAATATGCAAGCCAAGTTCCAGGTGTGCGCCGCGGACGCCCAACCGTCGGCGGCCGCCGGACGCCGCCGGAACCGGAGACAACGATGAAGCAATCTACAATCCGACACGCCGCACTCACCGCCGGAGTGGCGTTCGCCGTGCTCGCCGCCGCGATGGCCCTCATTGGTCCCGCAGCGACGGGAACGGTCGCCGCGCAGACGAACGGAACCGCAAACGACACCGCGAACGCAACCGCCACGGTGGAGTACAACGACCAGACGATAGACGGAGAGAACGTCGTCGTCGAGCGGGTGAACCTCTCGAACGGCGGCTACGTCGCCATCTACGACGAGGGCGGAAGCCTCGTCGGTCACTCCGACTATCTGGGGTCGGGCGAACAGACGAACGTCACGGTGACGCTCGACGAAGCGCTCTCGCGGAGTCAAGTGACGGTGGCGACCGTCCACACCGACGACGGGAATCGGGAGTTCAACGAGAGCGCTAACGCGCCGTACCGAGACGGCGGCGCTCCCGTCAGCAGCACGGCGTATCTGACCGTCGAAGGTGGGAGCGAAGAGACGACCACGACGACCACGTCGACGGACGAGACGACTACGTCGTCCGACGGTGCGAGTGCCGATGAGACGACGGCCGACAGCAGCGACTCTACGACCAGCACGGACGGACCCGGCTTCGGCGTCGTCGCGGCGCTCGTCGGTCTCCTCGCGGCAGTCGCCATCGCCCTTCGCCGCGACTGAGTCCGAGACGCCGAACCGACCGACGACTGACCCTCCGTTTTCTACGCCGCGTCGAGTTTCGACAGACAGTCGTGACAGAAGCGAACCCCGCGCGGGTTCGGCGTTCCGCAGGCCGCGCAGGCGACGGACCCCGACCTGTGACTGCGTCGTGCCGTCGGCGTCAGCACGAAGCCGCCCCCGGCGTTCGGCTCCTGGTCGTCGGTCTCGTCGAGCAACCGTTCGACGAGGCGGTCGTCCCGGAGTCGGTGTAATCCGTGCCAGAGGCCGAGAAACAGCGCCGACGGGGCGACGACGACGAATCCGGCCACCAGCACTCTGAACAGCAGTTCCATTCCCCTCGACGATAGCGAAGCGCCGATATTCATCGTTTCGCAAGCTGAGCTGACCGTCTCGGTGGTCTGACAATTCGGCGACAGCGAAGACGAGTGGACGACGCGTCAGTCGTCGGTCGGCTCGGTCTCGACGGTAGGAGCGCTCCGGTCCGACGAGAGGTCGATGTCGCGCCACGTCCCGCGGCGGTACCAGAGGAGTGCGACGACCCCTCCGACGACGTTCGAGACGGCGAAGCCGAGCCAGATACCGGACGATCCGAGACCCATCCCGAAGTCGGTCGCTCCGAAAAACGCCACCGGGAGGCGGATGAGGCCGAGCATCGACACCGAGATGATGGCGGCGACGACCGTCTTGCCCGCGCCGCGGAAACTTCCGACGAGCGACTGGACGATGCCGATGAAGCCGAACGTCGGTGCGACGTACCGGAGGAACTCCGCGCCGATGCTGATGACCTGCTGGTTGTTGGTGAAGACATCCACGATGGGACGGGCGGCGAACCAGGTAAGAACACCCAACACCGAGAGAACGACGAACATCGTCAGTGCGGCGCTGTTGGCGGCCTTCTCTGCGCGGTCGGGTTTGTCCGCGCCGATGTTCTGGCCGGTCATCGTCTCGACGCCACGGGCGACGGCGAGCGCCGGCAGGAAGATGACCGACAGCACCCGCGTCCCGACGCCGTAGGCGGCGATGACGTTCGTCGAGAACAGCCCGACGACAATAAGCAGCATGTTGATGGAGATGGCGCGGCCGGAGCCCTCGACGGACGCCGGGAGGCCGATGGCGAGGAGTTTCCGCGCGTAGCCGAAGTCCGGAGCCATGTCGCGGAGGTGGATCTCTACGCCGCGGGTTCCGTTGAACATGATAGCCAACCCGACGGCCAGCGCCAGCGCCCGCGAGAAGATGGTTGCGATCGCGGCGCCGGTGATGCCCGACCCGGTGTAGCCTGTCGCCGCAAAGAGCGTCGTCTGGAGGCCCTCGAGCCCGAGCATCGCAAAGAGGGGATTGTTCTCGAACCCGAAGATGAGAAACGGATCGAGGAAGATGTTGAGGACGACGGAGCCGAACATGACGAGCATCGGCGTGACGGTGTCGCCGTAGCCGCGCATCAGCGCGACGAAGACGAAGAAGCCGAACATGAACACGAGGCCGAGCGAGATAACCTGCATGTAACTCGTCGCCATCGGGAGCACCTCAGCCGAGGCGCCGAAGACGCTCAGCAGTTGCTCGACGAAGACGAACCCGACCAGTCCAAGGACGAGCGCGGCGAGAAGCGAGAACGTCACCGTCTGCGACGCCGCGTACTCGGCTCGTTTCTCGTCGTCCGCGCCCGTGTGTTGGGCGACGAGGACGCTCCCGGCGACGGAGAAGCCCATGCCGATGGCGATGAGCAGAAACACCATCGGGAACGCGAAACTGATGGCCGCGAGTGCGGCGGTGTCGTACTGGCCCAGCCAGAACGTGTCGGCGAGGTTGTACGCCGTCTGCAGCAGGTTCGTGAGGACGATGGGCAACGAGAGGTAGAACAGCGGTCTCACAATGCCGCCCGAAGTGAGGTCGACGTCCTCCGGGCCTTTGAACACGCTGTCGATGCGGTCGAGCAGGCTCACTCGGCCCGCACCTCAGTTCGTCTCGGCGATTCGTCCGATACCACGGTCGTCTCCACGGGGTCGTCTATCATCTGTCTCGTCTGCGTCGTGACCGACCGCGACCCGTCTCGTCTGCGCGCCGTTGACGGCGGAGAGGAGAACTCGGCGGTCTCGCCGGGAAAGTCCGGAAACGAGACTAGCAGGTCACGCTTGCCGTCGAAGGAGTAGTGGAGGCTCGCTTTGCCCTTCGAGGACTTTTCGGCGATCTCCGGCATCGTCGACGATGCGGACCTGTGTTTGCAGAGCGCGCGGTACGTCGCGCGCATCAGTTCTGTGGGGTCTCTTCGCTCATCTTCGCTCATCCCGGAGTTCTCTACTGACTGGTCGGTCAGGCTACTCGGTCGTACTAACCGACCGGTCAGTTAAACCCTTTCGCAATGAGACGGAAGTGCTGGTATGGTACCGAGTCGCTCGCGCCGTGGCGTCTCGGATAGTGACCCGTTGTCCGTGACGTAAAGTGCGTACATGAGCGCCAATCGTTCGGAGGCGCTGACAGCGACACCGAGGGCTCTGCGGTGGGGCCTACCGAGCTCTGGTTGTCGTCTGTGAGCAGCCCCTCTCGGTTCGTTCGCGGATATCGTCGTCCACAACGATGAATGCGTGAGAGCAGGGATAGAGACCGTGTGCAATGTGAAGTCGACGTCTGAGAGGATGGTACGGACAGTATCTGGATACGTATCGAATACAATTACATAAACAGTTAGGCATCAGGTTGTAGCTTGAGGAGTTACTTCCACTCAATATGGGAGAAACACGCTCTGGGCGTAAGATGTTGGAGGTTGATATCGGATCGGATGAGCTTGAACAGTATCTCAAGGTCCTTGGAAGCAAACGACAGAGAGCGGTGATTACAGTCCTCGCAGACTGTGACGAAGTGCTGGATCTCGATATGTTAGCCGAATACGTCGCGGAAGAAGTATTCGACGCTCCGCTGGACGCGTTAGGCGGTCACGAGGTTCGTCGCGTCAAGATCAGGCTGCACCACAACGACCTGCCAAGATTGGACAGTGGTGGGCTCGTTGAGTACGACTATCGGAGTCAAATTATCGTTCCGGGAGAGGACATAGAGCAGGTGAGTCGCGTCTTGCAGAACTTCCGATAGTTCAGTGAGCCATCACTCCCTCTTCAAAAAGTAATCCACTATCGCGGTTACTGGGGCATTGTAATGCCGATCTTCGGCAGGTTCGACTCTGTTGATTGCGGATCGTCGTACTCGATGTATCTGGGGATGTCGTCGCGTTCCGCCAGCAGAAGATGGGTTGGGGCAGATTTGAACTGCCGACTTCCTCCGTGTGAAGGAGGTATCATAACCAGACTAGATCACCAACCCGGCACTCAGTCGTACCCGCGGGTACGACTTAAGGATTTTCTTGTCCGACCGCGGGCCCGCACCCTCGAAACCACCCAACTGCGCGCGATTCCGCGAGATCTCACGCTCTCCGGCGTTTTAGGCAGGCCTAAATCGTAACGCTTTTGTTAATCTTAGGCTACCCTAAAACACGGTGTCGTGACCGCGCCTGTCCGGTCACGTCGGACACCGCATCTGTCCCAACCCCGGCGTCCGTGGGCATCAACTCGGACACACCGGGCTTCTTCCGACGCTGTTCGCGGAGCGGTCAGTACGTCGGCGACTCCTCTCTCTCGCCGTCGCGAGCGTTGACGACCCGACCGAAGACGAACAGCGCGTCGGAGAGTCGATTGAGGTACGTCACCGCGTGCTCGTTCACCGGTTCGTCGGCGGCGAGCGCAACGGCGCGGCGTTCGGCGCGTCGAACCACTGCCCGGGCGTGGTGCAGCGCCGCGCCCGACTCGCTCCCGCCGGGCAAGATGAAGGACTGCAGCGGTTCGAGCTCCTCGTCGAACTCGTCCATCCACTGTTCTAACTGTTCGGCGTGCTCCTCGCGCACCTGTGGGTCGTCATCGTCCGGTTCGGGGTTCGCAAAGTCCGCCTGGACGATGTGGAGGTGGTTCTGGATGCGTTCGAGAATCTCGTCCACGTCGTCGTAGCCGGTCGGTCGGAGCGTCCCGACGAGCGCGTTCGCCTCGTCGACGGTGCCGTAGGCTTCGATGCGCGGACTCGTCTTCGAGACGCGCGACATGTTCCGGAGGTCGGTCATCCCCTCGTCGCCGCGGCCGGTGTAGATCGTCATCGCGCCAGCGTCGTCTCGATGTACGTCAGAATGTTCTCGCTCTCGTTCATCGTGACGCCGCGCTCGTCGTCGACGAGCACCGGAACGCCGCGCTGACCGCTCACGCGCTTCACTTCGTCGCGCTCGGAGTGCATCGCTTCCGTCCAGTGCGTCTCGTAATCGATATCGTTGTCCTGCAGCGCGTCGTGAACTTTCTCGCAGTACGGACAGCCGTCCAGCGCGTAGAGTTCGATGGACATAGCCGGTCGTTGGTGCGCGCGCATCAAAGAGGTTCGCCCGCGGGAGAGACGAGTTGAGGAGTCGAGAGTTCGTATCACGACATAGAGTTTACGAGTACCCTCGACACAGGGTGTACGAGTGCCGCGACGCCGACGCATCGACGAACGCGTCATTCGATTTGACTCCGGTGAACTATCCTCCATCCACGCCGAACCAACATCTTCAACACGTCACACGCGCGAGACAGAAGTATGAGCCTCGAAATGGAACACGACTGCCCGAGTTGCGGCGGGAACCAAGAGTTCTACCGCTCGGCGAGTACGACACTCCACCTCGGCGAGAAGACGAAGTGGCGCTGCACCGAGTGCGACTACGGGTTCGTCCTCATCGACGGCATCGACAGCACGCAGTAGCACGTCCCCCACCACCGCTCGGAGTTCCTCGAATCCCGTCGAACCGACCGTCTCCCGAGTTCTCTCTTCCTCCAGCCGATATCGTCGCACACCGACCGGTGTCGCTTCGATCCCGAGCGATACACTATCACCTGCGATATACAGTGACGGTCCGCCGAACGTTCTTTCGTCGCTCACGACGAACGAGTCGTCCGTGTACTCACGAGTCAACATCGCGGACGTCGACGCACACGACGCGGAGGCGGGCGACGCCCGCGTCAAACCGGTCGGCTACGAACTGCGCCCGGAGACGATGCGACCGAACGTCTGGACGTTCGAGGCGGGCGAGTCGACGCCGTACCACTATCAGAAGAAACAAGAAGAGCTGTACGTCGTCCTCGACGGGCGATTCGAACTCCGGATAGAAGACGAGACGCTCGAACTCGAACCCGACGACTACGTGGTCGTCGAGCCACGGGCGAAGCGGCGGTTGACCGCCGTCGAGCGCGGAACCGTGCTCGTCGTCGGCGCGCCGAACGTCAAAGACGACGGTGTCATTCTCGACGAGGAGTAGGCGCCTCGTCGGTTCACTCGTCGCCGACGTTTATGCGTCGTCATCACTCTCGTCATCGAGCGCCCGCCACGACAGTTGCGGATTGCGCGCGGCGCTCACCTGGTCGATGCGCCGGGCGGTCGTCCGCGACGGCGCGTCGGCCAGCGTCTCCTCGTCGTCCCCGGCGGCGGCATTGAACGCGGCCGCGAGGTCGTCGAGCGACTTCTTGCTCTCTATCTCGGTCGGTTCGGTGAGCATCGCCTCCGGCACCATCTCGGGCCACTTCGTCGTCGGCGGGTGGACGCCGTAGTCGAGCATCCGCTTTGCGACGTTGGCGGCGTCCTTCTCGCCCGACGTGGCCGCGAACTCGTGGTGGAACGGACCGTACGGGATGTCGAACTCCACCTGCGAGCCGAGGTAGTTGGCGTTCAGCACGGCTTTGGCGCTCGCGTCGAGCAGCCCCTCGTCGCCGAGGCGCGCGATGTACGCGTACGCCTTCACGAGCACGAGCCAGTTGCCGTGGAACCCGTGGACCTTGCCGACCGACCGCTCGGGATCGAACAGTTCGTAGCCGGACCGGGAGGACCGCTCGCGGACGCGCGGGCTCGGGAGGAACTCGGCGAGTTCGTCGACGACGCCGACCGGACCCGCGCCCGGACCGCCGCCGCCGTGCGGGGTGGCGAACGTCTTGTGGACGTTGTAGTGCATGATGTCGAAGCCCATGTCGCCCGGCCGAGCGCGGCCCAACAACGCGTTGAGGTTCGCGCCGTCGTAGTAGAGCAGGCCGCCCGCCTCGTGGACCGTCTCGGCGATCTGTTCGATGTCGCGCTCGAACAGTCCGACCGTGTTCGGGTTCGTCAGCATCAGCGCCGCGGTGTCGTCGCCGACCGCGGCTTCGAGTGCCTCAACGTCGACGCGGCCGTCCTCGTCGGAGGGGAGTTCGACTACGTCGTAGCCGGCCATCGCCGCGCTGGCGAAGTTTGTGCCGTGGGCGCTCGCGGGGATAATAACCTCGTTTCTGTCGTCGCCGTTGGCCTCGTGGTACGCCTTCGCGACGAGGATACCCGCGAACTCGCCGGCGGCGCCCGCCGGGGGCTGGAGCGTCACGGCGTCCATGCCGCCGATTTTCGCGAGATACTCCTGCAGCCCGTGGAGCAGTTTGAGAGTGCCCTGGACGCTCCTCGCGGAGCGGTCGGGGTGGACTGCGCCGTTGGGGTCGGCGGCCACGTCCTCTGTGAACTTCGGGTTGTACTTCATCGTACAGGAGCCGAGCGGGTACGGCCCGCTGTCGATGCTCCAGTTCATCTGCGAGAGCCGGGTGTAGTGCCGCGCCAACTCGGGTTCCGAGAGGTCGGGCAACTCGACCGAGTCGCGGGTCAGGTCGTCCGGCAGCGGCGAGTCGTCGCCGCCGACCTCCACTTCGGTCGTCTCCTTCTCCGACAGCAGCGGTTCGTACTGGCCGTTCTCGACGTATCTGGCTTGGTCGTAGATCATCAGAGTACCTCCTCGAAAGCGGCGACGAGACCGTCGGCGTCGTGGGCGTTCGCGTCGGTGATACACACCTGCAGCAGGTGCTCGCCGACGACGTGGACCGCGAACCCTTCGGATTCGAGATCGCCGGCGATAGCCGCCGCCGGTTGGTCGCAGCGGACGACGAACTCACGGAAGTGATATCGGTCGTGCACCGGAGCCTGTAGTCCCAGGAGCGCATCGAGGCGCTCGGCGAGGTCGGCCGCGTCGCGGACGCAGTCTTCAGCGAGGTCGACGAGTCCCGATGGGCCGAGCCACGCGAGATGGATGGCAGCCCGAAGCGCTACCCACGCCTGATTCGTGCAGATGTTGCTCGTGGCGCGCTCCCGCCGGATGTGCTGTTCGCGCGTCTGCAGCGTCAGCGTATACGCCCGCTTGTCGGCGGCGTCCTCGCTTACGCCGACGAGACGACCGGGAACCTGTCGGAGATACTCCTCGCGCGTGGCGAACAGGCCGAGACCCATGCCGTACGCCGACGGGAGACCGAGCACGCCGGCTTCGCCGACGACAACGTCCGCGCCGACGCTCGCTGGCTCTTCGAGGAGCGCGAGCGCGACGAGGTCCGTGCCGAGACAGAACAGCGCGTCGTTCTCCGATGCGAGTTCGCCGACGTCGGCGAGTCGTTCCTCGATACTCCCGCGAACCGTCGGGTTTTCCGCATAGATCATCGCCGTCTCGTCGTCGACGAGTTCGGAGAGTGCCCCGACGTCGACGTTGCCGTCGTCCATTGGGTACGTTTCGACGGTCATCTCGGTTCCGGCGAGGTAGTTGTCGAGCACGCCGCGCTTGCCCGAGCGCAGGAACTCGGGGACGAGCACCCGCGTGCCGCTGACCTGTCGAACCCGGTTTGCGAGACGGGCTGCCTCCGCGAGCGCTGTCGCCGAGTCGTACATCGAGCAGTTCGCCACCGGAAGCCCGGTGAGTTCGACCAGCATCGACTGGTACTCGAACAGCGCCTGCAGGAACCCCTGCGTAATCTCGGGTTGGTACTGAGTGTAACTCGTCAGGAACTCCGCGCGCTGGGAAAGGTTGTCGACGATGGAGGGGACGTAGTGGTCGTAGTGACCGCGCCCCATGAACTCGGTGAGGTCGTCGTTCTTCGCGAAAAGCGCCGACAACTCTCGCCGGAGCGCCTGCTCGCTCCGCGGTTCGATGCCGAACTCGCCGTCGAAACGGACGCCCTCCGGGATATCGAACAGCGCCTCCACGTCGTCGACGCCGATAGCGTCGAGCATGGCGACCGTCTCCGCGTCGGCGTGCGGTGCGTAAGGGCTGCCTCGTTCTGACGTCATTCGGTCTGCTCGCGGTACTCCTCTGCCGTCAGTAGTTCGTCGAACTCGGCCTCGTCCGCCGGTTCGACTTCGAGCATCCACCCCTCCGCGTAGGGATCGTCGTTGACGAGTTCCGGTTGGTCGAACAACGCCTCGTTGACGCCGACGACGGTGCCCGAGATGGGCGCGTACAGGTCCGACACCGCCTTGATGCTCTCGACGACGCCGAACTCCTCGCCCTTCGCGAGTTCGTCGCCCTCGTCGGGGAGTTCGACGAACACCACGTCGCCGAGTTCGTCCTGGGCGAAGTCGGTGATGCCGATTCGCGCCACGTCGTCGGTGCTCGTCCACTCGTGCGATTCCACGTACCGCAAGTCGTCAGGTACTTCGAACATCTATTTGTCCTCCAGAAACGGTGTGTTCACGATTCGTGCGCGCTTTTCGTCGCCGCGAACGACGACCCGGACGCGCGTGCCCGGTTCCGCGTAGTCGGTATCGACGTAGCCCAGCGCGATAGCTTCTCCGAGCGTCGGACTCATCGTCCCGCTGGTCACGTGGCCGATTTTTGCTCCATTTTCGTCGCGGAGCTCGTAGCCGTGGCGGGCGATGCCGCGTTCGTCGAGTTTCAGGCCGACGAACTGCTCATCGACGCCCTCCCCCTTCGCGCGTTCGAGCGCATCGTGGCCGACGAACTCGGTGTCGAGTTTGACGGTGAACGGGACGCCCGCCTCGTAGGGATTCCGCGGTTCGGTCTCGGGGTCGAAATCCTCGCCCGAGAGCAGGAAGCCCATCTCAATGCGGAGCGTGTCGCGCGCGCCGAGGCCGCAGGGTTGGCAGTCGAACGCTGCCCAGACGGATTCGGCGGTGTCCCACGGACAGAGCACCTCGAAGCCGTCTTCGCCGGTGTAACCCGTGCGTGCGACGAGACACCCTGCGCCTGCAACGTCGGCGTACGTCGCCTCGAACCGCGAGAGGTCGATCACGTCAGCGTCCATTGCGTCGGCGACGAGGCCGGCCGCGTCGGGGCCCTGGACCGCAAACATCGCCCACTGTTCGGTCTGGTCCTTGACGGTGGCGTCAAGTCCCCACTCGTCGCGGTGGGTCGTCCACCGCTCGTACATCTGCTCGTCGTGGCCCGCGTTCGGGATGAACAGGTACGCCGAGTCCGACGCGTCGGAGCCGTCCAACTCGTCGGGCAGCGCGTAGACGACGGTGTCGTCGAGGATGACGCCCGACTCGTCGGTGATGCAGGCGTACTGCGAGTCACCCGGGTCGAGCGCCGTCACGTCGTTGGTCGTGAGTCGCTGCATCAGATCGGTCGCGTCCGGCCCGGACACCTCGATCTCGCTCATGTGCGAGACGTCGAAGATGCCCGCCGAGTCGCGAACCGCGGCGTGTTCGGCGCGGATGGAGTCGAACTCCACCGGCATCTCCCATCCGCCGAACCCGGTGAACTTCGCCCCGCGGTCGGCGTGAACTTTCCGCAGTGGCGGCTTCCGATGGGCCATATCAGTGGCTTGGGTTCGGGTAAGTAATGCTTTGGTATCTCGTCTCGGGGCGGTACCGGCAATGTACGTATCGGTGCATTGGGTACGAGAGAGAACAGGATTTTCAGTAGTATTGGAGGGGTAGTTTTGAGACACTATGCAAGATAGTGTGTCTTGGCTCGAATCGAAGACTCCACCAGTTGGCGCTACCGAACGAAGATTTATATACTCCTGTATTGTAGTATTTACTATGATTGTAGCAAATATCTCTAAACGGCCTCAGGCCGACACTACTGCTGTCACCACCAAACGCCGCACCGCGACCTTCGCCGACATGAATCGGGCGATGCAGACTTTTTAAGGCGTTCGTCTCTTCTCTTCTCTGAAGCGGTTGCGACTGTCGCAGTACTGCGTTCGAGATATTCGTCAAAACGCCGCGTGAATTGGATACCGCGATACGAAACCCGGTTTTTGGAAAAGAGTCGACGGAACAGCCGACTCGGTCGTAACAGACGAAGAGCTCCCTAAACGGAAAACGGTTCAGCGGAGCCACAGATGCCACGAAGTCTGGTTCGGTGATCTCGGTCGAGTCGAACGCGGACGGACTCGACCGGAGCGGCGATTAGTCGACGAGATTGACGTCGGAGCGCTCGTCCAACGCCGCCGCCACCCGTTCGAGGTGGTCCGGACCGCTCCCCTCGACGCTGACGCCGAGTTCGGTTTTCGCGGGGTCGAGACCCGAACGCGGCGGCAGGCGCGAGATCTCGTCGACGGTCGCACCCGTCTCTTCGACGGCCGCGGCGACCGAACCCAGCGCCCCCGGCCAGTCGTCGACGGTCAGTCGAATGGTTCGGTAGCGACTCAACTGCGCGAGTCCGATCTTCGCGTAGTCGGCGAACTGCGTGAGGTCGATGTTCGCCCCGCAGACCGGTACCGCTACCGTCTCGCCCTCTACATCGAGGTAGTCGCCCAGAAGCGCGGCGAGGGCGACGGCGCCGGCGGACTCGGTGACGAGTTTCGCTCGTTCCGCCAGAAGCGCCATCGCCGCCGTCACGTCGCCATCGGTGACATTTACGACCTCGTCGACGTGCTCGCGGACGTGCCGGAACGTGTACTCCTCGGTCCGACTGGCGGCGATACCCTCGGTAATGGTGTCGATGGAGTCGCGCTCGTACACCTCGCCGCTTTCCAGCGATTCGCTCATGTGGGCGCACCCCTCGGTCTGGACCCCGACGACGCGCGCGTCGGTGCGGGCTTTCACGGCAGTCGCGATGCCGGAGACGAGACCGCCGCCGCCGATGGCGACGACGACGGTGTCGACGTCGGGCACCGCCTCGACCATCTCCAAGCCGACGGTTCCCTGCCCGGCGATGACCGCGCGGTCGTTGAACGGGTGGACGAACGTCGCGCCCCGCTCCTCGGCGATGGCGATGGCTCGCTCGTAGGACTCCTGGTACACCTCGCCGTGGACGACGACTTCCGCGCCGTAGCCCCGCGTTGCCTCGATCTTCGCCATCGGCGTCACTTCGGGCATCACGATGGTCGCGTCCGCCCCGTGCGCGTGCGCCGCCGACGCGACGCCCTGGGCGTGGTTGCCGCCGCTGGCCGCGACGATGCCGTGCTCCAACTCGTCGTCGTCGAGTTGCGCGATGCGGTTGGAGGCGCCGCGAATCTTGAACGATCCGGTACGCTGGAGCGATTCGAGTTTCAGGTGGACGCTGTCAGCACCGCACCGTTCGGCGAACGTGCGCGAGGTGTCGACGGGCGTCCGCTTGACGACGCCGCCGAGGCGCTCTGCGGCCGCTTCGACGTCTTCCAGTGTGACGAGGGGTTCGGTCATGGGGTGAGCCTCGTCGGCGCGTCGGTTAACGTCGTCGCTGTTCGGAGCGGCCGCTTCGCTCGATTCGCCTCGCCGATGGCGTTATTTCCCCTCGGCTGAACCGACGGTCGATGGACGTGAACGAAACCGCGGTCGTGGAGCTGACTCGGACGCTCGTCGGCTGTCCCTCCCCGAACCCTCCGGGAGGCGAGGCCGCCGTCGTCGACGCGCTCGTCGAGTATCTCGACGAGAGTCCCGTCGACTGGTCGCTCGAACGCGACGAAATCGAACCGGGCAGACCGAACCTCGTTGCTCGCGCTGGCGACCCCGAGCGCGGTCGCGTGCTCCTGGCCGGCCACACCGACGTGGTCCCGGCCAACGCCGACAACTGGACCGGCGACCCCTACGAACTCCGGCGCCGAAACGACCGGCCCGACGGCGACCGCCTCGTCGGCCGCGGGGTCGCAGACATGAAAGGTGCGCTCGCCGCCAAAGTCGTCGCCGCGGAGGCGTTTCTGACGAACCACGACGACCCCGGCGAGGTCGTCTTGGGCTTCGCCATCGACGAGGAGCGCGGCGGTCCCGGTACCGAACGGATCGTCGACGCTATCGGCGGCACCGGCGCCGTCGACGCCGCGGTCGTCGGCGAACCGACCGACCTCCACGTCGCCGTCGCGCAGTACGGCGCGCTCGACTGGGAGGTGACGGCGTACGGCCGCGAGAGCCACTCCGGGCGGCCGGACCGCGGCATCAACGCCATCGACGGGCTCCGGTGCGCGCTGAACGGCGTCGCCGAGCTCACGAGCGAGGTCGCCGCCGAAGAGCACCCGATTCTCGAACCCGGCCCGACCATCTCCGTCACCCAGATCGAGGGCGGGACGGCCCCGCACGTCGTCCCCGGCGAGGCCCGCGCGACCGTCTCGTGGCGGACGCTCCCCGACGGTCCCGACCCTGCGGCGTACGACGAGCGAGTGAAACGCGCCGTCGACTCCGGTCTCACGGACGCGCCGCCCGTCGAGATCGAGGTCCGGCGGACGATGACCGTCGACGCCGCGGCCGTCGACGCCGACCACCCCCTCGTCCGACGGACGGTCGCCGCCGCTCGCGACGTCGGTGTCGAGAGCGAAATCGTCGGATTCAACGCTGGTAGCGACACCCGGTTTCTCATCCCCCGCGGCATCCCCGCGGTGCTGTTCGGTCCCGGATCCATCGAGGACGACGCCCACACCGTCGACGAGTCCGTCGCCGTCGCCGACCTCGTCGTGACCGCCCGCGTCTACGAGCACCTTCTGGAGCGGTATCTGTCGCCCCGAAGGGAGGCGTAGCGGCCGAAGAGGGTCGAAGGGTATCCGGGGCAACCGATGGTATCTGCCGGGTATACGGCGCCCACGATCTGTACAATTTCTAGAAATTGTAGAATGTCTCACGCAAACCAGTGTGTGGGTACACCGTCGAAATAGACATCGTGACAACACTTAGCAGTCACCCGCGCAAATACAGGCCCTACGACTACCACGTTCATCGTCGGACTTCCAGTTGCTATGCCAGTTGGAGACCTCGCAACAGACGACGTCGTCACAGCCGAACCGAGCACGACCATCAAAGAGATCGCGCAGATGTTCTCTTCGGAGGGAACCGGGTCCGTCGTCATCGTCGAGGACGACGAACCGCGCGGCATCGTCACCGACCGAGAGATTGCACTGTCCATCGCGGAACACGACGACATTTCGGAGATTACCGCCGAGGACATCATGACCGAGAACCCCGAGACGATCAACCAGAACGAGGAGGGGTTCGCCGTCGCGAAGAAACTCGGCGAAGCCAAAGTCCGCCGACTCCCCGTCGTCGACGACGACGGCAAACTCGTCGGCATCGTCACGCTCGACGACCTGGTCGCCACCGTCGGCGAGGAGATGACGAACATCGCCGACGTCATCGAAGCGCAGTCGCCGGGCTACTCGGCGTAAGCCCTCCGCGCGCGACAGTTCCCCCTTATTTTTCGGCCGGAGACACCGTCAGTGAGCGGCGAGTATCCTCCGAGTGAGAAACTGTCAAAGGAAGCTACGTTCGGATCGCGTACCGGCGACAACCGTTTTGCTCTCGTACGACATAACCAATCTGACAGGCGGACATCGCCTGCCGTTACCATGTCACAAGACAAACCACACCAGAATTTAGCCATTATCGGCCACGTCGACCACGGCAAGAGCACGCTCGTCGGGCGTCTCCTGTTCGAAACGGGGTCGGTACCGGAGCACGTCATCGAGCAGCACCGGGAGGAGGCCGCCGAGAAAGGTAAAGGCGGCTTCGAGTTCGCCTACGTGATGGACAACCTCGCCGAGGAGCGCGAGCGCGGCGTCACCATCGACATCGCCCACCAGCGCTTCGACACGGACAAGTACTACTTCACTATCGTCGACACACCCGGTCACCGCGACTTCGTGAAGAACATGATCACGGGCGCGTCGCAGGCGGACCACGCCGTCCTCGTCGTCGCCGCCGACGACGGTGTCGCGCCGCAGACGCGCGAACACGTGTTCCTCTCGCGAACGCTCGGCATCGAGACGCTCATCGTCGCCGTCAACAAGATGGACACCGTCAACTACGAGGAGGACCGCTACCGCGAAGTCGTTGACGACGTGAAGCAACTGCTCACGCAGGTCCGATTCGACACCGACGACGCGCGCTTCATCCCCATCTCGGCGTTCGAAGGCGACAACATCGCCGAGCACTCCGAGAACATGCAGTGGTTCGACGGCCCCACGGTGCTGGAGTCGCTGGACAACCTTCCGGAGATGTCGCCGCCAACGGACGCGCCGCTGCGACTGCCGATTCAGGACGTCTACACGATTTCGGGTATCGGCACGGTCCCCGTAGGCCGTGTCGAGACGGGCGTCCTCGAAAGAGGATCGAACGTCTCGTTCCAGCCGTCAGACGTCTCCGGCGAGGTGAAGACCATCGAGATGCACCATGAGGAGGTCGACCGCGCGGAACCCGGCGACAACGTCGGCTTCAACGTCCGCGGCATCGGCAAGAACGACATCCGCCGCGGCGACGTCTGCGGTCCCGCGGACGATCCGCCGAAAGTCGCTGAGACGTTCCAGGCGCAGATCGTCGTGATGCAGCACCCGTCGGTTGTCACCGCGGGCTACACGCCAGTCATCCACGCCCACACGGCCCAGGTCGCCTGCACGTTCGTGTCGCTCGACCAGAAACTCGACCCCGCGTCGGGCGAGGTCGCCGAGGAGAATCCGGACTTCATCAAAGCCGGCGACGCCGCCATCGTCACGCTGCGCCCGCAGAAACCGCTCAGCATCGAACCGTCGAGCGAAATTCCCGAACTTGGGAGCTTCGCCATCCGCGACATGGGGCAGACCATCGCCGCGGGCAAAGTGCTCGAGGTCAACAAGCGGTAAACCGACCCGCCTTTTTATGCCGAACCTGACCAACACCGTCGCCGTTAGAGTTTGAGACGGAGGCGCTCTCAGCGCGCGGAGACCCTGAACCCACGATTCAGCGGTCGACGCGCCTCGTCTCGAGGTCAGTCCACCTCTTGCCGACGAACTCGACAAGTTGCACGGTTCGTCGGCTCGTCGACCGCGTAGCCGAGCGCGGTGAGCGCGTCCGTCCCGAGACCGTAGCTCCGAAGGAGCGGTCGCACAGCGCCGAGCGTCCGCCGGTCGAGCGCGTCGATCTCGGTGCGGAGGTCCGCAGCGACGGGTTCGGGCAGATACGTCCCGTTCGAGAGAACGCCGTAACCCGTGTCGAGTGCGTGGTGTCGGACCGCCTCGGGTTCAACCTGTCGGTCGTAGGCGAACGCGTCGACGTCGAACGTCACTGGCTCCGCGTCGAGGTCGAGGGGGAGCAGGTAGTCGCGGTCCGTCTCGACCCACTCGCGTTCCAGCACGTCGAGTTCGGCAGTGACCCCCTCGATCGGCAGGGCGTTCGCGTACCACACGACCGCGTCGGCGTCGGTCGCGCGTTCGGCGACAAGACGCGACGCGAGGCCGTCTCCCAACGCCTCCCTGTCGACGCCGGAGACGCAGCAGCGCCGCTCGTTAACGGCGGCCAGAATTGGTCTGTCGCCCGCCGCCGCCCGGAGCGAAGTAAGGCGACTGTCGAGGTGGTCAGGCGTCCAGCAGTCGAAGACGGCGAGATAGCACTCGCGACCGCTGTGGGGGCGCTCGAACGCGAAATCGACGACAGCGCGCTCTCCGTCGAACCCACGGAGTACCGTTGGAGTCGCGCGGAGTCGCCACCGCGGGATGCGCGACCCGATTCGATCGCCGAACCGCGCTCGCCGGTCGTCGTCGGGCGTGCACGACCACGGAAAGAATGGGAACAGTTCGTTCGCCCCCGAGTCAACCGCGAACTCGTACAGTCGCGTCTCGCTGCGTACCTCGACTTCGACGCGCGCGTCGAGCGACCACTCGGAGGCGGCGACAACACGGCCGACCCACTCGGCGACTCGCTTGCGATAGGTTCGGTATTTTCGACTCACAGCCGCCGGTCCGACGACGCGAAGGGCATTCGAGTCGTCCGTGTACTCGGCCATCACGCCGACTTCGGACGCGGCGGCGGCGAGTCGGTCGAGGTCGGTCGAACTCTCGACGGTGAGCGAGGCGGCGTCGCAGAGAAACGTCTGAGTGAGCGCGAGGTTGTACTGCCGCAGCAGGTCCGTGGGACCGACTTCCGGCGCGTCGTGGAGTCGCTGCTCGCGCTCTCTGTCCGCCCAGAGCGAGTCGGCCACATCGGCGGCGGAGATGCTGAACTCGTCGCCGACGGCCTCCATCACCGCCCGCCGCTCGCGGGCGTCGGTGACGAACCCCCGTTCGAACGCCGCCTCGCGGAGTGAGACGGGGTCGGCGGCCGGCTCGCGTTCGAACGCGAGTCTGTGATCGAGCAGTTTTCTGAGGCCGCGAACCAGCGTGTACGTCTCGTGGGTTTCCACGTCGCGGAGTGCCTCGTCGAGTTCCCCATGCGTCACGCCGGGCCGGTACGCGTCGAGGACGGCCCGCGCGACTTCGCGGTACTCCTCGGGCGGTCGGTAGACGGGCCAGATGTCGGGTTTTCGCCGTCGGGTTTCGAGCAGTTTCTTCGTGAGCATCGTCGGTGAGAACGTGAAGATCGGATCAGGAACGGCGTCGGTCGGCGGTGCGAGTCTCGCCGGTGTCGGCGGAGACGAGTTCGTAGAGGCGGGCGGATTTCTCCGAGGGGCGGAGGATGCGGCCGAGTCGCTGACGGTACTCCCGGTTGCTGCCGGTGCCGCTGAGGATGATGCCGACGTTCGCGTCGGGGACGTCGACGCCCTCGTCGAGCACCTGCGAACTGACGACGGCGTCGACGCGTCCGGATTTGAACCACGATAGAGTCGCGCGGCGCTCGTCGGTCGGCGTCTTGTAGGTGACGGCGGGAATCAGAAACCGGTCGGCGACGACGTGGACGAGGTCGTTGTAGCGGGTGAAGACAATGACCCGGTCGCCGTTCTCGCGGCACTCGCGCAGCAGCGAGGCGAGTTCGGCGAGTTTCGACTCGGCGTTGAACGCTATCTTTCGCGAGGTCTCGTGGGCGCGAATCGCCCGCCACGCCCGTGGGTCGTTGCCGCTTCTGACGACCAGATTCCGGTAGCCGTCCGGGCCGTCGAGCGAAACGTTGCTGAAGGCGACGTAGTTTCGGAAGACGGCCGCGTGTTCGTCGTACGCCTCGCGCTCGTCGGGCGTCAGGTCGACCGTGATTCGCTCAACGGTGTACGGCGAGAGATACTTGCCCGTGAGGTCGTCGGTGTCGATCTCGTACACCTTCCCGCCCAACAACCGTGCGAGTCGCGTGTGTCTGTCGTCGTCGCGCTCGTACGTCGCGGTCAGTCCCATCCGGGCGGGGGCGGCCATCCGCTCGGCGATGCGCTGGTACTTCTCGGCGGCGAGGTGGTGAACCTCGTCGAACAGGGCGAACTCGAAGCGGTCGCCGAAGCCGGCGGCGTGGGTGTACGCCGAATCGTACGTCGTTACCGTGATGGGGCCGAGGTCCTTCGCTCGCCCGGTGAACTCGCCGACCGGAACCTCGAAGCGCGCGAGTTCGTCGCGCCACTGGTCGACGAGTTCGAGCGTGGGAACTACGACGAGCGTCGGCCCCCCGACCGCGTCGATCGCCGCCATGCCGACGTACGTTTTCCCCGCGCCGGTCGGGAGGACGACGACACCCCGCTCGTCTCGCCGCCAGCTTCGAAGCGCCTCCGACTGATACGGACGGAGCGAGAGCGAACACGAGAGGTCCACGCCCGAAACGGCGTCGAGCACGTCGTCTTCGAACTCGACACCCGCCGCCCGAAGCGAGTCACGAATCGGCCGGTAGTGGAGCGCGTCCGCTCGCTTCGAGTCGAGTTCGAGCGCCGCGGCCGCCTTGTCGAACGCGTCCGACGAACCGTCGATTTCGATGGTTCCGTCGACGTACCGGAGTCGCATAACACGTACATGGGACCGAGACGCATGAACTCACGCATTGTACAAATTGTAGAAATTGTGTCTCTGTCAAAATGCTCAATATTTGATGGTTAGTCTGTGCCGTGCTGAATAGAAGACGTGTATCTCGCAAGGGAGTAGCCCAAAAGCGTGATTACTGGAATCGTTGAATCCAGAGAAAGTACTTAGCCCGCATTGTTAGTGCTATTACATGGATTCAACAAACACTTCAACACCACGCCCCCATCCCGACCCCGACCCATTTGCGAGATCCGTTGGAGATTTGGTGCAGTGAGGTGGGGAGCTACTCCCGTTTATTCTCTTGGTGTTGGTTGTTATCATGCTCGCTCGGTTCTTCTTCTACAGAGACGAATAGTTCACACGCGCTATTACGCTGTTAGTTCAACTGAGATGGAGAGAACTAAACGAGGGCCTCTTGAGAGATGTACCCTCTGAGCCGGTCACGCCACTCCTGACAGAAGTTGAGGTAGTCCGACATCTCCCTGCTGAACTCCCAGCGCGAATACAGCCGGGGGAATTCTCAAAAAGCGTTCACGTATCGGGGGCCGGAAGCGTAAACGAAAACGTCGATCCTTCTTCGGGTTCGGAGTTTACCCAAATCTCGCCCCCGTGGCGTTTGATGATTTGTCGACAGAGTGCGAGGCCGATCCCTGTCCCTTCGTACTCCTCGTGGCTGTGGAGTCGCTGGAACACCTCGAAAACCCGGTCTGCATCTTTTTGATCGATACCGATCCCCTTGTCACTGACCGAAATCATCCACTCGTCCTCGTCACGCGTTGCAGAGATTGACACTCGGGGTTTCTGCTCGCCGCTGTACTGGAGAGCGTTTTCCAGTAGGTTCTGGAAGAGTTGGCGGAGTTGGCTGGCGTCACCTCTGACAGTCGGTAGCGATTCAGCAGTGATTTCGGCACCAGCTTCGTCGATCCGGATACCGAGATCCGTCAAAACATCGTCCAGCACTGCCTCGAGATTGACCGAAACGAAGGATTGTCCCTGTGTTTCGACTCTGGAGTACGTAAGCAGCCCCTCGATCATTGCCTCCATCCTCTCGGCACCGTCAACTGCGAACTCGATGAATTCTTTGGCGTCTTCGTCGAGGTCATCGCTATACCGACGCTCTAGCAGCTGTAGGTAGCTCGTGACCATCCGTAACGGCTCTCGCAGGTCGTGGGAGGCTGCGTAGGCGAACTGCTGGAGGCGCTCGTTGGACTCTTCTAACTGACGCTGATACGTGTACCGATCAGTGATGTCGAAATGGGCAACAGCGACGTATCTCTGGTCACCGTTAGTGAACGATGCTGCCCGCATGAGAAACCAACGTTGTTTGTCGGGAGAGTGGCACGGATATTCGAACTCGAAGAGTTCTCGTTCGCCCGTTAGAATCTCGGATAACCCGGCGGCAGCCGTTTGTGCCGTCTCCGTCTCCGCTTGTCTGGTGATCGTAAGATAGTTGGTTCCGATTGTATCTGGTCGAAGTTCGATCTCATTCGCTTCGCCAAACTCCTGCCATGCGCGATTTGTATACAGGATCTTCCCTTCGTCATCGAGGATTGCAAAGTTGATCGGAAGTGTGTCTACGGCCGCTGGAATAAGAGCCTCTGGCTCCCGGCCATTCATATCCGTTTTCAGTTGACTGACAGAGATAAGCTTGTTCCCATTCTGGTTGCAGGCAACGAAACACTCTCTGTAGTCAACACGTGTTTTCTAACAAGCTCTCGGTAGTTCGTCGACTGCTACTAAATAGATAGCGCGAATGTAGCGCGAGGTTCTATTCGATTTGCGAAAGTTGTGACCACTTAAGTACAGGGGAAGCAGATACCGCACCCACCAACAGAAACAAGGTTAGAGGGACATCATGGGCAAGTATGGATGATTCTGACGAGCTACCGGGCTCTGACTCTGATCTGGCTATCGAGCGAGGTGAAAACTACGATCACGCTGAACACGGCCAAGTCAAAGTCACAGGGATTTGGAAAGGAGTCGAACAAATAGACAAGGCTCGTCACACCGATGAGAAGAACATCTTCATTGTCCGCTATTCCGCTGAAATCAACGGAGAACAGGTTGATGAACTCACCGATACGCTAGATGAGTTTCTCCAAGCGATTAACTGAGTTTTCAGCGGTCAATAAACAAATCTACTGAACGGTTGGTTCATTAACTTGGACGTGAAACGAACGAGACCGCCGCGCTGAACTCATCCTCTACATCTCGCACGTCGCCTCTGACAGTATCTGAGTAGGTTTCAGCGACTGAGCGGAATACAAGGTGCGTATTCGGGACGGAGACACCTCGAAACGGGAGTAAAGCAATCTTTTCAATAAATGAAACACACACCGCTCAAAATATACTGAACCGTAACGGTTTCTGCTCCGGTATCTGCTGCTGGATACTCTAAATATTTGAAAGTAGAATTATGTCCTCAGGAGGTGTTTTAGCACGGTAGAATACAAATGTCAACAAACGACGAAATTAAGACAGTCGGTCCCTCTGAACGGTATTTTTCGAACATTGGGGCCTTTGCGGCAATTTCGGGCCTTGTAGTCTATGGTGTTTCGTCATACATACACCCATGGACGCCGCCGCACCATACACACGCAGCCTTCTCGGACTATGCGGTCGAAGGAATCTGGGGGCTCTACCATCTAGGGGAGCTTCTCGGGATTCTGTTGATGTCTGCCGCAATCCTCGCGCTGGCCTGGCGGCTTCGCAGAGGCGTCGCCGGGGTGTGGGCTACCCTCGGTGGGGCTGCGATGGTGGTATGTGCAAGTGTCTACGCCGTCTTCATAGCGGTTGATGGCGTTGCCCTCGGAATTATGGTCGATCGGTGGGCAGCGGCAGGACCCGACCAACAGGAGCTGTTGTACGAGACGGCCTTCGCCGTTCGACAGATCGAAGGCGGGCTCTTTAGCCTCCAGTGGTTCATGTTCGGTGTCGCAGCGGGGCTCTTCGCGGGGCGTTTTTCGCTACCGCCGAGTCGCCGGTTCGCCCCAGCTGGTTCAGCGGCATGGGCTGGTTGAGCGTCGTCGCCAGTCTCGGAGCGCTCTCCTTCGGGATCGTCCAGGCGCAGACCGGGTACACTGACCTATCGATGGCCTTCCAAACTGGATAATCTCTAGGCGTAATTTGGGTTGTCGCCGTTGGAGTGTTCCTCTACCGGCATCCGGTACACATCGAAACCCTCGATGAGGTTTCCCACCGAGAGGGCGACGAGGAACGTCACGATCCGGCTAGCTGAAGGCGTCGAGACCGCTTTACGCCGCCTCAAATATGTGAAACCATCGTGATGACAACATCCTCTGTAATCAGCACGCTATATCTGTCACGTCCTGAGGATTTCAACAGAGCCGAAAGTGTATCTGGGGACAATCATCGCTCGAAACGATGTTGTTAACCGACGACCGTTGGCGACGCGAGGGAAAAAGAAACCGGACGCGTGCGATGACTGACGAGTAGACGACTACCGAGTTACTGGTACTCGGTGATGGTGAGCGTGTAGTCGCCGCTGCCGCTGTAGGAGTCGACGAGCACCGTCAGGTCCGCAGAGTCGTCGGGGTCGTCGATAGTGATGGTCTCCTGGCTGTCGGTCGTCCACGAGCGGTAGTCGTAGTCGCTCGTCGACGGGCACGACCCGGATCCTTCGTTGACGTAGAGGTCGAAGTCGGCGTCCGAGGGACCGGAGAGTTCGACGACGATCTTCGAGGGGCCGTCGTACTCGAAGCCGTAGCTCCAACACTTCGAGTCCCAGTAACCGCTGAGCGACCCGTCGACCGATGCCGACGTGGAGTCGCCGCTGCCGCCGTCGCTGCCACTGCCGGGTTCGGTCGTGACCGCGTTGCCGGCGTCGACGCGGCCGCTACCCTGTTCGTCGCTGGAGAGACCCACGTCGACGGCCGTGTTTTTGAGGTGTGTGCGGAGTTCCTCGTTCGTGAGCGAGAACTGTGCGAGCGTCAGCCCGGCGACACCGGAGACGACGGGCGTCGCCATCGACGTGCCGGAGATGCTGTCGTACTCGGTGCTCGTCGTCCACGTCGAGAGGACGTTCGAACCGGGCGCGGCGAGTTCGATCTCTGGGCCGACGTTCGAGTAACTGGCAAGCGACTCGTCCTCGTCGAGCGCCGAGACCGCGAGACACTCGCTGTACGCCGCCGGGTAGGAGACCGACGAGCCGTAGTCGTTGCCCGCGGCTGCGACGACGAGCGACCCGGCATCGTAGGCGTACGAGACGGCGTTTTTCATCGTGTCCGTGTAGCCGCCGCCGCCGAGCGAGAGGTTGATGACGTCCGCACCCTGGTCCGCGGCCCACTGGACGGCGTCGGCGATGTCGGCGGTCGACCCGCTGCCCTCCTCGGAGAGCGCGCGCCCCGACAGCAGCGTGGAGTTGCTGATGCCCGCGATGCCCTCGCCGTTGTCCGTCGTCGCTGCGGCGATACCGGCGACGTGGGTGCCGTGGTACTCGTCTTTGAGGACGTCCGGGTACGGGTCCGAGTCGTCGTCGACGAAGTCGTAGCCCTTGTTCGAGCCGAACTGGTCGGCGAGGTCCGGATGGTCGTACTTGACGCCCTGGTCGATGACGGCGACGGTGACATCGGAACTACCGAGCGTCGTATCCCACGCCACGTCGGCGTTGACCTGCTGCGGCGCGTACTGGTCGGAGTACCGCTCGTCCGACGGCGTATAAAGCGCTTCGAGCGTCTCGTTTTTCTCCGCGTACTTGACGTTCTCGCGATTCGTTACCGCCTCGACGAAGTTCTCTCGGGCGGCGTCGGACGCCTCCGACGGGAACTTCACGGCGACGTAGCTGAGCTGCTTGTTCTCGTGGACGATACGGGCGTTGCCCGGCACCGCGCTCTCGACCGCCGCGCGCGGACTGTCCGCCGTCTTCGAGACGCCGACGAGAATCTCGTCTTCCTTCGGACCGGGGTTGCGACCCGGCGTCGCCGCACCGACGCCGCTGAGGCCGACGAGACCGAGCGCACCGGTCGTCTTCAGGAATCCACGACGCTTCCACGAGGGAGTGTCTTTGTCTGACATAGCTGCGACTGAATGTAATGTCCAAATTACTTAATTATTTTCTTTACTATCAAATCTAGATAAACGTAATTTTTGAGAAACATTCTCGGCGAGTATGACCGTACAAACGGGGCTACGCGAATCAGCACGCCTATATTTTCCCGGAAAAATTCGAGCACATGGAGTTGCTCGGGCGGCTCACGGACGAGTCGGGGCGCGACAGAGGCGTCGCGCTGTTCGTCGACGGGCCGAACATTCTGCGCGACGAGTTCGACGTCGACTTGGACGACGTGCGGGAGGCGGCGGAGGGCGCGGGGCGTCTCGTCACGACCCGCCTGTATCTCGACGAACACGCGACACCGGGGCTGATTCAGGCGGCGGAGGCCCGCGGCTTCGAGGTGGTCGTCACGAGCGGCGACGTCGACGTGAAGCTCGCAGTCGACGCGACGCGCTTCGCCATCGAAGACGGCGTCGGAACGCTGGCCGTCGCCTCGCGCGACACGGATTTCAAGCCAGTCCTGGAGATAGCGAACTCGCAGGGCATCCGGACGCTCGCCATCGCGCCGGGGACGCACGGACGGTCGGACGCGCTCCGAAACGCGGCCACCGAGAGCATCACTCTCGGCGAGTAACGCCAGCGATGACGGTCGAATCAACTCGGACGAGCGTCTGCGACCACAGTCGAATCAACTCGGTCGAGGCGGCCAGATTTTTCCCGCTCTCGCACCGACAACGCCCATGGACGAACTCGGTACACCAGTTTTGGACAACCACCTACATCTCGACCCGCGGCACGGCCGGGGCGTCGAGGCCGTCGAGGAGTTCGCGCACCTCGGTGGGACCCACCTGCTCGTCGTCAACAAACCCTCGTGGCACCTCGGCGTCGAAACCGAGACGGGCGAGGACTTCCGCTCCGTGTTCGAGGAGACGCTCGGCGCAGTCGCCGAGGCGAACCAGGTGCTCGCCGGGCACGCGTGGCCGGTACTCGGCGTCCACCCCGGACTCATCACCCGCCTGACCGACGAACGCGACTTCGCGCCCGAGGCGGCGCGCGACCTGATGTGCGCCGGACTCGACGTCGCCGCCGAGTTCGTCGCGGAGGGCCGCGCGCTGGCGCTGAAATCGGGTCGCCCCCACTACGAGGTCTCGGATGTCGTCTGGGAGGCCTCCAACGACGTGCTGAAACACGCGCTCGCGCTCGGCGCGGAGCGCGACTGCGCGGTCCAGTTACACACCGAGGCGAGCGAGGACCTGACCGACATCGCCGAGTGGGCCGAGGCGCGGGGCCTCCCCGCCGAGCGCGTCGTCAAACACTACGCGGGCGGGACGCTCCGCGGCCTGACGCCGAGCGTGATGAGCGAGAAAGACCGCCTGCGCGTCGCCGTCGACGCCGACGAGCCGTTTCTGATGGAGACTGATTTCGTCGACGATCCGGACCGGCCGGGCGCGGTGCTCGGGCCGAAGACGGTTCCCCGCCGCGTCCGCTGGTTGCTCGACGAGGGTCACGAACGAGCGATGCGAAACGCGCACGTCGAGACGCCGAAGCACGTCTACGGCATCGACACCGAGTCGACGCTCGACTGACGCGACGCCGAACGGGGAACTGACGCGGCGTGGCGGGACTGATGAAGCGCGGCGTGACCAACAAAGCGCGCCGGGAGTGACGAGACGTGCCGGGGAGTAACGAAGCGAGGTGTGGAGTGAGACCGGCACGGGAACGCTGCGTTCAGACGAAAATGTCACTATATTTAATACTCTGTGGGCGGAGCGGCGCGTCAGACGCCGTCCAGTCGGCGAAATTCGCCGACGGTCACCCACCGGGTGAGGGGTTCACACGTTGCGTCCGCTGAGAAGAAAGGCATTTGAGTACTGCAGCGTTCGGGTGAGATATGGTTGACCCCGAGGAAACGTTCTACACGGAGGAACGCTGGCAGAACTGGCTCACCCGCGTCGAAGAGGAGGAGTTGGACCCGGAAAACGAGGACTCTGCGCGCCTGCTGTTGAACCTGCAGGACGACGCGGCTATCGCCGTCGCAAAAGTCGTCTCCGCCTACGAGGACGACGCCCTCGAAGAGGAGCGAGCGCTCGACGAAATCGCAAAGATTCGCGACATCGTCCTCGCCGAACCGTCGCTCGAGGACGAGGAGAAACTCATGCTTATCGACGGCGTCCAGACGAGTCTCGTCTGCGTCTTCTACGCCGCCGAGGAGTACGTCAACGGCGGCACCGTCGGCGACGCGCCCGTCGACGAGTACGTCCACGCCGCCGCCGACGCTGAGGCGGAGGACGATTTGGACGCCGCGCTGGGGTATCTCGTTCAGGCGGGCACGCACGTCATCGACGGCGCCGACCTCGACATGTCGGTCGCCGAGGAACTGGAGTACGGTCTCGTTTCCGAGTGGGTCAACGGTCTCGACAGTCTCCAGAGCGCGATGAGCGACCCCGAAGTCGTCGAAGACGACGAGTAACCGTCCGACGTACTGAAAGTCTTCGGAGCAGTAACCTTTACTGTCTCCACGACTTGTCCCGTCCATGAACTTTCGGGACGACCGACGCGCAGTCACCGTTCAGGTAGGCTCTATCCTCCTGTTCGGCATCCTGATACTCTCGATGTCGATGTATCAGGCGCAGGTCGTCCCGGCGGACAACGAGCGGGTCGAGTTCGACCACAACCAGCGCGTCCAGCAGGACATGCTGGACACGAGAAGCGCAATTCTGCGGAGCGCGGCGACCGACACGACACGACCGGTATCGATTTCTCTCGGGGTCAGATATCCCAACCGCGTTCTTTTCGTCAACCCGCCGCCCGTGAGCGGACGGCTTTCGACCACCGAGAGCGACGCCGACGGCATCGTCGTCGAAAACGCGAGAGCGCTCGACGGAGAGACCGCCGACTACTGGACAGGTGAGGACGTTCGTACGTTCGAGACGCGGTCGCTCGAATACGCCCCGGAGTACACCGAGTACCGCAACCCGCCGACGACGGTGTACGAGAACTCGGTGCTGTACAACGGCTTCGGCAACGGCGCGACGCTCCCGGAGAGCGAGCAGACGCTCGTGGACGGACGGCGCATCTCGCTCGTCGCGCTCGACGGGAAGGTATCGACAGCGCGCACAGGGAACGCGGCGCTGGACGCGCGACCGGTGAGCGCCTCGACGCGCACGACGACGGTGACGAGCGACGGCGACCCGATTCGAATCTCGCTCGCGACGGAACTCTCCGAGGAGAAGTGGCAGGAGTTGCTCGAGGACGAGGAGTACGTCACAGATCTCGGTGTCGCTGACGGCGTCCTGACGATTACGCTCGAAGCCGACCAGACGTACTCGCTCCGAATGGCGAAGATCGGCGTCGGGTCGGGCACGAACGAGGAGTCGGCCGCGTACGTGACCGACGTGGAAGGGAACGGCGCGACGGTTGACGCGGGAACGAGCCAGAATCTCGTCGTCGAGGTCCGCGACCGGTTTGGGAACCCGGTGAGCGGCGAGTCGGTGGACGCCGAGGTGACGACCGGCGACGGAACGGTCACGTTCCCGGAGGGGTCGACGACCGACGACGAGGGCCGCGTTCGCGTCGTCTACGAGGCGCCCGACAAATCTGCGCAGAACGAGGACGTCGAAGTCGAGGTCGGATACGGCGACGCCGAGGCGGAGTACGCGACGTTCGGGCTAACCGTGGCGAAAGGCAACGAAAAAGGCGGCGGTAACGGCGGTGGCGGCGGTTAACGCGGTGGCGGTGGGGAAGCTACAGGAACAGAACGGCGGACGGAACGAGGCCGGTCAGCACGAGATGTCTCTGGACACGGTGAACTCCAGTGACGATGTGGATATGCGGGGCGAGGGACTCACCGTCACTCTCCACTTCGCGGACGGGCCGAGTATGTCGACGACGTTCACCGTAGCGTCCAGAGTTCGACATCTGACGAACCCCCCATCGACAGGCCCATATACCGACGTTCAGTATCCCACACACATGACCGCAGTCGGAATCGACGCCGTCGAAATCTGGACGGGAAAGCTCGTGCTCGACCTCCCCGGTACGTTCGCCCCGGTGAAGGGCGAAGACCCCGAGAAGTACACGAAGGGAATCGGTCTCGAAGCCTCGTCGTTCCCCGACGTGTACGAAGACATCGTCACGATGGGCGCGAACGCGGCCAAGCGCCTGATGGATCGGCGCGGCCTCACGCCCGACGACATCGGCCGCATCGACGTCGCGACCGAGAGTTCCTTCGACAACTCCAAGCCGGTCTCGACGTATATCGCCGGCTGTCTCGAACAGCTGTACGAGGACGACTTCCACCACGCGAACAAAGGCGAGCGAAAGTTCGCCTGCATCGCCGGGACCCAGAGCTTAGACGACGCGTACAACTGGATTCGCGCGGGGCGCAACCGCGGACGGTCGGCGCTCGTCATCGCCACCGACACCGCGCTGTACGAACGCGGCGACCCCGGCGAAGCGACGCAGGGCGCAGGCGCGGTCGCGATGCTCATCTCCGAGGACCCCGACCTCGTCGAACTCTCCACCGAGCAGGGCTACGGCAGCGCCGACGAGACCGACTTCCTCAAACCGAACCAGCAGTTCCCGAGCGTCGACGGCAAGCGCTCGGTTCAAGTTTATCTCGCGCGCATGCGAGAGGCGCTCGAGGACTACGAGAGCGTCGCGGGCGACACCCACCCCGACGACTTCGAGTACATCCCGTTCCACACGCCGTTCCCCGGGATGGTCCGGAAGGCGGCGCTGCTCGGCTACCGCCACATGACCCGCGACACCGACGTCGAGGACGCGATGGCCGACGAAATCGGGCGCCAGCCCCGAGAGGCCGACTTCGGCTCGTGGGACGAGTACGAGGCGGCCATCCGCGACTACATGGACGCGCTGAAGCAGACCGACAGTTACCACGACTGGTACGCTGGGGCCATCGAACCGACGCTCGCCATCTCCGAGCAGGTCGGTAACTGGTACACCGGGTCGGTCCACATCGCCCGCGTCAGCGCGCTGAAAAACGCCGCCGAGGCGGGACGGTCCCTGTCGGGCGACCGGTTGCTCGTTGGCTCGTACGGCTCCGGCGCGCAGGCTGAAATTCACGCCGAGACCGTCCAAGACGGCTGGCTCGACGAGATTCGCGCGCTCAACGTCGACGACCTACTCGAACGTCGCTACGAACTCAGTTACAGCGAGTACGAGCAGATTCACGACGTTCACAACCACGTGAAAGAGATCGAAGTCGAGGAGTTCACCGCGCCGTCCGACGAGTTCGTCTTCACCGGATGGGGCCGGATGAACGAGCGCAAGTACGAGTACATCGAGTAGCTGCAAGTCGGATGGCTGCTCGACCCGTTTCAAAACCATTTGTATTCCTGCCCCGCGCCTATGCGAGTCGGTCCCGTACTTACACGTGGTGGGAGCAGATGTCTATTCACAACGAGACTGACGCCGACACGGACACCGGGAAGACAGATACCGACGCCGACGCGGGCACTGGGAGACTGGAGGACGACTCGAGGGACACCGGATTCGGCAGACGCCTCCTCGGCAAGTGGCGAATTTGGCTCGTCGTCCTCGTGAGCCTCGCCATCTTCGCGTGGTCGCTGCTCCCGAACCCGACGCCGCCGGGCTACACGGAGGTGTTCCTCGGCGTGGCCATTCTGGGGACCGCGTACGCCATCCAGAGCGCCCGAAACAAGTCGCTGTTTGGGTGAGCGGCGGCGAACCGGTGATTCCGTGCATCGGCGAGACGGTGAGTCGGTGAGCCCGAGCGGTCGGCGGTAGGAGCGCGGCGCGCTCAGAGTTCCCCGAACAACCGTGCGACCGGTCGACCGAACCGCGCAATCGCTTTTACCGCACGGCGGTACCGAAAGCCGTGACTGCCGACTCCGTAGACACCGACGCGCAGCGACGCAAACCGATTCGGCTCTCCTCCGGCGAGGAACTGGACCGCCTCGTGGCCGAGGAAGACTTCGTGCTCGCCGACCTCTACACGAAGGGCTGTACGCTCTGTCAGTCCATCGAACCGGTTGTCGGCAACGTCGCCCGCGCGACCGAGATCGCCGTCACAATGGTGAACCCGCGAGACGATCTCGGAGCTAATCGACTGCTTCGACGTGCGGAGCGTCCCGACGCTGCTGTTCGAGGATGGCGAGCTCGTCGGGCGACTCGCAGAGGGGGTTCCAAGGGACGGACGCGATACTCGAGTTCGTCGAGGTGCACAGCGAACGGGCGATTTCGGCCGAGTGAATCGGCCCTCACTCCGATAACCGAAGCAGTGAGCGCTACGCTTTTTGTTCAACCATCTATACACCGTCGCATGGTAGTGCCGACCAGTTCGCTGTGGGAGCTGTTCACTGAGTTGTTCGAGCGCGAGTACCGAGACGCCGTCGTCTACGGCGATTTCGAACAGGAAACGGTGTTGCACGAGGGGCGGATTCGCCTACTGGCGACCGGGTGGGTCGAACTCCCGAGCGGTCGCTTTCTCTCCCCGGAGTCGGTCCACCATATCGACACCAACCCGGCGGAGACGGGGTCGCGCCGGCGGTACTAAACTACTGAATGCGATAACGGGCGAAAACGGACGAAGGAGTCCGACTACGGCAACTCGCGCATCTCGTCGAGCATCTCGTCTAAGTCGCGGGTGGAAACGGCGAGCGAGAAGCCGTCGATGCGCGCGAGCGCCGGGGCGTGCTCCCAGAGGTCCTCCTGCTTGACGCCGTGGAGGACGACGGCGTTCGGTGTCGGATTGACGACGCGCATCGCGACCAGCGGCGACTCGCCGCGCGTCACGCCCGTGAACACCAGCGCGCGGTTCGTGCTCTGCCCGTAGAGGCGGTAGAACTCGTCGGAGGAGAGGCGCGTGATGGCCTGGATGCTGTCGATGACGGTGTGGCCGCTGACGGTGTCGTCGTCGCCGCGGACGAGTTCCGTCGCCTCCATCGCCTCGTAGAGGCGGTTCAGCGGTATCGACGTCGAGTACTCGCGCAGGTCATGGACGATGTCGCTCTCGAACCCCGCCGAGAGCACGCGGGCGTACTGGCGTATCCGGCCCCCGCCGCGCTGTTCGTCGATGTCGAGCAGCGAGTCGACCATCCGCCGGATGACGCCGATGCCCGGACTCTCGCGGCGGCCGCTCTCGTAGTCGGAGATGACCGACGACGACACCTCCAACTGCGCCGCCAGTTCGGTCTGGGAGACGTCGAAGTCGGTGCGCCACTTCCGGAGCGTAGCGCCCGGTTCGTCGCTGAGCGTCACCTCACCGGCGATGCGCCGGGCGAGGTCGTCTCTGGGTGTCTCGGTCACCGTCGCGGCCCTCCGGGGGCAGACTGCCACATACGCGGTGTGGGTCGGCGGCCGGGCAAAAGCTTATCGAAAGTGGGGTTCGACGAATGACGATATCCGGAGGCGACGCCGAAACCCCAGTCGACGGCGGCGCAACGTACATGGTCGCGCTGTACGACCTCAGTACGTGCCATCGACCGTCGTCCATCTCTCCGTCGGCGCGCTCGTCGGCGTCGCACTCCTCGGCGACGAGTTCGACCGCCGCGCGCTCGCCGTCGTTCTCGTCGCTGCCGCGGTGCCTGACCTCGACACGTTCTTCGGGTTCGCCCTCGCAGGCGCGCATCGCTCGTTGCTCCACACACTGCTGCTTCCGACGCTGCTGGGCGGCGCGCTGCTATACGACACCCGCGTTCGGGGTCGCTCGCGACTCCGCGACCGATTCGGCGGCCGCGGCGTCCGAGTCGGGTGGGCCGCGCTCGCGGCGCTCACGTTCGGCGGCATCTTTCCCGACCTGTTCACCAACGGCATCAACGCGTTCTACCCGCTCTACGACGGGTTCTACTCGATAAACGGACACCTCCACCTCTCGAATCGGCGCGGCGTCGTCCAGACGTTCGTCGAACTCGCGTCCGAGGAACCGCGGGCGACGACGGAGACGCGCCACTACCGGACGGGCGTCGACCCGTCGCCCGGCGCCGAACCCAAGAACGTCGAGCGAGTGTTTCCAGTCGTCTCCTCGGGAACGCAGTTAATGCTGGTGCTCGTGAGCGTCGTCGTGGTGGGTGCGCGCCTCCGTGAGAACGGGAGAACTCGGTGAGAGACTCCGAATCGGCGAAGTAGACGAATTCCCCGACTTCGAACCACTGATACCGCCGTTCGGTGATACGCCGTCATGGAGATTCGACCCTACGTGGCCGAGGAGTACGAGGCCCTCTGGGGACTGAAACGCGCCTTCGAACTCGGACTGGGCGACGGGACCGGCGGCGACGAGAAGCTCGAGACGTACGAGGCGAAACTCACCGACAAGTACCGCGAGAGGTATCGAGAGTGGGTCGACGACTGCGTCGCCGAAGACGAGCGGGCGGTTCACGTCGCCGAGGGCGACGAGGGAGAACTCGTCGGCTACGCGTTCGTCCTTCCGCCCTCGTTGTCGATGATCTGGGACGCGGCCGTGCTCAATGAAATCTACGTCGCGCCCGACCACCGCGGAACCGGCGTCGCCGACGAGTTACTGGAGGCGGCGCTGGACGCGGCGCGGGCGCAGGACCTCCCGCTCGACCGGATGGTGCTCGACGTCGACGGCGAGAACGAGCGCGCGCGGACGTTCTACGAGCGGTTCGGCTTCACTCACTGGGGCGAGATGGTCGCCCGCGAACTCTGAACGACACTGGCGACGACGCCTCCGAACGTCCCGAAGACGGCCGGGTAAACGACGCCGGCGACGAGGATGGCAGCGACGAAGTCGGGTTCGGCCGTCGCCGCCTCGCCGACGGGAACCGCGAAGAGAAACGCTCCGGCGACCGAGAGCGCGAAGTATCCGAGAAGCACCGACGCCCCCGCCTTCGCGCCCCCCGCGGCGTTTGCAGCGGCGTTCGACCGTGCGACGACTGCCCCGGCGAGAAAGAGCAGCACCGGCGGGAGCGCGTACAGAAGCGACGGGAACGCTTCGACTTCCGCAATGAAGTCGATTGCGCGCGACGCGCCGAGCAGACCCGGTATCTCCGCGTCGACGAAGTGGGCGTTGTAGAACACCCAGCCGACGGCTTTCCACGTCGCCGACTCGCCGCTGAAGACCTCCAGCAGTTGCTGTGCGGCGGAGTTCTGAATCTCCGAACTCGTGAGCGCGTACGTCAGCGCGTAGCCGAACACGTAGGCGACGGTCCCGGCGAGCGCGCCTACACCGGCAGTGAGAGCATCGAACCGGCCGCTGTTCGTCCCAGTCATATCCTCCTCGAACTGGTCGCATCAAAAGTGCTTTCTGGCCACGTGGTAGTTCGCCGAGATGTGTCGAATGAGCACACATAACGTAGAAAGACACGTTCAAGCCGTCGCCGACACTACGTCGCGACGATGATTCTTCGAGACGTGCTACTGTTCGACCGAGGTGAACTCCGCGAGGGGTCGATTCGCGTCGACGTCCCCGAACTGAGTCCGGAGGGGAGTCAGACGGCGTCTTCCGACGGCGACGCCGACACCGACCCCGGGACGATACTCGCCGTCGGCGACGCGGCGTCCGACGCCGACGGAGACGAGCGCGTGGTCTCGCTGCCGGGCCGAACAGTCCTCCCGGGTCTCGTCGACGCGCACGTCCACTTCTCGCTCTCCGGCGAGGCGAGCGTCGAAGACGTCGTCGACATGAGCGACGCGGAACTCGCGCTGGTCGAAGCCCGAAACGCCCGAAAGACGCTCGAATCGGGCGTGACCGGCGTCCGCGCGATGGGTGCGCGCGACGTGGACCCTACCCTGAAGCGCACAGTCGACGCCGGCTACGTGCCTGGCCCGCGGATGGTCGCCAACTGCCGCTCTATCACCATCACCGGTGGCCACGGTCACCACCTTGGCCGGGAGATAGACGGTCCCGCCGATGCACGGAAAGCGGTCCGCGAGCAGGTCAAACAGGGTGCAGAGTTCATCAAGTTCATGACCACCGGTGGGGTGACGACGCCCGGTAGCGACCCTAACGCGGTGGCGATGACCGACGAGGAACTGCACGCTGTCGTCGACGAGGCGCACCGCCGCGGCGTCCACGCGGCGACGCACGCCCACGGCGGCGAGGGCGTCAAAACCGCTGTCGCGGCGGGCGTCGACACTGTCGAACACGGGACGTTTCTGGACGACGAGGCCGTCGAGATGCTCGTGCGCGAGGACGTGACGCTCGTTCCGACGCTCTCCGCGCCGTACCACATCATCCGCAACACCGAGATAGCGACCGAGGAGAGCGCCAGGAAGACACGCGACGTGTACGAGCGCCACATCGACTCCTTCCGCCGGGCCGCTGAGGCGGGCGTCCGAATCGCCGGCGGCACCGACGCCGGGACGCCGTTCAACGCCCACGGGTCGAACGCGACCGAGATCTCGTTCATGGCTGAGTACGGGATGACCGAGTCGGAGGCGATTCGGGCGATGACCGAGACGGCCGCCGAAACCGTTGGTCTGGAGGGGTCGGGAACGCTCGAACCCGGTACTCATGCGGATTTGCTCGTCGTCGACGGCGACCCTACCGAGGACGTGACACTTTTGAACAACCCCGAAGCGGTGCTGAAAGGGGGCGAGGTCGTCGCCGGGTCCTTGCCGGACGGAAAGTGACGAGTCGGACGAAATTCAGCTGTCGTCCCACCGCATCCGGACCGTCGACTCGGCGTCGCAACCGGCCGCCCGCCACTGCTCCTGCGATATCGTGTAGTGCGTCTGGTCGACGACGTCACCGTCCGCCGTCGCCGCCGCGTTGCGGAACGTCCCGTCGCACTGACCGTCGAAGCACTCGACGTACCTCTCGATGGCGCGTCTGGAGTTTTCGTTCTCGAGGTCGTGCGCGACGCGGACGAGTTCGAGGTCCAGTTGCTCGAACGCGAGGTGCAACAGCGCCGCGGCGCGCTCGCCGGAGTAGCCGCGACCCCAGAATCGTTTTCTGAGCCAGAGACCGAGCGAAGCGCTGCGGCGGTCCCACTGAAGCGTCAATCCGCCGAATCCGGCGATTTCGCCCGCGCCGTCTTCACCCTCGCGCGGGCGGATGACGTAGTCGGCCTTCTTGTGTTTCTCGCGGTTCTCCTCGCCGCGGCGGAGGAACCCGAACGTCTCCTTCGGCGTCTCGTGCGGCGACCACGGCAAGTATCGGGTGACTTCCTCCATCTCCGGCGAGGATGACGAGCAGATGCGGTACAGTTCGTGCACGTCGACGTACTCCGGCGCTCTGGGTTCGAGTCGGAGGCGTTCCGTCTCGATGACCGTCGGGAAGAGGTCGCGCTCAGCCATACCGGACCTCCACGTCCGGCGTCTCGACCGTCTCGTCGTCGTCGGCAGCGCGCCACTCCTCCCGCGAGATGGAGTAGCGGTGGAGGTTCCACGCCTCTCCCGTCGTCGTCATCTCGGCGGGGACCCAGTTGCGGAGGATGCCCTCGTAGCGACCACCGAACCTGCCGACGTACTTTTCGATGGCGCGTTTCGACTGCTCGTTCTCCGGAGTGTGTTCGGGCGAAGCGAGTTCGAGGTCCAACTCCGCGAAGGCGAGTTCGAGCAGCGCCGCCGCGCGCTCGCCGGAGTAGCCGCGGCCCCAGAAGCGCGGCCGGAGCCACAGACCCATGATAGCCGTGCGCTTCTCCCACTGGAATCCGAGGCCGGTGACGCCAGCGAACTTCCCTGCGCCGTCTTCGTCCGCCTGCGGGCGGACGACGTACTGCGCCGCCTCACCGTTCTCCCACTGCTCGGCTTTCTCGTCGAGATAGTCGGCGCTCTCCTTCGGCGTCTCGTGCCGCGTCTGCGTGTGGTGACGCGTCACCTCGTCCATCTCCGCCGCCGACATCACGGCGTAGAAATCGTGCACGTCGACCGTGTCGGGACCGAGACGCTCCAGGCGGAGGCGTTCTGTCTCGACCGTCTCGGGGAACATACTCCGAGGTCACAGCGGGCGGGAAAAAGAGTTGCTCGGGTGTGACACAACGTCACGATGTCGGTATCGTCGTTCGAACGTTCGTTTCGGCGTCGACTGTCGTGTCAGGTTCGCGACGACCGCCACCGTTTTTCCCGTTCGCGTGATACACTCCACATGTCTAACCTCATTCGACTCCCGGACGTCCTTCGGTCCGGCACGAGACAGGGGAAACGATGGTAGACGTCGCCCTCTCGGTCGGGCGGATACTGCTCGCGCTGTTTCTCGTGGTTCTCAACGGCTTCTTCGTCGCCGCCGAGTTCGCCTTCGTGAAGATTCGCTCGACACAGGTCGAAGCGCTGGCCGAGGGAGGCGGTCGGTCCGCGAAAATCGTCAAGGAAGCGACCGACAACCTCGACGACTACCTCGCGGTCAGCCAACTCGGCATCACCATCGCCTCGCTCGGACTCGGCTGGATCGGCGAACCGGCGGTGGCGGCGCTCATCGACCCGATTCTGGAGCCGGTTCTTCCGCCGGAGACGCTCCACATCGTCACCGTCGGCATCGGCTTCGGCATCATCACGTTCCTGCACGTCGTCTTCGGCGAACTCGCACCCAAGACGCTCGGCATCCAGGAGGCCGAGCGCATCGCGCTGCTCGTCGCCGTACCGATGAAACTGTTCTACTACCTCTTCGTCCCGGGCATCGTGGTGTTCAACGGGACGGCGATCTTCTTCACCCGACTCGTCGGCGTCTCCCCGGCCTCCGAGACCGACGAGACGCACACCGAGGAGGAGATTCTTACCATCGTCACGCAGTCGGGTCGGAAAGGAGACGTGGAGATGGAGGAGGTGGAGATGATAGAGGCGGTATTCGACCTCGGCGACACCGTCGCGCGCGAAATAATGACGCCGCGTCCGGACGTGATGACGATCTCGGCAGAGACACCGCTGGACGAACTCCGGTCGACCGTCGCGAACGAGCGATACACCCGCTACCCTGTCGTCGAAACCGACGATCCCGGTCAAGTCGTCGGGTTCGTCCACGTCAAGGACGTGTTCCGGGCGGTCGAAGGCGGACGTCAAGAGACCGATCGACTCCGCGCCCGCGACATCGCCCGCGAGGCTATCGTCATTCCCGAGGACCGCGATATCGACGATATACTGGCGGAGTTCCGTCGGCGAAAAATCCAACTTGCCGTGGTTATCGACGAGTGGGGTGCCTTCGAGGGCATCGTCACTATCGAGGACGTCGTCGAGGAACTCGTCGGCGAGATTCACGACGAGTTCGACGCCGAGGCAACGGAGCCGACCATCGAACGACGCGACGACGGCGGCTACACCTTCGAGGGCCGCGTCGCCATCAACGAAGTCAACGAGGCGCTCGGCACAGCGTTCCAGAGCGAGGAGTTCGACACCATCGGCGGACTGGTGTTGAGCGAACTCGGGCGCGCGCCGAAATCCGGCGACCGAATACTCGTCGACGGGTACGCGCTGACGGTCGAATCAGTTGACGGTACCCGTATCTCGAACGTCGTCGTCCGAGAGCGTAGCGGGGACGAGACGCAGGGCGACGAACAGGACGAAGAGTAGCAGGCCGAAAACGACTGCTTCGGCGGTGGCGGCCGCTCACTTTCCCGTCTGCGCCTCCAGTTAGCCGGAGGCGACGAACGAGTCGACGTACTCCGCCGCCTGTACCTCGCCCTACTCGTCGGCCGACGACATCGACAGTTGAAAGAAAGTCGTCGTGCCTCGCGTCACGCTACCCGCGGACGCGAACGTCGAACGCCGTCGTAATCAACGCTCCCTCCGGCTTCGTCTGCAGGAACAGTCGGTACCGCCCCGGCGTCGGAAAGCGTGCGTCGAACGCGACGCGGCCGCTATCTGGCTCAGTCTCCTCCGGGTGGACGTGTAGATACGCGAGGTCGCCCTCGCGGAGCGCGACGAGGTGACCGAGCGCGCCGAGGTACTCTTCCAGTTTCCGGACCGGGTCGTCGCCGCGCCGAACCTCGAACGTCAACTGCGTCCGCTCTCGGGACGCGACTTCGTCGGCGAGCAGTTCGACCTCGTACTCACCCGCAGTCGCTCGGCGCGACGAGTCGGGCCGTTCGTCGGTCGGTTCCGGACCCGTTCCCGACGCGAAGAGGTCGAACCCGAGCGTCGTCGACTGTCCGTCCACGACGACGTCGACGAACGCGCGGTACACTCCCGGGGCCGGGAGCGCGAACCCGTCGACGCGCCACGTCCCTTCGGACTGGAGTTCCGGATGCAGATGCTGAAACCGGGTCAGATCCCGTCGGACGACGACGAGGTGGGACCGTCGTCCGTGCGTCTCCTCGAAGTCGGTGACGACCGATCCGTCGTCGTCGACGATGCGGAACGTCCAGTCGGTGCTCGATTCCGAGTCGAATCGGGTCTCGGAGGGTTTGAGGCGGAGCCCGTTCGCCGCGACGGCTAATCCGCCCGGCACGGCGTGTTCTCCCGACGCATAACCCCGCGTCTCGGTCGATGAGTCGTCGTAGTGGCCGCGGTCGCCGTGGTCGTCGTGGTCGTCGTGGTCGCCGTGTGTCGAGTGGTCATCCATGTCCGGACGGTCCAGAGAGAACAGTATACCGCTTCGCACTACCGTACAACAAAGTCCCAACGTCGGACTGTTCGACTTCGGAGTCGGTACACCGTCGTCGACGGCGAAGACCGAGACGCGACAGCCGCCGCTCCGCAACCACTAAACGCGCCACCTGCTTCTGTTCGAGTAATGGATTGGACGGAGAAGTATCGCCCCCGGTCGTTGTCGGCGATACGCGGCAACAACAAGGCCCGCGACCAGTTCCGCGAGTGGGCCGAGACGTGGGACGACCACGGCGACGCGGTCATCGTCTACGGCAGCCCCGGCGTCGGCAAGACCTCCGCGGCGCACGCGCTGGCCAACGACATGGGGTGGGAGACCGTCGAGTTGAACGCCTCCGACCAGCGGACCGCCGCCGTCATCGAGCGCTTCGCCGGTCGCGCGGCGATGAACGAGACGCTCGGCGGGTCGATCTCCGGCGGCTCCGGCCGACAGCTCATCGTCCTCGACGAGGCGGACAACATCCACGGCAACTACGACCGCGGCGGCGCGCGTGCCATCACGAAACTCGTCAAGGAGGCAGGCCAGCCGATGGTGCTCATCGCCAACGAGTTCTACGAGATGAGCCGCGGTCTGCGCAACGCCTGCGAGTCCATCGAGTTCCGCGACGTGAGCGCGCGCTCCATCGTCCCCGTGCTCCGCGACATCTGCCGACAGGAGGGCGTCGAGTACGACTCGGACGCGCTCCAGCGAATCGCCGACGCCAACAGCGGCGACCTGCGCGGTGCGGTCAACGACCTGCAAGCCGCCGCGGAGGGGCGCGACGAGATCACCGAGGAGTCCGTCGCGACGAGCGACCGCGATCGTTCGGTCGGCATCTTCGAGTTTCTGGACCAGGTGCTGAAAGAGGAGTCCCCGCAGCAGGCGCTGTACACCTCCTACGACGTGGACGAGACGCCCGACGACCTCACGAAGTGGGTCGAGGACAACATGCTCGACGTGTACGAGGGCGAGGAGGTCGCCCGCGCCTACGAGTTCCTCGCGAACGCCGACCGCTGGCTCGGCCGGGTCCGCGCGAGTCAGGACTACAGCTACTGGCGCTACGCGGGCGACAACCTCGCCGCGGGCGTCGCCGCCGGGCGCGACGACACCAAGGGCGGGTGGACGCGGTACGGCCGCCCGCAGTTCTGGCGCTCGAAGGACAAGACCGGCGACGACGTCGCCCGCCGCGTCGCCGAGTCGAGCGGCACGAGCATGAGCATCGCCCGGCGACGAATCGTCCCGTATCTCTCGGTGATGACCCACCACTGCAAGCCGCGGGACCTCACCGTCGCGATGGCGGCGTACTACGAGTTCGAGGAGAAACACGTCGCCCACGTCACCGGCAGCGGCGAGTCGACGAAGAAGGTGCAGTCCATCGTCGAGGACGCGCAGGAATTGCGCGAGAAGGCGATGGAGGCGCACTCCGGCGGCGCGTTCGCGGAATCGCCGAGCGACGCCGATGGGGACGCAGCGGGTACAGCCGACTCAACGCGGACCGCCGCGGACGACGAAGAGAAAACGGAAACGGACGAAGCGGCGGAGTCGGCCGACGACGACGCCGAAAGCGTACCCGCCGATGCCGACGTAGACGGCGAAGATGACCGCGACAGCGATGACGGTCAGGCCGGTCTCACCGACTTCTTCTGAGGCGGGCGGTCACCGTTCGTCCACCGGCCATCGACCGCCTATTCGACCACTCACCGATTCGTGGGACCCCCCGACTCCAGCGGGAGGTCGAAGTACCGGTTCTCGTCGACGGCCCGGAGGTCGGGGTCCGCCGCCAGCGCCTCGAGCGTCCGTCGAAACGCCGCCCGCGAGACGGCGACCTTGTGGTCGTAGTCGATGCTGTCGGCCTCGTCGGACTGCCCGGCGACTTCGTACAGCATTCCAGCGGCGTTGGTCTCCGGGGAGAGCGCGTCGAGGTACGACCCCCAGAGCGGTTCGTAGCCGTAGCGCGTCACCGTCCCGAACCGACCGTCTGCGGTGAGTTGGAGGGCGACGAGGGCGTTCAGCCGAAGCGAGCGCCGACTCGTCTCGGCGTCGAGAAACGGGTTGACGACGCTTTCGAGAGGCTCGTCCGGTTCGTACGACGGCGCGCGTTCGAGATACGACGGCCCGAACGCTCCCATGACGCTCAGGAGCGACGGGGTCTCCGTTCCCCGTCCGCGCGGCGCGACGCTCTTGTGGTGGTGCGTTATCGCCACGTCGGGGCGCGCATATCGGTAGGAGTCGACGACGGCGGCGACTTCCGGCGTGAGGCCGAGACCGCACCCGCGGAGGGGTACTCCCGGTACGTCCGGTCGTGTCGCCACCGGCGCTTGCCGTCCTCCTCGTACTGCGTCCACCCTCCGGACGCACGGTTTCGAGACGAACGACCCGCACCGGTGACTCCGGCGGTCGGGTCGAAGTCCCGGTTCAGGTCGTAGCCGGGAGCCCGGTCGCCGGTGTGGTAGTCGGGTTCGTGTCGGGAGTCGCGCTGTCGCCACGGTTGGACGTTCTCGCGGCGGGTCAGGCGTTCGGAGTCACCGTCGCCGTCGTCGTCGCGCGCGTACATCGCGCCGTCGGGGTTCGCCCGGGGGACGATGGTGAGCGTGAGTCCGTCGAGGATGCCGGCGTTGGCTTCGGGGTCGTCGACCAGTTCGCGAACGACCGCCAGTACCGCCTCGGTTCCGGCGGGTTCGTCGCCGTGTAACTGCGTCACGATGTGGACGTTCGTCCCGCCCTCGCCGATTCTGAGTTCCCACAGCGGGTCATCCCGACCGGCGGAGCGACCGATTCGCCGGAGTGCGACGAGTGACGACCGCTTGTCCAGCGACCGCAGTTCGGCCGCGAGTCGGTCGTTGGTGAGCGACGCGCGGTTGTTGGTTGTCTGTCTGGTCTCAACACACGTCGCGCCGACGACCGAGTTAGCGGCGCTCGTCGCCGAAGCGACGGTTGCTCCGACCGCCGCGAGGTACTGTCGCCGTCTCATGGCTCGAAATCCATCTCGGATGAATCGACTTTCGTAAGGAAGACGAATGTCCTAAACGTTTTTCGGGCTGAAGTAGAACGTACGCACTGCTGGAGTGTCGGTCGTGGCGGTATTCCGTCACGAAGCGAAGGAACCGACGCTCCAGCGTGCCGATTCGCGGGTCGTCGTGACGGGGCTTTAGGGCGAGCGCCGCGTCCGTGCTAGCGAGTCTTCGCCGCCGTTCGGCGTGCCGCTCGCGCGGCGTCGGGGGACGTTCCGGGCGGGTACGCGTCCTCGATTTCGTCGCCTGCCAGCGGAATCTGGAAGTAGGCGTTCTCGTTCACCTCGTCCAGCGTCGGATCGTCGGCCATCGCCTCGAACGACTCGACGAACCCCGCTCTCGACACCTCAACTTTCAGCCCGTACGCGCGCGAACCGACTTCGTCGGACTGCCCCGATACCTCGTAAAGCATTCCGGCGGCGTCGGTCTGCGGACACATCGCGTCGAGGTACGACCCCCACAGCGTCGTGTAGCCGTACCGTGTAACGGTGTCGAAGACGTCCCACGGCCCCTCCTCGGCGAGGCGGTCGGCCACGAGCGTGTTCAGCCTGAGCGACCGCTGGCTCGTCTCGCGGTCGATGAAGGGGTTGACGACGTCGGCGACCGGCTGGTCCTCCTTCGGGTCGTAGAACGGCGCGCGCTTCAGGTACGACGGGCCGAACGCGGCCATGACGCTCATCACCGACGGCTCCTTGCCCCTCTGTTCAGGGTCGCGCGGAATCCCCTGGTGGTGGTGCGTGATGGCGTAGTCTGGATCCGCCTCGAGGAACGACTCGGTGACCGCTCGAACCTCCGGCGTGAGCCTGAGACCGCTGGCTTTCAGCGTGTTGTCTCGATACGGCATGTCGAGTTGCCACTGGGGCTCTCCTTCACCGTCTTCTTCTTCTTCGATCTCCGTCCACCAGTCGGCCTCCGCGTCCTCCGGGGCGTCGAAGTCGGTCCGGATGTTGAAGTCGCGGTTCATGTCGTACCCCTCCGGCGGGTTCTCGGCGTTGTGGTAGTACGGCTCGTAGCGGGAGTCGTCGTCGTCCCACGACTGCGTGTTCTGTCGGCGGGTGATGCGCTCGGAATTACCGTCGCCGTCGTAGTCGCGCGCGTACATCGCGCCGTCGGGGTTGACCCGCGGCACGATGGTCAGCGACATGTTGTCGAGCACGTCCGCGAATCGGTCGGTGTTCGTGGTCAACTGCCTGAGGACGACGAGTATCGCCTCGGTTCCGGCGGGTTCGTCGCCGTGAATCTGGGTGATGAGGTGGACGTTCGTGTCGCCGTCGCCGAGTTGCACCTCCCAGAGCGGGTCGCTGCAGCCCGCCGACTTGCCGATCTGGCGGAGGTCGATGAGGTCGCTGTCCGCTTCGAGCTGCGCCAGTTCGTCGGCAAGTTGTTCGTTAGTGAGATACGCGCTGGGGTCGGGGACGTAGCCGTCGTCGCGCTGCTTTGCTCGGGTGGCGCCTGTGACGCCGGGCAGCGTCGCGGCCGCCGCGGCGAGTCCGGTCGATGTGAGGAACTGTCTTCGTTTCATGGTCGAATCGCGCACTTCGTATGTTCACACGATAAATGACTAAACATTTTGATTGAATCAGGGAAATTATCTTTGCGGAGAGTCTCGTCGACGGTACACACTCTCCGTCTGCAATCAGTGTCGGCGTACCGCCCTATCCGCCCGTCGAACGCGCAGGTTTTTGTGACGACTTCGCATACCTCGGCGCATGCGTGCCGCAGTCTTACGCGAGTACGGTGAACCGCTCGTCGTTGAAGAGGTAGACGCTCCCGACCCGAACCCGCACGGCGTCGTCGTCGACGTCGAGGCCTGCGGCATCTGCCGGAGCGACTGGCACGCGTGGCAGGGCCACGGCGAGTGGGCCGACGACCAAGTACCCGAAGGCCAGATTCTCGGCCACGAACCCGCGGGCCGCGTCGTCGCCGTCGGCGAGCGCGTCGACCACCTCCGCGAGGGCGACCGAATCGCCGTCCCGTTCAACCTCGGCGACGGCACCTGTCCGTACTGCCGGAACGGCCACGGGAACGTCTGCGAGGACGGGCTCTCGCTCGGCTTTCAGGCCGAGGCCCCCGGCGCGTTCGCCGAGCAGGTCCACGTCCCCTATGCCGACTACAACGCGATGCCGCTGCCAGACGGCGTCGCCGCTCGCGACGTGGCAGCCCTCGGCTGTCGGTTCATGACCGCCTTCCACGGACTCACGCACCGCGCCAACCTCCGAACGGGCGACTGGGTGGCGGTCCACGGCTGCGGTGGCGTCGGTCTCTCGGCGGTTCAAGTGGCGAACGCCGTCGGTGCGCGTGTGGTCGCCGTCGACATCGACGCCCGAAAGTTGGACCTCGCACGCGAGGTGGGCGCGGACGCCACCGTCGACGCGAGCGAACTCGACAGTCGCGGCGTGACGAGCGCGATTCGCGCCGAGACCGACGGTGGCGCGCACGTCTCCGTCGACGCGCTCGGCCTCGAAGAGACGTGCCGGAACTCGGTATTTTCGCTGCGCAAGCGTGGCACGCACGTCCAACTCGGGTTGACGACGGAGAAGGAGCGCGGCGAGGTGTCGCTGCCCACGGACAGAATGACGATGCAGGAGATCTCCTTCCTCGGCTCCCGCGGCATGCCGCCGACGCGCTACGAGGAACTGTTGGGTCTGTTGGCGACGGGCGACGTGGACCCCGGCGCGCTCGTGAGTCGCGAAGTGTCGCTCAACGAGGTGCCGGAGCGACTGGCGGCGATGACGAACTACGAGACGGAGGGTATCGAAGTCGTGATGGAGTTCTGAACGCCCGCTACCGCTTGCTTCCGGTTCCTAATCCCGGAATTGACGTCCGGTCCTCGACGTAGTTCATCAGCCGAGACGCCGTGATGACGAGCGCGAGGTAGAGCAGCGCGGTGATGGTGAACATCGCCGTGTAGCGGAAGTTCGAGGAGGCGATGTCGTTGGCGCGCTTGAACAGCTCGGGGACGGTGATGAACGCCGCCAGCGAGGAGTACTTGATGAGGTAGATGAGCTCGTTCGTCCACCCGGGGATGGCGAATCGGAGCCCCTGCGGGAGCACGACGTAGCGGATCGCCTGTATTTTCGAGAGACCGATGGCGCGCCCCGCCGTGAGCTGTCCGGTGTCGACGCTCTGCAGCGCCGAGCGGATGTACTCCGCCTGGTAGGCGGCGCTGTTGAGGATAAAGCCGACGAGCGCCGCCCACGCGGCGTTGTTGGCGAACACGCCGTCGAGGAAACCGGGGACGAGCCCCGAGAAGTTCAGCCCGTAGTAGAGCACGAACAACTGCGCGAGAAGTGGCGTCCCGCGCAGGAGTTCGGTGTAGACGAGCGAGACGTACTTCGTGAGGTTGCCGTAGACGCGGGCAACGCTCAGCGGCACGGCGATGAAGAAGCCGAAGAAGATGCCCACGACCGTGAGTACGAGCGTGAGCCACACCCCCTCTGAGAGTATCGGCAGATACTCGACGGCGAACGCGAGCGCGTCGAACGCCCCCGCGAGGCCCGGAACCCCCGCTCCGAGCGACTCGATCGTCGCCGGCGCGACGAACGGCTGGCCGACCGGCACGAGCAGGCCGCCGAGCCAGTCGTTGGCCCACCGAAGCAGGAGCCAGCCCCAGAAAACCACCCCGGCGGCGACGAGTAGCGCCCGCCCGACCGCGCCGGTCGAGAGGCGCGGTTCGCCTTCGCTCTCCCGGGTGGCGTCGACGACTGGTTCGCTCATGAGTGCATCTCGGTGATGCGCCGCAGGAACGACGCCGTGCGATCCTGTTCGGGGCGGTCGAACAGCTGTTCGGGCGGGCCGCGTTCGACGATGCGACCGCCGTCGAGAAACAGCATCTCGGAGGCGACAGAGCGCGCGAAGCTCATCTCGTGGGTGACGACGAGCATCGTCATGCCGCGCTCGGCGAGGTCGTGCATCACCTCCAGCACCTCCCCAATGAGTTCGGGGTCGAGCGCGCTCGTCGGCTCGTCGAACAGCATCAGTTTCGGCTCCATCGCGAGCGCGCGGGCGATGCCGACGCGCTGCTTCTGACCGCCGGAGAGCTCGCCGGGATACGAATCCGTCTGCGGCGCGAGTCCGACCATCTCCAGGTGTTCGTCAGCGCGCTTTCGTGCCTCCTCCTTGCTGAGGCCGAGGACGCGGCGCGGGCCGAGCGTGACGTTTTGTCTCGCCGTGAGGTGCGCAAAGAGGTTGAAGTCCTGAAACACCATCCCGACCTGCTTGCGGAGTTCGTTGACGTCCGCGTCCGGACCGGTCACCCGCTCGCCGTCAAGGTAGATGTCGCCGCTGTCGACTTCGGTGAGTCGGTTGACGCACCGGAGCATCGTCGACTTCCCCGACCCGCTCGGGCCGACGAGCACCGTCACGTCGCCCCGGTCCATCTCGAAACTGATGTCGCGGAGTACTTTCTCGGTCCCGTAGCTCTGGGAGACGCGGTCCACCTCCAGTAGATGTGTAGTATCGCTATCGCTCATCTGTGTCGACCTCCGTCTGACCGCTCGAAACGCGCGAAATCGCCGTCACGCCTGCTCACCGCCTGGTATCTCGTAGTACGACCCGACGAGATCCAGTCCCCGGTTCGTGACGAACGTCAGCACGAAGTAGATTGCGCTGACGAACAGCACGACTTCCAGCACGGCCGTCGTCTGCCGGACGAACAGGTCGTAGCTTCGCGTCAGCAGTTCGGCGAGACCGATGGCGAAGACGACGCTGGTGTCTTTGAGGACGATAGTCACCTCGTTCTGGAAGCCCGGAACCGACCGTCGGAGCGCCTGCGGGACGACGACGTAGCGGATGGCCTCGAGCTTGCTCATCCCAACCGAGCGCGCCGCCTCCAACTGTCCCTCGTCGACGCTCTGAATCGCGCCGCGGAAGATCTGCGACTGGTACGCCGCACTCCGCAGACCGAGACCCAACGCGCCCGCGATGAACGCGTCCGAGAGCGTCACGGTCACGTCGAACAGTCCGAGCGTGAGACTCGGTGTCGAGAAGACGAAGTACATGAAGATGAGGATGACGACGATGGGTGTCCCTCGAAGCACGATGCCGACGACTTCGACGACGAACCGACTCACCCGGCCGCCGTACACCTCCACGATACCCGCCGGGAACCCGACGAGAAAGCCGAGAAGCATGCTGACGACGGTGAGTGTCACTGTCAGCACTGCACCGACGAGGAGATACGGGGCGTTGTCGATGACGAACGCCCAGTCGCCCGTGGCCTGTGCGACGACCGTCGGGTCCATCCGTTACTCCCCGACGGCGGACGAGTTCGAGCTGTTCCCGGACTCGTTACCCGAGGACTCGTTGCCCGACGCTTCCTCGCCGGAGCCGCCGAACCACTCGTTGCGAATCTCCTCGTATCGGCCGCTGTCGCGGACCGCCTGCAGGCCCTCGTTGAGCGCGGAGACGACGTCGTCGTCGTTCTGTCGGAGACCGAAGCCGTAGCGCTCGCCCGTCTCGTAGACGAACGCGATTTCGACGTTGCGCTGGTCGGCGAACGTCTGCGCGACGGGCTGGTCGATGACAAGCGCGTCGACGTTGCCGTTTTCGAGGTCCTGCACCGCCAGCACGTAGTTGCCGTACGTGCGGAAGTTCGACTGCTGGATGTCGCCGTCGGCGACGAGTTCGTCTTCGACGACGCCCGCGCCGGTTGTCCCCTCCTGAGCACCGACGGTCTGCCCGGAGAGGTCGTCGAGCGACTGCGGACTGAAGTCGCCGTCGCCGCTGACCAGAATCGCCTGGTCGGCGTTGTAGTAGGGGTCCGAGAACGCGATCGTCTCCTGACGGTCCTCGGTGATGGTCATCGCGGCGGCGATGACGTCGATGCGGTCGTTCTGCAGCGCTGGGATGAGCGAGTCGAACTCGAACTCCTCCCAGGCGGCGAGCGTGTAGTCGGTCTCTTCGACGACCGCCGACAGCAGGTCGATGTCGAAGCCGACCAGTTCGCCCGACTCGTTTTTGAACTCGAACGGCGGGAATCCCGGCGCGGTTCCGGGGACGATCTCCATGTTTCCGCCGTCGCCGTTGCCGTTGCCGCCGTCGGTTCCGGTGTCGTTGCCGGATCCGCCGTCTCCGCCGCCACCGCCGTCGCCGCCGCTATCGACGGTGCATCCGGCGGTTGCGGTGATTCCCGCGACGCTGCTCGCCCCGACAAACTTCAGGTACGTCCGACGACTGACGCCAGACTGACCGTTCGACTTCATATCAATAGACGAGGCCGAGCAGACGTTTCAACTTTTCTTCCTGACGCGATACCACCACCCCGATTGATGTGTTTTTCAACCGAGAAAGTCACCGCACGAATAAAAATCATGGAATGTGGAGAGTCAGCGATTAGTCGCCGCTGACGCCGTGCGTCGGCGGCGTTCCGGCCGTCTCCGCCCGCCGAGCGAGCAACGTCGCCGCGGCGATGCTGACGAGTGCGAGACCAAGCAGCAACGCGTTGAGGTCGCGAACGAGCGCCGTGTACGCGACGAGGTCACGACCGAGGAGCGCGGAGACGACGACGAGGCCGAGCGCGGAGAGAACTAGCGGGCGGAGTCGCGCCACCGCCACCTGCGCGGCCGACGCCCGCGAGAGCCACAGCAGCGCCGCCAGCAGCGCCGCGACGACCGCCAGCGACGCGCCGATGAACACCGGTTGCGCCGTCGGTCCGTACGGAACGACGTCCCAGACGCGACTCGTCAGCGCCGCGAACGCGACGAGTATCAGCGCCGCCGGAAGCGCGAGGTTCACGCGTTCGAGTGCCGAGCGACGGAAGCGGCCCTCGTAGGCGCGCAGCGTGCCGTACGTCAGCGAGCCGAAGATGATCAGCGCGACGACGAAGTGGGCGGCCTGCGTCGGCACCGAGTAGCCGTTCGGAACGAGTCCGGACAGCGTCACCGTCACCGCGCCGATGCTCACCTGCAGCGGCAACACGGCGAGCGCGAGCGTCATCGACAGCTTGACGCTGCGGTTGCTCCCGCGCTTCCAGGCCCACGCGGCCGTCCCGAGAATCTGGAAGCCGACGACCATCGCGACGAGGCGGTGGAACCACTCGATGAAGCTCGGAACGGTCTGGGGTAGCAGGCCGTTGTCGCAGAGCGGCCACTGCGCGGAACAGGCGAGTCCTGAGCCGGTCGCGGCGGTGTAGATGCCCAACATCATGAGTAGTCCCGTCGACGCGGTGGTGAACGCCGCGAAGCGCCGGAACGAGAACCAGTCCGGGCGGGTGCGTGTTCTCAGCATAATTCCTAGCGCAGATTCGGGAACGAGCGTACTTAGACCTGTCCGAACGGTCATCTGGTCGGATCTTCGAACGCCCAGTCGTCGAGTCCGTCGGGTCGAGGACGAAGCCGGTGACCGCCTTCGACCGGTTGAAGTACGTGCCGCCGTTCAACTCGAACGTGACCGACCACACCGACGATACCGGGACCAACGAGAGCGGAAGCGTCGACGCGACCGATTCTGAGCGGCTGGCCGACCGGCGGCGGCGACTCGGCGAGTATCTCGACGAGACCGGTCTCGACGCCGTCTGGTTCGCCCGCCCGAACTCCTTCGCGTGGCTCACCGGCGGCGACAACGTCGTCAGCGCGACGGCCGACCTCGGCGTCGCCGCCGCAGGTTACGTCGTTGCGGAGAACGGAGACGCCGAAGACGGCGAGTTCCGCGTCGTCACCGACAACATCGAAGCGCCGCGCCTCGCCGACGAGGAACTCCCTGAGGAGTTTTCGGTAGAGTCGGGGCAGTGGTACGAGTCGTCGCTCGCGGAACTGGTCGCCGAACACTCGCCCGAGAGCGCCGCGGCGGACTTCGACGTCCCGGGGTTCGAGACGGTCGACGCCTCGGCGCTCCGGCAACCGCTCTCGCAAGGCGACATCGAAGCCTACCGGAAACTCGGCCGCGACACCGCCGCGGCCGTCGAGCAGGTCTGTCGCCAACTGGAACCCGAGGACACCGAGCACGAGGCGGCGTCGGCGCTGCGCGTGACCCTCTCGGCTCGCGGCATCAACGCGCCCGTCGTGCTCGTCGGCGGGGCCGAGCGCGCGCAGTCGTACCGCCACTACACGCCGAAACTCGAACCGCTCGGCGACTACGCGCTCGTCTCCGTGACCGCCGAACGCGGCGGTCTCCACGCGAGCATGACCCGGACCGTCGCGTTCGACCCGCCGGAGTGGCTCGCAGAGCGATTCCAGAACGCGGCGCGGGTCGAAACGACGGCGCTGGCGGCGACGCGCGACGTGGCGCGTGACGACGGTCAGGCGTCGGCGGTGTTCGAGGCGATTCAGAACGCGTACGAGCACGTCGACTACCCCGACGAGTGGCGAAACCACCACCAGGGCGGCGCGGCCGGCTACGCCGGGCGCGAGTGGTTCGGGAGTCCGACGGCCGACGACCTCGTCCGGACGCCGATGGCGTACGCGTGGAACCCGACGATTCAGGGCGCCAAGAGCGAGGACACGGTGCTCGTCACCGAGGACGGCTTCGAGGTGCTGACCAGGACCGGCGAGTGGCCGACGCAGGAGGTCGACGCCATCGACTCCGACGCCACTGTCGAGCGCCACGACGTACTGACGCTGTAGTCGTCGCCTCCCGGCCGTGCAGACGACCACGTAGACGACCGCGTGGTCGGTCGAATTCCGCCCTTTCGACGGCAACGTATTTGTCGTGTGGGTGAAATCATGCGACCGTGCCCTGGTACGCAATCGACGCAATCGACGACGCGATAGATTCGAGTCGTCGGTTTCTGTTCCCGTTCAGCCTCGGTCGGTGGCTCCGACTCGCAGTGATCGTCTTCTTCCTCGGCGCGCTGAGCACCGGCGGTAGTCCGCCGAACCTCGGCGGGTTCAGCAACGTCGGCGACGCGCCGACGCAACCGGGGCCGACGCCGGCGCCGCAGCCGACGCCGGACGTAGACCCCGGCACGCTCACCGAAATCGCCCTCCTCTTCGGTGGTCTCGTCGCGGTTCTCGTCCTCCTGAGTCTCCTGTTCGGACTCGTCGGCGACGTGATGCGCTTCGTCTTCCTCGACGCCCTCCGCACCGGAGACGTGCGCATCCGCAGTCCGTTCCGCCGTCGACTCGGCAAAGGCCTTCGACTGTTCGGTTTCAAGTTAATCCTCAACCTTCTCGTCGGTATCCCGATATTCGTCGGCGTCGCCCTCTTCGTGCTCGCGTTCGCCGCACCCGGACTCCTGTCCGGTTTCGGCATCGACCCCGGGATCTTCGCCGGACTCGGTGGCGCGGGCCTGCTGGCTGTGTTCGCCCTCGCCGCCCTCCTCGGCATCGTCGTCGGTCTGCTCGTCGGACTGACGGACACGTTCGTCACCGCGGTGATGCTCGTCGACGACGTCGGCGTCGTCGAGGGGTGGCGACGCTTCTGGCCGACGCTCCGCGACGAGTGGAAGCAGTACCTCGTCTACCTCGTCATGCGGGCCATCCTCGGCATCGGCGTCGGCATCGTCACCAGCATCGTCGTGGCGATCCCCGCACTCGTCATCGGCGCGGTAACCGTCATCGTCCTCATCGCCATCGCGAGTGCGTTCGGCGCGACGTTGTCGGTCGTGACCGCCGTGCTGGGTGCGCTGACGGTACTCGTCGCCCTGGTGGCGTTCCTCTTCGTCGCCCTCCCCGTCGGCATCGTGGTCCAGACGTACTTCCGAATGTACGAACTGATGGTGCTCGGGCGCTCGAACGAGGCGTTCGCGCTGGTGCCGCTTCCGGACGACGGCGACGGCGACCATGACGGAAACGACGGAGACGAGAACCGCGGGTACGGACCCGACGGCGACGACGGCGGCGCTGGCGGCGCTGGCGACGCTAGCGGATCTTCCAGCGACCGAACCGGCGACGGGAGACTCGGTAGCGACCGAAACGACGACCGGTCCGCCGACGAGCCGCCGTCGCGAGAATCGACGACCGACGACACGGCGCCCTCGGACGGTGACGACGCCGACGACGACGCCGAGCGGCGCGACGACCGCGATTCGGGTTTCTCGTTCGGCGGCGACGTCCGCTGAATTTCGTCGTTTGTCGAACTACGTTATCGACACTATTGCATAGCTTTTTGCCGACGGAGGGAGTCGCCGCAGCCATGGGGCTGGATGACGACGCACGGGAGTACCACCGACAAGCACCTCCCGGCAAAATCGAAATTTCGACGACAAAGCCGACGAACACCCAACGCGACCTGAGCCTGGCGTACTCGCCGGGCGTCGCCGCACCGTGTTTAGACATCGCCGACGACGCCGACGAAGCGTACAACTACACGGCAAAGGGGAACCTCGTCGGCGTCGTCTCGAACGGCTCGGCGGTTCTCGGTCTCGGCAACATCGGCGCGCAGGCGTCGAAACCCGTCATGGAGGGGAAGGGCGTACTGTTCAAGCGCTTCGCCGACATCGACGTGTTCGACATCGAACTCGACCGCGCCGAACCTGACGAAATAATCGAGTGCGTCTCCGCGATGGAGCCGACGTTCGGCGGCATCAACCTCGAAGACATCAAAGCGCCGGAGTGCTTCGAAATCGAGGAGCGCCTCCGCGAGCAGATGTCGATTCCCGTCTTCCACGACGACCAGCACGGGACGGCCATCATCTCGGGAGCGGCGCTGCTCAACGCCGCGGAGATCGTCGAGAAAGAGCTCTCCGAGCTCGACATCGTCTTCTCCGGTGCGGGCGCGAGCGCCATCGCCACCGCCCGCTTCTACGTCTCGCTCGGTGCGAAGCGCGAGAACATCACGATGTGTGACTCCTCGGGCATCATCACCGTCGACCGCTCCGACGAGGTCAACGAGTTCAAGCGCGAGTTCGCCGCCGACCGCCCGAACGGCAACCTCGCGGACGCGATGGAGGGCGCGGACGTGTTCGTCGGCCTCTCGGTCGCCGACATCGTCTCCCAGGAGATGGTGCGGTCGATGGCCGACAACCCAGTCATCTTCGCGATGGCGAACCCAGACCCCGAGATAACCTACGAGGCGGCCAAAGACGCCCGCGACGACACGGTCATCATGGCGACGGGTCGCTCCGACTACCCGAACCAGGTGAACAACGTGCTCGGCTTCCCGTTCATCTTCCGCGGCGCGCTCGACGTCCGCGCGACGGAGATAAACGAAGAGATGAAAGTCGCCGCGGCGAGGGCGCTCGCCGAACTGGCCCGGCAGGACGTGCCTGACGCCGTGGTGAAGGCGTACGGCGACCAGCCGCTGCAGTTCGGCTCGGAGTACATCATCCCGAAACCGCTCGATCCGCGCGTGCTGTTCGAGGTGGCTCCCGCCGTCGCACAGGCCGCGATGACCAGCGGCGCGGCGCGGAAGGACATCGACGTGACCGACTACGAGGAGCGTCTCGAAGCCCGTCTCGGCAAGTCCCGGGAGATGATGCGCGTCGTGCTCAACAAGGCAAAGTCGAACCCGAAGCGCGTCGCCCTCGCGGAGGGCACCGACGAGAAGATGATTCGCGCGGCGTACCAGATACAGGAGCAGGGCATCGCCGAACCCATCCTCCTCGGCGACGCGGACACCATCCGTACGACCGCCGCGGACCTCGGCTTGGAGTTCGACGCCACCATCGTCGACCCGGCAGGCGAGGACCACGAGCAGTACGGCGACCGACTCCACGAACTCCGCCGACGCAAGGGTATCACCCGGAGCGAGGCGGGCGAACTGATCAGCCGCGACAGCAACTACTTCGGCAGCGTGATGGTCGAACAGGGCGACGCCGACGCGCTCCTCACCGGTCTCACGCACCACTACCCGAGCGCGCTCCGGCCGCCGCTGCAGGTCATCGGCACCGCAGAGGACGCCGACTACGCCGCCGGCGTGTACATGCTCACGTTCAAGAACCGCGTCATTTTCGCCGCCGACACGACGGTGAACCTCGACCCGACGGCGGACGTGCTCGCGGAGGTTACGAAACACACCGCCGAACTCGCGCGCCGGTTCAACGTCGAACCGCGCGCGGCGATGCTGTCGTACTCGAACTTCGGCAGCGTCGACAACGAGGGGACCCAGAAGCCGCGCAACGCAGTAGACATGCTGCACGACGACCCCGAGGTCGACTTCCCCGTCGACGGCGAGATGCAGGCCGACACCGCCGTCGTGGAGGACATCCTCGAAGGCACCTACAACTTCACGGAACTCGACGAACCGGCGAACGTGCTCATCTTCCCGAACCTCGAAGCCGGGAACATCGGCTACAAACTGCTCCAGCGCCTCGGCGGCGCGGAGGCCATCGGCCCGATGCTTGTCGGCATGGACAAACCCGTCCACGTGCTCCAGCGCGGCGACGAGGTTAAGGATATCGTGAATCTGGCCGGCGTGGCGGTCGTCGACGCACAAGAGGAGTAGAGACTGATCGTCGGCGACGGCCGACTCTGGTTTTTCTTTTCATTGTCCTCGAAAATCATCGGAGAACACTAAGTACGAAACTGCTGAAGCGAGGCGGGACCTCCGAGTCTCGCAGACTACGCCCTCAAATTGTGGTCAGCAATGGCGGTATCATCGAGGACATAGCTTATAATCGAAGTTCTTAGAGATGGCTTTCTCTTCGATTGTAAAAGTCGCTATACCGCTATTGTTCTGTTCGCCTCCCCACTCCAGTTGCGTCTCCAGATTTCGAGTTGCGACAGTTATCGTAGGTTGCTGTCCATCTTCTATGATGTCTGCAGAGATCCAGCGCTCACCGCTGGGCAGTTCGGCCTCCCATTGCTCTTCGTCCACAGTGAGAGTGACCACTACCTCCGAATGGGTTGCATTAGAGATTACGACGTCCGCCGAACTGCCTGGGTGAAACCACGGTGGTGGCGCTCCACCTCCGGATTCATCAGTTCGTAGTTGACAGTACTGGTCTCGCCGAGTGCGTTCTTCACTTTCGACAGAAGTAGTACGTTCTTCGCTTCGATCCGTAGAACAACCTGCGAACGCGGCGATGGCACTTGCACACACGGATAACAGGTGACGCCGAGCGAGGGAGGGCATCGTATCATACTCTTTAAGCCGCGACATAAGCGCTTTCGCGGCGGCGAACGAAATGGCGACGAACACTCACGTATCGCTCTGCATCTCCAACCGCTTGCAGGTGTGGAAGAAGCGTCTTCGGTTTCACTTTTTTCTACTGTCTCACCCGAACGTCAACACCGCTAACCCGGCGACGTGGCCACCAATCAGCACGCCGCCGTAGACGACGAACGTCGCCGAGTCCGGCGGTGAGTACAGCGAGGCGTAGGTGAGGACGCCGAGAAGAGCGAAGCCCCAGTCGCGGTGTAGCACCGTCGACGAGACGACGCCGTCGCTCACGAGCGCGACCATCAGCGCCGGCAGCGAAACGGCGATACCGACGGCGACAGGGAGAAACAGCGCCACCTCCGCCAACCAGTACGGCCGATACGCCGGGACGAAGCCGCTCCGGAGGACGCCGAACTTGAGCAGTTCCAACAGCGCGGGGACGACGAGCGTTGCGCCGAGCGCGATGCCGACCGAACAGAGAACCGCCGAGAGTAGGTACAACCGACCCGTCCGCGCACCATGCGGACTCGTCTCGGAGCGGGCGTCCCAGAGCAGCGCCGCACCGGCGACGCAGACGCCGACGAGCGCCGCGACTTGCAGTTCGACGCCGAGCGAGACTAGCGGGTCGGTCGGGAGCGCGGTCCCCGCCGGAGCGTACGCGCTGAGCGCCGCGCGCTGGAGATCGATACCGGTCGCTCGAAACGCGAAGAGGGTCAGCGTGACGGCGGCCGAAAACAGGAGGGCCAGTTCGCGTGCCCGCGTACGAGCGGTCCGCAGAAGTACGCCACTACCTCTGGGACCCAGCTCCCGTACGCTATCTGTTTCGAGGACCATGCGAGCGGTATGCTCAACCTCGCTATCAATCTTCTCCCTCGGACAGCTCGTATCGGTGCGACGCGTCGTCAGAACCGATAGCGAGCTGAAATGGTCTCGAAAGCTCCCCGAGAGCGCAACCCCCTTCAGTCCGCCCGCACCGGTTCGCCGGTTCGCCGGTCCGCCGGTCCGCCGGTTCGTAAGCTGCTCGTCCGAACACGACTCGGATAGAGGTGTCGCCGTCAGTTTCCGCCGGCCTCGTCGGCGTCGACCTCGTCGGTGTCGGCGGCACTTCCCGTTCTGTCTGCGGAGTCGTCGGACGATTCGTCGACTGGTCGCGCAGGGTTGCCGACGACGGACGTTCCGGGAGGAACGTCGTCGACGACGACGGCTCCCGCCCCGACGCGAGCGCCTTCGCCGACAGTGATGGGGCCGACGAGCGTCGCGTTCGCGCCCAACACGACGTCGTCCTCGATGGTCGGGTGTCGCTTCGTCCGGCGCATCGAGTTGCCCCCGAGCGTGACGCCGTGGTAGAGAACCACGTCGTCGCCGATTTCGGCCGTCTCGCCGACGACGACGCCCATGCCGTGGTCGACGAACACCCGCCGACCCACCCTCGCCGCCGGGTGGAGTTCGACGCCGGTGAGAAACCGCGAGAGGTGCGAGAGCAGGCGGGCCGGGAGGTGGAGACCCGCGGTCCAGAGCGCGTGTGCGAGACGGTGTATCCAGAGCGCGTGGACTCCAGGATACGTGAGCAGTACTTCCGTGCGACTCAGCGCGGCGGGGTCGTTCTCCAGCGCAGCGCGGAGGTCTTCTCGGAGTCGCGTCCACGGTAGCGGCATCGCTCGAAGCGTCGTCGCTGCGGACGGATAGCTGTGTGCGTTTCGTCCGCGTCCGGCGCCGGCAACTCAGTCGCTTGCGGGGCGCTCCGCCCGCGACGGCGGGAGCACCCCGTCGCCGCCAACGTTCGGCGTTCCGAGCGGTTCGGGGAGGACGCATCGCTCGGGTTCGCGGTTCACGTGGGCGTACTCGGCGGGCGTGTTCGCCAGCACGTGCGCGGGGTTCTCGCGGCTGTCGATGCGCGCCGCCCGGAGGTCGTCGAATCCGGAGATGCGCGCGAGGATACCGCGCCAGTGGTTCTCGCTGCCGGCGGGGATCGGCGGCGTTCCAGCGGGGTTCCACGACGGGTCCGCCGCGGCGAGCGTCGCGGCGTTGACGTTCGCCGCAAGGTCGTCGTGGTCGATGAGGACGCCGACGCTCGCCGTCTTCGGAGCGCGAGCGGCCAGCACGTCCAGTCCGAGGTGGAGCGCGCGATACTCCGCGACGTTGTTGTTCGGGACCGCGTCCGGAAGCGAGACGCGGGCGACTCTGACGCCGTCGCGCGTCTCGATGACGGCCCCGAGTCCGCCGCCATCGGGACGGTACGACCCGTCGGTCGCGACGTAGAACTGGCGGTGGTGGGTCCGCGGCGGATGCGCGATGTGCGGAGTGGGCGACTGATCGAACAGATTCCTGAGCGATGACCGGCGGTGTGCGGCCATGTCGCACGCTTGGTAATTCCTATACTTAACTGTATTGCCGAAATGTCACGACAGGTGTAACTCACCGACGTATTGCGATTGGTCATACCATAGCATATATATCAGGGTAACACCCATCTATTTCCATGACTGAAGATAGGCAGTCACCTGTTAGCAGACGCCGTTACCTCCAGTTGGCAGGGGGCGCCGCAGCGACGGCCGCACTCGCCGGTTGTTCTGGCGACTCGGACGAACTTAACACCGACACCCCGGCAGACGGCGGTTCCGGCGGAAACCAGTCGGGCAACGACACGGGCAGCGACGGCGATGGGGACAACCAGAGCGACGGCGAGTTCGCCGTCACCATCACGCAAGGGCAGATGGACGCCGGTCTCGACCCGCACGACCACCGTGAGACGAACACTGACATCATCCTGATGCAGATTTACGAAGGCACGCTCGACCGTAACCGCGAGGGCCAGGTCGCGGAGGGCCTCGCGGAGAACTACGAGCAGGCGGAGCCGAACCGCGTCCGCCTCACGCTCCGCGAGGGAGTGACGTTCCACAACGGCGACGAGCTCACCCCCGAGGACGTCGCGTTCAGCATCAACCGTATCGTCAACAACGACGTCGGCGGATTAGCGAGCCCGCAGAGCGACCAGTTGGCCGGGATTACGGAGGCGCAGGTCGTCGACGGCGAACGCGCGGTCGACGTCATCTCCGACGGCGTCAACCCGATGGCCATCGGCCTGCTCGCCAGCTACGGCGACGTCATGCAGAAGTCGTGGGTGGAGTCCAACGACAGCAGCTACATCAACAGCCACGCCAACGGGACCGGTCCGTTCCAGTTGTCGAACTACACCCAAGACGAGAGCGTCGAGTACACGAAGTACGAGGATTACTGGCGCGAACCCGCCGAGGTCGACACGCTCACCATCAACGCGGCGTCGGAGTCGAGCACCCGCGTCAATCAGCTCGTCAGCGGCGAGACGGACATAGTCGAAAACGTGCCGCCACAGGAGGTCAGCCGCGTCAACAGTAACGACAACACGCGCATCGAGGCCGTCCCGAGTACGCGTATCATTTACAACGGGATGCGCTACGACGTCGAGCCGTTCTCGAACAGAAAGTTCCGGCGAGCGATGAACTACGCCATCGACCTCGAGACCATCGTCTCCGAAGTGCTGTCGGGCTTCTCGGACGCGACGGGCCAACCGACGCTCGAAGGGTTCACCGGCTACAACCCGGACATCGACCCGTACCCGTATGACGTCGAACAGGCCGAACAGCTGGTCGAAGAGAGCGGCTTCGCCGGTGCGACGCTCGAGCTGCACACGCCGGTCGGTCGCTACCTGAAGGACCTCGAGATCTCGCAGGCGGTCGTCGGCTACATCAACGAGCTCTCGAACGTCGAGGCGGAAGTGAACCAGCGCGACTTCGGTGAACTCGCCGCACAGCTCACGAGCGGCAACATCGAGGACATGCCCCACTGGTACCTCATCGGCTGGGGTAACGAGACGTTCGACGCGAGTCAGACGCTCATCCCGCTACTGACGACGGGCGGCGCGCTGTCGAGTTGGAGCAACGAGGAGTTCGACAACCTCGTGAACGAGGCGGGGAATACGGCCGATGCCGACCAGCGCGAACAGCTGCTTCGGGAGGCGAACCAATTGGCCCACGACGAGGCCCCGTGGATCTTCCTCAACCGACAGTACAGCGTCTACGGCGCGAGCTCTCGTATCGACTGGCAGGCACGCCGCGACGAGTCCATCAAAGCGTACGAGATTTCGCAGCCGCAGTAAGCGGCTACACGGACCTCTTTCGATCCAATCATGTCATTTGCACAATTCATAATCAAGCGGAGCCTACAGGGAATATTCGTCGTCTGGGGTGTCGTGACGGTGGTGTTTCTCTTGCGGTTCTCCACGCCGGGCGATCCCGTCAACTTCATCGCCCCCTTGGACGCCAGTCCGGAGCTTCGGCAACGCATCGCCGAGGAACTTGGACTGAACCAACCGCTGTACGTCCAGTATCTCGACTATCTCGCCGGTTTGCTCGCCGGTGACATGGGTTATTCGTACATCTCCGGGACGGAGGCGGCGACGCGCATCTTCGCTCGCGTCCCGGCGACAGTCGAACTTGCCGTCGCCGCGACGGTCGTCGCCATCGTCATCTCGATCCCGCTCGGCGTCGTCAGCGCGACGCGGCGAAACGAACCGGCCGACTACGTCGCGACGACGTTCTCGCTCACGGGAATCAGCACGCCGAACTTCTGGCTCGGCATCATGCTCGTCCTCGTGTTCGCGGTGCAGTTGAACTTCTTGCCGACGAGTCGCCGACCGATCGGGTTCGCTCCGGCGATGGGGTACCTGTTCAGCGGTAACTCTGCCGGAATCATCCTCTGGCTGCAGCACATCACGCTTCCGGCGATCACGCTCGGAACGTACTTCACGGCGCTCGTGACGCGCCTCACGCGGAGCGGGATGCTCGACGAACTCGGCAAGAGCTACGTTGACGCCGCCCGAGCGAAGGGCCTCCCCGAGACGCTCGTGCGCTACAAGCACGCACTCCGGAACACGCTCATCCCGGTCATCACCGTCCTCGGTCTCCAGCTGGGGACGCTCATCGGCGGCGCGGTCATCACCGAAGCGGTGTTCGCGTGGCCCGGACTCGGGACACTCGTCATCAACAGCATCAACACTCGCGACTGGCCGCTCATCCAGGGCTGTCTCATCGTCATCGGGTCGAGCTTCGTCCTCGTGAACATCGTCGTCGACGCGCTGTACGCGTACGTCAACCCACAGGTGGTGTACGACTGATGGTCGCTCCACGCACATGGCGGAACCTCCGCCGCGAACTCCGCAGCAGCATGCTTGCCAAAATCGGTATCGTGCTCGTCCTAGCCATCATCTTCGTGGCGATGTTTGCGCCGTTCATCGCGCCCTACGACCCGTATCAACAGGACTTGGCCAACTCGCAAGTGCCGCCGCTTGGGTTCAGCACGACCGAAAACGAGACGCGCTCGGAGATGGTCAACGGCAGCATCCAGGTCGTCGAAGAGGAGGTAACGGTGAACGCGACGATGGCTCACCCGCTCGGTACCGACGCGCTCGGCCGCGACATGCTCTCGCGGACTATCTACGGCGCGCGCACGTCGCTGCTCGTCGGCCTGTTCGGCACGCTGTTGGCGGTGCTCATCGGCGTCACCGTCGGTCTCGCCGCCGGCTACTACGGCGGCCGCGTCGACGACGGCCTGATGCGGATGTCGGACATCATGTTAGCGTTCCCGTCACTGGTGCTCGCCATCGCGCTCATCGGCCTGTTCGGCGGAGTGACGATGCGGATACCCGACCCGTTCGTCGCCGTCGGACTCGCCCCCGAGATGCCGCCGAACATCGTGTTGCCGGGGACCGTCGTCCTCGTCGTCGCGCTGGTGAACTGGGTGTGGTTCGCCCGCGTCGCCCGCGGCGAGGCGCTCAGCCTCCGCAGCGAGGAGTACGTAAAAGCCGCCCGCGCGCTCGGCGCGAGCGACCGCTCCATCGTGTTCCGTCACATCCTCCCCAACAGCATCACCCCCATTCTGGTGCTGGCAACGATCCAGGTCGCCGCCATCATCCTCCTGGAGAGTTCGCTGTCGTACCTCGGCTTCTCGGGGGCGAACCTCTCGTGGGGACTCGACATCGCACAGGGCCGTGACTACCTGGCGTCGGCGTGGTGGATCGCGTCGATTCCTGGCGTCGCCATAGTCTTCGCCGTCATCGGGGTCAACCTCGTTGGCGACTGGCTACGCGACGCGCTAGACCCCGGCATCGAAGGGGAAGGAGGCGTTTAGATGGACGAGATACTTAGAGTCAGAGATTTGAAGACGCGGTTCTTCACCGAGGAGGGACAGGTCAACGCCGTCGAGGGGGTCAGCTTCGACGTTCGCGACGGCGAGATATTCGGCATCGTCGGCGAGTCCGGCAGCGGCAAGTCCGTGACGGCGCTGTCGGTGATCGACCTCATCGAGTCGCCCGGCCGGGTTACCGGCGGCGAAGTGTGGTACCGAAACGCCAAGCTCGCAGACGAGTTCCGGGAGAAGAAACCCGACGCCGTTGACGGCAAGTTCGTCGACCTGCGGCGGTTGCCGAAAGGCGTCCGCCGGTCGCTCCGCGGCCCGTCGTTCAGCATGGTGTTTCAGGACCCGATGAGCAGCCTCAACCCCTCCATCACGGTGGGCGAGCAGATCGCGGAGGCCGTCGAGGTGCAGCGCCGCGCCCGCGCGAACCCGCGGAGCACTCGCTCGCGGACGCAGGGGTACGGTCTTGCGCAGTACCTCGTCGACAGCGTCGTCCCCGGCCGCGAGTACACGAGCGACGAGAGCAAGCGGCGAGCCATCGACCTGCTCGAGCAGGTCGGCATCCCCGACCCGGAGGCGCGCGCCGAGGAGTACCCCCACCAGTTCTCCGGCGGGATGCTCCAGCGGGCGATGATCGCACAGGCGCTCGCGGGCGAACCCGACATCCTCGTCGCCGACGAACCGACGACGGCACTGGACGTGACGATTCAGGCGCAGATTCTGAACCTGCTGCGCGACTTGCAGCGCGAGCAGGGCATGAGCATCATCATGATCACCCACGACCTCGGCGTCATCGCACGCATGTGCGACCGCGTCGGCGTGATGTACGCCGGGCAGATCGTCGAACGGGGGACGCTCGAAGATATCTTCGATGACCCGGTCCACCCGTACACCGAGGGACTGCTGGGGTCGATTCCGGACCTCGAAGATCCGTCGCCGCGGCTGTCGCCCATCGAGGGAAACGTCCCGAGTCTGCTCGACGCGGAGATGGGCGGCCGGTGTTACTTCGCTGACCGCTGTCCGAAGGCGATGGAGACGTGTCTCAACCCCATCCCCGAGTACGACACCGAAACCGGCGACGTCGTCGACGACGGGGCCGGTTCGGGGGCAGTCCACACCGCCCGCTGCGTGCTCGCGACCCGCGAGTTCGACCCCGGTGAGGCGCTCGCCGACGACTACTTCGGCGGGGAAGACGACGTCACAGAGCAGAAAACGCCTGAAGACGCCGCCGAACAGGAGGTGGTCGGCGATGACTGACGGGGAACCGTTGCTTCGCGTCACCGACCTGAAGAAGTACTACGGCGAGGGGAGTTCGCTGTTCCAGACGCTGCTCGGCCGCGAGTCCGAGAGCGTCAAAGCCGTCGACGGGATCAGCTTCGACGTCCACAAAGGCGAGACGCTGGGTCTCGTCGGCGAGTCCGGCTGCGGGAAGTCGACCACCGGCGAGACGCTGCTCCGCCTGCGAGAGGCGACCGACGGCCGCGTCGAGTTCGACGGAAAGAACGTCTACGAGATGGAGGGCGACGAGCGAACCGAGTTCCGCCGCCGCGCCCAGATCGTCTTCCAGGACCCGTTCTCGAGCCTCGACCCGCGGATGACCATCGGCGAGATAATCTCGGAGCCGTACCGCATCCACGACTTACCCGAGGAGTCGCCCGACGACGGGCGCTCGAAGCGCGAGTGGCGCATCGACCAGGCGGGCGAACTGCTCGAACGGGTCGGCCTCGCGGCGAACCACGTCGAGCGCTACCCCCACGAATTCTCCGGCGGCCAGCGCCAGCGCGTCGGCATCGCGCGGGCGCTAGCGCTCGAACCGGAGTTCATCGTCCTCGACGAACCCGTCTCCGCGCTCGACGTAAGCGTCCAGGCGCAGGTGCTGAACCTGCTCGACGACCTGCAGGACGAATTCGGCCTCACCTACCTCTTTATCGCGCACGACCTCTCGGTCGTCCGCCACATCTGCGACCGCGTTGCCGTCATGTATCTCGGCAACATCGTCGAACTGGGACCGACCGACGAACTGTTCGACGACCCGCAGCACCCCTACACACAGGCGCTGTTGGAGAGCGTCCCGCGGGCGACGACCGCCGAGAGCGGCCGACAGGTCGAACCGCTCGCGGGCGACGTGCCGAGTCCGCGGAACCCTCCGAGCGGCTGTCGGTTCCGCACGCGCTGCCCGCAGGTGATTCCGCCCGCGGACGTGACGCTCTCACAGAGAGCGTACCGCGAGGTGATGGACCTCAGAGATCGCCTCGAGCGCGGCGAGTTCGACGCCGAGGCGGCGTGGAGCGCCGCCGGCGACGACAGCGACAAACCGGGGTTCAAACGCCACCTCCGCGAGGAGTTCTTTGACCACGAACTGACCGGTGACGACGAAGCCGCCGTCGAGCAGGCGCTGGAGGCGCTGGCGACCGACGACACGGAGGAGGCTATCGCCATCCTCCGGGAGCGCTTCGAGAGCGTCTGCGAGACGACCCGGCCGCTGCTGCAGGAGCGCGACCACCCGTCGGCGTGTCACCTCTACGAGCAACCGGCGGACGCGCCCGTCGACCGCGAACCGGTGCGGGCACATCCTGAGACGGGCGTCGTCGGCGACGACGAGAGGGGTGCGGAAGCGGACTAACTCACGCGGCGGGGGCGGTACCGGTTCGCCGCGCCGCAAACGAAAACTACACACTGTCCGCCCGACCAGTTTCGTCGTGACCCAAACACGGAACGCGCTGCTGTTCTTGCTTCTGGCCGCCGTCTGGGGCTCCGCGTTCATGGCCATCAAGGCCGGTCTGGACGCGTTTCCGCCCGTACTCTTCGCCGCTCTCCGCTACGACATCGCGGGCGTGGTGATGCTGGCGTACGCGGCCTACGTCGTCGACGACCCGATTCCGCGAACCCGCGAGCAGTGGGCCGTCGTCGCAATTGGCGCGGTGTTTCTCATCGCTCTCTACCACATACTCCTGTTCGTCGGCGAGAACGGTCCCGTGACGAGCGCCGCCGCGGCGGTCATCGTCAGCCTCAGCCCCGTCCTGACGACGGTGTTCGCGCGGATGTTCCTCCCGAGCGAACGGCTGACCGCCGTCGGCGTCGTCGGCCTCCTGCTCGGACTCGTCGGCGTCGTCGTGCTCTCGAATCCCGACCCGGACGCGCTGCTGACGGGGGCGACGCTGTCGAAACTGCTCGTCTTCGGCGCGGCGACGGCGTTCGCGCTCGGGAGCGTCCTCACCCAGCGCATCGACGACGGCCTTCCGATCGAGACGATGGAGGCGTGGGCGATGCTCGGCGGCGCGGTGCTGATGCACGTCGTCTCGTTCGGAATGGGCGAGTCGCTCGGCGGAATCACGTGGACGACGCGGGGGGTCCTCGCGCTGCTGTACCTCTCGCTGGCGGCGAGCGCGCTCGGCTTCCTCGTCTACTTCGACCTGCTCGACCGACTCGGCGCGATAGAGATCAACCTCGTCTCCTACGTCGCACCCATCTTCGCGGCGATTTCGGGGTATGTCGTCCTCCGAGAGCCGCTGAACGCCGAGACGGCGCTGGGATTTCTGCTCATCTTCGTCGGGTTCGTGCTGCTGAAACGCGACGCGATTCGCGAGCAGTTGGTCGGCCGTCCGGTCGAAGCGTCGTAGCGCCCGTTCGCTGCGCAGTTATTCGGACGACTCCGCCCGCTCGGCTTCGGTCACTTCGCCAACCATCGACCAGCCGTCGTCCTCGGGACCCTTTCGCCCGAGCAGCACCGACTCGTTGTCCTCGCTCGTGATGAGTCGGTAGTCGGCGTCGTCGTCCACGCAGGTCCCTTCACCCTGAAACTCCCGCTGGAAGAACTGCGTTCCGGAGAACTGATAGACGGCGCTCGACCCGTCGGAGAGCGTCAGTCGAACCGGTTTCGGCGAGATGTTGTGGATACGCTTCGCGATGAGGTTGAGGTCGGCCATATCGCCCGAACGGTCGGGGTCGCGGGTAAAGAATCGGTCGGACGGGCGCGACGGACGGGGCGTCGGTCAGAGAGTCCGTGGAGAACTCAGTCGAACAACGCCGCGAGTTCGTCGCCCTCGATACCCGCCGAGAGCGCCAGTAAGAGCTTGATTCTGGCTTTCGAGGTCGGGAGGTCGCCGGAGAACAGCGCGCTGTGCTCGCGCAGCGTGACGCCGCCGCCGGGGGTGCCGTACACCTGGTCGGTCGGTCCGACGTGGCAGCGCGAACTGACGACGACGGGGAGGGTCTCGGTCGCACGCGCGATGGCATCGCCGAGCCTACAGGAGACGTTGCCGAGGCCGGTTCCCTCGACGACAACGCCGTCCGCTCCGGCGTCGACCGCTCTGTCGAGTTCGTCGCCGCCGACGCCGATACCGGAGTGGACGACCGGAACGGTCGCGGAGGCGTCGGCCGCCGCCGCCACCGGAAGCGACGCCGATCCCGGTCCCGAGGTGCTCTCGGCGGAGCGGTGGACGTGGGTCTCAGAGCGGGTGAACGTCGCGACTGGACCTTTCCCCGGCGACTTGAACGTCGACAGCGCGTTCGTGTGCGTCTTCTCTACGTCGCGGGCGGCGTGTAGTTCGTCGTCGAACGCGACGAACACGCCGGTGAACCGGGGCGAGGCGGCCGCCCTGACGGCCGTGAGGAGGTTCGCGGGCGCGTCGGTCCCGACCTCGTCGAAGCGACGCTGCGACCCGGTGACGACGACGGGAACGTCGGCGTCGACGAGAAGCGAGAGCGCGTACGCCGTGTCGGCGAGCGTGTCAGTGCCGTGCGTGACGACGAACCCGTCGGCGTCGGACGCGTCGACCGCCTCGGCGACGGCGGCGACGGCGGCGAACTGCATGTCGAAACCCGGATGTGAGGCGATTTCCTCGGCGGCGACCGTCGCGTACTCGTCGAGTTCGGGCACCGCCTCGACCAGTTCCGCGCCACGTTTCGCCGGCGCCGCTCCCGTCTCGCTCGGTTCGCTGGCAATCGTCCCGCCGCAACTCAGCACGCGTACGTCTGGCATAGTCGACTCTCGGAGGCCCGTCGGTTGACTGTTGTGCAGGCGGTGGTTTTTGTGGCTGCGTCGGGAGTGTGTCCGAATCTCCATCGTCGGAGGGCGATTCTCGACTGGGTTCGGGCGACTGGCGGGTATCTTCGCCGTGACGCTACTGGCCGTTGTCGTCGCGCGAGCCGCGGACAACATACGTCGGTCCTCTCGTCCGCGCTGGACGAGCCATTCAGTTCGTTCGATCGGCTGAAATGCTCGGTGAGAGAGACAGTCGTTTCCACGTGGAGAAAAAGGATGAGCGGCGGCGATAAACTTTTAAAACGCCTCTCAGGCCGTCGTGAAAGGTCAATTAGGAAACTGGTCAGCGCTAAAACTGACCGAACTGGCCTCAACGCTCTGTCCCCTATATGACCCCGTGAGCTATACGAAAAGGTGAGAGGCCCCATGTCGAACTCCTCCCCACTCAACACCGAACGCCCCCGCCAATCGGACAGCCTCGTCGACGAGTTTACGAACACCCTCGGCGGCCGCATCCTCACGCGACCAGTACAGTTCACGGCCTTCTGGGCCGCCATCGCCCTGCCGTTTTTCTACATCCCGCTCATCGCCGGAGAGACCTTCTTCGGCGTCGGGATGGAGCTACTTCCCCTGTTGTTCGTCGCCAACGCCGTCGCTCTCGTCGTCGGCCACGGACACAAGCAGTAATCTCCCGTCCCCGAACCCTCCTTCACCGCTTCGACCAGCTCGTCGTCCGTCGCAACGTCTCCTCTCTCGCCTTCTCCCCGTCTCCTCTCTCGCCTTCTCCCCGTCTCTCACCGTCCTCCCGCTCTCTCCTCTCTCGTCGGTTACGTTCGGTCCCATCCGAACGCGCGACTGCGGCCGAATCGGGGCGTTTTAACGCCCGCTCGTCGCACTGTTCTTCATGCCCCTCGACACGGTTTCGCTCGGTCGCACCGGGACGAAAGTGAGCGAACTCGCATTCGGCACGTGGCGTTTCGGCCGCGAAAACGACGACGGAGACCTCGAAGTCGGGCGCGACCGCGCCCACCGGTTGCTCGACGCCTACGCCGAGGCGGGCGGCAACTTCATCGACACCGCCGACATGTACGGCGAAGGTCGAAGCGAGGAGTACATCGGCGACTGGTTGGCCGACCGCGACCGCGAGGAGTTCGTCATCGCCTCGAAGATCTACTGGCCGACGCGCGAGGACCCCAACGGCCGCGGTCTGAACCGCAAACACCTTCGAAACAACGTCAACGAGATTCTCGAACGCCTCGGCACCGACTACGTCGACGTGCTCTACGTCCACCGCTGGGACGACGACACGCCCGCGCGGGAGTTCATGCGGACGCTCGACGAGTTCGTCCGCGACGGCAAAGTGAACTACCTCGGCGCGTCGACGCTCGAGCCGAACGCGTGGAAGATCGCGATGGCGAACGAACTCGCGGACAAGCGCGGCTACGAACCATTCTCGCTCTCGCAACCGCGGTACAACGTTGCGAACCGCGAGATCGAGGGGAACTACCTCGACATGTGCGACCACTACGACATCGGCGTCGTCCCGTGGTCGCCGCTCGCCGGCGGATTCCTCACGGGGAAATACGCTCGCGACGAGAAACCGCCGAAGGAGTCGCGGGCAGCCAACGACCAGCAGTTCGCCGACTCCTACCTGACGCCGGAGAACTTCGACGCGCTCGAAGCCGTCGAAGCCGTCGCCGAGGAAGTCGATGCGACGCACGCACAGGTGAGTCTCGCGTGGCTGATGCACCACGAACAGGTGACGGCGCCCATCGTCGGCGCGCGGACGACGAAGCAGTTGGAGGAGAACCTCGTCGCGGGCGACATCTCGCTCACCGACGCCCAGTTCCGGCGGCTCGCCGACGCGAAGTCCAACTGACGGCCGTCGCGACCCCGACGACCGCGGCGCGGTCCCAACCGATTTGTGTCGGCACCGGCAACCGACTACCATGAGCGAGAGCGAACCCGAGTCGGAACTCAACGCCGAGCAGTGGCGCGCGGAGGTCGAACGCCAGCGCGAACAGAAGAACGACTTCTTCGACGACCACCCGCAGTCGCCGATTCCGCCGGCGGAGCGGGAGTCGTTCGACGGGCTCGACTACTTCGACCCGGACCCCGAGTACCGCGTCGCGGCGACGGTGACGACCCACGACCGACCCGACCCCGTCGAGCTGGAGACGACGAACGGTCCGAACGTCCGCTACCTCCGCGTGGTGACGTTCGAGTTCGAAGCCAGCGCCGAGACGCAGACGCTCGCGGGCTACCGACAGGAGTCCGACGAGTCGAACTCGATTTTCGTCCCGTTCCGGGACAAGACGACGGGCCAGCAGACGTACCGCGGTGGCCGATACATGGAGTTCGAACCGAACCGGGAACTGGAGGACGGCGACGAAGTGGTTCTGGATTTCAACCTCGCGTACAGCCCCTTCTGCGCGTACAGCGAGACGTTCGCCTGCCCGCTCCCGCCCGAGGAGAACTGGCTCGACGTGGTGATTCCGGCGGGCGAGCGGTTCGAAGAATAAGTTGCGACGTTGAGAGCGTCGCTACGTGGAGAGAGTCGTCACGTGGAAAGCGTTGCCACGGAGTCGTTTCGAGGATACTACGTGACAGTTTCCGCGGCCGATGCGCCCGTACGGCGGTTCTCCTCGTCGAGTGCCGACGCGTAACCCCGGCCGTGGATTCGGGAGACGACGACGCCGACGTAGAAGCTGACCAACGGGGTTAGAAGCACTAGCGACCAGCCGATAACGGGTATCGCGGTGACGGCGCCGACGAGCGCGTTGATTCCGAGCGAGAGGACGAACGCGTACAGCCACTGGACTGCGTACCCCCGGTCGAACGCGACGCGTTTGACCCGTCCGAAGTCGAACCCCGCGCCGAGCGTCCCCTCGCGGGCGACGTTGAGCGTCCCGACGATGCCGAAGTAACCGAACGCGAGCGAGAGAAGCGTCGAGAGGAGCAGTCCGCCGACGATGCCGAGAACGCTCACGCCCATCGGCACGTTGCCGTCGGTCAACACCGGAATCAGCAGGAATGCCGACGTCAGTCCGAAGGCGAGCAACGGGACGAGCTGGTAGACCACGAGGACGACGGCCGCCTTCACGCCGTCGACGAACAGTGTCCCCCAGTCGGTGAGCGACGGGGGCGTCTCGTCGCCGCGCATGCTTCGGCGCGCGACGCGAAGGTAGTAGCCGAGGACGAAAAACAGCGGGATGAGAACAACCCCAGCGAGACTCAACACGCCGCCGACGAGGAGCGTCTTCACCCAGTCGTCAGCGTTCATCGGATAGCGGAGGTCGGCTTCGAGAGCTATGCTCATCGGTCCATCACGTCGGTTGCAGGCCGGCGGGATAATCGTTCCCCTCAGACGTAGAAACGTCGGAAACACCGGAAACGCCGAACGGAGGCGTGAGGGACCGACGGAACGAAAACGAAATTCATTATGTGCGTGACGAGAGAGTTGACGTATGGACGTAACACGCAATGGTACTCTCGGCCTCGGGATGATGGTCGCCGGAACGCTCGGCTTCGTGCCGACCGCACTCCCCTCGTCGACGTTCGCCGGCGTCGTCGGCGGCATCATCCTCGTCGTCGCGGCCGCACTGCTCACGGCCGGAACGTACCTCATCGGCACCGACGTGACCGGTCGGGCCGTCTAAGAGCGACTCCACCGTTTTTCCGCGACTCCGAACGGCGGAAGCCGTCGGTACTCAGTACGACCGCCGAGCGACGACCACCCCGGCGTCGTCGCGGACGACTACCTCGTCGCCGTCGTTGTTCCAGACCGGGCCGCTCGCCTCCCAGTAGAGTGTCTCGTCGGTGTTCACGCCGTCGCTGGTCCGGAGCGTCACCGTCTCGCCCGGGCCGAGCACGAATCCGTCGGGGAATCGGTACTCCTTGCCTGCCTCGTCCGTCACCGTCCACCCCGTCAGGTCGAGCGCCTCGTCGCCGGCGTTCCGGAAGACGACGTACTCGTCGTCGAGGTTCTGCCGGTCGTCGCCCGCCGCATCCTCGTGTATCTCGGCGACGACGAGTAGCGAGTCGCCGGAAGCGTCGGTACCACTGGAGTCCTCGCCGTCGGCAGTCTCCGACGAACCGCCGTCGGTCTCCGCGGGTGGACCACCGTCGTCGGTGGCGCACTCCCACAGCCCGCGTTGTACGCGCTGGGCGCTCGATTCGGCGTCGTAGTAGCGCTCGCGGGCGGTGAACTGGCTGTCGTAGACGCGGGCGTACCCTTCGGCGACGAGACCGTAGTTGAGGTCGACGCCGTCGACGACCACGTAGACGAGGAGGCGGTCGTAGTAGCCGCGTCGCGGTTCGTTCGCGTCGAACCGGAGCGTCACCTCGCGGTCGAGAAGCGCCTCCGTCGCGTAGTCGCTGGCGCGCTCGCCGTGGTCGTTCAGGCAGGCCCGACCGGCCGCAGTGTCGGGAACGCCTTCGAAATCAGCGGGGTCGCTCTCGCCGTACGTCTCGGGCGTGTCGACGCCGAGGAGGCGCGCGGTGTCGCGGGTGCCGTTCGGGTACGCGATTTTTATCGTATCGCCGTCAACGACGTCGACGACCGTCGCGGTTCGGTTCGGTCCCTTGCCGGGCAGCGGAACGTCGTCGGGGTCGGGAACGTCGCCAGAACTGGCGGCCTCGCCGCCGGTCGGTCCGGCCGGCGACTCCGATGGCGACGGAACGGACGGGGCGCCGACACAGCCCGAAGCGACGAGGACGAAACTCACTGCGAAGACGAGCAGTTGTCGGCGGAGCGAGGTCACGGCGGGGGTACGGAGCGGTTTCATATCACTCTCCCGCCCGGGAAGGCCGCGGGGTCCCACCGGGTCCGATTCTCACGAGAGCCGACTGTACCAGAATCGAAGCCACTCCGAGAGCGGTCCGCGCGTCCCCTCAACGTGGACGCGGACGGTACCGTCGAATCGCCACCGCGCGATTTCGGCGCCCGGTTCCATCCGCAGCGGAACGTCGATCTCCAGTTGTTCGAACCGGCATTCGAGGGTCTCCTGTCTATCGATTTCGGCGTCGATGACGTCCTCTATGATGTCGAACCACGTCTGCCCGGCCGCCGGGCGACGCGCAGGCGTTTGCTCGGCGTCCGTCGCGGTGTTCGAACCCATGAAGTACAGATACCCCGTACCGAGGCTTGTAACTTCGCCCGGAGAACGGGGCGGTCGACGCGAGCGCTGGTTCAGAGAGCGAGCAGAGAGACGACTCCCTAAAAAAAAAACCGCCAGATTTCTCCGGTCGAGCGAACGGTGTTCTCTCGAGGGCGGGGAAACGACGGGCTGACGTCGATTAGCGACCCCCAAAACGCGTTTAACAGGTAGTTCGACGAAACGCCGACGGCAGTATGCACATCGAAACTATGGGGGTAACGTCCCTACGAAGTATCAGAGTCGCCGTCGCGGCGCGGGTCCCCGCGCCCATCCGACGGCGCTCGTGGTGGCCTCGAACGGTCGCCATGGTGTGTCAGAGTCCGGGTTGTGTCACCCGGTCGTTTTGTGCAAGTGGGGGAACGGCTTCGTACGCCGTCTGCGCCTTTTTGTCGTACCCTGCCGAGGAGAGCGAGCGGCTCCTCGGCCCGCACGTCGACAGCGAATCCGGTTACGCTCGGCCGTCTCGATCGTCGTGACGACGTCGAGACGGAACTCGGAGGGAGCGCGACAGTGAATCACAGAATGCCCGGGGTGGGCTCCGAACCCACGATCTCCGCATATCCCAGGTTAGAGGCTCGGCAGGCCCCAAGGGGCGGAGGCTTCCAAGGCGATACCGCACCGAATCTCAGAACCCTATGAGTGCGGCGCTATGTCCAGCTAAGCCACCCGGGCTCGGTTTCACCTTGTCCGATGAGACTCTTGAAGCTTCCCATCTCGGTCCGGCGTGCGGCGGTTTCACACCGGGAGTTCCTGTTCGCCGTCGCACCCCCTGAATTTATCACGTGTGGCCGGGACACCCCTGCCATGAGTCTGCCGGAACTCGTCCAGACCGAACTGGGCGACGAACCAGTCGCTGCCCGGGTGAGCCTCGGCGGCGAGGACGGACTGTTCGTCACGCCGACGCGGACGCTCATCTACCGCTCGGAGGGACTGCTCTCCGACGAGTCCGTCGAACAGTACCCGCACAACGCCGAACGCATCTCCATCTCCGAGGGCGGTCGCACGTCGCGAAAGGCGAAAGTGACCCTCAACTACGGTCTCGACGGCGAGCGGTCGTTCGCGATTCCGTCAAAGCGCCTCCAGGACGCGCTACACCCCGTGCTCGCCGGAATTCTCAACGCCGCCGGAATCACCGACCCCGGCGAGACGGTGAAACAGACGTTCCGGTTCAGCGAACTCACGCTCGTCGTCACGAGCGACCGGGTCGTCAAACACATCGGCGCGCCCGTCTGGGACGAGGAGTTCGAGGAGTTCCACTACGACGACGTGACCGACCTCACGTTCGAGGACGGGAGCGTCGCCACCTCCGTCGTGCTCGCGCTCGGGACTCGCCAAGAGCGGTTCAAAGCGCCCAACGACGATGCGCGCGCCGTCCGCGAGACGCTGACCGACGCGCTCTGTACGTACCACGACGTGCCGACGCTCGACGCCTTCCGGAAGGCGAAGGCCCGAGAGTCCGAGACCGAACCGGCCGAGGATCGAAAGAACGTCTCCTTCGGTGATGGACCCGCGCCGTTGAAAGCCAACCCCTCGGAGTTGAGCGAGAAACCGAAGAACGCGACGCGGGCGGACGACCCGGTGGACCTTGACGACGGTAGCGTCGGCGTCGCAGACGGCGTCGCCGAGGCGACGGCGGAATCGCAGTCGGCCGCGCCGGCGAAGTCGACGGCGTCGACCGAGTCGGCGTCGACAGAGTCGGCGGAGACGACGACGTTCGAGGGGTCCGGTTTCGAATCGGCGAGCGACGAAACGACCGATACCGCCGAGGCAGCAACGCCAGCGCCAGCGTCGGCGGAAGCGAAGGCAACGGCGGCGACGAACGCCACGGCGGGCGCGTCGGCGACCGACGCCCGCGACGCCGACGGATTCGAAGAGCTGCAGGCGCAGATGGCGACGCTGACCAAGGCGGTCGAACGGCAGAACGAAGAACTACAGCGGCAAGCCGAACTGATTGAACGGCTCGTCGAAGAGCTCAGCCGCGGTCGGTAGCGAGGTCGGCTCGGAACGCCGACTGGTGGCCTCTCGCCCGCGTTCTCACTCACGCCCGGTGACTTTTCTGATGCACGACGAGCCGAACGGTCCGAGTTCTCCCGCCTCGAAGCGGATGAAGTAGCCCGTCGAAATCGTCGCCCGGCAGCGTCGGCAGTCGAACTCTCCCTCGCGCGTGACGACTTGACTCTCGAAACGAACGAACGTTCCACCTCGCCGCGTCAGAATCTTCGCCCCGTCGCGTTCGAGGATGCCGCGCTTCTCGGCCTCGTCGAGAATCTCGCGCGTCGTCGCCGGGTCCGTCGTCACCGTCTCGATGCGGTCGATAACCGCCGGGAGTTCCAACTCGTCGTGCTCGAGGTGCGCGAGCAACTCGAGAGCGAGTTCGATGCGCTCGCTTCGGGTGGCGGCGAGACCGTCTCCCGCATCCGCCGATCCGCCAGGCGCGTCGCCGTCGTCGGGCACGTCACCGGATTCCGGCGCGTGCGAGTTAACCGTTATCGTGTCGCGGTCGACGATGTCGACGACCGTCCCGCGTGCCCGTTCGGGACGCATTCGTCACTTCGTCTTCGCTTTGGAGCGCGTGCGTCACAGCGAGACAATCAACCGAGCCATAAGGAGTATGACCGCGGGCGGTGAAGCCGGCGTATGAACTGCGACGCGCACGCATCGTCTGCCGGAGCGAACACGGAGCGGTGTTGTTGAGTGTCGCGCCGAGCGTTTCTCGTCTCCACCGGCGCGGTGATCGCCCTCACGGCACTCGCCGCGTGGTTCGTCTCGCCCGAGACGCTGTTCGAGCGCCTCCGGTGGCTCGCGGCCGACCCGGTTCGGTTCGTCACCGTGCTGACGCTCGTCGCGCTCGTCCGACCGCTTCTGGCGTGGCCGACGACGCTTCTGGCCGTCGTCGTCGGCTACACGCACGGTCTCGTCTGGACGCCAATCGCACTTGCGCTCGTCGTCGTGAGCAGCGTCCCGCCGTACTTCTTCGGGCGTCACGTTCGCGGCGACAGCGGCCGGTTCGCGGCCGCAGGCGAACGGTTCGTCGACACGACCGGCAACGTCCGGAGCGTCGCCGCTAGCCGCCTCTTTCCGGCCCCGTCGGACATCGTCTCCGTCGGCGCGGGCATTGCCGACGTCCGACTCCGCTCGTATCTGCTCGGAACCGCACTCGGCGAAATCCCGTGGGTCGTCGGCGGCGTGTTCGTCGGCGGGTCGCTGGGCGCGTTGACGGCCGACTCGCTCACCGGACTGTTCGACGTTCGTCTCGTCGTCGCCGCGGCGGTCGTCAGCCTGTTACTGCTCGCGGGTCCGCTGTACCGCTACGCGTCGGAGCAGAACGTTAGGTTGCGATAATCGTCGCCCCGGACTTTATACCGGAGAAGGCGGCCAGACCCCGCGTGCGCTGAGAGCGGCCGTGAACCGGACGAGGCGGGTGTGCGACGACCCGGTCGCGGAGAAACGTATCCGTCGCCTGTTCGCTACAACCTACCCGACTCTAACAGCGACTCGCCCGTCATCTCCGGCGGTTGGTCGACACCGATGAGCGACAGCAGCGTCGGCGCGAGGTCGCAGAGCGACCCGCCGTCTCGAATCCGTTTGCCGCCGTCGTCGCCCGCCGGTGAGAGGTAGACGAGCGGAACCGGATTGTAGGTGTGCGCCGTGTGCGGCGCGCTCGGCGTCCCCATGTCGTCGGCGTTGCCGTGGTCGGCAGTGACGAGCGCGTGGCCACCGGCGGCGAGGACGCCGTCGAGGAGGCGGCCGAGCTGTTCGTCGACGGCTTCGACGGCTTCGACGGCGGCGGCGAAGTCGCCGGTGTGGCCGACCATGTCGGGGTTCGCGTAGTTGAGTACGAGCACGTCGGGGTCGTCGGACTCGATTATCGACAGCGCGGTGTCGGTCACCTCCTCGGCGCTCATCGCGGGCGTCGCGTCGTACGTCGGCACGTCGGGACTCTGGACGATGCGCCGAATTTCGCCGCCGAACTCCACCTCCCGACCGCCGTTGAGGAAGTAAGTGACGTGGGCGTACTTCTCGGACTCCGCGAGCCGTAGCTGCGTGAGACCGTTGCCCGCGAGCACCTCGCCGAGCGTGTTCCGCGGTTGCTCCGGCGGGAACGCTACCGGGAACTCGAACGTCTTGTCGTACTGGGTCATCGTCGCCAGGTGAATCGCCGGCGGCGTCGTCTCGAACGGCCACTCCGGGCGAACGTCGCCGAGCATCCGGACGAGTTGACGTGCGCGATCCGAGCGGAAGTTGAAGAAGAACACCGCATCGCCGTCTTCGAGCGCCGGACCGCCGCCGACGAGCGTCGGTTCGACGAACTCGTCGGTATCGCCGCGCTCGTATGACTGTTCGGCCGCTTCGACCGCCGTCGGCGCTACGCCGTCGGCCTCGCGGTTCACGATGGCGTCGTAGGCGCGCTTCGTCCGCTCCCAGTTCCGGTCGCGGTCCATCGCGTAGTAGCGCCCCGAGACCGTCGCCACGTCGCCGGTTCCGCAGTCTGCGACGACGGACTCCAGCGACGCGAGGTAGTCCGCGCCGCCCTTGGGGGCGGTGTCCCGACCGTCGGTGAACGCGTGGGTCACCGCGTCGACGCCGCGGTCAGCCGCCGCCTCGATGAGCGCGTACAGATGTTCCTGGTCGGAGTGGACGCCGCCGTTGCTGACGAGGCCCATGAAGTGGACGCGACCGCCGTGTTCCTCGGCGTAGTCGAACGCCTCGGTGATGACAGTGTTCTCGTAGAACGTTCCGTCGTCGACGCTGTCGTTGATTCGGGTGAACGCCTGTTTCACCACCCGGCCGGCGCCGATGTTGAGGTGGCCGACCTCGCTGTTGCCCATCTGTCCGTCGGGCAGTCCGACGCGCCGACCGCTCACGTCGAGCGTGCCGTACGCGCCGCTCTCCCGAAACCGGTCAAAATTCGGCGTCGCCGCGGCTTTCACGGCATCTCTCCGGTCGTGGTTGCCGAGTCCCCAGCCGTCGAGAACGACGAGTGCAGCCTGCATACGCACAGGTTCGCCGCCGACGCTAACTAGCCTTTGCATCCGGACGGTCCGCCGGCCAGTCTCCAGTGACCAACAAAGTCATAACGAGCGGTCTGAAAGGCCGACCGAATCGAGGGCTATGTCCGACGACGAACGTACCGACGACGACGCAGGTGAGGAACGGGCGACGAGTAACGACAGGCGAACGCGCTCGGACGCTGAGGGACGAACGGATACCGACGACCGGACGGACGCTGACGAGCGGGCACGCACCGACGAGCGAGAAAGCGCCGAGAGGCAGGCGGGCGGCGACCGAGCGATAGCCGACGAAGCGGTCGAAGACGGTGGCGTCGAGAGACGCGACCTGCTCAAACTCGGTGCGCTCACACTAGCCGTCGGCGGCGGAACCGCCGTCGGGGCGATGCTCTCGGCGGACCAGGACAGAGAAGGGTTAGGCCCGACGGAGTCGCCGCCGACCGCGTCGTCGAAAGAGTCGACCGCCGAATCCGAACATCGCGCGCTCGCAGAGCAGTTCGCGCCGGATCTGTACTTCGACGTCCGAGAGCTGTGGTATCCGACCGACCCGCGGCGGTACATCAGCGAGCGCGGCGGCGAAACCGTCGTCGACGGATTCGACGCTCTCGACGGCTACACGAAAGACCGCCGCGAGGCCGAGGCGCCGCCGGCGCCGACGGTGTTCTACAACGTCGTCGACTACCGGGATTCCTCGCTGTCGGTCGTCCAGTACTGGCTGTACTCCGCGTTCGACCAGTTCACGACCAACTTCCACTGGCACGACTGGGAGCTGTTTCAGGTGTTCGTCAACGGCGACACCGGCGACCCAGTCCTGTACACCGGGAGCGCCCACTCCAAATCCGTCCCGAACAACGAGTTCGTCGACCCCGAGGCCGACCGGCCGAGCGTCCTCTCGGAAGTTGGCTCCCACGCGAGCGCACTCGGCGTCAACGGGCGCCCGCGGACGTTTCAACGACTCGCGGGCGACGGGTTCATCGCCGACATCACGAACGAGGCGGTCGAGATCGGCGACCGGACCGTCCGCGTTCCGGCGGCGTACGGACTCCCCCGCGACGAGGGGCTTCGGATTCCGTACATCGTTCCGGAACTCGACGGCGCGCCGCTGTACGACCACGAGAGACTCCCGAACGTCTCCGCCGACGACCTGCTGTCCGGGTCGCTGGTCGTCCGCAACTTCGCCGAGTTGGCGAACCCGCCGGAGGATATCCCGCTGCGGGAGACCGGTCTCTCCTTCGGGTTCGACGCGGCGACCCGCGACGTGGAGGTCGAGTACGACCTCGTCTCCGCCGAGGACCTCCGCCACATCGACGGGTTCACCGGTCCGCAGCTGCGTTTCGAGTTCACCGTCCCGAAGTTCGTCGAGGATAGCTTCGCCCACCACCTCACTGCGACGACGGCTCCGCGGGAACAGCCGCGCTTTTCGGACCCGGTGGTCGACGTCACCGACCCCCAACACCGGGCAACGCTCGCCGAGCGCTACGGCGGCGTCGACTCCGACGAGACCGAGAATCGCGTCGTCGGCGTCGTCCGGGAGTTGACGACGCGGCCGTCGGCGGCCGAGGGCGAGACGAGCGGCGACGAGTCGACGGCGGACGACGAACCACCGACGGACGACGAGTTGACACCGACTAACGACGGAACGGTGACAACCGACGAAGAATCGACGCCGGCCGGTGACGGAGCACCGACGCCACCCTCGCTCCACGAATCGAACGTCGAGAGCGTCGCGCTCCTCGAAAGCGAGAACCCGACGGCCGTTCCGACGTGGAACGGCGTCGTCTCGTTCACGGGCGTCACCCGCGAGTCGCACCGACTCACCGTCAACGGGGCCGGGCGCGCGCCCTACGCCGAGACGTTCGAGTTCGACGGCGGGACGTACACCGCCGGCGTCGACGGCGTCGTCACCGTCGTCCCGAACGAGGAGGCGGTGAAAGTCCGCGCGGACGCCTCTCAGCAGTCGGGCATCACCAACGTCCGGTTCGAGGAGGACGTCGCCGGGCCGGTGTACGACGGGAGGCCCGACGGCGACGACCGCTTCGGCATCTACGTCAACCGCCACGGCACGTACACGGCAGAGGTCACCGACCGCGAGGGATCAGTCGGTGTGTTTCGCGTGACGCCGGGAACGAACGGGGCCTCCGGAGACGAACCGCTCACCATCGACGCTCCGGAGACGGGCAAGCGCTCGTTCGTCACGTTTCTGCAGTCGCTCTTAGACGAGATTCTGACGGGCGTTCGAGACGCCGTGGACGAACTCGGCCCGTTGCGGGAGCTTCTGCTAGCGCTCCTGCGACACGCCCGGCGACTCGTCGACGAAGCGCTCGAACTCGTCGACCGCGACGACATCGAGGAGGCGGGTGAGGAACTCGGTGTGCTCGCCGACGTGCTGAGGGTCACGGGGGAGAGCCTCGACGCGCTCGGGTGGGCACTCTCGGGGACGGCGGAGACGCGCCTCCGCAACCAGTTGGAGCAGGCGAGACGGCGCGCCGAGCAGGCCGTCGAGGTACCGGCCTGACGCAAGACACAGACGCTCCCACCGCAAGGCTTCGGGTCACCGTCGGCGTCTCGACAACTTTTACCGCGCACCGCCCATTCATCCGACGAATGGCGGGTGTGCGCCTCATCCCCGACCGATACGTCGAGTACTATCTCGGCAACGCCCCAAGTCTCGTCTGGTTGCTCGTCGTCAACGCGACGGCGTTTCTCGTCGGCGTGCGCTATTACGTCGAGACGATGCCCGCGGTATCGACGTTTCTGTGGCCGCTGTACGGCGATTCACCGACCGCACTGGCGCTAGGAACGCTCTCTCTGGCGACGCTGCTCCCTAACCTCGGCCGAGATATCGACGACGCGCCGCTGAACCGCCCGCTCGTCTACCTCCACACGCTGTCGTTCGTCTGGCTGGTGAAGTTCGGTCTCTGGACGTTCGTCGCGTTGAACCTCCGTCCCGACCTCTACTTCGGGTTTGGACTCTCGTCGCTGTGGAGTTACTGGGGCATCCTCCTCACACACCTCGGATTCGTCGTCGAGGCGGTGCTCATCGCCCGTATCGGGGCGACGACGCGGGGAGCGCTCGCGTTCGCGCTCGCGTTGGCGTTCGCGAACGACGCGTTCGATTACCTGTTCGGCTACCATCCGCCGCTTCGGTACGAACCGGGCGCGGGACTCGTCGTCGCTAGCGTGGCGATTTCGGTCGTCTCCGTCGCTCTCGCGGCTCGTTTCTTCGACAGGTTCCACGAGCCGACGGTCCGGAAGTAAGAGGAGATTACTGCCCAATTACACCGTCGCAGGCCAAGTCAGACTCTCGCTCGCTGATTCGAAACACACTGAACAGAACGAACCCGGAGTGAACGAAACGAACGGATATTCGTGTTTATGGGCGTACGCCCGGTAACGGAATTCGATGAAAGCCGTCTACGCCCTCCTCGTCACGGTGCTCGTCGTCGTCGCGACCGCTCCCGCTGCCGCGTCGGTCTCGACCGCCTCGTCAGCCTCGACCGCCGAGTCGACAGAACAGATCGAACCGGACGGCGAGAGCGAACTCGGCGACAACGTGACAGCGTTCGTCCAATCGACGACCGCAGAGACCCAAGGCGTCGTCGCAAACGAGAAGTGGGAAGCCGAGTTCGAGCGAAGCGGCGATCAGCGGGCCGTCGAACGACGAATCGACCGACTCGAAGCCGAACTCGTCGAACTGCGCGACCGCCGCGAGGCGCTGGCTGCGGCGGCCGAAAACGGGAGTATCCCCGAACCGATCTACTACGGTCGCCTCGGCCAACTGGACGGTGAACTGAGCGCCTTGGCCACCTCCATCGACGCGACCGAAGCGGCGGCCGACCGGGTCGGCGCGAACGCCAGTCGACTGTCGACGCTCCGCGCCGAAACGAGAGAGACCCACGCCAGCATCGCCGGACCGGGAGAGACGGTCGGACCGTCCGAACAGGCGCCGAATCGGGCCAACGGGACGGGCAACACCGACGGCACATCCGAGAGTCGGCAGTTGGTGGACACCGCTGTCGGGACGGCGGTTGACGGCCCCGAAACGCCGACTGACGACTCCGAGGCGCTCGGTCACGGCGCCGAAGACGGAGGAGACGCCGAAGACGCTACCAGAACGGAACGAAACGACGAGCAGAGACGGTCGCCAGGCGGCGAAACATCGCCCGTCGACTCGACAGCGCGCGTCGACGGAGAAGCGCTCGGGAAAGAAGACGTTCGGAGTCTCGATTCGTAACGACGGCGAACCGAGGAATCGACCGGAGCGGACGACGACGAGCGGAGGAAACAACGGTAGTCAGCCTTTTCAGTTCTCCCGGCTTATCTGTCGGCATGGACTCTGCGGTACTTCTGGATCTCCTCGGCAACGAGAACCGGCGACGCATCCTTCGCCTGCTCTCGCACAAGCCCTGCTACGTCACGGAGATATCCGAGTACCTCGGCGTCAGCCCCAAGGCCGTTATCGACCACCTGCGGAAACTCGAGGAGGCGGGTCTCGTCGAGAGCCGAACCGACGACCAGCGGCGGAAGTACTTCCACATCGCCCAGAACGTCCGCCTGGAGGTGAACGTCTCGCCGTACGGGTTCGGTACGAAAAGCGCGTATCCAGCGAGTCCGACCCTCGAACTGACCGGTCGCTGTTCGCATCTCAGCATCGACGCCGAACCCCGGCAGAACGGCGACGATCTCGAATCGCTAGCGCGGGAGTTCGGCCGCCTCGAAACCATCGAGAACGAGCTTTCGCTCGCGCAGCGCTGGGTTCACGGCCGGATGACCGACGTGCTCGACAGGCTGAACGAGCGCATCGGAACCGACGCCGACAGCCGATTCCACGCGAAGGTGCTCGCGGCTGTCGCCGGCGGTGCGACGAGCACGCTCGCCGTCGCCAAGGAGGTCGGCGCGCCCCCAGAGGTCGTCGAGCAGGTGCTGGACGCGCTGTCCGAGCGCGGCTTGCTCGCCCAGCGGAACGACAAGTGGACAGTTCAGTGAGCGCGGCGGCGAACGCGTCGTCGCGGCCTATATCTCCCGCGTGACGCCGTCGCGGAGGTCGCGCCCGAAGTAGTGGCCGACGAGCGTGACGAACGCGCCGACGGCAGCACCGACGCTGCCGAGCTCGACGCCGTGCTCCGAGAGGACGTTCACGGCGACGGGAAGAAACGCCCCGAGCGTCGAGAGCACGACGCTGAACACGCCGACGAGCGCCCCGGCGAGCGCGACTTCCACGTACCGCGGTCGCTCGGCGACGAGACCGACGACGAACGCGGCGGCGAACAGCCCGAGCGCGCGAAGCAGGAGGTTGACGCCGGGTATCGACCCGACGACGGGGACGAGACCGCCGAGGAACACGCCGACGAGCGAGAGCGCGAGCGCGAGAAGGAACGCTTTCGGCGCGAACAGTCGGCCGAGTCGGCTGGACGAGTCGCCGCTGTCGGAGGGGGACGGATTCGTGTGCGAGGACATACCGAGTGCTCGGTCCGCATCCGGTATCACTTTTGTGTTCGTTCTGATGAGCTGCGAGCGAAAGTCGGCGCCGCGTCGGTTCGGGTGCAGTCGATCGACGCGGGAGTCGTCCGCGAACGAGTGGATTCAAGTCCGCCGCGAGGGTATCCGCGATTATGAACGCAGGCGACCGCATCCGCGTCGAGCGCGGGGGCGTCACGAACGAGGGCGTGCTGATGCCGTCGACGACGGCCGACCACCTCGTCGTCAAACTCGACGGGGGGTACAACGTCGGTATCGAACGCGACGATGCCGAGGTCGAAGTACTCGAAAGCGGCGTCTACGACGTGGAGGACGCCCAGTCCAACGAGGGCGACAGCTCCGAGATCGAGTTCGACGACGACCTCCCGACGGTTTCGCTCATCTCCACCGGCGGCACCATCGCCTCCACCGTCGACTACCGCACCGGCGCGGTGACCGCGCAGTTCGACGCCGAGGACGTGCTCCGCGCGGTGCCGGACCTCGCGGGTCGGGCGAACTACCGCGGCCGCGTCGTCGCCAATATCCTCTCCGAAAACATGACACCCGAGGTCTGGCAGAAACTTGCGCGGGCGGTCCACGAGGAGATAGACGCGGGCGCGGACGGTGTCGTCGTCATGCACGGCACCGACACGATGCAGTTTTCGGCCTCGGCGCTGTCGTTCATGCTCGACACGCCGGTTCCAATCGTCTTCACCGGCAGCCAGCGCTCGGCGGACCGCCCCTCCTCGGACAACGTGATGAACGCGGTCTGCGCGGTTGAAGCGGCGAAGAGCGACTGCGCTGAAGTGCTCGTCTGCATGCACGCCACCGAGAGTGACGACGTCTGCGCGCTCCACCGCGGCACGCGCGTGCGCAAGAACCACACCTCGCGCCGCGACGCCTTCGAGACGGTCGGGGCGAAGCCGCTCGGCGTGGTCGACTACGAGAGCGAGGAAGTGACGTTCCGCCGCGAACACGCCGAACGCGGCGGGGTCGAACCCGACATCTCCCCCGACATCGACGGCGGGGTCGAACTCCTGAAGTTCACGCCCGGGATGGACCCCGCGGCGTTCGACTACCTCGACGGGAAATCCGGCGTGGTAATCGAGGGGACCGGTCTCGGCCACGTTCACACCGACCTCATTCCTCGTGTCCGTGAACTCGTCGACGAGGGGACGGTCGTCGCGATGACCAGCCAGTGCATCTCGGGTCGCGTCTGCGACCGCGTCTACGACACCGGCCGCGACCTGCTCGACGCCGGCGTCGTCGAGGCGGGCGATACGCTCCCCGGCACGGCGAAGGTGAAGCTGATGTGGGCGCTCGCGAACCTCGGCGATCCCGCCGACGCGATGGGACGGAACCTCGTCGGCGAACTGCAGGAGGAGTCCCGGCCGTGGACCTGACGGTCCGACAGGCACGACCCGAAGATTACGACGCGGTTGCGGCGTTCACGAGCGAGACGTGGGCAGAGCGCGGCGGGTCGGACTACATCCCGCGCATCTACCACGACTGGATCACGGGCGACAGCGAGCGCCAGCGGACGTTCGTTCTCGACGCCGAGGGCGACGCCGAGAGCCCGTCGGAGGAACTCGCGGGCATCTGTCAGGGCGTACTGCTCTCGGAGTACGAGGCGTGGGCGCAGGGGATGCGTGTCAACCCCGACTACCGAGGGCGGGGCGCGTCGATGCGCCTGTCGAAGGCACTGTTTGCGTGGGCGAAAGAGCGCGGCGCGACCGTCGCCCGGAACATGGTGTTTTCGTGGAACGTGGCGGGACTGGGCCAGTCGCGCGCGACCGGCTTTGCGCCCTGCGCCGAGTTCCGCTGGGGGATGCCGACGCCGGACGCCGACGCCGAACCCGCCCTCGCCGTCACGGCCGACGCCGACGCCGCGTGGTCGTTCTGGACCGGAAGCGACGCGCGCACGGACCTGAAGGGACTCACGCTCGACGCCGAGGAATCGTGGGCGGTGTCGGAACTCACCCGCGAGCGACTCCGAACAGCGGCCGACGACGACCGCCTGTTCGTCGTGAGCGAGGGCGGGACGCGCGGGTTCACGTTCCGGAACCGGACGTACGACCGACCGAACGACGAAGGCAGTTCAGAAAGATGGGCCGAGTACGCCGTCGGCGCGTGGGTGGATTCGGAGGCAGCGCGGGCACTGTATCGGGCGGTCGCCTGCGACGCTGCGAGCGTCGACGCCGAGAAGGTGCGTGTCCTGATTCCGGAGGGCGTACGCTGGGTGAGCGACACGGCGTACGCCCGCGTCGGCGTCTCCGACGAACCGGACTTCGTGATGGCGGCGGACCTGACGGACCCCGCCGTGGTCGACGACTGACGCGGCGGAGACGACGACCGACGAACCGCCGAGCGCAGAATAACGAGAACAGAAAGCGCGGTCATTCTTCGCTACGGTTAGCTGTTTCCGAACAGCCGTTCGCGCAGACTGCGCGTCCGCTTTTTCTCCGCGAGCAACACCGAGCAGTTCACCTCGTCGACGACGTTCAACACGAGGCTATCGGTGAACAACCGCGAGAGCAGGCCGCGCTCCGTCGCGCCGACGACGAGCATCGTCGCGTCCGCGGCGTGCTTGCCGATGGCCGCTTCGACGTCGCCCGCCTCGACGACCAGTTCGGCGTCTTCGAGACCGTGATCGGCCGCCCACTCTTCGAGGAACGCCCGTCCATCGGTCTCGTCGTCGGCGACGTGCAGGAGCGTCACCGTCGACACGTACTCCGTGCGAAGTAGTCTGGCGACGGCTGCCGAGAGGTCCGAATCCGGGCCGCCCGCCGTCGGCACGAGGATGCGCGACGCGTCGAAACCGCGGTCCCGGAGGACGAGGAAGTCGCAGGGAAGCGACCTCGCGAGTTCGTCGATCGCGCTCTCGGCGCGCCCCGGCGACCCGTGGGCGTCGGGTCCCCAGCCCATGACGGTCACGTCGGCGTCGTACGTTCGCGCGGCGTCGAACACCTCCTCGAACGTCCGGTGCGAGAGGATGGTGTGTGTCTCGACGGGGACGCCCAGTGTCTCGGCGTCGTCGCGGGCGCGTTCGAGAATGCGGTGGGCTGCGTCGTAGTCGCCTTGCCGCCGAGCGGCCTCCAGCGAGGTCTGGTCGGGAACCTGCTGGATGTTGACGGCGACGACGGTGCCGTTCTCCTGTTTGGCGATGGCGCTGGCGAGCGTGATGAGGTCGGTCTGGTGTTTGGGGTTCGCGAGCGGGACCATGACGCGGTAGTCGCCGCCGTCGGGTTTGACCGTGCTGGCAGCTGAGACGGCCGCGTCGGGCATTTCCTCCGAACGTGAGAGGATGTACCGACTGAGTAGCCCGCCCGTCTCGACTTTCTCACGCGCGTAGACGAAGTACCACACCACTGCGCCCAAGACGAACACCGCCGACAGCGCGATCTCGATGTCGTCCATGAACGCGACGAGTCCGAGTGACAGCAGCGCCCCTGCGATGGGCGTCACCGGGTAGAACGGCACGCGGAACTCCGGGTCGTAATCGACGGCGTCGGACTCGCGGAAGACGATGAGTGCGGCGTTCATCAGCGCGTAAACGATGAGGTGCAGTACGCTCGCCGCCTTCGCCAACACCGCAAGGTCCTGGCCCAAAGCCGAGATAAAGACGATGATGATGAGTCCGGTCACCAGAATCGAGCGGTACGGCGTCGCGAACCTCGGGTGAATCTTGTTGAGCCAGTTCGTGACGATTTTTTCGCGACCCATCGCGAAGTTGATGCGCGCAGACGCGAGAATCGAGGCGTTCGCCGATGACGCCGTCGCCAACAGCGCGCCGAGCGTCATCACCGTCGCCGCGGCGCCGGCGATACCAGCCGGGAACGCGACTTCGGCAGCTTGCGCGACCGGCGCATCCTGGCTCAAGTCGGTCCACGGGACGACGCCGAGCATCACCGTCACCAGGATGGCGTAGACGACGGTGACGAGCGCGACGCTGCCGATGATGGCGATAGGGAGATTACGGCCAGGGTTTTTGAGTTCCTCGGCGACGGTCGCGATTTTCGCGTAGCCGAGAAAGGAGACGAACACTAACGCGGTTCCCGGAAGGATGGCCCCGAAGCCGAAGGGGGCGAGACCGTCCTCGCCGGCGAGCGTCGCGTAGTCGAAGGAGCTCCACCCCGCAACGGCGAAGACGCCGAGAATCGCCAACAGAATGAGCACGATGACGGTCTGGACGCCGCCGGTCTCCTTCGCGCCGATGTAGTTGACGCCGACGAAGACAAACCCAGCGAGCAGCGCGCCCACCTGTATCGGCGAGAGAAACAGGACGCCGGGGAGGCCGACGAGTTCGGCGAGATACTGGCCGAAGCCGATACAGTAGAACGCGGAAGCGAACGCGAGGCCGACCCAGTCGCCGAGACCGGCGATAGACCCGAAAAGCGGGCCGAGCGCGCGGTTGACGTAGTAGTAGCCGCCGCCGGCTTTCGGCATCGCCGTGCCGAGTTCCGACACCGACAGCGCGTTCACCATCGCGATGAGACCGCCAACGACGAAGGAGACGACGACGATGGGACCCGCTTCCTGGGCGGCAACGCCCGGGAGGACGAAGATACCCGCGCCGATCATCGTCCCGATACCGATAGTCATCGCCGACAACAACCCGAGGTCCTTGGCTAACTCCTCGTCAGCCATCTTAGAACCACTCGGATAATACTTGCGGCGATGCTGTTCTCAGGAAAGACATGGCGAGTAGGTGGTTCTCGATCTGTTTAAATAGTTTGGAATGTCGTTCCCGCTTGGTTTTTAGGGACTGTCACGGTGTCGTGTTTCTCACAGCTACCGCCCCGGCTTAGGGTCGGGGAGCGAGACTACCGGTCGGTCCGCGTTCTCAACAAGCGACAGAGCCACATTCCCGGTCAGCCATTGAACTACTTTGCTGCCGCCGCGCGGGGTGAACACGACCGCGGACGCGTCTTCGTCGCTGGCGACGTCGAGGATGGTGTCCGCGATGTCCGTCCCGTAAGCGATACGTGTGGTCACGTCGACGCCGGCCTCGTCGGCCAGTTCGCGGACGACCGAGAACGCCTCGGCGGCGACTTCTTCGCGCTGTTCGACGGACGCTTTGTCCGGCGCGCCGCCGGCCTTCTCGACGACGTGGAGGGCCAGCAGCTCCCCGCCGACCGCCGCGATTCGAGGCAGTACGGCCCCCGCCGTCGTTTCGGCGTCGTCGACGCTGGCTACGGGGACGACCGGGCGGGCGAAAAGTGACGTGTTCCGGGACAAGTTGGACTCGCTCATAGCCGAGCGTACGAAGGAGAGTCGTATATGTTTCAGCATTCGAGTAGAGACGGACAGAAAGAAGGCATTCGGCGATCTGCAGACGACGAAGAATCTCAGACGGCGACGACCCACGCGCGGTAGTCCTCGCCATAGCCGTACACCTCGCGGATGGTCCGCTCGAAGAAGTCCGCGAGGCGGTTCGGGTCCGCGCGGGCGGTGATTCGGACGTTCGTCCCCTCAGCCTCCTCGGGTTGCTCCAGTTCGTCGATGCGGAACTCGGGGTAGTCGCCGACGAGCGTCTTCAGCCGGTCGAGTTCGGCGTCGGTGCAGTCGACGTTCACCGTCTGCTGGAAGAACTGCACCCACGGCGGCGTAGGGTCCGCGGTCTCGTCGAGTTCGGGTTCCTCGGCGGCGTCGACCTGAATCGTGAGAAAGTCGCTGGCGCGGGTTCGGTGCGCGGAGACGGCGTCGGCGAACAGCTTTCGGCGCTCAGACGGGTCGTCCGCGTCGAATCGGGTCATACGCGGACTGACGCGACCGAGCGGCAAAAATCCGGGCGATTCCGCGCTCCGTCGACGAGAATGGAGACGAGTTCGGGTGGTAAACTGCGCTTTCCGTTGGGGTGGTATCGGCGGCTATCTTCAGTTCTTTATCCCCGGAGGGAGATGGGGCAGATATGAGCGACAAGAAGGTGCTGTTACTCGGTGCCCCGGGCGCTGGCAAAGGAACGCAGAGCAAGCGACTCGCCGAGGAGTTCTCCCTCGAACACGTGACGACCGGCGATGCGCTCCGGGCGAACAAGGACATGGAGACCGAGTACGGCACGCCGCGGGAGTACATGGACGCGGGCGAACTCGTCCCCGACGGACTGGTCAACGAGATCGTCGAGGAGGCGCTCTCGAGCGCATCGGGGTTCGTCCTCGACGGCTATCCCCGGAACCTCTCGCAGGCGGAGTATCTCGACGAAATCACGAACCTCGACGCCGTCATCTACCTCGACGTGAGCGAGGACGAACTCGTCCGGCGCCTCACCGGCCGCCGCCTCGACCCCGAGACGGGCGACATCTACCACGTCGAATTCGACATGCCCGACGACGACGAGATCGCCGACCGTCTCGTCCAGCGCGACGACGACACCGAAGACGTGGTCCGCGAGCGCCTCCGCGTCTACGAGGAGAACACGGCCGAGGTCATCCAGTACTACCGCGACACCGGCGACCTCGTCGAAATCGACGGCGAGCAGACGCCCGACGAAGTGTTCGAGGACGTCACCGCCGCCGTCGACGACGCGTAGACGCCGGAGAGAACGGAACGCCGCACGAACGGCAGAAGACGGTTCGACCGACCGAGACGGCCCACGCCGCCGTCGTCGACGACCGCGATTCGAGCTTTCGACCGCGGAACGATACTAAAAGCTTCTTAACCGATGGTAGCCAATCTCCGGCAATGGCAAGAGTCGAATCGCGGGTTCGTTTGCTCGTCTCCGAGAACTCGGAGATGGAGCGGGCGATAGAGGTCGTCTTAGAGCGCGCCGACGCCGACGACGAGGTTCGGTGGGTCGACGTGCGCGACGACCTCTCGAGCGGCCAGTGGGGCCGCCTCATCGAGCAAGGTATCCTCATCGACGGCGACGAGGGGTTCCGCATCCAGGACCCCGACGCCGTTCGCGCAGGTCTCAACGGCAGCGCCGACTCGTCGGCGTCCTCGTCCTCGGCGTCTTCGTCGTCCGCATCGACGAGCGACGGTGACGAAATCGAGACGACGAAGTGGTCGAAGTGGGACAAAGGGGCGGCGGTCGTCACCGTCGGATTGTTCCTCGGCTACTCGGTCGCGGAGGTGCGTAACGTCGTCGGCGGGGCGTTCGACGTCTTCCTCGGACCGTTGGCCGAGATACTCCCCTTCTACGCCGTCGTGATGGTGCTCGCGATGGGCACCGGTCTCTACTCCACGATTTTGCAGGCGAACCTGATGGACATGGACAAGATGGGCCAGTACCAGTCGCGCATGAAGGACCTCCAGGACCGGCGCAAAGAGGCCCAGGAGAACGACGACGACGAGGCGCTGCAGGCGATTCAGGAGGAGCAGATGGAGGCAATGGGCGAGCAGATGGGGATGTTCAAAGAGCAGTTCCGCCCCATGGTGTGGATCATGTTCCTCACCATCCCGGTGTTCCTCTGGATGTACTGGGCGATCGGCATCGGCGGCAGCCCCGAACACGTGACGCTCGAGAACATCGTCATCCCGCTGGCCGGAGAGGTGTCGTGGAAGGAGGGCGTCGTCGGACCGATACAGACGTGGATCGTCTGGTACTTCCTCTGTTCGATGGCGTTCTCCCAGATCATCCGCAAAGGGCTGAACATCAGTACGACGCCGACCACGTCGTAACCGTTCGGCGTCCCGCTTTCGACTTTCAGTACCGGAACCGATCACCGAGCGACCGCTGCGATCGAATCGGCCCGCGAGCGACTGTGCGACGCGCTCGCGGTGTCGTCGCCAACGACAACACCTTTCAATTTCTCCTGCCGAGAGGGAGTATGTTGCTAACCGTCTCCGGCCCGCCGGGCAGTGGCAAGAGCACCACGGCGGTCGGACTCGCCGAGGCGTTCGGCTACGAACACATCTCCGGCGGCGACATCTTCCGCACGCTCGCCGAGGAGCGCGGGCTGTCGCCCGTCGAGTTCAACGAGCTCGCCGAGGAGGACGACCAGATAGACCGCGACCTGGACCGCCGCCTTTACGATATCGCCACCGAACGCGACGGGGTCGTCCTCGAATCCCGGCTCGCCGGGTGGCTGGCGGGCGACCACGCCGACTTCCGCATCTGGCTCGACGCGCCGCTATCGGTCCGCGCCGAGCGCATCGCCGACCGCGAGGAGAAATCCGTCGAAACCGCGCGAGCGGAGACCGAACGCCGCGAGGCCAGCGAGGCCAAGCGCTACATGGCGTACTACGACATCCCCATCGACGACCTCTCTATCTACGACCTCGTGCTCAACACCGCCCGCTGGGGACCGGAACCCGTCCTCGACACGCTCGTCGCCGCCGTCGAGGCGTACGACGCCGACGCCGACGAGGGAAAGTATCCGGTGACCGGCGTCCGCTACGAGTTCTGAGATGACGATGCGTGGCCCACCCGACGACCGCTCGGTCGACGAACTGCTCGAGTTCGGCGTCGTCAACCTCGATAAACCGCCCGGCCCCTCGGCCCACCAGGTCTCGGGCTGGGTCCGCGACCTCGCGGGCGTCGAGCGCGCCGCCCACGCCGGGACGCTCGACCCGAAGGTGACCGGCTGTCTCCCCATCCTCACCGGCGACGCGACGCGCCTCGCGCAGGTATTTCTCGAAGGATCGAAGGAGTACGTCTCGGTGCTCGAACTGCACAAACCCGCGCCGAGCGACCTCGAATCCGTCGTCGCCGAGTTCGAGGGCGAACTGTACCAGAAACCGCCGCGCAAGAGCGCTGTCTCGCGCCGCCTGCGCATGCGCGAGATATACAAGCTAGAAGTGCTCGAAGTGACAGAACGACAGGCGTTGCTCCGGATTCGCTGCGAGAGCGGGACCTACATCAGAAAGCTCTGTCACGACATCGGTCTGGCGCTCGGCACGGGCGCGCACATGGGTCACCTCCGCCGGACGGCGACCGACCCATTCGACGACACCGACCTTGCGAATCTGCACAACCTCGCCGACGCGCTGGCGTTCGCTGAAGAGGGCGACGAGTCGTTCCTCCGCGAGACCGTCGCGCCCGCCGAGCGAGCGCTCGACCATCTTCCGTCCGTCGTCATCGCCGACAGCGCTGCCGAACAGGTTGCCACCGGGGCACCCGTCTACGCGCCGGGCGTCCTCGACGCCGACGACGGCATCGAGCGTGACGAACTGCTCGCCTGCTACACGCCCGACGGGGCGGCGGTCTGTCTCGGACGGCTCGTCGGCGACCCCGACGCCGAACGGGGAACCGTCGTCGCGCTCGAACGCGTGCTCGTCTGAATCGTAATCACAGGAGACCTTCGTACCGCGAGAGAAGCAGCGGCAGCAGCGTCCAGTCGGTCACCGGTTGCCTCCGGGCCTCGTCGAGCGCGTCGTCGACCGGGAGCCGTCGAACCCGGGTGAACTCGTCGGCGTCTGTCTCTTTATCGCCAGGCGTGAGACCGGACGCGAAGACGATGCCGCGGCGTTTGCGGAGCCACGCGACGGGGTAACTCGTCTCCAGCAGTCGGAGCGAGTCGGCGCAGTAACCGGTCTCCTCACGGAGTTCCCGGGCGGCCGCCTCGGTGAGCGACTCCTCGCCTTCGACCGCTCCGACGGGACAGGAGAGCACCGTCTCGCCGAGCCGCGGTCGGTACTCCTCGACGAGGACGATTTTCGCCTCGTGTTCGGCGACGACACAGACCGAATCTCGGCTGTCTATCCAGAGTTGGCCCTCGATCTCGCCGTCAGGTCGGCGGAGGCGATCGTAGCCGACGCGGGCGTCGTCGCTCCCGACGGAGACCGTGCGAAGGAGGGACCACTCGTCCGAAGTCATCGAATGACGGTCGCCTCGTCGGCGTATAGTTAACCGGACCCTGACACCCGTCGGTACCGGACGGCACGGACACCGCGGCGAATCAGTGTGATGCTGCCGGTGACTCCGGGTTCCAGTGACTGGCTACCCGCCGGCAGCACGCCGAGAGAGTTTGGGACAGATGGTATTACTTTGGGTTTCGGAGATCGACATCGTACATTCGGGAAAAAGACCACAATTGCGACCGATCCCAGCACAGATTTGCAGTTATTGGACACTTTCATAGGGCTAGCCGCTGGTTCGCGCCGGGGAGGTGCTCGAAACAGGTTGGTCGACCGCTCCCGCGACGCGCGTCGAAGTAGGTGGTGCAGCGCCCCCGTCGCTTCTGCCGACGGACGCAGCCTTTTGTCGATACCGAGAGACGGGGCGCTATGAACGTCGGAACGGCCGAAGCGCGACCCGGAGAACTGACCCGTGGGTGGATGAACGCGACCGGACTGCCGACCGGCGGCGACGAGCGATTGCCAGTCGTCGTCGCCCGCGGCGAGAGCGACGGCCCGACGCTGTGGCTCACCGGGGGCGTCCACGGGGATGAGGCGACGGGCGTCGCCGTCGCGCACGACGCGATGCGCGAGGAACTTCCCCGGTTACTCTCGGGAACTGTCGTCTGCGTTCCGCTGGTCAACCCCGCCGGATTGCGTCGTAATGCTCGAACGTCGTACTACGCTGACGACGACCCGAACCGCTACTTCCCGGACCCCGAGAGCGACTCCACCCGACCGCCGAAGACGCAGGAGCGAATCGACCAACTGCTGTACGACGCGCTCGTCGACTCCGCGGACGCGCTCGTCGACCTGCACACCGCGCAGGTCGGGTCGGTTCCGTTCTCCATCCGCGATCGCGTGCTGTACGGCGAGAGACGGACGAAGGCCGAAGCCGAGTCGTTGGCCGACGAACTCGCCGGACTGGTCGACGCGTTCGGCCTGCCGGTTCTCACCGAATACCCCGCCGAGGAGTATCTCGACCAGGGGTTGCACCGCTCGACGGCGGGCGCGGCGCTGAACGCCGCCGGAGTTCCAGCGTTCACCGCGGAGTTAGGGGGACACAGCGTCGTCGAGGAGGACGTCCGCGCGGCGGGCGTCGCGGGCGTCTACGGCGTCCTCCGCGAACTCGGGATGGTAGAGGAGTTCCCCGACGGCGTCGACGAACTGGGAATCGGCGTCCCGCCCGCCCCGGTCGAGTATCCGGTCCGGCGCGCCGTCCACCCGCGGACGGAGACGGCCGGAGTAGTCCGCCACCGCGTCGACGCCGGGGACGTCGTCTCGGCGGGCGACGTCGTCGCCGACATCGTGACGCCGCACGGTGACCGGGTGGACACCGTCGAATCAGCGCACGACGGCTACGTTATCGGGCGATACGAAGGGTTAGCCGTCTACGAAGGCGACGCGGTGACGAGCATGGCCGTTCGCGACGACGACGAACTCGTGGTCCCGCGCGAGAGCGACGACTGAGGCGTAACGGTGGAGCGCGAAGCGCGTCGTCCGTCGCGTGTGAGACGCTACCGCGTCGCTGTCGGGCGATTTTCGCTGCCTCCGAAACGAAGGTATTAAACGAGGGTCGCCCGTTAGCCCAGATGCGGGACCGTAGGGTAGTGGTATCCTCTGCCGATGGGGTCGGTAGGACCTGAGTTCGAATCTCGGCGGTCCCACTTTTCCGACGACAACGTCGCGAGCATCGCGTAGCGACGAGACGGTGTTTCACGAGCAGAACTGGGTCAGATCCGACCGCGCAGGAGAAGCCGCAGGTCCGCAGCCAAACAGAGAACGCCGACGACGACGCCGAGAAGACCGAACCCCGACAGTTGCTCGTAGGTCGCGAGCACGTAGAGACCGCCGAGCGCGACGAAGACGTAGAGGCCGCGGAGGAACCAGCGCCAACCGATGTCGAGTGCGCCGGCGACGACGGCGAAGACGCCACTCAGAAGCTCTCCAACCAGCGACCCGAGCGCGTCGAAGAGTTCGTCAAAGAGTTCGTCGAAAATCATGCTAGATTTCACTGTGTCGAGTTCTGTCAGTTGAACGTTCCGGTCGGTTCCCGGCGGTTGCCCGCCGCATCTCTCCGTTCGGACGGTCGCCACCGCCGAGTGTGTCGACTGCCAACGCCGCGTTTCGACCGCTCTGTGGGCAAAATCCGGCGGTTATCTCCCCGCTAATCGACGGACGGGTCGGCGACGTGGCCGAGCGTCCAGTCGGAACCGGTAGGATTTTCAGAATGAAATTCTTAGGGACAGTATAAATTGAAGAACAGTCACTATTTCTTATCTATTTTCGCGTACCGAGCAAAATACCTATGAGACTGGGCGCCGGAAATTCCTCCGAGTCGGATAACTCGCGACAGCTAACCATCCCACAGGGGGGAAACTATCAATCAATGCGACAAGACACGAACGCCCACCACGCCCGCTCTCGACCATGAACAGGGACGGACTGCTCGCTATCGCCGTCGCGGTGTGCTGTCTCTTCTCGCTCGGGACGGCCGCCGGAACGCTCGACTCGTCGGTCCAGACGGACCCCGACGACGTAATCGACCTCGATTCGTCGATGCTCCCCATCGGGTCCGAACAGGCCGACGAACTGAAACAGCAGGTGGCAGACCCGTCACAGAGCGGCGACGCCGAGGCGTCGGCCGATAGCGAGTCGAGCGACTCCGACGCGGGTTGGGAGCAAGCCGAGGAGATCCTCGAGGCCGAGCGACAGGAGGCCCAACAGGAGCAGCAACAGCAGCAGGAGCAGCAGTCCCAGTCGCAGTCGGAGTCCGGCACCGGAGACAGTGTGCCCGAGGAGCCGTCGCTGTGGGAACGGCTGCTGGCGTTCTTGGAAGCGATGCTCCCGTTCGCCGTGCTGTTCGGGCTGCTCGTCGCCGCCTACACCTACCGCGACCGCCTCGCCGCCCTCGTCGGTCGCTGGTTCCCAACCTCCGACGACGGGTCGTCGACGACCGACGAACCGGTGGGCGACCCGAAGCCGAAAGACGACGTCTCCGCCGCCTGGTGTGAGATGCTCGCGTCCGTCGGACTCGAACGCGAGACGAAGCTCACGCCCCGCGAACGCGGCGAGAAGGTCGCCGAACGCGGCGAGGACGCCGAGGCCGTCTGGGGGCTCACCTCGCTGTACGAGAACGTCCGCTACGGCGGCGCGGCGGTGACCGACGAGCGTCGACAGCGCGCTCGCGACTACCTCCGCCGCTTCCGCGGCAACTCTGGAGGGGACCGATGAACGTCCGCCGTCTCCTCCTCGCGGGGACCGGTCTGGTCGTCCTCCTCGCCGGTGTCACCGGCGGGAGCGCGCTCCCCACGGACGGACTCGTCAAGTTGCTCGGCAACGACTATTTCCTGATGGCCGCGTTCGCGGTCGTCGGGCTGCTCGTCGCCGTCCCCGTACTCGTCTCCGGTCGGAGCGCCCGCCTCAAACAGGCGGAGATGCCCGAGGCCGAGCGACCCGTATCGGCCCCGTCGCCGGGCGAAGGGTTCGACGAGGCGCTGTCGGACTGGCGGCTCTCGATTCCCCTGATCGGACGCCGCCGGCGCGCGGCGCTCCGGGACCGCCTCCGCCGCGCCGCCGTGGAGACGCTCCGGACGACCGAAGGGTACGACCGAACCGAGGCCGAGCGACGCGTCGACGAAGGCACATGGACCGACGACGAGACGGCCGCCGCGTTCCTGCGAACCGAGTCGTCGCTGCGCGCCGATGGCGGCAATCCGTCGAAATCCCCACCGAGCGCGCGGAGTGCGCGAGGAGCCGCGCGTCGGACGGCCGAGGAAATCGCCCGAATCGCCGACGAGGGTCGACGGTGAGCGAGTACCAGACCCACAGGTGGCGGGGGGTCGTCGCGCTCTCGCTCGTCGCGGGCGCGGTCGGCTTGCTGGCGGATCGCCCGAACCTGCTCGTCCTCGCGGGCGTCGGCGTCGTGTTCGCGACGTACCCGCGACTCATCTCGGCACCGACGCCGGCGCTCGAACTCGACCGCCGGGTGAGCGACCGCTCGCCGAATCCCGGCGACGTGGTCGACGTGTCGGTCACGCTCCGAAACGTCGGCGAGAACACGCTCGCGGACCTCCGCATCGTCGACGGCGTGCCGGCGGCGCTGTCGGTCGTCGATGGGGCGCCCCGGCGTGGCGCAGCGCTCCGTCCGGGGTCGGCCGTCTCCTTCGAGTACAGCGTCGAAGCGAAGTCCGGCCAGCACAGTTTCGTCCCCGCGACGGTCGCTGCGCGCGACATCAGCGGCGAGCACGAGGTAGAAACGACGGTGAGCGACGAGACGGAACTCGCCTGTACGGGGCAGTCGGAGGCCCCGGCGGGTCGCGACGTGACGCTCGACACCGTCGGTCGGGTGCTCTCCTCGAACGAAGGGTCGGGGCTGGAGTTCACCCGAACCCGCGAGTACCGCCGCGGCGACTCGATGAGTCGGGTCGACTGGAAGCGGTTCGCCCGCTCGGGCGAACTGACGACCGTCGAATATCGAGAAGAACGGTCGATGTCGGTTGTGCTGCTCGTCGACGCGCGACCGGAGGCGTACCGCGCGCACGACGATGAACCGAACGCGGTCGTTCGCAGCGTCGCCGCTGCGAAACAGCTGCTCGAACCCCTATTCGGTGGGCGTAATCGGGTCGGCGTCGCCGCGTTCGGCCGCGAGTTCTGCTGGCAGGCGCCCGGCGGCGGCGCGAACCAGCGCGTCGAACTCCACCGCCTGTTCGAGACGCATCCGGCGTTCGCGCCGACGCCGCCGCGGGAGGCGCCGCCGCTGGACGAGCAGGTCGAACTGCTCCGACAGAGACTCGGCTCGAACACCCAGATATTCCTGTTCTCGCCGCTGTGCGACGACGACATCGTCACGGCGGCGCGGCGACTCGACGCCTACGGCCACGCCGTGACGGCGGTGAGTCCGGACGTGACCGACGAGACGACCGTCGGCGAACGCCTCGCGGCGACCGAACGGGCTGCGCGGGTGTCGACGCTCCGACGGACGGGCATCCCGACCGTCGACTGGGGACCGGACGCCCCGCTGGAGTCGGCGCTCGCGAACAACCGGAGGGCGATGGCGTGAGCGGCACCTTCGTCCGCAAACCCGCGCTGTTGAGTTCGACGCTGGCACTCCTCGTCGCCGCCGCGGCGACGTGGCACCTGACGGAGGGGACGTTCGGCGCGCTCGCGCTCATCGTCGCCGGATCCGTCGTCGTTGCCGTCGGGTCGGCGTTGCAGACGCGCCGCGAGACGGGCCTGCGCTGGGTTGTCGTCGGTGCGGGCGTCGTCGTCTCGCTCGTCGGCGTCGCGCTCGGCGCGACCGCTTCGAGCGAACCCGGCGCGCTCGTCCGCACGGTCCCGGGACTGCTCGGCGTCCTCGTCGTCGGACTGGCGCTCGCGCCGCTCCGGGGAGACGGCTCCCGCGGCCTCCTCAAGGCGGGCGCGGCGCTTTTGTTCCTCACCGTGCTGGTCAGCGGCCTGCTCGACCCCGAGACGCTCCAACCGTTACTCGTTGGGACGGTGGCAACGGTGCTCGTCTACGACCTCGGCGAACAGGCCATCAACGTCGGCGAGCAACTCGGCCGGGCCGCCGAGACGAAGAGCCTCGAAGCGACCCACGCGGTCGGGAGCGTCGGCGTCGGCGTCGCGACGGTGTTTCTTGGCGGCGAGGTGGCAACGCTCGGTTCCGGCGGGATGTCGCTGTCGGCGTTGGCGCTCGTCGTCGTCGCCGTGCTCCTGTTGGCGGCGGCGCTCCACGAGTGAACGGCGAGACTGAGTATCTACGGATACCGTCTCGTTTCCCTGAGATACGGTTTAGCGTATCCGCGGCGTAGTTCGAAGCAATTGACTCATTCCGACGTCCAGCGCATCGACGACGAACCATCGACCACAGCGAACTACTGATGGGAGAACTCTCACGACGAGGACTGTTAGCGTTAGTCGCGGCCGGAGCGACATCGACGCCGCACATCGAGAAGGCCCCCGACGGCGGATGGAACCAGTTTCGGCCGGGCGAGCGACTCCGCATCACGGGGGGCGAGACCGATGGCGACGGAGAGCCTCCCGCGTCGGCGTCGAAGTGGGACGTCTACCTCGGGACGACGCAGACCGACAACCTGCTCCCGTTCGTCTCGACGCAGGACGGGTGGCGACGGCACGGGCTGACGACGCCGTCGGTGAACACCGGCCGTATCCGCGGCGTCGCCGACCACGTCGTCCGCAACGACGACGAACTCGAACGCGCGTTCAAGAACCTCTCGGCCGGAGAGACCATCCGTATCGACCCGAAGAACGCGCCGTACCGGACGACGAGCTGGCTGGATGTCGACGCCGACGGCGTTACCGTCGTCGGGGCGGGCGTACCGACACTCGTCAAACCCGCCGACGAGGCGAACGTCGGCGGCATCCGCATCGGGCACAACTCCCGCTGCCACGACGTGACGGTTCGCGACGTGGGCTACCACGGCAACACCGAGAACCAGGACGACGCCGCGAAGAAACTCCACGGGATAATCGTCCGCGACGCGTCGAACGTCGTCCTCCGCGGGAACTCGGTGACGCGGACGCACCCGTACCGCGAACACGGCGACGGCGGCAGCGGCATCAGTGTCGAACGCGGCAGCCAGAACGTCAGAGTCGTCGACAACCGCATCCGCGAGTACGGCGACCGGGGCATCCAACTCGGCGGGCAGAACATCTTCGTCTCGGGCAACATCGTCACCGAGGGGACCGACCGCGCCATCGCCTGCGACCTCTGGTCGCCCGGCGGGACGAACGAAGTCGCAAACACGGTCATCATTACCAGCAACATCGTCGGCAACAGCCACCAAGGGAGTTTGACCGGCATCGCCACCGGCGCACCGGGCGCATCCGACGACGGCGCGCACGTCACCATCACCGACAACATCGGCTTCGGTTACCACAAGTCGTTCTGCCACGTCCGCGGCCCCGGCGCGGTTCACAACGTGACGATTCGGGGGAACGTGAGCGTCCACTCGACGGAGGGGCTCAGAACGAACCAAACGACGAAGTTCGCGGGCGTTGCCATCGACCCCGAGAAGGGCGGCCGCAACATCACCGTCGCCGGAAACAAACTGGTCGGCTACAGTCGTCACGGCGTCAACATCCAGAGTCCGGTCTCGGACTTCGAGGTGACGAACAACATCCTCACCGAACCCGCCGAAGTGGGCATTCGCATCAAGTGGGCGGAGAACGGGCGCGTCGACGGGAACACCGTCACCAGCCCGGGCGAGGACGGTATCCTCCTCGACGAGGCGAAGGCAGTGTCGGTCCGAAACAACCGAGTCCGCGGCGCGGTGCTGCCCGGCATCACCGTCGAAGGCGGTTCGGGCGGCGGTCACGAACTCGCGGACAACTACCTCCACCAGCGCGAAGACGCAGACCCCGAAGTCCCCGGCGTGTTGGTCGGCAGTTCCGAGACGGTGGTCTCCGGAAACACGATTCGACAGACCGGCGACGTAGCGCTACTCGAACTGCGCGGCGCGTCGCATAACCTCTATACGAACAACCGCGCTGTCAGAGACGAGGGGCAGGCTGGTTCGGTACGCGCGGCGCGCGCGTTACGCAGCGACGGCAGCCTGTGGCGAATCCAAAGCGCCAGCGCCCACGTTAGAGACCACACGCCCGCGTTCGACAGCCACCGGGGACTGACGCCGAGCGGTGGGACGCTCCGCGTCCAGTTCCAAAAACCGTACGTCCGCCGACCGAAACTCTCGTTCGGTCGGAGAGGCGGCGGTGTCGAGTCCGTGCGCTACCGCACGAACGACGCCGGGGCGTTCGTCGGCGCGACGCTCTCGGTGAGCGGCGACAGACCCGTCGACCTGTTCGTCGAGAGTCCGTGAGCCGACAGCGGCCTTTCCGAGGCCGTACGTTTACGTGGCTTCCTCGCGTATTCGGAGGCATGAACCTCGCGAACTACACCGACGACATCGGACCGGGGCTCCTCATCGTCGCCGGATTCGTGCTCTTTCTCATCCCCGAACCGGCAACGTCGACGCTCGGAATCGGGTTGATGCTGTTCGGTCTCGCCTACTGGTTCTACGAGTGGGGACGGCCGTAGCCGACGCAAAAATCTGGACCAAAAACTCAGTCGTCTCGCTTCACCGCCGGATTGGTGACGGCTCCGTTCGCCGCCGAGTCGAACGACTGGCCGTACTTCGCCAGCACGCCGGAGGTGTAGTTCGGCGGGTTTGGCTCCCAGTCGGTGCGGCGCTCGTCGAGTTCCCCGTCCGTCAGGTCGACGGCGAGCGTCCGGTTCGGGATGTCGACGGTCACCTCGTCGCCGTCTTCGAGTAGCGCGATTGCACCGCCGACGGCCGCCTCGGGCGCGACGTGGCCGACCATCGGTCCGCGCGTCGCTCCGGAGAACCGACCGTCAGTCAGCAGCGCCACGTCGTCCTCGTGGCCCTGCCCCACGACGGCGGCGGTGACGCCGAGCATCTCTCGCATGCCGGGGCCGCCCTGCGGTCCCTCGTTGCGGATGGCGATGACGTCGCCGGACTCGATTTCGCCCGACTGGACGTAGCGCATCGCGTCCTCCTCGTTTTCGAACACCCTCGCGGGACCGGTGTGGTGGAACGCGTCGTCGCCCGTCGCCTTGATGACCGCGCCGTCGGGCGCGAGGTTGCCCTTCAGAATTTTGATCGCCCCCTCGTCGTAGAACGGGTCCGACACTGGGCGGAGGAAGTCCGCGTCGATTCCGTCGTCGTCGATGTCGAGGTGGTCGAGTTCCTCGGCCATCGTCCGGCCGGTGACGGTCATCGCGTCACCGTGGAGCAGGTCGGCGTCGAGCAGCCGCCGGAGGACGACCGGTACGCCACCGACGTCGTGGAGGTCCTTCATCACGCGCGTGCCGCCGGGTTGCAGGTTCGCTATCTTGGGCGTGCGCCGGGAGATGTCGTCGAAGTCGTCGATGTCGAGGTCGATACCCGCCTCGGCGGCGAGTGCGAGGAGGTGCAGGACGGCGTTGGTCGACCCGCCCATCGCCACCTGCAGCGCGATGGCGTTCTCGAACGACTCCCGCGAGAGGATGTCGGAGGGGCGGCGCTCGTCCTCGACCGCTTCGAGCGCGAGTTCGCCGGCCCGTTCGGCGATCTCGTATCGCTCGTCGGACTCGGCGGGGGCGCTGGCGCTGCCGAGCGGCGCGAGCCCGAGCGCCTCGGAGATGGAGGCCATGGTGTTCGCGGTGAACATCCCGCCGCACGACCCCGCGCCGGGGCAGGCGTGGCGTTCGAGGTCGTCCAACTCGTCGGCGCTCATCTCGCCCTGCGCGTAGGTGCCGACGCCCTCGAAGACGTTCTGCACCGTCACGTCGCGGCCCTCGTGCTCGCCCGGGAGGATGGAGCCGCCGTAGAGGAACACAGTGGGGAGGTCGGTGCGGATGGCTGCCATCATCATCCCCGGGAGGTTCTTGTCGCATCCGGCGACGGTGACGAGCGCGTCCATCCGCTCGCCGAAGGCGACGAGTTCGACCGAGTCGGCGATGACCTCGCGGGAGATGAGCGAGGCTTTCATCCCCTCGGTCCCCATCGAAATGGCGTCGGAGATGGTGATGGTGCCGAACTCGATGGGCATTCCATCTGCACTTTCGACGCCGGCGATGGCGGCGTCGGCCACGTCGTCTAAGTGGACGTTACACGGCGTGATGTCGGCGGCGGGGTTGGCGACGCCGACCATCGGCGCCGAGAGGTCGTCGTCGTCGAAACCCATCGCGCGGAACATCGCTCGGTGCGGGGCGCGCTCGGCGCCCGACGTGACCGCCGAACTCGGCAGGTCAGGGTCTTTCTCGCCCGCGAAGCGGTCGGCATCGGCCCCTTCCTGACCCTCGTCCGGGTGCGGTTGCTGCTGGCTCATGTACCGCACTTACCGCGAGTGGGCTTAAATCGCCGCCACGAAACAATGCTTGCTGTCGGATTCGAGTCGGGTCGTCCGGTGACTCAGCTCCCGCCGCGACCGACTGCCCCGGCGACCCGTTCCGCGACCAGAACCGACATGTGTCGTGGTTGGGAGATGACCGCATGGCAGACCCGCTCGAGCTCGAAGATTTCTACGACCTCCGACGAATCCGGGACGTGGCCGTCTCGCCCATCGGCGACCGTGTCGCGTTCGTCGTCGCCGAGAGCGACCCCGACGCCAACGAGACGCGCAGATCGCTGTTCGTCGCGCCTACAGACGGGAGTCGGAAGCCGCACCGTCTCACCCGCGCCTCCGACGCCGGGTTGCCCGCGTGGGGACCGACGGGAGAACGACTCGCGTTTCTCGCGAGTCGCGACCGCGACGTGGCGCTCGAAGTCGGTCGAAGCGACGAATCGGGAGACGAAAGCGAGGTAGACGAGGACGGCGAAGAGAGCCGCGGCAGCGACGGTGATGAGGAGCCGAAACCACAGGTCTGGCTGTTCGACCTCGCGCTCGGCGGCGACGCCCGTCAAGTCACCGAGTTCGACGAGGGCGTCCGCGAGTTCGACTGGTCGCCCGAAGGGGACAGAGTGGTCGTCGCCGCGCGCGACCCGACCGAGGAGCAGCGCGAGTACCTCGACGACCGCCGCGACGGCGGCCCGGTCGAAATCACCCGCCTCCAGCACAAGCGCGACGGAATGGGCTTTTTGGACGACGTTCGGAGCTACCTGTTCGTCGTGGACGTGGCGACTAGGGAGTCACGACGACTCGACGACGCCTACGCCCGCGGGGCGATGAGCACTGGAGGCCTCCACCCGGCGTGGGGCGCGGACGACCGCATCGCCTTCCGGTCGTACCGCGGCGAGAAGCCCGACCACACGTTCGAGCAGGACCTCTACACCGTCGCGCCCGACGGCGGGAACCTCCGACGGCTCACCGACGGCGGCGTCGGCGTCTCGAACCCGCGGTGGAACGCGGCGGGCGAGCGACTCGCGTTCGACGGCGCGAACCCGACGAACACCTACCACCCGACCGAAGTGTACGTCGTCCGCGACGCCGAAGATTCGGAGCCGCGGTCGATTTCAGCCTCGCTGGACCGCACCCGGGCGCGGAGCGGTGCACCCGAGTGGGTGAGCGACGACGAGCTCCTCGCACCCGTCGGCGACGAGGCGCTGACCCGACTCGTCCGCCTTGACGCCGAGCGAGACGACCCAGAGCGCGCGTTCGAGAAGCAGGGGATCGACCGGACCGTCACCCGGTTCTCCGTCGGCGGCGACCGCGCCGTCGTCTGTCTGAGCCACCCGAGCGAGGGCGCGGACCTGTACGCGCTCGACACCGCCGACCTCGACGGGAGCGACCCGCTACGGCTGACGCGGTTGAACGACGACCTGCTGGCCGACGCCGCGCTGCCAACCTGCGAGCGAGTTCACTACGAAAACGGCGACGGAATCGAAGTGGAGGGACTCGCGTACCTCCCCGACGGGTTCGACCCGGAAGGGGAGAGTGAGGAGTCTCGACCGCTCATCGCTCACATCCACGGCGGTCCCACCGCCTACGACGCCCCCGGATTCAGCTTCGATTACAGCTACTGGACCGGCCGGGGCTACGTCGTCTTCAACGTCAACTACCGCGGCTCCACGTCGTACGGCCGCGCATTCAGCGAATCCATCCGCGGCGAGTGGGGACCGCGCGAGGCCGACGACATCGTCTCGGGCGTCGAGGAACTCGTCGAACGCGGGTGGGCCGACGCCGACCGCCTGTTCGTCTCCGGCTTCTCGCAAGGCGGCATCAACACCGCCTACGTCGTTACTCGGACGGATATGTTCGCCGCGGCCGCGCCCGAACACGGCATCTACGACTTCTACTCGCTGTTCGGTACCGCCGACTTACACCAGTGGTACGTCCACGACATCGGCCTGCCGTGGGAGAAATCCGAGGCGTACCGCGCCATCTCCAGTATCCACGACGTGGACGAAATCGACACGCCGCTTCTCGTCACCGCCGGCGGCGAGGACTGGCGCTGTCCGCCGTCGCAGGCCGAACAGCTGTACGTGAGCGTCCGTCGGCGCGGCGTCGACGCGAAACTCGTCGTCTACCCCGACGAGCACCACAACGTCGGCGCGCCCGAGCGGGCGACCCACCGCCTGCGCGAACTCACCGAGTGGTTCGAGAGCCACGACCCCGGCCGCGACGACGGCGACGGCGTCAAGAAAGGCGACGCGTAACGGCGCCGATTACTGCTCGTCGTCTCCGTTCCCCTCACCGTTCTCGCCGTTCGAACCGCTTTCGTCGCCCTCGTCGCGGGTCGCTAACCCAGCGAGGTGGCCCGCCTCGGGCACGATGATCTCCTCTGCGCCGAGGCGGGCAGCGTTCTCGCTCCCGGGCAGGCAGAACACCGGAACGCCGTCGGTGACACCCGCGGTGGTGCGGGTGCCGACGACGCGGGTACCGATTTCCTCGTACGACAACCGCCGAAACAGTTCGCCGAACCCCGGAAGTTCCTTCTCCAGAATCGGTTCGACGGCTCCGACGGTCACGTCGTCGGGTGTGACGCCGGTCCCGCCGGTGGTGACGACTACGTCGGTGTCGTCGCGGCTGACGAGTCGGTTGACCGTGCCCTGAACGCCGTCGTACTCGTCGGCGACGAGTTCGCGCGTGGCGAGTTCGTGACCCTCCGCCTCGAACGCGGCGGCGATGGCGTCGCCCGCCGGGTCGTCGTCGAGCGAGCGCGATGAGGAGACGGTGACGACGGCGAATCCGAGCGTCTCTACGTCGTGGTGGTGATGAGGGTCGTCGTCATGGTGGGGGTCGTCGTCATGGTGGGGGTCGTCGTCGCCGTCCGAGTCGTGGCTGTGGTGGTCACCGGTGTCTGACCTGTAGCCGAGCCGGTCGTCGGTATCCGACCTGTGACCGTCGCCGTGGCCGTGGTCGTCGTCGGGTTCGGTGCCGTGGTGCTGCTCGCCGAGGCCGCCTTCGTTTTCGCTCATGCGGGGTGGTTCGCACGGCGGCACCAAAACTCCGGGCGACGATCGGAGCGAGCGCGTCGCTGCGCCCGACGCCACGTATGTTTAATAGACGATGAACAACCGGCAAATCGTCGGACGGAAACACACAGTTTTGGCGCGCCGGGTGGTGGGACGCAGTATGAAGGCCGTCCAGTTCACGGAGCACGGCGACCGCGACGTAATCGAGTACGGCGACTTTTCCGACCCCGAACCCGACGCCGACGAGGTACTCGTCGACGTAAAGGCGGGCGCGTTAAACCACCTCGACATCTGGACGCGCAGAGGGATGCCCGGTATCGACCTGGAGATGCCGCACATCCCCGGCAGCGACGCCGCGGGCGTCGTCGAAGCCGTCGGCGAGGACGTCACTCGGTTCGAGGAGGGTGACCACGTCGCCGTCAGCGCGGGCGTCTGGTGCGGCCAGTGCGAGTTCTGCCGCGAGGGCGACGTCGCGCGCTGCGTCCGCTTCCACATCATCGGCGAACACGTGCGCGGCGTCCACGCCGAGAAAGCCGCCGTCCCCGAACAGAACCTCGTTCCCGTGCCGGACCACGTCGACTGGGAGGTCGCCGGGTCGGCGTCGCTCGTCTTCCAGACTGCGTGGCGCATGCTCCTCGACCGCGGCGGACTGGAGGCCGGCGAGAAGGTACTCGTCCTCGGGGCCTCGGGCGGCGTCGGCCACGCAGCGGTTCAGATAGCCGACTACGCGGGCGCGGAGGTGTACGCCACCGCCTCCAGCGAGGAGAAACTGAAGTACGCCGAGGAGTGCGGCGCCGAGCACGTCATCAACTACGAGGAGGACGACTTCGCGGCCGAGATTCGTGACCTGACCGGCAAGCGCGGCGTCGACATGGTCGTCGACCACGTCGGCGAGGCGACGTACCCCGACTCGCTGAAGAGTCTCGCGAAAGGCGGCCGCGTCGTCACCTGCGGGGCGACCACCGGCGGCAACCCCGGCGCGGGACTGAACCGCATCTTCTGGAACCAACTGTCGGTCATCGGGTCAACGATGGCGACGCCCGGACAGGTCGACGACGTGCTCGAACTCGTCTGGGACGGTACCTTCGAGCCGCGCATCCGAGAGACTCTGCCGATGAGCGAGGCCGAGCGCGCCCACGAGATGATAGAGAACCGTGAGGGCTTTGGCAAGGTGGTCGTAATACCCGACAGTGAGTACGAGTAGCGAGGAGTCTACGACGGGGCGGGAGACGGAGACGGACGGCGGGTATGTCCACCGACCCGACGGTGAACCGAACGCGGAACCGGAACCGTCGGGGTTCGGCGTCCGGGGGTGGGCGCTCGTCGCCGCCGTCGTGCTGTCGTTTCTCGTCGTCCCGGGCGTCATCTACCTCGTTCCCAGCGCGCCGGGCGAACTCGGGCTGTCGTTTTTCGCCGCCATGCTCGCATTACCGCTGGCTCCAGCGCTCATCCTCGGCCTGACGGCCGTGTGGTCGATGACGGCCGCCACTCGCGGTAACGAGTGACGAGAGTCGGCAATCAGCTATTTGGAGCCGTGCGGCGTACGAAAACCATGAACGAGCAGTATCGACGCCACGGATTGCCGCAACCGACGCCGCGACAGTCCCCGGAAGAAGTCGTCGAACTCCAGTTGGAGAGCCTCCGACACAACGACGAACCGTACCTCGACAGCGGAATCGAGACGACGTACGTGTTCGCCTCCGCGAAGCGCCGGCGCACGTCGGGGTCGCTCGAACGGTTCACCCGCACGGCGCGAAGCGACATCTACCGACCGCTGGTGGATCACGAGCGGGCGGCGACGACGCCGGTCGAGGTTGACGGCGACACCGCCAGACAGGAAGTCGTCGTCGTCGCGCCCGACGGGGAGGAGGTTCGCTATGAGTTTCAGCTATCGCGGCAGCGCGGCGGCGAGCACGACGGCTGCTGGCTGACCGACGACATCGCCCCCATGGAGTGAGGATGGCGAGTGATACAGACGCGGAGCGCGCACCGGTGACCGACGTTCCCGGCGAGTCCGTCTACGTCGAGACCAACGGCGTCCGGTTGCACACGATTCAAGCCGGTCCGGAAGACGGCCGGCTCGTCGTCTTACTCCACGGCTTCCCGGAGTTCTGGTACGGCTGGTGCGACCAGATTCGACCGCTCGCGAACGCCGGGTACCGTGTCGTCGTCCCCGACCAGCGCGGCTACAACCTCAGCGATAAACCCGACGACGTCTCGGCGTATCACATCGACGAACTCGCTGCCGACGTGGTCGGCATCCTCGACGCGCTCGACCGCGACACCGCCGCCGTCGTCGGCCACGACTGGGGGGCGGCCGTCGCGTGGTGGGTAGCGCTTCACTACCCCGACAGAGTCGACCACCTCGGAGTTCTCAACGTCCCGCACCCGACAGTGTTCCGACGGACGCTCAAACGGAGCTTCAGACAGAAGCTCCGGAGTGGCTACGTGGGCTTCTTCCAACTGCCGTTCGTTCCCGAGCGACTCGCGAAGGCGGGCGACTGGCGACTGGCCGTCCGGACGATGCGCGAGACGAGCGAACCGGGGACGTTCTCTTCCTCGGATTTCGAGCGCTACCGGCAGGCGTGGGGGCGCCCCGGCGCGTTCACCGGCATGCTGAACTGGTATCGCGCCGCCGCGCGCTCGCGGCCCGAACCAGAGAACGGCCACGTCAAACCGCCGACGCTCGTCATCTGGGGGGCGAAAGACCAGGCCCTCAAGAAGTCGATGGCCCGCGACAGCGTCGATATGTGCGAAAACGGCCGGTTGGTGATGCTCGAGGACGCGACCCACTGGGTCCAACACGAAGAATCCGTTCGAGTCAGCGAGCTGCTAAAGGAGTTTCTGGCGGAGTAGGTCGGGCCGTCTATTCTCGCGGTTCCGACCGCACCTCGCTCACCAGTCGACGACCTGTTTGTCGCGCCAGAACCTCCCGGCGGGACCCCCGGGGCGGAACCGGCAGAGCCACACCGGGGTCTCCGCGCCTTTTTCGACCGGCAGACTGGCGTTCTCGCCGCCCATGTCGGTTCGGACCCATCCGGGACAGACCGAGTTCGCCAGCAGTCCCTCGTCACCGTACTCGCCGTGGAGATACGCCGTCAGCCCGTTGAGTCCGGTCTTCGAGATTCGGTAGGCGGACGACCCGCCCGACTGCGGTTCCGTTATCGCGCCCATTCCCGACGAGACGTTGACGACGCGGCCGCCGAGGGCGGCGGTGAGCGCCGGGAGCGCGTACTTCGTGACGAGCACCGGCCCGCGGAGGTTCGTTGCGAGCGTCCGGTCGATTTCGGGCGTCCGCGCCGCCGCCAGCGACTCGCTCGGCCCGATGACTCCGGCGTTGTTCACGAGTACGTCGAGTCGGCCCTCGTCCTCGTCGATGGTCGCCATCGCCTCGTGCACGTCGCCCTCCTGCGTCACGTCCAGCAGCACGCGGCGCTGGTCGTCTGGAATGTCGTGGGTCGCGCTTCGAACGCCCGCGTACACCGTCGCGCCGAGGTTGGTCAGTTGCGCCGCGATTTCCCGGCCGATACCGCGGTTCGCGCCCGTCACGAGCGCCACCTGTCCGTCCAACGAGTCGTACAACTCGGGGTCGGGGGTCATCTACCGGCGCTTGGTCGCACGGAGGGATAGCTATTATCGAATCGCCGCTGCGTCTCCCGGCCGCTCGCCGAATCGTGCCGTCCCGACGGTCAGAGAGCCTCGACCTCGAGCGGCACGAACCGCTCGCCGGTCCAGCGCCACGCACCCATCTCGTCGCGCGTCGGCGAGACGACGAGGTAGACGTAGCCCTCCCACGTCGCCTCGCGGCGGTCCGTCTCGCTCGGTCGCGCCCGACTCTCGGGGTGAGAGTGGTAGAAGCCGACCACATCGTCGTCCGTCGCCTCGACCGATTCGATAGCTGAGAGCGTCGCCTCCGGGTCGAGTTCGTAGCGCGATCGCGGGTCGGCGGCGACGTTCGGCACCCGGCGAACGCCGGTCACGCGGTTCGGAGCGTCGCCGTCGGTTCGTTCGCCGCATAAGACGCCGCACACCTCCCGCGGTCCGCCGTCGGAACGCAGACCCTCGCGGGCGTGCGAGAAGATGGCGTCGGAGGCCGCCGTCGCCAGAAGCAGTCGTGTCGGCGGCATCGGCGCTCAGTCGAGGTCGCGACGCATCGCGATCTCGAACCACGGGCAGAGGCGCAGTTGGCGGTACCAGTCGGGGTGGTCGTGGAGGTGTTCGTAGTCGACCCACAGCAGGCCGGCGATCTCGTCCTCGTCGGGGTCGAGCGACACGTCGTCGAGCGTCAGCTTCAGCACCGAGCAGACCTCCCACTCGACGCCGTCGGCGCCGGAGACAGACGGATAATAGCGCTTGTACTCGAACTTGTCCGTCACGCGGAGGTCGGAGTACTGGTCGGGCGTGACGCCGAGTTCCTCTTCGAGACGCTGGCGGGTGGCCTCCTCCTGCGTCTGGCCGTCCTCGGGGTGGGAGGCGACGGTGCCGTCCCAGTGGGTGTCCCAGAGGCGCTTCGTGGGGGCGCGCTGGCCGAGGAGAATGCGGCCCCGGTGGTCGAAGACGAGCGCGGTGAACGCGCGGTGACGGATACCGTCGCCGGTGTGGGCGGTGAGCCGGTTAACGACCTCCTGCTTCTCGTCGTTCTCGTCGACGGCGACGACGTTCTGGCGGGCGTTCTTGTGGACCTCGTCTTCGTCGGCCGTGATCGATTCCGACCCCGTGCCGCTCGAATTCGCACTCATACGTGTTCCATCTGCGACAGGGGTCAAGGACTCTTCGATGCGACTTTCGCCGGGACCAGCACGGTTCGGTCGCCGGTGGCGAGCGTCGTCGGCGGTCGGTGGCGGTCAGCATCGGCGGTGGTCGTCGAGTATCGCCGACGGAGAGGAGACTCCTGTGGACGTACCGCGCGGTGACGAGAATCGGCGTATTCGGGGGAAGAACAAAGGGTTTGTAGCGACGTTATTCAGTGTGTTCTCCGTCGACCTGCACTCACACAGTCGGTTTTTCCACGGGTGGCGCGGACGCGCGACGCGCTACGACCCGCTCGGTCTGAAACTACACGCCGTCTTCGCCCGACTCCGGGGACTCGACGGGTTAGCCGTGACGAACCACGACTACACGTACTCCGCGGAGGGTGGGTTTCCGACCATACCCGGAACCGAGGTGACGACGACGGAGGGCCACGTCCTCGTCGTGGGACCGAACCCGCCGAGTCGGACCGAACCGAACGCGCTCACGCCGGGCGAATTGGTCGACCTCGCCCACGACCGCGGGTGCGCGACGATTCTGGCGCACCCGTTTCGAAACAGTTCCGCGCGCGACTCGGGGGCGGCCTTCGACGCGGTCGAACTCAACGGGAAGAACCCCGAACACATCGCGCGGACGCGGCGACTCGCCGAGGAACTCGACCTGCCGCTCGTCGGCGGCAGCGACGCGCACTACCCCATCGAAGTCGGGCGAGCGTACACCGAAATCGACGCCCCCGACCTCTCGCCGGAGTCGGTCGCCGACGCCATCCGCGAGGGGCGCGTCAACCCGGTCGTGAAGCTGAGTCCGGTCGACAAATTGCTGGCCGAGGCGTACACGCGCATCCACACGCACAAGAAGTGGCTCGAACCGATGCCGACGACGAGCGAACGACGAACCGACGACTGACCCGGTCCGCGGCTGCGAGAGCGGCAAATTCGGCTGTCCGGACGCTCAGTCGTCGTCCGGGTCCGGTTCGTACGCGTCGCCGACCGGCAGTTCGACGACGCCTTCTACTGTTTCGACCGTCAGCGACGACGTCTCGATCATCTCGCCGTCGAGGCTGAAGCGGAGCGACTCTCCGGAGAGGACGTCGAGATGCAGGGCGGGCGTCTTCAGACGGTCGATGTGTTCGGTCTCGTGGCCGAACAGACGGGAGGCGGCGGCCTGTCCGACGAGGTCGACGGTCGGCTGCTCCTCAACGACGGTCACGTCGAGCAGGCTGTCCTCCATGTCGGCCTGCGTGCGGCCCTCGACGGGGAAGCGACGACCGTTGCCGATGAGCACCGAGACGGCGTCGCCGGACCAGGATTCCTTCCGCCCGTGGGTGTCGATGTGCATGCGTATGCCGTCGAAATCGGTCATCACTCGGAGCGTGTTGACGACGTAGGCAGCGACGCCGAATCGCTCTTTCAGGTCCGAGGACGTCTCGCCGCTGGCCTCGGCGGTGAACCCACCGACGCAGGAGTTGAGAAACGCGCGAGTTCCGCTTGTCTCGTCGGCTTTGTCGGTCTCGTTGGTTTCGCCGGTCTCGTCGCCGTCTGCGGATTCGTTCCCCCGTCTCGCCCACGACGGTTCGTCCCCGCCCCACGTGACGACGCCGAGGTCAATTTGCCGTCGGTCGCCCGACTCGAACACCTCGAAGGCCTGTTCGACGCTCTCGACTCCGACGTTCTCGGCAAAGTTGTTCCCCGTTCCGCACGGGACGACGCCGAAGGTGACCTGGTCGAAGCCGTCCGCGCGGCGGATGCCCTCGATAACTTCGTTGAGCGTCCCGTCACCTCCGGCGGCCGCGACGAACTCAGCCCCGCTCTCGACGGCGTCGCGGGCGAACCGAATCGCGTCGCCGGCGGAGTCGGTTTCGTAAATCGAAAAGCCCTGTTCCGTGGCCAGACGGCGGACTTCGTGGCTGTGGTCACCGCTCCCGCTGTTCGGATGTAAGACGAGCGTCCGGTCGCTGTGCGCCGGGTGACCGCCATCGCTGCGCGTTGCTCGTGACGAGGTTCGCCTCACTCCGTTCGGCTCACTACCGTCACTTCGCTTCGTCTGCTCACGGGCCGAAGGCCCGCTTGACCTACCGCCGTCCGCACGGACGCACCGGTCGTCAGTCTCGGCCGTTGGCGTCGCCGAGGTGGAGTTCGCTGGGGACGGCATTGAGCTTGGTGACCGATACATCAGCGAGCGCGAAAACGTTGGGGGCCGTTATCCCTGGCCGAGACGCTCGTCGAGGATGAGTCGCGTCTTCGTGCTCTTGACCTCCTCCATCTCTCGGGCGCGCGTGATGAGGTCGTTCACCGCGCGCGTGTCGGCGGCGTCGACGACGAGGACGATGTCCTCCTCCCCAGAGACCTGCCAGACGAAATCGACCGTCTCCCAGTCGGCGAGTTGCTCCGACACCTCGCTCGTGTTGACGTTCATCTCGACCGAGATCTCGACCATCGCTTTGATGTTCCCCGTCCGGGTGGAGACGGTGAACCGTTCGATGACGCCCTCGGTGGTCATCCGTTCGACTCGGTTTCGAATCGTCCCCTCGGACGTACCGACGCGCTCGGCGATCTCCGTGTAGGGCGTTCGTGCATCCCGTCGGAGGACGTTCAGGATGCGGCGGTCTAGGTCGTCCATACACCGACGTGCACCGCGGGGCATATACCGATTACGAAATTCGTAACTTCGCTACGAAAGAAGCACTTATTACCCCCGGTCCCATGTGTTTCTCGTAATGTCGGACGCCTACATCGCGCTGGCTGACGGACGCGTCGTCGAAGGACGTGGCCGTGCGCCGGGACGCGCCCGCGGAGAACTGGTGTTCACGACCGCCTACACAGGATACGAAGAGAGCCTCACCGACCCCTCGTACGAAGAACAGGTTCTCACCTTTTCGTACCCCCTCATCGGAAACTACGGCGTCCGGCGAGAGCGATTCGAGTCCTCTCGCGTTCACCCGCGCGCAGCGCTCGCACGGGAGTTCACCGACGACGTCGCCCAGTGGCTCACCACCGAGGGCGTCCCCGCCATCGACCACCTCGACACGCGTGACCTCGTCACGACGGTCCGCGAAGAAGGGGCGATGAAGTGCGGTATCGCCGTCGGTCCCGACGTGACCCCCGAGGACGCGCGCGCGGAACTGGAGAAGTGCAAGGGGATGAGCGAGCACACCGACATCGGCTCACAGGTGACAGTTCCCGAGGCTCGCCACTACGAGGGCGACGGCCCGACCGTCGCGCTCGTCGACTGTGGGGCGAAAGGCTCCATCGTCTCCTCGCTGCGCGAACGCGGCGCGGACGTCCACGTCCTGCCGTACGACGTCTCCGAGAGCGACGTCGCCGCCGTCGATCCGGACGTCCTGTTCGTCTCGAACGGCCCAGGCGACCCGGCGAACTTCTCGAACGCCCAATCGCTGGTCGAAGCGTTCGTCGAGGACGACGACGTCGCCGTCGCCGGCATCTGCCTCGGCCAACAGATCGTCGCCCGCGCGCTCGGCGGCGACACCGAGAAGATGGCGTTCGGTCACCGCGGGGTCAACCAACCGGTCCGCGACCTCGATAGCGGCAAGGTCGTGATGACGACGCAGAACCACGGCTACACCGTCGCCGACCCCGGCGACCTCGACGTGACGCAGGTGAACGTCAACGACGACACCGCCGAGGGGCTGGCGAGCGAGGAACTGAACGTCATCACCCGTCAATACCACCCCGAGGCGAACCCCGGACCGCACGACTCGCTGGACTTCTTCGACGACGTGCTCGAACTCGGCGAGACAGCCGGCAAGCGTCGCCTCGTCGCGGACTGAGAGCCCCACGAGCGGTCACCGACGTTCCTTCTTTCGCGCTCGAACGCCGAGCGGTGTGTCTCGTACACGTGGATTCAGGCTTCCGTTTTACCCCACTTGTCGCAGTGGTTACTCTGATGGCTGACCCAACCGACGTTCAGACCGTCGAAGAGGGCGACGATTACTACCACGTTCGCTTCCGCGACCCCGACGAATTTGAGACGATTCGGACGCCCGACTGGGCCGCAAACGCCGCCCAGTCGGTGTCGGAGGGTAGTGAGGTTCGGACCGGAAAACGGGAGGGAAGCGACGACTGGGAGGTCGAGAGCGTGCTCATCAAGAAGCAAGCGGGTGAGGAGACAGCGCGAGACGAGGCGAAGAAAATCGTCGAGAAGATAGAGTCGTAGGGCAGTCCGGTCACTGGACTACCACGGTGCCGTCGCTGTTGACGGTCACCTCGTGTCCGAGGTACTCGAACGCGAGAGAGATTCCTCGGTCGCCGCCAGCGACGAGCGTGTCCAGCGCGTCGGGGTCGAGCACGTCGTACAGCGGGGTCTGTAACTCCAGTACCGGGAGGCCCTCGACCTCTGCTACCGCGCTGACGACTCCGACGCTCGGCAGTTCGTCGGTGTCGATTCGATACTCGTATATGTTTCCTGACGACACGAACGGAGTACGGTTCGGAACTGTATAAATAAATTGCCTCAAATCTCGATATGCGGATATTTGACCGCCAAGAAGTTCGTTTTTCGAAACCCAGTGTCCGGAAATCCGACGGAGTATATATACCGACACAGCTCAGTCTCGCTTTTCGAACTCGAAGTTTGCGAGCGGGCGGCGGTCCTCTCGTCTGATGAGATCCTCTTGAACGACCTCAAGACCGAGCTCGTCGAGTGCGAAGGCGATTCGAGTGATGTCGTCGTTGTCGACGCCGACGGCTTCGATGTGGACGTTTCGCTCGCCGGTCATCAGCGTCCGCACTTCGACGACGCCGGGGATATCGAGCGCCGCTTCGGCTAGCTCCTCGCGCTGAGTCACCCGCGCCGAACAGATGAAGATGTAGTGGTGCTGGCCGGGCGTCTGGTTGTAATCTATTTCAATCGTGTAGCCGTCGATAATGCCAACATCTTGGAGTCGGTCGATACGGTTCCGGACCGTGTTGTCGGAGACGCCGAGCGCCGCCGCCACGTCGGTGAACGACGTCCGGGCGTTTTTCTGGAGGAGATAGATGATTCCGCGGTCGAGCGTGTCGGTCCGCTCGTTCAGCGGGTCGGCGCCGGCGAAATCACCGGGGTCGGGAACGTCGTCGGAGTTCATCGGGGGTAGTCGCTCGTTCGACGGCACGGCCAATGAAGCTTCGGCGGCGACGGTGGCTGGTTTTACAGCGAACGTGACAGCGGCGAGAGGTTCGAGAGCAAACGCGCCCCCCGCGCCGCGCCGAGGGCGGCGTACCGTCCTCCGAGGGCGGCGCTCGTCTTCGCCGCCCGCCCGCCGAGTAACGCGCCAGTCTTGGCGGCTTTGCCGCTGAGCATCGCGCCCGCCTTCGCCGCCTTCCCGCTGCGGAGCGCGCCGAGTTTGGCGTAGTAGCCGCTCTGTCTGGCCGCGCCGATGGCGTAGTGGCGCGCGGAGACGGGGATGGGCGTTCGCCGGCCCTGTACCTCCGTCGAACCGCCGCAGATGGCGTCGAGAACCAGCGAGGCGTCGAGGTCCGCGCGCGTCGCGTCGGGAATCGTGAGTTCCGTGTACGCCCGCCCGACGAGCGACAGCGTGTGGGCGTCGCTGGCGGCGACGCCGGGGTAGCCGTGCGCGTCGGCGAAACGTCGCGCCCGTCGGTTCTTGTAACCCGTGAACAGCCACGAGTTGTACACCTCGACGGCGTCCGGCGTTCGGGAGGTGGCGGTCGGTTCGTCGGCGTCGGTACCGCCGTTGGTGTCGGCACGAGTATCGTCGCCGCCGTCAACGCCGTCCGCGGGGCTCGCCTCGGGCGTCTCGTTGCCGATGAGCGCGTCGAGCACCCGCCGTCTGACGCCGTGGCGACTCCGCTGGAACGGGTGCGGGACGATAGCGACGCCGCCGTGGTCGTGGACCCACTCGATCGTCTCGCCGTAGGGTCGTCGCGTCGGGGGCATCTCCTCGACGCCGATAGCGAGCAGATGGCCCTCGGCGGTCGAAACTTCGACGCCGGGAATGCCGACGAGACCGTACAGCGGCGCGAGATCGGCCGCGCGAAGCGACTCCTCGATGGCGTCGTGGTCGGTGATGACCACCGCGTCGAGACCGATTTCGGCCGCCTGCTCCAAGATGAGTTCGACCGGGTCGGTCCCGTCGTACGACGCCTCGGAGTGGACGTGCGGGTCGATGTGGAGGGTGAGCGACACTGTTATAGGAACTACGCGTGCTGCTATATAAATCATCTCGTCGCCGAACTGTCTCGACTACCGGACCGGTCTGCGGCGCGATAGCCGGTCTTTCGACAGGATGTAACCCGCCTCGATTTATAACAGAACAGTTACAAAAACGCGCTCCAGCGAACGGTTTTGTCTCTGGTACTCGTCACCGTCTCTTATGAGCACCGACACGCCGGACGCCGGGTCCGACCTCGTCGCAGTCGGCGACGAACGCGAACTGGCGGAAGCGGGCCGAAAACTCGTCAACGTCCGGGGGCGCGCGATAGCGCTGTTTCACCACGAGGGTGAGGTACGTGCAGTCGATAACCGCTGCCCACACATGGGCTTTCCGCTGACCGAGGGCAGCGTCGAGGACGGCATCCTCACCTGCCACTGGCACCACGCGCGGTTCGAACTCTCCTGCGGCGACACGTTCGACCCGTGGGCCGACGACGTGGAGAGCTACCCCGTCGAACTACGCGACGGAACCGTCTACGTCGATCCGCGACCGACGCGCGACGAACCGCCCGCTGACCACTGGGCGAACCGACTCGAGGACGGTCTCGAACAGAACCTCCGACTCGTCCTCGCGAAATCCGCAATCGGCCTCGTCGACGCGGGCGTCGACCCGAGCGAACAGGTGGAGACCGGAGTGCTGTTCGGCACGCGTTACCGCGAGGGCGGGTGGAGTTCGGGGCTGACTATCCTCACGGCGATGGCGAACGTCCTGCCGACGCTGCGCGACGAAGACGAGAAGCGCGCGCTGTACCAGGGCCTCGTCCACGTTGCCGCCGACTGCGCGGACCAACCGCCGAAGTTCGACCAGGAGTCGTTCGAGGCGCGCGACCTGCCGCATTCGCGCCTGAAATCGTGGTTCCGCGACTGCATCGAAGTTCGCGACGCCGACGGCGCCGAGCGCTGTCTGCGGACGGCTATCGCCTCCGGCGCCTCGCAGGCGGAGCTCACCGACATGCTTGTCTCCGCGGCGACGGACCACCGCTACCTCGACACGGGACACACGATGGACTTCGTCAACAAGTCCTGCGAGTCGCTCGATATCGTCGGGTGGGACCACGCCGAGCACGTCCTCCCGAGTCTCGTCGAGGGCCTCGCAACCGCCGCGCGGAGCGAAGAGCGCTCCTCGTGGCGACAGCCGCTAGACCTTGCCGCGATGCTCGACGACTCGTTCGACCGTCTCGCCGAGCTGCGCGCGGAAGGCGACGGGGAGGAGTGGACCGAACCCGACGACTTCACCGAGACGCTCCGCGACGACGACCCCGACCGCATCGTCGCCGCACTCGAAGGCGCCATCCGGCAGGGCGCGACCGTCGAGCAACTCGCCCGAGCGGTCGCTTACGCCGCCGCGACGCGCGTCGCGCAGTTCTCGACGGCCAACGAGTTCGCCGACTGGAACACTGTCCACCACACGTTCACCTACGCGAACGCCGTCCATCAGGCGAGTCAGCGAACCGACGCGCCGGAACTGTATAGAGGAGTTTTCGACGCGGCGGTCAACGTCTACCTCGACCGCTTCCTCAACACGCCCGCCGCGCCGATTCCCGAGCGGGGGGCAGAGAGCGCCGACTCCGACGAACTGCTCGGCGACCTCCGGATGACGTTCGAAATGGAGGGCGAGGTGAACGACGCCGGGCGCGCTGCCGCGCACTACCTCGACGCGGGCGGCGAGCTGTCGACGCTGAAGGCGCGGCTTGGCGAGGCGCTGCTCCGCGAGGACGCGGGGTTCCACACGTACCAGGCGCTGGAAGCCGGATTCGCGCAGATGGACGAACGCGAGGACTCCCCCGAGGAGGTTCGGACGCTCGCCGTCGCCGTCGCGCGCTACCTGTCGGCACACTTCCCGACGCGCCGCGAGCGCGAGCAGACGTTCACCATCGCCTCGCGGTTACAGCGCGGCGAGAAGATTCACGAAGAGGTCAGTGGAGACTGAACCGGTCGGCGAGAGCGCTCAGAACGACCCCGAAATCCGCTTACCGACCTTGACGCCGTTCCACAGCGCCAGGTGGACGCGCCCCTCGCCGGCGACCCAGTCGCCTGCGAAGAAGAGACCGTCGTCCTCGCCGCGGCGAAGAATCTCCTCGCTCGCGCCCGAGTTCGGTTGCGCGTAGCGCCAACCCTGGTCGTCAGTCCAGTCGAACTCGGCGAGTCGGTCGTCGTCCATCAGGTCGGCGACTTTCCCGGCGACGACGTCGGCCGTCTCCTCCAACGGTTCGTCGTAGTGTTCCTCGGACCACTGTGGAGCCATCTGAACGACCAACAGACTCTCGCCGTCGGGGACGTGGTCGCGCTTGCACTCCTCGCGCGAGAGCCACCCAATATCGTGTTTCTTGTCAGTGTTGACGAGCGCGTAGTACGGCACGTCCACCTCGAAGGGGTAGTGCAGCATCACCGAGCGAATCGTCCGATAGCGAACCGTGCCGACGGCCTCGCGCAGCGCCGGGAGATGTTCGCTGTGCCACTTCGTCTCCGCGAGGAGCGCGGCGGTCTGCGGGGCCGGCGGCGTCAGTACGAGCGCGTCGAAGGGACCGTACGACTCCCCGTCGGTGTCGACGAGGTACCACCGGTCGCCGTTGGCGTCCTCGTCGACGTGTTCGCGTCCGCTGCCGCGCTGGATGCGCTCAACGCGCGTCTCCCGGTGGACCGTCGCGTCCGTCCGCGCGAGGAGTCGCTTCGCGAGCTGCGTGATGCCCTCCTCCCACGTGTACTTCGTCTCCGGGTCGCGGTCGGACTCGGAGATCGTTCCGTCGGCGTCGAACGTCCACACCGGGTCGTCGAAGGCGACGAGTCCGTCGTCGCCAAGGGACTCTACGAGTTCGACGGTGTGCTCGTCGGCGTCTTTCAAGTAGTTCGCGCCGTGGTCGTAGCGGCAGTCGCTGCGGCGGCGCGTCGCCGCCCGGCCACAGACGCCGCGGCTCTTCTCGAGAACAGTTACGTCTGCCTCGGCGTCTCGGAGCGCGTACGCCGCGCCGACGCCCGCCGCACCCGCACCGACGATACAGACGGTTCGGGTCATCGTCCCTCCCAGTCGGTGTCGACCGTTGTGGACTTCGCCATTGGGAAAACGGTTGGCCGCGAGGCGCTAAAAGATTCGTTTGTCGGTGCGTTCGACGGCGGATGCTTTTTGGCATCTCGGTCGCCAGTACACGGCAGTGTACGATGCAATCATCTTCGACAACGACGGTGTGCTGGTGAGCCTCGTGGAGGTCGCCGTACTCGAACGCGCGGCCCGCGAAGCGTTCGTCGACTGCGGCGTTAACGACCCGCACGCAGACCACGTGGCGGCGATGACCCTCGGCGTCACGCCCGACGGTCTGACGGACGTCGCCGACGCCTACGGCCTCGACGCGGAGACGATCTTCGCCGCCCGCGACCGCTGTGCTTCGCGGGCACAGCAGGCGGAGATTCGCGCCGGACGGAAGGCGCTGTACGACGACTTCGACGTGGTTCGCTCGCTCGACCACCCGCTCGGCATCGTCTCCTCGAACCAGCAGGCGACGGTCGACTTCGTCCTCTCTCACTTCGACGTGGAACACCTCTTCGAGACGGCGTACGGCCGCGAACCCATCCCCGAGAGCGTCGCGCGAAAGAAGCCGAACACCTACTACGTCGACAGAGCCCTCGCGGACCTCGGCACCGAGAACGCGCTGTTCGTCGGCGACAGCGGCACCGACGTGCTCGCGGCGCACAACGCCGGACTCGACTCGGCGTTCATCCGTCGCGAACACCGCGCGGGCTACCCCCTCGACGTCGAGCCGACGTACGAGATCGAGTCGCTCGCCGGACTGCTCGACATCGACGGCGTGGCGGTCAGCGGCGACAGTGTCAGCGACGCACCGACGCCGTCTGTCGAAGCCGAGACGGAGACCACGGCCGACTCCGACGGAGGAACCGGCGCGTGAGCGGCCGCGAGACGACGCTCCCGCCGATCGGTCTCGGCACGATGGGACTCGACAGCGAGTCGGGCGTCGAGAGCGTCCGCACCGCGCTCGACGTGGGCTACCGACACCTCGACACGGCGCAGATTTACGACAACGAGGACGTGGTCGGAAAGGGACTCGCCGAGAGCGACGTCCCGCGCGAGGACGTCGTCGTCGCGACGAAAGTGTGGGCCGACAAACTCGGCTACGACGACGTGCTGTCGAGCACGACCGGAAGCCTCCAGCGTTTGGGTGTCGACTACGCGGACCTGCTGTACGTCCACCGACCTATCGACGCGTACGATCCCGAGCGGACGCTCGCCGCGTTCGACGAACTCCGCGACGCAGGCCGAATCCGACACGTCGGCGTGAGCAACTTCACTCTCTCTGAACTCGACGAGGCGCTCGACCTGCTGGATACGCCGCTTTTTGCCCACCAGACCGAGTTGCATCCGCTGTTCTACTCGCCCAAACTCGTTTCCCACGCGCAGGAAAACGACTACTATCTCGTCGCGTACTCGCCGCTGGCCGCCGGGAAAGTGTTCGAGGTGTCGGAACTCTCGGAGGTCGCCGAGAAGCACAATACCGACGAGGCAGCAGTCAGCATCGCGTGGCTGGCCGGGAAGGAGAACGTGGTTACGATTCCGAAGGCGAGCGGCGAAGAGCACATGCGGGCGAACCTCGCGGCCGTCGACCTCGATCTGGACGACGAGGACGTGGCGAAGATAAAGTCGATAGAGCGCGAGGAAGAGCTGTTTCCGGAGTGAGTCGATGGGCGACGAACGCGAGGAAACCGGTGCACCAACCCGCGAGTACGAGAAACTCGTTCGCGACGACATTCCCCGAATCATCCGCGAGAGCGGTGAGCGCCCGGTGACGAACGTCGCCGACGGTGAGGAGTATCGGCGTCGACTCGCCGAGAAGTTGGTCGAGGAGGCCGAAGAGTTCGCCGAAAGTCGCGATACCGAGGAACTGGCCGACGTATGCGAAGTCGTCGACGCGATTCGGGAGGCTCTGGGCGTCGACGACGCGGAACTCGACCGTCTCCGACGGGAGAAGCGCGACGCTCGCGGCGGATTCGGGAGAGGAATCGTGCTGGAACGGGTCGAACCCGTCGATGGCACTGAATTCGACACCGACGCCCGCGAGCAGAACCCCTAACCGGGTTCGGACCCTACTTCGAGCCATGAGCGAACAACAGACAGACCTCCCCAAATCGGACGACGAGTGGCGCGAGCGACTGACCGAGGAGGAGTACGAAATCCTCCGCGAGAGCGGTACCGAACCCCGGTTCAGCGGCGAGCACGTCGACCGCGACGACGACGGCGTCTACAAGTGCGCCGGCTGCGGCGAGGTGCTGTTCGACTCAAAGACGAAGTACGACTCCTCCTGCGGGTGGCCGAGTTTCTACGCCGCCGACGAGGAGAAGATAACCAAGTTGGAGGACACCAGCCACGGGATGCGCCGCATCGAGGTTCGCTGCGCGAACTGCGACGGCCACCTCGGCCACGTCTTCTCGGACGGTCCCGAACCGACCGGCAAGCGGTTCTGTATCAACTCGGTCGCGCTCGAGTTCGAAGAGAGCGACTGAGCGAACTCCGCCGAAGAATTAGTTTCCGCCGCCCGCACCGAACCCGCTCGGGGGTTTCTGTCGTTCGACCCACTCGACCGACTGGCCCTCCGTCTCTCCGCGCGACTCCGCCTCCGGGCGTTGGGCCAGTGCTGTCGCGTCGGCGGCGGAGAACACCGCGCCGTCGTCGTGAAACAGTCCGTTGATGCGGCCCCGCTCGCGCTGTTTTCGCATGTACGCCGGTTTGAGCATCAGCTGCCAGAAGAAGTCGCCGTCGAGCGCGCTCTGGCGGATTATTGGCGCGAGCGAGGCGTAGTTCGGGCGGAGCGGCGAGCGCGGACTCCGGCGGAGTCGCTGCCACTCGGTGAGCCACACCGGTTTGCCGTGTGCGCGGGCGAACGTCACCGCGTCGCGGATCTCCCGCCGCGCCTGTTTCTCGGTCGGCGGGAGATTCATGTGGAACTGGTACACGTCGGGCTCAGGGTCCGAGAACTGCTTGTTGTACCGGATGTCCTTACAGCCGACGGTCAGCGGGACCGACGGGGCCGCCTCGTTCGCGACCCGAAGCATCTCGCGGACGAAGCTTAGTCGCGGTCCCCACTCGCCGGGTTCGTTCATGATTTCGAGCGCGAGAACGACGTCGGGATCGGTACAGCGATTCATGACCCATCGCGTGAAGTTTCGCGGTCCGTCCCACTTCCACGGCTGCCGAACCGTCGCACCGGCGGGCGATTTCAGTGCGGGAGCGTCGCCGGTCGCCCGGCGTCGCGCTTTGGTCGGTTGTCTGCCGATGCTCTCGAACAGAACCGGGAGGACTCGGATGCCCCGGTTCTCCGCGTGAAGCAGGAAGTCGTCGAACGCGTCCGCGAAGGCGCGGCGGTTCTCGCGCCAGCGGTGGTAGCTGAGGATGACGCGAACGGCGTCGAGGTTCAGTCGGTTGGCGTAGTCGAGGTCGCTCGCCGCCCGCGCCGAGTCGTAGCCCGCCCACGTCTGGTAGTGGTTGTGCGCGCGCGTCGGAAAGTAGATCGCGCCACGAACGCCCGTCAACGATGCCATCGGCGGGTCGTTTGTGGCGCAAGAGTAAAACCTCACCCCCCACGGGTTTCACTCTCGGCGTCGTATTCCCCGGTATGTTCACCGACATCGATACGTCTCTCTCGCGGAACGTCGTCGGGTGGTGGGTGCTCACCCTCGCGCTCGGAGCGACGCTCCTGTTCGTCGCCTACTCGTTCGTCGGGACGCTCGCGCTCGGACTGTTCGCCTACTACGGGACGCGTCCGATATACCGCCGCGTCAGGAACTGGACGTCCTCAGACGGTATCGCGGCCATCTCGACGCTACTCGTCACGCTGTTACCGCTGTTTCTCGTCGTCGGGGCCGTTGCCCTCGTCGGACTCAACGAACTGAGTTCGCTCATCAACGGGCAGTTACAGGGACTGTTACAGTACCTCCCCGGTAATCGGAACCCCGCGCAGTTGGCGTCGGTCGTCGAGCAACCGGGACGCGTCTTCGACGCCCTCCGCGGCGGCCAGTTGCAAGGGGTGCTCTCCGCCGGCGTCGGCGTGCTGGGTGCCGTCGCGAACGGGCTTCTCCACCTCTCGCTGGCGTTCGCCATCGGCTACTTCCTGCTCCGCGACGGTGATCAGGTCGCCAACTGGTTCCGCTCGGACGTTGCCGAGCCCGGGAGCGCGGCGTACGGCTACGCGACGGCCGTCGACAAGGACCTGGAGACGCTCTACTTCGGCAACATCCTGCTCATCTTCGTCGTCGCGGTGCTGGCGACAGGGGTCTACTACGGGTACAACGCCGTCGCCCCGGACCCGGTGACCGTCCCGGTGGCGGCGCTTCTCGCGCTCCTGACCGGGTTGGCGACGCTCGTCCCCATCGTCGTCGGGAAAATCGTCTACGTGCCGCTCGTGCTGGCGCTTCTCGTTCGGGCGTTTCAGGCGCCAGGCGACCTGCTCGTCTACCCGCTCGGCCTTCTCGTCGTCTCGTTTCTCCTCCTCGACATCCTCCCGCAGACGGTCCTCCGGCCGTACATCTCCGGGCGGAAGATTCACACCGGTCTCGTGATGTTCTCGTACATCATGGGGACGATGCTGTTCGGCTGGTACGGGCTGTTTCTCGGACCGCTCGTGTTAGTGCTGTCGCTGCAACTCGTTCGCATCGCCTTCTCCGAACTGCTCCACGGCGAGTCAGTGACGCCGGAGACGACGATGGACGCGCTGGGGTCGACCCCGGAGACGGGTCCAGAGACGGACGCGGAGGCCAGCGGCGAGTGACTGCGGGGGAGAACGTCCGACCGTCGGGCGCGTACAGAGGTTCAAGCCCATCAATGACGTACGGTAACATATGACTGTAGGCCAACGCTCGGTGCGGCAGCGGACGGAACGGCGGCGCACGCACACCGCTCGTCGGTCAGAACGCCTACAGCAGGCGGAACTCGTCCGACTCCGCGAAGAGGTCGGGTGGTTGCGACGAGCGGTCGAGGCGTCCGACAGCCGTCTCGCCGGACAGTGCGTCCACTGCGACGGCGTCCTCCGAGTCGATTCCGACGTGCTCTCCTGCAGCGGCTGTAGCTACCGCCGGTATCTCTGACGGCGGCCCAGCTATTTCCGGATGCTCGCAGTATTCGCCGTATGGCTCTCGACCCCTACGTGGTCACGCTCACCATCCTCGGCGTCGCGATGCTCGGAGTCGCCGTCCTCCCGCGAATCATCTCCGAGCGCGCAATCTCGTTGCCGATGTTCTACGTCGCGCTGGGCGCGATAGTCTTCTCACTCCCGCTCGGCCTCCCGAACCCGAACCCGCTGGAGTACGGCACCGTCGCGGAGAAACTCGCCGAACTCGGCGTCATCCTCGCGTTGATGAGCGCCGGGCTGAAACTCGACCGCGCGCCGACTCTCAGGGGATGGGCGTCGACGTGGCGGCTGCTCGTCGTCACGATGCCGCTGTCTATCGCCGCCGCCGCGTTTCTCGGGTGGGGCGTCGCCGGCTTCGCAATCCCGACGGCCGCGCTGCTCGGGGCGGTGATCGCGCCGACAGACCCCGTACTCGCGTCGGAGGTGCAGGTCGAACCGCCGGGCGAGGGCGACGAGGCCGATATGGCCGAAGGGCAACCGGGGAAAGCCGACGAGGTTCGGTTCGCGCTCACCTCCGAGGCGGGCCTCAACGACAGCTTCGCCTTCCCCTTCACCTACCTCGCCATCGCTCTCGCTGCGAAGGGTCTCGCACCCGAGAACTGGTTCGGCGACTGGCTCGCCGTTGACGTCGCCTACCGAATCGTCGTGGGGCTGCTCGGCGGCGTAGTCGTCGGCTACCTCCTCGCGACGCTCGTCTTCCGCGTCACCGCCAAGACGCGACTCGCCCAGAGCGTCGAGGGTCTCGAAGCGCTCGGCGGGACGCTCGTCGCCTACGGCGTGACCGAGTTGGTCGACGGGTACGGCTTCCTCGCCGTCTTCGTCGCAGCGCTGGTGCTTCGGGGCGTCGAGCGGCGCCACGACTACAACGAGACGCTCCACAGCGTCGCCGAGAAGGGCGAACAGGCGCTGATGACGGTCGTCATGGTGCTGTTCGGCGGCGCGCTCGTTACGGGGCTGCTCGACCCGCTCACGCTCGTCGACGTCGCCGTCGCGCTGGCGATCGTCCTCGTCGTCCGCCCCGTCGCCGGCGTCGTCGGCCTCCTAGGCTTCAGCCGCGACTGGCGCGAGCGCGCCGCCATCGCGTTCTTCGGTATCCGCGGCATTGGGTCGTTCTACTACCTCGCGTACGCGCTGAACAGCGCCGCGTTCCCCGGGGCGCCGAGGCTGTGGGCACTCGTCGGCTGTATCGTCCTCTTCTCCGTCGTCGTCCACGGCGTGACGGCGACGCCGGCCGTCGATTGGGTTTCGGACCGCATCGACGAGCGCAATCATGATGCGCGCGCCGAGGAACAGGCGGCGTGACGAATCGCTCGAATTGACTGATTTCTGCCCTGTTACTTACGTATCTGGGAGCCGTATCTTGTCACATGGCATACAAAAACCCCTCCGATGGAAAGAAAGGCGGAAGCACACTCGGCCGACTCAATCTGCTGTCGCTCATCGCGCAGGCGGGACTGGCGTGGAAGCGCGGCAACATGAAACGCGCGGGACTACTCCTTGGCGCCGCCACCGTCGCGCGAAAGAGCAGAAAACTCTCGTACGCGATACAAGGGCTACTGACGCTCGACAGTCTCCGCAAGCGGATGAAGTAACCGAGCGTCGACCGTCGCCGCGGCATGATCCTCCTCGTCTGCGGGCCGCCGGGGGCCGGCAAAACGACCGTCGCGACGCGGGCCGCCGAGCGACTGGCGGCGGCGGGCGCGCCGTTCGAGGTGCTGCACTCGGACGACTTCTCGCGGCGGACGTACGAACGACTGTACGACCGCGTCGTCGAGCGCCCCGATGCGGATTGGCTACTCGACGGAACGTTCTATCACCGCGAGTGGGAGGAGCGGTTTCTGCAACTGCCAAACGCCCGTCTCGTCCACGTGACCGCGTCGCTGCAGACGTGTCTGGAGCGGAACTGCGCCCGCGAGAACGGCATCGACGAACGGGGTGTCTACGTCGTCCACGCCGAGTTCGACGAACCTGGGGCAGACGCCGACTTGACCCTCGACATCGACGAACTCGACGCCGACGAGGCGGCCGACGCGCTCGTCGATGCAGTCCGGCGGTGGCGCAGCGACGGCGACGGCTGACTCGGACGGGGTCAGTGACCGCCGACGGTCGGCGCCCGCGCGACACGACTCGGCGTTCGGGACGGGACCGTCGGCCACCCGTCCTCCCACACCATCCGGTCGAGCATCGGCACCCGGCGCGGCACCGCTCTCGACCACGCCCATGGGTTCGCCCGCTCGTACGCGTGGTAGAGCGTCCACCAGTCCCCGCTGTCGTCGACGACGACGGCGTTGTGGCCGGGCGCAGCGAAGGTGTCGTCGCCGCGGAGAATCGTCGTCCCCGGCGCTTCGAGCAGCGACTCCCCGACCCTGTTGCGGTACGGTCCCCGAAGCGAGTCCGCGCGGCTGACGACGACGTGATACGTGCTCTCGGCTCCGTCACAGCAGGTTCCGCGCGAGCCGAAGAAGTAGTACCGGCCGTTCCGCCGGACGACGTACGGCGCCTCAACGCCGTCGCCTGCAATATGAAACGGGTCGCCCGCGACCGACAGGCCGTTCGGCGTCAGCTGGACGCCGTAGATTCCGCGGTGGCTCCCGAAGAAGAGATACGGCGTACCATTCTCCACGTACGGGCAGGGGTCGATGGTGTTTGGGAGACCGATGTCGTCACTCTGCAGCACCTTTCCCCGGTCTTCGAACGGCCCGGCGGGTGTCTCGGAGGCGGAGGCGCCGATGGCCGGGTTTTCGTCGCCGAACCGCGTGAGCGAGTAGTAGAGAACGTACCGTCCGCCGATTCGCCTCACGTCCGGCGCCCAGAGACCGAAATTTTTCGACCTTCGCCACGCCGGAATCCGCCGGAGCGCCTCGCCGACGTACTCCCAACGGACGAGGTTACCGGAGCTGAGTATCGGAATCAGCCGCCGCGGTCGGGGACTGCTCCAGTCGTTGTACGTCCCGTAGGCGTAGAACGCCCCGTCGTCGTCGCGGACGACCGCCGGGTCGGCGAAGACGCGGTCGTAGACGGGGTTCCGGTACGTCGACCGCACGCCTCCGAAGGTGGCATCGGCGTCGACGGCATCGGCATTGACGTCGACACCGCCGATGTCGACCCCGCTCACCCCACAGAAACCGGCGAGCACCGAACCGCTCCGGTGAAGCAGCGTGCGTCGGAACACGTGTCAGCGAACGAGCGGCGGCAGCAAAGTTGTTCGGCGAACGGCCTCGACGCGAGACTGTCTCCGCGAACGGAATCGGTACTCGACACTCGGCTCAGGGTGCGTCCGCGCCGAGATTCTCGTACGATTCCAGCGTTTCGGGGTCGAGCGAGTAGTAGCGTTCCCACGCGGGCGCGAGGCTGACGACTCGCGTCTCGTCGACCGACCCCTCGGCGTGGCGGTGGTAGTGGCCGACGAGGCAGAGTTCCGGCGAGAGCGCCCGCAGCACCTCGTCGACCGGGTCGCAGCCGACGTCGCGGCCGCGTATTCGGAAGACGCCGTGCGGCGCCTGGTGGCAGAGCACCACGTCCGCGTCGCCGAGTGCCCTCGCGCACTCGATATCCTCGCTGACGAAGTGTCGGCGGCGCTCGCCGCGCAGTTCGACGCGCGGCCTGTCGTACTGCGTCGGTGCGTACGTCCCGGAGAGGCCGACGACGCGCAGGCCGTCGAGTTCGACCGCGGTGCTCGCCAGCAGGTGCGGCCGCGACGCGGTGAGCGAGGTGTCGCCGCGACGCATCGACTCGATGACGTCGAACGCCTCGTTGTTGCCGCCGACGAACCACGTCGGAACCGGGAGGTCGTAGTGGTGCAGGTCACCGAGCTGCAGCGCCGTTTCCGCCTCGACGGCCGGATTCTCTCGCGCGGCGCGGTAGGCAGCCAACAGCGCGCGGCGTTTCGCCGGGTCGTCGGCGTGGGCGTCTCCGAGAACGAGCATCGAAGTCGTGTCCTCCGGTGACCGTCGAAAATCCGTTTGCGGGGGCGCAGCATTCGGTCTCTACTCGCCGCCGTAGTCGGCGTGCAGGCGAATCTTCTCGTCGGTCACGCTGTCGATGGCGTCGCATCGGAGCGGGTACGTCTCCGCCTTCGACGGCCCCCATCCCAGTCGCCGTTTCGACTCGTCGTCGATGTCGCGGTCGGGTTCGACGTAGGCGGTTCCGTCCTCCACGTCGGCGACGAAGCCGACGTGCTCGCCAGTTCCGTCGAGGAGCGGTTTACCCTCGTCGTCGATCAGATCTGTAGACATGGCGTGGGAGGGAACGACGCCGAGTCGCGTATAGGTGTGGTCGGGTGAACCCGACGGCGGGCGCTCCCCTTCGGAGTCCCAGCTAACGCTGTTAGACCCCGAGACGAACCGTTCCTTCGGTGATGTCGCCGACGTGGCGGTCCCGAGGCGGTGTACCTCCTGGCTGACTGTGCCATCCCAGTTCAGTTCGTCGAGGATATTCGGGTCGGCGTCGGGTTCGATTTCGACGTACGGGTCGCCGTTCTCGACGCGTTCGGCCGTCCCGAGTTCGTTCCCGCTCTGCGAGAGCACGCGTTTTCCGACGTGCTTGTCGTGAAGTTCGCGACAATCGTGGCAGCGTTCGGCGGCCAGCCCCGAAGCTGTTGAGCCTACAAACTCGCAGTGGGTCGACGGGCGCGGCTCAGTTTGCGACGCGCCGCGCCCGGCTATTCGCGGCTCCGGAACGCCTCGTGGATGGCCCGTGCCCGCGTCTCGCCGACGCCTCCGATTCGCTGGAGGTCCGACACCGACGCTGAGAGGACGGCTTCGACCGTCGGGTAGGCGTCGTACAGCGCCGCCGCCGTCGTCGGGCCGACGCCCTCGATACAGCCGTACATCCGCTTCGTCACCGGTTCGTTCCGGTTCGGCACGGCGCCGGCGCGGAGCGACCGTGTCGACGGCGATTCAAGGTGCTTGCGGCCGATTCGAACCGCGACATCGACGAGGAGTCGTTGCGTGCCGCAGGGAATCACCGGCGTCGCGTCGCGGGCGGTGATGGAGGCCATCGACCCGCGGATCGCGCTCGCCCGCTCCTCGAACTCGTCCACGTCCGCGAGGTTCCCCTCCAGCAGGACGTAAGAGTGGGCGTAGGCGGCGTTCATCTTCTCGACCTGCTCGCCCAGCGTGGTTCCGGAGCGCCGAAACACTGAACTGGCGTAGTCGCGGACCGTCTTTCGCTCGAACGCCACACGAACCGAGTCGTCGGGCTCAGGCGTTCTGTCGCGTCGAACCGGCGTCTCGCGGACGTCGCCGACGACGATGTCGCCCGAGGCGAGTCGCGAGACGTTCACCGCCGCGACGTCCTCGTGGGCGCGGACCGCCGAGACGAGCGTCGACGGTTCTCTGTCGTCGACCGAGACCGAAATCTGCATCCGACGACGACTACTGCGACCACCGACACGAGTGTTCCGCCGACCGCGAACCGCTAGTCGCCGACCGCCAGCGTCAGCCACCGACCGCCGAGCGACGACTCCGCCACCTCCGCAGGCTGAACTCCCTACAGAATCCGTCGGTAGTCGTACTCGCCGCGGATGTGGTCGTGGAAGTACCGCCCGCGGGAAGACGCGTGGAGCAGTTCCTCGTACGTCTCCTCGGCGACGCCCTCGTATCGGTAGACCCCGCCGCTGTGAAACTCGAGTTCGAGCGCGCCCGCGTCCTCGTCGTAGCCGACGCTCCGCAGACTGCTCGAACTCACCGGCAGGCGGGTTGGCACGACGTGTTCGAGGCTGTCGTACGGGACGTACCCGACCTGTCGGTCGTCGCCGTCGTACAGCATCACCCCGTGGTCTCGCTCTCGGACCTCGGCGCACTCTACCTCACAGCCGTCCTTCGTCACCGCTTTCATAGTTCGGACGTCGGTGTCGAGACCCGTCAATCGTCGCCCTGACCACGAGTTCGGTCCGCCGCAGAGAATGTTAGAAAAGCGAGAGAACAGACAGGGGTATCTACCAGTACGTCCACCCTACGAGCATGAGTGTCAACGTCACGTTCACCGTCCCAACGAAGGACTGCGCGTTGGGGCGCTCGATCGGCGACGACCCGCAGACGCGCATCGAAATCGACAGGGTCGTCCCGACGGGAGACACGGTGATACCCTTCTTCTGGTTGCTCAACGGCGAGTCGGACGACTTCGCGTCGTCGGCCCAGTGCGAACCGGCCATCGACCAGATCAACATCGTCGACCGAGTAGATGACGGCGTCCTGCTTAGCGCGCGGTGGAACCACGAGGCTGCCGGAACGCTCCGCGGTATCGTGCAGAACGACGGAACCCTCCTCGAGGCGCGCGCCAACTCCGTCGAGTGGCACTTCTCAGTCCGGTTCGCCGACGGCGACAGAGCGACCGCGTTCACGCAGTTCTGCCGCGAGAACGAGATACCCATCTCGCTCACCCGCGTCTCCACCTCCGCGGACCGACGGCTCGACCCGCTCGGCGACATGACGCCCGAACAGCGGGAGGCGATGGCCGTCGCGTACCGTGCCGGTTACTTCGACGAGCCTCGTCGGATCACGCTCGACGAACTCGCGGCGAAGTTCGACATCTCCCCGCGCGCGGTCGCCGGACGGCTTCGACGCGGTCAAGCCAAACTCATCGAAGGCACCGGACTCGCCGACGGCAGTCGGCCGAAACAGGCGTAATCGGAGGATTGCGGGTCTCTCCCGGGGCCACGTATGAACGCCTTCATCCGTGAACGGCCAAGCCCAACCACGTTCGTCACGAACTATCGGCAACAATGGCGCCAACCGATGACGACCCCAGTATCACCCACCCGACCGGGGGACACGGCGAGAGCGACCGTCCCCTCGACGGGTCAGATCACCGCACGGCCGCGAACGACGTCGAACCGCCGACGATCGCCGTCGAGTACAGCGTAGACGACGACCAGTCGCTGAGCGAGGCGGTCGTTTTCGCCGTCGCCGAGGCCGAAGGCTGCACCGCGCTCGAACTCGACGAACCGCTGTACAACTGGATTGATCCGGACGCGCTTGACGCAGTTTTCAGACTTTCGAGAGAGGAGGTGACCGCCGACCGACTGTTTTCGTTCCGCGCCTACGGCCGCGAGGTGCTCGTCGTCGACAGACGGGCCGTGCACGTCTCGCATCCGGTGGACACCTGAGTTGTCCAATCTACGATGCCCGCAGCATCCACCGTATCGGCAACATTCACCGCAATAGCGGCGGCGACGAACATCGCCGAACATGATTCTGCAGGCCCACCGCCTTTGTCGCGTCCCGTTGCGTCGTCAGTATGGAGGAGCTTCTACAACGACTGACCGAGCGGTCGGGAGCCGACAAGGGGGACAACGGGAGAGTCGGCGTCGTCGCCGGGAGTATCGACTTCACGAACCAGCCCGCACTCGTCGGCGAGGCGGCGATGCGGAGCGGGTCTGACGTCGTTCGCGCGCTCACCCCGGAGGAGATATTTCCGATCGTCGCCGGCTACTCGAAGAACCTGCTCGTCAGTCGCTACGCCGACGACCGCCTCTCGGAGGAGTCGTTGGACGCCGCGCTGACGCTGGCCGACTGGAGCGACGCGCTCATCGTCGGTCCGGGGCTGTACGACCCCGAACCCGAGACGGTACAGCGTCTGATCTCCGAGGCCGACGTCCCCGTCGTCGTCGACGCCGACGCCATCCGTCCGGCGGTCGGGACGGACCTCGAAGGAACGATATTCACCCCCGACACCGACGAGACAGAACGCATCGAGGAGGAGTACGGCTCGCTTGACGATTTCGCGACGGAGACGGGCGCGACGGTCGTCCTGACGGGCGGCACGGACGAGGTGTTCGCGGAGGGCGTCCACTGGACGAACGAGACGGGGACGCCCGCGATGACCGTCGCGGGCACCGGCGACGTGCTCTGCGGTATCGTCGGCTCGCTCCTCGGACAGGGGTTCGACCACGTCGAGGCGGCGAAACTTGGCACGTGGCTCGTCGGTCAGGCGGGCGAACTCGCCGACGAGGAGTACGGAGACGGGCTGCTCGCGACCGACATCATCGAGCAAATTCCGGCGGCGATGAACTGACGAGACAGGCGGAAACGCGGTCGGCACGCGGGAGATTGCGGTCGATACGTCGAAGACGTCGTCGACGCGGTGGGGCACGGCGAAATCGGTCAAAATACGTAGTCTGAGAGATCGAACCGTCGGGTCCACAACGACTGGAGCGGGCCGATGAGAAACGGCGTGACATAGGCGAACGTGACGTCAACGGCAGCGACGCCGATGGAGAGCAAGAACACGGTCGGTGCGATGAGCGACCGGAGGACGATGAGTCGGGTCGTCCGGAGACCGAGTTCGGGTTCGAGGAGATCGTACGAGGCCGTATACCACCACAGAACCGTCGTGAGGATCCCGATTGTGGCCAGGTTGAGCGCGTAGAGCGTCCACGCAACCGCCCCGCCGTAGATGCCGAGTAGTTCCGTGGGGAACGGGAGAAACGAGACGAAAAGCAGGTAGACGAAATTCAAGTAGAGCAGGCGTCGGTCGTAGTCGACGACGTGGCGAAAGAGGTCGTGGTGGACGACCCAGTAGAGACTGACGCTGAAGAAACTCAGGAGGTAGCTGAAGACGAGTGAGCGCATCCCCCACAGGGCCGCCAACAGCTCCGCTCCGACCCGTCCATGAGGGAGGGACGGTACCTCGAACTGGAGGACGAGCAGTGTGAGGACGATGGCGAACAGGCCGTCGCTCAGCGCGTCGATTCGGCCCCTCGCGTCCGGTGCTTCGAGTTGACTCATCGCGAGGAGCGTCCACCGCGAGCGGTAAGCCACTACTGCCGAGGTCGGGAGTCGGCGGCGAGACACGAACATCAGTGTCTTGTGCCACTCGCTCGGAGAGAGACGTATGTCGTGGTTACTCCTCCTCATTGCGGGGGCGTTCGAGATGGTGTGGGCGCTCGGACTGAAGTACACCGACGGGTTCACCGAGTTCTGGCCGAGCGTCGGGACGCTCGCGGCGATGGCAGTGAGCGTCTACCTGCTCGCCCAAGCCGTCGAAAATCTCCCCGTGGGCACGGCGTACGCCGTCTGGACCGGTATCGGCGCGGCAGGAACCGCCATCGCAGGCATCTACCTGTTCGACGAACCGTTCACCGTCACCCGCATCGGATTCGTCGGTCTCATCGTCCTCGGCGTCGTCGGTCTGCAAGCGACCGGCGCGGGTCACTGACGGAAGAGCGTCGCCGGTAACCGGCGCCCGACGACTCGCCGACCGTCGACCTGTCGACCTGTCGACCGAACGCTCTTTTCGTCGGTCGTCGACTCCACCGTATGACCGGAGGTCGACTGTGGCCGTGACCGGGGTTCGACACGTCGTCCTCGTCGTCGCGGTCCTCTGTCTCTCGCAGACGTGTCTCGGCGTCGGGCCGACGCAGGTCGACGACGGCGGAGCGACGCCCATCGCCGAGTGTACCGAACTCACCGAACCCGGCCACTACGAACTGACGCGGAACCTCACGAGCGACACCGGGCGGTGTCTCGTCGTAAGTGCCAACGACGTCGTCGTCGAGGGCGACGGCCACGCGGTTCGCGGCGACGGACGCTTCGGCACTGCGGGCGTCGTCGTCGGGTCGTGGGAGCGCCCGACGAGAAACGTCACCGTCGAGAACCTCACCGTCTCGAACTGGGATGACTCGGTGCGAGCGACCCGCGTCGCGAACCTGCACGTCCAGGGCGTCGTGGCACGGGGGAGTCGAGTCGGGTTCTCGCTTCGAGCGGTCACGGAGAGCGTCGTCGCGAACACGACGGCGACGCGAAACAGCGTCTACGGCGTGTCGCTGTCGGACCGGAGTCGGTCGAACCGCCTCCGAAACGTCACGGCGACGGAGAACGCGCTGTTCGGCGTCCACCTCGTCGGCGACTCGACGAACACGACGCTCTCGGGCGTGTTGGCGGCGCGAAACGACCACGGCATTGCGCTCGTCGGGAGCCGAAACACGACGGTTCGGGACAGCCGTGTCGTCTCGAACCGTGTCGCGGGCGTCTGGAGTTCTTCGGCGCGCGGGACCCGGGTGACGAACACGACGCTGACGAACCGGCTGTACGGCGTCGCGCTGGCGGACGGCACCGCCGAGACGACGCTCGACGACAACACCGTCGTCGGCAACGCCGTCGGTGTCCGACTCCGCGACAGTGACCGAAACCGGATTCTCGACAATCGGGTCAGAAACAACCGCGACGGCGTCCTGCTCATCGAGAGCGACGGGGCACTCGTCACCCGCAACGTCCTGCGGAACAACAGCCGCGGCGTCACGCTGCTCGCGTCCGACGACGCGCGCGTCGTCGGGAACTCGTTCGTCGATAACGAGCGACGGGTCGTGGTTCGGCGCGGGAGCAAGAACGTCACGGTCGCGGACGACTGACCCCAACCGAACAGCGGCCGACCGTTTTCTCGCTGGCGCGCGTACGACCCGTATGAGCGACACGAGCGACCGTACGCAGAGCACAGTTCCGCCGGAAGTCGAGGAGCGAATCACCGCGAAGCCGATGATGGCGCACTTCGCGACGTGCGTCGACGGCCGACCGCACGTCGCCCCGGTCTGGTACCACTACGACGACGGGACGCTCGAACTGCTGACGACGGGCAAGAAACTCGCAAACGTGCGCCGGAACTCCCGCGTGGCCGTCTCCATACAGGAGGACGACGCGGGCGACGCAAAGTGGCGCGCCACGCTCCTCGGCACGGCGACGGTGGTCGAAGACGACGAGGAGACGGCGGCGGCGGCCCGGCGCATCAACCCGAAGTACGGCGCGGACCCGGACGCGTGGCCCGAGAATACGCTCGTCCGCGTCGACGTCGGGACTTCAACGTACGAGTCGTACTGACCCCGAGCGAGTCGTCGTCCGAGTCACCGTCGACGCGGCCAGTCCTGACCGACGGACAGTCAACCGTGTTAGTCTACGACACGGTTATCTCGGCAGGTGAACTCTAGAGTATCGTTACAAACAGGTATAGATGGAAGACAGACATGAAGACGAGATTTCCGCTCTCTAGAGGGTTGGGGCGGCCGCTGTCAGTGTACACCGACGAGGGAGAAGCGGTTCGGCACGCGACGTGGCTCGAACTGTTCTTCGACTTGGTCTTCGTCGTCGCCGTCGCCGAACTCGCGAGCCACCTCCACGGGAATCTAACGCCGGTAGAGGTAGGGCACTTTGCTACGCAGTTCCTGCTCGTCTGGTGGGTGTGGTTGGCGTACAGCTACTACGCGGACCTCTACGATACGACCGACACGTTCTCGCGGCTGGCGATGATCGTCGCGATGTTTCTCGTCATCTTCCTGTCGGAGACCGTTCCTGGCGCACTCCACGGTGAGTCGTTCGCGTTCGCGCTCGCCGTCTTCCTGCTCCGACTGTTTCTGACGGGACTCTATCTTCGCGCGCGCAGCATGGACACCGAGGCGAAGGCGTTTCACAACTACTGGATAGCCTCCGACGCGCTGACGACGCTCGTCTGGGGTATCTCGTTGTTCGTCCCGCCGCCGGGACGCTACGGGCTCTGGATCGCCTCGTTCGTCATCAGCATCGCCGGGGTGTTCGTCGTCTACCTCGGGTTCAGCGAGGTGCTCGTACAGGTTTCGCACTTCCCCGAGCGGTTGGGCCTCATGACGATACTGGTCCTCGGCGAGACCATCATCGCGGTGTCGGTCGGCACTGATCTCGAAGCGTCCCTCGGCAGCTTCGAGCCGATGATTATCGTCGTCGCGGCGTTCGGGTTCTCTATCTCTGTCTGCGCGTGGTGGCTCTACTTCCGACACTTCGACGAGCGCCTCATCGACCGCCTCCTGCGGGTCGAATCCGACGACTGGCTGCGTGCGAGAGAGCGCGGTCTCGTCTACGTCTTCAGCCACTACTTCGTCCACGCCGGAATCGTTGCCTCGGGGGTGGGAGTCGGCGCCGCCATCGAGGCGACGATACACCACCACGCGCTCGAACCCGGGGGCCTCCTCGCGCTCTGTCTCGGGACGGCGGCGTTCATGCTCGGAAGCGGCGTCTGTCACCGGGCGACGCCCTCAGCGATAGACACCATCGTGTTCAAGACACGGGTCGGACTGTCGACGGTGCTCTGTCTGCTCGTCTTCGTCGGCGGGGCGCTCGGACCGGTCACGCTCGTCGGCGTCATCTCGGTCGTCTTCGTCGCCGCCGTCGTCTTCGAGGAGCTACAACCCAGAGCGAGAACGACTCTGGCGGGGGTACGGGCGTGAGGAGAACGACGGCGAGACCGGCGACGACGGCGCGTCGAGAGCGGGTGGAGAACGAACGCGGAACGAACTCGAAGCGGACGGAGTGATCGGACATGGACGATATCATCGAGATGTGGAAAGACGTGCGGATGGTGATGCTCACCGTCGTCATCGCGGCGGTGTACGCGGCGGCGTTGATTCCGTCACAGGGACTCGTCATCCTGCCGCACCTGACGACCGTTCGGCCGGGAAACGTCTTCCCGGTCGTGTTCAGCCTGCTGTTCGGCCCGGCGGCGGCGTGGGGATCGGCGTTCGGTAACCTCTTCAGCGACGCGTTCAGCGGCACGCTCACTTGGGGTTCGGCGTTCGGGTTCGTCGGGAACTTCTTCTACGGCTTCGTCGCCTACCGACTCTGGGGGAACCTCGGCCGACTCTCCAGCGGCGAGGAGCCAACGATGGGTTCGACGAAACAACTCGTCGAGTTCCTCGTCGTCGCGTTCGTCGCCTCGACGCTGACGGCGGCCATCATCGCGTGGGGCGTCGACCTACTCGGACTCGTCCCGTTCTCGGTGTTAGCGGTCATCATCACACTCAACAACTTCGTCGCCGTCGCGCTCCTCGGGCCGCCGCTTCTGTATCTGCTCTACCCGCGCGTCAAGGAGGCGGGACTGCTCTACTCTGACCTGATGACGAGAGACGAACTCCGAGTCGTCTCGCAGCGGCAGTACAGGGCCGCAGTCGGGCTCGCCGTCGTCGCCGTCGGGTGGACCGCCGTGGGCGTCGCCGTCGGCGTCTTCTTCGACGGCGTCCCGTTGGGAACGATGCTCGGCAGCGAGGCGGCCGTCGGCGGGTCGTCGGTAGAGGCGGCCATCGGCGGCGTCGCGTTCGTCCTCGTTCTCGGGTTCGCCGCGCTCACGACCGAACGACTCTCGTCGCTCGTCGGCGGTGACGAAGCCGCGCCGGTCGAGGAACTCCTCGAAGTACCCAGCGACGATGCCCTGGACGACGTGTTCGACGACGCCATCGGCGAAGTCGTCGACGAGTCCGCAGAAGAAGTGAGCGACGAGTCGTACGAGTGATATTTATCGGGGTTGTTACGGTTCAGCGAGCGTCTCGTCGAACCAGTCGTATATTTCGCCGTGAGCGAGCGACAGGTTACCGACTTGGCAGTGCTCGCCCGCGCCCTCCTCGGTCGTGAACACGCGCGTCGTCGTCGGTCCCGCGACAGCGTCGGCGAACTCGTAGACGAGCGGGAGCGGAATCAGGTGGTCGTCCTCGCCCGCGAGCGCGAGCGTCGGGCAGGTGATTCGGTTGGCGACGTCGCGGAGCGAGTACTCGCGGAGCGTCCGACGGAGGTTCGCGGCGTCGGTGCCGAACACCCACCGCGAGTTCTCCATCCGCCAGCGCGACCCGGCGTCGACGCGCGCGCCGAGTGCGGCCATCGCGTTGACGAGTACGCCGGGAGCGTAGTCGACGAGCGCCGCGAGCCGTTCTTGACCGTGGGCCGCCGCTGACCAGAGATCGAAACAGTGGTCGAACGCGACGCAGGCGGCGATTCGGTCGTCGAAGGCTGCCGCCCGCGGCGCGTAGTACCCGCCCATACTCGCGCCGACGACGCCGATTCGGTCGGCGTCGACGCGCGGGTCGTCGACGAGCGCGTCCAGCACCGGCCCGAGAACGTTCTCCCAGTCGGTTCGCGCCTTGAGGCCCTCGATTCGGAGCGGCGCGCCCTGTCCCGGTCCGTCGAAGATAAAGCAACCGTAGCCGCGTTCGAGCGCGGCCGGGACGCCGCAGAGAAAGTACAGTTCCTCGGCGAGCGAGTCGAACCCGCCGAGGCAGACGACGGTCGGCCATTCGGACGGGCCGCCATCGGACGAGTTGCCGTCGGATGTATCGTCGCCGGCCGGGTCCCTGCCGGACGATCCGTCGGGGGTGAACAGATACCCGGGGAGCTGCGTGCCCTCGTACGGTATCTCGACCTCCTCGACCGAGGCGTCGAGGTAGTCGAGCGCGCGCTGGAACGCCTTTCGACTGCGCTCGTACGTCGGGACGCGGCGGGAGTCGTCGCCGTCGAGGAAGAACTCGGCGGTTCGATAGTAGTTGTGCGCCCGAAAGAAGGCGTCTCGGGCCGTCTCGTCGTGGTTCTCCGCTTCGGCGTACTCGCCGGCGACCGCGACCCGGTCGGCGGTGCGCCGCCACTCGGTGTACCATGCCTCGAAGTCGGTCCCGTCGATTCGCTCGACGGTCGCCAGACACTCGCCCGGTTCGGCTCCGCGGTACGTCGCGTACGCCATCGTCCGGAGCGTCTGATAGTCGAACGTCGGGTCCGAGAAGTGAACGCGCATGCAGGTCGTACCCGGCACCGGGTGATAACAGTTCATGCCCTGTTCGAGGCGGAGAGCGCTGTGCGGCGATGATACACCCTGAAACGCGATATCAATTCGTGTTGGAAGCGGTTCACGCCCGTCCGAACCGACGGACGCTCCGAGGACGAACTCGGAGCGAAATCCGCCGTCTCCGGGCGAAGAAACCGCTCCCTTCCCGTCGATAAGTTGCGCATACTGAAACGGGCGTGCGTCGCAGTACCAGAAGTGAGTTCAGCGACCAACGTCGTCGTCGTCGACATCGGCAGTACCCGCGTGCGATACGGCCGCGGGACGGAGAGAGGTCCCGTAGCGGTTCACGCAGAGCCCACCCGCGCCGACGCGCTGGCCGAGCAGTTGGTCGACGCCGTTGAGACCGTCCGTGCCCGGTCGCCCGGTCCGCTTCAGGGTGTTTCGGTCTCGACGACGGGACTGGTCGACGCCGAACGGGGCGTCGTCGCCGAGTTCGACGCCGACGACGGCACGAGACGGTACGATATTCCGCTCGCCGAGGCTGTCGACGACGCCTTCGGGCTGCCGACGGCCCTCCAGAACGACTGCACCGCCGCCGCGCTCGGCGAGTATCGGTTCGGCGAGGGTCGCGGCTACGACTCCGTCGCGCACGTCACCTTCGGGACGGGCATCGGGGCAGGGGTCGTCGAAGGCGGCCGAGCGATTCGAGGTGAGCGAGGCTACGCTGCGGAGGTCGGGTTGTTCTCCATCCGCGCCGACGGCGAACTATCGAGCAGCGGCGTACGGGGCGCCTGGGAGGCGTACTGCTCCGGGCGCGGGATACCGAACTTCGCTCGCCAGCTGCTCGCCGAGGACGAGCGGACGTCGTCGCTGCGCGAACTCGACGAGCTAACCGCACCGGTGGTGTTCGACGCCGCGGGCGACGGCGACGACGTGGCTCAGACGCTCCTCGACCGAATCGCCCGCTACAACGCCGCCGGAATCGGGACGCTCGTCAACGCCTACGACCCGGGTGTGGTGACACTCGGAGGTTCGGTCGCGCTCAACAACGCCGAGTGGATGCTCTCGGGAATCCGAGAACACCTCGACGACTACGTTCTCGCCGCCGACCCGCCGCCGGTGAGACTCACCATGCTCGGCGAAGATATCGAACTGTACGGCGCTGCCGCAGCGGTGCTCGGTCCGGCGGCAGAGACATCGTCGGTCGAACAGGTCGGAGACTGAGTCGGCCGGCAGCTTCGTATACGTGACTGTACGGCCGAAACCGCTTTGGCCGCATTGCCGCTCTGTGACGCGAGTCCCTCGCGGACCCGTATCTGTGTCTACTTCTCACTCGCTCGGTTCTTCTCCCTCCGACCGCTCTTCGTCGTCTCCGAGCGCCCGGCTGTACTCGTCGTAGAGGTCGTCGTCGAGCAGCTCCCGCAGCGCGTGGTCGCCGTCGGCGTCGCCCTCGGTCGCCATTCCGTACGCGAGGCCGAACCCGGCGCCCAGAATCGCCCCTCTCCGAGAACTCCCGAGACCGAGTTCCTCGCGGTCGGTCGCGTACCGGGCGCCCAGTTCGGCGCCGCGCGCGACGATGTCGGCGTCGAGTCCGGCGAGCCAGTGGGCGTACTCCTCGGGAGTCAGCGTCTCGGCGAGGTACGTCGACGCGCCGAGCAGACTCCCGAGCGCGCGGCCGTTCACGTTCGTCCGGTGGGCGTTGGCGGCCGCCATCCCGCCGGAGCGACGCGCCATCTCCAGCGGGTCGAGGTCGTCGAAGACGGTGTTCTCGTGGCTGCTCGCGTACGCGCCGACGGCCCCGCCGCCGATCACCGCACCCGAGAGCAGCACGGCCGTCGAGTAGCCGGCGGCGATGGCGGGGTTCGCTAGCGTCGCCCCGGTCGCGAGACCCCAGAGCGCGGCCTGCTTCGGGTCGGCGTTTCGGACCGTGTACTTCAGGTCGGCCACGCCTGACGCCGTCCGCCCTCTAACGCGGGCGAGCGGTCTGTTGGACTCGGAGGTGGGAACCGGGAAGTCGGCATCGGCCTCACCAGCATCGGTGTCGACGGTGTAGGCAGTGTCGGCGGTATCGGTCGTTCCGTCTGACGCTGCGTCGGACGACCCGACGGCGTCGAGTCCGCTCGCGACTCGGTCTCGGAGTCCGCCGACCGTCGACTGGAGACGGTCGACCGCACCGTCGTTCGCGGGTTCGGTCGTCACGGGCACCTCAACCTCGTCGTCGCCGAGTTCGGGTATCGCGGGGTGTCTCGTCTCGTCGTCGAAACACTCGATCAGTCGGTCCCGGAGGTCGGCGGTGTCGGTCGCTTCGGCGACCGCGCTGTCGACGGCGCTGCGGCGACTGTCGGGGAGGTCGGCGAACAGCGCTGACAGCGTCTCGAAGGCGTCGGAGTCGTCGGTCATCGAGGTGTGTACAACGCCGTGAGAGGTAAACGAAGGGGTCGACGCGAGGGTATCGGCATTACGAGGGTATCGACATCGCGACGGTCGCCCGATGCGGCGTCCAACAGTTAATGCGACGCGCTCCTTTCGGTGTGTCATGAGCATGAACCGTTCCCTCGACGCCCTCCGGTTGACGAAGCCGGAACTGGCGGTGTTCGTCTCGGGGGTCGCCAGCATGGGGCTGGAGATTCTCGCCGGGCGGATGATCGCGCCCCAGTTCGGCAGCAGCATCTACACGTGGGGGAGCATCATCGGCGTCTTCCTCGCCGCGCTCAGCTACGGCTACCACCGCGGCGGGAAACTGGCGGCCCGGCAGGCGACCAACGACCGCATGGCGCGGGTGTTTCTGCTGACGGCGGCGTACGTCGCCGGACTCATCTTTCTCGGCGACCTGCTGTTGCGGGCGACGTCGGGCTTTCCGCTTCCCAGTCGGTTCGCGTCGCTTCCGGCTATCACGCTGTTGTTCGGGCCGCCGACGTACCTCCTCGGCTACGTTAGCCCCTACGCTGCGGAACTCTCCGCGAAGAACGGATTGGGCGAGGCGTCGGGGCACGTCTACGCGCTCGGGACCATCGGCAGCATCGTCGGGGCGTTCGCGACGACGTACTTTCTCATCCCCTCGCTCGGCGTCGAACAGATAGCGCTCGTCTTCGGACTGCTCTCGGTCACGACGGCGCTCGTGCTCGCCCGCCCCGGTATCGACCGCGACCAACTCGTCTCCGGCGGATTCGTCGTTGTCCTCCTCGTCGCCGCAATCGGAAGCGGGGCCGCCGGACTCTCCGTCGAAGGTCGCGTCGTCTACGAGACGCAGACGCCGTACCAGGAACTGCAGGTCGTCGACCTCGGCGACACGCGGACGCTGTATCTCGACGGCCAGCGGCACAGCGCGATGGACAAGAGCGACCCCGACCGCCACGTCTTCGACTACACCCGGTACTTCCACCTCCCGCTCCTGATGAACGACGACGTAGACCGCGTGCTGTTCATCGGCGGCGGCGGGTTCACCGGCCCGAAACGGTTCGCCGAGGACTACGACGCCACCGTCGACGTGGCCGAGATCGACCCCGAGGTCATCGACGCAGCCGAGGAGTACTTCCGGGTCGAGGAGTCCGAGAACCTGAATATCTACAACACCGGCGGGCGGCAGTTCCTCCAGGAAACGAACCACACGTACGACCTCATCGTCCTCGACGCCTACCAGAAGGACAAGGTGCCGTTCGAGTTGACCACCGAGGAGTTCATGCGACTCGCGGACAGTCGACTCTCCGAGGACGGCATCCTGTTCGCGAACGTCATCTCCGCACCCACCGGCCCGGCGTCGAAGTTCTACCGCGCGGAGTACAAGACGATGTCGCAGGTGTTCCCGCAGGTGTACAGTTTCCCGACCGCTCAGGGGAGCGTCGTCCAGAACATCGAGGTCATCGCGACGAAGAACGAGTCGGTCGTCACCGAGGAGCAACTCCTCGCACGGAACGATCGCCGGGACATCGGCATCGACCTCGAGGGCGAGATACGGAACTACCAGCGGACGACCGAGACCGGCGACGTGCCGGTGCTGCGCGACGACCGCGCGCCCGTCGATAGCCTGCTCGACCCGATGGTCGGTCAGCGGTACGTGATTCAGCAGTCGAACGGGACGAATTCGTCAGGCGAGACGGCGGAGTCACAGTTCGCGTCGAATGGGCAAGAGCCGGGGACAGTCGACGCGCCAGCCACTCGACCACCCCTTCCGATAGCCGCTACCGTCGACCGAGAACAGGAAGTAACGAGCTAGCGAGCTCGTAGCTGAGAGGCGAGACTCGCCCGTCTCACCTCAGATTCATCTGTCTAGCCGTCTCGGCGGCGTGTTCGGTGACCTGTTCGATGCTCGCGTCAGACTGTTCGGCGAGGACGCGAGTCAGCATGCCGAGCTGCTGGCTGGTCGTCTCCTGAAGTCGCTCTTCGTCCACGTCGTTGGCGAAGTAGAATTCGTTGTCGCCGTCGTCGCTGACGAGGCCCACGTAGACGGAGACGGCTTCGCTCTCACTCACAGCGTCTGCGGCTTGCTGTTTTACGCGCTCGAACTCCGTCGTATCGCTGTCGTCGCTCATGGTCTTCGTTGGGGCTACTCGGAAGAAAAGTATCCGTGCCGAGAGTCGATCGCGGAATCAGTCGCCCGCGATCTTCTGTTGGTCGAACTGCTCGGTTGCCTGCGTGACCTCATCGAGCGCCTGCTCTTCCTCCCGGAGCGTCTCGGCTAAGACGTCGGCCGCCTCGTCGTGGCCGGTTTTCTCGGCCAGCGAGGTGATGCTCCCGTACGAGGCGATCTCGTAGTGCTCGGTCTTCTGTCCGACTTCCATGTTGTATCGGTCGAGCACGTCGCCCTCGTTCTCCTGCGCGAACTGTTCGTGTTCGTTTATCAGCGCCTTCACGACTTGCTCTTCCTTCTCCTGCGGTTCCTCGCCTATCTGCTCGAACACCTGCTCCAGTCGCTCGACGTGTCCCATCGTCTCGTCGCGATGTTCCGAGAACGCCTGACTGGCGGCCTCGTCGTTCGTCTGGTCGGCGAGGATCTCGAGCGCATCGACGAGTTGTTGTTCGGTGTAGTACAGCTCCTGTAGCCCTTCAATGAAGAGTTCGTCTATCGAATCAGTGGTCATGGTGTCCTCTACCTCAAGATTGGGTTCCCGATTCAATGAGCGGTGGGCCTGTATACGCAGGCGGTCGACGCCGAGGAGTACCGTCGGGTGTCCAGTCCACCAGTCCAGGGACGGTCGCTGAGCTAAACGCCGATGTCGACGCTCGGAACTCTTCGCTCTCGCCGGTACGAGAGTGGTGTCGAATACGGGTGGAAAACGGTGGTTTGTCTTTCGGTACTAGTTCGGCCTCGGCACTCGAACGAGCAATTATTACCGACCCAGGAAGGAGCGTATCTCCGCGTGGTCGTTTAGGTAAGTCGTTTTATACTCGCCATTCCGGTATCAATGAGCCCTGATTTCGTACTGTAGATGGTCATGACCGTACACCTTGCGGTCAGGGCCTTGGTCGACGTATCGATACGGCATGACCCAAGTCCTACAATATACGGACATCCGGTTATGGATCGGAAGTGGGATACTTTCCCTGGGATTGGGGGTGGGGTTGGGACTTTTGATTACCGCTAACTGGGATCGAATTTCGAAGTGGTTAGACCAGCGCCAATAGTATCTCATAGGGCTCGTCACCGCCGGGTGCCACCCTGACTCGGAGCGTCGTCGTCGGCTGTGTTCCGATATCGGAGCGCTCGCGGTCGTCGTTGAATTAGCTATCTGACGAACTGCCGGACGAGCTACCGAACGAACTGCTATCTCCGTCCACCTTTTCGCTAGCTTCTTCGGTCTTTTCGGCGGCTTTCTCGCCTGCCTTTTCGGTCTTCTCAGCGGTCTTCTCGCCTGCCTTTTCGGTCTTCTCGGCGGCTTGTTCGCTAGCCTTCTGGGTCTTTTCGGCGGCCTTCTCGCCCATCTTCTGGACCTGTTCGCCGGTCCTCTGCGACTCCTTCTCGACGCGTTCGGCCGCTGTCTCGCCGCTTTTCTTGATGGTCTCGGCGGTCCGCTTGGACATCTTCTCGGTCCGGTCGGCGGTCTTACTCATCATGCTCTTGAGATCCTTCGTCGCGTTCTTGGACTTCGCCATCCAGTAGCCGACCGCGAGGGCGCCGCCGATGAGCAGCATCCTCGGGATCGTCGCGAAACCTTTCGACTCGTCCGCCGGTCTGATTTCGACTGTCTTGTTATTTGAGCCTTTGATGACATCTACCACTGCTTGCTGAATCTCCTCGTCCATGCTGGCCTCCGAAGAGCCGGATGAACTTCTGAGCGTTGGGCGTTTCATGTATGCTTGTAAACTAGAGGGATGCCACACCGAAAAATGTTGTTGACGAGACAAAACTGTTGCGTGCCCCTAGGCGTGGGGAGGGGAGACAAAGGAGAACAGACACACGAATTGAAGGCCTCGGCACTCATAGGGTTCGTCACCGCCGGGTGCCACCCCGACTCGGAACGGTGCCGTCGTCATCGGCCGGTCGACGGTACCCGACGGCGATAGAAGTCAGTTCCCCTCCGTCGCCTCCACTCAGTAGCCCAGCCGTTCCAGCGTCTTCGCCAGCTCCACCGGATACCGCCCGCCGAACAGATACACGTGAACCAACAGCGGATACAGCCGATAGACGAACCGGCGGCGGTCGAAGAAACCCGATTCGATGCCGCGAGACTCCCGATACCGAGTGAAAAACGTCTTGCCGAACGTATCTGTCCAGTCGATGTACGCCAACTCGACCTCCGCGTGGGCGTAGTAACACGCCGGGTCGAGAAACGCACGAATCTCGTCGTCGCGAGCAAGGAGATTCGTCGTCCACACGTCGCCGTGAATCAGCGACGGCGCGTCGGGTTCGGCCAGCAAGGAATCGAGGTCCGCAGTGACCGTTTCGACGCGCTCGCGCAGCGACGCCGAGAGCGAGTCGTCCTCCTCGGCGAGGTCGGCGACGTGTCGCAGTCGATGTTCGGCGAAGAACTCGACCCACGACTCGGTCCACAAGTTCGGTTGGCGGACTGGGCCGGTGAGCGTGTCACGCGGGAAGCCGAACGCGTCCGCGTTCACGTCGTGAAGTCGGGAGAGGTGGTCCGCAGCGTCGCGTTCGGCCGCCGCCGAGAACGTCGACTCGCCGTCGACGTGCGACAGGACGAGCAGGCCCGAGTCCGCGTACAGGACATCGGGAACCGGGAGGTCGCTCTCATCGCCGAGATAGCGGAGCATGAACGCTTCGACGCCGAGGGGCGTGTCACCGACTTTCGCGACGACTGTCCGGCCGGCGGCGAGTTCGACGCGGTACACCGAGCCGATCATGCCACCGTCGAGTTCCGTCCGTTCGACCGGCTCCGCGCCAAGTTCGGCGGCCAGTTGATCGACGAGCGCGGGGTCCATGCGTTCGAATGCCGCAGGAGCGTTAAGGTCCCACCGACCGACTCGCCGACATGGCACGCCGACTTATCGTCGACACGGACACCGCGGGCGACGACACGCAGGCTGTCCTCATGGCCGCGCTCGCCGACTCCATCGAGTTGGAGGCGCTCACCATCGTCGCCGGAAACGTCGAGTTCGACTACGAAGTCGAGAACGCGAAGTACACGCTGGAACTCGCGGGTGCGGCCGACGATGTGCCCGTGTACGAAGGCGCGCGCCGTCCGCTCGTCAAGGAGTTCGAGCACGTCGACCACGTTCACGGCGACGGGGGTCTCGGTGGCGAACTCTACCCCGATACGGGAATCCCCTCCGCGGAGGGTCACGCCGTCGACAGAATCGTCGAGACGGCGCGTGAGTCGCCCGGCGAGGTCAACCTCGCCTGTATCGGGCCGCTGACGAACGTCGCGCTGGCGGTTCGCCGTGAACCCCAACTGAACGAACTGCTCGGCGAGGTGTGGGTGATGGGCGGAGCGGTCAACACGTTAGGCAACGACACGCCCGCCGCGGAGTTCAACTTCTGGGTCGACCCCGACGCCGCGAAAATCGTGATGGAGGAACTCGACGTGAACCTCGTCGATTGGGGGCTGACGCTCAGACAAGGCTCGTTCGAGGGGAGCGAACTCGAACCGTTCGAGGAGGCCGACACCCTCTACGCCGACTTTTTCACGACAATCACGCGCCATGCCCGCGAGTTCTCGAAGGAACGCCTCGGCGTCGACTCGACGACGCAACCGGACTCGCTGGCGGTCGCCTGCTTTCTGAACCCGGAGCTCGTGACCGAGGCGGGGACGTACTTCGTCGACGTCGACGAGCGAGAGGGGATGACCCGCGGGTACAGCCTGGTCGACGAACTCGGCATCACCGACGGCGAACCGCAGACCCGAGTCGTCGAGTCAATCGACGAGGCGGCGTTCAAACGGATGTTCTCGGATATGCTCCTGCACGGCAATCCGGAACGGTCGCTGTAGCCCGTCTCGACGCCGAACGCGACGGCAACCGGCGAACTCGTCGCGGGCACGTCTCGACGACGGTCTTACGGCCGGTCTTCGTCGGACCCACCGCTCGAACGTTTGTAATCTAGTCGCTTGGAGACGGTACGAGAACCGGTCACCGTCGAACGATGGCGTCACGATCAGTACAGAAATCGACTGAGAGTGGTCAGAGAAAGACCCAGAGGAGGCGAAAGACCGCGACCGTTAGACGGGGCGGGCGAACGCGAGCGAACCGCTGATGTTGTAGACGGACGCTCTCACGGTCTGGCCTTCCTGCGCGCCCGAGACGAAGACGGTGTACTTGCCGACTTCGGCGACGCCGTCGCCTTTGCGACCAGTGCCGGTGATCTCGAACTCGTACGTCTTGCCCTCTTCGAGCGTCGGTGTGTTGCGCGAACGCGAGGATGTGCGCTTCTGGACCGGCCGGAACGCGCCGCAGGCCTCACAGCGTAGCATCTGGACGCCGTCTTCGGTTCGGAGAACGGTGTCCGGCAGGCCGCACTCCGAGCAGATGACGAACTCGTCGGCGTACTCGCGGATGGCGGTGTCGAAGTCGGCGACGGTGAACGACCCGTTGTAACGGGCGCGCTGGCCGTCGAACTGCCCGTTCGTCGCGAACTGGCGCTGAATCGCGCTGTGGAGGTGTTCGGGATCGCGCGAGAGCGCTTCGGCGATGTCGCCGAGATTCGTCAGGCGCGTGAACGCGCCGTCGGTCTCGCCGACGGGGTCGGGGAATCGCAGTCGTTTGTCGTCGTTCGCTCGCGAGTCGGTCGCGTCCATAGCCCGGTCGAGAGATGCCTCGTAGTTCATATACGTTCGAGAAGCCAGGGACGTATAGTCGTTCCGTGTACCGTGGCTGCGATGCGCACTCGCGGAACGACCACAGCGACAGGAGCGACCGGTAATTCTCACACGATGGTGAGATATTCACTTTTGAGAGAATTTAATACACGTCCCACAATTGAAATACAGATAGCTTCATAATCATTCAGAAAAGGCACTGTCCACCGTGAGAGAAAACGACGACAAGGTAGACGGGCGCGACGGGGCTGCAGCGGTGAACGACGGCCAGCAATCTTCCGGAAACAGTTCCCGTCGACGGATACTAGCACTCGTCGCCGCAGGGACCGTCGGACTCGGTCTCGGCGCGGCGGCCCTCGACGAGAGGGGCGACGACGGGAGTCCGGCGGACGGAGCGACCGAAACGACCGCCGAGACGGAGTCGGAAGAGTCGACGGAGACGGCCGAAACCGAACGACAGACCTCGGCGGTCGCGACGACTTCCGGATTGACCGAGACAGCGACGCCGACGGGAACGGAAGCGTCCGCGGGGACGGGAGGTTCGGGCGGAGCGGGGGATTCGGTGGATTCCGGCGGTTCGGCGGAGACAGAGAGTCCGACCGGGACCGAACGTTCGGCGGCAACGGAGACGGAGACACCGGAAACGACCGACACCCCGGCCGAAACCGAGACGTCGACCGAAACACCGACCGAGACGCCCCGAGAGACCGACGCCCCGCCGGAGACCGGGACGCCGACCGAGTCGGAATCGCGGTGGCGCAGCGAAGTCTCGGTCCCGCAGGCACACAGCGACGCCGGAGGCGGCGTCGTCGACGGCAAACTGCTCTACTTTGGTGGGTTCGACTCCGGCGTCGAGTTGCAGGCGCAGAGACACGCGTTCACCTACGCGCCGTCGACTGCCGACGGTGACGGGACGTGGACCCGCGTCGAGGACCTCCCGAAAGCAGTGTGGGGGCCGTGTGGCGTCACCGTCGACGACCGGGTGTACAGTTTCGGCGGAGTGCTCACCCCCGAAGAGGGTGAGAACGTGCCGACCGACGACATTTTCGTCTACCGCGACGGCGAGGGGTGGCGCAATCTCACCGCCGAGACTGGCGTTCGGTGCCCCTACCCGAACTGGGGAATGGGCGGCGTCTACGACCCCGAGAGCGGACTCGTCTACTGCGTCACCGGCGGCACGGGCGACACGGACGCCGAGACGGCGACGAACCACGGCACCGGCGGGACGACCCACTGGTCGTTCGACGAACACCGACTGTGGGCGTTCGACCCCGAAGCCGAGGAGGTAGTCGACGCGGACCTCGCGCTGATCCCCGAGGCGAAGCGCTGGCCCGCCGTCGCACGCGTCGAGGTAGACGGCCGAACGAAGATTCACGCGATAGGCGGCGTCAAAAGCACGGCCGGGTCGACGGAGACGAACTTCCGCTACGACCCCGTCGACAACGAGTGGACTGAGGCGACGCCGACGCCGATTCCGGGTCACTACGCGACCACCGACGACCCGGTCATCGACAACCAGCTCTACCTCTCGCACGGCCTGTTCCGCGAGGGTGGTGAAGCGCCCTCAATCGACTCGTTCCGGTCGTTCTGCCACCGCTACAATCCCGAAGCCGACGAGTTCGACACGTCGCTGCCGGACGATGAGACGCCCCGAGTCGGCTGTGTCGACGGCGTCATCGACGGCCGGTTGTACGTCACCGGCGGTCACGTCAAACGGTACAACCAAGAGGGCTACCACGACTGCATGACCGTCGCGTCGTCGTTCGAGCCGTAACGCGACTCGAGGGACGCGCGAATCGGTGAGCGGACGAATCAGGCAGATTCGACGGGTCAGACGAACTGAAGAAATCGGACGATTCTGCGGCCGTTTCGCCCGTTGCAGCCGTTGAGACTGGGGCGTACTCCTAACGTTCCGGAGACAGAAACGTCGGCCATGCGAGAGAGCGATGACCAGGTCGACGAGCGCTCCGGAGCAGCGGCGGACGAGCCGAGTGACCGCAAGCAATCGTCGCTGAGTCGCTCCCGTCGCGGAGCGCTGGCGCTCATCGCGGCAGGTACCGTCGGACTCGGAGTCGGGACGGCAGCCCTCGATCGAACACCCGACGAGGAAGCCGCAGCCAACATCACCGAAACGTCCTCCGCCGCGACCGAGTCGGACGAACCGGCCGGGACGACCGGAACCGAACCGCCGCCGTCAACGGTCGCGACGAGCTCCGGACTGGTCGAAACCGGGACCGCCACACCGAGGGGGACGAGCGAGCCGACGAGTTCCGGAGAGTCCGGTGGTACCACCTCAGCTGGGGCCGACGAGTCCGCTTCGTCCGGCGCGTCGTCTGGTGACTCCGGCGGGTCGTCAGGAGCAGCGTCGACGACGGAGACCCCGACTCGGAACGAAACGCCGACGCAAACTCCGTCATCGACCGCTACCTCAACGCCGACTCGAACACCGACACCAACCGAGACACCGACGAAGACACCGACATCGACGCCGGCCGAAACGCCAGCGCAGGCACCGACTGAAACCCCGTCCTCGACTCCACCCCCGACCGAAACACCAACACCGACTTCGACACCGACGCCGACATCTACCCCGACCGAAACACCGACACCGACCTCCACTCCGACCGAAACGCCGACGCAGACTCCAACCCCGACGTCGACTCCATCACCGCCCGCGACGGGGGCGGAGTGGCGCACCGAAACGTCGGTTCCGCTCGAACAGAGCGACGCGGGCGGCGGCGTCGTCGACGGCAAACTGCTCTACTTCGGCGGCTTCGACTCCGGTGTCGAGTTGAACGCCCGGAAACGAACGTTCCTGTACGACCCCGCCGACGGCGACGGCGGCACGTGGACTCGCGTCGAAGAGATGCCGAAAGCGGTGTGGGGGCCGTGCGGCGTCTCCCTCGGCGACCGGGTGTTCAGCTTCGGCGGCGTTCTCACTCCCGACGAGGGCGAGAACGTGCCGACCGACGACATTTTCGTCTACCGCGACGGCGAGGGGTGGCGCAATCTCACCGCCGAGACTGGCGTTCGGTGCCCCTACCCGAACTGGGGAATGGGCGGCGTCTACGACCCCGAGAGCGGACTCGTCTACTGCGTCACCGGCGGCACGGGCGACACGGACGCCGAGACGGCGACGAACCACGGCACCGGCGGGACGACCCACTGGTCGTTCGACGAACACCGACTGTGGGCGTTCGACCCCGAAGCCGAGGAGGTAGTCGACGCGGACCTCGCGCTGATCCCCGAGGCGAAGCGGTGGCCCACCGTCGCACGCGTCGTCGTCGATGGCCGAACGAAAATTCACGCGGTCGGCGGAGTCAAGAGTACGGCCGGCTCGACCGACTCGAACTTCCGCTACGACCCCGTCGACAACGAGTGGACGGAGGCGACGCCGACGCCGATTCCGGGTCACTACGCGACCACCGACGACCCGGTCATCGACAACCAGCTCTACCTCTCGCACGGCCTGTTCCGTGAGGGCGGTGAGGCACCCTCGATCGACTCATTCCGGTCGTTCTGCCACCGCTACGACCCCGAAGCCGACGAGTTCGACACGTCGCTGCCCGACGACGATACGCCCCGAGTCGGCTGTGTCGACGGCGTCATCGACGGTCGCCTGTACGTCACCGGCGGTCACGTCAAGCGCTACGACGAGCAGGGCTACCACGACTGTACGACCGTCGCCTCGTCGTTCGAGCCGTGAGTCGGCGCGGATAGCACAGGAAGTCGTTTCGCCGAATCAGCTGTCGATACGTTCTCTCGCCGCGGCGACGAGCAGCGGCAGGTACACCGTCGCGTCGCCCTGCACGGTGACGTTCCGCGCCTCTTTCGTCAGCTTGCCCCACGAGCGTGCTTCGTCGAGCGTCGCGCCCGAGAGGCCGCCCGTCGAAGCGGGGTCCATCGTAATCTGGACCGCGTAGTCGTACGCGCCCGGCGTGACGAGCATCGTCTGGAGCGTGAAGTTCTTCGGGACGCCGCCGCCGACGAGCAGACAGCCAGCACGGTCGGCGTGGTACGCGAGATCGGTGAGCGGCGTCATGTCCTTCAGCGCGTCGAGCGTGAACTCGGAGGTCTGCGAGTACATCCACGCCTGCAGGCCGAACACCGAATCCTGCACCGCCGGGCAGTAGATGGGCACGTCGGACTCGTAGGCGGCCGCGGCGACGCCCGCGTCCTCCTCGATATCTTCGCGCTCGTTCACCTCGCTGTTCGCACGGCCGAGTTCCCGACAGAGGCGCTCGATGCCGACAGACCCCTCCGCCTCCAGCGGCGGGAACACCTCCGCACGGAGGTGCGACTCGAACAGTGCGAAGTGCTCCTGCGGCAGGTAGACGTTGTAGATGCGGTCGATCTCCTCTTCACGGAGCGTCTCGTCGTGCTTGCGCGGCGTCTTCCCCTCCGCGTGTTCTTGGCCGTGGTGGTGTTTGCCGCCGATTGCTTCGATAGAATCGTGGGTGAGGTTTGCGCCCGTCGTCACAAGCACGTCGACGTGCCCGTCGCGAATCAGGTCGGAGACGACTTTCCGCATTCCGGTCGGAACCATCGCGCCCGCCAGTGAGAGAAAGACCGTACAGTCGTCGTCGTCCAACATCTCGGCGTACACGTCTACGGCTTCGTGGACCGCCGCCGCGCCGATACCCGCCTTGCCGTACTCGTCGACGAGTTCCGAGACGGTCATCCCGCCGCGGACGTCGGTGTGACCGACGGGGTCGTGGTCGAACTCCTCGCGGTGTGGCGGGCGATATTCCGCGTGGCCGTCGTCTCCGTCGTCGCTTCCGTGGTCGTGGTCGTGATCGTCGTCGCTCATGTCTCCCGATGCGGCGGGGGACGGTTTCAACCACGCGGTCCGTCGAGGCGGCGGTTCGCGGCGGCGGTCGACACAGGAGATAGCAGTCAGTCATAGACGAAGAATGTCTGTAGCCCGACACGAAAAGGACTTACTCGTAGTCAGACTACTAGAGTTGTGGGTAAAGTCGAGAACAGCCACGGAGAGGCGGACGTTGCACTCGTCTCGGAAGCGACGGCTGTCGACAACGAGATGTTCGCAGTCCTCGCAGACGAACACCGACGGTTCGCCCTCTACACGCTCCTGCAGTTCCGGCAGTTGACGCTCGAGGAGTTGGCCGACGTCGTCGCCGGGTGGACGAACGCCGACGGCTGGCGAGCCGTCACGCGCGAGCAGCGGGACGCCGTCCTGCTGGCGCTCCACCACAACCACGTGCCGATGCTCGAAGCGGCAGGTTACGTCGAGTACGACGACGAGACCGACGAACTGTCGCTCGCCGCGCTACCAACGTCGCTGTACGATCTCGTGACGTACGCTCGGAAGCACGAGAGAGTGAGCGCCGGCGAACTGGAGCGACGCGACTCGACGGCGAACGACAGCGACGACGCGGAGAACGGCAGCGACACCGCAGACGGCGGAAGCGGCGAGACGTGACCCCAGCGCGCCGGCGATAGTCGCTGGGGCTTCGAATATCCGCGTAACTCGGGCCGTGACAGACGTTCCGCTCCCCGAGATGGAGGCACCGATGACACTCGAACAGTTTATCTCCGCTGTAGCGGTGCAGCGCAAGCAGATTATCGTGTACGCGCCCGACGAAGCGGCGGTTCCGGTCGAGCAGTTCGAGACGCGAAACGTCACCATCGAGCGACGCTCGCTGCCAAGCGACGGACCACCCGGGTTCGTCGTTATCCGCGAAGACGACGGGTTCGTGGGGTCGCTAGGTCTCGGCGAACTGCAACATCTCCTGACGCCGCCGATTCGCCGCCCGTGGTCCGACGGGGTCGAGACAAGTTACCGTGCGCTGTTCGAGATTCTCGACAACACGCTGTTCACGTCGTTCGACAAACGACAGATGGTCGCAGTGTCGCGCGAGATAGAGGAACGCGCGTGGCGCGTCGGTCACGGGACGCTCAGCTGCGGATTTCAGTCGACGGAGGCGCTCCGGAAACAGCAGTCGGTTTACGCTCGGTTGGTCGGAGGGACCGACCTCGACGTCCACATCTACGTCGGTGACAACCAAGGGGAGTGGCCGTTCGACGGCGCCACGTTTCACGTCGAGTCGAGCGACGAGGTGGGTCGGACGTGGTTCGTCGTCTTCGACGGCAGCACCTACACGATGGCCGCGTGTGCGCTCGTCGCGGAGGAGACCGAAGACGGCCGGTTCCGCGGTTTCTGGACTTACGACGAGGAACTCGTCCACGAGATACTGTCGTATCTCACGTCAACGTACGGGTGACGAGGTGCAGGGGGAGTGAACGGGGCGGACGAAGGAGTGAGCGGAGGGAGGAGTGAAACGGCGACGGCGAGAAAACGGCCGACTGAGAGTCGAACGGCCGACGACCGGTGCCGGGCCGACCGCGGAGACGAACGTTTATCAGCCGAAACGGAACCACTCTGCCGCGTGACCTGAACTATCGACGCGGTCAGGCCAGCGCGGGTGTACGACGACCCGGCCGCGTTCGAACGCCATCGTCTGTTCGCAATCGCTTCGAGTCTCCGGTCTCGTCGCGTCTCCATTTCATCGCTCTCCGACTCCCGTCGCGCTCACAGTCCCGTCGGATGGTCGGCGAACGTCGTCTCGACGCCCCAGTCGTCGAGTTGCGACGAGAGCGCGCGGACGCCGAACGTCTCGGTCGCGTAGTGACCGGCCAAGAAGACGTGTACTCCCGCCTCGCGCGCTTCATGGTACGCCTTCTGCTTCCCCTCGCCCGTCACGAGCGCGTCGACGCCGGCGTCGACGGCCTCGTCCAGCCAGTCGACCCCACTCCCGGTGACGATGGCGACGTCTTCGATCTCGTCGGGACCGAATTCGAGCACCTGTACGCCGCGATCACCCGTGTCAAGTTTGGCGTCGAGCGTCGTCGCGAGCTCCGCCGCGTCGACGGGATCGCTCGCGCGCCCCCGCTGACCGATGTGTTCCGGACCGAGCGCTCCGAACGGCTCTCGGTCGACGAGGCCCAGAACGTCCGCGACGCCGGCGGCGTTGCCGAGTTCCTGATTCCCGTCGAGCGGCAGGTGCGAGACGTATAACGCCACGTCGTTCTCGACGAGCGGCGCGATTCGTCGGTACTGCTTGCCGGTGACGCGCTCGATGCCGCCCCACGAGAGTCCGTGGTGTGTGATGAGGAGGTCCGCGTCCGCCTCCGCGGCCGCTTCGACGGTGGCGACGGCGGCGTCGACGGCGACGGCAGCCCGAGTTATCTCCGCCTCCTCGGGACCGACCTGCAGGCCGTTCGCGCTCGCGTCGATGTCCGCGTAGGCGTCGGTTCGAAGGGTCTCGTCGAGTCGGTCGGTGAGCGTCGAGAGGTGCATACTGGAACCGAGAACGGCCGGTCGCTTGTAACCCCCGCTACGGAAGCGCCGCCCGCAGTCGAACCCTGACGTCCCTTTTGGCCAACATACCACAGCCGTAGATGGCCGCCCCGACGGCGACGAGTGCGACGACTGTGGACTTGCGGTTGCAGCCCCCGCGATTATACGTCTGGCAAACGAATGCGAGCGAAACGAGGTGACTTACTTATGGGTAAGTTCCGCAGTGCGCTTCGCGTCTGGCGTCGACTACCGCGTCGAACGAAACGCAGTATCAAACGCAAGATGCGACGTGTGCTTCGCCGCTGACACGGCGGCGTCGCTCGCGTTTCTACGGAGAACTGGACCGGCAGCGACGGCTACTCGCTCGCCGCCGCGCGCTCGTAGACGAACTCTTTGAGAAGTTTTCCGGCGAGCGACGCGGCCTGTCCGTCGTCCCGGTCGTTCACCTCGACGACGTCGAACCCGTCGGCGGCGGGAGCGACGGCCCGAACCGCGTCGCGCATCTCCCGCGGCGTCAGTCCGAACGGTTCCATTGTCCCCGTTCCGGGCGCGAAGCCGGGGTCCGCGCCGTCGATGTCGACGCTGAGGTAAACCGAATCGTCGGTGTCGAACTCGGGAGACCAGTCGGCCACGTCATCGGGTTCGACGACGGTCACGTCGTCTCTCTCGGCGCGCTCCCACTCCTCGGGGGAACCGGTGCGCGCCCCGAGGATAATCGCCTCGTCGGCGGTATCGAGGACGCGTCTGGTAACGCAGGCGTGGCTCCACTCGTTGCCGTCGTACTCGCGTCTGAGGTCGAGGTGGGCGTCGAGACAGACGAACACGTCCGGGTCGACCGCGCGGACGCCCGCGGCGGTGACGGTGTGTTCGCCCCCGAGCGTGATGGGAACGGCGGCATCGCGGACGGCGTCACCGAGTTCGCCGCTCAGAAACTCGACGTACTCGGCGGCGTCGCTCCAGGCGTGGAGGTCACCTGCGTCGTAGACTGAGAGATCGGAAAAGAATTGGTCGGTTCGACGGTCGAAGTCGTCGAACGTTTCGGCGAACCGCCTGATGCGGTCGGGGCCGAAACGGGCCCCTGGTTGAAAGCTCGTCGAGATGTCCAGGGGCGCACCGACGATGACGAAGTTCGCGTCACTGCGTTCGGTAGTCGCCCCGGGGAACATTTAGACTATCTTCCGGTTGCCTTCGTACTCGAGGTACTCTATCTCGGTTTCGGGCGAGAAGTCCTCGTCCTCGGGGATGCGCATCGTGAACGTCTCGTACGTGTCGAGGTCCATCACCTGTGCGTCGTCACCGGTGACAGAGACAACCTGGCCCTGCTTCCGGTCGATGATCGGAACCCACACCTTCGCGTCCACAGGCTGGCTGAGACTGCGTTTCTTCCCGTCGAAGACGCCGCGTCCCTCGACGCGGGCCTTCGCACTGCCGTGCTTGCCCGGTTTGGCGGTGCTGTAATGGTTGATTTTACAGGGGGCGCTGTCCATCATGACGTAGCTGCCTTCCTGCAGTTCGCGAACCTGCTTCTGCTGTTTCGCCATACCAGCGACTTACCGAGGCCGCGGTATAAACGGTTTGGAAACGAGTCGTGCGGGCGGGTCTCACCCACGGAGACGGGGGTTCGAGGGCAACGCGCGGTGGCCGCGCGAGGACGCGGTAACGACGCGACGACCGCAGAGGACACAGTCGCGACGACGTCAGTCGCCGCGGCGTTCGCGCATGCTCTGGCGGGTGAACTGCGGACGGGCGCGGATGCCCTTGCGGCGCTTACGAAGCGACCGGTACAGTAAGAGGCCCACCGGCAGCGTGATGCCGACGGCGCCGGCGGCGAAGCGCCAGTCGTTGCCGAAGGAGTAGAGAATCGACGCCGAGAGCAACCCGACGGAGAACAGCATGCTGTACGCGATGCGCCGCGACAGCCGGTCGAACACGTCGTTTTTGTCCTCGATGCGGATGTTGACGGTGACGTTCTCGCGTTCGAGTTGGTCGAGCGTGCGTTCGAGCTTCGGCGGCACCGTGACGAGCGACTCCGTCGTCCGTTGAAGCTGTCGCCCGGCGTCTTGGACCACCTGTTTGGCCGTCTCTTCTCGATAACCGGTCTCCGAGAGGTAGTTCGTCGCGACTTCGATGAAGTCGAAGTCGGGATCGAGCGTCACGCAGACGCCCTCGACGACGGTGGCGACCCGGAGCACGAGCGCCATGTTCTGCGGCAGGCGCAGGGGGAACTCGTAGATGGTGTCTTCGACTTGCTGGATGACCTGCTGGACGCGGTACTGCTCGATGTCCTCGCCGCGCACGTCGGCGATGGCCAGCTCCATCACGTTCGCCATCACCTCGCGGTCGGCCTCCGGCGAGAGCGTCCCCATCTCGACGAGCGAGTCGAGGATGCCGTCGATGTTCTGGTTGGCGACGGCGATGTAGAACTCGACGATCTTATCCTGTACGTACGGGTCGACGGTACCGCTCATCCCGAAGTCGTAGAAGATGATCGACCCGTTCTCGTCGACGGCGAGGTTTCCGGGGTGGGGGTCGGCGTGGAAGACGCCGTCCTCGATTATCATCTGGAGGTACACCTCCTGGAGCGTCACGGCCAACTCGTGGCGGTCGATATCCATCTCGTCGAGCGTCTCGACGTCGCTTATCTTCACGCCCGGTTCGTACTCCATCGTGAGCACGCGCGGTCCCGAGCGGTCGTCGATGGGTCGGGGGATGACGATGTCGCGGTTGTCTTCGAAGTTCGAGCGAATCTCGACGAGCATGTCGCGTTCGCGGCTGTAGTCCATCTCCTCGCGGATGGTCTTCGCGAATTCGTCGGCGAGGCTGTCGAGCGAGAACGCCTGCCCCTCGCCGACGAACCGGGTGAGCACCGGAATCGACCACTTGACGACCCGGAGGTCGGCGTCGACGAGGTCCTCGATGCCCGGGCGGCGGACTTTGACGGCGACGCGCTCGCCGCCGTACTCGGCGAGGTACACTTGTCCGAGGCTCGCGCCGCTTATGGAGTCGCGGTCGAACTCGTCGAACGCCTCGTCGACCGGTCCGAGTTCGTCTTCGAGCACCTCGCGCGACTCCTCCCACGGGGCGGGCGGCACGTCGTCCTGCAGACTCGATAGCACGTCGATGTACGCCGGCGGGAGGATGTCGGGGCGCGTCGACAGCAGTTGCCCGAGTTTGATGAACGTCGGTCCGAGCGTCAACAGCGTGTCGAGCAGTACCTCAGCCCGTTCGACCTGCTCCTCGGTGGAGACCTGTCGCGACCGCCCGAACAGGAAGAACCGATTTCGGTCCCGCGTGTAGGCGACGATGAGCGGGAGGAATCGGCGGAAGACGACGAGGAACCGCCAGTAGGCCCGCAGATTGACCAGAGTAACCACCTACTCCGAAGAGTCGTCCGTTATGGGAATCGACCGCTCGGGGGCGGCCGTCCGCTTGGGGAGGTGGAGTTCGAGGACGCCGCGTTCTATTGACGCTTCCGCGCCGTCGCCGGAGGCGTCCGGCGGAAGCGGCAGTTCCGCGTCTAAGAACAGCGAACGGTCCTCGCGGAGGTAGCGGAACTCTTGGGGGAGGCTCTTCTCGCGGCGGGCTTCGATGACGATGCGACCGTTCTCGAATCGCACGTCAGCCGTCTCGGCGGTGACGCCGGGCAGGTCGACCACGAGCAGGTACGCTTCGTCGCTCTCCAACAGGTCGGCGAACACCGCTTTGGGCAGTTCCCGCAACGCGTCGCGCAGCGCTGACATGGGCGTAGTTACGGGTTGGGGGTCGAAAAACCCGGCGGTCGGAGCCACCTCGCGCGAGCGGCGGCGCGTGTCCTCGGTGCGGACGCGCAGACTTTCATGCAGGCTGGCGAACTTCCGCTCCCACGTAGAGGCTTTTGTCCCCGGGGTGACAAGGGAGGCGTATGAGCCACGACGACCTGCGACGCGCCGGATTCAAACACCGGACGCGCGTCGCCGACGCGCGAGAGCGACTGCTCGCGGCGGTCACCCCGCACGACCGAACCGAGCACCTGCCGCTCGTCGACGCGGACGGCCGAGCGCTCGCCGAGACGGTCGCCGCTGCCCGCGACGTTCCCGGCTACGACCGCGCGGCGATGGACGGCTACGCCGTCCGCGCCGAGGACACTTTCGGCGCGTCGGGGCGCTCTCCCGCCGTGCTTCGACTCAGTTTGGCGGGCGACGCAGAAACTGAGAACGGCGCCGCCCCGCGGGTGACCCCCGGCGAAGCCGCCCGCGTCCACACGGGGAGCGAAATGCCCGACGGCGCCGACGCCGTCGTGATGGTCGAACACACCGAGCGCGTGGGCGACGAGGTCGAGGTGTTCGACGCCCTCGCCGAAGGAGAGAACGTCGGCGACGCTGACGAGGACGTCGCGGCAGGACAGTCGCTGTACGACCCAGGCCACCGACTCCGGCCGTCGGACCTCGGCCTGCTGAAGTCGGTCGGCGTGCGCGAGGTGGAGACGTACGAACCCCCGCGCGTCGCCGTGATTCCGACCGGCGAGGAACTCGTCCAGCGTGACCCCGACCCCGGCGAAGTCGTCGAGACTAACGGCCTCACCGTCTCGAAACTCGTCGAACGCTGGGGCGGCGACGCGAGTTATCGCGACGTGGTGACCGACGACGAGGACGCCCTCCGCGACGTCGTCGAGTCGAACCTAGACCACGACGTGGTGGTGACGACCGGTGGGTCGTCGGTCGGCGAGCGCGACCTGACGTACGAGGTCGTCGCCGAACTCGGCGAGGTGTTTGTCCACGGCGTCGCGCTGAAACCCGGCCACCCCGTCGCGCTCGGCGAAGTCGACAACACTCCGGTCGTGATGCTCCCGGGTTACCCCGTCGCGTGCGTCATCAACGCCGTACAGTTCCTCCGCCCGGCGCTCAAGCGTGCGGGGACTCTACCGGACGACCACCCGCCGACGCGGGAGGCGACGCTTACGCGGAAGGTGCCGAGCGACCCCGGCGTTCGGACGTTCGCCCGCGTCCGGACCGAGGAAGGTGACGAAGGCCTCGAAGCGTCGCCGACGCGCGCGAGCGGGTCGGGCATCCTGTCGAGCGTCGCGCTCGCCGACGGCTGGGTCGTCGTCTCCGAGGAGCGCGAAGGACTGGAGGAGGGTGCGACTGTCGCCGTCGAGAACTGGGAGTGGTCCGCGTGAGCGAACGCCGGAAGACGTTCCCGCTTTCGTCGGTGCGCGGGCTGCGACTTCCAGGCTCTGTCGTGCGGGGTGAACTCACATGACGGAAAGAAAGGAGTTCCGCGACCTCGCCGACCCCGAAAAGGCCCACGCCGCCATCGCGTCGCTGGATCTCGAACCCGACCCCGAGTCGGTCCTGCTCGCAGAGGCGCGCGGGCGCGTGCTCGCCGACCGCGTCGACGCCGAACTCGACGTACCGGGGTTCGACCGGGCGTCGATGGACGGCTACGCGGTTCGGGCGAAGGACACCTTCGGCGCGGACGAGGCCGACCCCGAGACGCTCGAACTAATCGGGGCGGTCCACGCGGGCGTGGAACCCGACGTGACCGTCGAACCGGGGACGTGCGCCGAAATCTCGACGGGTGCGGTGATGCCGCCGGGCGCGGACGCCGTGGTCATCGTCGAGCGAACGGACGAACGCGGGGAGGGAGAAATTGAGGTTCGGACGGCCGTCGCCCCCGGCGACAGCGTGATGTTCGCGGGGGCGGACATCGCCGCCGGGGCGCGGGCGCTCGGTCCTGGGACGCTTCTCACGCCCCGAGAGATCGGCCTGCTGTCAGCGCTCGGGCACGACGAGGTGCCCGTCCGCGGTCGCCCGCAGGTCGGCATCGTCTCGACCGGCGACGAACTCGTTCGGCCGGGGGAGACGCTCCACAGCGCCCGCGGCCAGATTTACGACGTGAACAGCTACACCATCGCCGCGGGCGTCGAGGAGGCCGGCGGCGAGGCGAAGCTCTACCCGCACGCCGGTGACGACTACGAGGAGATGGAGCGGTTACTCCTGCGGGCCTCGGAGGAGTGCGACCTCGTGTTGTCGTCGGGGTCGACCTCGGCCTCGGCGGTCGACGTCATCTACCGCGTCATCGAAGACCGCGGCGAGTTGCTGCTGCACGGCGTCGCCGTCAAACCCGGAAAGCCGATGCTCGTCGGGCGACTCGAGAGCAGCGCCTACGTCGGTCTCCCCGGCTACCCCGTGTCGGCGCTCACCATCTTCCGGACGTTTGTCGCCCCCGCGGTTCGCCGCGCGGCGGGCGTTCCGGAACCGCAGACCGAGACCGTTCGAGGCGAGATGGCCGTCCGCGAACGCTACGGCGAGGGGCGGATGCGACTGATGCCGGTCGGCCTGGTCGAAGACGAAGGCGGCGAGACGCTCGTCTACCCCGTCGACAAGGGGAGCGGCGCGACGACGAGTCTCGTCGAAGCCGACGGCATCGTCGAAGTCCACCCCGACACCGAGTACCTCGCCGAGGGCGAGGAGGTGGACGTGATACTGTTCTCGTCGGACGTGCGCGCGCCGTCGCTTCTCGGCGTCGGCGAGGACGACCCGCTTCTCAACCGCCTGCTCGACCGTCTCGGGACGCCGCGGTATCTCCCGGTGGGAAGCAGAGAGGGGCTTCGACGGCTCCGCGACGGCGTCCCGGACGTGGCCGTCGTCGCCGGACCCGCGAAACGAGACGTCGACTCCGTTGACCTCGGCGGGTGGCGACGCGAGTGGGGACTCGTGGTTCCGAAGGAGAATCCGGCGGGCGTCGAGGGCGTGGCGAGTCTCGTCGACGACGATCTCCGCTTCGTCAACCGCGACTCGAACGCCGGACTCCGGACGAGTCTCGGTAACGCCGTCGCCGAACTCGCCGACGAACGGGGCGTCTCGCGCCACGACCTCGTCTCCCGAATCAACGGGTTCGACCGGTCGGTGAGAGCCTCCGAGAGTCCGGCCCGGCGCGTTCTCGCCGGCGACGCGGACGCGGGAATCGGCCTCCGGGCGACCGCCGACCGCCTCGGTCTCGGCTTCGTCCCGCTCGGCTGGCAGAACGTTCGCGTCCACGCCAACCCGAAGCGGACCGAAAAAACCAGCGTCGCCGCGCTCCGGGAGGTGCTCGGCGAGGCGAACGACCACCGCGAGGGCCTCTCAGGCTACGACGCCTCGGAGACGTAAGCCGCCCGAACGCGGGTTCCATTGCGAAACACTATCTTTTGAAAACAGGTTTCTGTTTCAGAATGTGAGAATAGCAGAAACGTATTTTATGTCACTCCCGAAAGGGCGGGTTATGTCAAACAGGGCGAAAGTGCTTCACGTTGACGACGATCCGAGCGTCACAGAACTCACGAATCAGTTGCTCGACCCGGAGGGAGACCGGTTCGAGTTGACGAACGCGTCGGACGGCGAAGCGGGACTGCAACTGCTCGAAGACGGCGAGTTCGACTGTATCGTCAGCGACTCGGTGACGCTTTCCGACGGCCGGCTGTTCGCCTCCGCCGTCCGCGAGAAGGAAGCGTCGATTCCGCTGGTGCTGTTCTCCGGGAAGTCGAGCGACGAACTCGCCGCCGAGGTGCGGATGACCGGGGCGAACGGCTACGTTCGGAAGTCGGACACGGAGAGTTTCGCCCATCTCCGACGCGCCATCGACGAGTCGCTGATGCTGGCCGACGACGACTGGGAACTGCTCGCCCACCACGACTGGACGGGTCCGCAGGAGTTGGTGACGACTATCGCCGCCGCGCTCGAATCGTACGACGGGGTGGCGGCGACGGAGGGCACGCCGTTGTTCGACGTCGTCGACACGGAGGCGCTCGCGCAACTGCTCGCGCCGGCTGCCGACGGGTCGCACCGCGAGTCGGTGTCCGCTCGGTTCACGTACCGCAATCACGTTTTCGCGCTGTTCGGCGACGGCCGCATACTGGTTCGCCCCCGGTAGTCGGTGACGGCGCTACGCGCTCGACAACTCTTCGAACGAGCGGATGCGGTAGTCGGCGAGCACGCACTGGCCCCGGCGTTCGGGGTCGTGTCGCTCGATGTGGATGCCGTCAAGTCCGGCGTTCCACGCCGCGCCGACGTCACTGGCACCGTCGCCAACGAGCACGCCTCGGTCGGCGTCGTCGACGCCGAGTTCGACCATCGCATGCGTTACCGGGCCGGGGTCGGGTTTCCAGCCGGTGTCGTCGGTACAGCAGACGACGGCGTCGAACCAGTCGCGGATGTCGAGGTGCGCTAACACCGGGTCGGCGAGAAACTGCTGGCAGTGGGTCACCAGACCGACCGGTCCGTCGAGTCCCGCGACGAACGCCTCCGCGTCGGGGTGGAGGTACGTCGCCTCGGCGCGGGCGAGCGGGTCTTCGACGGCGTGGAAGGCGGGCCAAAACTCCGCGGGATCGACCCCCCACTCGCGGAGTTGGGCGTCGCGAGCGCCGCCGAGACCGTGCCAGAGGATTTCGGCCTCGCGGTCGGAGAAGGGTCGGCCGAGTCGCTCGCCGACGCGGTCGAACGTCCGCCGGGTGTACGCCCACTCGGCGTCGATGAGCGTCCCGTCGAGGTCGAACAGCCAGAAGTCGTAGGCGTCGGAGACCATTTCGGACCGTTATATACCCCGTTCGCGGATAAAACGGTTCCGCCGATAGTCGCCGCGCGAGTGAGATGAGTCCGGTCGCCGAGGGTCGGCCAAATCGTCGAGGCTTGGCCGAATCCTCGGGAGTCGGCCGAATCGTCCAGACCGCCGGCCGGAGAGCCGTCGGCGGCGCGACGCTCACCGCACGCGAATCGAACTACCGAGGTACTTGTTGAGCACTTCGCTCACGTCGTCGGCGTTGAACCGGTCGAGGTCGTCGGCGATTTCGTCTTTCAGCGCCGCGAAGTACGCCTCGTCGGCGTCGAGTTCGCTGAACTGCACCGCCGTGACGGGGAGCGAGAGCCACCCTTCGGCCAGCGAGCGGGCGTGGCCGTCGTCGTTGACCTCGCCGCGCCACAGGTTGTGGAAAAAGAACAACCAGCCGTCGTCACCCGGCGTCGCCGCCGGTTTACGGACGACCGTCTCGAACTCGTCGGGAGCGACCGCTACCTCCGCCGGGTCGAGTCGGAAGCGGACGCGAAACACGTACGCCGCGTCCATCAGTACTCGTCGTCGAACAGCGAGGCGAGGCGCATATCCTGGTCGGTGATGCCGCCGGCTTCGTGGCTGGTAAGGCGGACTTCGACCTCGTCGTAGCGGACGATCATCTCCGGGTGGTGGAACTCCTCGTCGGCGACTTCCGCGACCTGCGTGGCGAACTGCACTCCCGAGAGATAGTCGTCGAACTCGTAGACGCGCACGATTTCGTCGTCCTCGCGCTCCCAGCCGTCGGGTAGTTGGCGTGCTATCTCGTCGTCGCCCAGTCGTTCGGCCATAGCCGGAGAGTCGGACGGTGGCTGGTTAACGTTTACCCGCGCTCGCAGTCGGTGGGAGCGAAAACAGTGATCAATCGAAAACAGCGTCAGTCGTCGGAGCACTGCTCGACGACGTGCGGCGGGACCTCCCCGTCTTCGGGCGTGTCACCCGCCTCGAACGGCTGCGCGCGGAACGTCGACCCGTCGCCGAACTCTGGGTTGAACAACTGCATCGCCGTCTGGATTGTCGTCCAGTCGTCGTCGGCTGCGGCGTCGCGAAGCGACTTCGTCGGCGCGGCGAGCAATTGGCCAACGAGGGCGTCGGCGAGCGCCTCGACCGTCTTGCGCTGCTCGTCGGTCATCTCGCCCTGCGCGTCGAGTTTTGACAGTGCGGTCTGGACCTCACGGCGTTTGACCGCCTCGGCGCTCTCGTACATCGTGCTGATGGCGTCGTCGGCGCGCTTGCGCTTGTAGGCGTCGAGCAACCGCGCGAGTTCGTCGTCTATCATCGCCTCGACGGCGTCGGTTTCCGAGCGACGGCGCGCTCGGGTCTCAGCGGTGACGCTTTCGAGCGCGTCGATGTCGCGGACGACGACGCCCGGAAGGTCGCTCGCCGACGGGTCGACGTCTCGGGGTTGGGCGATGTCGATGAGCACCGTCTCACCTGCGTCGGCGAGCGTCTCGCCGTCGAGGACGTAGCCGGTGCTGCTGGTCGCAGTGATGACTACGTCCGCCTCGCTGGCGGCAGTAGCGGCGGCGTCGAGGGCGACGGCCGTCGCGTCGGCGTCGACTTCGGCGGCGACGTGTTCGGCGTGGGGGACGGTCCGGTTGGCGACGAGCAGACGCTCGACGTTCGCCGAGTCGAGCGCGCGCGCCGCGAGCGTCCCCATCTCGCCCGCGCCGACGACGAGCGCCGTCGCGCCTTCGACGGTCGTCTCCGTCTCGGCGAGGCGGACGGCGGCGCTGCCGAGCGACACGACCCCTTCGTTTATCTTCGTCTCGGTGCGGGCGCGCTCGCCGACGTGGATGGCTTTCCGCAGGGCGTCTTCGAGCATCGTGCCGATGCCGTCGACGGCGCGGGCCTCCTCCTCGGCGCGGCGAAGTTGGCCGAGAATTTGATCCTCGCCGAGCACGAGCGACTCCAGTCCGGCGGCGACGCGCATAAGGTGGCGAAGGCTCGCCTCGTGGTCGAGCGTGACGACCGCACCGTCGCGCACGTCGGGGGCGAAATCCGCCAGCGCCGCTGCGCCGACGGCGGGTCGTTCGGTGACGACGTACGCCTCCGCGCGGTTGCACGTCTGGACGACGAACGCTTCTTCGACGCCGTCGCGCGCGAGGAGCTCCGAGAGGGTCGTCCGGACGTCGTCGCGGCACACCGCCTCTATCTCGTCGACGGTCGCGTGGACGTGCGAGACGCTCACGCCGGAGATGACGCCGGTTTCTTCCATCACGGGGACTCACCTCTGTTTCGTATCACGCGCTGGGCCTCTTTCCGGGCGTTGGATTCGCCCGTACGTAAAGCCTTCCAAACACGAGACGATTCGACGACCGCTCGAACCGCCGCCCGCCGCTCTGCCGGCGGGACGCCGTCGGCTTTCAGCTCCGCGCGAATCTCGCCGGTCAGCTCGGCCATCGCGCCCGCGCCGTCCAGTTCGGCCTCGATTCGCTCGCGGAGCTGTTTCGAGAGCGCCGGACTCCGCCCGCCAGTCGAGACGGCGACAGTCACGGGGTCGTCCTCGACGGTCGCGGGCACGACGACGCTTCCGGCGTCGCGGCCGCCAGCGCGGTCGGTTCTGTTCACGAGAACTCTGGCGTCGCGCGCCGCCGTTTCGACGGCTTCGTTCACTGACTCGTCGTTCGTCGCGGCGACGACTAATGCCGGGTCGAATCGGTCGAGCCACTCGCAAATCTCGTCGGGCGCGGGGGAGGCGCGAACCAGTTCCGCGTCGCCGAACTCCTGCTCTGCGAACTCGGGGCTGACGACGACGACGCGCGCCTCTCCGGCGAAGCGCCGCGCCTTCCGCGCGCCGACGGTCCCGCCGCCGAAGACGATGATCGTCTCGTCCGTGAAGTCGTGGAAGAGTGGAATCATGGGGTGCCGTGAAACGGTGAATCGGTCGGTCGTGTGCGCGCTCGACACACCACGAACCGAGTGAATCTGTCCGTCGTTCCGCTACTCACTCGTGTTCGCCTCCGCCCGTTCGGTCAGTCTGATTCCAGTCTTCTTCAGGATGCGCGTCGAGAACAGCGAGTCCCAGTCGTCGTCGCCGACGTCCCAGTACTCGCTCATCTTCTCGCGCACCTCCTGAATCCGCCGCTGGCTCTCGGCTTCGTCGCGCCCGTGGGTCATCGCGAAGAAGTTGTACGGCCAGACGCCTTCGTGTCGCGGGCGGCGGTAGCAGTGCGTGACGAAGTCGAGCGAGGCGACGGCGGGACCGACGGTCTCGACCACCTCGTCGGGGACGTTCCAGACGGTCATCCCGTTCTCGGTGTAGCCCAGCGCATAGTGGTTCGGGATGACGCCGACGCGTCGGACTTTCCCCTCCAGATCGAAGCGCTTGATGGTCTCGACGACCCACTCGGTTTCTGCGCCTATTGCGTCGGCCACATCGGCGTACGGCGTCTCCGTAACCGGGAGCCCGCCCTGTATCTCGACGATCAAGTCGCGTTCCTCGGGCGTGAGCGCCGTTCTGTCCGACGGTTCCACCTCGGGACCGAGGTGCGAGAGGTCGACGTCGCCGTCGGGAATCGGCCCATCGAGCATGAACTTCGCCTCGACTCGGAACTCGTTCAGTTTGGGGAGGTTGTACGTCTCCTGGCCGGTCTCGGACTCGATTTTGGCGAGCACGTCGTCGACGCGGGCTTCGTCCGCCACGCTGACGACGAACCACATGTTGAGGTGCGGGTGCTCGCGCTCGTAGTTGTGCGCGACTTCGCGGTGGGCGTTCACCTGATCGGCGATCTCCTCGAAACGCTCGGGCGGGGCGTGCATCGCGACGAGCGTCGCCGCGCCGCCGATGTTCTCGGCGTTGACAAGCGCGCCGAACCGCGTGAGGACGCCCTCCCCGTCGAGCGTCCGCACGCGCGCGAGTAATTCGTCCGCGGTGACGTCGACGCCGCGTTCGCGTAGCGCGGCCGCGGCCGGGTCGAACGGCCGTTCGACGACGGGGAATCCGCCCTGAAACGCGTTGATGATGGCGCGGTCGAGTGTCGAGAGCGTCACGTCCGCGTCCGCCTGTCTCATAGGCGACACTCCGGACGGAGGGAGAATAAGCGTCTCGAAGCCGCGCTGCGTCACACTGGGTTCGACGTTCGAACCACGAATCGGCGTCAGATACGTCGATACGGTTTTATTCGTCCGATAGTTATCTTCGGCCGAAAATGCAGCGTCGCACGTTCCTCGCCGCCGCCGGTGCCGCCGGAGTTACGGCGTTCGCTGGCTGTCTCGGCTCGTCGTCGTCCGGAACGCCGGACAACAACACCAACGGCTACGAAACCATCTCCGTCGACGGGTCGAACGCGCAGGTCCCACTCGCGCCGATAGACGACGTGTACCAGTGGTTCCAAGACGAGTCGGCGAAGTTCGTCGACGCCCGCGGGCAACGACAGTACGACGCCTCCCACATCAAGGGGGCGGTGCTCTCACCCGCTCCGGACGGACAGGCGAACGACCCGACCGGCGCCTGGGAGAAGTCCCAGCGTATCGTGACCTACTGCGGCTGTCCGCACCACCTCTCGTCGATGCGCGCCGCCTCGCTCATCGACTCGGGCTACACGGAGGTGTTCGCGCTGGACGAGGGCTTCTTCACGTGGCGCGACCGCGGCTACCCGCTCCAAGGGTCGGAAGTCGACGTGGAGCCTCCGTCGTACACCATCCGCGGACAGACCGACGCGTCGCTGGCGGGCCAGAACGCGTGGGCGCGACACGAGGCGTCCGGACAGCGCGAGGCCGGACCCATCGCCGACGACGGAAGCTTCGAACTCGTGTTGCACTTCTTCGACGTGACCGAGTCGTCGCCCATCGTCGTCGAGACGCCCGCCTACCGCGTCGAGCGCCCGCTCGGCGAACTCGCGGACACTGTCGTCACGAACGTAAATCGCTGAGCCAGTCGCCGCGGACGTGAATCGCTGGGTCAGTCGCCGCGGACGCCGGTCACTCGGTAGCCCATCTCCTCGATGTCTTCGACGATGGCCTCGTGGTCGGCGTCGGCTTCGTAGTAGAACACGAGGTTGAACGCGCCGTTTCGCAGGAGTTGCTGGCACTCCCAGACGAACTCGTCGTCCTCCAGCGTCAACCCCTGAAACTGGTTGGAAGCGAAGTTGGAGTCGTCGTTGCCGGCGTAGATGTACGTCTCGCCTTTCCCCGCGTGCTCGGCGATCACGTCGTTCAGTTCGACGGTGAGTTCGTGCATCTCCAGGTCCTCCTGCCCAGAGAGGTCGGTGTGGACGATGACGCCGTTGAGTTGGATGTCGCCGGGTTCCAGCAGGGCCTTCGTCCGCTTGTAGAGGTCCTCGTCGAGAATCTCGCTCATGGGCGAACCGTCGGGCGGCCGTGATAAACCCCTCACGGTTCCGTGCGAGTGGGTGCGAGTCGGCGCGAGCGCACTGGCGTATGGTGTGCGTAGACGTGTCGAACCCCGAACGCCCGGAAACGAGGGCACAAGACACATGTGGTGCGGGCGTGACGGTGTGGATATGTTCCGGCGGGTCCGGCGAGAGTTCGCATCGGGGTACGAGCGGTTGCTACGCGGCGAAGTCGGCGAGGGACCCACGCACGTCGCCATCATCCAGGACGGGAACCGGCGGTACGCCGAGCAAAACGGCGAGAACGCGCCGGACGGCCACCGTGCGGGCGCGGAGACGACCGAGCGCGTCCTCGACTGGTGTCAGGAACTCGGCATCGCCGAACTGACGCTGTACGCGTTTTCGACGGAGAACTTCGAGCGGCCACCCGAGGAGCGTGAACCGCTGTTCGACCTCATCGAGTCGAAACTGTACGAGTTCGCCGACGCGGACCGAGTCCACGAGAACGAGGTGTGCATCCGCGCCATCGGCGCCATCGACCGACTGCCAGAGCGGGTCAGAGACGCCGTCGACTACGCCGAACGACAGACTCGCGGCTACGACGAGTTCACGCTGAACATTGCGCTGGCGTACGGCGGACGCGCCGAACTGCTGGAGGCCGCCCGCGACGTCGCGCGCGCCGTCGACGCCGGGGACCTCTCACCCGACGACATCGACGTGGAGGAGGTCGAGCGCCGACTCTACCGCCGACCCGTCCGCGACGTGGACCTCATCATCCGGACCGGCGGCGACGAGCGAACCTCCAACTTCCTCCCGTGGCACGCGAACGGCAACGAGGCGGCGGTGTTCTTCTGCGCACCCTACTGGCCGGAGTTCTCGAAGGTCGATTTCCTCCGCGGCATCCGCACGTACGAGTCCCGCGAGGCGTCGTGGCAGCGTCACCGGACGAACCGGGCCGTCGCGCTTGTCAGGTCGCTGGCGGAGGCGGAACTGGCGGAGGCGAAGACCGTCGCCGGGCGACTCCGCGACCAACTCACGAGCGCTGGGGCCGCCGAGATAGACGAGGCGCTCGCGAACCACGAGACGGAACCGGCCGACTGAGCCGCTGAGCCTCTCGCCTTCGACGACGATCTTCGAACTACCGGCCAAACTTCCGTCGGTTTGCCCGCTTTGCTCGCTTCCCGACGGCGTTTGGACGTTTCGCTCGCACTCAACGTCTAAACTTCCGTTACTTCCGTGACGGCCTTCGGGCTACCGCCCGAAGCGCCGCTTTCGATCCTTGTAATCCAGCACCGCGCGGAGGTAGTCGCGCTTGCGGAAGTCCCGCCAGTTCACGTCGGTGAAGTACAGTTCCGAGTAAACCGACTGCCAGATCATGAAATCTGAGAGCCGCTCAGCCCCCGTTTTCAGCACGAGGTCCGGTTCGTCAGGGAAGACGAGTCGCCCCTCGATGTCCGTTTCGTCGATGTCTTCGGGGTCGAGTGTCCCGTCTTCGACTTCGCGGGCCAGCGAGCGGACCGCCTCGGCGAACTCGTGTTTGCCGCCGAGACCGATGCTCACCTGAATGGGGGCGTCGGCGCGTTCCGTGTCGTCGGGACTGCGGACGACGAGTTGTCGTGGGGCGTCGACATCGCGCAACTCCCGTTCGAGCGTCGGAACGACAGCGGGGTCGAGAACGCTCACCGAGACGGTGACGCGTTCGGCCCCGTACTCGAACGTCCACTCGAGGAACCGTTCGAGCGTCTCGTAAGCGCCTTTCTCCAACAGGTCGCGTTCGGTGATGACGACGGCGACGTGTCGGGGAGAGTCCGCCGTCGAGCGGCGGTGGCGAAGCGCGAGATACGTATCGTACAGGGCCACGGCTGGAAGTTGTCGTCGGGCCTCAAAAGCCCATCTCTCCGGCGGCCCGGTCGAGGGCGCTCGACGGCGGTCGTCCGTCACCAGAGCGGTCCGAGCGGTCTGAGCGGTCGGAGAGGGCCGAAGAACGGTCGAAGTCGGCCATGTCGGGAGGGTTAAGTGGTCATCGTGGATACCGATTGGTGTGACATCGACACTCCGACGCGCGGCCGGATTCGCCGCCGTCGGATCTCTCGCGCTCGCCACGCCCGCGCTCGGCGTCGCAGCGGCGGTTCCGTTCGCCGCCGTCGCCGCCGTCGCCGCGTTCGTCGGCGAGGACGGCCGTCTCTTCGAGCTGTTCGCCCGCCCGGGCGACCGCCAAGACGGCCGTCTGACCGGACTCTTGGGGTTCGCGCTCGCCGCAGCGGCGTTGGCGGTGTTGGCGACGGTGCCGGAGACGCGAATGCCCAGTAGCGCCTTCGTCGCCGCGGTCGTCCTCGTCGCCTACGGTAACCTCGGCGAGCAGTTAGTCTCCCGCTGGAACGACGGCGAGTTCCACGCCGTCGCCGGGTTCACCGTCGCCGGGTTTCTGGCGGCCGTTGGCGGGCAGGCGCTCGTCGTCTCGGTGACTCCGGAGACGCTGTCGGTTCCGAAACTTGGGTTTCTGGCCGCCGTCGGCGCGTTCGTCGCCGCGCTCCTTCGGGAGGTCCTCCTCAAACACGACGACCCGTTGGTGCTCGTCTCGACCGGCCTGCTGCTGTGGCTGTTCCACGAACTCCCTATCGACGTGTCGCCGCTGGAGGTCGGCGCAGCACTCGTGTTGACTATCGTCCTCGGCTACGTCTCGTACGCGCTCGGGACCGCGTCGGTTCCGGGGATGCTCACGGGCATCCTCCTCGGCGTGCTCACTATCGTGCTGGGCGGATTCGGCTGGTTCGCCGTTCTCATCACCTTCTTCGGTGTCGGCGCACTCTCGACGAAGTTCAAGTACGAATCGAAGCGCCAGCGCGGCGTCGCCGAGGAGAACGACGGCGCGCGCGGCAGCGGTAACGTCCTCGGCAACGCTGCCGTCGCGATGGTGGCCGTTCTCGGCTTCGCCGCGACCCAGCGAGCGAGCGTCGAGTTGCTGTTTCTGTTCGCGTTCGCCGGATCTCTCGCAGCGGCGATGAGCGATACGCTGTCGAGCGAAGTGGGCGGCCTCTTCGACACGCCGCGGCTCATCACTACGCTCCGCCCGGTCGAACCGGGAACCGACGGCGCGGTGACGTGGCAGGGCGAACTCGCCGGCGTCGTCGGGTCGGTGCTCGTCGCCGCCGTCGCCGCCATGCTGTTGCCGCTCGACCAGCCGGTCGTGAGCGCAGCCATCGTCGCACTCGGCGGTGTCGGCGGGATGACCGTCGACAGCCTCCTCGGGGCGACCGTGGAGGGCAACCGCATCGGCAATCAGGCGGTGAACTTCCTCGCGACGCTGTCGGGCGCCGTCGTGAGCGTCGCGCTCGCCGCCGTCCTCCTCTAACCCCGTGATTCGAACGGCTCGAGCCCCGGAGCGCTACACTCTCGCGTCGATGCAGTCGCTGCTCGCGGAACCAAGTCCGACACTACTTCACTGGGCCGTCCACGCGGGGAACGTCCTCGTCTCGACGGCGGACGAGCTGTCGGTCGAAACGCCGGTCGGCTATCTGCTGGCAGTGTACGGCGACGATGTCCACGTCGCCGAACTTGTCGTCGATCCCGAGCATCGCCGCGAGGGGCGAGCGAACGCGTTGCTCTCACACCTCCTCTCGTCGCTCGAAACGGGGACACGGGTCACCGTCGCCGTCGAACCTGGAAACGAGGCGGCGAGAGCGCTGTACGCGTCGATCGGATTCCGGCTGACGAGAAGAGACGAATCGTACTTCGACCGGGGACCGGCGCTGATACTCGCTCGTACGGCGTGATGTCCGGCGAGAGGCGTTCTCGATACGAAAACAGTGAGACAGCGTCACGTCACAAAGGCTATCAAGCCAGAACTGATAGCCAGATGTATGCGGACTCGCTGGATAATCGCGCTGCTGTTGCTCATCCCACTGAGCGACGCGCTGTTGCTCGTCCCCGTCGCAAGCGAGTTGGGCTTGCTCCCGACCGTCGCGCTCGTCGTACTTACCGGTCTAGTAGGGATGATGCTCGTCCGCGCGGAGGGGCGGACGACGCTCGCACGCATCCAGCAGCGGCTGGCGATCGGCGAACTTCCGGCGAACCAGCTGCTCGACGGCGGCCTGCTCATCGCAGCGGGCGCGTTTCTGCTCACGCCGGGGCTGATCACCGACGCGCTGGGGTTCCTGCTCGCGATTCCGGTGACGCGCTACCCGATTCGGACCGTCATCAAGCGCTACGTCGTGAAGCCGTATCTGGACAAGCAGGCCGACGGCTTCGTCTCCGGGGGCGTCTGGACCGGCGGCTTCCCGTATCCCGACGAGGATGACGACGACGTGTACGACGTCGGTTCGAACTCGTACCGTTTCGACGACGACGGCGACGCCGACAGATCAAACTGATTCTGCGGGCGACTTTCGGCAAAATACACCGCGGATAATCGATAGACGGCAGTGCCAGCGTCTGCCGCTGTAGTGCCAAACAGAAACCCTTAAACAAAACACCGCGCAACTACTGAATGCGCTCACTTGGGCCAATAGCTCAGTTAGGTTGAGCGCTCGGCTGATAACCGGGAGGTCCGCGGTTCAAATCCGCGTTGGCCCATCCCTTCGGTGACACCGAGTCACCCACGACGAAGGGCTGCAAACTCCCCAGCCAACTAATCTCGTTCCTACACCCGTGAGTTACGACGCTCGTCCCCCTGAATTCTCAAAACACAAAAACCGGCTCCGAACGACACCTACCCTGTCACGTCGAACGGCGGTTCCGCATCCTCCGGCAGCGGCGTCTCGTACGCGCCACTGCCGATCTCGGTCTCGAACTCCTCGCGCGCAGCCTCCACCGTCTCGGGGGTCGTCAGCAGGTCGTATGTCGCCCCGGCGAGCACTTTCGCGGTGAACGCGACGCCCTTCAGTCCGAAGTCGCCGTTGGCGGCGACGACCTGCCAGGAGTGGCCGGGTGCGCCGACGGGCCACGTCGCCGCCGTGAACTGGCCGGTCGGCGTGATCCAACTCACGTCGGCGACTTCCGTCGACCCGTGGGTCTGGTGGTCGTGGTCGAACGGTTCGACCGGGTCCGGATGCAGCGATTTCTCGCGGATCTCGTCGTACAGTTCGTCGGGGACGTTCGAGAGCCCCGACTCGATTCGGTCGTCCGGGACCGTCGCTTTCAGTTCCGCGGCGAACGCGTAGTTGGCGTCGTCGTACGGAATCGGGCCGACGGTCCGCATGTTCTCCCAGATGACCTCCGAGACCACGTCGTTGGCGCGGTAGTCGTAACACCCGGTGAGGAAGCGCTCGGAGACCTCGGTCTGCGTCATCATCGCCGCCGCCTCTGCGATGTCGCGGAGCCACTCGGTGTTGCGTTCGACCTCCTCGCGTTCCGGCGCGCGGACGTAGTGCCACACCGTCGCCTCCGCGGGGACGACGTTCGGCGCGTCGCCGCCGTCCGTGATGACGTAGTGCATCCGCGCGTCGTCGGAGATGTGCTCGCGCATGTACTCGACGCCAGTGTTCATCAGTTCGACGGCGTCGAGCGCGCTCCGTCCGGAGTCGGGCGACCCGCCCGCGTGCGCCGCCTCACCTTCGAACGTGAACATGACGGAGTCGAGCGCGTTCGACGAACCCATTCGGGGGGTGCTGAGGTCGCCGGGGTGCCACGTCAGCGCTGCGTCGAGGTCGTCGAAGACGCCCGCGCGGGCCATGTACGTCTTGCCGACCAGCGTCTCCTCGGCCGGACAACCGTAGAAGACGACGGTCCCGGAGATTCCGGACTCGTCGATGGCCTCCTTCACGGCGATGGCCGCCCCCGCGCCGGCGGTGCCGAAGAGGTTGTGGCCGCAACCGTGGCCGGGACCGCCCTCCTCGATAGGGTCGCGCTCGGATTCGATTCTCTGCGAGAGCCCTGGCAGCGCGTCGTACTCGCCGAGGATGCCGACTCGCGGGTCGCCCTCGCCGTAGGTGGCGACGAAAGCCGTCGGCATCCCGGCGACCCCGCTCTCGACCTCGAAACCCTCGCTTTCGAGCAGTTCGACGAGCGTCGCCGCCGACTGTTCCTCGTGGAGTCCGAGTTCCGGCGTCTCCCAGATTCGCTCTGCGACGTCGACGAGTCGCGGTTCGTTCTCGTCGACCCAGTCGAACACCGTTTCCTTGCCCATAGGTCACACACGACAAAACTCCCCATAAGCCTGCGTTCCGCGGAACGAGTCGCCGGTTCGCCACATCGTCGCTCGCCGCGGGTCGCTCCGGAGGGGATAGTTTGATACTGTCGGCTGGGAGAAACGAGAGCGTCGATGCGGCGTCCCAAACCACTCCCCTCGAATACGACCCGTCTGTTCCGCCGACGAGCGATCCGACTACCCATTCCGAACGCGGACGCCGAACTGGAGTTCCACCACAATATGCAAGCGGTCGCCGAATCGGTCGAACGGAAGGCGGAGATGGTCGCCGACCCGCGGGCGTCGGTCCACGAGGCGTGCGAACGGCAGTTCGAGCGCATCAGAGCCAGTTACGAGATCACGCTCGAACGTTTCGTCGGCGACGAGTACGAAGCGGTCGCTCACTCCTATTTCGACGGCGCCCGAGTCGACGGAGCGGCGGTCCTCGCGGGGTATCTCGTCGAGGCGCTGTGGCGACTCCAGCAGCTGTACTCGGTTTCGGACCTGACGTTTTTCCCGGTCATCCTGCGGTATCCGCGCTCGTGTACGATTAACGCGCGCTTCGTCCGCGGACAGATTTTCGAGAACACCGTGCTGTACGAATCCCCCGAGCACTCGGGAGTACGCCCGGACGAGGCGTACGCCGATGTCTACCACAGCGAGAGTCGGTGGTCGCAGAAGCAAGCGGCCCAACAGCTGGCGGCGAGCGCGCAGGCGATCCGCGACCGGTTTCCGGACCCCCGCGAGACACCGGTCGAGGAGCGACGCGCCGGCGGCATCGTGAGCGCGTTCGGACGACGGGGGTCGGAGTTCTCCTCGGGACTGGAACTCGTTGACGCGAACCCGGACCGCTTCGACGACGAGATAACCGAACCCCAGCTCGTCGCGGAGAGTCCGGCCGCCCAGCGCACCGAACGCGAGTGGCTCTCCCAAGACGCGACGCTCTTGTAGTCGGCTGGACTGTCCTCGTCGGTGTTTCCTCGACGTGTCGTCGGGAACGACGCACCGGCGTCGTCGGCGAGCCGCCGGAGCCGACGAACTGCCCCGCCGGTACGTCGGCGAAGCGACTCTCTCGCCGCGCGCAGCATCCGGAGCTGTTTCGATAGTGAGACACTGGCACGCCAATTCAAAAGACCTACTACAGCCACCTTCCGATGAACGAGAGAAACTGCATGAGACATCTGCGGAGAGCGTCCGAGGGAACGGCCGGAACCGACGTATTGGCACAATCGAACGGGGGGAACAGATGAGCGATTCGCCGTCGTTTTACGACCCGGCGGACACCCGTTCGGACGTTCACATCCCCGATTGCGAAGTGTGCGGCTGTGACGTGACGTTCATCGGCGTCACGCCCGCCGACTACGAGTACCACCTCATTCGTGACCACAACTATTTCCGCGGGTTCACGGCCTCGCAGTTGCGCTACGCCGTGAAGCGCGGCGTCGAACGGGCGGAAGCGCAGAACCGAGAAGTAGAGCGCTGAATTCGGCGTCAGATTGGGAGTCGCTCGACATCGGTTGGTTCCCCAGTTGTGTAACCTCGCGATTTCGCAGTGAGCTTTCCACCGCGTAACATATCTCGAATCGAGATTATCTAAAATCCGGTGCACTCGTCGTGTTACTACACTCTGTTATCAAAATACTGAATTATAATGCGCCTTGCGTGGCACCACCGTTTACGGTAGACGAAGACATGAGTGCCACAGAGTTCGCAACACACGAATGGTGGGAAGAGTATAAGAAACGAGTCAACGACGACCGAGAGATGACCGTTCGCGGTCATCAACAGTTCGACGAGAACTTCTATCTCGAAATCGGAGACGAGCGGTTCCTCGTGCAGATGGACGGCGGACGCATCGACGAGGTCGTCCCGAATCCCGGACTCAACGACGAGTGGTCGTTCGGCGTCGAGGGCAGTCGCGAGGCGTGGGAACAGTTCGTCGAGGAGACGCCGCCGGCGTTCAACCACGAGATAATCGCGTCGCACTACCGAAGCGCGGTCCGAAACGAAGACGACCACCTGATGCTCACGGGCAACAACAAGCGCATCTTCCAGAATCTCCGCGCGTTCCAGCGGACCTTGGACTTGATGCGACCGACCGAGGGAGGGAGCTAAGATGAGCGTCACCGACAACGAGGCCGTCGAGGAGATCACCGGTCGATACGTCCACATCACCGTCGGCGGCGTCGACCACCGCGTCTACTTCGAGGAGAACGGTCCCGAGGACGGGATTCCGCTGCTCTGTCAGCACACCGCCGGGTGTAACAACCAAGAGTGGCGACATCTGCTGACCGACGACGAAATAACCAACGAATTCCGCGTCATCGCGTACGACCTCCCGTTCCACGGGAAGTCCGTCCCGCCGACGAGTCAGCCGTGGTGGACCGAAGATTACACGCTGGACGCAAAGCAGTTCGCCGAGACCATCGTCGCCATCGCGGACGCCCTCGAACTCGAAGATCCCATCTACATGGGGTCGAGCATGGGCGGGAACATCACGCTCGAACTGGCCGACTGGCACCCCGAGCGGTTTCGGGCGCTCATCGGCCTCGAGTGCGGCGCGCACAGTCCCGGCTTCTACATCGACTGGCTCGACCACCCCGAGGTCAACACCTCGGAGGTTAACGCCTACTCCTGTTGGGGACTGATGGCCCCGCAGAGTCCGGAACAGACGCGTCGCGAGACGATGTATCTGTACGAACAGGGGGCGACGGGCGTGTTCAAAGGCGACCTCTACTACTACTCCGTCGACCACGATTACCGCGACAGACTCGACGACGTGAAGGCCGACCAGTGTCCGCTGTACATCGTCAACGGCGAGTACGACTACCTGACGACGCCCGACGACGGGCGCGAAACGGCCGAAGGCGTCGGCGACGGCGCAGTCGCGATGGAGATGGCCCGGATCGGTCACTTCCCGATGAGCGAGAACCCGGAGCTGTTCAACGCCTACCTCAGAGAGATACTCGACGACATCACCGGCAAGAGAGAGGGCAAGCTGCCGGACGTCATCGAACCCGACGACGTCGGCGTGGAACTGACGCCGACAGCGCCGACGGAGCAGAAGACCGAGAGCGACTGACCGCGCCGTCGTCTCCGTCCTTTTTTCGACGACCGCCGGTTCTGTCACTGATATTTGATATTCCACCTCACAGAAACTGATAAAGCAGATGAGTTACTCGGTACCGTCACACACAGACGAATGACGGAACAGAGTTCAAAACGGAACGTGATTTGCTGCGAAGAGACCTTGAACGGAAGCGTCCGACTGTACGACAGCGAGAACGACGACGCGTGGATTTGTTCTACGGAGACACTACTTCTCTCGTGGCAGACGTAACCATCCGAGACGCGATCACGGGTACGTCACCATGGCGTGAGTCGAGACGACGTCGCTAGCGCGATTCGACGAACGCAACGACCTGTTTCGAAACCTTCTGTCGACGAGTATCGCCGCAGCTGAGTGTCCGAGAAGGCACTCAATCGGGGCCAGAAGTCGTTCATTATCGCGCGACAACTGTCAGTTATCCATCCATTTTTTTTTTTCTCGTGACCACAACACATGATTCGAGATTGATATCCAATAGATAAAACACCAAAATCGAGCGACTGCGCCGAGATAGGTCGAACGTTTCTAATTCGTGTGATTAGACACTAAATATATATGGATGAATTCATTCGGTGTAGGGAAACACACCAATGAGACAGAACGTATCCGGGCAGGGTGTCACCGCCTGCGGCACATGGGTCCCTCGAACAGCGAGGAATAGTGCCCGCTTTCTACTGGTGTATTCGAGACAATCATGAACTTCAAAAATATGTTCAAGCGAGGGAGAATCGAGCGGTTTTACCTGTGAAACACTTGGGGCTCTGGATAACGCCGATTTCAGCTCCGGTGACACGATTTCGGTTGTCTGGGAAAATCCGGCAGTCGGTTCCACAACCATCATCGCCGAGTCCACGGCACCGTAGACTTCCACAACTGAACTAGCAGTTTTCGTTATTTATCACCCAACCACCAAGAGTGACAACCCAAGTACGCTGAGACCGTATTACCGATGTGGCAAAGGACAAAGACCTCGGTTCCATTTCCGGACTCCCGGACGAACTCGGCATCGACGACGACCTCGCGCGCACCCAGCAGGTACTGACAGTATCCGTCGACACGCGACGTTACGGCAAACCCGTCACGCTCGTGAAGGGCTTCGAGGGCGACACCAACGTGAAGGAACTCGCCTCGACACTGAAGCGGAAACTCGCCTGCGGCGGCACAGTCGAAGACGGCGTCATCGAGTTGCAGGGCAACCACAAGGAGAGAGTGCCAGACGTCCTGCGCGAGCAGGGTTACACCGTCGAAACCTAACTTCGAGGTTCGGCACAGGGCGACCGGTGCGTAGGCGTCCGGCGCGCGTAGGGAATGCGACGGCCGACGCACGCGGACGCGGGTATTTTCGACGTGTTGACCGTGTGATTTATTCGCCGTTGCTGAGATTTCTGACCTGATGGTCCACCAACACGTACCGCGGAGGTGTCGCTGATGGTCTCGTTCGCCGACCGACTCGCCGACGGGTGGGAGAAAGCGGAGCAGATGACGACGCTCGCGCTCGTCCCCGTCGTCGTCACGCTGACGAACTTCCAGAACATCGTCAACCTCCTCTCGGCGAGTCGCTACGGCGGAGGGATGACGTTCCTCATCCCGGCAGGCGTCGTCGACCTCTGGTCGTTCGTGAGCGTCCCGACACCGCAACAGAAGGAGGTCAACGTCAACATAAACGGCCTTCCGGTCGGCTCGCTCGAAGCGGCCGCGTTCAATCTCGCCCTCGTCTTCCTCACCACGCTCGTCCACGGCGCGCTCGTGGCGGGCTACTTCGGGAGCATCCGGGACGTACTCACCACCGGCGAGTACGACTTCGAACGGAACGTTCGACGGTACTTCGTGACGATGCTCGGCTACGGGTTGTTGCCCATTCTGGCGATGCTGCCGATGATATCTCTCGGACTCACGCTCGGTAATGCCATCGTGCCGTTGGTCCTCCTCTCGATACCGCTGATGCTCGCTGCAACCTACCTATTCGCAGCGACGCCGTATCTCGTCGTCCTCCGTGAGCTGACGCTCGCCTCAGCGCTGGTCGAGAGCTATCGAGTGACGACCACCGGCGAGTTCTTTCGTTTCGCGCTGCTGCTGGTCGCAGTGGGGCTTCCGCTGTCGCTCGCCCTCAGCACCGTCGTGCGACTGCTCGGCATCGTCGGCATCGTCGGCGGGGCGCTGCTCCTCGCGCCCGTCGGTCTCGCGTGCAACGCGGCGACGATGCGTCTCGTCGCGGACGTCGACCCCGAGTCGCCGTCGCTCGGAGCGTGGGATTACTCGCGGCGAGGAGACGACGAGACCGGTCCCGCGCCGACGAGGTGAAGGACTTGCCGACGAGGTGAACGGCGCGCCGGGTCAGAAGAACTCGCGGAGGTACACGTTCTCCGTCGGATACAGCGCGTCGAGCGTCGCAACCGCCTCCGCGGCGGCGGCATCGGCGTCGCCGACGCCCTCAACCGCGTCGATTCGGCCGTCGTCCCGGAGCGCCCGCGCCGAGCGCGCACCAACGAGAATCTGTGAGAGCGCGCCGACGCCGAGGCGGAGCGTCGGGGCGAAGTCCGTCGTCTCGCACGTCGCGCGTCCCTCGGCGGCGTGAATCTCGAACGCGCCGTCGTTCCACGCGCAGCGGTCGTCGGTCACCGCGAGCGCGACGGAGTCGGACGCGTCGTCGGGAACTGGCACCGATTCGACCGCGGCGCGAACGTCGACGACGCGGACCATCGGTCCCGAACGGCGTTCGACCGTCGCCGCGCGCGGGTCCGAAAGCCGGTAGAGCAGGTCGGCGCCGAGCGGTCCGTCGAAGCGGACGTGTTCGACCTGCGAGTCGTGGTCCCGGCAGAATCGGAGCAGGTTGCGGCGGGCCTCGGCGTCGACGCCGGCGAGTTCGCGCAGGTGCATCGTTTTCTCTTCCTCGGCGGCGTCGTTCTCGACGGTGTAAACGAGGTACCCTCGAAGGTCTCCGTCGTCGTTCTCCCACCCGTAGACGTAGGGGTTCGTCCCCCACGACTCGAAGACGCGGTGTCGCCACCAGCCCTCGGTCCGTCTGAGCGCGAGCGTCTCCGTCGCCGCCTCGCGGTGGACGGCGTCGAGCGCCTCGTACTCGTCGACGTCGACGCGGCGGAACCGGCCGCTCGCGTCGTCCGCGTCGCCGACCACCGAAGAGAGTTCGCCCGGCGGGAGCGTCGTCCGGTCGTAGGTGTTCGTCGTCGCCCAGCCGAATCGCGCGTAGAAGGCGTAGTCGAACGGCCACAGCGCCGAGAACGGAACTCCTTCCTCGCGGAGTTCGGCGAGAAACGCGTCGAGCATCCGGCCGATGTGTCCCCGTCGCCGCGTCTCCGGCGGGGAGGCGACGGCCGCGAGACCGCCGACGCGTCGGGACGACCCGCGAACCAGCATCGAGAAGTCGTACCATCCGCAGACCGCCCGGATGTCGTCGCTATCGAGGTCGGCGTCGGACGTCTCCTCGTCGGCGCCCGCGTACACCGCTCGCGACGAGAAAATGTCGGGACGCTCCGGCGGGTCGTCGTCGAGTTCCGGCCCGTCTTCCGGGCTGAACGCGTACTCCAGGATCCGTCGGTAGGCGTCTTCGTGCGCCTCCGGTAACGGTCTGTACTCCATGCCATGGCGTCGAAGTCGGCACACAAAGCCTTCGCGGTGGCGTGCGAGTCGGGCTCACGCGGGCCGGGATGACCCCGCCCCCGAAACCGAGTGATTCAGGGATATCGAGAGTTAACCCCCGGTATGGCCGAAAGCGACGACGGACTCATCACGCGGGACAACCTTCTCCTGATACTCATCCTCTTTACCGGTATCGTCGCGACGGGTATCGCACGGCGTACGCTGGGTGAACTCGGCTACAACGGAATAGGCGAAATCGTCTTCGTCGTGGGCTACGGCAGCATGATACTCGTCCTCTGGTACGGCTGGATTCGCCCGCTCGACATCACCGGCCCCTCTGAACGGGAGCGGACTGAGCGGTAGAACGGAACTTTAATGCCCGGTTCCGGGCCACTTACCGGTAAGGATGCTCCTGCAGATCATCGACAGCTTCCTGCTCAATTACAACGTGGGGCAGGCCCTGCTGCTCGGCTTTATCGTGCTGACGCTCGGTGCGATACCGCTCGGGTCGCGTCGGATTCTGGGTATCAACTTCGTCGTGTTCGGTCTCATCTTCGCGCTCACGCCGACGGACCTCGTGCCGGTACACTACCTGTTCCTCGGCATCACGCTGATGGTCGTCGGCCCGATGATTTACGTGACGGCCAACGAGTGACGCCCAGCGAGTGACGGACGACGCGACGACGGGCGACGCTCCGCGCTTCGCCAGCTTTTTCTCCCGACTCTGGATACCGCAGGCCATGATTACCGTGCGCGCGCCGGCGACCAGTGCGAACCTCGGAAGCGGCTTCGACGTGTTCGGCGTCGCGCTCGGTCGACCGGCGGACGTCGTCCGCGTCGAACGCGCCAGCGAGACGACCATCGACGTGACCGGCACCGGGAGCCGGTACATCCCCGAAGACCCCGACAAAAACACCGTCGGGGCCGTCGCCGAGGCGCTCGACGCGCCGGCGCACATTCGCATCGACAAGGGCGTCCGACCCTCGTCGGGTCTCGGATCGTCGGCCGCGAGCGCCGCGGGGGCCGCCGTCGCACTCAACGAACTGTACGGCCGCGGCCTCACCCGCGAGGAGCTCGTCTCCGTCGCCGCGAAGGGCGAGGCCGTCGTCTCCGGCGAGGCACACGCCGACAACGTCGCGCCTGCGCTGCTCGGCGGCTTCACCGTCGCCACCGACAGCGGCGTGACGAGCGTCGACGCGGAGGTGCCGGTCGTCGCCTGCCTCCCGGAAATCGCCGTCTCGACGCGCGATGCTCGTGGCGTCCTCCCCTCGGAAGCGACGCTCGACGAACTCGTCTCGACGGTCGGCAACGCGTCGACGCTCACTGTCGGCATGTGTCGCAGCGACCCCGAACTCGTCGGCCGTGGGATGGACGACCCGGTTGTCACCCCCGCCCGCGCGGCGCTCATCACCGGCTATGACGACGTGCGCGACGCCGCGCTCCGAACGGGCGCGACGGGCGTCACCGTCAGCGGCGCGGGCCCGTCGATTTTCGCCGTCTGTCGCCGCGGCAAACGCAGACGCGTCGCCGCGGCGATGGTCGAGACGTTCGGCAACGCGGGCGTCAACGCGCGAGCGTATCAGACCGAAGTCGGCGAGGGTGCGACGGTTCTCTGAGTCCGGGTCACGGCGGCATTGGGCGGAGGCGACGTGCCGTCCTCGCGGTCGGAACGCTTTTGTCCGCATCCTAACATTCACGATTAATGAAACGTGCACTCGTCGTCGTCACGGAATCGGAGCGCTCGAAGCAACTGGTTCGCGAAGCGGGCGAACTCGCCGCCGAGGTCGACGCCGAACTCGTCCTGCTCTCGGTCACTGCACAGTCGGCGTACGACGATACCCGCCAATCGACCGTCGACGCCGGCGCGCCGGAGTCTGCGTACTCGCTCGCCGACGCCCGAAACGACGCCGAGGAGCTCGCAGAGAGCGTCGCCGACGAGGTGCTCGCCGATCTAGACGTCGGCTACGAGACGGTCGGCGCGGTGGGTCGACTCGCGGACCGAATCCTCGGTATCGCCACCGAACTCGACTGCGACCACGTGTTCATCGCCGGCCGTCGGCGCTCGCCGACTGGGAAGGCGCTGTTCGGCGACGCGACTCAAGAGGTGCTGTTATCGTTCGACGGTCCGGTAACGGTGAGTCTCGGCGACGACTGACGAGCCGTCGCCTCCGGTTCTCCTTCCGTCTGCGTTAGCCGCTCAGACGCCGCGACCCTGCAGCTTCTCCTCGTCGGACATCTCGCTGTTCGACTGCCCCTTCATCCCCCTACCCACGTCGGTCGCGATGTCGGCGAGGCGCTCGGGGTCGTCCCAGTTGTTGACGGCTTCGACGATGGCCTCGCCCATCGCCTCGGGGTTCTCCGCGCCGAAGATGCCGGAGCCGACGAAGATGCCGTCGCAGCCGTGGTGCATCATCAGCGCCGCGTCGGCGGGCGTCGCGATACCGCCCGCGGCGAAGTTGACGACGGGCAGTCGACCCATCTTCGCGGTCTCGTGGACGAGATCTGCGGGCGCTTCGTTCTCGCGGGCCCACTTCTCGCGCTCCTCGTGGTTCTTCCCCTTGAGTTCGCGGATTGAACCCTTGATGGTGCGCTGGTGCTGGACGGCCTGGTTCACGTCGCCCGTCCCGGCCTCGCCCTTCGTCCGGATCATCGCAGCGCCCTCGTCGATGCGCCGCAGCGCCTCGCCGAGGTTGCGCGCGCCGCAGACGAACGGCGAGGTAAACTCGCGCTTGTCGATGTGGTACTCGTCGTCGGCGGGCGTCAGCACCTCGGACTCGTCGATCATGTCGACGCCGAGCGCTTCGAGAATCTGCGCCTCGGTGTGGTGGCCGATGCGGGCTTTCCCCATCACCGGGATGGAGACTTCGTCGATTATCTCGGTGACGTTCGCCGGGTCGGGCATCCGGGCGACGCCGCCGCGCTTGCGGATGTCGGCCGGCACGGCCTCCAGCGCCATCACGGCGACCGCGCCGGCGTCCTCGGCGACGCGGGCCTGCTCGCGCGTGACGACGTCCATGATGACGCCGCCTTTCTGCATCTGTGCGAAGCCTCGCTTGACGAGGTCGGTGCCGCGCTTGAGTTCGGTGAGGTCTGTCTCCTCGGTCATGACTGGACGTTGGGACGGGTTCACTTATCGGTGTCCTTCCGGCCAAACGGGGTCACGATGGCTTACATCTCCGAGGATGGGTGATTCGGACGAAGCACCGGCGTCGTCGAGTGTTCGAGCGTTCGCGCGTTCACGAGGCGTCGACCGTCCGCTCGAACTCCTGTATGGCCTCGTCGCTCCCGGCGACGAACATCTCGTCGCCCGACTCGATGACGGTCTCTTCGTCGGTGCGAACGATGCCACCGCGAGCGACGCCGACTACCGTCCACTCCCGGTCAGCGTTGCGGCGGGCGTCGCCCAGCGCCTCGCCCGCGAACGCCGACGCGTCGGCCCGGACGAGCCGAATCTGACCGACCGGGTCCATCACTCGTTCGCCGTGGACCTCCGCCGCGACGAGTCTGGCGCAGAGCTGCTGGATGGAGAGAACGTAGTCGGCTCCGGCTCTGAACGCCGGCGCCGTCTTCTCGGTGTCCGTCACGCGAACGAGTATCTCGACGCCCGGGGCCAGCGACCGGGCCATCGCCGTGGTCAACAGCGCGTCGGCGTCGTCGTCGACGGTGACGATGAGCGCCGAGGCGCCCTCGACGTCGGCCTCGCGGAGCGTCTCCGGTTCGGTCACGTCGCCGACCACGTCCGGGTCGCAGTCCGGCGATTCGTCGACGGTCGTCACCGGGACGTGCGCCGGCAGCGCCTCGACGGCGGCGGTGCCGCCCTCGCCGAGTCCCGCGACGACGACTCGTTCCTGCGACGTGTCGCGGGGGTTTCGCACGCCCGCCACCTCGTTTGCGACTTCGTCGAGTGTGTATTCCGGACCGGCGACGACGAGGACGGTGTTGGGGGTGAGTCGGTCCGTCGGCGACGGCGGCACGTGTAGCTCGCCGTCGAACCAGCCCGCGACCAGCGTGAGGTCCGGATGCGAGGCGAGCGGCGACTCCCGTATCTGGACGCCGTGGAGCGAACTTCCGCGTCGGACGAGCACCTCGCGAATCGTAACCGAGCCGGCGTCGACGGCGGTGTCGATGCTGACCGGCGTCGTCGCTTTCTCCGCCAGGCGTCGGCCGATGAGCGCGTGCGGCGCGACGCTCCGGTCAACGCCGATTTCGGCGAACGCGGCCTTGCGACGTGTCGAGTCGGTGAAGCTTATCACCCGTAGCTCCTCGTTCGCCTCCAGCGCCGTCAGGACGACGCTCGCGGTGCGCGTGCCGGCGTCGGTGATGAGCATCGACGCCTTCTCGATGGAGGCGCGGTCGAGGTCCTCGCGGTCCTCGGGGTCGCCGTTTATCGCCTGATAGCCGTCGTCGGAGAGGCGCTTGGCCTCTTCGTCGTCGGACTCGACGAGCACGTAGTCCACGTCGAGTTCTTCGAGTTCGTCGAGGAGAATCTCGGTGTCCCGCTGATACTCCGCGACGACCACGTGGTCGTTCTTGACGGAGAGGCGGTCGTCGAGCCGCAGCGGGGCTCGCTCGAACAGCGGGATGACGAGCACCCGCAGCGTGACGAAGCCGATGACGACGCCGGTGACCTGCATCGTGGCAACGAAGAGGTTCATCGCCGGGGTTCGCCACGGGGAGTCGGCGCCGTAGCCGGTCGTCGTCATCGTCTCGATGACCGTGTTGAGCGCCTGAAAGATGGAGCGCGGACGGTTTTCGAGCGTTCGCATCCCCCAGAAGTAGAGAAGGGTAAACGCGGCAACGACGGAGACAAGTCCGATTCCGTAGCTGATAACGAGGCGCTGGCGGCGAGTGAGGTCACGAAGACGGAGGCCCTTCAGATCGCGGAGTTCACGCATTTCGGAATCTACCCCTTAGTTGGCGTTCCACTATGAGGTAGTTTGGGACGACGGTCGTGTCGAAGCTGTCGGCTGGAATCCGCCGGGAACTCGCTTCGCTCGTTCTCGTGCTCCCGAATCCGAGACGACGGAACTGTCGGAGACCGCTACGCCTTTGACGACTCCATCCAACTCACGGCCATGTCTCTCGCGCGCGACGCCCGCGGACTGTTCGGCGACGACGGTCTCCCGTCGCCAGAGGGCCTCCCGCGGTGGCTCGCCCCACTCCCTCGGTGGTTGGAGAACGTCGGACTCAACCTCGTCTGGGTCGTCGTCGCCGTCAACCTCGCCGGGACGGCGTTCGGCTTCTGGTACTACCGCTTTCAGTTCGCTGAGACGCCGCTTGTGATGTGGCCGTTCGTCCCCGACAGCCCGGTGGCGACGCTCTTTATCGCGCTGTCGCTCGCGCTGTGGCGTGTCGGCCACACCAACGAGTATCTGAACGCCCTCGCCTTCTTCGGCTGTTGGAAACTCGGCTTCTGGACGCCGTTCACCCTGACAGTGTTCGCCGACGGCTTCCTCGCGTACACGGCGACTGCGATGTACCTCTTCCTCTTCTTCAGCCACCTCGCGATGGTCGTCCAGGCGTTTCTCGTCCACCGCTACTCGGATTTCCCGGTCGGCGCGGTGTTCGTCGCGCTCGTCTGGTACGGCGTCAACGACGTCGTCGACTACTTCGTCCCCGTCGTCGGCGACCCGCACCACACGATGCTGCCGTTCGCCGACTTCACGGCGGTCTACGGCGACGTGACCACGCTGCAACTCGCCGCCGCGGGCGCGGTGACCCTGACGCTCACCGCGACGTTCCTCGCGCTGTCGACGCGTGTGAAGAAGTTCGAGGTCGGCGCGCTCGACGGTCGGTGACCGTCGAGCGATCGGCCGCGAGCGCGGAGCGGCGGCGGCCCAGAGTTAACCCAGCGGCGCCCGAACTGTATCCATGAGTCTCTACGACCGACTCGCGGACCTCTCGCTCGTCGTCGACGACGAGTCACGCTCTCGTCGTGAGCGGACGACATCGGGCGGATTCGTTCGTTCGACCACCGTCTTCGCGCTGCTCGGCGACGGCGAAACCGGCCGCGGCGAGGACGTGACGTACGACACCGAAGACCACGATGCGCTCGCGAAGGCCCCGCCGTTCGACTTCTCCGGCGAGTACACGTTCGCGGAGTTCTCGGCGATGCTCGACGACGTGGACCTCTTTCCGACGAAGTCGCCCGAACGCGAGACGGGCCGCCACTACCGGCGCTGGGCCGTCGAGAGCGCCGCGCTGGACCTCGCGCTCAAGCAGGCGGACACGACGCTCGGCGAAGCGGTCGGTCGCGAGTACGACCCGGTTCGGTTCGTCGTGAGCACCCGGTTGGACGGCGAGGACGGGACGAGCACCGACCGCATCGGACAGATTCGGGCCGTCAATCCGGGAGTAGAGTTCAAACTCGACCCGACGAGCGACTGGGACGACGAACTCGTGACCGAACTGAGCGAGACGAGCACGGTTCGAATCCTCGATTTGAAAGGCCACTACCACGGGACGACGGTCGACCAGGACGCGGACGTCGCTCTCTACGAGCGGGTCCTTTCGGGGTTCCCGGAGGCCATCGTCGAGGACCCCGCGGTGACCGCCGAGACGGAGGCGATGCTCGAAGCGGAGGCGGAGCGTCTCTCGTGGGACGCACCTATCACCGGCGTCGAGAGCGTCGAGTCGCTGCCGTTCGAACCGCGGTGGCTCAACGTCAAGCCCTCACGGTTCGGCACCGTGGAGTCGCTGCTCGAAACCGTCGAGTACGCCGACGAACGCGACATCTCGCTGTACGGTGGCGGCCAGTTCGAGTTGGGCGTCGGCCGCACGCAGATTCAGCAACTCGCCTCGCTGTTTTACCCGGAGGGACCGAACGACGTCGCGCCCGGCGAGTACAACGACCCCGAGGTACCGACGACGGCCCCGCCGAGTCCGCTCGACGGCGTCGAGCCGGCACACGGGTTCGGGACAGTCGAAGAGAGCTAGTCGTTCTCGACGCCCGACTCGTCGTCGGCGTGGGCGCGGACCCACAGTTCGCCGATGCGCGAGAGCCGCGTTCTGTGTGACTTTCCGCGTTCGTCGCGTTCGATGTAGCCTTTCCCGCCGGGGCCGAGGCGGTCGACGTTGTAGATGACTTTAGAGCGGAAGCTGTCAGTGTACTCCTCGTTGAGTTCGCCCGCGAGCGTCTCGGCAAGCTCGGAGACGGACTCGAAGACGCCGTGTTCGCCGAGCGTGAACAGCACGAGTTCCTCGAACGGTTTGACGTTCGAGAAGGATGCGACTGGGAGTTCGACGATGTGGCGCTCGCCGATGCGTTTCGCGCCGATGGTCGTCCCGCGCTCGTCGAACTCCGACAGCAGTTCGGTCGCAGCGTCGAGTCGCTCGCGGAGGCGGTCCTCGTCGACGTCGCCGTCGGCGTTGGCGAGCAGGTCCGCGAGCACGTCCCGCTCGGCACGGAGTTCCTCGGCGAGCTCCGTCTCCAGATACTTCTCCGGCGCGGTGTAGTACGTGTGGATGCGCTCGCGGTCGGCCTGACGCTCGACCATGATGGAGTGAGCGGCGGTGGCGAACGCGAAGGAGACGGGCCGGGGCATCGCGCTGACGTTCACCCACACTTCGCCGCCGCTCGAGTCGTCGCGCTTGCCCTCCGGACCGTCGCGCTCGCCCGCTTCTCTCTCGCTCCCGCGGTCGAGTTCGGCGTTGATGAGGTCGTACGCCTGCTCGAAGGCGGCGTCGTAGTCGTACACGTCCGCGAGGACGAGGCGCTCGGTGGTCGCGCCGAGCAGGTTTTCGAAGTCCTTCTGCAGTTTCCCCGAGAGGCGTCGCGAGTACTCGACGTTGGCCTCGCTGCCGACCGCGCCCTCGAGGAGAATCACCCTGTCGACGTCTAGCTGGTCCCGGATGAGGGGGGCGATGAGCCGGTCGTAGTCGAAACCGACCGGCACGATGTGCGTCTGCATGGCTCTTTCTTGGGTGGATGGCGGTTAAACGAATGCGATTCGAGAGCCGACGACGCGCGCTCAGTCCGCGCTCAGGCCCTCCGTGAACATCGCGCGCTTCTCGTCGGGCGCGGGGGAGGTGACCGCCGAGACGCCGACGGTGAGGACGAGTCCGAGAATCATCCCGTAGAGCGCGGCGTCCCACCCGAAGTACGTCGCCGGGAGCGGGCCGAGCGAGTGGAGCGCGTAGAACGCCTGACTGCCGACGATGCCGGCGTACATCCCGTCTCGGGTCGTCCTCGTCCAGTACAGCGACACCAGCACGGGGAGCGCGAGTTGGGCGAACCCGCTGAACGCGAGATCCCCGACCTCGATGAGCGATCCCGGTCGGAAGAGGCTGGCGACGAACGTACCCACGGCGAAGACGGCGACGCCGACGCGGGCGACCCACCCCTCCTTCGCCTCGGTGGCGTCGGGTTCGACGAGGGGTCGGTAGAGGTCGCGCGTCAGGTACGACGACCCCGACAGCAGCATCGAGTCCGACGAGGACATCATCGCCGCCATCGCGCCTGCGACGACGAGCGCCGCGAACCAGACAGGCGTGTACTCGTTGAGGAGCACGGGGACGACGTTCGCGCCCTCGGGCACCTCGACGCCGAGACCCGCCGCCCACGTGCCAAGCATGAACGCCGGGACGAACAGCAGAACCACGAGAACCGGCCAGAGTGCGAACGACCGCTTCAGCACGCGGCCGGATTTCGCGACGAAGAAGCGCTGGTTTATCTGCGGGAACATCGCCACGCCGAAGGCGATGGTGACCGCCGTCGAGACGATGTACTGCGGCGAGTAGAGACCGCCGCCGAGCGCTAGTTCGTCCGCGCTGAAGCCGGCGTAGGCGGTCGCCGGACCGTCAATGGCGACGAGCACCCAGCCGACGGCGACCCAGACGATTCCGAGCATGAAGATGCCCTGGAGCGTGTCAGTCCACGCGACGCCGCGGAGTCCGGCGGCGGCGACGTACACCACCATGAAGACCGTAATGAGCGCCGCGCCCGCCCAGTACGGGACCGCGCCCTCCGTCAGGCCGACGACGGCTTCGCCTGCGCCCATCTGCTGGAGCATGATGTATGGAAACAGCCAGAAGAGGCTGATGCCGGCGACGAGCGCGCGGAGTCCAGTCGACCCGAAGCGGTCGCCGAGCATCTCGCCGAGCGTCACGTAACCGCGGGCGCGCCCGACGAGCCACTGCTTGTAACCGAGCACGTACCAGAGAATGGCGAAGAGGATGCCGTCCATCAGCCCCATCACGAGAATCCACTCGGGACCCGCCGCGTACGCAAGGTTCGGGCCGCCGAAGAACGTGAACGCAGAGAGTAGCGTCGCGAACGTCGTGAACAGCAAGACGACGGTACCGAGCGAGCGACTGGCGAGGTAGTAATCCTCCGCTCCCCGGTCGGTCAGGCGGTAGGCGACGAGTCCGACCGCCAGCGCAACGACGAGGTACGCGCCGACGACACCCATCTGGACGGCGAGTGAACTAACCACGGGTCACCCCCATCCCGCGGTCCCACGCCCCACGGGTGAACGCGTAGAACGCGAGGCTCGCGACGCCCATCCAGCCGACGTGCCACCAGAGCCACAGCGGCAGTCCGGCGACGACGCGCGCGTCTCCCCAGAGGAACCACGGAACTGCGAAGATGGCGAGCAGCGCAAACACCGCAATCCAGAGATAATCGGTTTTTTGTCGAGTCACGCTGTGTCATTTGTCACCTCGAGTTGTTAAGCGCTGCTAATTTGAGTTCAATTCGCTGCTTTGAAGAGTATTCTTCTTAATGTAAGATTACTGTCTCAAAGGCGCGTTCGCGGCCGTGAACCAGCGAGAACGGTCGGCGGTTCACCGGCGTCGGCGAGGAGTGCGATAGCTATATCCCGCCTGCAAAACTTATATACGGGGATGTGGACGGCCGTACCGCCCACATTTCACATCAACATCAATCACCGGTGATTCAATTATGGAAGACACTGCGAAATATCTCATACACGCTTCGGTGACCGCCGACGGGGTGGTCGAGCGGAGCGACGTGGTCGGGGCGGTCTTCGGGCAGACCGAAGGCCTCCTCGGCGACGATTTGGACCTTCGCGACCTCCAGCAAGGTTCGAAGATCGGACGGATAGACGTCGAAATCGACAGCGAGAGGGGTCAGTCGTTCGGGCGGATCACCATCGCTAGTAGCCTCGACAAAGTAGAGACCGCAATTCTAGCGGCCGCGCTAGAGACGATCACGCGTGTCGGTCCGTGTCAAGCACACGCGGAGATCGTTGACATCGAGGACGTCCGCAGCGCCAAGCGACGCGAGGTCGTCGACCGCGCGAAAGAACTGCTCTCGGAGGCGTTCGACGACAGCGTGATGACCAGCCGCGAAATCCTCGAAGAGGTGCGTGAGAGCGTCCGCGTCGAGGATATCACGGAGTACCACGGCTTGCCCGCGGGACCGCGGGTCGCCGACTCCGACGCCATCGTCGTCGTCGAGGGACGCGCAGACATTCTGACGCTGCTCCGCTACGGCATCAAAAACGGCGTCGCCGTCGAGGGGACCAACGTACCCGACGCCGTCGCCGAACTGACCGAGAACCGGACCGTCACCGCCTTCCTCGACGGGGACCGCGGCGGCGAACTCATCCTCCGCGAACTCGCGCAGGTCGGCGACGTCGACTACGTCGCGTTCGCGCCGCCGGGTCGCTCCGTCGAGGACCTCGCCCGTCACGAGGTGATGGCGGCGCTGCGCGGCAAAGTTCCGTACGACGCCGTCGACGACGACGCGGACGTCCGCTCGTCGGTCGCGGCGACCGACGGCAGTTCGACGCCCGCCCCGGAGCGGCCGTCGGACCCTCGAACGGAGTCGCCGGAGACGACTGACGCTCCGACGACTCCCTCCCCCGCTGTAGGGGAGACGACCGACGCCGAACAGGCGGAGAGCGAAACGGTTAACGGCGGCAGTGCTGCCAACGACGACGGTGCAGCCAACGGCGAAAACCCGACCAAGGGAGAGAGCGCGTCGGACGACGGCAGCGGAACTACCGCAGGCGCCGAGGCCGACTCGGACGCGGACGGCGACGCCGCTCAGTCGGCGCTCCCGCCGGAACCGAAGAGCCTCAGGGAGCACGTTACCGAGATAATCGACGAGTCGAGCGGTCTCGCTCGCTTGCTCGACGCCGACCTGGATCTCCTCGCGGAGGTCGGGAAATCGGAGGCGTTCGACGCCCTCGTCGACGCCGACAGGGTGCCGTACGCCGTCGTCCTCGACGGCGAACTCGACCAGCGCCTCCTCGACGTGGCCGCCCAGCGCGGCGTCGACCACGTCGTCGCGCGGTCGACCGGCGAGTTCGTGAAGAAACCCGTAGACGTGCGCGTTCGAACCGCCGCGCAGTTGCAGCGCGCGAGCGCGTAAGCGCAGAAACCTCGAAGCGCTTACCCGCGGCGCTCTCGGAGGGCGTGTATGGACGACGAGACGCGCGTCGAGTGGCGCGAGTGGGGACCGGTGGCGTTCGCCGAAGCGGCCGAGACGGAGCGTCCGCTGTTGCTGTCGCTGTCGGCGACGTGGTGCGCCGGGTGCCACGAGATGGACGCCGAGACGTACGCCGAACCGCGCATCGCCGCGAACGTCAACGACGACTTCGTTCCGGTACGCATCGACGTCGACCGGCACCCGCGCGTCCGCGAGCGGTATAACGTGGGCGGGTTTCCTTCTACGGTGTTCGCGACACCCTCGGGCGCGATTCTCTCGGGTGCGGGCTACCTCGGACCTGACGGGATGCGGCAGGTGCTCGACAGCGTCCGCGAGGCGTGGGCCGAACGCGGCGCCGACGGCGGACGCGTGCCGCGCGCGCTCGCCGACGAGCCGACGCCGGCGGGCGACCTCTCGCCCGCCGTCGAGGCGTATCTGGCGGGCCAACTCGGCGAGAAGTACGACGACGTCCACGCCGGGTGGGGCGACGACGCGAAGTTCCCGCTGCCGCGGACCGTCGAGTTCGCGCTCAAGCGCGAGCGAAATCAGGCGCTGCGGACGCTCGACGCAGTCCGCGACCACCTGTTCGACGACGTCTCTGGGGGTTTCTTCCGCTACGCGAGCGGCCGCGACTGGAGCGGCGTCCACCACGAGAAACTGCTCGACACGAACGCGGCGCTCGTCCGCACGTTCGCCGACGCCTACCTCTACACCGGCGACGACGCCTACCGTCGTCCCGCGAAGCGGACCATCGACTTTCTCACCGACGACCTCTGGACGGGCGTCGCCGTCGGCGGGAGCGTCGGTCCGGCCGCCGGGAGTGACTACTACGCGCTGTCGGCCGACGAGCGCGCCGAAGCCAGACAACCGCGGGTCGATCTGACCGCGTACGCGGGCGGCAACGCCCTCGCCGCCGAAGCGATGCTCACCTACGCGGGCTACACCGACGACGCCGACGCCGAGCGGTACGCCGAGCGCGTGCTCGACTTCCTCGAAACCGACCTCGTCGACGACGAGGGGGCGGTGACGCACTACCGCGCGGGCGACGATGTCGGGGAACGACTCCTGCTCGGCGACCACGCCCGCGTCGTCGGCGCGTTCGCGCGCGCACAGCAGGTGCTCGGCGAGGGACTGGGCGTCGCCGAAGCGGTCGCCGACAGGGCGATCGCGGAACTCCACGACCGCGGGTCGTTCCTCGACGGGCCGGGCGAGGGACCGGGGTTGCTCGATAGGCCGTTCCGGCCGTTGGACGACAACGTCGAGATGGCGGGGGCACTCTGCGACCTCGCAGTGTTGAGCGGAAACCCGAAGTATCGGGAGGTCGCCCGCGAGACGGTCGAGGCGTTCGCCGGGGCCGCTGACCGAATCGGCGTGCAGGCGGCCGACTACGGCGCGGTGGCGGCGCGACTCTGTCGCGACCCGCTCGTCGTCGCCGTCGCCGACGACCCCGGAAGCGACCTGCACCGGGCGGCGCTGCGCGTCGCCGACCACGAGAAAATCGTCGTGCCGGACGCCGACGCGCTGTTCGACGGCAGAGACGGCGTCGACGCCTACCTCGACCGCGGGACGGCGGCGGTTCTCGTTGGCGAGACCGTGCTGTCGGCGTCGACGCCCGAGGAACTGATGGCGCAGGTGTCGGCGGCGACCAGTCGCCTCGGCAGAAACAACTGAACGTCCCGGTTCGGCCGTGTAAACGTCCGGTGTGTTTATGCCTGCGGCGTGAGATGAACTCGCATGGCGACTCTCCGAGACCTCGGACTGTCCGAGTACGAGGCGCGTTCGTACCGAGCGCTCCTGCGAACCGGGCCGACAACTGCCAAGGAGTTGTCACGGGCGAGTGACGTGCCGATGGGGCGCATCTACGACGTGCTCAACAGCCTCGAACAGTACAGCCTCGTCCGGAGTCAGGCAGCGAGCCGACCGAAGAAGTACGTCGCCGTCGAACCCGACGCCGCACTCGACCGGTTACTCGAGGACAAGCGGCACGAACTCGAAGAGAAAGCCCAGCAGTACGAGGGAATCGTCGACGAGTTGGTCGACGAACTCGACGCGGGCGAACCCGTCGAGGGACAGTTCTGGACGGCCGCCGTCGGCCCAGCGGAGACGGTCGACCTGCTCGTCGAGCGCCTCGCGACGGCCGACGACCACGTCGTGATGGTGGCGGCGACGCCCTCCCCGCAGTTCGACCTTGGGACGGTGAGCGTGGCCGTCGTTGACGAACTGACGGCGGCGCTCGACCGCGGCGTCTCCGTCTCGCTTCTCATGACCCCGGAACTCGTCTCGACGCTCCCGCCGAGCGTCGGCGAGCGGTACACAGAGGGACTGTCGGAGCATCCGGAGTTCGAGGTTCGGACCAGCGAGAACGTGACGGGGACGTTCAACCTCATCGACGACGTGGAGGTGTGCATCGAAGTGCCGAACCCGCTGGACCCAGGCGAGGCGCTGGCGATGATAGACCTGAAGGACCCCGAGTTCGCCGCCGACGTCCGCGCGGTGTTCGACCCGCGCTGGGAGAAGGCCGACCCGCTCTCGCTTTAAATTTTCAGCTCGCTCCGCAACTGCTGCATCGTCACTTCGCGCTCGGCGTGGGCGTTGTGCTGGTGGATGGACTCGTCGTTCGACTGCTTCATGTGGATGACGGCGTCGTCAGGCAGTTGGTCGAACCGGTCGACGGCGTCCTCGGCCATCGAGCGCACGCAGTCCTCAACGAACTTCGCATTCGCGTGGGCGTGGTAGGTCATGTGGTCCTCGTCGGGACGCTTCGCGAGGTTGTAGATGCGCGCGCTCATCGAGTCGCGAGCCACGTCGATGATGTCCCCGAGGTCTACGTCCGGCGACCCCTCGCTCGTCACGGTGAACGTGGCGTGACCGCGCTGGGAGTGACCCGGTTGCGGAACCGCGTCGAGGAACGCCTCGACCGTCTCGTCGTCGACGCCGAGGTCGGCGAGTTCCTCGCGGGCGCGGGACGCGGACATCCCCTGCGAGCACGGGCAGACGGTCATCCCGGTGACGCGCGCGCCGATCTCCTCGCGCGTCCCCTCTTCGGTGGCGACGGCGCTGGCGATGATGGTCGCGGTTCCCTGCGTCTGCTTGTCGCTGGCGGGGGTCCGCTCGCGCGTGATGAGTTCGGCGGTCATCCGAACGTCGGCGGTAGAGGTGTAGTCGTGCTTTTCGAGGAGGCGCTCGGCGGCGTCGCCGCAGACGTCTTCGACGCGGTAGCTCGGCTCTTCGACGGCGGCTTCTAGCGTCTCGTCGATGACTTCCATGTTCCGACTCATGTCCGCGCCCTTACGGGTCGCCGGGAGGTCGACGAACACCTCGAACTCGGCCATCAGGACGATGGGTCGCTTGCCGTCTCGGGCGAGTTTCACGAGCTTTTCGACGCCCGTGACGCCGACCTGACTGAGGCCGACGGTGACGTCGGGCTGGCTTGCCTGCACGTCAGGCAACTGGTGACTCATTGTCCGTATCCAGGGACCGTCCGCGATTAGTGCTTTCGATAGCGTCACTCGGCCGACGAACGGCGGAACGACCCGGAGACAGTGTCTCACAGCGAACGAGAAGTGGACTCGCGAAGCGTTCTGTAACTGGTCGAATCACCTGCTCGAACCGAGGGTACTCTGGAACGAAAATCACCGTGAAATCCGCCAGATGCGCCGGTATTCGGGGGATTGGTCGACGACCGCTACGTTGAATCTCGAGAGCGCCGTAACTAATCCATCCCAAAGAGGGAACAAAATGACGCTCGCTATCGAAACGACTGGCCTGAAGAAATCGTTCGGAGAGACACGCGCGGTCGACGGCGTGGATCTGAAAATCGAACGCGGCACCGTCTACGGTCTCTTGGGCCCGAACGGCGCCGGTAAGACCACGATCATCCGAATTCTCGCGACGCTCCTCCGCCCGGACGCCGGCTCGGCGACCGTACTCGGCTACGACGTGGGCGACGACCCCGCGGCGGTTCGCGGAAAGGTGAGCCTCACCGGCCAGTACGCCTCCATCGACGAGGACCTTACGGGTCGAGAGAACCTCGTCCTCGTGGCCCGTCTCCTCGGGTTTCGGTGGCGGGAGGCACGAGCGCGCGCCGACGACCTGCTCGCGGCCTTCGGCCTCGCGGACGCGGCCTCTCGGCAGGTACGGACGTACTCCGGCGGCATGCGGCGGCGACTCGACATCGCCGCGAGCCTCGTCGTCACACCCGAGGTACTGTTCCTCGACGAGCCGACGACGGGACTCGACCCGCGGAGTCGAAATCAGGTCTGGAAGATCATCCGCGCAATCGCCGCCGGCGGAACCACCGTGCTCCTCACCACCCAGTACCTCGAGGAAGCGGACCACCTCGCCGACCGCCTCGCCGTCATTGACGACGGCCGCATCATCGCCGAGGGAACGAGCCAGGAACTGAAGGCCGAGGTCGGCGCGAGCAGACTTGACGTTCGCCTCCGTGACCCCGACCGGCGCAACGAGGCGAAAGCCATCTTGGGCGAGCTCCTCGGCGTCAAGTTCCACGACGGGGCCGACCGGGACGCGCTCTCCGCGAGCGTGCCGAACGACGAGAAGTCGGCCGAGGCGTTGTTAGCGCTCGCTAGGGCCGGAGTCGACATCGCCGAGTTCTCGCTCGGGCAGGCGAGCCTCGACGAGGTGTTCCTCGCGCTCACGGGGCGATTCGCCGAGGATCGACCGACTGCGGACCGAACGGCTGAGGTGACCGCATGAACGACGAGATTGCGCACCCCGACCTCCTCGCGGAAGAGCAACTCGGCGACGTCCTCTCGCGAACCGAGCGCCCGCCACGTGCGGGGGCGCTCTCGGCCTCGCTCACCCTCAGCTGGCGGGCGCTGCTGAAGATCAAGCACGTGCCCTTCCAACTATTCGACGTCACGGCGTTCCCGCTGATGAACACCCTGCTGTTCACCTTCCTGTTCGGGGGTGCGCTCGCCGGGTCTCCTCAGGAGTACATACAGTTCCTCCTGCCGGGCATCCTCGTCCAGGCCATCGTCTTCATCACCGTCTACACGGGTGTCGGGCTGAACACGGATATCGACAAGGGACTATTCGACCGCTTCCAGTCGCTGCCGATCTGGCAGCCCGCGCCACTCGTCGGGGCGCTCCTCGGCGACGTGTTGCGCTACTCCATGGCGGCGTTCATGGTCGTCGGTCTCGGTCTCCTCTTAGGCTTTCGACCCGGTGGTGGGGTGACGGGCGTGCTCCTCGCGCTCGGCCTCGTTCTCCTCTTCGCGTTCAGCCTGTCTTGGATCTGGATCGTCGTCGGGTTGACCGTCGAGAACCCCGAGTCCGTCATGACGACGAGCTTCCTGCTGCTCTTCCCGGTCACGTTCGTGAGCAACATCTTCGTCGACCCGGTGACCATGCCGGGCTGGCTACAGACCGTCGTCCGGCTAAACCCGGTCACGCACCTCGTCGACGCCGCCCGCGGCCTGATGCACGGCAACGTCGCGATAGGAGATGTGACGTGGGTGCTCGTCGCCTCAGTCATCATCGTCGCGGTGTTCGCGCCGCTCTCGCTCCGCATGTACCACAAGGAGCGATAACCAGAGAAACGGAGGCTCGCGGAGAAACCGCCGGCACTCCGCGTCGTCGACGTAGAGTCAGTCGACGAAGCAGAATCGGTCGTCGAATCAGGGCCAGTCGTCGCGCGTCTCTCCCTCGAAAGGGTCCTCCTCCGGTGCGTCGCCCGCGAGGTCCCAGTTCGCCGCCTCCGCCGCCTGTTCGAGCGGGAGGTACTCCCAGTCGGTCGCTTCGGCGAGTTCGCGGTCCTCGTCGGTCGTGCCGACGAACACGTGGCGGTCGGTGTCGAACTGGCGCTTGACGTTCTCCAGACTCTCCTCGACGCCGCGCGGTCCCGAGAAGAAATCCTGTCTGATGCGCTCCTTGCGCGTGAAGTTCGTCACGACGTACGTCGGTTTCTCGCTGACGACGCCGACGTATTTGGTCCACTGTCTGGCGTCGTTGAACACCATGTTCGGGTCGACGAGGCGCTTCAGCGCCTCCAACTCGAACGCGAGGGTCATATCGGTTGAGCCGCCGCCTTGCATACCAGTCTGTCGTCGTCGTCGGCCGAAAACGGCTTCGGTCCGTCCGGCGGGAGTTCCTCAGTGAACGCGGTAGTAATCGGTGAAAACGACGACATCCCCGCTCCGGAGGTTGGAGACCGAGGCGGTGTTCGTTAGCTGTCCGTTCGCTGCCGCGAGGACGTGTTGCTGTGCGCTCTCGTCTAACTCGTCGAAGTGTCGCACGCGCGCGCCTGCCGGAACGCTGTCCGTTCGCGTCACGGCGACCGTCGTGTTCGCCGACTGTGACATACGTCAACAATTAGCACGAGAAGTTATGAATCTTTTGGCAGCGCTAACGGTTGCGAAAGACAAGAGAACCGGGGCAGGAGACCGAGTTACTGCTCTTGGGTCGGCGCGAGGTTGTCGAGGTCGATCTGCTTCTCCAGAAGCACGTCCGCCTGGTCGGAGACGACGCGCTCTTCGCGCATCAGTTTCTTCAGCGCGCTCTGCGCGGAGAGGTCGCCGATGAGGACCCCGCCGACGACTTTGCCGTCTTTGAACGCGATGCGCCGCCACTCGGTGTCGGAGTACTTACGCTCGGCTTCCTCGTCGCCGATGGTCGGGTGGCCGAACGAGAGGAACGGGAAGTCGAAGTGGGTGATGGAGTACGACGAGACCCAGCGGAACTCCTTCTCCTCGCCGTGAACCATGTTGTAGCCCGCGATGGAACCCTGTTCGCGCGCGCTGCCCCACGACCCGTTCTGGGCGTACTCGCCGAGGATGGTGTCGTAGAAACGCGTCAGGTCGCCCGCGGCGTAGATGTCGTCGACGCTCGACTGCATGTACTGGTCGACGACGACGCCGTGGTCCTGCTTGACGCCCGTGCCCTGGAGAATCTCGGTGTTGAAGTTCAGGCCGATGGCGACGCCCGCCCAGTCGCAGTCGTAGCGGTCGCCGTTGGGGTCGACCGCGGCGGTGACGTGACCGTCGTCGTCGACCTCGAAGTGGTCGACGCCGCTGTCGAAGACGGGTTCGACGCCCACGTCGCGCATTGCCTCGTGCATGATTTCGGCGCCTTCCACCGAGAGCGCGTAGCGCCACCAGGCGTTACCGCGCATCAGGTACTTCGCGGAGACGCCCTGCGCGCCGCAGATGGCCGCGAGGTCGATGCCGAGTAAGCCGGCGCCGACGATGACGGCGTTCTCGCCCGCTTCGGCGGACTCGCGGATGCGCCGCGCGTCCTGAAACGTCCAGAAATGGCGGACGCCCTCGGCGTCGGAGTTGTCGACGGGCAACTGCGTCGGCGTGCCGCCTGTGGCGACGAGCAGTTTGTCGTACGTCAGCGTCTCGTCCTCGTGGGTCGTTATCTGGTGGGCGTCCGGGTCGATGTTCGTGACGTGCGTGTTGAGGCGCAGGTCGACGTCGCGTTCGTCGTACCACGACTCGTCGTGAATCGAGATCGGGGCCTCCGGCAGTTTGCCTTTGGCAAACTCTTTGATGAGAATTCGATTGTAGAGGGCTTCACCCTCGTCCGTGATAACGGTGACTTCGGCGTCCGGTGCCTCTTCGCGGAGCGTCTCTGCGGCGGAACTCCCCGCGATACCGTCGCCGATAATCACGTACGATTCGGTCATGTGAGGGAAGTTCGTAACGGGGGTTAATGTGGATTGCTATCCCGAGCATTCTCGCGCTCGACGCGGGAGGTGGCTGCCGAGACGGCGTCTCTTCGGCCGAGCATCGCTGTCGCCGCAGTTGTGTCGGTTATTCTTCACGAGTTGCGGCGTAGAGCGACCGCAGTGCCCGAAGTGTCTGTTCACATCAGAGACAGTCCAGTAACGCGAGGCGCCACTCGGTACCACGTCCGCACGCATAGTTGAAGTTTACCGGGTCCTAACGACCGACCATGAAACTCCGCCAGAACGTTCGACACTTCGCCGCCAAGCAGGCGCTCACGATGCCCGTCGTCGGCGACATCGCCACACGGAAACTCGTCGACCTCCACGTGAATATCTTCGCCAAGAAAGCCGAGGAGGGACGTCGTGAGGAGCGCGAACCGCACATGGAGGCGTTCTTCGGCTGCACATTCGACACGTACGTCGCTGCGCTGGACGCCGGGTTTCCGGAGGCGGAGGCGCGCGAAATCACGCACGTTCAGGCGAACTTCGACTTCTACAACCACGGCTGGACCGAGATGATGGAGTTCCCGGCCGACGAACTCGAAGCCCACTTCGAGCGCTACGAGGAGTTCTTCCGGCAGCACGACATCACCATCGCGGACCCGCTCGGCGAGTTCCGGGCGCGCGAGATCCCTGAGGCCCCGTCGACGCCGGAGAAACTCGACGACCCCGAACACCCGCACGCACAGGGCGGCTTCGCCGACGACGTCTACGTCGAAGGCGACGACGGCGAACTCCGCGTCGGCGGGCAGGAGGAACCCGAGGACGTGGATGTGCGTGCGGCTCCGGGCATGCAGGACCTCGACGACGAGGACGCGCGGACGTAGTCAGCCGGGGTCGAAAGGGCTATCTCGGCTGCGTACTGTGTATTTCGTTGACGTTTTCCGGAGTAAACCCCGGATATCGGCCTGTGACAGCCACTACATCTTTTGTATCACACGCTCGTTTAGCGTATATGGACGCGCGCACCGACGGCGGAAGAACGGACGAGGACGCCGTCGTGTCACTATCGGGAGTGTACAAAGTGTACGAACTCGGCGAGCCGGTACCGGTACTCGACGACGTGTCGCTGGACGTGCCACGGGGGTCGTACGTCAGCATCATGGGACCGAGCGGCTCCGGCAAGAGTACGCTTCTCAACCTCATCGGCTGTTTGGACACGCCCACCGCGGGCGAGATACGCATCGACGGAACGAACGTAACGAAGCTGTCGGACGCCGAGCGAGCGGATGTCCGCGGAACGAAAATCGGCTTCATCTTCCAGACGTTCAATCTGATGCCGCGACTGACGGCGCTGGAGAACGTCGCCATGCCGCTGGCGTTCCGGGACGTGTCGCGTGATGAACGGACGCAACGGGCCAAGTCGCTTTTGGCCGACGTGGGGCTAGAGGACCGTCTCGACCACAAACCGACCGAACTCTCAGGCGGTCAGCGCCAGCGCGTCGCCGTCGCACGCGCGCTCGTCAACGACCCGGCGATCATCCTCGCCGACGAACCGACCGGGAGCCTCGACAGCGAGACGAGCCGCCAGATAATGCGACTGCTCGAGGAACTGTACGACCGCGGGAACACGATTCTGATGGTGACCCACGAGCGGGATATCGCCGAACACGCCGAGCGAATCGTCCACGTCCTTGACGGCGAGATAGAACGCATCGAGGAGCTCGGGGGACAGCGTCGGATTCCGTCCGTGGACGAGGCCGGGAGCGTCACGAACGCAGGCGACGAAACGCCGGAGGGTGAAGCGTGGACCTCTTAGAGAACCTCCGGATGAGTTGGCGGAGCATCGTAGGCCACAAACTCCGCTCGACGCTGACGACGCTCGGGGTCATCATCGGCGTCGCCGCCGTCATCGCGTTCGTCACGCTGGGGGCGAGTCTCCAGGCGGACATCGTCAACACCATCGCCGGGAACAACCAGGACGTGATGTACGTCTCCGCGTCCTCGCAGACCGAAGGCGGCATTCCGCAACTCGGGCAGGGCGGACAGTCGGTGTTCACCCAGCACGACGTGGCCCAGATCCGACAGGTAGAGGGCGTCGCCGCCGCCGTTCCCGTCGGCGGCATCGCCACGTCGCAGGTGAGTTATCAGAACGACTCGGTCGGTAGGCAGTGGGTGACGGTGTCGAGACCGCAGTACTTCCAGTTGAAGGGCCAGCGGATTGTCGAAGGGAGATCGTACCGTGCCGGCCAGCGGGAAGTCGTCTTGAACCGACCAGCAGCGCAGATGTTCGCCGAGAACGTCACCGTCGGCGAGAACATCACGCTCGCGCGGGCCGCGAACGGACAGCCGATAAACGCGACCGTCGTCGGTATCGCGGAGGCGTCACAGGAGGGCGCGGGCGCGCTCACCGGCAGCGCACGACCGAGCATCTACGCGCCGACGAATCCGTTCTACGAGCGGACGGTCATCAGTCCGACCACGCAGGAGCAGCAACGGGTGTACTCGCAGGTGCTCGTCAGCGCCGGCAGCATTGAGGAGATAGAGGCGGTGCAGGGTCGAATCATCTCGTATCTCACCGAGCGATCCGACGCCCGGATTCTCAAAGCCGAGGGCTACCAGTTCGAGGTGACGACGTACGACCAACTCGTCGACCAGATACGACAGGTAAGTAATACGTTCACCGCCTACATCACCGGCATCGCCGTCATCTCACTCGTCGTCGGCGCCATCGGCATCGCGAACATCATGCTCGTCAGCGTCACCGAGCGAACCCGGGAGATCGGTATCATGAAAGCCGTCGGAGCCAAGCGCGGCGACATCATGCAGTTGTTCCTGCTGGAAGCGATACTGTTGGGGCTGTTCGGGTCGGTGTTCGGCGCGCTCGTCGGGATCGGCGGCGGCTACGCCGCGACGGTGCTCATCGACTTGCCGCTGCGGATTCGTCCGCTCTGGTTCGTCGTCTCCATCGTCGTGGGACCGCTCGTCGGCGTGTTCGCCGGCGTGTACCCCGCCTGGAGCGCCGCAACGGTCGACCCGATAGATGCACTCAGACACGAGTAGTAGTTTCAACGAGTCGTTTCCGCGACCGCATCCGCGGCCACATTCCGGAATATCTGCCGAAGTCGACTTCTAACGCCGGTCTATCGCCCGTACGTCGGCGAAACGCGCTCCGTGCCGGGAGCGTCGACCGAACCCGACCGGTCCGTTCGACCGTAGGGGAATCTTACCGGCGAGCGAGCGCAGAATGTCCGAAAGAGGCGCTGTCGGCGGCGCCTCTGCCGTATTTCAATTGGAAGTTTCCTCGGGCCGCCGCTTCGGTCAGGGGCGGTGAAACAGGAGCAAACTCGCGGCAACGATAGCGACGATTATTAGGGCGAAGCACGAAAGGAAGGTTGAATGAGCGCACGTTTTCGACCGACGGGAGCGGTTCCCGTCTCGGACCGTCTCGGGCGGGCCCCTCCGGTCGCCGGCCGCCTCGGGCGTTCCACCCGCTTCTCACGCCGAAGACGGGCACGGTCCACGCGCCGCTTCGAACAGTTCCGGTCCGCACGGGTCGGGGTCTAAGATGGTCTCCCGAACGGTCTTTCGAGCGGCGCTCGCGGCAGTCGTTGTCCTCTCGGCGCTGACGCTGGTCGCCGGGCAGCAGACCGCCGGTGCCAGCAGCGCCGACGCTTCCGGAGTGTTTCTCGACGGCGAGGGCGACTCCGTTCCGCCCGCCAACGGCACGACGGTGATCGCCACCGATTCCAGCGCCGTCCTCGCCGACGAAGGCGACACCCCGCGGACGAAATCCGAACTGGTCGCGTTCAACCCCGACGGGTCGACGCTGTACTACAACAGCACGTACAATCGGTACTGGGACGTCGACCCGAGCCCCGAAGGCGAGTACACGGTGCTGTACACCGCGTCGATGCATCTCGACGGCGAGGAGTGCTCGGCGACGACCGTCTGCACCCGGAACGTCGTCGAACGCGCCAACCTCTCGACGGGCGAGACGGAGCGCCTCTACTCGCGCATCACGCCGCACAAACACTCGACGCGCTGGCACGACGTGGACCGCGTCAACGAGACGCACTACGCCGTCGCCGACATCTACCGCGACCGGGTGTTCGTCTTCGACGTCGAGACCGGACTAACGACGTGGGAGTGGGAGGCTCAGCAGGAGTTCTCGCTCGAAAGCGGCGGGGAGTACCCGCGCGACTGGACCCACGTCAACGACGTGGAGGTGCTCGACGACGGCCGCCTGATGGTCAGCCTCCGCAATCAGGACCGCGTCGTCTTCTTGGACCCGCAGACAGGCCTTCAGGAGAACTGGACGCTCGGCGCGGAGGACGACTACGACACCCTCTACGAGCAGCACAACCCCGACTACATCCCCGAGAACGAGGGCGGCCCGGCCGTTCTGGTCGCCGACTCCGAGAACAACCGCGTCGTCGAATACCAGCGCGAGAACGGGACGTGGAACCGGACGTGGCAGTGGCAGGACGCACGGATGCAGTGGGTTCGCGACGCCGACCGACTGCCGAACGGCCACACGCTCATCTCCGACTCCAACGGCAACCGCGTGTTCGAGATAGACCGCAACGGCGAGATCGTCTGGCAGGCGGACGTCGCGTTCCCCTACGAGTCCGAGCGACTCGAAACCGGCGACGAGTCCAGCGGCGGCGAGAGCGCCGCGAGCCTCGGACTGCCGTCGCGAACCGTCGACGACACCGGCGGGGATGACAAAACGCTGCTGACGAGCGCGTGGCTCACGGTTCGGAGCGTCGTTCCGGGGTCGCTGCTCAACGGTATCGTCTACCTCGTTCCGGGGTGGATGGGACCGATCGAAGCGGGCGCGCTCGTCGCGCTCGTCGTCGTCGGCGTCGGGTGGGCCGTCCTCGAGTGGCGCTGGTCGCCGTATCGGCTTCGACTGCAGTCTCCCGCACGGCTCCGGAGAAAGTAACTCTCGATGATGGACCCACGAAAACTGACGAACACGGACGGTGTGAGACGACGACAGGAGTCGATGTTCGGCCGACTCGAGACTGTCGCCGGCGAGTTCGCGTGGCTCACGCCGGCGATCGTCGTCGCGCTAGCGACGTACACCGCGTACGTCGTCACCCACCCGTACCCCGCGTTCGGGGCGGGGCTGTTCCTCTACATGGCCGAACAGATACTCCGCGAAGGGTACGCGCTCCCGGCAGTCATCCCCCACTACACGCCCGAGGGCATCCCCTTCGCCTACCCGCCGCTGGGGTTCTACCTCGCGGCGGTGCTCCACGACGCGTTCGGACTCTCGTTTCTGACGATAAGCCGGTACGTTCCCGGTTTTCTGACCGTCGTCTACCTCGTGCCGTTCTACATGCTCGCGCGCGAACTGCTCCGCTCGGAGCGACAGGCCGGACTGGCGGCCATCCTCGTCGCCGTCGGCCCGCCGATTCTGCAGTGGCACATCTCCGGCGGCGGGTTCGTCCGCTCGCTCGGCGCTGTGTGGCTCTACAGCGGTCTCTACACCGGGGTGAAGCTGTTCACGACGCGTGACCGGCGGTGGCTCTGGCCGTCGATGCTCCTGTTCGGACTGACGATACTGACACATCCGGTGTACGTGGCGTTCTTCGGTCTGTCGTACATCTGGCTGTTCGTCTACTTCGACCGGAGTCTCACCGGTCTGCTCGAAGGCGCGGCCGTCGCCGGCGGCGGCATCGCGCTCGCCTCGCCGTGGTGGTTGACGGTGATCTCGAACCACGGCGTCGGCGTCTTCGCCGGGGCCGCGGGGACCCACGGCGGCATCGGCAAGCAACTGTTCGAGTTAGTGCCGACGTTCGTCCCCGGGTCAGCGTCGTTCAACCCGCCGGCGGTGCTGTTCTCCATCCGACCGGGGCTGTTCAACCTGCAGTCGTTCGGGATGATGATCACGTCAGCGTTCTTCGTGCTGTACATCTTCTCGGGCGTCTACCTCGCGTGGCGGCGCGAGTTCTTCCTCCCCGGCTGGTTCGCGCTCTGTATCGTCTTCGTCTCGAAACCGCGGTTCGTTTTCACGCTCGGCCCGCTCATGACCGCCGTCGTCCTCTTCGACGTGCTTCGTCTCGCCTATCGGCGGCTGTCGATATCGCCGCAGCGGCGCCGCCGGGCCGAACTGGCAACGATATTCCTCATCGCGATTCTCGGAATGAGTGTCTCGGTGTTCTACGCGGGCGGACACCTCGACTCGCACGCCGGAAGCACGTCGCAGCCGGCGTTCATCAACGGGTCGGACGTGGAAGCGATGGAGTGGGTCGACGAGAACACCGAACCCGACGCCACCTTCGTCGTCGTCGGCGACGCCGCCGAGTGGTTCCCGCTGTACACCGACCGGACGATTCTGGTCGGGCCGTGGGGGGTGGAGTGGCGCGGGCAGGCGCAGTACGAGCAGCAGCTCGGCCTGTTCAACCGCCTCTCGACCTGTCGGAGCGAAGCCTGTATCACGAAGTATCTCACCGAATCGGGGACGACGCCGGAGTATCTGTACGTCCCGAAGGGCGAGTACTCCATCCGCGGGATGGAGAGCATACAGTCGTCGGAGATGCGACAGGAGCTCGTCGACTCCGAACGATACGAACTCGTCTACGAGAACCGCGGCGCGATGGTGTTCGAACTCAGCGAGTGACGGGGAAGCGCATTCGAGTCGGCCGCTCGGGGAGCGCGGGACGGAAGTTGTCGACCGGAACACGTATTTCGGTTGTCCGGTTCGGAGTTCGCATGCCCGGAGCCGTCGTCACGAGTGGTGAGCGAGTCGCTCTCCGAACGTTCGAACCTGAGGACATCCCGTTTCTTCAGCGCGCGCACGCGAACCCCGAGATTCGATATCCCCTCGGCAGCCCGGTGAAGAGTCGAGCGGAACTCGAAACGTGGACCGACGACGAGGCGGTCCGACTCGTGGTCTCTCTCGACGCCGACGACGCGAGCCCCGGCGACGCCGACGAAGACCACGTGAGACCCATCGGCGTCGTCTCAGTGGAAGACGCCGACTGGCGTCGCCCCGAACTCACGTACTGGCTCGTCTCCGAAGTTCACGGCGAGGGCTACGGAAAAGAGTCGGTCTCGCTCCTCGTCGACTACGTCTTCCGCACCTACGCCCATCCGGCGGTTGGCGCGTGCGCGTACGAGTTCAACGACACTTCGCGCGGACTACTGGAGTCGCTCGGGTTCTCCGAAGAGGGGTGTACCCGGATGGACCGCTTCGTCGACGGCGAGTACGTCGACACCGTTCGGTACGGCCTACTCCGTCGCGAGTGGCGCCAACAGCGCGAAGAAAGCGGTGCGTGACTCAGTCGAGTCGACCTTTCTCGTCGATTCTGTCGGCGCACTCGTAGCCCGCGACGATGCCGCCGTTGAGGCTGCGCTCGGGGTACTGTGCGGCGCTGGCCATCCCCGCGTAGTAGATTCCCTCGCCGATGTCGTCGCCGAGGTCGTACGGGACGACCATGTCGCGGTAGCCGCGCTCGTAGACGGGCGCGGCGCGGGGGTTGCGCGCGAGGCGGAACTCGCTCACGAGGCGTCGGTGGAAGTTCGGGAACATCGTCTCCAACTCCGAGAGCCACGTCTCCTCGACCTCTTCGTCCGACATCTGCCAGAGTTCCTCCTCGTAATCCTGGATGTAGCTGGCGATGTACAGCAGGTGGTCGCCCCCGTAGCGCTCCGGCGGAACGAAGTTCGTGTGCTCGATGAGCGCGCCGAACGGCGCGTCGTGGGCGACGTTGAGCCAGTAGGTGTCGGTCAGTTGCTCGTCCATCGTCACGACGGCGCAGACCGCGCCCTGGAAGTCGATGTCGCAGCGGTAGCCGGTGAGGTCCTCTAAGACGTTCGGCATCGTCGCGCAGACGATGGCGTCGGTTTCGTACGTCGTCGCGGTCGAGTCGGGTTCCGCCGCTTCCGCGGCCGCGCTACCCACGGCCCCGCCGTCGGCGGCGGCCACAGCGTCGCCAGCGCCGTCCTCTTCGACCGTTATCGACTCCACGCCGTCGTCGCCAATCTCCAGTTCGGTCACGCGCGCGTTCGTGACGATGTTCTCGCGGCCGACGGCGTCGACGAGCGCGTCGACGAACGGCGCGAATCCGCCCTGGAAGTAGCCGAGAATCTCGCCGCGCAGCAGGTCGCGCTCGCCGCGGAATTTGACGCGGCCGAGGAGCCACGCCGCGCTCACGTCGTCCTTGCGACTGCCGAACTTCGCGTCGAGCAGAGGTTCGAAGAAGTTGTCGTAGACGTTCTGCGTCGTGTGGTCGACGATGAACTCCTTGAGCGGGACGTGTTCGAAATCCTCGATATTCTCGTAGGTGTCGAACTTCGGTCTCCCCTCGCGCACGTCTATCTCCTGGGTGAGCATCGTGAGACGGAACTTGTCGTAGACGTTGAGATGGGGGAACGCGAGAATCTCCCACGGCGTGTCCATCGGGTACACCTCGCCGTCGAAGTAGTAGCCGTTCTTGCCGACGAGCCACTCCAGTTTGTCGCCGACGCCGAGTTCCTCGGCGAGTTCGACGATGGTCTCCTCGGACTTCGAGAGGTGGTGGTAGAACTTCTCTATCGGGTCGCCCTTCGTCTCGTAGACGGCGGCCAGTCCGCCGACGTCCTCCGTCGCCTCGAAGACGCGCACGTCGTGACCGTGTTGCTGGAGACGATACGCGCAGGCGAGTCCGGCGATGCCGCCGCCAACGACGCTTATCATACCCGGTACTGCGACGTATCGAGGTAAGTCGCTTGTGGCTCGTTCGCCGCGGTAGGCGCTTGTTATCACTCCGTAGGTGGTTCTGCGACCACGGAGCTATTTGGCGCTCTCTCACGTATCCCCATCCATGGCAGATCAACCTGACGTTGACGTGGATGTCGAAGTAGAGGTGGAGGTCGACCGACAGGAACTCGAGATCGAAGTCGGCGAGACGCGGAGCGCCGAGGCCGAACTGGAGGTCGACGGCGTCTCCATCGAAGTCGAACTCGAGATCGAAGGCGTCGAATCCGAGAACGACGAGGAGGACGCCGAACTGAGCGAGTTCGAGGAGTCGACGGAGGACGTGGCGCCCGGCGGCGTCGACGCCGCGAGCGAGAGCGAGAACGACATCGAGGAGGCGGAGTCGGAAGAAGTGGGTGACGACGAAGACGACGAGGAGTGAGCAAGCGCGTTTTTTAAACCTTCGAGGCTGCAATCGAAGGTATGGCACAACCGCGCGTCCCCGGAGGCGGGGGCGACGAACTCGAACTTCCCTGCGGCGAGACCAAACACATCAGAGACCTCGATCTGGGGATGCGCGAGTTCGACTGCGCGTGCGGCGAGACGCACGCCGTCGTCACCGACTCGCACCCGCCCGAGCGGTTCGTCCCCGACTTTCTCGTCGAAGTGTTGCGCGAGGCGATCGAGACGACGAGCGAGGAGATGCCCGAGTTCGGCACGCCGCACCTGATGGGTATCGTCCTCGAAGAGTTCCCCGACCGGGTCGCGAGCGAGGACGTGAGCGAAGACCAGCAGGTCGGTTACGCGATGGTGTGGGTGACCGACTTCGACTCGCGTCGCCTCCACGAGATAATCGTCGAACTCATCGTCGAACTGATGGAGCACGCGGTGAGTCACGCCGACGACGACGACGCGCTCTCGCAGTTCGAGACGAAGATGCTGGAGTTCGACGTGAGCGAGTTCGTCGAGCAGTACCGCGCCCAGCGCGACCTGTCGTCGGACGACGTGTACGCGCAGTAACCCTCCGACTGCAGCGTCGACTGCAGCATCGTGTCGTTCGAATCGTCTTACGGAACGTAAGACTGTGTTTTGTTCGATACTGTATTCATATGATTCTGGTCTCTATCCACCTAGTGAGAGCGTCAGACGCCTGGCGTACGCAGTACTAAGAGCTTCGAAGGAGATTACACGTTTATGCACACCCATCGTGGGGAGTTCGAGCGTATCAAGGGTGTGCTCTCCGAGGCAGAGCAGCCGATGACCGCGCGCGAGATCACGTCGTCTCTCGAAGAGCACGAGAAGTTGAACAGTTCGCACCGCGTCGCGACGGTGCTCGGTCACTACGCCGAAAACGGCGGTGTGACCGTCATCCGCGGGACGCCGTACCGGTATCGACTCGACTGAACGGACGCCGTCGGACGGAGGCGCCGAAGGCGAGCGAACCGACCAAAACCGACCGACGGGCTGGCACGTCACACCGCAGCCGGCGCCAACAGTTATTGTAGCGACCACGTACGACGGAGTGGCTTCTGGTTCGAGTGTGAAATCGGAAGCCACGAACGACGTGCCCCCACACGTCGCTTCTACCGAGTCTCGGCGGCGTGAGGTCGTGGCTTTCGTCCGGAGTACACGGTTTCTCGGTGGCAAATTTCTGCGATTCGAGACCCGTCTTCGGTCTGAGAAGCAGGGGTCGCGGAGGGGATTTCGATATTCGAAAAGAGGCTGCGGATATCGCATTAATTCGCCGGGCTTATTACGATGTGCGAACTTTCGTGGAACGATGACCGACGAGGCACTCTCGACAGACGAGCGGGCGGCGTCCGACGACCGGACCATCCTGCTCATCGGTAGCGGCCCCATCCAGATCGGACAGGCGGCGGAGTTCGACTACTCTGGCGCGCAAGCGTGCCGGGCGCTCCGAGAGGAAGGAGCGCGAGTCGTCCTCGTCAACTCGAACCCCGCGACCATCATGACCGACCCGGAGATGGCCGACCGGGTGTACATCGAACCAATCACGACCGAAGCTATCTCCGAAATCATCGAGAAGGAACAACCCGACGGCGTCATCGCCGGACTCGGCGGTCAGACGGGACTGAACGTCACCGCCGAACTCGCTGAGGAAGGCGTTCTGGAGGAACACGACGTCGAAATCATGGGGACGCCGCTCGACACCATCTACGCGACGGAGGATCGCGACCTGTTCCGCCAGCGGATGGAGAAGATCGGCCAACCGATGCCGCGCTCGACGACCATCTCGCTCGACGAGGGCGAGTCGGTAACGAACCTCGACGAAGTGGCGCTCCGCGACCGCATCGACGCCGCCGTCGAGGAAGTCGGCGGCCTACCCGTCATCGCGCGGACGACGTACACCCTCGGCGGGTCGGGGTCGGGCGTCGTCAACGAGATGGATGAACTGGTCGAACGCGTCCGCAAAGGCCTGCGCCTCTCGCGCAACAGCGAGGTGCTCGTCACCGAATCCATCGCCGGGTGGGTCGAACTCGAGTACGAGGTGATGCGCGACGCCGACGACTCCTGCATCATCATCTGCAACATGGAGAATCTCGACCCGATGGGCATCCACACCGGCGAGTCCGTCGTCGTGACGCCCTCGCAGGTGATTCCTGACGACGGCCACCAGGAGATGCGGACCGCGGCGCTCGACGTCATCCGCGAACTCGGGATTCAAGGTGGCTGTAACATCCAGTTCGCGTGGCACGACGACGGCACCCCCGGCGGCGAGTACCGCGTGGTGGAAGTGAACCCGCGCGTCTCGCGCTCGTCGGCGCTGGCGTCGAAGGCGACCGGCTACCCCATCGCCCGCGTGACGGCGAAAGTCGCCCTCGGCAAGCGTCTCCACGAGATAGAGAACGAAATTACCGGCGAGACGACCGCCGCCTTCGAACCGGCCATCGACTACGTCGTGACGAAAGTGCCGCGCTGGCCTAAGGACAAGTTCGAGGACGTCGACTTCGAGTTGGGGACGGCGATGAAGTCGACGGGCGAGGCGATGGCCATCGGTCGGACGTTCGAGGAGTCGCTGCTGAAGGCGCTTCGCTCCTCGGAGTATGACCCGGCGGTCGACTGGGCGAACGTGAGCGACGAGGAACTCGAAGCGGAGTACCTCGAACGACCTACGCCCGACCGCCCGTACGCGATGTTCGAGGCGTTCGAGCGCGGGTACAGCGTCGCCGACGTGGCGGAACTGACGGGCATCGAGTCGTGGTACGTCGAACGCTACGGCCGCATCGTCGAATCGACCGTCGCCGCCGCCGAAGGTGACTTCTCGGCCGCCGCATCGTCGGGACTCACGAACGCCGAAGTCGCCGCGACCGCCGGCGTCGGCGTCGAGGAAGTTGAGATGAGCGTCCCGAACCGCTCGTTCAAGCAGGTTGACACCTGCGCCGGGGAGTTCGAGGCGTCGACGCCGTACTACTACTCCGCACGCCAGCCCGAGTTCCTCAACGGCGACCCGCTCGACGAGGTGCGCGTCGACCGCGACGCGACGAGCGTCGTCGTCGTCGGCGGCGGACCCATCCGCATCGGGCAGGGCGTCGAGTTCGATTACTGCGCGGTGCACGCGGTCCGCGCGCTCCGCGAGATGGGCATCGACGCCCACGTCGTCAACAACAATCCGGAAACCGTCTCGACGGACTACGACACCTCCGACGGCCTGTTCTTCGAGCCGATAACCGCCGAGGAGGTGGCCGACATCGTCGAGGTGACGGGCGCCGACGGCGTGATGGTGCAGTTCGGCGGCCAGACCTCGGTGAACGTCGGCGAACCGCTGGAGGAGGAACTCCGGCGGAGAAACCTCGACTGCGAAATTCTCGGCACCACCGTCGAGGCGATGGACCTCGCGGAGGACCGCGACCGGTTCAACGCGCTGATGGACGAGATGGGCGTCGCCCAACCGCGCGGCGGGACGGCGACCACCGAGGCGGAAGCACTCGAACTCGCCAACGACATCGGCTACCCTGTGCTCGTCCGCCCGAGCTACGTCCTCGGCGGCCGCGCGATGCGCGTCGTCGACGACGACGACGAACTGGAGACCTATATCCAAGAAGCCGTCCGCGTGAGCCCCGACAAACCGATTCTTGTCGACGAGTTCCTCGACGGCGCGATCGAACTCGACGTGGACGCCGTCGCCGACGGCAAAGACGTGATACTCGGCGGCGTGATGGAGCACGTCGAGTCCGCGGGCGTCCACTCGGGCGACTCCGCCTGCGTCATCCCGCCGCAGTCGCTCGACGCCGAGACGATGGGTCGCGTACGCGAAGTCACCGAGGACATCGCTCGCGCGCTCTCGACGGTCGGCCTGTTGAACGTCCAGTTGGCCGTGAAGGACCGCGAGGTGTACGTCCTCGAAGCGAACCCGCGCTCCTCGCGGACGGTGCCGTTCGTCTCGAAGGCCGCGGGCGTCCCCATCGCGAAACTCGCGGCGAAGGTGATGGCGGGCGCGACGCTCGCCGAACTCGACGCGGAGGAGCAGATTCCCGAGCACGCGAGCGTCAAGGAGGTCGTGCTCCCGTTCGACCGCCTGCCGGGCAGCGACCCCCGTCTCGGCCCAGAGATGAAGTCGACTGGCGAGGTGATGGGCACCGCGCGCTCGTTCGGCAAAGCGTACGGGAAGGCCCAGTCGGCCGCCGGGTCGCCGATTCCCGAGGGCGGAACGGCCGTCGCTAACTTCACGGGGGAATCGTTCCCCGCACCCGACGGCGCCGATGCCGACGCGCTCCGCGGGCGTCTCGCGGAGTTCTACGACCTCGCGACGTTCGACGACCTGACGGCCGCGATTCGTCGGGGCGAAGTCGACCTCGTCGTCTCCGACGACCGCGAGACGCTCGAAACCTGCGTCTCCGAGGAGGTGCCGTACTTCTCGACGGAGGCGAGCACCGAGGCGGCGCTGGAGGCGCTGTCGGTCCGCGACGAACCGCTCGACGTGATGGCCGTCTCTGACCGTCCGCGCCGGGCCGCCGAGTGGGGCCGTAACTGAGCGGTCGGTGCGCTCCCGCGCCCGTCAGCGTTTACTGACTATCCGTCGCCGGTGAGAAAGCCGTTATGCGGCCGGAACCCGTAAATACCGACACAGGACCGACCGTTGCACCGGGATTGGTGATCTGGTCACCATACAACTCGCGTGCCCGCAGCGGTCGGTCCTGACCTTTTCATCCGACCGCTGGCAGAACGAGCGTCACCTGACTGCTCGGTGTCCGACCGCCCGGTCAGTCGAGTTTGTTGAGCGCCTCGAAGAAATCCGAGGTCGGACCGGCGATGCGAAGCGGCGTCTCCGCCCGCCGAATCTCGACCTCCGTCGGCGGTGTGACGGGGTAGGAGTGTTTGCCGTCGCTGACGACGACAGCCTCGTCGGTGGCGGCGTCGCTGGCGAGACGTCCGCCGGTCGTTTTCTGTCCACCGACGGCGTTGACCGTCACGGTCACCGTGGCGTCGGGTGCGACGAGAAGCGGCGGCATCCCCTCGTCGGGACACATCTCGTTGACGACGAGGCCGCCGACGCTCGGGTGGACGAGCGGCCCGCGCTCGCTCAGGTTGTACGCCGTGCTCCCGGTCGGCGTTGCCACGAGGAGACCGTCGGCGTGACCGCCGGTGTACAGCGAACCGTCGATACGGACCTCCACGTCGATGCCGCCGCCGCGTCCCCTGCGGTCGCCCTGGACGACGACTTCGTTCGTCGCGGGGTCGCTTCGCCACCCGTCGCCGACGGCGACAAGTCGGGGGACGACCCGGACGCGCTGTTCGTCGTTGCGGACGGCGGCGACTTCCGCCATCACCGCCTCAACGGCGTCGTCGGGACCGACGGCGTTCAGGAAGCCGACTTCGCCGAGGTTGACTCCGAGAATCGGCGTGCCGTCCGCGCCGCTGGCCGCGAAGAGAAACGTTCCGTCGCCGCCGATACTGACGATGAGGTCGCAGTCGTGGAGCGTCTCGACCGGCCGGCCGTCGAGACCGAGCGATTCGCCCGTCGCCTCGTCCAGCGTCACCGAGACGTCCATCGTCGAGAGCCGCTCTCGAATCTCACCAGCGAGAGACGTCGCTCGACTATTTCCTTTCTGAGCGACGATGCCGACGTTCATGCCTCGACTTCGCCCGCGGCCGTCAAAAGCGCACCGTACGGGCAACATTGATACCGGCGGCATCCGACAAACAGACGATGAGCAGTCGACCGCTCGGGTGGGATCGTCGCGTCGGACCCGGCCGCGCCGCATTCGAGACGGAGGACCGATGAGCGGAGACGACGACTGGTTCGAGCGTGCGCTTCGCGAAGAGTCGGACGGAACCGACGAAACGGACGAACGCGAAGGCGGCCACGAGGCGGAGGAAGCGGAGACGGATGGCGAGAAGTCGGTCGAAGACGGCGTAGCACTCGAAGACGCGGGATCGACACCGTCGGTGGCAGACGACTCCAAACGTGACGGTGGAGACGACGTAAGCGGCGACAAGGCGTTCGGCGGAGGCGGAGGCGACTACGACTTCGGATTCGGGGACAGTGACGACTTCGGTGGAGGCGACGACGATTTCGGATTCGGCGAGTTCGGCGCCTCGGATTCGGGCGGTGGCGACTTCGGTTTCGGCGGCGATACATTCGACGACGCCGAGTTCGACGAGTCGTCGTTCGACTCCGACATCGAGCGCGTCAGAATAGGTATCGACGGTCTCGACGAGATGATTCTCGGCGGCGTGCCGAAGCGGTCGCTGATGGTCGCCATCGGAAGCGCCGGCACCGGGAAGACGACGTTCGGTCTCCAGTTTCTCGACGAGGCGCTGCGAAACGACGGGCGGGCGGTGTTCATCACGCTCGAACAGAGCCGCGACGCCGTGCTGTCGACGGCCGAGGAGAAAGGGTGGCCGTTCCGGCGGTACGTCGAGGAGGACCGCCTCGCCGTCGTCGAACTCGACCCCATCGAGATGGCCAACAGCCTCGCGAGCATCCGCAACGACCTCCCGGAACTCATCGAGGAGTTCGGGGCCGACAGACTCGTCCTCGACTCCGTGTCGCTGCTGGAGATGATGTACGACCACCCCTCGAAGCGGCGCAGCGAGGTGTTCGACTTCGCCCGCTCGCTCAAGCAGGTCGGCGTGACAACGATGCTCACCTCCGAGGCGAGCGAGGAGAGTCCGTACACCTCCAAACACGGCATCGTCGAGTACCTCACCGACGCGGTGTTCGTGCTGCAGTACGTCCGGCCGTCGAACTTCCGCGAGACGCGACTCGCTATCGAGATTCAGAAGATACGCGACGCCAACCACTCTCGGGAGACGAAACCGTACGAAATCACCCAGAACGGTATCAGCGTCTACCGGCAGGCGAACATCTTCTGAGCGAACGGTTCTCCGTGGTGAGTGTCAGTTCTAATTGACAGTCGGCCGACTTTTATCTCCTTTTACGTTGTACAGAGAGACACGTATGGCCGACAAAACTGAGAGCAAACAGGAGCAGACCAGGTCGCAGTTCGCAAGCTATCTGCGAAGTCTGGCCGACGAGTTGGAGTCGGGCGACGAAGTTCGACTGACCGTCGGAAACAAAGACGTGACCGTACACCCGCCGGAGTCGTTCGACACCGAAGTGACGGTGGTCGAGCGGTCCGCGGCACTTCGAGGGAACAAAGAGACGATCGAGCTCACCGCCGAGTGGACGGTGAAGTGAGATGGCGCTCATCGACAGCGTACTCATCGTACTCGTCAACCTGCTCGTCGGAGGACTCGGCCTCTACCTCGGGGTGAGACTGCTCATCGACAAGGAGGCGAGCTTCGGCTACGCGGTCGTGACGGCGGCCATCGGCGCGCTCGTCTGGGGTCTCGTCAGCTTCTTCTTCGGCTGGCTCCCGATAATCGGGCCGGTGTTGACGCTTCTGGCCTGGATCGGCGTCATCAACTGGCGCTACCCCGGCGGGTGGGGGAGCGCGACGGCCATCGGCGTCATCGCGTGGTTGGCCGCCGTCGCGGTGTTGTACGTCCTCAGCCTCTTCGGCCTCGTCGGCCTGACCGCGCTGGGCGTCCCCGGCGCCTGAACCAAGTCGCGAAACGTCGAAAAGCGAAACAGGAACAGTCGGCTCCGTCCGGTCGCGGACCTCCCTTTTCGCGGACGCCGCAGTTCCGGAGGACGGTGCGAGTCACGACGCACCACGGTCCGTACCCAACGTTTCGTTCACCTCTCCTGCAGTGAGCATCCACGCGACCGCCGCTCCGACGCCTCCGACTACAGCACCGAAAAGACCGAAGAACAGGCCCCGACCACGAATCTGAACGTCAACGCCAGCAGCACGAGATAGGGGTGACTCGGTTTCATACTCGGTTCGAAACTGTCGTGGGGTGCATTTGTAATGTAGCTGACAGGTACGTCGAGAGCGCTATGAGGTCACCGCTCGGCCGTCGTGTTCACCGTCCAGCAGTCACTCTCCCCGCACGACCGTCACGGTTACCGGCGACCGGCGGATAACGGCTTCGGTGACGCTCCCGAGCAGGATGCGCGAGACCCCGGTTCGCCCGTGACTACCCAGGACGATGTGGTCGAACTCGTCTTCCTCGGCGACGTCGAGAATCGTCTGCGTCGGCCGTCCGACCTCGGTCCGCATCGTCACCGACTGGTCGACTATCGACGCCGCGTCCGCGAGAAGCGACGACGAACGATCCTTCTCGCTTTCGAACCACTCCTCCGCGCCGCAGGGAATCCCGGCGCTCGGGTTGCCGCCCGCGTCCGCCGGGTTGATGACGTGGAGTATCGTCACCGCCGCGTCCGGCCACTCCTCGGCGACGAACGAGAGCGCGGCCGTCGACTGCGGCGACCCGTCGACCGGAACCAAGATACGTTCTATCATACCACGATATTGGTTCTCCTCGGAGTAAAATACGTTGCGGCGACGACGAGTTCTACAGAAGCACCGACGGCGACGAGATAGAGCAGAATGAGGAGTCTTCGAAACGAGTGCGGAAGCCGTAGGAGACAGCGAAACGGAATCGCACGACGTAGAGAGACTACCGCCCGTGGCGGGTCACGCACTTCGATAGGCCGATGAGTTCGACCGGTTCGGAGTTGTCGGGCGAGTAGACGACCATCTGGCCCTTCTCCATGTACGGCACCTTGCTTTCGAGGTTCGGTGGGATGTTCACCGACTTGATAGCGTCCTCGTCGCCGAGGTTCAACACGAGTTTCGTGTTTATCTGCTTGAACACGGAGTCGGCGATGTCCTGGGGGTCCTGCGTAATGAGGAACAGGCCGAGACGTTCCTTGCGCCCCTGTTTGGCTGCCTCGGTGAACTTCCCGATGACGTTTCGGGCCTGGACGCTGTCGGCGTCGGCGAGGAAGTTGTGCGCTTCGTCCATCCCCAGAACGACCGGCGTCTCGTCGATGCGGTCGTACTCGGGGTCGTTCGACAGTTTCTCATCGATGATCAGACTCGACACCGCGAGCACGACCATCTCCGCTGCCCGACTGTTCGAGACGTGGTACGTCGGGACGACGGTCAGTCCGCCGGGCCGGACGAGTTCGTGGACCAGGTCGGTGATGTCGCGTGCGTCCTGGTCGAACACGTCGTTTGCCGCCTTGGTCCGCGTCTTCCGCTTGACGGCGTCGAACGTCGCCTCGTGGACGTGGCCGGACTCGTTGAGCTCCTCGCGGAGCGCCGGGTCGTCGAGGAACGACTGGAAGCCTCGGTAGGTCCCGGACGGGTTCTGGCGGAAGAACCGGTCGAGCAGGAGCGTGAGTGCGTTGTACTGGTTGTCGTTGAGCGCCGCGCCCGCGACCAGCCACGGCCAGCGGCGCACCATCGAGAAGGGGATGGTGAAGCGGACGCGCTCGGCGCGGTGGCCCTCGCCAGGGTAGGAGGCGTCACCGACCTGCGGGACGAGCGCAGTCGTGTCGTCGTGGCCGCCGTAGGCGACGCTCTCGCGTTCGAGGCGACGGGCGAACTCAGGGTCGAGTTCGTCGTTGTCGTCGTGCATCTGCGCGTACTCGTCCTGCGGGTCGAACTGGACGACCGCGGGCCGCGCGGTGCGGCCGTCGCCCATCTCGTAGGCGCGCTCGTCGGCGAGATACTGGCGGAGGACGTTCTTCGACGCATGCGTCTTCCCCGACCCGGTTCCGCCCGCGACGAGCGTGTGTCGGAAGACCAGCGGGTCGCCCTCGCTGTAGTCGTCCTTGACGCGGTAGTCGATGGTCGGGGGGTCCGCGGCGGTGCGGACCTTCTCGCCACCGACCGAGAGATGGCCGAGGAAGACGCCGTTGCCCGGGATTTTCAGGCCGGTTTTGATCTCGTCGGCGTCGGTCGCCTCCGTCACCGTCGCGCCCGGTTTGGGTACGCGGTCGGTCATCCGGCGCTTCAGTTCGCCGCCGTCCTCGTACAGCACCGCGACGGGATCGAGCGCCGCGACGAACTTGTAGTCGCGTTCGGGGAACTCGGTCCGCCGCATCGCGCGGCGGGCGTGGATTTCGGTCGCGTCGTCGGCCTGGAACTCCTGGGCGTACTCCAGTCCCGTGATTCGGCAGAACAACGTCTCCGCGTCGGGGTAGGGGACGAGCAGATACTTGCCGAGGCGGACGGAGTCGCGGTTGCCGGTCGTGACGAACGCGCGAAGCGCGGTGTCGCGTTCGTCCTCGGCGACGCAGAGACCCTGCGAAACCGCGAGCGCACCGAGACCGCGGTCGGCATCCGTCGGGTCCACGTCGAGGCGGTCGAACGAATCCTCTGCGGCGTCCGCGGAAGCGTCCCCGCGGTCGTCGGGGGCGGAACCGTCGACGTCGGCGCTCCGTGACTCGTCGGGGGAACCGGCGTCGTCGCCGTCGCCGTCGTCAGGGTCGAATTCGGTGAAGTCACCGAGGTTGGACATATCTCGGGACACGACGCCCCCCATGATGGTCCTTTCCCTCCTCGGGACGAACCGCCGCACACCGCTTTTTACCCTCGCGTACGTATCCGAGGTATGCTCTTGGTGCGCGGACATGGCGGCGGGACGGCGCTCACGGGGACGATTTTCGAGCGCGGCGAGGTCGCCCCGTCGTTCAAGGGCGCGCCGAACGAGGACGCGCCGTACGTCTGGGTCTGCGACGAGTTCTACGAGGTCGAAAGCGGCGGGTCGCCGACCGAAATCGGAGGCGAGAGGATTCGCGTCGCCTTCGAGACGCCGATGCCCCGCGGGTTCGACACGCGTGACCAAGCGCTCGCCGCGGCGAAAGAACACGTCCGGACACAGTTCGCCCGCGTCGGCGTCGCCGAGGACGACGTGGAGATAGAGGTCGAGAAGACCGAACCCGGGCGTCGGTGACCGTCGCGTGCCGCGCGCTCGGCGCGCGTCCCCCTCAGAACTCGTCGCCCCACCGAACTCCGTCGTACGTCCGAACGTACTCCGAACCTACGTCCACCTCCAGCTTGCGGCGAAGCGACGCTTTCTCGTGAGCGCTGATCCGCGCGAGTTCGTCGGCTTTCGCGACGGCGGGCGGCGGTCCGCGCGACCCAGCGACGTCGCGCAGTATCTGTCGCGTCAGTTTCGCTCGTCGCTCGGGGTCGCGAGTGAACGCGTACGGCGATTCGACCTTGTAGAGCACGTCGTGGCGCGGGTCGTAGAGGACGAAGAACGTCACCTCGTACAGCTCCGGGTCAAGGTTCCGCTCGACGCCCAGCGCGTCGCCGTCGGCGGCGAGCGTCCGGTCGGAGCCACCGCGGGAGACGAACCACGAGGTGAACGTCAGGTCGTCTGTCCGGCGTTCGGCGTCGCCGTTCGCGTTCGACCCGTCTCGACGCTCCAACAGACGCGTGAACAGCGCCGTGTCGTCGGCCCACGGCGCGTCGACGCGTTTCGCCTGGAGCGTTCGCGTGATGAGTTTGGAAGCTGGATTCTTCACGAACCCCGCCAGCGGCACGTCGCGTTCGACGAACTGCTCGACGAGTCGGACGTAGTTCTCGACGATCTGCTGCGGTTTGGCCTCCTCGGCGAGTTCGCGGAGTTCCGCCTCGCGGTCCCGCCAGTTGAACAACTCCTTCGGGTAGATGGGACCGTCGAGGATCAGGAGGTCCGACACCTCGTCGGCGTGTCGGAGCGCGTGCTCGCTCTCGGCGAGGTACAGTGACAGCGCGTGGACGACGCCTTCGGCGTAGCGGTTCACCCGCGGCGACTGGAGCACTCGGAGGCGACTGTACCCCTCGTCGTGGGTCTGCCACTCCGTTTCGGGCTTGTCGTACGTGTCGTTCGTGTGCGCCGCGATGACGATGCTCCGAGAGCGATGCAGATCGAGATTCGACGGGACACTCGCCATCGCCGCGTGCGCCATGTCCATCACCAGACCGTTCTTGAACGTGGTCGGGTTGATGGTGCCGGAGTCGAGACCGTGGACCGTCGGAAACGGCCGTTCGGTGAGCGCCACGTCGTCAATGTCGGCCGCGCGGAGCGACCGTTCGCCGAGCGGTTCGACCACCGTCCGCCCGTCGTCTCGAAGCGGGTCGAGCCACTCCTCCCACACCGTCCGAGCGAGGTCCGTGTGGTCGGTGTCGTCGACGCTGTCGGCGAGCGTGCGGGCTAGCGCCGCGATACCGTCGACGTGGACGGGATCGAGAGTCATACCGGGAGTGGGTTTCTCATCCGATAAAAAGCCACGCGGTCGCTCGGTGGACGGTGGACCGTCGTGAGCGAAGCAGTAGGAACGTCGCTCGTTTCTGGCGTCTCGTCTCGGAAGCGTGAGACGCTGCGGTTCAGTCGGCGTTCTGCGGGGCCGAACGCGGCGACGGCGACTCGGACCCGGCATCGAACCGACCGCTGAACCGGTGCGGCGAGCGCAGTAGCGCGATGAGACTCCACATGACGCCGGTCAGAAGCGACCCGACGGCGGAGAGCGTCATGCCGAGCGTGAAGAAGGTGGTTCCGTAGACGACACCGATGGTGGCGGAGGGGAGCGTCGTTCCGAGCGGGACGTTCGCCATCGAATCTCGCAGCGTCGGCACAAGGACGACGAGTGAGAAGACGCTGCCTGCCAGGAAGATGAGATCCTGCCACATCATCGGTCGAACACCTCGACGATCGAACCTTTGGAGGGGGTGGTAATCATCGATTAGAGGGAGCCGACGGCGCGTGAAAAGACTTACTCATTATAGAGTAAATACAATCATGACCATTAAATTCGATGTTGACCGAGAGAACCCACGGTTAACCGAGAGCTGAGACGGGTTAACGAGGGCGAAGCACGGCCTCGAACACCGGCAGAATCCACTTCACCTGCGCACCGTCCTCGACGAAGACGAGCGTTCGCGGCGGCCGGACGGCTTTCGGGCGGACGCGAAGCCCCTCGGCGTCGGCGGCCTCGGCGGCGGCCGACGGTCCGACGAGAAACTCCACGCGCGCTCGGTCGGGTTGGACATACACCGCCGCGAGACGGGTTCGGGGTTCGGCGTCTTCGTCGGCACCGTCGTCTTCGTCGGCATCGTCGTCCTCGTCGTTCGTTTCGGACTCCGTCGTCTCCGCTGCGACGGCGGCGACGGCGTAGGCGAACGCGCCGTCGGTCGTCGCTTCGACGTCCGGGTCGGCGTCGACGACTCGGAGGCGGTCGGAGGAGCCGCCCCCTTCCAGTTCGGAGGCGAGCAACTGTGCGATTCGCTTGCCGTCGGTGAGCCGGCGTTCGACCATAGCGGAGAGAAGGCAGCGCGCGGTTACTTCGCTTCGGTTCCGGTGAGATCGGCGCGAACGGTTTCGGCGACGCCGTCGACATCGATACCTTCGCTTCGCGCCGAGAGGATGGCCGCCGTCTCCAGCGTCACGCCGAGACGGCGTTGGCGGTCGTTGACCGTCGCGACGGCGGTCTGTTTGTCGACGCCGGACGCGACGAGCGCGTCGAGCAGTCGCTCGAACGTCGACTGCTCGCGGAGGATGGACTCGTCGGGGACGAACTCGCGGGGGATTTCGACGTCGTCGGGATCGAACGCGGGGACGAGGTCGCCGTCGTCGCCGCGTTCAAGCAATCCGCGACCGACCGCCACGTCGACAAGGCGTTTGGCTTGGTCGGGCGAGAACCACCCGCGGTCCAGCGACAGCACGACGACGAACTCCCCCTCGCCGAGGCGTTCGCTCCCGCGCTGACGGAACGGGACGGCCGTTGCGGTCTTCAGACTCATCGAGGAGACGAGAGGGCGGCGGGCCACTAAAAGTTGCTACTCGGGTCGGTCCGAGGGTGGCGACGTGCGAACCAGAGGCGCGCGTCGGGGTGTGACGCGCGGCGATACAAGTTCGAGCGATTCAAGTAGTTGCTGGCAGTTCTTCGGGGTATGAAAGACCAAGGACGCTCCCAGCGGAAGCGGACCGGCGGTCGCCTCCGACCGTTCCGGAACAAGAAGCGCTACCAACTCGGCCGCGAACCGGCGGAGACGACCGTCGGCGAACCCCGGTTCCGGACCATCGACTCCCGCGGCAGCAACACGAAGATCCGCGCGCTGGCGACGAACGTCGCGCAGGTCGCGGAGGGCGGCGAGGTCAGCCAGGCCGACATCGAGAACGTCGTCGACAACCCCTCGAACGTCAACTACGCGCGCCGGAACATCATCACGAAGGGCGCAATCATCGACACCTCCGCCGGTCGCGCACGCGTGACCTCCCGTCCGGGCCAGACTGGACAGGTCAACGCCGTGCTCGTAGAGGAATAGAACACCCACCTTTCGACGCCCACCTTTTACGCTGCGCGAAACCGCGAAGCGGTTTCGCTCGGTAAAAGCTGGACCAAAAGCACTCCTCCCTCGCTTCACTTCGTTCCGCTCAGTCGTCGGCCCGCTCGATCACTGCGTTCGCTCGCGGAACAGAGAGTTAGCGAGAACAGCCTCCACAGGTCGCAAACAAGCAGTTCCACCACGAGCGAGGGCGCAGCCCGAGCGAGTGGGCCGAGGAACCCTCGAAGGCGCGAAGCGCCTGAGGGGGTGACGCTGTGCTTTTGTTTGATCTTTTGTCGAGAGGCGGCGAAACCGCCTCGCAGCGCAAAAGGTCGCTAGGGAGTGGGAGCAGCCTTCTGCAGCGCCGTTTCGGCGATGTTGCCGCCATAGTCGGCGCTGCGTGACAGCGAGTCGACGATGAGACCGAGCATCTGCGCGCGGACGGGGTCGAGGTCGCGGAGCAGTTCGTCGATGGTGCGCGCGTGCTCGTCTATCTCCTGGACCGACTCGCGGGCCTCGTTCGCGACTTCGGTCGCTTCAACGCTGTCGTCCGAGAAGAGCGCGTCCATCCCCGCGTCAACGACGGTGGTCGCGTCTTCGTGCAGTTCCCAGAGCGCATCGAGCACGTCGTCTTGAACCGGTTCTTCGATGTTGAGCGTCAGATGTGCAATCTTCGTCGCGTGGTCGGCGATGCGTTCGAGTTGCCGGGCGGAGGAGTGGTAATCGAAACAGACTTCCCGCGGGAGACCCAGCTCCTCGGCGGCTTTCGGCGTGCGAAGCGTCGCGCGGAAGATGCGCGAGACGACCATGTACAGTCGGTCGACGTCGTCGTCGCGCTGGATGACGTCTTGGGCCATGTCCATGTCGAGTTCGGCGAGCGCGGTCACCGCGTCTTCGAGCATCGACAGCGCGATGAGTCGCATCCGGGTGACGGCGTTGTGAATCGACAGCTCCGAGGAGTCCAACAGGTCGCGAATGACGATTCGGTCGCGGGTCTCCTCCAGCACTTCGAGACCGACGAGTCCCTGCGTCGCCTGTCGGACCGTCCGGCGCTGGTCGTTGGTGATGCGGCCGCTCTCGAGCGCGATGACGTCGAAGCCGCTGACGTACATCGTCATGACCGCGCGCACGAGTTCCTGGCCGTCGAGTTGCGAGATGTCGAGCGTGCCCTCGGTTCGCTCCTCCTCCGTTCGCGGGGTCAGAAACAGCGAGTCGCCCTCGGGGTAGAACTCGACTTCGCTCCCGGCGCTGACGCCGTTTTCGGTCGCCCACTCCTTCGGAATCGATACCGTGTACGTCGACCCGCCCGTCACCTGCACCTTTCGCGTCTCGACCATGTGCAGAAGTGGGCGTATCTAATTGATAAATTTACCTCTTATCTATATATTTGTCGCACGAGATATGGTGGTGTAACTATATTTGCCCGTGAGCGCGTGTAAGTCGTCCACCTTCGTGCACTCCGGAGAGCTCGGCGTGAACAGTTGGGCAAAACGGCGGCGCGGGGCATCGAAGAACACGGCTCTACCGCGGCGTATATCGTCATCTTCGAAACAATGTCATCTATATGTCTAATTCTCCGTGCCGACGACTATGTATACTCTTTCTCATACCCATATCTATATAGCTGTCATAGCAGGGTACTTATGTCTCAGTCGGCCATGAATGATTGATGACGCAGCAGACGTCGAAGGGGACAGACGGCGTATCACGGCGTAAATTCCTCGTCGGTGCAGGGACCGCAGGTGTGGTCGGCATCGCAGGCTGCACGACAAATCCGGGTGCGAGCTCCGGCAACTCGGGAGGAAACGGAAGCTCCGACAACGGGAATTCCGGCTCCGGCGACCTCTCGGGCGAGGTCATCATCAAGGGAAGCAGTACGGTGTACCCCGTCTCCGAGGCGATGGCCGAGGAGTTCATGAAGGAACACGACGTGAACGTCTCGGTCGACTCGACCGGCAGCGGTGGCGGATTCCAGAACCACTTCTGTCCCGGTAACGCCGACATCAACGGCGCATCGCGCCCCATCAAGGACAGCGAGAAGCAACTCTGCTCGGAGAACGGCGTCAAACCGGTCGAGTTCCAAGTCGCGAGCGACGCGCTCACCGTCGCAGTCAACAACAACGCCGACTGGGTCGACTGCCTGAGCTTCGAGCAGCTCTCGCAGATCTGGCGCCCCGACGGCGCGCAGAAGTGGAGCGACATCAACTCCGAGTGGCCCGACAAGGAGTTCGAGCTCTACGGTCCGGCTTCGTCGTCCGGGACGTTCGACTGGTTCATCGACAACGTCATCCAGGACGCCGACGCGATTCGCGACGACTACGAACCGACCGAGGACGACAACCGCATCATCCAGGGTATCGAGGGCTCGAAGTACGCGATGGGTTTCTTCGGCTACGCCTACTACGAGGAGAACAAGAACAACGTCAAAGCGGTGCAGATAAAGGAGAACGCGGACGGAAGCTGTACCGAACCGAGCATCGAGAACGCCAAAAACGGCGACTACCCGATGGCGCGCCCGCTGTTCATCTACGCGGCGCAGTCCTCGCTCGAAGAGAAAGAGCAGGTGTACGCCTTCATGGAGTACTACCTCAAACAGGCCGAGACGGACATCGTCAGTCGAATCGGCTACGTCCCCTCCAGCGCGGAGCTACGCGACGAGAACTTGAGCAAGCTCGAACAGTACAGCAGCAACTGAACCGACACCGCGACCCCTAATCTCAGGGGAAACACACGTTCACACCAATAAACAACACGAATCATGCCGCTTTTGAGGACGCACAACACAGTCACCACAAGATGAGCCAGGAAACCAACACGCCCGACTTCGTCGGCCAGTCGGGAATCCGCTCCGCGCGGGAGCAGAGCATCAAGTGGCTGTTGTTCGGCTGTGCGGCGCTTTCGGTCGCAGTCACTGCCGCCATCGTCGCGACGCTCCTGTTCGACGCGATCGATTTCTTCCTCGAAGTATCGCCGGTGGGATTCTTCCTCGGGACCGAGTGGAGTCCGACCATCAAAGAGGAGTTCGGCGTTCTTCCGCTGGTCGCAGGAACGCTGTTCGTCACCGCACTCTCCGCACTGATCGCGATTCCCGTCGGCGTCGCCTCCGCAACGTACCTGAGCGAGTACGCGAGCACCCAAACGCGGTCGATAATCAAGCCCGCGCTCGAAATCCTGGCTGGCATTCCAACCGTCGTCTACGGCTACTTCGCACTCGTCTACCTCACTCCCGCGCTCGAGTGGCTCGGACTCCCGCTGAGCACATTCAACGCCCTCAGCGCGTCAATCATGATCGGAATCATGATTATCCCGATGGTGTCGAGTCTGAGCGAGGACGCGATGAGCGCCGTCCCCGACTCGCTCCGACAGGCCGGCTACGGCATCGGGGCGACGAAACTGGAGGTGTCGACCGGCATCGTCATTCCGGCGGCGGCGTCCGGTATCTTCTCCTCGTTCATTCTCGCGATCTCACGAGCTATCGGCGAGACGATGATCGTCGTCGTCGCCGCCGGGATGCGACCCCGACTCGTCCCGAGTCCGTTCGAGTCGCTCGAAGTGATGACCGCCGCGATGGTTCAACTCGTAACGACGGACATCGCAGGCGGTTCGACCGCTTACAGAGCGATGTTCGCCATCGGTATCACGCTGTTCACTATCACGTTCGCAATGAATCTCGCCAGTTCGTTCGTCGCTTCGCGGTACCGGGAGGAGTACCAATGAACCGTCGTCGAAACGACGGCACGTCCGCAGGGGTGAGCGACTGATGGCGGCCGAGCAGGAGGGAGCGACCGGCGGTTGGTTCGGCGAATCCGAACATATCAGCCGCCTCCCCGGAAAGGTGTTCGCGGCGGTCTGTCTGTCGGCGACGCTGTTCGGCATCGTGATGGTCGCCGGACTGCTCGTCTACGTGACGAAGGACGCCATCCGTCCGTTCACCGCGAACCCCGGCTGGTTCCTCGTCTTCTTCCTCACGCTCGTCCTGCCCTCGGTCGCGGCGCTCGGCTACTACTCGCGACGAGGCGACGGCGAGGCGACAGTCGCGCTAACCGCCCTCGGCATTCCGTTCTTCGGACTGCTGCTCGGCAGCGGTGTGTTGCTGCTGTTTATCGACGTCCTCAGCGTCGTCGAATGGTTCGCATTCGTCGTCGCCGCCGTCGTCGCCGGAGGCGTCATCGTCGGTCATCGACGGCTCCGAGCGGGCGCATCGTTCGTCGAGGAGTTCGTCGTCGGTGCGGCCTCCCTCGTCGTGCTCGCGCCCTTGACGTTCGAGTTCGTCTCCACGTTCCCCACCGTCCCGCAAGCGTGGCTCATCTACCTGTTTACGTTCGGACTGAGCGGGGCGGTCGTCGGCGGTCTGATCGTCGCCCGGCGTCGAAACGACCAGCGAGCGGGAGCCATCGCCGCCGGTGCGTTGTTCGCGGTCGTGACTGCAGGTGTGTTCATCGACCCATCGACCGGAATCACGCCGCAGATATGGGTCATCCTCTTCACGTTCGCGGGTATGCCGACGGCGCTGTACGTCGAAGCTGTCGTCCGTAGCCGTCAGCGACGACCGCTCGGACTGCTGTTCCCGCTCATCGTTGTCGCCGGGATGCTCCTCGGTGCCGTGCTGGTCGACCTGCTCGGATTCGCCGGCCCGGAGGCATGGCTCGACTTCCAGTTCCTGACCAACGCCAACTCGCGGTTCCCCGAGGAAGCCGGCATCTACCCGGCGCTTATCGGGTCAGTGATGATGATGGTCGTCGTCGCCGTCTCGTCGTTCCCCATCGGCGTCGGCGCAGCGCTCTACCTCGAAGAGTACGCGCCCAACGACGGTCCGCTCGGAGTCCTCGTCCGCTTCATCGAGATAAACATCTCGAATCTCGCGGGCGTCCCCTCGGTCGTCTACGGGCTACTGGGACTGGCACTGTTCGTCAACTGGCTCAACTTCGCCAGCGGTATCGTCGTCGTCGGCGGGATGACCGTCGGACTGCTCATCCTCCCCATCATAATCATCTCGGCGCAGGAGGCGATTCGAGCGGTCCCGAGTTCGCTCCGCCAGGCGTCCTACGGGATGGGCGCGACCCGTTGGCAGACGATTCGGCGCGTCGTCCTCCCGGAGGCGCTGCCGGGCATCCTCACCGGGAGCATCCTCGCGTTCGGCCGCGCCATCGGCGAGACGGCCCCGCTGCTGATGATCGGGGCCGCGGCGTCGGTGTTCCAACCGCCGGACGGCTTCTTCGACATCTTCAGCGCGATGCCGCGGCAGATCTACGCGTGGGTCGGGCAACCGGCGTACGAGTTCCAGTACGGCGTGATGGCCGCCGGCGTCGTCACGCTCATCACCGTGATGCTGTCTATGAACGCCGCAGCGATACTTATCCGGAACAAATATCAGCGGAGGTCGTAAACAATGAGTAAGGAGAACATGACTACTTCCGAACCGAGCGCCGATAGCGACAGTAGCGTCGAATCGCAGACGTCGCCACGGCCCGGTTCGGAGGTGGTCGAAAGCGACAAACTGAACCGTCCGAAGCGAACCGAGACCGTCGTCTCGTCGAAGGATCTCAACGTCTTCTACGGGGAGACGCAAGCCCTGCAGAACATCGATATCGAGATTCCGAAGCGACAGGTGACCGCGATGATCGGCCCGTCGGGCTGTGGGAAGTCGACGTTCCTCCGGTGTATCAACCGGATGAACGACCTCATCGACTCCTGCCGAATCGACGGCGAACTCTACTTCGAGGGGAAGAACGTCTACGACGACGACGTCGACCCCGTCGCGCTCCGGCGACGCATCGGTATGGTATTCCAGTCGCCGAACCCGTTCCCGAAGAGCATCTACGACAACGTCGCCTACGGGCTCAAGATACAGGGTAAGACCGAGAACATGGACGAAGCGGTCGAACAGGCGCTCAGATCAGCGGCGCTGTGGGACGAGGTGAAAGACCGCCTCGACGAATCCGGTCTCGACCTCTCCGGCGGGCAACAGCAGCGACTCTGCATCGCCCGCGCCATCGCTGTCGACCCCGACGTCATCCTAATGGACGAGCCCGCGTCGGCGCTCGACCCCGTCGCCACCTCGCAGGTCGAAGACCTCATCGCCGACCTCGCCGAAGAGTACACCGTCGTCATCGTCACGCACAACATGCAGCAGGCGGCCCGTATCTCCGACAAGACCGCGGTGTTCCTCACCGGCGGCGAACTTGTCGAGTTCGACGACACTCAGAAGATATTCGAGAACCCCGAGAGCCAACGCGTCGAAGACTACATCACCGGCAAGTTCGGATAGTTCGGTATGCCGCGCGAGCAGTTCCAGCGCGACCTCGACGAACTGCGCGACGAAGTCCTCGCGATGGGCGAGACCGTCGTCGCCCGCTTTCGGAAGACGCTCTCTGCGCTCGAAACTCGCGACGCCGAGCGCGCGCGCTCGCTCGCCGAGCGCGACCACGAGATAAACGAGTGGTACCTCCGCCTCGAAAGTCGCTGCGTCGACCTCCTCGCGCTCCAGCAACCCGTCGCGGGCGACCTGCGGGTCGTCGTCGCCTCGTTCAAGATCATCACCGACCTCGAACGCATCGCCGACCTCGCGGCGAACCTCTGCGGCTACCTCCTCTCGCGGGAACGCGAACTGTTCCCGGACGTGAACTTGCAGGACCTCGGCGAACTCGCGGCCGAGATGGTCGAAGAAGCGCTGTCGGCGTACGCGCGCGAAGACGCCGACGCCTGCCACGCGGTCGCCGACCGCGACGACGAACTCGACGGTCTCTGCGAGCGCGTCGGCGAACTCGTCGTCCGCGACCTCGTCGAGTCCGACCCCGACGAACGGGACGAAACGCTGTTCGGCGAGGTGAATCGGTTTCTGCTCACAGTCCGCGACATCGAGCGGGTCGGCGACCACGGGGTCAACATCGCCGCTCGGACGCTCTACATGGTCGAAAGCGACGACGCGCTCATCTACTAGAACCTTTTACGCTGTCGCCGAAAGGCGCGCAGCGCCTTTCGAGACGACGAGAAACGCCACAGGCGTCTCTCGAACCGCGTTCGGGCGGCTACGCCGCACTCACTCGGTAAAAGGTTCATCAAAAACACTCGTCGTTCGCTTCACTCCGTTCCGCTCACTCCTCGGCCTGCTCGCTCACTCCGGAAGATCGAACCTCTTCCGTGCTCCTGTTCATTCTCTGCGGTCGCTCACAGGAACTCCGTTCGCTCGCGGAGCGAAGTGCCACTCTTCCGCCCGTCGTCCGCTGGTCCGAGCGCACGGTTACCGCACCTGCTGCTACGTCGAAGTACTGAATTGTGCCTCTCTTTTTGGAAGTTCACTCGCCACCTCCATTTAAGGCACAACATACATTACGCCGACCGACGCATGTCGGAGGTATGCCGCGCAACGAATACCAATCTCAGCTCGAATCTCTCCGTGAGGACGTTCTCTACATGAGCGAAGTCGTCAGCGAACGCCTCCGGATGGGGATGGACGCGCTCGAACAGAAAGACGACCAACTCGCCGAGGAGATAATCGAAGGCGACGCCGAGATAAATCGGATGTACCTCGACCTCGAACAGCAGTGCATCGACCTCATCGCCCTCCAACAGCCCGTCGCGGGCGACCTCCGCTTCATCGCGGCGTCGTTCAAGATCATCACCGACCTCGAACGTATCGCCGACCTCGCGACCAACCTCGGTCAGTACGCCAAGAGCGCCAAGCGCGACGTGTTCCCCGACGTCGACATCCAGCGAATCGGCGACCTGACGCTGGAAATGCTCGACGAGGCGATGGCGGCGTACGCCGACGACGACTCCGACGCCTGTTACGCTATCGCGGACCGTGACGACGAAATCGACGCGATGTGCGAGGCCGCCAGCGAAATCGTCGTCCGCGACCTCATCGAAGGCGAGGCCGCGGCCGACGTGGACATCGAGAGCTGGATGCAGGACGTCTCCCGACTCCTCCTGACGATTCGCGACCTCGAACGCGTCGGCGACCACGGGGTCAACATCGCCGCTCGGACGCTCTACATGATCGAGAACGACGACGAACTTATCTACTAGCACCTGTTCCGCTGCAGGCGCGCTTCGCGCGCCCTCGGCAAAAGGTGCATCAAAAGCACTTGTCGTTCACTCCAGCCGCTTCGCGGCTTCCGTTCTCTCCTCGGTCCGCTCGCTCGTTTCACTCGCTCGCGGTGCAGCGACTCGAACTCTCCGCACCGCCCTGCCTGCCGTCGGACCAACGCTTAATCGGTCGTAGCACGCAGTGCGGACATGGACGTGGCGATTCTCACGGTCGGCGACGAATTACTGGCCGGGGACACGGAGAACACGAATGCAACGTGGTTGGCCCGACAGTTGACCGAGCGAGGCGCGACGGTGACGCGGATTCTCACCGTCCCTGACGTGGAGTCGGTCATCGCGGAGACGGTTCGCGAGTGGAGCGACGACTACGACGCCGTCGTCGTCACCGGAGGTCTCGGCGGTACGCACGACGACCTGACGATGGACGGCGTCGCGGCCGCGTTCGATATCTCGCTTGCCGTCGACGCCGACGCGAGAGCGGACGTGCTCGAAACCGTCGCCGCGTTCCGCGAGGCGAACCCTGAACTCGCCGAGAACTACGACCTCGAAATCGACGCCGACGCGCAGGCGTCGATTCCCGACGGCGCGCGGCCGCTTCTCAACCCGACGGGTCTCTCGCCCGGATGCGTGATGGAGAACGTCTACGTCTTCCCCGGCATCCCGAGCGAGATGCACGCGATGTTCGAACTCGTCGCCGACGAGTTCGGCGGCGACGTGACCTCGCAGACGCTCCGAACCCCCGCGCCCGAGGGCGCGGTGACCTCCCAACTCGCGCAGGTCCGCGACCAGTATCAGGTCGCAGTCGGGAGCTATCCGACAAGCGGCGAGGAGTACAACCGGATCAAGGTGACGAGTCAGGACCCCGGAGCCGTCGACGCGGCGGTGGCGTGGCTACGCGAGCACGTGGAGATCGTCGAAGACGAGGAGTAGTGTCGTGCGGATTCGTCGCAAGTAGTCGTACCGCGAGCGAAGCGAGCGGGCCGACGACCGAACGGAGCGAGTGAAACGAGCGAAATGAGGGAGGAGTGCTTTTGATGAACCTTTTACCGAGCGAGGCCGCGAAGCGGCCGAGCGCAGTGTAAAAGGTTCTACTGGAAGCCGATCCGACCGCCGCTGCGTTCGGCGAACTGATCGCGGCCGCCGCCCTTGAACTGGTCCCGCATCTGCTCGTAGTAGTCCATCAGGTCCTCGGTGATAGTCGGGCGGACGTTTTCCATCGCCTTCCGGAAGTGCCGCATCTCGATCTCGTCGGCGTCGTCGTCCTCGCGGAGCGCCTCGATGGCCGCCTCGCGGGCGATGCTCTCCAAGTCGGAGCCGACGTAGCCGTCGGTTATCTCGGCAATCTCGCGGAGGCTCACGTCCGGCGCGAGCGGGCTGTTCTGCGTGTGAATCTTCAGAATCTGCTCGCGACCTTCCTCGTCGGGTTCGCCGATGAGCACGAGGCGGTCGAAGCGACCCGAGCGGATGAGCGCGGGGTCGATCATATCCGGCCGATTGGTCGCGCCGATGACCATCACGTCGCCCATCTCTTCGAGACCGTCGAGTTCGGTCAGCAGTTGATTGACGACGCGCTCGGAGACGTTGTTGCCCATCTCCTGGCCTCGACTCGGGGCGAGACTGTCGAGTTCGTCGAAGAAGATGACAGTCGGGTTCACCTGCCGCGCCTTGCGGAACGTCTGGCGGATCGCCTTCTCGGATTCGCCGACCCACTTCGACAGCAGTTGCGGACCGCGCACCGAGATGAAGTTCGCGTTCGTCTCGTTGGCGACGGCTTTCGCCATCAGCGTCTTGCCGGTGCCCGGCGGGCCGTACAGCAACACGCCTTTGGGTGCTTCGATTCCCATCCGGTCGAACTTCTCGGGCGTCGTTAGTGGCCACTCAACGGACTCCTTGACCGACTGCTTGGCGTCGGAGAGGCCGCCGACGTCGTCCCACGATATCTTCGGGAGTTCGACGAGTACCTCGCGCATCGCGCTCGGTTCGACTTCGCCGAGTGCGCCGCTGAAGTCCTTGCGTTTGACGATCATCCGGTCGATGAGGCTCGGCGGGATATCCTCCTCGTCGAGGTCTATCTCGGGGAGGTAGCGCCGCAGCGCCTTCATCGCCGCTTCCTTCGTCAGGCTCTCGATGTCGGCGCCGACGAAGCCGTGGGTCTCGTCGGCGAGGTGGTCGAGGTTCACGTCGTCCGACAGCGGCATGCCGCGGGTGTGGATCTGGAGAACCTCCTTGCGACCGACCTCGTCGGGGACACCGATTTCGATCTCGCGGTCGAACCGACCGGGGCGGCGAAGCGCCGGGTCGACGGAGTCGACGCGGTTGGTCGCCGCGATGACGATGACCTGACCGCGGGCTTCGAGACCGTCCATCATCGTCAGCAGTTGGGCGACGACGCGGCGTTCGACCTCGCCGGTGACGTCCTCGCGCTTCGGCGCGATGGAGTCGAGTTCGTCGATGAAGATGATGGCGGGCGACTCCTCCTTGGCGTCCTCGAAGATCTCGCGGAGCTGTTGTTCGGACTCGCCGTAGTACTTCGAGATGATCTCGGGACCGGCGATGGAGAAGAAACTCGCCGAGGTCTCGTTGGCGACGGCTTTCGCGAGCAGGGTCTTCCCGGTGCCGGGTGGGCCGTGCAAAAGCACCCCTTGCGGCGGCTCGATGCCAAGCTTCTTGAAGATCTGCGGGTGCTTCATCGGCAACTCGACCATCTCGCGGACGCGCTGAATCTCGCCCTGGAGGCCGCCGATGTCCTCGTAGGTGATGCCGCCCTGCGCGCGCTCGAAGCCCGAAATCGGCTCCTCGCGGAGTTCGACCTCGGTGTCTTCGGTGATGAGACAGACGCCCGATGGGTCCGTTTCAACGGCGATGAGCGGAATCGCTTGGCCCGGCGAGCGCATGAACGGGTGGTTCGTACTCGACATCACGGGAACGATGTCGCGTTCGACGACCGGCCGTTTCAGAATCTGGCGTTTGACCATTCCGGCGGCGTCGGATCCGAACTGGACGCTCGCCTCTTCGGGCGGCGCGAGCACCAGTTTGTTCGCCTTCTTCGCTTCGGCTTTCCGAATCGTCACGCGTTCGCCGATGCCGACGTCGGCGTTCTGGCGGGTGAAGCCGTCGATGCGGACGGTGTCGGTGTTCCAGTCCTGGCGGTCAGCGCGCCAGACCTTCGCAGCGGTCGTCTCACCGCCTTCGATTTCGATGATGTCGCCCGGTGAGAGCTTCAGGTGGAGAAGCGTGTCCGGGTCGAGACGGGCGATACCGCGCCCCGAATCGTTCGGGTACGCTTTCGCCACTTCGAGTTGGACTTCGTTCATAATGTACTCGCGGGGATACGTGCAGTTCGGCGGTCACACGGGATAAGTTCTTTGCTCCCGGGGGTTTCGGCCGTACTCAGCCCCGTTGAACGTATCAATGTCACGGTGTAGCACGGTACGACGCCGTCGTACATATCGCTACCGCCCCAACACTCGCGACTGACACGTCGCGAACGCGGCGAGTCGCCGTCGACGACGGGGGTTTTTCTCTCTCGCGGGGACTCATCCTGTATGGACACACTCGCGTTCGACGGGCGAATGGGTGCGAGCGGCGACATGATTCTCGCCGCGTTGCTGGCGGTCGGGGCGGACCCCGAAGCGCTGTCGCCGGTCGAGGAGGCGCTCGACGTTCGATACGAGGTCGGGTCGACGGTGAAAAACGGCATCAATTCGACGGCGGTCGACATAGTACTCGTCGGGGACGGAGACGGACGCGACGTCCATCATCACGACGACCACCATCACGACGACCACGAGAGTCATCACCATCATCACGGCCACGACGACCACGGCCACGACGACGGTCACCGCCACAGCCACGCGCATACCCACGCCGAAGGCGCGGGACCGCACCGAGCGTACGCCGAAGTCGTCGACATCGTCGAGTCGATGACGCTTCCGAGCAGCGCCGAGGCGAACGCCCTACGCATCTTCCGCATCCTCGGGGAAGCGGAGGCGTCCGTCCACGACACCGACCTCGACGAGACGCACTTTCACGAAGTCGGCGCGGACGACGCAATCGCCGACATCGTCGGCGCGTGTCTGTTGGTAGACGACTTGGGCATCGAACGCGTCGTGACTACGCCGCTTTCGACCGGCGGCGGCGAGGCATCGATGAGCCACGGCGTCTATCCGGTGCCGACGCCCGCCGTCGTCGAAATCGCCGAACGCGCCGACTGGTCGCTGAAGGGCGGTCCCGTCGAGGCGGAGCTGTTGACGCCGACGGGCGCAGCGATTCTCGCCCACCTCGCCGAGGGCGTCGACCACCTCCCGACGATTCGCGTTCGGGAGTCGGGCTACGGCGCCGGAGGGTACGACTTCCCCGACCACCCGAACGTGCTCCGGGCGCTCGTCGGCGACGGCGGAAGTCGACTCACGCGCGAGGAGATCACCGTGTTGGAGACGAATCTCGACGACGCACCGCCCGAAGTGCTCGGCGGACTGCAGGAGACGCTCGCCGACGCGGGCGCGCGCGACGTATCCATCCTCCCAGCGACGATGAAGAAATCCCGACCCGGTCACCTGGTGAAGGTCATTGTCCGTCCGGCCGACGCCGAGCGCGTCGCCCGCAAACTCGCCGAGGAGACCGGAACGCTCGGCGTGCGCGAACACGGCGCGGGCCATCGCTGGGTCGCTTCCAGAGTATTCGAGACGGCGACGCTGGAGGTCGACGGCGAGCGCTACGAGGTGAGCGTGAAAGTCGCCAGCGACGCCGACGGCGTCGTCTACGACCGGAGCGCCGAGTTCGACGACGCGATGGTCGTGACGCGGGAGACGGGACTGGCAGTTCGCGAGGTGATGCGGCGCGCGGAGAACGCGGTGTTCGAGCGGGCCGAGGAGTAGTCAGTTTTCGTCGTCATCGTCGGTGGCGTCGCCGTTGGCTGAGTCGGTCTCGTTGCTGCCGTCGCGGTCGTCGCTTCTCGCTCCGTTTCGGTGCTCGTCCAGCGCCTCGTCGATACTCAACTCGCCCGCGGCGACGCGACGCGCCAGCGACTCGTCTATCGACCGGTTTTGAGCCGAGCGCTTCCGAGAGCGGTCCTTGATGACCTGCAACTCGCCCGGCGTCGGCTCTATCTCCCGGGAGTCTACGCGGTCGCCCTCCAGACGGGCGATGTTGACCGCGGCGAGCACGTCGCCCATTCCGCGTGCACCCGTCCCGAGATACGGCGTCGTCCCCGTCTCGTCGACGAGTTCGACCGGCACGTCTTCGAGGTCGTTGACGATCTGGGCGCTCTGCAGGCGCGCCCCGTCGCCGACGCGGACGAGCGGGTCGACGGCGTCTCCGGCTTCGCGGCGAATCGCGTCGACCGCCTGCGAGAGCGGAACCTGAAACGCGGCGACGACCATCTCGCCGGAGAGGACGGCGATACCGGGCCGTGTTCCGGGGTCGACGCCGATAACCGTCCGGTCGCCGCCGCCGCGAAGGACCGCGAGCGCCTCCTCGACGGCCTTCCGAACGTCGTCGGCGGTCGTGCTGATGTGGGTCACGTCGGGCGACAGGTCGGTGACGGGGTCGTCTGGCGCCGTGACGAGGACGCTCGTCGTCTCCGGGAGTTCGTCGTCCAGGCGGACCGTCGTGAACGTCACGCCGCGCTCGCGCAGAGCGGAGACCGCCTCGTGGTACAGTTCGAAATCGTCCGTCGCGACGACTATCACGGCTCTCGTTGGACGCCGGGAAGCTAAAAAACACGGTCCGAAGCGCGCGGTCGGAGCCGAGAACCCGAGCCGGGCCGACCCAGTCACGCGCCTTGAAGCGGCGTCTGCGAGGCACGTCGGGGGCGTACCGGGGTCTTTTTCCGCCGACCGCGCCAACTCCGACCGTGACCGAAACTCTCTCCACGGGGTGTGCGCCGCTCGACGACCTGCTCGGCGGTGGTCTCGAACGCGGGACCGTGACGCAGGTGTACGGCGCACCGGCGGCGGGGAAGACGAACGTTGCGCTGTCGGCTGCCGTCGACGTCGCCGCCGCGGGCGGGACCGTCGTCTACATCGACACCGAGGGGCTCTCTATCGACCGGTTCCGCCAACTCGTCGACGCGCGCGTCGACGACGAGGAAACGTTCGAGAACGTCGCCTCGCGGGTCATCGTCACCGAAGCGTACGACTTCGCCGAACAGGAGGAGGCCGTCCGCGACGTCGAGGAGTTCGCCGAGCGAGCGGACCTCGTGGTGCTCGACAGCGCCACGGGCTTTTACCGCCTCGAACGCACGATGGAGGGTGAGGGCGGCGAGTCGCTCCGCCGCGTGGCGCGGCAGGTGACGCATCTGCTGTCGCTGGCGCGGAAACACGACATCGCCGTCGTGCTGACGAATCAGGTGTTCACCGACCCCGACACCGACCGAGCGCGGGCGCTTGGCGGCCACACGCTCGAACACTGGACCGGCGTCGTCGTCCGCCTCGACCGGTTCCGCGGCGGCAACCGCCGGGCGACGCTCGAGAAACACCGCTCGAAAGCCGCCGGAGAGAGCGCGACGTTCCGAATCACGGGGTCGGGACTGGAAGCGACAGAGGAGTTCTGAACTGGCGGATCGACGTTCGTTGTTGGTCTTATCGAAACCTTCAGTCGGTGATGGGTTTCGGCAGACTTGCTGACTACACAGCGCATACTCACCATCGAATCTATCTTAGACGATGGGCAACCGAGTCAGATAGAGGATATAGACCGTAGAGGGGGCAGTGCAGCAGAGTTACAACCAGTCAGGAGGGAGTTCGTCTTCATGGGTGGCCAACAGTTCGAGAAGGGGTTTGATTTCGTCAAAATTCTTCCCCTTCGAGACTTCGTGTTTATCTTCATTCCACACTATTAGTCCGTACTCTTCCAGTTTCGGAAGGTGAACGTGGTGCATTTTCACCAGACGTTCGAGACTAGTAGCCTCGTCCGCAGAGTCAGCGATGACGACCGGTGTATCGTTTTGGGGATTGTGATCCAACAATCCAACCAGCAGTTTGCGCCTCTGGACGTGAGCTAATGCATCAAGCGTCTCATCAAATGATAGATTTACAACCACTGACTTCATACTACCCATAACCGTTGTAGATGGTTAACGGAAGTCTTTTTCACAGAGAAATAGTGTTTTGATTAACTGAGTGACTATATATTCTGACAATTTCAGATGTTCGGTTTACCTTCACACCGGTGCTGCAGGATACAGCGCGTATTCAGTCTGCTTTGACTACCGGTTATCGAAGAGGGCACATTAGTGAGATGAAGTAAACGAAGCCTCCATGATGAATACATCCTCTGTATCCATCACGCATTTTCTCATCGACTACTGATGATTTCAACGGAGTCCAGGTGTTCTACCGAGAACGAGCGAGTTCCCGTGAGCGACCGCAGGGAGCGAACGGGAGCACGGAAGCGCGAAACTTTTCCGGAGCAAGTGAGCGGACCGACGACCGAGCGGAATCGTTCGAGACGGCTTTGTCGTCTCGTGATCGCGAAAATCGCCGCTGGCGATTTTCGAACCACGAAGTGAAGCGATGAAGGGGTGTTTTTGGTCCGAGAGCAGATGCTTCGCGTCTGCTCAGCCTTCGCGGCGAAGCCGCGAAGAGAGCTTTTACCGAGCGAGGGTGGCGTAGCCGCCCGAGCGCAGCGTAACAGGCCGCTTTACAGTTCGCCGAGTTTCCGCAGCAGCTGTCCGCGGTACTGCTCGTCGGCGTTGATGCCCTTCATCTCCAGAACGTTGCGTTCGAGCTTGTCGAGGGCGACGCGGAAGGCGTGTTCGGCGCCGTAGCCTTCCCCGGAGCCTGCGACCTGTCCGTGACTCGTCCGGAGTCTGATCTGCGCCTGGATGAGCGGCGTGCCACGGAGTTTCTCCTTGTGTTCGTGGAAGCGGAGGTGCGCGTGGTGGACCTGCATCTCCTGATACTTGTCGACGACCTGCGTGAGGCTCTCGACGAGCTCGGTCCGAGAGACGGTGTCGAGCAGGTCGACGTTCGTAATCTGGACGTCCATCTGCTCCTCTTCGGTGTAGGTGAGCGCCCGGAGTACGTCAGTCTTCGTGAGGACGCCGAGCACCTTCGAGTCGTTGTCCGATGGCGTGACTATCAGTCCGGCGATGTCGTTCTCGAACATCCGCGAGACGGCGTCCTTGACCGACTCACCGGAGTTCGTCGTGAACACCGGACTCGTCATCAGGTCGTAGACGGGCAGGTCGAGCATCCGTTCGAGATCGCCGCTTCGATCCCCGGTTCCCTGGCGAGCCTCGTTGCGGACGACGAATTCGGTGATGTCGTGCGTCGTCAGCACGCCGGTGAGTTTGCTGTTCTCGTTGAGAACGGGGAGCCGCGAGATGCCGTTCTCGCGCAGGCGGTTGATCGCCTGGCCGACGCTGTCCTCCTCGCGGATGGTCACCACGTCTCCGGTGTAGATCTGCTCGACGGTGAGCGCGTCCAGATTGTCGTGGACGGCTTCGAGAATTGCGTCGCTGGTGATGATTCCCCAGAGCTTCTCACCTTCGTACACCGGCGCGATCTGCGTGTCGCCTTCGATGAGCATCCGCGACGCTTCGCGAACGTCTTCGTGGCGGTCGATGCGCGGCGCGGAGCGCATCAACGCTGCGGCTTTCGTGTTATCTTCGATGTGCGACTGAATCAACTGCTTCTCGCCGACCACCCCGACGTAATCGCCGTCGTCGGTGATGATGATACCCTTCGGGTTCTCGCGCTCGAACGCAGACCGGACTTTCCCGAGTCGGGTGTCGGCCTCCAGTTCCACGAAGTCCTGGAGTGCTATGTCAGTAATGTCCATGGCCCAAGTGCCATCTACTCCTCCTGAGGCCTTGAAGGTTGTTTACCCCCCGGTGCTTTCCGATACCACGTCGTATACCCCGTGTGGTGTTCTCTATCATGGGGATTGGAGCGGTCGATACCGTCCGTCTCGTCGGCACGACGCTACCGGATATCGGCGTCTTCGGCCCGTATACGTACTTGGTGACCGAGGTGTTGTTCGGAAGCTTCGCTGCCGCTCTGCTCTGGCGGGCGAACGCGTTTCGGCGCGCGGCGACTACTGTCGCTGTCCTCTACCCCGTCGCCTACGTCTGGGACTGGTACACGCTCGAAGTGGGCGTGTTCTCGATTCCGCTTCGGACCGGCGTCGAACTGCTCGGCATCCCGTTGGAAGAACATATCTTCATGGTCGTGGTGCCGTCGCTCGTCATCGGCATCCACGAACTCGTTCACGGACCGCCGGGCGATGGAACGGCGAGGCCGCGAGGAAAGGGTGAGTCCGCGACGGAACGGAGTGAAACCCGAACGGGGGGCGCGACCGGTGACTCCGCGCGGCGGTCAGAAGGGACGACCAAACCGGGCGGTAACGACAGGCTATGAGTTCGGTAGGCGGCGTATGTCGATAAGGGAAGCCGTTCTACAGACTGGTAAGCGGCGTCAACGCCGCGGCTACTCACTATGGTTTTCGACGCAAACGCAGACGCGACGAACGCGCCCATCCCCGGCGAACAGACGCTCGTGCGAACCGCCGACCCGCTGCCCGCGTCGGCGCTGCCGCGAAGCGACCGGTTGCTCGTCGTGAGCGCCCGCCTCCACCCCAAGCGTCTCGAACGATTTCTCCGCGAGTCGGGGCGCGACCCGGCGAGCGCGACGCTCCTCTCGGTGTGGCCGGTCGAACTCGACTACGACGGCCCGGTCGACCTCTCAGGCATCGTCCACCCCGGCGACGTGACGGGCGTCGGGATGCGTCTCGTCGACGCGCTCTCGACGCTCTCGGAGGGTGACTGCGTCGCCACCGACGCACTCGGCGTGCTCAACATGTACTGCGAACAGGACGTGATCTTCCGATTCTTCTCGATGATGCTACAGAAGACCGCCGGGAGGCAGCTTCACGGCGTCCACGCGGTCCAGCCGGGTGTTACGCTCGACGGCGCGCTGGAGGCGCAGTTCGACCGGGTCGTCGACGCGCGGACGTAGGTCTGCGTCCACAGATATCGGAGTAGCGATGGGTTAGCCGGTCGCCTGCGCCCGTTGGCAGGTCGCGTGCAGTCCTTGGTGAGTTGCGTGCGCCCGAGTCGATAGCGCGCGACGGAACGAGGAGTTGACGGCGGTCAGAATATCGGGTCTCGCTCGCTGAGCATGAGTTGCCAGCTGTCGGGATCGGTGAGCGACAGGCCGTTCAGTCGCCACTCCCGACCGTCCGTCGAAACCGGTCGGGTCAGCATCGCGGTCGGCTCTCCTCGCAGCGCCGACATCGGGAGTTCGTCGTCGGCGAGAAACCCCGACTGCAACGCCGCCGAGCGGGGGAGCGTTGCTCTCGTCGCCTCTATCAGGTGGCTCCCTGGGTGGTCGGCCGCGACAGCGTGGAGCAACCGCTCGAACGCCGCGTTCCTGTCGGTCACGCCCATCGGTTGGGCCTCCATCAGGCTGGTGACGAGGAGACCGTTCTCGGTTCGGTGCGTGCCGGCGACGACGCCCGCGACGGGACCGTCGTCTCGGGCGACGTACGCGGTGTGGTTCCACTTCGGAACGTCGTACCGCCATCGGTAGAACGTCGGGTCGCGAGGGACGTGAATCCGGTCGGGGACGTTCTCGGCGTACAGCGACGCGAACTCCTCGGCGGGGACCGTCGAGTGGCGGGTGACCGCCATGTCCGAACTACGCGAGCGAAACTGCCGACAGCAGGCGAAGTACGCCCTGGACAACGCCTTCAGCGCTGCTTCGCAGGCGCGACCGAGTCCTCGGTCCTGACAGCGGAGCACGGCGTTCGGATTCTGCACGCGGAAGTACGACGGAAGGGTGGTCGCCTCCCTCCATCCGAGCTTCTTGAGACCCGGGCTTACGGCAGCGTTCGGGAAGTTGAAGAAGACCGACGGTTCGGCGTCGTCGTAGGTCTCGAACAGCCATCGAGCGAGTTTGGTGAACAGTCCGCGTTTCCGGTGGTCCTGGTGGACGAGAACGCTCGCGGGTTGCAGTCCGATCGTATCCATTCCCCTCGCCCGGAGCGGAAACACCATACACGGGAAGAATCCGACGGGCGTTCCCTCGTCCGTGGCGACGGCGATGGCCTTCTCGTCGAGATACGGACTCGAGTACCGCCACTCGAACCACTCCTCGTCGACCCCGAACCACTCCGACTCGAAGAGCTCGCAGAACGCCGCTCTGTCGGCGTCGACGTATCCCCGGATGCTGTACCTCTCCTGCTTCTGGCCCATCTCGTGACTAGAATTAGTGAAGGTACTTTGTTTTTCGTCCTCTGACATTACGAATTCCTACGTTTATCGTTCAGAACATACCGTTTGAGAACTATATTCGTTTGACGTACTAGTCAGTAGATCGGAGGAAAGCGATTGGGATTTTGAGACAGAACTGAACCGGGTTTGGGCAGATGATGAGCTTTAGTCGAACGCTCCTTTTGCTCACTTCGTTCGCAAGACTGCGCTCTCCCGAGTTCAAACTGCCCGCACAAAACGAACTAGCGGCTCGCAGTGTTGCTCGCCACAAAATGAGTGGGTTTGGGCAGATTTGAACTGCCGGCCTCCTCCATGTCAAGGAGGTGTCATAACCAGACTAGACCACAAACCCAGTCCGGCGCTCACTTGCTGAACGCAGTAACACGTATCCCGGCCGAGTAATTGAAGGTTTCGGAACGCGGTTCCGTCGGCGACTTTCGACGCGCTCAAGTACGGGCGACGGCGCGAGCGCCGACCGCGGCGACAGGCTTATACTGATGTACTGATTTGTACACTACAACACGAATACGTACATTGGTGTCCACCATGCAGGAATACATCGAACGCGTCACGGACGGGGAGGATCTGACCGTCGAGGAAGCGCAGGAGGCCGCAACCGCCGTTTTCGAGGGAGCGACGGAGGCGCAGATCGGGGCGTTGCTCGCCGCGCTCCGGGCGAAGGGAGAGACCGAAGCCGAAATCGCCGGGTTCGCACAGGGGATGCGCGACGCCGCCCGGACCATCTCGCCCGAACGGACGCCGCTCGTCGACACCTGCGGCACCGGCGGCGACGACTACGACACCATCAACGTCTCCACGACGAGCGCCATCGTCGCGGCGGGCGCGGGCGCAGCCGTCGCCAAACACGGCAACTACTCCGTCTCCTCATCGTCCGGAAGCGCCGACGTGCTCGAAGTCGCAGGTGTCGACGTAGCGGCCGAACCGCCGGCGGTCGAGCGCGCGATCGACCGCGACGGCATCGGTTTCATGCTCGCGCCGGTGTTCCATCCAGCCATGAAGGCTGTCATCGGCCCGCGAAAGGAACTGGGGATGCGGACGCTGTTCAACGTGCTCGGCCCGCTGACGAACCCCGCCGGGGCCGACGCGCAGGTGCTCGGCGTCTACGACGCCGACCTCGTACCGGTCATCGCGCGCGCGGTGTCGCACATGCCCGTCGAGCGAGCGCTCGTCGTCCACGGCGACGGGCTCGACGAAATTGCGCTCCACGGCGAGACGACCATCGCCGAAGTCGACGGTGACGAAATCACCGAGTACACGCTCGTACCCGAGGAGATGGGTCTCGACTCGGCGCCGATTTCGGCCGTCTCCGGCGGCACCCCCGAGGAGAACGCCGCCGCCCTCCGCGGCATCGTCGAAGGCGACGTGACGGGGGCGAAACGGGATATTATCCTCGCGAACGCGGGCGCGGCCGTCTACGTCGCCGGACTCGCCGACAGCATCGACGACGGCGTCGACCGGGCGCGCGAGGCCGTCGACTCCGGCGCGGCGGCCGAGAAACTGGAACGGCTCCGGGAGACGGCGGTCGAACCCACTCGGAGCAGCTGATGACGCGCGTCAAACTCTGCGGGTTCACCCGCGCCGCCGACCTGCGGGTCGCCGCCGCCGCCGGAGCCGACGCCGTCGGCGTCATCACCGAACTTCCCGAGCGCGTCGAGAGTCCTCGCGAAGTCGTGCCGAGTCGGGCGGCGGAACTCGTCGCCACGACGCCGCCGTTCGTGACGACCGTGCTGGTACTCATGCCCGAAACGCCCGAGCGCGCTGTCGAACTCGCTCGGCTGGTCGACCCCGACGTGCTCCAACTGCACAGCGAGTTCACCGTCGACGAACTCCAGTACATCCGCGCGGAGGCGAAGACGAAACTCGTCACCGCCATCGCCGCCGAAGACGCCAAAGATGCCGAACGGGCGCGCGATCTCGACCAGGTCGTCGACGCGGTGCTCCTCGACTCCGTGGCCGAGAACGGCGCGGGCGGAACCGGCGAGACGCACGACTGGGAGGCGACCGCGGAGCTGGCGAAGAAGCTCTGCTCGCCGGTCATCCTCGCCGGCGGGTTGACGCCCGAGAACGTCGAGGAAGCCGTCGAGACCGCCGACCCCTACGGCGTCGACGTGGCCAGCGGCGTCGAACTCACCGGCGGGATCAAGGACCACGACGCGGTCCGCGAGTTCGTCCGCCGAGCGAAACGGACGCAGTTCCGCGAGGAGGTCTCGCCGTGAGCCGGAGTTCGCTCGACCGGAGTCGCGAGTCGTTCGCGTCGCTGTTCGACGGCGTCGACGGCCCGGCCGTTGCGCGTGTCTCGGCGACGCTCGGTCTCCCGTCGACGCCGCCGCTGTCGGCGTACGCCGCGCTGAGCGACGAGAATGACTACGGTTTCCTTCTCGAGAGCGCCGAGAAGACGCCGTCGAGCGACCCCGACGGTGCGTTCAGCCCCGGGACGGCGACCGACCGTCACGCCCGCTACTCGTTCGTCGGCTACGACCCCGAAGCCGTCGTCACCGTCGACACCGACGGCGCGAGCGTTGAGGCGCTCGGCGGCCGCGCGGCGAGATACGTCGACCCCGACGAGGGTGACGTACTCGCCGCGCTCCGCGGCGCGCTCCCCGACGTCGAACGGGTCGGCTTCGATGACGACGAGGGAACCGCCCGCCAGCGCCTCGACGGCGGACTTGTCGGCTTCCTCGCGTACGACGCGGTGTACGACCTCTGGCTGGAGGAGGTCGGCGTCGAACGCCCGGACGCCCACGCCGATGAGACGGCGACACCGGACGCGCAGTTCGTGCTAACGACGAAGACGCTCGTCTTCGACCACGCCACCGACTCGGTGTCGCTCGTCTTCACGCCCGTCGTCGGTCCAGACGAGAATCCCGACAGCGTCTACGACGAACTCGACGCGGAGGCGACGCGCCTGCGCGAGAAACTCGCCGTGGCCGAGACGCCCGATCACGGCGGCTTTCGCAAGCACGGCGAGACGGCGGAATCGAGAGAGGCGTACGAGGCGGCGGTCCGCGAGACGAAACGGCACGTCCTCGACGGTGACATCTACCAGGGCGTCATCTCCCGGACGCGAGAGCTTCGGGGCGAAATCGACCCGCTCGGTCTCTACGCGTCACTGCGTGAGGTGAACCCCTCGCCGTACATGTACCTGCTCCGCCACGGCGACCGGACCGTCGTCGGCGCGAGTCCGGAGACGCTCGTCTCGGTGCGCGGCGACCGGGTCGTCGCGAACCCCATCGCCGGGACGTGCCCGCGCGGGAACAGTCCCGTCGACGACCGTCGCCTCGCCGGTGAGATGCTCGCCGACGCCAAAGAGCGCTCCGAGCACACGATGCTCGTCGACCTCGCTCGAAACGACGTGCGGCGCGTCTCCGAGGCGGGGAGCGTCCGCGTCGAGGAGTTCATGAACGTGCTGAAGTACAGCCACGTCCAGCACATCGAGTCAACCGTCTCGGGCAGGTTGGACGCCGACTCCGATGCCTTCGACGCCACTCGCGCGTCGTTCCCGGCGGGGACGCTCTCGGGCGCGCCGAAGGTCCGCGCGATGGAGATAATCGACGCGCTGGAGACGACTCCTCGGGGACTGTACGGTGGCGGCGTCGGCTACTACTCGTGGACCGGCGACGCCGACGTGGCCATCGTCATCCGCACCGCCACCATCGAGCGTGGGGGCGAAGAGGATTCGATTCGCGTGCGCGCCGGCGCGGGTATCGTCGCCGACAGCGACCCGACCGCCGAGTACGAGGAGACCGAACAGAAGATGGGCGGCGTGCTTGACGCACTCGAACGCATCGAAGCGCGCGGAGCAGACGACGAGCGGACCGCCGCGGAGGCGCCGCGATGAAGGTGCTCGTCGTCGACAACTTCGACTCGTTCACCTACAACCTCGTCGAGTATCTCTCGGAGACGACAGTCGAACGCGACGGTACCCGGAGGAGCGAATGCGAGGACGCGGACAAGCGCGAGGGCGCGGGCGAACGCGTCGACGTCGAGGTGCTGAAGAACACGGCGTCGCTCGACGAGATTCGCGCCGTCGACGCCGACGCCATCGTCCTGAGTCCGGGACCTGGACATCCGAAAAACGACCGCGACGTAGGCGTGACGCTCGACGTGTTGCGAGAACTGAGTCCCGAGGTACCGACGCTCGGCGTCTGTCTCGGTCTCGAAGCGGCGGTGTACGCGTACGGCGGCGAAGTCGGCCACGCCCCCGAACCCGTCCACGGGAAGGCGTTCGCCGTCGATCACGACGAAAAGGGGGTCTACGCGGGCCTCGAACAGGGCTTTCAGGCCGGTCGCTACCACTCGCTCGTCGCGACGACGGTGCCCGACTGCTTCGATGTCACGGCGACGACGGACCACGACGGAACGGAACTCGTGATGGGCGTGCGCCACCGCGAGTTCCCCATCGAGTGCGTCCAGTTCCACCCCGAGAGCGTCCTGACCGCCGTCGGTCACGAGGTCATGGAAAACTTTCTGGCGAACTGCGTCGCCGACGCGCCGCGGCCGACGGCGGACTGAAGCGTACCGCACGATGGACTGAGAGTTGCTGTACGGTAGACGACGAGCGTTACGACTGACGACGAGAACTCCGCGCGCCGCAGTCGCTCCGACAGGCGTTACAGCAGCCCGGGTGCGACCATCGAGACCACTACCAGCACGCCGACGACGACCAGCGCGATGGTCACGAGTCGCCACGCGAGACGGAGGAGGACGCGCCCGACGAGAACGACGGCCCCGAGTGTGAGCAGTCCGACGAACAGCGACCCGTACGGCGTCTCGCCGAGTGCAGTCTGTAACAGCAGTGCGACGGCGGGGAGGGCATCCATGGCTTCCGATAGTATCGCCGTCGGCATAAACGTGCGTCGGACAATAGTAAAATATACTACACGAGAAACAAACGAGCAGGGACGGAGCCGAAGCGGAACCCCCCTTTCCTTCCGCTGGACATTCCGCGGCAGGCTTGCGGTTCGAAGCGACGGAGAATCACTTTCACTGCACTCTGCACATCGTTATGTCGTCGCCGACTCGATAGACGGGTGAAGGCGAGTCGAGCCGACGGAACACTCAAAATTCGTATAAATCATTTAGTTGGTAATACCCGGCATCGAAAGCATTAATGGGTCACTGCCGTATCAAACGTTCCGTCATAGATGACGAGCCGGAATCGACAATATGCCCCACATGCAGCCACTCACATACCCACGAACGGAGGAGAGAGCGACAGATGAGTAACGCCGATCTGAGCGCGGACGAACTCGTGCTCCCGGTCAAGCGCACCGAGGGCGACACCCTCGAAGCGCGGATGACCTCGAACGCGTACAACAACATCCTGCCCGCGCGGTATCTCCGCAAGGACGCCGACGGCAACCTCACCGAGACGCAGGAGGAGCTGTTCGCCCGTGTCGCGAAGAACATCGCGCTCGCGGAAGCCGTCTACGAGGCCGAGCGACAGGAGGTCGACGTGACCGTCACGCCCGACCAGTTGAAGCCGGGTCACCCGCGCCGCGACGAACTCGCCGCCGAGGTGTTCGGCAAGGGCGTCACCGCCGGCGACAACGTCGAGACGGCGCTCTCCGTCTACAACGTCAACAAGTTCGCCTACGACACCGTCGTCCCCGAACTCCCCGACGAGATTCGGTCGACCGTCGAGACGCGGCGCGAGCAGTTCCAGGAGATAATGGAGATGCTCTCGTTCGTCCCGAACTCGCCGACGCTGATGAACGCGGGCGACGAACTCCAGCAGCTGTCGGCGTGTTTCGTCGATTCGCCGGGCGACGACATCACCGACATCCACCAGACGATGAAGGAAGCCGCCGAGGTGTTCCAGTCCGGCGGCGGCATGGGTTACGCGTTCTGGAAGCTTCGGCCCTACGGCGACGCAGTAGGCTCTACTGGCGGCATCGCCTCCGGTCCCATCACGTTCATGCGGACGTACGACCAGATGTGCGAGACCATCGCGCAAGGCGGCGCGCGCCGCGGTGCGCAGATGGGCGTCATGCGCGTCAGCCACCCCGACGTCATCCAGTTCATCCACGCGAAGAACAAGGACGTCTCGCTGGCGCACTCGCTGCGCCTCAACGACCCCGACGACTACACGCACACGAAGTTCGCCGACGCGCTCGACGAGGCGCGTGAACTCATCGACGAGGAGGGTCGGGTCCCCAAACACCTCCGCAACGCCGTCGAGGGTCACCTCTCGAACTTCAACATCTCCGTCGGCGTCACCGACGACTTCATGGAGGCGCTGTACGACGACGAGGAGTTCGTCTTCACCAACCCCCGGACGGAGGAACCGCACGTCGCGACGCCCGAGACGAAGGAACTGTACGAGATGTTCGGTCTCGGCGAGCACGTCGAAGTCGGCGAGGTGCTCTCGATTCCGGCCGCCAAACTCTGGGACCACATCGTCTCCGGCGCCCACGAGAACGGCGAACCGGGCATCATCTATCTCGAGCGCGTCAACAAACAGCACTCCTTCGACGTCGAGAAACACCCCGACCACCGCATCCTCGCGACGAACCCGTGCGGCGAACAGCCGCTGGAGGAGTACGAGGCGTGCAACCTCGGCCACATCAACCTCTCGACGCTCGCCGATCTCGACGCCCCCGACTGGCGCGTCTGGTCCGGGGAGCACCTCGAGGAGTACGACTCCCACCAGGAGGCTGTCGACGCGTTCCTCTCTGAGGCCATCGACTTCGAGGAGTTCGACCGCCGCATCGAACTCGGGACGCGCTTCCTCGAGAACGTCGTCACGATGTCGGACTTCCCCGTCGCGAAGATAGAGCAGAAGGTACGCGAGATGCGCAAGATCGGCCTCGGCGTCATGGGGCTTGCACAGCTCTACATCCAGCTCGGCATCCGCTACGGCTCCGAGGAGGGGAACGAGGTCGCGAGCCAGCTGATGACCCACATCAACCACCGTTCGAAGTGGGCGTCGCACGAGCTCGCCGAGGAGCGCGGTTCGTTCGACGACTGGGACGACTCGAAGTACGCGAACCCGACCGAGTACCGCCAGTGGTTCGAGCACCACACCGGTCTCGACGCCGACGAGTGGGCCGATGGCTTCCCCGTCCGCAACCACAACACGACGACTATCGCCCCGACGGGCACCACGTCGATGGTCGGTAACACGACTGGTGGCTGCGAACCCATCTACAACGTCGCCTACTACAAGAACGTCTCCGACGACGTGCAGGGCGACGAGATGCTCGTCGAGTTCGATGACTACTTCCTCCGCGTGCTGGAGGCCAACGACATCGACGTCGAGGAGGTCAAGCGCGAGGCGCAAGAGCAGATGGCGAACAACGAGTTCGACGGCGTCGACTCGCTGTCGACGGTTCCGGATTCGATTTCGGAGTTGTTCGTCGTTACCGCCGACCTCTCTGGGAAGGACCACGCCGCCGTGCAGTGCGCCTGCCAGCAGGGCGTCGACTCCGCCATCTCGAAAACCTGTAACTTCCCGAACTCCGCGACGAAGGAGGACATGGACGAAGTCTACAGGTACATCTACGACCACGGCGGCAAGGGCGTCACCGTCTACCGCGACGGCACCCGCTCGAAGCAGGTGCTGACGACGCGCGCCGACAACGCGGAGTTCGCTGACGAGGACGAGGCCGCCGAGGTCATCGCCGAGCAGATTCGCGAGGCGTTCGGCGGACTCGACGCGTTCCTCGAGAACGAGGAGGTGCGCGAAGCGCTCGGCGGCGACGTCGAGGAGTTCGTGGAAGCGACCCGCGAGGGCCGCGCCTACGCGCAGGAGCGACCCCGTCCGGACGTGCTCCACGGCGTCACCCAGCGCATCGACACGGGCTACGGGAAGCTCTACGTCAACATCAACGAGGACGAGGACGGCGAGCCGTTCGAGCTGTTCGCCACCATCGGCAACTCCGGCGGGTTCACCAACTCCTTCACGGAGGCGCTGGCGAAAGTCATCAGCTACTCGCTGCGCTCGGGCGTCGACCCGCGCGAGATCGCCGCCGACCTGCAGGGCATCCGCAGTCCGAAGGTCGCGTGGGACAAAGGCGAGCAGATCAACTCCATCCCGGACGCCGTCGGCGTGGCGATGCGGCGCTACCTCGACGGCGAGATCGAGAAGCCGTACCCCAAGCAGAAGAGTCTCACCGAGATCGAATCAGAGACGACCGACGTCGACGTTGACGCCGAGGAGGCCCCCGAACCCGACGGCGGGGCCTCGGTCTCGAACGGCGCGAAGTCGGACGCCATGGACGACCTGCTGGCCGCGGGCGAGAGCCCCGAGTGTCCCGAATGTGGGAACCTGACGCTGTACTTCTCGGAAGGCTGCAAGACCTGCGAGTCCTGCGGCTGGTCCGAGTGCTGACGTAACGCGCAGTAGACGGCTCTCGCCGCCTCATCTCTCGTCTTTTCTCCGCTTCTCTCCCTCTCTTCAGCGACGGTACCCGAGCGTTGTGACTCTCGTCTCGACGGCGTCGCCGAAATACGGCGACCTCGGCTAATACGGGTGGAGCCGATTCCGGAACCGTCTTCCGTCGATCTACAGCTCAGCGCCCGAGTCCAGCGCCTTCAGCACGATTTCGGGGTCGCGGTTCAGCGAGTGGACGCGATAGCTGCCTTTCTCGTAGCCGCCGCCGGTGTGGCGGCTCTCGGTGATTCCGAGGAACGACTGTTCTTTCAGGAGGCGGGAGACGCGGTCCCACGAGATGGGGTCGGAGCCCTCGTTCGCGCAGACCCGTTTGTACGTCGAGTAGATGTCCTGTTTTGCGAACTCCTCCTCGTCGCGGCGCATCGTCAGCGACGCGAGGGCGACGAGGATGTACTTCACGTGCGGCGTGCTGCCGGAGACGAGTTCGGCGAAGCGGTCGGCCTCCGCGCGCTCCATCGCGCTGTCGATGTGTTCTTCGAGCACCTGCGAACTGTCCGACTCCTCGGCGATCGCGCCCGCGTACCGGAGGATGTCGATCGCTTTCCGCGCGTCGCCGTGTTCGCGCGCGGCCAGCGCGGCGACCTTCGGAATCACGTCCGCCGACAGAACGTCGGGTTGGAACGCGTCGCGCCGATTTTCGAGAATCTGTCTGAGCTGCGTCGCGTCGTAGGGGTGGAAGACGAACTCACGGTCCTGCAGCGAGGAGTCGACGCGTTCGCCCATGGACTCGCGGTACTGAATCTTGTTGCTGATGGCGATAATGCCGACGTAGGAGTCGGTCTTGCCGGACTCCTCGGCGCGCGAGAGCGTCATCAGGATGTCGTCGTCGCCGTCGAGTTTGTCGACCTCGTCGAGGATGACGATGAGCGACCGCACGTCGTGGACGTCGAGGAGGTCCCAGACGTGTCTGAAGTACTCCGCCGCGCCGATGCCTTTCCGCGGAATCGAGAGCTCCGGTTCAAGCGTGTCGCGCACGCCGAGTGCGAGTTCGCGCGCCGCCCGCGTCTCGGTGTCGTCGTTCGAGCAGTCGACGTACTGGTAGATGAGGTTCACGCCGTTGTCGGTCGCTCGCGTGCCCGCCTCGCGAGCCATGTGTTTCGAGACGAGCGACTTTCCGGTTCCCGTCTTGCCGTACAGCAGGAGATTCCGCGGCGGACCGCCTCTGACCGCCGGGCCGAGCGCCTTGCCAACCGCCCGAATCTCGTCGTCGCGGCCGATGATTCGGTCGCGGTCCGGGACGTAGCCGACGCGGAGCAGTTCCTCGCGCGCGAAGATCGAACCGACGGCGAACGGGTCGCCGTCTTCGGGCGCATCGCATCGGCGACGGTCCCCCCCGTCGGTCGTAACCGCCCGCTCGACGTCCGGACGACCGTTCTGCGTCTCCGCACTCCCGGAGTCGATTGCGTTCTCCGTCGTCGCGTACGATCGGAGGTCGGCATCGTACTCGTCGACCCGTCGGCTGTCGCCGGACGACCTATCGTCATCGTCGGACGGCCGGTCGCGACTGCGACAGTCTCGTTTCCCTTCCTCCGAGTCGGTCATCGACTCACGTAGCCACGCGGCACCGAGATAAAACTGCCGACCTCGTACCGAGTGAACTTTGCGCAATTCCGACCGACGGCGCGAGGAGAGCGGCCGCCGTACCCCGCCGAGAAGGCGGTGATCCCCCACCCCCCGTACCGAGTGAATTCGAGTCCAGGGGGAGGGTGGGGTCGCGTCGCCAAGGCGGTGAAGACGCAGAGGTTGATAAACAACGCGCACTATGGTATCGTGGCACTCAGTAGATCTAGCTTCTCACCGCGTGAGCGAACCAACTGTACAATTTGTGTCTGTTGTTGTTTGCTTATACAGATAAATATATAATATACGCGAGTTGCTCACGCTGATTTCCGCTTTACGGGTTGGTGTTCTTCGTCACGTTTCACTCGGTTTGAGGGGTGACCGTCCCGCTCCTTTCCCGCGAGTTCGACGAAGCCCTCGGAGTTGAAATCAGTCGGTACGAGGGGTCCGTCTCCGGTTGCTCTTCGACCGCCCCCTTCGAGATCTGTCTCCGGTGGCTCTCTCGACCGGTTTGGTGCTCTCTCGATCACCTCTCGTTCGTTACCGCCGAACCGGTCGTCGAGCGATGACGGACGACGCCCGACTCCGTTCGACTTCACTCGGTTCGGGGGGTCTCTCCGGTCGTCACATAGAGGTCAAACTACTCGTCACCCGGAACTGATCCGTGACTGACGGACCGCGGGGTAGGATCACTGCATCTCCCTCTTTCGATTTTACTACTGACTTTCCGACTGTCAGCTGATGATACCAGTCCATAACCGTCCGGCAACAAAAGCGAAGAACATACAAATCCCGATGCGAAGTAGCGGTTATATGGGTTGGAAAGAGACGGCCGAACCAGTCTTAACGCGGATGCCTGCAGTCGAGCGTCCGGAGGGGCACGTGCCCTTCCGTCGCAAGCTCGGCTGGACCGCCGGGATTCTCGTGTTGTACTTCTTCCTCACGAACGTCACCCTCTTCGGGCTCGACGTGTCGACGCAAAGCGACCTGTTCGGGCGCTTCCGGTCTATCCTCGCCGGAGCGCAAGGGTCGATTCTCCAGTTGGGTATCGGACCCATCGTCACCGCGAGCATCGTCCTCCAGTTGCTCGGCGGTGCCGACCTGCTCGGGTTGGACACGAACGACCCGCGCGATCAGATTCTCTACCAGGGACTGCAGAAGTTCCTCGTCGTCGTGATGATCTGTCTGACGGGTATCCCGATGGTGTTCGCCGGGGACTTCCTCCCGCCGAGTCAGGCCGTCGCGAGCGCCCTCGGTATCAGCGCGACCGGCGTGCAGGTGCTCCTGTTCGCACAGATCTTCGTCGGCGGCGTCCTCATCCTGTTCATGGACGAGATCGTGAGCAAGTGGGGCGTCGGCTCCGGTGTCGGACTGTTCATCATCGCTGGCGTGAGCCAGCAGCTCGTCGGCGGGCTGTTCGCGTGGCCGTCGCTCGGCGGCGCGCCCGGCTTCATCCCGACGTGGTTCGCCATCCTCACCGGCAACCAACAACTGGCCGACGGTCAGCTGCTCACCGGCCCGGGGCTGCAGGCGCTGCTGTTCCAACCGGGACAGATTCTCGCGCTGTTCACGACGGTGCTCATCTTCGCCATCGTCGTCTACGCCGAGTCCGTCCGCGTCGAGATTCCGCTCAGCCACGCCCGCGTGAAAGGCGCTCGCGGTCGCTTCCCCGTGAAGCTCATCTACGCGTCCGTCCTGCCGATGATTCTCGTCCGCGCGCTGCAGGCGAACATCCAGTTCCTCGGGCGCATCCTCTACTCGCAGAGTCCCGCCGGCGCCAACGCGATTACGCTGTTCGGGACGTCGATGCCGTGGCTCGGTCAGTACGGCTCTAACGGACAGCCCGTAGGCGGACTGTTCTACTACTTCGCGCCGATTCAGGCCCCGCAGGACTGGCTCTGGTTCCTCGCCGGGACGGCGGCGGAGCCGTGGCAGATCTTCATCCGCGTCGCCATCGACCTGACGTTCATGGTCATCGGCGGGGCGATATTCGCCATCTTTTGGGTCGAGACGACCGGAATGGGTCCGGAGTCGACGGCGCGGCAGATTCAGAACTCCGGGATGCAGATTCCCGGCTTCCGTCGGAACCCGCAGGTCATCGAGAAGGTGATGGAGCGCTACATCCCACAGGTGACGGTCATCGGCGGCGCGCTCGTCGGTCTGCTCGCCGTCATGGCGAACATGCTCGGCACCATCGGACAGGTCTCCGGGACGGGGCTGCTGCTGACGGTCTCCATCACGTACAAACTGTACGAGGAGATCGCCGAGGAGCAGCTCATGGAGATGCACCCGATGATGCGCCAGATGTTCGGCGACTGAGCGAATCAGCCACCGAACGCAATCGACCGACAGTTCCGCATTCTTCTTCGTTTTATCCACCAGCGGTGAGTCAGCGTAAACAATTACGCCGTATACAGACCGTCTACACGTGAGTACGGCAATCCGGGTCTCCGACGAGATGAGATGAAACGAATGTAAAGAACTGGCGCTCGCTAGCCCGAAAACGAAGAAGCGGGTAGCGCGACGCTGCGCGTCTCGCGAGGGAGCCGAAACCGAAGCTTCCGCGTTCGACCCATTCAGGCCCCGCGATACGTTCAGTCGTCTCCTGTCGCGTTATCTTTCGCTTCCGCGAACGTGGCCCCGCCGCACTCCGAACACGTTCCCTCTTGGGTCGGAAGGATGATTATTCCCTTTTCGTCGATTCGCCCGGCGAATGGGGTTCCACAGTCGGTGCAGAGTACTACTTTTCTATCCATGATATACTTTAGACTCCTTTTGGTCGCCTTCTCTGGAAATCCGGTGCCTCCCGTCTTACTTTCGAAGCTATCGCTCAAGGAGAGGGAGCTCACAGGTTGACGTGGCGTCATTGTTCGGTTCCGGTGCACTTCGTTCGGCGGATTTCTACGAGCGTTCGCAGGCGTCGCTCCGAGATAACGCTACTGAATCTGTGTATTGTTTTCTGAATAAAAGCACGTCGTCGCCGTCGGACGGAGAGTTTCGCGATTCGCCCGCGCGAACAGTTCGAGTCGGCGTATCGTCGCCTTCTCCGTCGGGTCGACCGAACGGGCGGAAAGCGGAAGCGGGTGCGTGAGAGCGGCTGACTCGTTTGAACAGTCTCCTGCTAGCGGCAGTGACCGACCAGAGCCGTAACCGACCAGAGTAGCAAACAACACTAACCGGTTTACGCCGTCGTCGTGAACTATCGGTGATGCGCTCCGACCACACTAAGGAGTGGGAATACCATTGCCTGAGACCGCCGCGCGAAGAGACGAAGAAAGAAGCCGGCGACCCGACTAAGGAGTTGAACGACCTCGGGAAAGACGGCTGGGAACTCGCGGAGACGATAGCGTACACCGGCGGCGGCACGAAGTTTCTAATCCTCAAACGACCGGCGGAGTACGGCGAGGGGGAGGCTGATGAGTAACGGCGACGAAAGCGACATCGGGACGGCGAACACGATGCGCGGACGATCCGGAGAGAGCCGACTCAAAATCTGGCTGCTCTTTCGGACGAACCGGTTTGTGTTGACCGCGCTGCTCGCGTTGCTCGTCTTCGTGTCGTTTCTCGCGATCAGCGTCGCACTCGCCCCGTCACTTTCGAGCGAGATCAAATCGACCGACACCATCGAGACGGTGTTCTCGGCGATGATCGGCGTCATCGTCACCGGGACGACGCTGGTCGTCACCATCAGCCAGCTCGTCCTCTCGGCGGAGAACGGCCCGCTGGGCGACCAGCGCGAGCGGATGAGCGACGCGATGGATTTCCGGACGTACACGAAAGATCTCTTCGGCTCCGTCGTTCCGGTTGACCCGTCGGCGTTTCTCGCACGACTCGTCGGCGAAATCGAACGGCGAGCGGAGGTGGTTGACCGTCTGGTCGCCGAAACCGGCGATGACGAACTGATAGACCAGACGAGTGAGTTCATCGACAGTCTCCACGGAAACGCAACGGAGGTGCAAAACGAACTGGAAGGGTCGAGTTTCGGGACGTTCGACGTCCTGTTCGCCGCGCTCAACTTCAACTACAGTTGGAAGATCTATCAGGCCGAGCGACTTCGCGAGAACTACGCGTCGTCGATGAACGACGAGCAGAAGTACGCGTTCGACCAGTTGAAGACGGCCCTTTCGATGTTCGGCCCGGCGCGCGAACACATCAAGACGCTCTACTTCCAGTGGGCGCTCGTCAACCTCTCGCAGTACATCCTCTACGCGGCGGTGCCGGCGCTCATCGTCGCCGGCGGGATGTTAACGTTCGTCGGCGCAGAGACGTTCAGCGGGAGGTTTCTGACAATTCCGGTCATCACGTGGGTCGTCAGCGCCGCCTACACCGCGACGCTCGTCCCGTTCCTGTTGTTCACGTCGTACATCCTCCGCATCGCTCCCGTCGCCAAGCGGACGCTCGCCATCGGTCCGCTTATCCTCCGCGACTCCCAGCGATAGCGGTCAGAGCACGTCCCGAGACGCCAGGCGTCTGTTCGAGGGTGCGTCTGTTCGAGAGTCCGACGACGGGCCGCCCGCTCACCGCGGTAACCCGCTTCTAACACCGGCGTAATCCGCTTCAGAGGTGACCGTAATCCGCTTCGAACGTGGCCATAGCCTGCTCCGGACGTGGCTAGAACCCGGTTTAGTCGTACAATCCGGCGACCGTCCGCACCGACTCTCATCGAGTGGCATCGGCGTATCAACACCGGCAGCTACGATATCAAGAGTTACTAATCGGATAGCAGTGTTTATCAACGAGGGGCCGTTGATTGTTAAACAGAGCATGGGTCTTCACAACCGCAGAGCGGTACTCGGTCTGGGCGCTGGCACACTCGTCGCTGCGCTCGCGGGGTGCGTCGGTGCAGGAGGCGGCTCGTCTACGGGCGGTACCGGTGGCGACGGCAAAACGACCGTGCAGTCGTCGTTCTTCGTTCTCTCCGACTTCGCGGCCAATGTCGTCGGCGACGTCGCGACGGTCGAGAACCTCGTTCCGTTCGGCCAACACGGCCACGGCTGGGAACCCGGTCCCGACGTCCAGCGGTCGGTGTTGGAGTCCAACGCGTTCGTCTACATGGGCGAGGGGTTCCAACCGTGGGCCGACGACGTCGTCACGAACCTCGAAGACGCCGACAGCGACATCGCGGTCATCGAGGCCCGCCACGACGTCGACCTCCTGTCGGCACCAGGAACCGGCGACGACGGCGACGAACACGGTCACGACGACAACGGAAACGAGAGTCACGACGAGGGTACTCACAACGAGAGCCACGACGACGTACACGAGGGCAACTACAGTGACGACGGTCACGAAGAGGAGGAACACGGCGACGACGGCCACGACCACGGGGCCGCCGACCCCCACTTCTGGCTCGACCCGACGCGCGCTGCGACGGCCGTCGAGACCATCCGCGACGGTCTCGTCGAGATGGACCCCGGCAACGAGTCGACGTACGTTGACAACGCCGATGCCTACGTCGCGACGCTGAACGACCTCGATTCGACGTTCGAGGAGGAACTTTCGGGACGCACGCGCGAGGACGTGCTCGTAGCCGGGCACAACGCCTTCCAGTATCTCGGCGAGCGCTACGAGTTCCACGTCCACTCGCTGACCGGTCTCGCCCCGGACGACCAACCGACGCCGCAGGACGTCACCCGGGCGCAGGAACTCATCGCCGAACACGACATCAGTCACGTCCTCGCGCCGGTGTTCGAGTCCGACCGCGCCGCGATGCAACTCGTTGAGGAGACGGACGCAACGGCGGCGCTACCGCTGACGCCGGTACCGACGCTGAAACCCGAGTGGGAGGAAGACGGCTGGGGCTTCGTCGACGTGATGACCGAGGTAAACCTCGCCAGCCTCCGAACGGCGCTGGGGGCGAAATGAGCGAGGACGGAGCGAGCGGAGACATGACGAGCGAAAACGAGACCAGTGGGACCGAACGCGCAGGCGACGCCGTCGGCGAGAACTCCGTTATCGAGGTGAACGACGTGACGTTCGGCTACGACGGCGTGGCGGTTCTCGAGGACGTGTCGCTGACCGTCGGCTCCGGGGAGTTCCTCGGTCTCGTCGGCCCGAACGGCTCCGGGAAGAGTACGCTCTTGCGACTCATGCTGGGCCTTCACTCGCCGAGCGCCGGCACCGTCCGCCTGTTCGGCGAACCTGCCGAATCGTTCGCGGCGGGCGAGCGCCTCGGCTACGTCGCCCAGGACGTCGCGACGGCCGCGACGGGGATGCCGATCACGGTCCGCGAAGTCGTCGAGATGGGTCGCTACCCGCACGTCGGGTTCGGGCGTCTCGGGGCGACCGACCGCCGAACCGTCGCCGACGCGCTCGACACCGTCGGCATCGCCGACCTCGCCGACAAGCGCCTCGCGCGCCTCTCGGGGGGCCAGCGCCAGCGGGCGTTCATCGCGCGCGCGCTCGCGAGCGACGCCGATCTCTTGGCGCTCGACGAACCGGCCGTCGGCGTTGACGCCGACTCCAGAGAGGCGTTCTACGACCTACTCGCCGAGTTGAACGCCGACGGTCTCACCGTCGTCCTCGTCGAACACGATATCGGCGTCGTCACCGACCGCGCCACCACTGTCGCCTGTCTCAACCGCCGACTGTTCTTCCACGGCGAGACCGACGGCTTCGACGAGAGCGACGCGCTCTCGGCCGCGTACGGCGCGAACCAGCGGGTGCTCCACCACGACCACAGCCACGGCGACGTCGACAACGTCAACCACACCGGCCACGACCACCGACCATGACCGCGTTCGTACTCTCCCCCGCGCTCTTCGCGTCGACGCTTTTCGTCGTCGGAATCGCCGAGACGGTCGTTCGCCTGCTCGGCGACGGGATGTGCGACGTCGCCGGACCGCTCGGTGTCGAGATGCTCTGCTACCCGTTCATGCAGCAGGCGTTCGTCGCCGGTCTCTGCGTGGGCGTCGTCGCGCCGCTCGTCGGCAGTTTCCTCGTCCACCGCGACATGGCCTTCATCGGCGACACACTCGCGCACACCGCCTTCGCAGGCGTCGCAATCGGTCTCTTCCTCGGGACGGCGTTCGACCTCGGTATCTCGCCGTACCTCTCGGCGCTGGTCGCCGCCGTGCTTGCGGCGCTGCTCATCGAACTCATCTCGGAGTACACCGACGCCTACGGCGACGTGTCGATGGCGATAGTCCTTTCGGGCGGGTTCGCGCTCGGCACCGTCGTCATCAGCCTCACCGACGGCGGCATCGCCGTCGGCATCAGCCAGTACCTGTTCGGCAGTCTTTCGACGGTGACGCTGGAGAACGCGTCGCTCCTGTTGATCCTGAGTGGCCTCGTCGTCGGCGTCGTCGCCGCGACGTACAAGCAACTGCTGTTCGTCACCTTCGACGAGACGGCCGCGCGCGTCGCGCGGGTGAACGTCGAGCGCTACTCGCGCCTGCTCATCGTCCTCACCGCCGTCGTCGTCGTCGCAGCGATGCAGATCATGGGCGTCATCCTCGTCGCGGCGATGCTCGTCGTCCCAGTCGCCGCCGCCGCGCAAATCGCGCGGAGCTTCCGCGAGTCGGTGCTTCTGGCAGTCGTCGCGGGCGAACTCGCCGTTCTACTGGGACTCACGGCATCGTACCAGTACGGCGTCGCCGCGGGCGGGAGCATCGTTCTCGTGGCGATCGGCGTGTACGCGATCGTCGTCGTCGCCGACGGCGTTCGTTCGGCACGCCTCGGACGCGGCGTCGCGAGCGGGTCGAAGACGCCCACCGCCGCCGACGGCGGTGAGACGGCTACCGAAGCGGAAAACGAGTCGTAGTCGAGGTCAGGAGGCTGCCGGTCGGAGTCGTCGTTTCGGGACGTTGCGGCCGTTATTCCGCGTCGGCTAGCGGGCCGAAGTCGTCGACGGGCATCACCGAGTAGTCGACGGTGAGCGTGTCTCTGGTCGCGCGCACCTTCCCGACGAACGTCGAAATCTCTTCGAGCGTGCCTTCGAGGACGAACAGTTCCATGCAGTAGTGCGAGCCGACGTGGCTGTGGAAGTTGGAGGCGACGAGGTTCTCGTGTTCGTGGCGCAGTTGCATCATCCGCTCTTCGACGCTCGTCGTCTCGTAGTTGAAGAGGACGGTGACGACGCCCATCAGGTCGCGGTCCTCCAGGCGCGTGTCCTCGAACTCGCCGAGGAGGTTGCGTGACGCCTCGCGGACGACCTCGCTGCGGCCCGTGTAGCCGTGGTCGTCGGCGAACGCGTCGATGCGGGCGAGCAGTTCTTCGGGCATTGAGACGCTGACGACGGTCATGTATTAACTCAGTGCCGCTCGGCTATTAGGAGTTATTATCCCCTCGTCGTTGCGTCGCTGGCGCGAACTCGCCGCGTGTCGGCCGTCGTTGTCGAACCGCCGCGCTTCGGCCGTCAACGAGAAATCGCCGACGCCCACAGTTATATCAAGGGTGTCTGCTACCCCCTTGGTATGCAAGGGCCTCCGGAGACGCCGCGCCGTGAGGCGGTCGACACCGTCCACGGTCAGGAGGTTGTCGACCCCTACCGCTGGTTGGAAGCCGAGTCGACCGAAGTACAGCAGTGGGTCGACGCGCAGAACGAGTACGCCGAGTCGGTGCTCGACGTACCCGCGAGGCGCGTCCTCGAAGCGCGGTTCGACGAACTCGCGCGCGTCACCGACTACGGAACGATTCGTCCCGCCGCCGGCCGGTACTTCCAGCGCGTCAAAGCGCACGACGACGAACAACCGGTGCTGTGCGTCCGTGACTCGCTGCAAAGCGACCGCCGAACGCTCGTCGACCCCAACGAGTGGTCCGAGGACGGGACCATCTCGATGGACTGGTTCGTCCCCCACCCCGACGGGGAGTTTCTCGCCTACGGCGTCGCCGCCGGCGGCGACGAGCAGTACGACGTTCGCGTCGTTGACGTCGTCTCCGGCGACCAAGTCGACGAACTCGTTGACGTAGGCCGCATCTCCGCGACCGGGTTCGCGTGGACCGCTGACGGCTTCTACTACGTCAGCACCGGAACCCGCGCCGACGACGGCGTCCGACAGCTCGACAAGGAGGTCAGACACCACGTTCTCGGGTCGCCGGCGGACACCGACGCGCTCGTCGTCGACGAGTTCAAAGAGCAGGTCTGGCCGGTGCTCGAAGCCGACGACGACGTGCTGGTCGTCCAGTACTACGAGGGCTGGGACCGCTCGGAGGTGTACGCGCTCAGCGAGACGCCTCGCGCCGGACGGACCGAGCCGGTCGACCTCGTCCCCGTCGTCACCGACCTGGAGGCCACGTTCGAACCGAGCCTCCGCGACGGCTACCTCTACCTGCTGACCGACTACGAGGCGCCGCGCTCGCGGCTGCTCGGGTGCGACGTCGAGACGGCGCTCTCGGGCGACGCCCACCCCGACGAGATGGACGTCGTCATCCCCGAGCACAAAGAGATTCTCCGGGAGATCGCCCTCGGCGACGACCGAATCGTCGCTCACTACCACCGCAACGCCTACTCCGCGCTGTCGACGTTCACCCGCGACGGCGAACGCGTCGGCCACGTCGAACTCCCCGAGTACGGGGCCGTCGCCGGGACGTACGCGTGGGACGGCGAACTGTTCTACACCGTCGAGTCGTTCCAGCACCCGCCGCGGGTCTGCTGTGTGGACCTCGAAACCGAGGAGACGCACGTGCTCGACGAACCCGAGGCCAGAGTCGACGCAGACCTCGACGTGAAACAGGAGTGGTTCGAGTCCGACGACGGAACTCGGATTCCGGCGTTCGTCGTCCACCGCTCGGATCTCGACCGCGACGGCGAGAACCCGACGATTCTAACGGGCTACGGCGGCTTCCGCGTCAACCGGACACCGACGTTCAACCGCTTTGCCGTCCCGTTCCTCGAAGCGGGCGGCGTCTACGTGCTCGCGACGCTCCGCGGCGGCGCGGAGTTTGGCGAGGAGTGGCACGAAGCGGGCCGCCGCGAGAACAAACAGAACGTCTTCGACGACGCCATCGCCGTCGCCGAGGGACTCGTCGAGCGGCGGTACACGAAACCGGAGCAGTTGGCCGTCTCCGGCGGGTCCAACGGCGGCCTGCTCGTCGGCGCGCTCATCACCCAGCGGCCGGACCTGTTCGGCGCGGCGCTCTGTCTCGTCCCGCTCTTGGACATGCTCCGGTTCCACAAGTTCCTGCTCGGTCCGTCGTGGACGACGGAGTACGGCAACCCCGACGACCCGGTCGCCTACGAGTACATCCGCGCGTACTCGCCGTACCACAACGTCAAGGAGGCGGCGTACCCGGCGACGCTGTTCACGACGGCGGCAGGCGACACCCGCGTCCACCCGAGTCACGCCCGGAAGATGGCCGCGCGACTCCAGTCGGCGAACACCGGCGACGAACCGATTCTCCTCCGCACCGAGGAGAAAGCTGGTCACGGCATCGGGAAACCGACGTCGATGTACGTCACCGAGCAGGCCGAGCAGTGGGGCTTCCTCTGTCACTCCCTCGGACTCGACGCCGACGACCTCCGGTCGGCCCAGCGGCCGCCGTCGGCGTAGTCCGGTTCGACCGTTCTCTTCGATTCGCCGTCTCCCCGTCTCTTTCGAACTGTCTGCGCGGCAAGTGTTTAGCCCCCCGCCCCCGTATCCTGTGCCATGAGCGACCCGAGCGTCATAGAGGAAGAACTCCGCGGCAACGGTATTAGCGTCGAGGAGGTTCTCGTCGGCGACGAGGGAGACAGCGGCGTCGACCTGACGTACATGACGGCGTTTCCCGCAGCGCGCGTCAACCACCGCGAAGTCGGTCAGGCGCTGACTGCGTTCATCGACCTCGCGCAGGCGGATGAGTGGGACCCAGAACCGGTCCACGCGACGTCGATTCGGACCGACAACGACGTGCAGGGTCGCTGGCGGGCCGAAGCCGAGTGGTTCGAGGACTACCTCTCCTACGACCTCTCCGACGAGGATTTCTCCGAACTCGTCCTCGACACGCTCGAAGAGGAACCGTCTGCGTTCGTCGGAGGCGACAGATGAGCCGAGAGACCGGCGCGTGGCGACACCGCGGGAGCGACGACGCGACGCCCGGCGAAGAGCGCCGCCCCTCCCGGTACGAGTTCTCGAAGGTTCGCGTCCGGTTCGACAGCGACGGTCAGCGGTGCGTCGGGTCGCTGTATCGCCCCGACCGACCGAAGAACCCGCCGCTTGTTCTGATGGCCCCCGGGTTCGGCTCCGAGCGGGAGTTCGGCCTCCCCGTAGTCGCAGAGCGGTACGCCGAGCGCGGCTACGCCGTCTTCAGCTTCGACTACCGGCATTTCGGCGACAGCGAAGGTAAACCGCGGAACCTCGTCAGCCCCGCGCGACAGGTCGCCGACTGGCGGGCCGCCATCGAACACGCCCGCGAACTCGACGGCGTCGACGCGAACCGACTTGTCCTCTGGGGGTCGTCGTTCGCGGGCGGCCACGTCCTCGAAGTCGCCGCCGGAGAACCGCACGTCGCGGCGGTCGTCGCGCAGGCCCCGTTCGTCGACGGGCGGTCACTGACGCTCGGGAAGGGATTGAAGTACATCGCGAAGGCGCTCCCGCTCGCTCTCGCGGACAAACTGCTATCGGTCGTCGGACGCTCGAAAACCGTCCCCATCGTCGGCACGCCCGAGGAGTTCGCCGTGCTGAACGAACCCGGCGCGAAGACCAGCTACTTCGACCTCGTCCCCTCGGAGTCGCTGTGGGAGAACGAGACGCCCGCGCGGGTGTTCCTCTCGCTTCCGGGGTACCGCCCGGTGACGAAGGCCGAGGAGGTCCACTGCCCGACGCTCGTCATCACGGGCGAACACGACGAGATCGTCTCCGCCTCGGATGTCGAGAGCGCCGCCGCGAAGCTCCCGAACGGGACGTTCGTCCGGATGCCCGTCGATCACTTCGACCCCTACGAGGGAACAGCGTTCGAGGAGTCGCTCGGCCACCAGTTCGCGTTCCTCGACCGCGTTCTTGGCGACGAGTAGCCGCTTCACCGTGCGTTCGTCGACCTCGCGGTGAGCCTCGTCGACTGAGCGACGCTGGCGGTTCTCTCCCACTTTTTCCGTACTCGTTCGCAACCTTCCGCAACCTTTCGCAGTGACGCAACCCTCTTTTCGGTCACCTGCGTCTCTCCGCTATGACCGTCTCTCGCACGGTAGAACTCGAAGGCCACATCATCGACTCGGGGATGATGGGCCGCTGTTTCGGCATCGTGATGGATCTCGGCGGCTCGTTCGAAGTCGAGGAGTTCGAGGTCGGCCGCCACAAGGACGCCACCTCGTACTGCCGGCTGCGCGTCTCCGCCGACACCGAAGGCGACCTGCAGTCGATTATCCACGAACTCCACCAGAGCGGCGCGAACCCTGCCGACCCGCGCCCGGCCTCGGTCGAACCCGCTCCCGGTGACCGGGTCGTCCCCGCCGGCTTCTACTCCACGACGAACCACCCGACCGACGTGTACTACCGCGGCGAGTGGATTCCGGTCGAAAACATCGAGATGGACTGCGCCGTCGTGATAGAGGAGTCAGAGGACGGCGAACTCAGCGCCCGGACGAAGGTGCTGAACGCGATTCGGGAGGACGACCTCGTCGTCGTCGGCGAGTCGGGTATCAGAGTGAAACCGCCGGAGCGACCGCGCGACGCCTCGGGACCGTTCGGCTTCATGCAGGGCGGCGTCTCCTCCGAGCGCCCCTCCGAGTCGCTCATCCGCGAAGTCGCCGAGGCGCTCGTCGAGACGAAGCGCGAGGGAGGAAACGTGCTCGTCGTCGCCGGCCCGGCGCTCATCCACTCCGGCGCCGGCGACGCGCTCGCCGACCTCGTTCGCGAGGGGTTCGTCGACGGTCTCTCGGCGGGCAACGGGTTCGCTACACACGACATCGAGCGCGGCCTCTACGGCACCTCGCTCGGGATGGACATAGAGACGATGGAACACCCGCGGAAGGGCCACAAACACCACATCTACACCATCAGCGAAGTCGTCCGCGCGGGCGGCATCCGCGAGGCCGTCGACGCCGGACTCATAAAGGATGGCGTGATGTACGAGTGCGTCGAGAACGACGTGGAGTACGTGCTCGCGGGGTCGATTCGCGATGACGGACCGCTCCCGGACACCATCACCGACGCCGTCGAGGCGCAGAACGCCATCCGCGAGCAGGCCCACGAGGCCGACCTCGTGCTGATGCTGTCGACGTTGCTGCACTCCGTCGCCGTCGGCAACTGCCTCCCGTCGACGACGAAAACCGTCTGCGTCGACATCAACCCAGCGACGGTCACACAGCTCCTAGACCGCGGGTCGTCGCAGGCTATCGGCATGGTGACCGACATCGGGACGTTCGTCCCCGCACTCGCCGAGAAAGTGTTCGAAGCCGAGGCCGAGAAGTAGACCCCCAGCCACGCCGCCTCACACTGTCTGCTCTTTTCACGGCGAAACTACACAAAACATTTAACGTGGACACGTGTCCGCCGTGACATGAACCGTGAAACGGCGTTCGTCGCCGCGGCCGCCGTCGTGGTCGCGGCGTCGCTCGTCGCCGCCGCGGTGGTCCCCGGTGCTCTCGCCGACCCGACCGACGATGGGCCGCTCCGTCCCGGTCCCGTGCAGGTCGAGGAAGTCCCCATCACCCCTGGCGACGCGACAGGCGAGACGGCCACGTTGGTCGTCGAAGCCAGACTCAGCCACTGGGGGAACCCCACCGAGAACGTCACCGTACTGTTCCGCGCAGCCGACAGCGAGTCGAATCTCGTCGAGACGAGTCGCAGCGTCGACGTGGGCACGCTCACTGGCGACCGCGAGACGCCCGTCCGCGCTAACCTCACCGTCGCCCGCGAGGGCGGCTACGAGATAGAGACTGTTGTATACCGCGACGGCGAGCGAGTCGACCGCGCGAGTAGACGCGTCAGCGGCCTCGAAGCGCTCACGCCTCCATACGCGGAGTCGAACGTGGCCTTCGCGGAGTCGACGGGGCTGCAACCCGTCTCCGTCGCCGTCGGGTCCGCCGACGGCGATCGGGTGAGCCTCGACCTCTCGGCGGCGCTGACCAACGGCGGCGACGAACCGACCGGCGACCTCGAAGTGACGTTCGTCGTCCGACAGGCGGAGTCGAACGTCGTCGCCGACCGGGTCACCGTCCCCGTCGGCGAGATTCGTGCCGGGCGAACATCGACCGCCGACGCCTCCGTGACGGTGCCCGACGAGTACAACTACTACGTCGACGCCATCCTCTGGCGCGACGACGTCCACGTCGACTCCGCACAGAGTGTGGCGAACCTCGACCCGACCGAGCGCATCAGTCCGAACGTCACCGAGCGGGAAGTCGAGTTTGAGGTGGAGGACTTCGAGTCCAACGACGGTAACGGCGGCTACGACGACGGCAGAGGCGTAGAACGGACGACGTCAACCGACACGCCCGGGTTCGGCGTCGTCGCCGGCGTCGTCGCCCTCCTCGCGGCGACGCTCCTCACCCGGAGGCGGTCCGCATGAGCGAACCCGACGAACACACGATTACAGAGATGAACGCAGACGATAACCCCCCAGAACGAACTGACGGTGGAACGAACGCGGGCAGCGAGACGAGCGCGGACGCCACCGTCGGCCGGTCGGGCCGCAACGTGCGGACGCTGCTCAACTACGCCGCCTTGGCGGTGCTGGTACTGTTCGCGCTCGTCGCGTCGATACAACTGTACACTGCCGTCGGCGGCGTTATTGATCGATGGGTCGCCTCGGAGTACCGAATCTTCTTCCGCGGCGCGTTCAACCTCGTCGTGCTGCTGCTTTGCGTCGGCGGCATCTCGCTGCAGCTTCGACGGCTGGACTGACCGGCAGACTCGCCGTTTTCGCTCGAAGTTTCATCGACTCACCAACACGAGACACTCCAGAAAGCCTATGAGTGGCCCGCCGACCCCACCACCATGGACCCGACGACGGGCGCGATGGACCCGCGAACGAAGCGGCAGCGCGAGTGCGCCATCGCCGTCCCCCGAAGCGAGAAGGACGCGGCGGTCGAACTGATTCGCGAGGACATCCTCGCGGAACTCACCGAGGAGTGCCCCGAGTGCGGTCACTACGCGGTGCTCTCGTCGTACGAACCGACGTTCTTCGACGGTCGCGACCCCGAGAAAATCTCGATAGCGTTCACCTGTCCCTCCTGCGAGTGGCCGCTCGGTCTCGACTTCTGATCCGCCGCCTCGAACCGAGCTCAGAGCGCGACCCACGCCGCGAAGACGGTGAGGCCGCCGAGAGACGTGCTCGCCACGGCGTGGACGCGGAGGCGGTCGAGCAGCGCGTGGGCGTCGCCATCGACGCTGAGTGCCTCGTGAATCTCACTGCCGAGTTCGCACCGAGGAAGGAAGTCCATCGCCACGTGGAGGAAGACGCCCGCGGCGAACCCGAAGACGACGCCCCGCACCGCGGGCGTCGCCGGAAGGACGACGATGCTCGACAGGATGGCCGCGAGACCGACACCCGCCGCGGGGAGCAACAGTACTGACCACTCGCGACCGGCGCGGCGTAGTCGCGTCGCGGCGGCGTACCCTGCCGGACCTTTGTGCGAGACGATGGCGAGGCCGAGCGTCAAGCCGACCTCCATGTTGCCGTAGACGATACCGATGATGGCGCCCGCCGAGAGCGCGTGCGCCGACAGTTCCGTCACGGTCCGATCCAACGGCAGGTCGAGGTGGGCGAGACGGTGGCCGACGGTGTGTGAGCCGAAGCCGACGAGCAGGCCGAGCGCGACGCCGAACCCGCCGTACTGCGGGACGTCGCCGCTGACGCCGATTGCCTGCGGGAGCAGAAAGACGGCCGCGCTGGTTATCATCGCGCCACTGGCGAGACCGTAGCCCCAGACGAGGGCGCCCGCGCGCTCTTCGGTTCGCCGCGCGCCGAGCCATCCCGCGACGGCCATGGCGAGAAACGCCACCCACGAAATGACGAGGAGGTCTGTCGCGCCGCGCCGCAGCGCGAGCGCTGAGAGACCGACCAACAGCGCGACCGAACCAATTCCTATCGCCGAGCGTCGTTGCACGTTGTGAACCGGGAGACTGAGATTAATATGGCCGTCGGTTCTCGGAGGAGGTCCCCACCCGAGTTCGGCCGCGTCGCCGCCTCACCGCGTCACCGCCGCCGCCGAAGTCACCACTGCCTCACCGCGTCGCCTTCTTCCACGTCCGCAGGTCGAGAATCTCGCCGTCGAGATCTGCGGCGTCCGCCTCGGTCGCCGCCCAGACGAACATCGCCGCCGTGTCGCCGGGGTCGCGGCCCTGTCCGTCGGTGAGGTCGGTGGCGACGAGACCCGGGTCGACGACGCCAACGGTCTGCGGCAGGTCGGCGGAGAACCCCCGAGACAGCGCCTCGCTAGCGGCTTTGGAGACGGCGTACGCGCCCATCCCGGCTTTCGCCTCGCGGGCGACCGACCCGGAGGGAACCAGCACTCGGGCGTCGTCGGCCATATGGGGGACCGCCTCCTTGACCGCCGCGAACACCCCGCGGACGTTCGTCCGCATCGTGTCGTCGAAGCGCGCGTACGACTCCTCGGCGGTCGGCATCTCGCCGGGTGTGCCGTGGTTGACGCCCGCGCAGGTGACGAGCACGTCTATCGGTCCGCCCTCGCGCGCCGCCCGCTCCATCAGCCGCTCCATGTCGAACTCGTCGCGCACGTCGGCGCGTTCGGTGAGTATCGTTCCGCCACTCTCATCGACTTCGTCGGTGAGTTCCGCCAGCGCCTCCTCGTCGCGGGCGCAGGCGACGACATACGCCCCTTCGGCGGCGAACGCCGCTGCGACGCTCCGCCCGATTCCCCGACTCGCACCCGTAACGACCACCGTCTTCTCGTCCATGGTTTTCGGTTCGTGGACGAACACCTAAAGGTGCGTCTCCGGCGCGGAGAGATGCGTATCCTTTTGTCGGTGGCCGTATCCGTGATGGTATGCCGCACGGTTCCGATATCGTAACGTTCGACGCCGACGCCGTCGTTCGGGCTGCCCGCGGAGCCGCCGACGGGCCGATCTACTCGTTGGCCGTTTACACGCCGGAAGCGTACGAACTGCTCCACGTCGACGACGTCACGCTCACGTTCTACCGCGACGAAGAGCAGATGCTCGCGCACTTCGACCAGATACACGACTACGCCGGCATCGACTTCGCCGAGATAGAGCTGTTGACCGAGGAGCTGTTCCCGATAGCCGACCGCGTCGACTACGTGACGACGGCGATGAACTACCTCAAGTTCCTCCGCGTCTACTTCGACCGGGAGGGAATCTTTCTCGCGCTAGCTCCCGACGAGCCGGTGACTCCCGTCATCGAGGCGCTTCGAGAGGTCGTCGACGAGACGACGAGCAGGTCGGAAGACGGCGAGTCGGCGTCGTAGATCGGCGTCATAGGCCGGCGGGGAGTCAGCGTCGTAGGTCGGAGGGATGTCGGCATCGCAAGCCAGCGAGGAGTTGCCGCCACGGTTCGGTTCCGCGTAACCGAAACCGTGCGACAGTGACACAGTCAGTCGTTTTATGCTCTGAACGCTTCTAGTACGTGTCATGACCTTCCCATCGACCGGCGACGTCGACGCCGACGCCCCCGCCGCGGACGCCGGACGGCGGTTCGGGTCGGGTCTCGACGGCGACCGCGACCGCGTCCGCGACGACCTCTCGTCGCTGTCGGGGCAGTCCGTCATCGTAGTCGGCAGCGGGTTCGGCGGTCTCTCGACGGCCTGCTACCTCGCAGACGCCGGGGCCGACGTCACCGTGTTGGAGAAAAACGAGCAACTCGGCGGACGCGCCAGTCGATTGGAAGCCGACGGCTTCCGCTTCGATATGGGACCGTCGTGGTATCTGATGCCGGACGTGTTCGAGGACTTCTTCGGCTACTTTGGGAAGCGGCCCACGGAGTACTACGACCTCGAGCGACTCGACCCCCACTACCGTATCTTCTTTAAGGACGGCGACCGCGTGGACCTCGTTCCCGACATGGAGACGAACAAACTGCTGTTCGACTCTTACGAGGAGGGTGCGGGCGAGACGCTCGAACGGTACCTCGAAAAGGCCGAGCGAAACTACCGCATCGGGATGGAGCATTTCGTCTATAAAGACCGTCCCCGCTTGCGCGACTACGTCGACACCGACGTGTTCCGCCACTCGTGGGGCCTCTCGCTCGTCGGGTCGATGCAGGGCCACGTCGAGGAGTACTTCGACCATCCGAAACTCCAGCAGATAATGCAGTACACGCTGGTGTTTCTCGGCGGTGCGCCGTCGAACACCCCGGCGCTGTACAACCTGATGAGCCACGTCGACTTCGAACTCGGCGTCTACTACCCCGAGGGAGGCATCGCCGCCGTCGTCGACGCGATAGTCGACCTCGCCGAGGAACTCGGCGTCACCTTCCACGCCGGCGACGCAGTCACCGAGATTCGGGGCCGCGAGGGGGGGTTCGTCGTCCGCACCGAGTCCGGCGCGGAGTACCTCTCGGACCTCGTCGTCTCCGACGCCGACTACGCCCACACCGAACAGGAACTCCTCCCTCCCGAAAAACGACAGTACGATGCCGACTACTGGGACTCGCGGACGTACGCGCCCTCGGCGTACCTGCTCTACCTCGGCGTCGAAGGCGACGTCGAGGAGTTGGCCCACCACACGCTCGTCCTCCCCACCGACTGGGAACCGCACTTCGAAACGATCTTCGGTGACCACTCGTGGCCCGACGACCCGGCGTACTACCTCTGCGTCCCGTCGAAAACCGACGACTCCGTCGCGCCGGAGGGCCACAGCAACCTGTTCGTCCTCGTCCCCGTCGCCGCCGGACTGGACGACACGACCGAGATTCGCGACTCCTTCCGCGAACTCGTGCTCGAAGACATCGCCGAGAACACCGGCGTCGACCTGCGCGACCGCATCGTCTTCGAGAAGTCGTTCAGCGTCGACGACTTCGCCGAGCGCTACAACAGCCAGCAGGGGACGGCGCTCGGCATGGCGCACACGCTCCGCCAGACGGCGCTGCTGCGGCCGCCGCACCGCTCGAAGAAAGTGCCGGGTCTCTACTTCACCGGGTCGTACACGACCCCCGGCATCGGCGTCCCGATGTGTCTCATCAGCGGTCGACTCACCGCCGAGTCGATGGCGAGGCACTCCGGGCGCGACAACGCCCGGCTGTCTAAATACGCCGAGGACAAGATCGTTCGGCCCGACGGAGAAATTAGCGAAGTGAACGACGCCGCCTACGGCGACGCCGGTTCCGGCATCTCCGGCACAGGTGCCGGCGGCGAATCCGAGGCTGGCGGCGAACCCGAGGGCGACGTGGCTCCGGCCGAACGAGAGTCGACGGGTCGAACGAGCGACTGATGGGTCGTCTCGGCTACCTGCTGAAGCTCTCTCGCCCCCGCTTCTGGTTCTACCTCGCGGGACCCGTCGTCGTCGGCGTCGCGTTCGCAGCCGACTCGGTTTCAGAACTGTTTGCGCCGCTCGCGCTGGCGCTGTTCGGCTACTTCCTCGTCCCGGGGAACGTGCTGCTGTACGGCGTCAACGACGTGTTCGACGCCGACATCGACGCGAAGAACCCGAAGAAAGACGACAAGGAAGTCCGATTCGGCGGCGACTCGGTCGTCGTCGCTGTTGTCGTCGTCTCCGGTCTCCTCGGTCTCGCGCTGTTCGCGGTGACCCCACGCGTGGCGTGGGTCTGGCTGGCAGCGCACTTCTTCCTCGCTATCGAGTACAGCGCCCCGCCGCTTAGGTTCAAAACCACTCCCCTCCTCGACTCGATTTCGAACGGGCTGTACGTACTGCCCGGCGTCGCCGCCTACGCCGCCGTCGCGGGCGAGAATCCGCCGCTTTCGGCCGTGCTCGGCGGGTGGCTCTGGACGATGGGGATGCACACGTTTTCGGCGATCCCCGACATCGAACCCGACCGCGAGGCGGGCATTCGGACGACGGCGACCGTGTTGGGCGAGGCGCGGACGTACGCCTACTGCGCGGGCTGTTGGCTCGCCGCGGCGCTCGCGTTCGCCGCCGTCGACCTCCGCATCGGCCTGTTGCTCATCGCGTATCCGGTCGTCGTCTTCGCCATCTACTGGTCCGACGTCGACGTGTCGCGGGCGTACTGGTGGTACCCCGTTTTGAACACGGGCGTCGGGATGGTGCTCACGATGGGCGCGCTCTGGAGGTTGCTGTATGGCTGATACGGCGTCGACAGTCTCCGAGCGACTGCCGTCGACCCGAAGCGAGATGGAGGCGCGACTCGACCGACTCATCCGCGACAATCGGTTCACCATCTCGGTCGTCTTCCCGCTGGTCGGCGGGGTACTGCTGGTCGCGAGTCGGCTCGGCCTTCTTCCGCCACCCCTCGCGTTCAACGCCTTCCTCATCCTCCTCGGGACGGCCGTAATGCGCTCGCCGCTCGTCGTCGGGACGCTGCCGCTGTTCGACCGTCGGGCGGTCGCGGGCGTCTCGGGACTTGCGCTCTACGCGTACGCCATCGAGTACACGGGCGTGAAGACGGGGTGGCCCTACGGCGAGTTCCACTACGGCGTCGACCTCGGGCCGACCGTCGAGGGGATTCCCCTCGGGTTGCCGATCTTCTTCCTCCCGCTGGTGATGAACTCGTACCTGCTCTGTCTGCTGCTGTTGGGCGAGCGCGCCGAGAACGCGCTCGTCCGCCCGCTGACGGTCGTCCTGGCCGTGCTGGCGATGGACGTGGTGCTCGACCCCGGCGCAGTCGCGCTCGGCTTCTGGGTGTACCCCGGCGTCTCGCCCGACGGCGGCTTCTACGGCGTCCCGCTCACGAACTACGCGGGGTGGGTCCTCAGCGCCACCGTCGCAGTCGTCACGCTCGACTGGGCGTTCGACCGCCACGCGCTGCTGGCGCGACTGTCGCGCTGCGAGTTCATGCTCGACGATCTCGTGAGTTTCGTCATCCTCTGGGGGAGCGTCAATCTCGTTTTCGGCAACTACGTTCCCGCGGCCGTCGCGGTACTCTTTGGCGTCGGTCTGCTTCGGACCGACCGGTTCAACGCGGGGCTGTTGAGGCCGTCGTGGCTTCGGTGAGTTCGATTACGGGAAGAAGAGCGTTTACGCGTTCAGCGCGTCGGCAGTCGGTCGGGTCGGCCGCCCGGTCCGGCAGTCGCCGACCCGCGGTACGAGACGGAGCTGACGCGCCAGAAGACGGCTTCGGGGTCTTTCGTCCACATCCAGTGGTAGCGCGTCCGGGCGAGTAAACTCAGTTTTCGGAGCGTCCCCAACTGCGGCGTCTTCGAGAGCACGTCGTAGTTGCGCTCGCGGATAAGTCGGTGGTGGTCGGCGTACAGCACCGCCGCCAGCAGCACTGCGAACTGGCAGTCCTCGGGGAGGTACTTGATGCCGGCGACGCCCTCGCGGTAGAGCGCCTCCGTCCGGTGGAGTTCCGACTCCATCGCGGTGGTAAAGCTCTCGGAGAGCTCGTGGCGGCGAATCTGCGTCTCCGTCACGTCGTGGTCGTCGAGCGTCGTCTGCGGGAGGTAGATCCGGTCCCGCTCGTCGATGTCCTCGCGCACGTCGCGCAGGAAGTTTGACATCTGGAACGCCTCGCCGAGTTTCGTCGCGTGCGGGAGCGCCTCGTTACGCTCTTCGGGGCCCATCACGGCGGTCATCATCCGACCGACGGCCGCCGCGGAGCCGTCCATGTACGCCTCCAGATCCGTGTACGTCTCGTATCGACTCTTCGTGATGTCGGTGCACATCGCGTCGACGAACCTGTTGACGTCCGCGTCGTCGATGCCGTACTGTTCACGCATCTCCGAGAACGCCGACAGCACGGGATTGTCCGTCTCCGCCTCACCGAGCGCGGCGGCGCGAAGTCGTTCAAGTTCGGCTCGTTGCTCGTCGGGCGTCGCGTCGCCGGCGTCGTCGACCACCTCGTCGGCCAGTCGGAAGAATGCGTAGAGGACGTACGTCGCACTGCGGACCCGCTGGGGGAGAAGTCGCGTCGCAAAGTGGAACGTCTTTCCAGTCCGCTGTTGTATCGCTTTGCTCCGGGCGACGCGGTCGTCTCTCACCATGGAAACGTACCCTGCGGTTGCCCTGTCCATCGTCTACTCGGGTCACAACAGCGCATTAGCTACGGATGGTTAAGGAATGCAGGCTCATAATCATTAGTACCGATACAGGTTGGGTGCGGTCGGGGGTCCGCCCCTCCGATCGCGGCTCGGTACCTCCCGACGTCGGCGCCACCGGAACCGTTACCAGAACGTGTCGCTGCAGTCGTAGACGACGCCGTGGGTCGGACAGACGTACTTGCAGTGGCGGTGCTGCATCGACGCGCCGCAGAACGGGCAGGGTCGCCCGCGCGGCGTCTCGTCGGCCGTTTCCGTCGCCCCCGACCGAGTCTGCTCCGTCGGCCGATCTGCGTCTTCTCTCGTCTCGGTCACGTAAGCACGTCGGCGCGCCAACGGTTTGGTTGTTGCTCTCGGCGGTGAGAACGCTCCGACTCGGAACGCCGCAGGGCGTACCTTCCCCGACTCGGAACCGCCGGCGCATCCGCTCTCGACGGAGATAAAGAGAGAAACCGTGTGCGAACGACGGAGTTACTCGTCGTCTTCGGCGTCTTCGTCTTCCTCGGCCGCTTCGGCCTCGGCGACGAGGTGTTCGCCGTATTCGGAGAGAACGGCGCTGCCGCCGTTCTCTTCGAGGTCCTCGACGGCCGTCGACGTGAACGCGTCGGCGACGACGTGCAGTTCGTTGCGGACCTGCCCGCCGCCGAGCACTTTCACGACGTCGGTGTCGCTTCGCGCGTCGACGACCTCGCGGGCGTCGAGGCGGTAGCCGTCACCCTCCTCGTCGGCGAGGCCGTCCGCGGCGTAGAGCGCGGCGTCCTCGTCGAGCTTCTGCAGGCGCACCTCGACGACGTCGAGCTGTGCGTCCTCCGGGCGGGTGAAGCCGTGTTTGCCGAGCGGTTCGTAGTTGTGGAACTCGTGTTTCGAGCGTCCCGCGCGGCCGCGGCCACCGCGGTGACCGGCGCCGCGCCGATTCTTGTGCGTGCCGCCGCCGTGGGTTCGCGAACCGCGCTGTCGACGTTTCTTGGATGTCATTATCGCATCGCCTCCAGGAGGTTGTCGATCTCCTCGGTCTCGTGCGTGCCGAGTTGGCCGCCTTCGCTGGTCGGGTGCTTGAGCCCCTTGTGCCCGCCGCGTGGCGGGTGGAGTCGCAGCGACGGGGCGAGACCCTGCTCGCGCAGCGTCGTCTCCTCGTCGACGAGCGCCTCCGCGAGCGCACCGATATCGTCGTAATCGGTGTGCTCGGCGACGTAGTCGTCGTCGACGTCGGCGTCGCCTTCGAGCGGTTCCGCGCGCTTGCGCAGGAGCGTCTCGACGACCTCCGCGCTCGGTTCGCCGTGGGCGACGTACTCGTTGACCTTCGTCACCATGCCGCGGTAGGTGTCCGTCTCGGGGACGAACGCGCAGTGGTTGACGCCGTGGATGTTGAGCATCTTCAGGGTGTCGTGCACCGCACCGCTCATGTTCACGTCGCCGCGGATCTGGACGACTGCGCGCATCACTCGTTCACCTCACGCTGGACTTCGCGGGCGTGCCGCGGCGTCCGGGATTGGGAGGCGTTCTGCAGCGCGTTGTAGGTCGCCTTCGCGAGGTTGACCGTCGTCCGGGTGTTACCGTCGGACTTCGTCCACGCGTCCTGGATGCCGGCGAGCTCGAGGATGCTGCGGACGGTGGGCGCGGCCGCGAGGCCGAGACCCATTGGCGCGGGGATGATCTCGACGGTCACCGACCCGGCTTTGCCCTCGGCTTTCCGGGTCAGCGAGTGAGTACCGCCCGCGCGGTCCTCCCACGACCCCGAGCCGCGGTCGACCTTGATGATGTTCAGCTTTGCGACGTCGATGGCCTTCTGAATCGCCGAGCCGACCTGGTCGTCTCGGGCCTCGGCGTAGCCGAGGAACCCGTCGCGGTTACCGACCGCACAGACGCACCGGAACTTCACCCGGCGGCCGGAGTCGGTCATCCGCTGGACCATGTTGATGTCGAGCACGTCGTCGTCCAGTCCGGGGAGGAGCTGGTCGACGATCTCGGGCTCTTTCAGCGGCAGGCCCGTGTCGAGCGCCTGCTCCATCGACGTGACGTCGTCGTTCTGGACCATGCGGCCGAGGCGCGTTCGCGGCTCCCAGCCGTTGTTGTTTCTGCTCATTCGTCGTCCTGTAGTTGTTCGAGCACGTCGTCGAAGTGCTCGGGTAGTTTCTTGGCGTCGAACTCCCCGCCGTACAGCGGCTCGTCGAGCTGTTCCGCGTACTCGGCGATGTGTTCGCCGCGGTTACGCGACCAGTCGGCCAGCACGCTCTCGTTGTGCGGGATGTCGAGGCCAGCGTCTATCGCTCCTTCCTGAACGGCGAACACCTTGTTGCCGGGCGTCGCCGTGTTCAGGCCGATGTCGAGGACGGCCTCTTCGAGGCCGGCTTCGACCGCTCGCTTGCCCACGAGGTAGCCCGTCAAGTACGCGCTCGGGACGTTGCCCGTAGGGGCTTCCCAGCCGTACTCGGCGAGATCCTCGGAGGAAGCGGCGGCGTGTGTGTCGTCGCCGTCGGGTCCGGGGGTTACCAGCTGCGCCCTGACGTGCTTGTTGCTGACGCGGGCTACGAGCCGCGGCTTGCCGGATTTCAACAGGCGCAACCGCTGATGGTAGTCGGTCCGGACCTCGCGACGGCGTCGCATCGGTACCTTGTATCGTGGTCCTGTCGCCATCTATTGGTCCTCCAGTTCGATTTCGTAGTTGTTCCGTGCGTACGCTTCGAGTCGGTCGACGCTCTCGAACTCGCCACCGCTGGCCTTGTTGTAGAGCTCGCGGTACTGGGTTCGGTTCAGCGGACCGTCGTCGCGCAGTTCCTTGAGCCGGCTGCGCTGGGCGCGAATCCGACTCATCCACTCGTCTTTCGAGTCTCGCCGCGCGCCGGCCTTCCCTTTGCGGGTGCCGGGACCGCTGCGGTGGCCGTAGTCGCGCTTGGCCTGCCGCTCGCGGGCGCGTCCGCGCGAGTTGGACTTCGCGTCCGTCGCGCGGATGGTGCCACTGTCGACGAGGTCACGGATGTCCTCGCGGGTGATGGCTTCGGCGATCTCGCTCTGTTCGTCAGGGTCGAACCAGACGCGGCTCTTTCCGACGTCGAGGACGTCGGCGGCCATGCGTCGTTGTGCGCTCAGATCCGTCATTGGTCGACCTCCACTTCGACGTACGTCGGGTTGAGGACGCGGATCTCGCGGTCCTCGCAGACGTCTTCGATGCGCTCGCGCTTGCGAGCGCCGACTTTGCTGGCGATGCGGACGGCCTGCGTGTCGCCGTCGACGCCTTCGAGGTCGTCCACGTTGTGGACGCGAACTTCCTCGAAGCCGCTCGGGTGCAGACCGCGGGCGGCCTTCGGCGTGCGGTAGCCCGCTTCCACCATCGAGCCTTTGCCCTTGATGCCGCGTCGCTGCTTGGAGAGTCCGCCGCGCGGCTTGCGCCACGACTCGGGGACTCGCTTCTTCATGTAGTACTTCTGGCGGCGGAACGCGGGCATGCCCTCGCGGTGCTTCTGCCCGAGTGCGCGCGCCGTCTCGTCGTCGAGGTCGGGCGTCTTGTCGGCGTGGCCGCGGGGACGGAGCTCCGTCTCGACATCCTCTTCGGCCTCCTCGGCTTCTGCCTCGGGTTCGCCCTCGTCTTCGACTTCGGCCTCGGTCTCCTCGGAGACTTCGAGTCCGCCGACGTCCGCTTTGATGCGGGCCGCCAGCGCGTTGCCGATGCCTTCGACGTCGGCGAGTTCCGACTGGCTCGCCGCCTTGACGTCCTCGACGGACTCGTAGCCGGCTTCCTGCAGTGCTTCGGCCTTGCTCGGTCCGACACCGCTGATCTCTTCGAGTGTCTCTGGTTCGTCGTCGGCCATTTATGCACCACCTGCCTGTGGCTTCTCGGTGATGTAGACGCCGTCTTGGAACACGCGAGTGTCCTTGTCGGTGACGCGCGTCAGCTGTTCGATGGACGCGGCGGTCTGCCCGACGGCTTCCTTGTCGGAACCCGTCAGGATGACCTCCTCGCCGTCAATCTGTACGTCGGTGTCGCCGCGAATCTTCGCGCGGCGCGGTGCCTTCTCACCGAGGAAGTTCTCGATGACCACCTCGTCACCCTCAACGTTGACCTGCATCGGGAAGTGAGCGTAGTAGACCTCCATCCGGTACTCCCAGCCTTCGGTGACGCCGTGGAGCATGTTGCGAACGTGGCTCTCGAACGTCCCGACGGTCGCGTTGGTCTTCGCGTTCTCGGTGTCGCTTTCGACGACCACGTGGCCGTCCTCGACACCGACGGAGATGTCCGGATACCAGAGCCGTCGCGTGACGGACCCGTTCGGTCCTTCGACTGTGAGGTCGAGGTGGTCTACCTCGGCGGAGGCGTCGTCTGGAATTTCGATTTCGACTCTGCTCATGTTAGTAGACGTATGCGATTACTTGGCCACCAACGCCCTGTTCGCGGGCCTCGTAGTGGCTCATGACGCCGTGGCTCGTCGTGACGATGAGCGCCCCGTAGTCACGGGCGGGGAGGAATCGCTTCTCCCACTTCTCGAACTCGCCAGCGCCCGCGGAGTAGCGGGGCTTGACTGCGCCACAGTGGTTGATAGCGCCTTTCAGTTCGACCTCGAACCGACCGGCTCGACCGTCGTCGACGAACTCGAAGCCGTCGATGTACCCGCGGTCGTAGAAGACCTCGAGAACCGAGCCGATGATGTTCGAGGCGGGTTGTACCTCGTGGGACAGATGCCCAACGCTCTCAGCGTTGTCCACGCCGGAGAGCGCGCTGCTGAGTGGATCGTTGTCAGCCATTGTTATCGATACTTCTTGAATCCCATCTCGCGGGCGATCTCGCGGAAGCACTGCCGGCAGAGATTGATGTCGTACTTGCCGACGAGCGCCTGTTTGCGACCGCACCGGCGGCACTCGTGGCGCTGGCCGGTGCGTTGCGTGGCGTGTTCGCCCGTCGCGTCTGTTTCACTCTCGCTCATTGTTCAACCTCTACGTCGAACGACTCCTCGAGGAACGCGACGGCGTCCTCGGGGGTCAGGCGGTGGCGGGAGGGGATGCTCCGCGTCACCTGGTCTCGCTTCGCGACACGGTAGCCGGGGCGGACGAGGTTGACCGTTACGTCCAGCCCGTAGATACCGATCTCGGGGTCGTACTCCTGACTCGGGAACTCGGTGTGTTCTTCGACACCGAAGCTGAAGTTGCCCGTGTCGTCGAAGTTGCTCTCCGAGAGGTCTGCCAGCGGCAGCGCCTTTTCGAGGAACTCGTGGGCCGTCTCGCCGCGAAGGGTCACCTTCGCGCCGACGGGCGTGCCGATGCGGACGCCGAAGTCCTGTCCGGCGCGCTTTGACGTGGTGCGGACGCTCTCCTGGCCGGTGACGCTCTCGATGATGTCCTCGGCGTTGGCGAGTTCGCGGCCACCCTGGCCGATGCCCATGTGGACGACGACCTTCTCGATGCGCGCTTGGCGCATTTCGTGCGTGGATTCGCTCATTCGTCGTCACCTCCGGTGGTGGTGACTTCCGGTTCGCCGCCGGTGAAGTTCTCGTCGATGACGACGACGTAGTCGGCGACCGTCTCGAAGCCATCCCCGTCTTCCTGCTCGACGGTGACGGTGTTCTCACCACTGCCGAGCGTGACGGTGATGTCCGATATCTGTCCGATCTCGCCCGAGTGCGCGCCGTCGACGGCCGTCACGAGCGCGCCTTCCTCGTACGGGAAGTGCGCGACGATCTCCTTCGACTCGTTGTTGACGACGACCGAGTCGCCGCTGCTGTACTCGGAGGCGTCGTCGAGACGGAGGTTCGTTCCGTCGTGCAGCGTCAGTTGGAACGCGCCGCCGGCGACCTGGCGCTTGCCGACGATCTTGCCGAGGCGGCTGGACGCGGCGTCCGCGTCGATGGCGGTCAGCGCGAGGCGGCCACCCTCGTCGGGGAAGACGCGGTAGTACTCCTCGCGGGCGGTGAACGCCACGATGTCGAACATGCCGATGGGTCGGCGTTCGTCGGAGACGCGGTCGCCGTTGACCAGGACGCCCCCTTCGTTGAGCGCGTAGCGCGCTTCCTTCTTCGTGTCGACGTAGCCGAGCACGTCCCGCAGCAGGATGAGCAGGGGAACGCCCTGCTCGCCGTGCGGACCGGCGCCGGCTTTGACCGTCCAGACCTGTTCTTTCCGTTCGACCGGCCACGAGTTCGGGACCGAGAGTCGCTTCTGGTGCTTCGTCATTCTTCGCCCTCCAGACGCGCTTCGCGGCGCTCGTCTTCGAGGTCCAGTTCGGTCACGCGGACGTTCGAGGTGTCGACCGGCCGCGGGACCTCTTCCCCGTCGGCCTTCTCGACGACGACGCCCTCGACGGTGATGACCTCGCGTTTGAGGTCGACATCGAGCACTTCGCCCGTCTCCCCGGCGTCGTCGCCGCGGAGTACCTCGACGGTGTCGCCCGCGTTCACGCGAACGTTGCGTCGGCCGTACTCCTCGCGGAGATCCGACGACAGCGTCGCGCGGACCTGCTTGTGTCGCTCGTGCAGCGGCGCGTCGCGGTTCTTGGTTCGCTGTTTGCGTGGTTGCTTACTCATGCTATACGATCATCGTAGCCGTGGATGCGATGCTCCCGAAGCGCTCGGCGACTTCCCGCGCGATGGGACCCTTGATTTCGGTCCCGCGAGGCTCGCCGTTCTCGTCGATGATGACGGCGGCGTTGTCCTCGAACTTCACGCGCGTGCCGTTGGGGCGGCGGATGGATTTCCGCTGCCGCACGATGACGGCTTCGAGCACCTGTCGACGCATTTCGGGGGTGCCCTTCGTGACCGAGACGGTCACTTTGTCGCCGACGCCCGCTTTGGGGTGTCGGTTCTTCGTTCCGGAGTAACCGGCGACGCTGATCACTTTCAGCTCGCGGGCTCCGGTGTTGTCCGCACAGGTGATGAGTGAGCCTCGTTCGAGACCCTGTGTGACGTCAGCCTTCAGCGCTTCCATCACGCATCACCCTCTTCGTCTGCCTCGTCGGCAGCTGCCGCTTCGGGGGCCGTGAGGCCCTCGGTCACGTCCAGCGACGCGATTTTCTCGACGACCACGTGCGATTTCGTCTTCGACAGCGGTCGTGTCTCTGCGATTCGAACCGTATCGCCTTCCTCGAGCTCCACGCACGGGGGTGCGTGGGCGGGAACGCGACTACGCCGCTTCATGAAGCGGTCGTACTTGGGAACGCGAACGTCGTATTCGCGCTCCACGATGACGGTTTTGTCCATGTCTGTGGAGGCGACGGTGCCCTCGAGCGTCTGTCCGCGCACGGCAAGCGAGCCGTGGAACGGGCAGTTCGCATCGGAGCAGGTCTCCTCCGGTTCTGGTACGTTCAGTCCTATCGCCATGTAGATTCACCTACGTTTTCGGTGCGCAATGCGGGTCGTGAGAGCAGATTTGCACCATCCACCGTAACGTAGACTACGCCCTCGCAGTCGCCGGACGGCACCGTGCCGTCCGACGAGCCCTCGCGGGTCGACCCAGACTGACCGGCTAAATCACCGGCAGTTTCCGACTCCTGTTTGGACGTAGACCCCGGGGCCTTGCGGCGTCGTCGGCGCGTGTCCGACGACTCGTCGAGGCGGTCTCGACGGTTCCCGGCGGCTTCATTTGTGCGCGACGGCCCGGTTGTCGGACCGCCGCTCTGTCGTTCGAGCGCGAACTCGAACGTCGTTCCGCGTTTCGGCACCTGAACGACCCGAGCGCCTCGCTCGGCGACCTCGTCGCCGAACAGTCGAGCGGCAGCGGGCACGTCGCAGTCGACGTGCAGCGTCTGCATCGTCTCGACGACGACACGACCGACTATCCCGACGAGGTCGGGGTTGTCGGCGGCGGCCACCCGGACGGGCAGACCGTTGAGTTCGTGTCGCGTGAGGCTCTCGGGCGTCAGGGCCATCTTACTCCTCGTCGCCCTCTTCGTTCTGGATGGTCTTGATGCGGGCGATCGTCCGGCGAATCTCGCCGATTCGACCGGGGTTCTCCGGCGCGCCACCCGCGGCCTGGACGGCTCGGGCGTTGAGGAGTTCCGTCTCGAGTTCCTCGACTTCGGCCTCGCGCTCGGCGGGCGTCATGTCGCGGATCTCTTCGGGGTAGAGGATGGCCATCTACTGACCCTCCTCCTCTTCGTCGGCTTCCATCTCGGCGACGAGGTCGGCGGCCTCCTGCTCGACTTCCTCGTCGAGTTCGGAGAGCTCCGTCTCCACGTCGTCGGTCGCCTCCTCGTCGGCGTCAAGCTCGTGCTCTTCGTCGTCGACATCGCCGGTCGCGACCGGCTCTTCCTGCGGCTTCGCGGTCTCGCCGGACTCCTGGACGACCTCCTCGACGACTTCCTCGTCGATGGCGTCCTGCGCGTCGTCCTCGCCGGCGTGTTCGGCGGGCACGTCGTCGGCGTCCTCGCCGACGTCCGGCACTTTCTCGTCGTCGGGCTCTTCGAGGAGGTCCTCGACGCCCTCGGTGTCGGCGATCTGTTCGACCGCCTCGACCTCGACGTCCTCGGCGACGGAGAAGTCGTCGGGGAGCTGCGCTCCCGGCGGGATGATCTTCACCGTCACGCCGATGGTACCGAGCTTCATCACGGCGACGCCCTGACCGGTGTCGACGACTTCCTCGGCGGGTTCGCCGTTGTGCTTGATGTAGCCGCGGTTGAACTTCTCGTCGCGCGAGCGAGCGCCGGTGACCTTGCCGTTGAGCTTGATCTCCGCGCCGAGCGCGCCCGCGTCCATGATGCGGTCAATGGTCGTGTGACCAGCTTTGCGGAAGTACCAGCCGCGTTCGAGCGCGTTCGCGAGTCGGTCCGCGACGATGCGCGCGTTCAGGTCCGGTTCGTCGACCTCCTGGACGTCGATCTGGGGGTCGTCGAGGTTGAACCGCTCCTCGAGCTGACGGGTGACCTTGCGGATGTTCTTGCCGCCCTTACCGATGACCATGCCGGGCTTCTCGGCTTTCAGGACGATCTGGGTCCCCATCGGCGTCTTCGCGACGTCCATGCCACCGTAGCCGGCGCGGCCGAGTTCGGTCGCGAAGAACTCGTCGATCTGGGACTTCTGGAGTCCGTCTTCGATGAACTGATGTTCGTCTGCCATTATTCTTCGACCTCCTCGATGATGAGTTCCACGTCGACGAGCGTCGTGTTCCACGGGTCGGCTCGTCCGAACGCGCGGGGCTTGCGCCCCATCTGCTCGTCGACCTTGTGGGGGGCGACGTGTTTGATGACCATCGATTCGCCGTCGAATCCCTGCTCGTTGGCGTTGTTACGCGCGTTCTCGAGTAGCTTCAGGAAGTCCTTCGAGGCTTTGTTCGGGTAGCGACCCGCGTCCCACCCGTCGATGTCGCCTTTGTGGCCGACGCCGGAGTTGTGCTGCTTGAACGGCACCGACTGCTTTTCGTCGATGACGTCCTGCAGGTACGACTCGGCGTCGTCGACGCGCTTGCCTTTGATGGCGCGCGCGATGGCCTTGCTGTGCTTCAGGCTGATGGGCCGCTCCCGGAGCATGGCTTTCGCCGTCGTGTCGGGGTCGGCCTCGACGCTGTAGTTGATTCCCATGGGTTATTTGAGTGGCACGAACTTCGAGGACCGGGTCGCACCGATACCGGCCTGTCCGTGTTCGACCGAGTTCCGGGTGAGCTGGAACTCGCCCAGGTAGTGGCCAATCATCTCGGGCTGCACCTGAACGCGCTCGAAGCTCTGACCGTTGTACACCGCGAACGTCAGCCCGACGAACGCAGGCACGACGGGCATGTCGCGCAGGTGCGTCCGAATCGGGTTGTTCGCGGTCTCCTCTTCGGTCTTGTCCCGGGCTTTTTCGAGCAGTTTCTCGTGCTCGACGCCCAGGCCACGGTTGATGGTTCGCCGCTGACGCGCGGGGAGCAGTTCTGCGACCTCGTCGAGCTCCATGTCCTGCAGCTCGTCGAGCGTGTGGCCGCGGTAGGTGAACTCGCCCTCGCGGCCGGTGCGGTAATCTGTGCTCATTTGTTACGACCTCGTCCGGTACGTTTCGATGCGATGTCTCCGACCTTCCGGCCCGGCGGCGCGTTCCGCGAGACGGATTTCGGCTTGCCGGGGTGCTGTCGGCCGCCGCCACCGAACGGGTGGTCGACGGCGTTCATCGCAACACCGCGGACGCGCGGGTACTTGGTACCGCGCGAGCGCATCTTGTGGTGTTTCTTCCCCGCCTTGACGAACGGCTTCTCCGTCCGGCCGCCGCCGGCGACGACGCCGATGGTGGCGCGGCACTGCGGGTTGAGTCGCTTGACCTGACCGCTGGGCAGCTTCACGACCGCGACGCGCTTGTCGTGGGTCAGAAGCTGCGCCGAGACGCCGGAGGCGCGGGCGAACTTGCCGCCGTCGCCGGGCTGACGCTCGACGTTGCAGACCGGAATCCCCTCGGGGATTTCGGCCAGTGGGAGCGTGTTACCTGGCTTGATTTCGGCGGAGACGCCGACCTGGATGGTCTCGCCGACGTTGACGCCCTCGGGCGCGAGCACGAGGCGCTGGTCGCCGTCGTCGAATTCGACGTTGGCCAGCGGCGCGCTGCGCGCGGGGTCGTGTTCGATGTCGACGACGGTTCCGGAGATGGTGTCGCCGTCCGTCGCTTCCTTCTTGTGTCCGAGCTCGGCCTTGTAGCGGTGCGACGGCGCGCGGAACGTCGACGAGCCGCGTCCGCGACGTTGGCCTTGAATTCTACGTCCCATTTAGAACACCCCGATCCGCGAGGCGATTTCCTGTGCGTCGTCGTCCTCCGAGAGACGCACGGTCGCCTTCTTCGTGCCTTTCGGCGTGACCTGCGTGTTGATATTCGCGACGGTCACGTCGTAGCGCGATTCGATCTCCTCTTCGATCTCCGGCTTGGCGGCGTCGATGTCGACGATGAACTGGAGCTTGTTGTCGAAGTCCATCTCGTTCATCGCCTTCTCGGTGACCAGCGGGTGTCGGATGACGCTCATCGGTCGGCCACCTCCTCGACGGCGCTCTCGGTCCAGAGAGTCAGTCGACCGGCGTGGGTGCCAGGCGCGAGGTCCTCGGTGTTGACCTCCGCGGCGGTGACCACGTCGACACCAGCGAGGTTGCGCGCCGCCTTCGACGGCTCCTCGCTCGTGACGAAGAGGATGGATTTGGGTCGCTTGTACTTGCGACCGCGGGCCTTCCCCTGTCCGGCGCGGACCTTCCGGTCCTCGGCGCGCTCGATGTCGGCGTCGACGCCGAGCGCTTCGAGCAGCGAGAGGACCTCCTGGGTCTTCACGAGCTCTTCGAACTCGTCGGAGACGACGAGCGGGAGTTCGACGCTGTCGTCGAATTGGTGCCCGCGCTCGGCGACGAGTTCGGCGTCGGTTGTCGCCGCGATGGCCGAGCGGACCGCCAACCGGCGCTCCTTCTTGTTGATCTTCTTTCCGTGCTCCTTTTCGGCCTTCGGCGGGTGCGCTTTGCGCCCGCTGACGGCCTGCGGGACGCGGCGCGCGCGCCCGTTCTCTCGGGGCACGTGCGCCATCCCGCGGCCGCTGCCGAGCGACTCTGCCGGGGTTCGCATCCCGGCGAGGGGGTCGGCTCCATAGGCCTGCGTTCGGTTCGCCTGTGCGGCGAGGACGGCGCGCTTGATGAGGTCCGGACGGTACGTCGTCTCGAAGACCTCCGGAAGCTCGAGCGTGCCGGCGTCGTCGCCGTTCAGGTCCTTGATTGTTGCTTCCATTCGTTAGTCACCCCTGGTTGGACGCGGTGGAGACGTAGCGCACCTCGGGGTCGAGGCGCGGTTGGTCGTTCGGTCGGATGGCCGGGCGGAAGCGCAGGAGGCGCTTGTTCGGGCCCGGGAGCGAGCCCTCGACGAGCGCGTAGTCGCCGTCGACTTCGCCGTAGTTGACGAAGCCGCCGTCGACGGACGCGTCGTCGCCGTTGCCCATCGCGACGAGGCGTTTGTTCAGTTCGGTGCGCTGGTGGTACCCCATCTGACCCTGCTGGGGAACCGTCGAGCGGACGCGGCTCGGGTTCCACGGGCCGAGGTTACCGATGCGACGCCGCCATCCCTGGCGGGCGTGCTTGCCTTTGCGCTTCTGGACTCCCCAGCGCTTGACGGGACCCTGCGTCCCCTTTCCTTTGGTGACGCCAGCCGCGTCGAGGTACTCGCCCGCGCGGAAGACGTCGGCCATCGCGTGCTCGCCGCCCTCTTCGAGGAGGTCGAGCGCGAAGTCGGCGCGTTCGTCGAGCGAACCGCCGCCGACGCGAGTCTCCATCACGTCGGGTTTCTTCTTCGGGACGTTCTTCAGGCCGCTCGGGACGGTGTGGGTGATGACCCGAAGGTCGTCGACCTCACCGGCTTCGAGGCGGCTGCGGAGGTCGTCTGTGTCCTCCTCGAACGTGACTTCTGACGGGAGGTCGAGGACGCGGTCGAGGTCCTCGTCGAGCTCGGGGGCCCAAACCTCCGTGATCGGTTTCTGTCCGTACGGCGTGTTCTGGTAGGCTCGGAGTGCAACGGCGCGCATCGGCGGGGTCTCGACGACCGTGACGGGAATGGACTCTTCCATCCCCTCGCGGGCCGAGTTCGCCGTGTCGTTGACCATGACGACGTGGGTCATTCCGGCTTTGTAGCCGGCGAAGCCCTGCAGCGCAGGGGACCCCTCGTCGTCGGGCCACGACTTGATGCGCGGAACCTCTTTGGCTGCGCGCGTACGCGGGCCGAAGCCCATCGAGCCTTTTCGTGGTCTGCTTGGTTGTGGCATTGTATCACTCCGTGAGTGTTAGGCAGGCGAGTGAGGCGAACATCGCTTCCTCCGTCCGCACCACTTCGCTGCCCTGTCGCGGAACCGTATTGAGCCAGAGGTCGAACCCCGGACCGGGTTCGACTCGGTTGGTCGCCGACTCCTCGTCGGCGACGGCTTCGGGCGGAAACCCGAAGATGTCCGGAAGCCCTCTCTCGGGCGAACCGAAGGCGACGGTCATTCCGTCGGCGGTCCGTCCGGCCAGCGTCGCTAACCGCCCGACGGACAGTTCCTGTCCGAATCGGGAGGTGGCGATTTTCACGCCGGCGTCCTCACGGCCGAGCACTTCCGACAGGTCCATGCGCTCGACGACGAACCCCGGCGGGGTTTCGTCGACGATGCGTGCACGGACCGGTTCTCTCGAAGAGATCCTGACGGTGACGCGCTCTCCCTCTTCGGCCTCCACGTTCGGAGGCGTGTAGAGGGAGATCGGGTGTTGCAGTCCGCAATTGACCCGGACGCGACCTTCAGGTCCGACCTCGGTCACGATTCCCTGTGTTAACGACCCCGAATCGTCGGATTCGGAGCCGGTCCGTGGCGAGACACGGAGCGGCGGTAGCACGCCGGCGTACCGTAACTCGTCGCGCTTGCCCCACGCCTCCTGTCGGAGGTAGGGGGGCGTCGCGGCGTATTCGAGCACGGTAGCGACGAAGTCGCCACCCCAGCGGCGTTCGCCTTCCCCGTCGGGGAAGACGACCAACCGGTCCGCCCGGAACACGGTCGCCGCGCGGGCGACGTAGCCGATTTTGCGAGTTGCCTCGCGTTTGTCCTCGGCTTCCCGGACGAGCGACGACGGCACGCATACGGTGAGTGTCATGCCGTCGTTTGGGTGTCTCGCCACTAGACTGTGACGTTGCTATCCGATACGCACTAAAAAGGGTAGCGGAATCCAAATGGCCGTGAGACGCGCTCGCATGACTGTTGACGACACATTCTGCCGATTCGGGGAGTGCGAATTACCCCCACGCCCGCTATCGATTCGGGTACAATTCGCAAGCCTTATCAACAAATGCGTCGATTGTGGAAATGCAGCAGTTAGGCGCTGGTAGTGTAGTGGTATCACGTGACCTTGCCATGGTCACAACCTGGGTTCAAATCCCAGCCAGCGCACTTCTACGATTTCAATACTCTGAGCAGGGCGCTTCATCGCCCTGCGAAGTTCTGATTCCGTGGGTGGGGCACGGGATTTGAAGCACGGAACGAACGAGCCCAAGCGAGCGAAGTTCAGGCGGTTCAAATCCCAGCCAGCGTACTGCTCCGAACATCGCACCGTGAGTGTCACATCATCGACGGACTCCAACTCGGAGCACCGACACCGTCACCTGATCTCGGTTACTCGGCTCGAATCTGAGATACGTCCGCAGTACTTGCATCGACCCCGACCGTTGTTTCGCGGGCTGATAATCGAGACAACGCCTTTACAACTGGGGGGCGTTGGAACAGATGCAGTCGCACTGCGCTGGTAGTGTAGCGGTCAACACGCGGTCGTTTCCACGGCCGCAACCCAGTGTTCAAATCCTGGCCAGCGCACTTCTTCGATTTCAACGCTCCGAGCGACACGTCTCCTCGCGCCGAGAACGCTCCTCGAAATCTCACAGTCAACCGGGGCGGCGTGTGGCCCACAAGTTGATAACGACCGCTCGCGACGCGGCAGTCGCTGTCGACGAAGCGTCAAGAGTACGGTAACGCATCCGAAACCGTTCGAGGGGACCGTGACAAAGGCTGGAGTTGTCGCTTCGTCGGCGCACTGAGGGAAGTCCACCGACCGGCCGAGACGGACTGACGTCGCCGGGCACGCGAGCGTCGTCGCAGTCCGCACCCGGTCGGGAGCGATCGCACGAATCGGCGCGACGATGCACACAGCTCGTCGTGTCCGTCGTTTTTTCCGTCGATACCGGAACGGTCATTCCGCCGGCGGGCAGTCCATCCGATATGAAGTCCGAGTCCGTCACGACGGCGCGTCAGTACTACGAGGACCTCGACCCGGACGGTCTCTGGGAGCTAGAGACGGCGACGGTGACGCGAGACGAGATCATCGAGTTCGCCGAGCGGTACGACCCGCAACCGTTCCACGTCGACGAGGACGCGGCGCGCGAGTCGATGTTCGACGGTCTCATCGCGAGCGGTCTCCACACCTACTGCGTCTGCAACCGTCTGGCTACGGAGGCGTTCTTCCACCAGGTCGCGTTTCTCTGCGGCCGCGGCCTCGCCGACTTCCGGTGGCACCGTCCGGTGCGACCCGGCGATACGCTCTCGGGATGGGTCGAACTCGGCGAGATGCGCGTCTCCGAGTCCGACCCCCAACGCGGTTACGTCGACGTGGAAATAACCGGCGTCAATCAGGACGATGAGGTCGTCATCTCGTGGACCGCGCAGGCGCTCGTCGCCCGGCGGCCGCAGTAACGCCGCCTCTCACTCGGCACGTCGCTGCCGCCGTCCGGCGTGCCGCTGCCGCCATCTGGCGTGTCGCTACCCCCGTTGCACCGCTATCGTCGCCCGTCGTTGTCGAAGTCGAGGCCGTCGACTCCGTCGTCATCGTTGTTACTCTGGAGCGTCGCGTCTTCGTTGACGCCGAGCGAGAGCGTCTCTCCGGTCTCGATGCGCGTGAGACCGTCGAGGTCGCAGAGCGACGCGACTGCGGACTCCGGAACTGTGACCAACACTGCCTGGAACTGCAGGTCGCGTTCGACAGTGCCGTCCGCTTCCCGAACCCTCGCTTCGAGCGCCTCCCGGTCTGCGTCGTCACCAAGTTCGACGACCAAGGTCGTCTCCTCGCCGTCGATAGGGTCGTCGCGCATCCGACGAACGGGGTGTGAGAGATACATGTGGGTAGGTATCCGGTCGCAGGCAAAACGAGTCCGGTTCCCGTCGATACGGTCGATACAGTCAGTCCTCGGTCCAGTAGTACAGTTCCTCCCGCGGCGTACCACAGTCGGAACAGGAGACCGGAAACGCCTCCAAATCCCCGGTCTCGCCGCAGCGGTGACAGTGCCAGACGAGGTAAGCTTCGCGAACTCTGTGCTAGTTAGTCGTTCGTTGCGGACGACCACTCGGCGTGGATCGACCCGGCGGCAGTCGAGTCACTAGTGAGTCGATAGGTGCGTAGTTTCGTGTTTGTTAATATCTATGCACATGTCTTTAACCACGCATCTCGCCGGTTACTCCTCGTCGCGGACGGACCACCGAAGTTCGAGACCGTATCCGCCGTCGCGGAGGCGAAGGAGTGACCCGTCAGTCTCGGTTGCGATTCGCTGCGGTCGCGGGAGCGTCACGGACTCCTCGCCGACCTCGATAGTTATCTCGTCGGCAGCGTCGAGCAAGCGGTTCAGTTTGGTCAGCGCCGCGGCGAGTTCCTGCTTGTCGGCCCGTTCTGCAGTGTGCTCCGGGCGAACGCCGCCGATGACTGGTTCGATGCTCACGTCGGCGCTGCGGTTCGAGAGGACGGCGTTGAGAGCGACGCCGACGAGGACGACGAGACCGCTGAAGTAGAGCCACGTCAAGACGAGCAGCACGACCGCAAGGAGATTGGCGGGACCGTCGCTGCTGGAGGCGGCGTAGTACCGGAAGAAGAACTGGAAGACAGTCAGGCCGACGGCGGCGAACACCGTCCCCGGGAGGATTTCAGCGACACTCACGTCGGTGTCCGGAAAGATGTAGTACATCGGCAGAAACGTCAGCGTCAACCCGCCGACGAGAAGGAGTAACTGGGCTACTCGGCCCACAACTCCGTACTGTTCGAGGGCGAAACGCTGGGTGGTAATGGCCGCGAAGATGGCGACGCCGACGGTACCGAGGACGATGGTGGCGTCGAGTATCTGGTCGCGGAACGTGTTCTCGGTCTCCGTCTCGTAGATATCCGAAAACGCCGTGTCGAGACCACGGAAGATTCGCATCGCCCCCCAGAGCAGGAAGACGACGCCCACGATGGAGAGACTCGTCGATCCGCTCGCGTTCGAGAGGTCCTGAATCAGTTGGTCGCCGGTCCCCGGTGCCAACATCGCTTCGACGAGCGACTCGAATCCATCCTGGAATGAACGGTTGCCGACCGCCGAGAACGCCGCGAGCGCGAGCGCGAAGAACGGAAACAGCGAGACAAACGCGTGGTAGGCGATGCTTCCGGCCAGAAACGTGAGTTTCTCGACGCGTATCTCGTGGACGAGCGCGCGCCCGACCGTCACTACGCGCTCACGCGAAGGAGACATTATCGTGCGTACGACGATGAGGGCAAAAAGTCCGCCGGGGTCGCGACGGGGTCGCCACCTTGATGCGGTTAACTGTCGAAGTTCCGTCCGTGCCCTCCGATACGACAGACCGACAGGTGCGTCAGGACGCCGAGAAACGAGACGGTGACGAACGAAACGCCCGCCGCCTGCGAACCTCGACGCGCCGGCGAATGCTAACTGGTTTGGGTGCTGTCGCCGCCACGACCGTCGCAGGCTGTCTCTCCGGAGAGAGTTCCGAAAGCGCGTCCAGCAACGATATCGACGCCTGCAGCACGTGGGCGACGAATCACGGTGACGGCGCTCTCCTCAACAACGGTGCGCACATCCAAGCCGACGACGAGAACGTCGTGCTGGTGATTCCGCTGCGACAGGAACGAATCGAACAGTCCGGTGTGTCGTACGTCGAGGCGTACCAGCGCGGGCGCGACTCGCCAGCGTTCGTCGTCCCCGTCCGTGCGGAACACGAACCGAACGCGCCGCAGGGGAAGTATCCCGACTCCGGTATCATCGAGTACGAGCAGACGCTCGGTCCACGCCCCCAAAACGGCGTCTACCGACTCGACGGCGTCACCGCAGACGGGAGCGTCGTCGACACCGTCACCGTCGAGTTCAACTGCGCCCGACGGAGTCGTGGTGGCACTGAGACCGACCCGCAAAGTTAGGCCGCTGGCTGCGGACCCGTCACGTATGACAGTCATAGCACTGCTGAGCGTCGCACCCGTGAAAGAAGAGAGCATGGCCGCCGACGTGGCCAAGGCCGTCGCCGCGCTCGACGAGTTCGACGTGGAGTACGAGACGAACCCGATGGGAACCGTCGTCGAAGCCGACGACGTCGACACGCTCCTCGACGCCGTCGCAGCGGCGCACAAAGCCGTCGACGCCGACCGAGTGAGCACGTTCCTCAAAATCGACGACAAGCGGACGAGCGACCGACGAGCACAGGAGAAAGTCGAGGCCGTTGAGCGCGAACTCGGTCGGGAAGCGCGAAGCGGAACCGAGTGAACGCCCGGCTTCTACCGTAAGCGGCCCTCGTAGTCGCTTTTAGTCGTAGTATTCGCCGAGGTAGTCGACGATGTCGTCGCTCTCGTACATCGTCTCCCCGCGCGCGTGGTCGACGAGGTACGGGATCTGGTCCTCGCCGCCGAGCGTCGTGAGTTCCTCGTGCGTCTGCTCGTTCAGCACGTCGCCGTCGTGCGTTCGCGGGTTGTGGATAACGTACGAGACGCCGAGCTCCGACAGTTTCTGGCGCGCTTTCTCGGAGTACGGACAGCCTTCGGCCTGGTAGAGTTCGAGCATCGCAGGGAGTGGTCGACGGCCAGTAAGTAATAGGTGGTCCGGACGTTCGGTCGCCCGCACGGTCGGTCCCACCTCGCACGTCGACTGTCGAACGCCGACCGCCAAACCCTTTATCCGAATGGGCGCAACCGAAGGTATGGACAGTCTCAATCGGATGGCGATAGAACTCGTCGACGAGGCGCTCGACTTCGCCGACGAGTTGAACGTCGGCGCGTACGAGTTGGAGTCGGGGGCGACGGTGCTGGACTTCGGCGTCGACGCGACTGGCGGCGTCGAGGCCGGGTTGCTGCTGACCGAAATTCAGACCGCCGGTCTCGCCACCGTCCAGACGCGGATGGGCGAGGTCGACGGCGCGCCGATTCCGCACGTCGAACTGTCGACGGACCACCCCGCGATCGCGCTGCTCTGTTCGCAAAAGGCTGGCTGGGAGCTCGAATTCGAGCGGTTCGACGGTCTCGGCAGCGGTCCGGCCCGCGCGCTCGTCGGTCAGGAGTCGGAGTTCGAGGCCGTCGGCTACTACGACGAGTTCGACCTCACCGTCCTCGCCGTCGAGAGCATCGACCTGCCGGGCGACGAGGTGGCCGAACACGTCGCCGAACTCGCGAAAGTCGAACCGAGCGCCGTCTTCCTGCCGACGTTCGCCGTCGGCTCCATCGCAGGGAGCGTCAACATCGCCTCCCGGGCCGCCGAACTCGCCGTCTTCCGCCTCTTCGAACTTGGCTACGACCCCCGAGACATCCTCTCGGTCAGCGGCAGCGCGCCCATCGCCCCCGTCAGCTACGACGAGGGCGTCGCGATGGGCCGGACGAACGACGCGCTCGCCTACGGCGGCAAAGTCCACCTGACGGTCCGCGACGAGTTCGACCGCTTCGACGAGGTCCCGTCGACGGCCGCCGACGAATACGGCACACCGTTCGAGGACATCTTCGCCGAGTACGACTGGGACTTCTCGCAGGTTCCGGTGTCGGCGTTCGCGCCCGCGAAGGTGACCGTCGACGTCGTTGACGGCTCGACGCGCGTCTTCGGCGAGACGGACGAGGAACTGCTCGCGGAGTCGTTCGGCCTCCGCGAACTCTGAACCGTGCGGTTCAAACTCGTCCCGCCCGTGCCCGACGATTTGGGCGTCGTCGCGGACGCCCAGAGAGCGGTCCCGCTGGTTCCCGACTCCGAGGACGACTGCTGCGAGCGCCTGATGCGCCGCGTCGGCTTCCCGAGTCGCGACGCCGCCCGCACGTGGCTGACGTTCCTCCGGGCGCTGGAACTGGCCGTCGAGATGCCGACCGGATTCAAGCGTACCCGGACGGATCCGACGCCCGACCACCTGCGCGACGCGTTTGTCCGCCGAGTGTTCACCGCAGAGGAGTTGCTCGCGGTGTTGGACGACGCCGAACGTCCCGTTAGCGCCGACGAAGCGTACGATCGCGTCCGCGGCCGGGTGCCGCAGTGGGAGCACTTCAAGAACCCGAACCGGTGGGAGGAAATCTGGCGTGAACGTGTCGGCGACGTACTGGAGTGGTTCGTCTTCCTCGACCTGGCCGAGCGTCGAGGAGACGACTACGTCCGGGACTGAAATTAGAGTCGTCGCTCACGACGGACTTCCGCTCACGAGCGCCGCCGAGCGAACACGTCACCGACGTAGCTTCCGGCGAACGTCCCGCCCGCGCCGAGACCGACCGCAACCGTCTGACCGGCGCCGAACGCCCCGACGGCATAGACGACGACGGTTCCGACGACCAGCGCGCCGAGAGAAGCGACGAACGCCGCCGCGCTGTCGAACGATTCGGGACTGTCGAACCCGCCGAACGCCTCCGCTCGGAGCAGCGGTATCGCCACCGCGACGCCGGCCACGATAGCCAGCGGCCCGTCGAGACCCGCCGTTCCCAGTATCGCCGTCGCGATGCCCGCGAGCAACGCCCCGGCGAGGATCGAGACGACTCGTCGCCGTTCCATAGGTCGGATAGTCGCTTCGAGGAGAAGGAAGTTCCGGGACGGTGACGCTGCGTCGACCGAAGTTCGTCGTGTACTGCCCTCAGTCGTAGTGAACGTCGGTGACGGTGCCGACGCCTTTGCTCTGGCCCTCGCGGAAGACGAACCGCTGGCCCTCCTCGACGAGGTACGGTCGGAACTTGAACTCGACGCGCGACTTGCCGGTGTCGCCCGGCAGGAGGCGACCCTCTTCGGGGTGGAACACGGCCGCCTCGCTGATGGTTTCGAGGTGGATGACCGGTTCGTAGCCCGTGCCGATGCGCGTCGGATGGTTGAGCACCATCACGTCCGCCTCGAACGACCGCACCGGGCGCGGATTCGACGACCGCGGGACGAGCACCATCCCGCGCTCGATTTCGGCCTCCTTGACACCTTTGAGCGCGATGCCGACGATCCGACCCGCCTTCGCCTCGTCGACGCGGTGGTAGTGCATCTCGATGGAGCGCACCTCCACGTCACGGAAACTCCCGTCGGGCATCGGCCCGAGCAGCAGTTCGTCGCCCGCCTCGACGGTGCCGGAGTTCACAGTGCCGGAAGCGACGGCGCCGACGCCGGTGACGCTGTAGCTCCGGTCGATGTACATTCGGAACTGCCCCTCGTCGATGCTCGTCTTCGGCAGCGTCTCGAACAGGTGGTCGAGGTCGTCGAGACCCTCCATCGCGACGGCACTCGTCCGGAGGATGGGGACGACGGAGTCGCTTATCTCCTCGACGGCGGCGTCGACGCCGTAGCGTTCGACCGGCAGCGGGGTCTTGCCCACGTCGCGGAGCAGTCTCTCGACCTCGTGTTCGACTTCGGCGACGCGTTCGTCGCTGACGGCGTCGACTTTCGTAATGGCGACTATCGTCGGCAGTTCGGTCGCGAGCAGGATGCCGAGATGCTCGCGCGTCGTCTTCGTCGGCCCGTCGTCGGCGGCGACGACGAGCAGTCCGTAGTCGAGTTTCTGACCGACGAGTCCTCGGATGGTCGTCCGGAGCCACGGTTCGTGGCCGACGGTGTCAACGAATGAGACGAGGCGGTCCGCCTCCTCGACGATGTGGGCGCGGTCGCTCTTACGGTGGGGGTTACGCATGTGGACCGGGCCGTCGTCGTCGAATCCGTAGACGGCGTACGAGAGGTCCGCCGAGAGGCCGCGTTCGACCTCGTGCGGTTGCACGTCGAGGAATCCGCGCGTGCCGCCGTCGCCGTCGTCGGCCTGTCCGGTGACGAGCGACCCGACGAGCGTGCTCTTTCCGTGGTCGACGTGACCCGCGGTGCCGACGACGATGTGTTCCTCGTCAGTTTCGAGCATCGCGCCCTCGCGGATGGTCGCGACGCCGACGAGACCCGCATCCGGACCGTCGCCGACGCCCCACGTGTCGACGTCCTCGATGTGCGCACCCGCCTCCTCGGCGAGCAGCGAGAGCACGTCCATCGACTCGGAGAACGCGTCCGCCGAGATGCCGGCGATGCCGCCGTCGTCCGTGACGCCGACGACGTACGTTGCCTCGCCCTCGCCGGAGAGCACTCGGTGTCGGAGTTGGGCGGCGAGACTCTCCATGCGTCCGCCGGAGAGGTGGACCTCTTTGGAGAGTCGTTCCTTGAACTCGATGTAGCCGCCTTCCTCTTCTCCGCGCTGTAGGGCCTCCTCTAAGGCGGCCCGGTCGGCGCTCATGGGCGGCCGTAAGCGTCGGTTTGCTAAAACCTTTTTCGTGTTGTGGGTAGCCATGCCACGGGTCCGCTATCGAGCGCTACGGAGTCCGTTGCAAACGGCCACGCTCGGAGAGATTCGCGTCTCCCTGAAACACGGGACGAGTCCGAACAAGGCCCAACGGTGGCGATACCGGCGAATCAATGCACGAATCGAGACGACGCCGAAAGTCGCCGACGGGTACTGAAGTTGGCCGCTGGTGCGGGCGGGGCAGCGTTCCTCGCGGGCTGCGGTTCTCCTGGGGGAGACGCGGGCAACCGGATGACGCACCGCGGGAGAGCGCTCCAGGAGACTCACTCGTTCAGCGACTCGTACGCACGGTTCACCCGCTTGAACGACTCCTCGTCACCGCTGTCGGTGTCGGGGTGTACTTCCTTGACCTTCGAGCGGTAGGCGCGTTTGACCTCGTCGGCGCTCGCGCCCGGTTCCAAGTCGAGCGCGCGGTACGCCTCCGCGCGGGTCGGCCCCCGCGTCGGCCGCGTCGCGCCCGTTCCCCCATTCGTTCGCCCCCCGGCGTTCGCACCGCCGCGCGCCCGTCGTCGGTTCTCGCGGACGTTCTCGCGTCGTGCCCCCGTGCCGAATCCGGACGGTCCCTGGCGAACCCGGCGCTGCTGCGTCCGCTCGGCGAGTCGGCCGCTCGCCTGGTACCACATGAAGTACGTCGTCAGACCGAAAGGGACAGCGAGAAAAAGCAGGAACAGCTGATAGCTCAGTCCGAGAACCGCGAGGAGAACAGTGATCCCCGCGAAGACGGCAGCGAGCCCCATGATGAGCTGATCGCGGTCCACGGCTCTGATACGAACCGCACGGACCTAAGGCTCCCGCCCCGATTCGGAATGTCGGAGATATCGCCTCGGGAGCCCTGCCCAGCGCTCAAGTGATTCCGTGTTGTACGCCGCGTATGAGTATCAGCGGTGTCTGTCAAGTGTGCGAGTCGGCGGAAGCGGACCAGAACTGTCCGAACTGCGGCGCGATGGTCTGCGACGACCACTACGACCGCGAACTACGGGTCTGCGTACAGTGCGCGTCCGCGGCGCGACAGGCTGGCGGCGATACGAGTAAAATCGACCAATCCGACGTGATGCGATGACCCAGTCGGAGGACGAAATCGCGTCGGAGCCGTACGTCTGCGAGACGTGCGGCAAGGAGTTCGAGAGCGAGGAGGCGCTCGAAGCACACCTTCGCGACGCCGGGCTGGTCGACTGAGGAACCGTTGCCGGTCGCCCAGTAGCGTGAGACGGTCGCTACCAGCGCGTCAGCGGTACTCGTTGAGTCGCGTCTTCATCCGCCGAGCGGCCTGTCCGGCGGCCTTGTCGAACCCTTCGCCCTCGCCGGCGAAGATGATGCCCCGTGAGGAGTTGACGAGACCGACGCCGTCCGCCCGAAGGCCGAACTCGACGGCCGCCTCCGCGTCGCCGCCCTGCGCGCCGACGCCGGGGACCAGAAACGGCAGGTCGGGAACCTGCTCGCGGAGCGACTCCAGTTCCTCGGGGGCCGTCGCGCCGACGACCAACCCGACGTTGTCGTTGCGGTTCCAGAGATCCGCCAGCGCCGCGACCCGCTCGTAGATCGGTTCGCCCGTGTTGAGTTCGAGGTCCTGCAGGTCTGTTGCGCCGGGGTTCGAGGTCCGACAGAGGACGAAGACGCCCTTATCATTGCGCGAGAGGAACGGTTCGAGCGAGTCGCGCCCCATGTACGGGTTGACCGTGATGGCGTCGACGTCGTCGAGCAGTTTCGCGTACTGTCGCGTCGTGTTGCCGATGTCGGCGCGCTTGGCGTCCAAGAGGATGGGAACGTCCTTTCCCTCGGCGTAGGCGATGGTCTCGCGCAGCGAGCGCCACCCTTCCTCGGACTCGTAGAACGCGGCGTTCGGCTTGTAAACGGCGGCGTGTTCGTGCGTCGCGTCGATGATGCGGCGGTTGAACGCCCACTGCGGCAGGTCCTTCTCCTGCAGGTGCTCGGGGATGCGCGACGGGGCGGCGTCCAACCCGACGGAGACGACGCTGTCAATCGTCGCGATGCGGTCGGCCAAGCGGTCGAAGAAGTTCATTAGCGGGGCGTCGAACGGGGGGAGACTAAGTGTTGCTCTTCGGCGGGGCGGAGAACCCCAGCGGAGATCCGTCACCGGGGTCGATTCGGTCGCCGGCTACCCCGTGTTCTTCATACCGGCGGCGATACCTTTCACCGTCAGTCGGAGCGTCTGCTCCTCCTCGGTCGTTCGGTGAGTCTGCGCCAGCAGGTGCGTCTGCAACAGGTTCAGCGGGTCGACGTACGGGTTGCGGCGGCGGAGGCTCTCGTCCAACCACTCGCGCGTCAGCAGCGATTCGCGGCCGGAGATCGAGAGTACGAGGTCGGTCGCATGGTCGTACTCGGCTTCGATGCGCCCGAAGAACTCCTCGCGCAGCGAAGCGTCGGCGAGTTTGGCGTACTCGGCGGCGATTTCGAGGTCCGTCCGCGCCAACGACAGCGCCGCGTTGTCGAGCATCGTCCGGAAGAACGGCCACTCGTCGTGCATCTCTTCGAGCGTCTCCTCGTCGCCGCCCTCGTCGAGGTACGCGTCGATACCCGACGCCAGCGAGTACCACCCGGGGAGTATGCAGCGCGACTGCGTCCACGAGAACACCCACGGGATGGCGCGTAGGTCCTCGACAGTGCGCTCGCCCGACCGGGAGGCCGGCCGAGAGCCGAGGTTGAGATTCTCGATGACGGTGATGGGCGTCGCCTGTTCGAAGTAGGAGACGAAGCCGTCGGTTTCCAGCAGGTCGCGGTACTCCTGTCGGGCGGCGGCGGCCATCGCGTCCATCGCCTCGACCCACTCGTCGGGGACGTGCTCTTTCGGTTCGTTCAGCGCCTTGTAGCGCGAGCGAATCTGCGCGTCGAGCATTTGTTCGAGGTTGCGCTCGGCGATTCGCGGGTTGGCGTACTTCTCGGCGATGGCTTCGCCCTGCTCGGTGAACTTGATCTGCCCCGACACCGTCTCGTTCGGCAGCGCCAGCATCGCCTGGTTCATCGGGCCGCCGCCGCGCGAGATTGAACCGCCGCGGCCGTGGAACAGACGCATGTTGACGTCGTGCTCGTCGGTGATGTCGGCGAGGCGGCGCTGGTTCTTGTAGAGGTCCCAGTTCGCCGCGAGGAAACCGTTCTCCTTGTTCGAGTCGGAGTAGCCGAGCATGATCTCCTGCAGGCCGCCCCGGGCGGCCAGTGCCTTCGAGTACGCTTCGTTCTCGAACAGCGTGCCCATGATTCGGCGCGCGCCGTTGAGCGCGTACTCGGTTTCGAGCAGCGGGACGATGTCGATGCCGCAGTGGTCGGGCAGCGAAACGACGCCCGCCTGGTCGGCGAGGAACAGCACTTCGAGGACGTGACTCGGCTCGTCGGTCATCGAGATGGCGTAGGTGTCGATGGCACTGACGCCGTACTCGCGCTGCCAGTCGCCGAGTTTGCGGAACCGGCGGAGTACCCGCGCCGTCTCGTCGGAGAACTCGTCCAACTCGTCGAGATCAACGACCGGTTGCTCCTGCAGGACGGCCTCGGTGAGCAGTTCGACGCGCTCGTCTTCGTCCATCGAGCGGTACTCGATGCCCTCGACCGCCAACGCCTCCGCGATGGCGCTGGTGTGTTTCTCGCGGTGGTCGCGCAGGTCGAGGCTCGCGAGGCTGAAACCGAACGTGTCGACCTGTCGCATCAGCGGTTCGACGTACGCAGAGACGACGCGCTCGGCCCCGTTGAGTTTCAGACTCGTCGCGATGACTTCGAGGTCGGCGGTCAGTTCGGCGGCGTCGTCGTAGCCCTCGGGTCGAACGTCCTCGACGCGTTCGAGGCGCTCGCGCATCAGTTTCAGCTTCTGGCGGTACGGTTCGTCGGGGTAGCGCGTCGTCGCTTCCTCGGCCGCGCCGGGCAGTCGCTCGCGGTCGGCTTCGAGCGACTGCTCGAACGCCGCGCCGACGTCGATCCGATTGCCGTCCTGACTCAGCACGCCGGAGAGGCGCTTGAGCGCGTTTCGGTAGCGCTCGAGGACGACCGACCGCTGGCGTTCGAGCGTCTCCTCGGTCACGTCGACGGTGACGTAGGGGTTGCCGTCGCGGTCGCTGCCCGCCCACGAGCGGAACTCGAACAGCTTCGGGACCTGCACCTCGTTGCCGTACGTCTCCGAGACGATGTCCTCGAGTTCGCTGTACACCTCGCCGGTCACGTCGAACAGCGTGTTCTCGAGGTACCACTGGACGTTTCGGGCCTCGTCGGTTGGTTCGGGTCGACGGTTGCGAACTTGCGCGGTCTGCCAGAGGCTCGTCACCTCGGCATCGATCTCGTGCCACGTCTGGTTCTGTTCCTGGTCGGTGAGTCGGCGCTCGTCCAGCGTCTCCAACTGTCCTGCGATGGACCGGAGCTTCGACTTCACCGTCTTCCGACGGGCCTCGGTGGGGTGGGCGGTGAACGTCGGTTCGACGAGCACGTCGTCGAGAACCCGCTGGACGGTGTCGGCGTCGGCGCCGTCGTCGGCGAGTGCGGCGACGGTGTCGACGAGGCTGTCGTCGAGCGTCCCCTCCTGGGAGCCGCGTCTGACCGCGCGGACGCGTTCGCGCTCCTCAGCGAGGTTGATGAGTTCGAAGTACGTTGTGAACGCGCGAGCGACGACGCTCTCGTCGCCCGACCGAAGGCCTCCGAGCACGTCGTACAGCTTCTGTCTCGACTCCGCGTCGCCCTTCCGATAGCCGATGGCGTTCGTTCTGAGCTCTTCGACCGTCTCGAACGCTTCGGTGGACGTCTGCCCCTCTAACACGTCGCCCAACAGCGCACCGAGTTCGCGGACGTCCTGCCGAACCGTCCGGTTGTGCAGGTCCATATGCCTGTGTACGAGTGGCACGGGTAAAAGTCCGCGACACTCGCCGAAAAATTGCCTCGGAATCGAGTACATTCGCGGATTGCACTCAGTCTCCCGTCGAGAGAGGTAGTGCGGGCGAGAAAGGGGAGTGGCTGCGATACCGTCGACGGACCGCCGCGGGCGCAGTGACCGCGGCGAGTAGGTCACGCGATGCGGAAAAAAGCTCGCTAAGTCTCCGATATCGGTCAGCGGAGTCGAGAGCCGTCGCTCCGGATTCGTTTTCCGTGACGGCGACGGAACCGCCACCCACTTCGTCAGTCTTTTTATCGGTCACCCCAACCCTCCGGTATGAGCGATAGCGACAAGTACCCCGCCGAATCCGGGCGGCGTCGGTTCGTGAAAGGCGTCGTCGGGGGCGCAACTCTCGCGGGCGTGGGGGCCCTCGGGACGACCACTATCAACGCGGCGACGAACGCCTCGGGTGCGGGTGGCGGTTCGACGCAGGCGTACTCCATCGAGAACGTCGCGGGACCGGCGCCGCGCGGGATGCCCCAGATACCCATCGAGATCGACGATGAGGGCTACATCAAAGGCATCTGGCCCGAAGTCCAGACCGTCGAACAGAACGGAGTCGAGGTCCAACTCGCACGGATGCAGCTCGGCGGCACCACCTACTCCTCCGAGTGGTTCCAATACTGCGGTGTCGAGTCGTACGAAGGGCTCAACCCCTCCTACGAGAGCGACAACTACTTCCTCTCGGGCTCCGCGCCGCCGTACTCCTGGCAGCAAGAGGAGAAATCCGAAGGTGACCGGTTCAACATCAGCGACTTCGAGGACTACGAGACGTGGGGCAACGGCATCGGACAGGCCGGTATAGGGAAACCGGCCTCCGGGACGTGGCGCTCCGAGGACGCCGAAGACGTCATCCCGATTCAGATGATTCGGAGCAAGCGTATCGAGGAGGCGGCGAAGAACAACCAGTGGCTGCAGGCGAGCACCTCTCAGGGCGTCATCGCGTGGCTCAACAAGTGTACGCACTTCTGTTGCGTCCCGGGGTATAAGACGACCGGCTCGTCCGCGACGTTCGGCGGCGCGAACGCCGTGTACTGCCAGTGCCACCAGTCGGTGTACGACCCCTTCAGCATCGTCCAGACGCTGTTCGTCGCCCGGCCGCGGCCCGAGTAACGCCGACGCTCACCGGGACCCGCCGACCCCATCTCCTCCCTCGCGTTTCTCGACAGTACGCGAACGTAGTCGCCGCACTGCCGATTCGTCGTCTTCCAGATGTCGCTTTTCTCTCTCGAACGCACGATTCCGAAGGGCGAACAGGCAGCGCACCGTTCGCACTCGCGAGAGGCCGCGCCGCGCACCCGCCTCGACACCCTCGCGGCCGTCGTCAGGTCACGCCGCGAGGTGGCCGCGTTTCCGGTGATTAACCTTCGCCGTCGCTGACGGCCCTCACCCGCCACTCACGGGCGGGAACAGCGCGAGTTCATCGCCCTCGGCGACTGGAGTGGCGAGGCCCTCGCCGGTGAACACGTTCTCGCCGTTTCGGAGGACGTTGATGTGGTCGCGCAGGTCTCCGTCGTCGTCGAGGACGCGCGCTTCGAGCGCCGGGTACGACGAGAGGAGTTCGTCGAGCGCGTCGCCGACGGTGTCGCAGTCGGCGTCGAGCGAGACAGTCCGACTCCCAGTCGTCTCCGCGAGGTCCGCAAAGAGCTTCCACTGCATGCGCGCTACTCGCCGCGCAGTCGACATGAGGGTTGCGGGGTTCGGAGACGAGAGAACTCGCACCGCCGAGCGTGCTCGCATCGCCGGGCGTTCCGACGGTCAGTCGTCGTCGTCGCCGCCGCTCACGGCGCCCGCCGCCGTTCCGACGGTCCGCTCGAGTCGGCGGAGTTCGTCCGGGCGGGCGATGACGTAAAGCGTCTCGCCCGGCGAGAGCGACCGCGAACGCGGCGGAATCGCCTCGACCGCACCGTTCGGCGGGCGAACGGCGACGACGGTGGTCGCGAGGTCGCCCACCGTCGCGTGGGTCTCGGAGTCGGTCTCGGCGACGGTGACGACGCCCATCGTCTCGTCGGCGGTCCGAAGCAGTGCCGCGAACTGGCGGTCGACGCCGGGGTCGACCGGGAGCGTGACGAGGCGATACGACTCTCCCCGGTCGAGGCGGTCGACGTCCGCCTCGTCGACGGCGAGCGTCGCCACGTCGTCGGCCGTCGCGCGGAGTTCGCCGGTGAGCGCTCGCGTCGGGCCGTCGTTGCCGGAGCGCCACACCTGCACGGTGTCGCCCGGACTCGCGTCGAACGCCGGGTCGCCGCGAACCGCGACGGCGACGCCGCCGGGGGCGAGCGTCGGACCGATACCGGCCAGACGACTGCCGAGCGCGAGATACTCGACCTCGCCCTCCTCGGTCAAATCGAGGTCTACGTGGCCGACGCCGTAATCCTCGCGGAGGCGCGCGACGAGTCGCTCGCGGAGTTCCGCGACCGTGAGTCGTCGCGGGAAAAGCAGCGTCTTGCCGGCGAGCGACTCCTTCGTCGCGTCGGCGACGGGGTCGTACTCGTCCATGTCGTCGATCTCCTCGGGGAGCGTCACCGAGATGACGCGCCCGACAGAGCGGACGACTCGGCTCACCTCGCCTTCGAGTTCGCGGACGCCCGAGAACGCGAAAACGTTCGTCGCGAGCGCGTCGCCGAGTTGCGCTCCGATGGGCGCGGCGACTGCGGCGGCCGCGAGCGCGCCGAGGTTGAACAGTACGTTTCCGACCAGAAAGAGGTCGTCGCTGCCGCTGCCGCCGACGGCGAAGTCGCTTAACTTGGCCGTATTGAGGTAGAGGACGACGGCCGACAGTCCCAGAAGCACGGTGAGTCCGCGCGGCGGCCTCTGTCGGAAGTACCAGCGGTAGACGATCGTCCCGGCGGCAGCGACGACGGCGGCTGCGAACGCGAGGCCGAGGATGTAGAACGCGTCGCCGACGAAGCCGGTCTCGGCGCCCATCGGTCCGTCCGCTGGCGTGAGTTGGAGCGCGACTAGCGGTCGGAGCGACGGGACGAGGGCCGTCACGCGATCACCTCCTCGAACGACGCCAGCGCAGCGGGCGTTCCGACGACGAACAGTTCGTCGCCCGCCGCCAGTTGCGTGTCGCCGCGGGGAGCGAAACGCCACCGGTCACGGCGGACCGCGAGGACGGCCACGTCGTAGGCGTCGCGGACGCTCGCCTCGCCGAGTGTCGTCCCGTCGAGCGCGCCGCCGGCGCGGACCGACAGTCGCTGGACGCGCCGTCCGGCGCGGCGGAGCAGCGTCGTCAACTCGAACTCGCGGCGCGTCCCGCGCGAGCGGACGACCACCTGCGGCGCGTCCGCCGTCAGCAGCGCCTCCGCGTCGGGGCGGGCGACGGCGACGGTGAGGCGACCCTCGCCGCCGGCGGCGACGGGCGCAGCGGGTTCGGTCACCGGCGATTCGTCGTCTTCGTCGCTTTCGTTGCCGGCCGCCCCATTCTCGTCCGTTGCATCGAGCGGGTCTGACGCGGGCGACGCCGGTTCGACGGCTTTCACCGCGACGACGGTTCCGTCGACGGTTCGGTCGGCTGTGCGAAGCGTCACCGACTCCCCGCGGGCGACCCCCGTCGGGACGAGCGTCTCGACGGAGACGGCGCGCTGCCCCGGCGAGAGGCGCTTCGAGAGGCCGCCGACCGGCGGGGCGGCGGAGAGCGTTGCGCGGGCCTGCTCGTCGAGCGTCACCGTCACCTCCGCGAGGTCGAAGTCGGTTCGCAGTCGCTCCGTGAGTCGGGTTTCGAGCTCCGACAGCGGGACGTCCGCCGGGAACGTCCACTCACCGTCTCGCAGTTCCGTGCGGAGCGCGGGCGGGAGCGGCGGGTATCCTTCGATGTCGTCGACTTCGCCGGCAACGGTCACCGTCACCCGGCGACGCCCGCCGACGAATTCGACCACGTCGCCCGAGAGCGTTCGCTCGCGGAGCGACTTGAGCGTGATACGTTTCGGAAGGGTGCTGCCGAGTTTGTCACCCTGCGCGTGCGCGTACAGCGACAGCATCAACACGACGAGGATGGCGATAGTGAGCGCGATGCCGTGCTGTCCGTCGGTGAGCGTAGAGTCGGTCAGCGCCAGCAGGCCGCCGTTGGCGCCCGCGATACCGAGCGCGAGCACGACGACACCGAACCCGGGGATGGAGACGCCGGTGAAGTACTTGAAGACAAAGCCGAGACCCGCGGAGACAAGCGCGGGGATGATTCCCGTGAGAACACCGAGGTAGAGGCCTCGCAGCACCTCGACCGGTATCGACTGCTCCATAGCGTCGCCACAGGCGGACCGAATAAACCTCTACCGAACCCGGTACGTCGGTTGCTCCACCGACCCGAGGGCGAGGCTCCGCGACGGATCCGATTCGGGCGCATTTATGTGCCGCTGTCGCCGAACGCGATGGCATGGAGGTGAATCGGGAGCGGCTCGGAGCGCGACTCGCCGTCGGACTCACGTTCGCAGCGGCGATGCTATCGATCGTCACCGGCGTCGCCGGGTTCGGCATCCTCGGTCTCGACGTGCCGAGCGTCACCGGCCCGCTCGCGGCGTACGTCCCGGCGTTCGTCCAGCGGGCGGCCGCGTTCACCGGCGCGTTCACCGGCTTTCTCCTGTTGGCGAGCGTGTTCACGCTCCGCAACGGCCGCCGCCTCGGATGGTACCTCGCGGTGCTGCTGCTGCCGTTGGCGGCCACGCAAGGGCTGTTGCAGTCGAGTCCGCTCGCGTACCCGCTGGTCGTCCTCTCGCTTCTGGCGCTGCCCGTCGTGCTGGTGAACTACCGGCACTTCGAGGAGCGCACCGAGTTGACGACGACCCAGCAGGCGGCGCTGGCGGCAATCGTCCTCGCCCAACTGTATGGGACGGTCGGCACGTACGTCCTCCGCGACGAGTTCGGAAGCGTCGTGACGCTCGTCGACGCGTTCTACTTCTCGCTCGTCACCGCCAGCACCGTCGGCTACGGCGACGTGACCCCGGCGAGTCAGGCCGGGAAACTGTTCGTCGTCTCGGTGCTCCTCACCGGAACAGCGAGTTTCGCCGTCGCCCTCGGGGCGCTTTTGACGCCAGCCATCGAAGCCCGGTTCGCCAGAGCGCTCGGACGCATGACAGACACACAACTCTCACTCCTAGAAGATCACGTTCTCGTTCTCGGCTACGGGGACCTGACGGAACCGATTATCGAAGAACTGCAGGAAAAATGCGAGTTCCTCGTCGTGACGCCCGACCCCGCCCGCGCACAGGAACTCACAGAGCGGAACATCTCCGTCCTCACCGCCGACCCGAGCGACGAGGAGCCGCTTGCCAAAGCGGGCGTCGCCGACGCGCGCGCCGTCGTCGTCGCGACGAACGACGACGCCCAGGACGCGCTGGCGATTCTCACCGCCCGACAGATGAACCCCGACGTGACCATCGTCGCGGCCGCCGCCCAACGGCGGAACATCCCGAAACTGAAACGAGCGGGCGCGGACACGGTCATCAGTCCCGCCGCGCTCGGCGGACATCTACTGGCGGCCTCCGCCCTCGGCGGTGAAGGAGCCGAAGACGTCGCCGACAGGCTGTTGCACGACCGCTCGGTCGAGCCGTGAACGCCCGAGTCAGTTCGGGTCGCCGCGGTCGACGACGGCGAGGTCGCAGTCGAGCGAGTCGAGTCGCTCGAACGTCGGCGGCGAGATGAACCGCGAGGCGGCGCTTCGGTCGCCGCTAGAACCGATGACGACGAGGTCGTAGGCACCGGCGTTGGCCTCGATGAACGACTCGACCTCCGCGCGGGCGACGCGCGTCTCGACGTGCCCCCGCGTCGTCTCGACGAGTTTCGCGAGCGTGTTCTCGGCGACGCGGCGTTCGGCCTCGGCGTCGATACAGGTGCAGACACTGACGTTGCCGTCGGGTTCGGCGAGTCGCTCGGCGAAATCTATCATCGCGTGCGCAGTGTCGCCGGGTCGCGAGACGGTCACGAGCACGCGTCGCCACCGCTCCTTGCCGGTACGAGATCGGAACGCCACGGCGTCGGTCGGTCCCCGGAAGATGGTGCGAACGACGTCCGAGAGGTGACCGTCCTCGCTCTCGAACGGGACGACAACGAGGTCGCAGTTCGTCTCGCGGGCGGCGCGAACGGCGACCGTTCCGGGGGATCCGCTCGCGACGACCGCCTCGCAGGGGATACCGATTCGCGTCCGAATCCGCTGGGCTTCGGTCTGCAACCGAGACGCGGCGTCTTCGACCGTCTCGGCGGTCTCTCCGTCGGCGTCGGTCTCGGTATCCGAATCGACGTTCACCGAGACGACGCTCGCGGAGGACGACACCTCGTCGTCGAGCATCGCCCGCTCGGCGGTGGCCCGTTCGGGGTCGTCGAGCACGTCGAGGAGGACAACTTTTCCGGCTTCGTGGGCGGCGGCGAGGCGCGCGCCGAACAGCGCCGTCTTCGTCGCCGTCTCGCCGCGCATCGGGACGAGAACGTGGTCGTCGCCGCGGGTGGTCCCGTACAGGTACTGCGCCCGGCGTTCGTAGAATCGCGAGCGCCAGAGCGCGAAGACGGTCGCGACGACGGCTCCGAGGCCGACGACGGCGACGAGATACTCCCACGGCTCGGCGTCGGCGGCGACGAGGACGAGCAGTGCCGTCGAGTACGCCGCCGGCTCCTCCACGTCGAGCCCCCACGTCACCGCCCCGGCGAAGAAGATGGCGAGCGCCGCGCTAACCGGGCTGACGGTGGTCGACTCGACGGGACCTAACAGGGCGGCGGCGACTACCTGCGCGAGCCATCCCGCGGCCGCGCCCGCCGCGAGTCCGGCGACGAACTGGACCGGGTCCGCGTACCGACCCTCGGGGTTCGCAAAGAGCGTGTACGTGCCCGACGCCAGCGGCGGAAAGAGGAGAAACGAGAGCGCCGTCAGGTTAGAGATGTGAGTGACGAGCGCGATGAGAAGCGGGACGAAGACGAGCACCGAGAGGTGGACGAGGTTGCTCGTGGTCTCCATCCACCGCCGGAGTTCGCCGAGTTCGCGTCGTTCGACGCGCCGGACGCGCCGAAGCATATCGGCGATTCGCGCCACCACCCGGTCGAACATCCTCAGGCGACGGTCGTCACTGCGCGTAGTGTGATGGCAATGGCGCGCTCGACGTTGTTCTTCGCCTTCTCCGGGAGTTCCTCGTCGGAGTCCGCGCCCTTCTGCGTCCCCTTCACGAGGTTGCCGTCGACGGTGCAGATGGCTCCGGCGCGCATCCCCTTGCGGCGGGCGAGCGCGAACACCGTCGCCGCCTCCATCTCGATGGCGAGTAGGTTCGCCGCGTTCCACTCCTCGACGTACTCGTCGGACTCGTTGTAGAACGCGTCGTCGGAGACGATGGGACCGACGTGGACGTCTTCGTCGTTGGCCTCCGCCGAATCGACGAGCGCCGTCAGCACCTCGTAGTCGGGGACCGCCGGGTACACCGGCGACTCGTAGCGCTTCGAGGTTCCCTCCTCCTTGGCTGCGCCGGTCGCGACGATCATGTCGCCGATTTCGATGTGCTCCTGCAGCGCGCCGATGGTGCCGACACGAATCACCGTGTCGACGCCGACGCGCGACAGTTCCTCGACGGCGATGGCGGCGGAGGGACAGCCGATACCGGTCGAACAGATGGTGAGCGCGACGCCGTCGTACTCGGCGTTGACGATCTTGTACTCGCGGTTCTGCGAGACTTCCTCGACGTTCTCACACTGCTTCGCGATTCGGTCGACGCGACCCGGGTCACCGGGTACGAGCGCTATGTCGTGTACGTCTCCCTCCTCGACGAGCAGGTGCGGCTGTTTTGCCATATCCGAGGGTCACAGGTAGTCGGGAAAAACTGATTGGTCTCTCGTGTCGCCTCCCGAGCTCAGCCGTACCGCTGCAACAGTTCACGCTCCTCGGCGATGAGTTCGCTCACGCCGTGGGTCATGATGGCTTCGCCGAGCGCGGTCGCGACGTAGTACGAGTAGAGGCCGTCCTGGCCGCGTTCGCGACGCTTTCGGTTCGCCACCAATCCCACGTCGACGAGTTTGTCGAGGTGGTAGTGCAGGCGGTTCGAGGGACTGTCGAGGCTCTCTGCTAACTCGCTCGCGCTCAGTTCGCCCTCGCGCAGCAGTTCGGCGAGCACGCGGTAGCGCGTCTCCTCGCCGATGGCGCGCTGCATCGCGAGATACTCGCTCAGCGTGAGGACGCCGTCCTCGGGAAGTTCGGGGATGTGGGGGTGTTCGGCTTTGGACATGGCGACCACTTGCTGTTTCTCAGTAGCAGTTAGTGTCACATAACACTTCTTGAGTCAACGTCCCCTGAAACAGCCGCCATTTTTATACTACCCCTCCGAGAACCACTACCAAAGATGCGCGACTACCTCCTCGACACCCTCCCGCCGACGACCTACCGGCGCTTCCTCGTCTACCTGATGGGACCGTACAAGGGCCACCGCGGCGAGGACAGCGAGATGTTCGCCTTCCTCGAACGCCTGCGCGACGATTTGCGAGATGTCGGCTTCAACGCGTTCCTCGCCACCGACGCGGACATCGAGTTGGAGGAGATGGACGCCGGGACGCAGTCGCTGCAGTTTGCCCGCGCCAGCAACGCCGTCGTCTTCGTCGTCCCCGGCGACGGACGGAACCTCGGCGTCGGCATCGAAGTCGGGGCGGTGCTGGAGGACATGTCCGATCGCGCGCATGAACGAGTGCTGTTCGTCCACGAGTCCGGCGTCCGGAGCGCGATGATCCGCGCCGTCGCCGACCGCTGGGACGCGACGGTTCGGTCGTACGACGACGAGGCGGAGCTCGTCTACGGGATTCGGGTGTTCGCTCGGGACGTGATGCGCCGCGAGGGGAGCGGCGAGTTGTCGTTTCCGCCCGAGGAGTGAGCTTCAGACGACGGCGAACAGAAACGGAGCGACGACGGCCAGCGCCGCGCCGAAGACGAGCGACGAGCGGAGCCACTGTCCGCGAACCGCGGTCGACTGCTCCTCGTAGATGTCGCCGCCGGCGCGCGGGAGGACGAAGTGGGCGAAGAAGACGTAGATGAACGAGACGACGACGCCCACGGCAACCAGATGCGACAGGAGGTCGACCCCGCCGAGCGAGACCACGCGGGGGACGACAGTCTCGCCGAACGTCAGCACGACGGCGTAGAGAACGCCCGCGAGCAACCCGGCGCCGTGGTGGACGACGGTGGCGTCGCGGAAACTCACCGCGTCCGGGGTCGTTCGGCGCAGCACCGACGCGGCGACGTAGGCGGGGGTGAAGCCGCCCTCCTGTCGACCCATCGGCGCGTCCATGACGACAGCCGCGACGAGACCCGCCAGCGCACCCAGTGCAAGGCGAATCATCGACGCGACGCCGCGCGTCGCCGCTAGGTCGAGGACGGTGTCGGCGAGCATCACCCCGGAAAAGTCTGTACTATCGTATAAACGTGCGGGAGGACAATCGACGGTTCTGACAGGTAGGCGAACAGAAATAGTTGGTGTCAGTCGGCGCTAGTCAGCGTAAGTTGGTGTCGTCGTCGTCAGTCGGTGTCAATTGTCGCGCCGAGCAGTCGGTCGACAGCGTCCCAATCGAGTGTCGTTCGCGCGCCGAGCGACGACGCCGCGAGCGCGCCGCAGGCGTTGGCGACGGCGAGCGCCCGGTCGTAGCCGCCGCCGCCGAGACGACTCGCGAGGAACCCCGCGGCGAACGCGTCGCCCGCACCCGTCGTGTCGACAGTGTCGACGGCGAACCCCGGGTGCGTGTGTGTCTCCGTCGACGTGCGGACCTCCGCGCCGCGCGGCCCGTGTTTCAGCACAAACGTCCGGCCCTCCGGCGAGAGGTCGGCGTCAAGCGCCGCCGCCGCCTCGCGGTCGTTGAGAAACACTACGTCCGCGCCGTCGAGCGCGCCCTCGAACCCTCGGTCGCCGACGCGCCGACCGGGGTCGAAACTGACCGGCACGCCGACCGCGTGCGCGCGGTCGACCAACGTCGCCGCTGTCTCGGGGTCGTGGCTCGTCAGGTGGAGGTGGTCGGCGGCCGCGAGTCGCTCCGCCGCGAGGTCGGTAGCGGAAAAGGCTTCGTTGGCGCCGTCGCGGCCGAGCACCATCACGCGCCCGTCGTCGGCGACGACGAGATATTTGACGGCGGTCGCTCCGTCCGCTCGCACCAGCGTCTCGCAGTCGACGCCTGCGTCGGCGAGTTCTGCTCGCACCTCCGTTCCGTGGTCGTCGTCGCCGACGCTCCCGAAAAGAGTTGTCCGGACATCGAGTCCGGCGAGACCGCCGGCAACGTTCGCGGCGCTGCCGCCGCCCGCGCCGGTCTCCGCCTCGATAACCGCTTCGCCGTCCGGCTCGGGGAGGTGGTCGACGCGGAGCGTCACGTCCCAGTTGACGTGACCGGCGCAGATGACGCGGGGCATGGGACGACTCTCGGCCGCCGGCGAGAAAAAGCCACCCGACGCGGCGGTCGGCGAGGAACAGAGTCAGGCGACGGCGAAGAGGATGAGGTTGTGAACGCCCGGTCCCAGACCGACGGCCGCGACGAGCGCCAAGAGCAGAAAGCCCTCGCTCGGTTCCTCGCGAACGTAGTCGGCCATGAGCGAGACCACGACGCCGGCGAGAAGCAGTTTCACCGTGACGAACAGCCACCCGGTCCCGACGAGGTCCGCAGTCGGCAACTCGGCGGCGAACTCGAAGATGAGCCGCGAGAGCGGCGTCCGCTCGCCGAACGAGAGGATATCGAGACCGACGGCCGTCGAGACGCCGTCGAGGGTGTGGCCGAACACCGCCAGCGCACCGGCCCACCGGGTGAGGGCCGTCTCGGGGCGAACGGCTTTCAGCGCGACCCACGCCGCCGCGCCGAGGAGGAGCGAGACGACGAGCGCGACGGTCGACCAGAATGGCTGGAACGACCCCGCCGAGAGCGCCGAGGCGAGCGGGAGGCCGACGGCGGGAACCGTCGCGACGACGCCTGCGACAGCGACCGAGGTCGGGACGGGCCGGTTCAACGAGTCGGCGACGACCCAGACGCCGCCGGCGACGACGGCGACGGAGAGATACACCGACGGCGTCCCCATCAGCGGTTCGATTACAGGAGGGAGCGTCCCGAGCGCGTAGGCGACGTGGAGCGCCGACCCAGTGACCATCCACGGGGCGAGCGCGAGCACGTGGCGGTCGGTGAGTGCGGGTCGACGCCGATACAGCGCGTAGCTGACGACGGAGAGACCGACAACGAGCGCGAGGAGATACGGCGGCGGCGGCAGCGCGAAGCCCTCGGGCAACACCTGCATGAGGCGAGGAGTGTCGGGCCGCCGTGAAAGCCTTACCGAACGCTGACGACGCGGTCGTCTCGGGAGACAGTGGACAGCTCAAGAGGCGGTAACAGCTCGGGAGACGGCGGCCAGTTCGGAAGGCAGTGGACATCTCGCCGGGCAAAACACGTCACGGCGGTCTCCGGCGGGATTTTAACGCCCGCCGCCGTGGGGTCGCCATGGAGCGCAGCGAACTCGCCGCCCGCATCGACCACACCGTCCTCGGCCCGGAGACGACGCTCGACGACGTGGACGGAGTCCTCGACGACGCCGTCGAGTACGGGATGAACGCCTGCATCCCGCCGTGTTACGCCGCCGAGGCCGCCGAGTACGCGCCGGACGTGACGCTCGCGACGGTGGTCGGTTTTCCGCACGGTCAGCACTCGACGGAAGCCAAGCGCGCCGAGGCCGTCGACGCGTGGGACCGGGGCGCGGACGAACTGGACATGGTACTCAACGTCGGTCGCCTGAAGGCGGGCGAGGACGAGGCCGTCGAAGCCGACATCGCCGAAGTCGTCGCCGCGGTGCCGGTTCCGGTGAAAGTCATCATCGAGACAGCGCTTTTGACCGACGAGGAGAAGCACCGCGCCTGCGAGGCGGCGAGACAGGCCGACGCCGCGTTCGTGAAGACCTCGACCGGCTTCGCTGACGGGGGCGCGACGGCTGAAGACGTGGAACTGATGGCCGAGTACCTCCCCGTGAAAGCCAGCGGCGGCGTCGGCAGTTACGAGGAGGCGATGGCGATGTTCGAGGCGGGGGCCGAGCGCATCGGCGCGTCGAGCGGCGTCGAAATCGTCGAGGGCGCGCCGGAGTAAGGATGAACGAGGAGTACCAACTCGACGAGGTCGACCGCCGAGTCATCCACGCGCTGATGGCGGACGCGCGCAACACGTCCGCGCCGACCATCGCCGAGGGCCTGGGCGTCTCCGCCGGGACGATCCGCAACCGAATCGCCCGACTGGAGGAGGCGGGCATCATCAAGGGCTACTACGCGCACGTCGACTTCGAACAGGCCGACGGTCGACTGACGAATCTCTATCTCTGTAACGCGCCCGTCGCCGAGCGGGAGTCCGTCGCCGCGAGAGTGCGAACCGTCCCGGGCGTCGTCCACGTTCGGGAGCTGATGACCGGCCGCAGAAACCTCCACGTGCTCGCCGTCGGGGAGGACATCGCCGACCTGCGGCGCGTCGCGCGGGCGCTCTCCAGCCTGGGAATCGAAATCGAGGACGAGGATCTCGTACAGGCGGATTCGTACCTCCCGTACGCGCCGTACGAACCCGAAGAGGACGAACGTCGCGGGACGCTCTCGGACTTCGTCAGCCTCACCGGGGGCTCCGAAATCGTCGAGGCGACTATCGGCGAGGAGGCGCCCATCGACGGGTTGACGCTGTCGGAGGCGGGCGACCGAGGGCTGCTCGACGCGGATACGCTCGTTATCTCGGTCGACCGCGGCCAGAGCGTCGTGACGCCGCGGGGCGATACGGTCCTCCGGGCGGGCGACGAGGTGACGCTGTTTTCACGCGGCGACGTTCCCGACGAGACGCTCGCCGCGCTCCGGAACACGGAGTAGTTCGGCGACCGACGTTCGCTGACGACGGCACGAGGACGCTTTCCGCACGATATGGAGGAACCGCGAGTGACGACGCCGCCGTCTCCCTCACCGTACCCGTCGATATATGAACTACTGCTCGATGCCTACCTCATTTAAATACTCGTTTTCGTTTCGAGTAGATTTCAGTCGGTTGAGTTATGTACCCCGACACGATACGGTCGAGCATGAGAATTCGAACCGAGAGGAACGAGAGACGACGTCGCGGCGACGCACCGGTCGCCATCGCGCGGCCGCGACCGACCAAGCCGCTATGAAGCTACGAGAGACAGCCGTTCGATGCGAGAAACGGACCGTAGACGGACCGGCGGGAGGACACGATGGCTGACGAGGAGTTAGCCAAGGACCTCGGGTTGTTGTCGGCGATGACTATCGGTATCGGGACGATGATCGGCGCGGGTATCTTCGTCCTCCCGGGCGTTGCCGCCCAGGAAGCGGGTCCCATCGTCGTCGTCTCCTTCGTCGTCGGCGGTCTCATCGCGATGGTGAACGCGCTGTCGGTGTCGGAACTCGGCACGGCGATGCCGAAAGCCGGCGGCGGCTACTACTACGTCAACCGCGCGCTCGGCCCGCTTTTCGGGTCTATCGCCGGTCTCGGCGACTGGGTCGGCCTCGCGTTCGCTTCTGCGTTCTACTGTATTGGCTTCGGCCAGTATCTCGCCGAACTCGTTGGCCTCCCCGGCGTCCTGTTTCTCTCGCCGATACAGGTGGGCGCGCTGCTCGCTGGATTCGTCTTCGTCGGCGTCAACTACATCGGCGCGAAGGAGACCGGCGGCGTCCAGACCGTCATCGTGCTCATTCTGTTGGCGATTCTCGGCGTCTTCGCCGTTGCGGGGTGGAGCTCCTTCGACTACGCGACGCTCGCCGGCGAGGACGGTCTCGCCCCCTTCGGCTTCGGGGCCATCCTTCCGGGAACCGCGTTAGTGTTCGTCTCCTTTCTCGGCTACGCGAAAATCGCGACCGTCGCCGAGGAACTCAAAAACCCTGGCCGTAATCTCCCTATCGCCATCATCGGCAGCGTCGCGCTCGTCACCGTCGTCTACGCCATCCTGGTGACGGTAATGCTCGGCGTCGTCCCGTGGACCGACTTGAGCCAGGATGCGCCGGTCGCGCAAGCTGCCGAAGTCGCGTTCCCGGCTGGTATCGCCGGCGCCGCGGCGACAGTGATGACGCTCGGCGCGCTGTTGGCGACGGCGTCATCGGCGAACGCCTCGATTCTCGCGTCTGCGCGCATCAACTTCGCGATGGGTCGCGAAAAAATCGTCACGAACTGGCTCAACAAGATTCACCCGAGGTTCGCGACGCCGTACCGCTCGATTCTGGTGACCGGACTCATCATCATCGTCTTTATCTCGGCTTTGGGCCAGGACCTTGCGGTGTTGGCGAAGGCGGCGAGCGTACTGCACCTCATCGTTTACGCGCTGATGAACGCCGCACTCATCGTCTTCCGCGAGTCCGACGCCGTCGATTACGACCCGGAGTTCCGCGTGCCGTTCTACCCGGTGACGCCCATCGCAGGGGCGCTGCTGTCACTCGGACTCGTCGCGTTCATGGACGACATCGAGATCGCGCTGTCGGCGGTGTTTGTCCTGGGCGCAGTGGTGTGGTACTTCGTCTACGCGCGTGAGAAAGTCGAGACAGGCGGGCTACTCAGTCGGTACATCCTCTCACGTTCGGAGGAGATGCCCGACGCGGCCGTCTCAGCTGCCAGCACGGTCAAACCCGACGGCGGCGACTACCGCGTCATGGTCCCGCTCTCGAACCCGCGAACGGAGAAACACCTCATCGAACTCGCGAGTCTGCTGGCGACGGCTCGCGGCGGGACAGTCGAAGCCGTTCACATCGTCACCGTCCCGGACCAGGTGCCGCTGTCGGCCGGGGCCGAGCGCGTCGAGCAGATCGACGCCGAATCCGAGAAGTTGCTGGCGGCCGCCCGCGAGGACGCGGAGACGTTCGGCGCACCCGTCGAGACGCAGACCATCGTCTCTCACCGCTCCGTCGAGGAGGTGTTCGACGCCGCCCGCGACCACCGCGCTGACCTCGTCGTGATGGGCTGGGGCGGCTCGCCGTTCTGGTCGGCCGGCCGCGTCGAGGGGACGCTCGGCGAACTCGCCGGGAACCTGCCGTGCGACTTCCTCGTGCTGAAAGACGAGGGGTTCGACCCCTCTGACGTGCTGGTCCCGACGGCAGGCGGCGGCGACTCCGACCTCAGCGCAGAGGTCGCGCGCGTCCTGCTCAACCAGGGTTCGAACGTCTCGCTGCTCTACGTCGTCGACGGCGAGGACGAGCGCGAAGCGGGCGAGACGTTCCTCCGCGAGTGGGCCGAAGAACGGGACATCGAAGACGCCGAGATTCGCGTCGACGTCTCCGGCGACGTCGAGGGTGCCATCGGCCGCCACTCCGAGGAGATGTCGATGGTCGTCATCGGCGCGACCGAACGCGGCCTGCTCTCGCGACTGTTGACCGGGTCGCTCGTCTACGACATCGTCGACGAGGTGGAGTGTTCGGTGCTGCTCGCCGAGCGCCCGAGCGAGCGGTCGCTGCTCAGCCGGCTGTTCGGCTCCGGGTCGGCGTCGGACGACGACTGAACGACCGCTCCCGACCGGAGTCCGTGCCCGTCGTCACTTTTACTCGATAGCGTACGCCCGTGATTTATCTTCAGTAGTGGTCAGCGCGAAAACCGCGCCGTCGGCGACGGCGAGACCCTCCTGAACGCCGCCCTCCAGATCGAACGACCACCGTTTGGCGCCGAATCGAACGTCGTCGACGCCGACGCCGCCGTCGAGCGCGTAGGCATCCACGCGGCTCTCGCCGCCGACGTAGAGTATCTCGCCCGCTGCGGCGGGTCCCGAGAAGTAGTCGTCCCCGACTGTCCAGCGGGTTTCGCCCGAAGCCGCGTCGACTGCGGTAAGTCCCGTCCCGTCGGTGCCGAAGACGGCGTCGTTCGCGACCACGAGCGACCGGTGGGCGGTGACGGCGTCGCTCTCCCAGCGGGGCGTTCCGGCGAAGGCGCCGGACTGAAGTCGCGCGAGGGGGCCGCCGAATCCCCCGGCGAACACGTCGCTGTTTTTGACCGCGAGCGCCTGCACCGCGCCGCCGAGTTTGGTCCGCCAGTAGCCGCGCTCTCCGTACGGGTCGAGCGCGTACACCTCGCCGCCTTCGGTTCCGACCGTCAGGACACCGTGCCGCGCGACGAGTCGAGTTGCGACACCGAAGACGTTACGTCGCCACTGCTCGTCGCCGGATTCGGCATCGAACGCGTATATCGTCCCGTCGCTATCGCCGACGAAGAACGCCTCGCCGTGGCGGTCGAGCGTCGGCACTGTGGCGGCACTGGCGTCGGTTTCGGCGGTCCACAGTTCCTCGCCCGTCTCCGCGTCGACGGCGAACGCTCGCCCGCCGCCCGACGCGGTGTACACGGTCCCCCCGTGGACCAACGGCGAGCGGAGATAGTGGTCGTCTTCGTCGCCGGCGTGCCAGCGCTCCTCGCCCGACTCTGCATCGAGTGCGAGGAGATCACCGGAACACGGGACAAAGACGGTTCCGTCCGCGACGACGGGGCGTCCCGTCGGAAGACCGGGAAGCTCGGTCGACCACCGCTCCGTGGGATTTGAGTGCGGACCGACCGGGTTCGGGTTGTAACTCGTCCACCCAGCGTCGAACGCGGGTCGGGGCCAGTCTGCCTGCGTATTTTCGTCGCCACGTGCGGCCGTGTCGGGTTCTGAACCGCGATACTCCGACGCGATACATCCGGCTACGCCGAAGCTTCCCGCCGCACCGACCGCCGCGAGAACCTGTCGTCTAGAGGGCATCACTGACCGTGCGTCCGGACTCGTGATATATTTTCGGAAGGACACGAGACGCTCGAAAGCAGTCTCGAAGACGGCCTACGAACCGCCCCCAATCGTCGCGCTTTTGCCCGCAGACCCGATACCACCCACAAGCGAATGGCCCGGTACCACATCGAAACCTACGGTTGCACGTCGAATCGGGGTGAGAGCCGTCACATCGAGCAGGCGCTGCGCGACGGCGGCCACCACCCCGCCGACGGACCCGAGGAGGCCGACGTGGCCATCCTCAACACCTGCACGGTCGTCGAGAAGACCGAGCGCAACATGATTCGCCGGGCGCAGGAACTGGAGAAGGAGACAGCGGACCTCATCATCACCGGCTGCATGGCGCTCGCGCAGGGCGACGAGTTCCGCGAGGCTGGCATCGACGCCGAGGTGCTCCACTGGGACGATGTCCCGAACGCGGCGATGAACGGCGAGTGTCCGACCGTCACCCCGGACACTCAACCCGTCCTCGACGGACAGGTCGGCATCCTCCCCATCGCCCGCGGTTGCATGTCGAACTGCTCGTACTGCATCACGAAGTTCGCCACCGGGCGCATCGACTCGCCGCCCGTCGAGGAGAACGTCGAGAAGGCTCGAGCGCTCGTCCACGCCGGGGCGACGGAGATCCGCGTCACCGGCCAGGACACCGGTGTCTACGGCTGGGACACGGGTGAACGAAAGCTTCCGGAACTACTCGACTGCATCTGCGACATCGAGGGCGACTTTCGGGTTCGAGTCGGGATGGCCAACCCGGGAGGTATCCACGGCATCCGCGAGGAACTCGCCGAGGTGTTCGCGGAGAACGAGAAGCTCTACAACTTCATCCACCTCCCCGTCCAGTCGGGCAGCGACGACGTGCTCGAAGAGATGCGGCGACAGCACCGCGTCGACAAGTTCCTCGACATCGTCGAAGTCTTCGACGACAAACTCGACTACTGGACGCTCTCGACGGACTTCATCGTCGGCTTTCCCACCGAGACCGAGCACGACCACGCCCAGAGCATGGCCTTGTTCAAGGAGATTCGCCCCGAGAAGGTGAACATCACGCGTTTCTCGAAGCGCCCCGGGACGGACGCCGCCGACATGAAAGGTCTCGGCGGCACAATCAAGAAAGAGCGCTCGAAGGCGATGTCGGAACTGAAGATGGAAATCGTCGGCGAGGCGTACGAGGCGATGGTCGGCACACAGCAGGAGGTGCTCGTCGTCGAGGAGGGCGTCGGCGACTCGGTGAAATGTCGCGACGGCGCGTACCGACAGATTATCGTCCAGAACGCCTCGGACCACGGCGTCGAACCCGGCGACTTCCTCGAAGTCGAGGTGACGGGGCACCAGACCGTGTACGCGTTCGGTGAACCAATTTAACGGTCGGTAGTGGGAGAAAGCATTTACCAACACACCTGACAGTCTTGAGTGATGACGCCCTCCAGACGTCACTTTTTGCGTGCGACCGGACTCGCAGCGGTCGGTCTCACCGCCGGGTGTACCGCCCTCCCGACAGAGTCGGGAGACGACGGCAGTTCGTCGACGACGGCGACGCCGACGACCAGTCCCGACCCGTCCGGGGAGAACAGCACGACCCCGGCATCGAACGCGGCGTTCACGCTTCCCGAGTCGTCGATACGAACGCTCGGCGACGTGCAGGTCGCCGTCGCGAACCCGACCGTCGAGAAGGCGGTCGCCTACGACTCTATCATGGGGTCCGGCGGCGTGCTCGCCCCCGAGGACCGACAGTTCGTCGTCGCCGAGGTGCAAAGCGACGACGGATCGGGCGTGAACGCCGTCGCGGAACCCGAATACGACGCGTTCGAGCTATCAGCGGCGGGAACGACGTACTCCGCGGTCAAAGTTGAGACACGGACCGAAGGCGCGTACACGACGATGCTCGCCGGACGCGGGGAGATTCAGTACGACGACCCGTACGCGTATCCCGAGAGCGAACAGGTCGGCTGGGTGGTCTTCGAACCACCGTCGCCGCTGGACGCGAACGACGCCACGATTCGTTGTCGACGCGGCGACGACACCGCCGAGTGGTCGCTTCCGGCGGACGCCGTTTCAGAACTCAGGCGTCGCGCGCCGACGTTCGAGTTGCAATCATTCGAAACCGAAGTGATAAACGACGGTACGAGCGTCGAACTCTCGCTGGTCGCCGAGAACGTCAGTAACGTCGATGGCGAGTTCCTCGCGGCGGTGTACTGGCCGACGACCGGCATCGCCGACGACGACGAGTCGACCGTCGTTCGCGACAACGTCGACGCGGGCGGACACGTCGAGTGGAGCCAGGGCTTCAGCACCGAGTACACCGGCGGCGAGGACGGACTCGTGACCGCGAGCGTCGACGGGATGGTCTCGGCGTCGGAGACGGTCGACCTCGGGACAGCGTCGACGACGGAAACGACCGCCGATTCGAGCGACTGAACCGACACCGTCCCGCAACGCTCTTGCTTACTGCCACGCACTCCCGAATAGATGCCTCGTTCCCTCCTCTACGACGTCCTCCAACCCGTCGCCGCCGTCATCGCGGTGTTTCTCGTGCTCGTGTTGGTGACCGGCGTGTGGCCGCCGATGGTCGCCATCGAGAGCGGGAGCATGGACCCGCACATGCAGAGAGGCGACATGGTCGTCGTCACCGCCACCGACCGGTTCTCGGGGTCGGGCGCCGACGCGGCGGGGGTCGTGACCACCGACGACGACGGCGACTACCGGCGCTTCGTCGGCGACGGCGACGTGATAATCTACGAGGCACCGAACCGCGGAACGCCGATAATACACCGCGCCCGCTTCCGGGTCGAGGCAGGCGAGAACTGGTACGACCGGGCGAATCGGTCGTACCTCCCGGTAACCGCCGATAGCTGCGACGAACTCCGGAACTGCCCCGCGCCGTACGACGGCTACGTGACGAAAGGCGACGCGAACGACCACTACGACCAGGCGAAAGGTATCGCCCCCGTGGTCAAACACGAGTGGATCCGCGCGAAAGCGGGACTCCGCCTCCCGTGTGTCGGCTGGGTTCGCCTCGTCGTCGAAGGGTCGGCGACGCTCGACGACGTCGGTTGCCCGTAACCCCTCGGCGTCCGGACCGGCCGACCCTCGATCCACCCCAATCTACACTTAGCTACTCGTGGTACCGCCGGCCGTGTCAGGAACGAGAGAAAGCGGTGACCCCGTTTCTCGGGAGTTTTTCGGTGTGCTCGCCGCACTGGGGGTCGTCGGCGTGGCGCTGTTCGCCGTCGCTGGCGTCTGGCCGCCGATGGTCGCCGTCGAGAGCGCGAGCATGCAACCGAATCTCGACAGGGGTGACCTCGTCTTCGTCACCGACGTCAGCCGCTACGACGACGGGACGGCCGGTCCCGACGGCGTGACGACCGTCGAGGAAGCCGAATCGAGCGCCTACGAGCGATTCGGCGAACCGGGCGACGTCGTCGCCTTCGACGGTCCCGAGCGGGACGGCGCGCCGACGCTCCGCCGGGCGCACTTCCGCGTCGAGGCGGGCGAGAACTGGTACCAACGCGCCGACTCCTCGGCGATTCCGCCCGGCGTCGACGACTGCACGGAACTGGCCAACTGCCCCGCTCCGCACGCCGGATACGTCACGAAAGGCGACGGCAACGAGTACTACGACCAGGCGACCGACTCCATCGACCCGGTGCGGACCGAGCAGGTTCGCGCGAAAGCGAACGTCGGCGTGCCGATGCTCGGGTGGCTTCGCCTCGTCGTCACAGGTGTGCTCTGAGTGAGCGAGAAGAGCGCTGTCGGAGATTTACCGTCGTCGGCTGTCGACGCCCGTCCATCTCGCTAACCGGTCTGTTTCGTCGTCGTCTTTCCACTCGCCGAGCTCCTTCGGATCGATGTGGACGAACACGTCGTCGACCTCCGAAATCTCGCGGATCGACGTGACCACGTCCGTCTCGATGTCATGCGCCTCGCGGACGGTCATGTCGCCTTCGACTTCGATGTGGAGGCTCACGTCTATCTCCGGGCCGACGTAGTGCGCGACGACGTCGTGCGCGCCGCGAACGTCTTCGTGCGAGAGCGCCCGGCGAAGGATTTCGCCGCGGAGGTCCTCCGGCGGCGCACGGCCGACGAGATAGTCGACGTTGTCGCGGACGATTTCGTAGCCGGTGTAGCCGATGCCGACGGAGACGACGGCGGCGGCGACCGGGTCGAGAACCGGAACGCCGACCCGGGTGCCGAGTACGCCGACGAGCGCCGCGCTCGCGGTGAGGATGTCGTTTCGGTTGTCGAGCGCGGCGGCGACGAGCGCAGGCGAGTTCTGCGCCTCGCCGACCCGGAGGCAGTACTGGTAGAGAACGTACTTTACGAGGGCGCTGGCGACGAGGACGCCGACGGCGGTGAGACCAACGGTCCCGCCGTAGCTACCCGTGAGCACTGACTGGACGGCTTGCCACAGCACCGCACCGCCCGCGGCGAAGATGCCGACGGCAACGAACAGCGAGACGAACGGTTCGATTCGCTCGTGGCCGTGGGGGTGGTCGAGATCCGGCGGTTGCGTCGTGATGTAGAGACCGGCGAGGACGACGAAGCTGTAGACGGCGTCCGAGAGGCTGTTGACCGCCTCCGAACCGACGGCGAGGCTTCCGGTGGGGTACCACACCGCCCCTTTCGCCACGGCGAGCGCGAGGTTGGCCGCGAGGACGACTACCCCGACGCGCCTGACGACGGTCTGCCGGTCCATCGGTCGTCGTAGGACACCGTCGCTCAAAGGTGCTTTGAACTGACCGTCAGCGCTGGTGATTCGCCCAGCGCGAGGCGTGTCACAGACAGCGGGTGGTTCGGCGGCAGCGGACGGTTCGCCGGCGGTCGACGGTTCGGCGGCGGACCGTTCGCCGAGAGATGGGAGCGAACACGAGTTCCCGTCGCGTCAGTCGAACCGAAGCTGGACGGCGTCGTCGTCGCCTCTGCTCGCCGCGCCGTCCTGCTCGGCGAACGCGTCGTGGAGGCGGTCGTAGCTATCTTCGAGCGCTTCGACGAGCACTTTCGTGTCGCCGATGACAGGCATGAAGTTCGTGTCGCCGGACCACCGGGGGACGACGTGGGTGTGAACGTGATCGTCGATAGAACCGCCGGCGGCACCGCCGAGGTTGAGTCCGGCGTTGAACGCGTCCGGACCGGAGGCGGTCCGAAGCGCCTCGAACGTCCGCTGTTTGAGGCGCGCGTGGTCGAGCAGGTCCGCGTCGTTGAGGTCGGCGTACTCGCCGGTGTGACGGTAGGGGATGACCATCACGTGGCCGGGGTTGTACGGATAGTTGTTCAGGAGGACGAAACAGCGGTCGCTCCGCGCGACGATGCGGTTCTCTCTGTCGGCGTCGTCCTCGGAGAGCGTGCAGAACGGACACCCGCCGTCGCTGCCGTCGGTGTCGCGTTCGACCCACTCGATGCGCCACGGCGCGAACAGTTGGTCCATGGTACGGTCTTAGTCGCCACTCGCTTAGGCGTATCTCACCGCCGACGTCAGTTCTACTCCGCAACTGCCGGTCGCCTCGGACGACGCCGGGAGGTCCGCACGAACGTCGACAGTTCTGTACGACCGCCGACGGTTCCGGACGCGAACGGTTCCGGGTAGGCGTCGACGGATTTGCACGAACGCTGATGGTTCTACACGAACGCCGGCAGTTCTGCACGGACGCGACGGCCCACACGACCGCGGCGACCGATACCGAGAACGGCGACGAACGGGGTCGACGACGGTTTTACCGTCCGTCTTACGCCGATAAACCGTTTGAACAGTACCCCTCCGAACGGGGGGTCATCCCGACGCCGTCTTGCGATGAACGGTCGAAAATCGATGGAACGGAGATGTGTCTTTATTCGTAATTCACCCATACTGTTGCCTGAAATGGCGACGAAACCCGAACCCGATGGGGTGGCAGAGACGTGTGACCGCTGCGGGCGGGAGACGACTCACAACGTCCGTGTCGAAATTCGAACCGAGAGCCAGAAGCGGGAGAACGCGGAGTTCTCGCGCGAACCCTACCGCATCTCGGTCTGCGGCGTCTGCGGGACGGAGAAGACCCAGCGGATGAACAACGCGTAGTGAACGGGTTCGGTTTTTCCCGGCGTTCGAAGCACCCGAGAGCGGCGACGTTCCGCGTTCCCCGCCGGGGAGCGTACGAAACCACGGACAACGTCCCCGACGGACGGCCCCGTCGGTTTACGTCTCACGCTCGCGGCGAACGTGGTGGCCTGTGAGCGGTTTATCCGCGTCTCGCCCCAACTGCCGGATATGGTCTCGGTAGGCGACGACGCACTCGAGTTCACGAACAAAGTGGCAAACGGCGACGTCGAGGAGTTCACGCTCTCGGAGCGGGTTGACGACGGTTCGCTCGTACTCGCGTTCTTCCCGGGCGCGTTCACCCCGCCGTGTACGAACGAGATGACCTCGCTCGAAGAGCACATCGACGAGTTCGAGGAAGCCGACGCGTCGGTGTACGGTCTGAGCGCCGACTCGCCGTTCACGCTGAACGCGTTCCGCGAGGAGTACGACCTCTCGTTCCCGCTCGTCAGCAACATGAGCCGGGAGACGATTCAGTCGTACGACCTCGAAATCGACGTCGAAGAACTGGGTCTGCACGGCGTCGCGAACCGCGCGGTGTACGTTGTCAACGACGACAGCGAAATCACCTACGCGTGGGAAGCCGACGAACCGGACAACGAACCGGAGTACGACGAACTGCTCGGCGCCGTTGGCGCGTAAGCGGCGACCGGCCGAAGCCGTCGAGACGATTCTTTTCACAGGACCGAAGCGGAGTTACGTGCGTTTCCGCAGCTACCGGCTCAGTTGGTCGTAATCTCGCACCCGTCCTCGGTGACGATGACGGTGTGTTCGGCCTGGCTGACGAGACGGCTATCCTCCTCCTTCAGCACCGGGTAGCCGTGGAGAACGTGGTTCTGTTCGAGGCGGCGAATCGCCATCTCCGCGCGGGGAACGTCGAGCCACCGGGCCGCGAAGGGGAGCGTGCGGTAGTGCTCTTTCACGTGGTCGAGCACCTGTCGAGCCTGTCGGTTGCGGACCGAGCGGTCGTTTTCGAGGCTGTAAATCTCGGTTTTCGCACCCTCGGTCACTTTGCCGCTGCCGTCGGTCGCGAACGGTTCGACGGCGACCACGTCGCCGACTTGGAGTTCGACGCCGCGCTCCGCGCCGCGGTTGGGGATGTTCGGCCCGGTGTGGGCGTCCCACTGCTCGACGCCGTGACCGGAGAGGTTCAGAATCGGCGTGTAGCCGTAGCCGCGGATCACGTCCTCGATCTCCGCGCCGACGGCACCCGTCTCCACACCGGGTTCGATAGCGTCGAGTGCGGCGGCGAGCGCCTCCTCGGAGGCTTCGACGAGTTCGGGGTTCCCCGTAAGGTCGACGGTGACGGCGGCGTCGGCGACGTAGCCGTCGACGTGGACGCCGACATCCAGACAGACCATCTCCTCGCCGAACTCGGTGTCGTCGTCGCGGGCGGGCGTCGCGTGCGACGCCTCCTCGTCGACGCTGATGTTGACCGGGAACGCCCACCCCCCGCCGAGTTCCTTGATGCGCGATTCGGCGTACTCGGCGACTTCGAGCTGCGTTACGCCTGGTTCGATCATCTCCGCGGACTCGTCCAACACGGTTCGGAGGATGTCGCCCGCCTCGCGGTACTTTTCGACCGTCTCGTCGTCGAGATGTCCGATGCTCATACCCGCAGGCTTTGACCGACCGGGGCAAAGAGGTTGCGGGACAGCGGGGCGACGCAGTGGAGCGACACGCCGGGCCGCCCCCGACGAGGAACCGGTACCGGCGGCCGAGAGCCACAATCGCGAGTTGACGGTCGACCACGACGACGTGTTCGTCGACGACCAGTGAGTCGCGTCGCGCCGGCGGTTCGGCGGACGTTCATCGGGGTCGGCAGACGCCGTTCCCAAACCGGCGTCCTGCGACGAGCGAGGCGGTCAATCTCCGGCGACCGAGATCCGTCGCGCGGCCTCGTTCGAGCCGCCGAGAATGTCAGTCTACAGTCAGTAATTAGAGCTTTTCGCAGAAAACCCGGTGACGGTACAGTGACAGGCTAGCGAGATAAGCTCCGCATGTGGGGTGAAAACAGCCGTTCTGGTTTATTATCGAATCAGCGGTGTTTGAAAGCGTGAGTTCCACAACCATACGGACGGCCGTCGCGTTAGTAACCGCGCTTCTGCTGGTAACAGCAGGCGTTCAACCCGCGATGGGCGGTGCGGCGACGACGGCAGACGAGAATGTAACGTTCACCGACGTTTCGGTGAGTGAGCTACAGGTAGACGGCGGAACCGTCGAGAACGTCACGGTCGAGCGGTTAGTCGTCCAGCAGGTGGAGATCGGTGACCAAGGGACCGTCGAGGAGGGTGTCTTCGAGGACGCCTCCTTCGACAGCATCCAGGTCAGCGGCGTCTCCATCGAGGATATCGAGGTCCAGGACGACGACATCAACGAGGCCCAAGCGCGCGGCTACCTCGACTCGAACGAGAGCGTCGGTAGCGTGGTCATCGGCACTCTCCGCGTCGACACGCTCTCGGTCAACGACGTGAGCGTTGAGGACGACCAGACCGGTCTCCTCTCGAACGACAGCGCGTCCGACGGCTCGACGGCCAACGAGAGCGACTCGGCGGCCAACGAGAGCGACTCGGCGGCCAGTGAAAACGATTCGATGGCCGGCGAGGGCGACTCGGCGCAGACGGGCGACTCCAACGCGACGACGGTCCTCGTCCGCGAGGTCAACGTCGACGAAATGGAAGTCGACTCGCTGACCATCCAGACGCTCCAGCAGTCGACGCCGACGCCATCGGCGTTCGACGACATGGAGGGAACGGAGAACTTCTCGCTCGGTGAGAACACCGACCAAGCGCTGCAGGCTATCGACCGAGCGGAGATGGCTATCGACGAAAACCGCGAGCAGTTCACCGACGAGCAGTACGTTCAGCTGAAGACGGAGCTTGCGAACGTCCGCGAGGCGATAGAAGACGGTGAAGTGACCGAGGAGGAATCCCAGGAACTCACCGACTCCACGGAGACCATCCGCTCGACGCTCGACGAGTCTAACGTATCCGACGACCAGGTCCAGGGCGCGGTCGATCGATTGCCCGACGACGCCCGGCAGGTCGGTGACGGCGCCGGCGGCAACGTCGTCGTCGTCGACGCCGTCGACGTCGGCACCGCCGAAGTCGAGTCGATGACGACCGGCACGACGTCGGTTCGCGTCGCGCCGCAGTGGGACAGTCTCGCCGTCACCGGCGTCGAAGGACCGTCCGAAATCTCGGCCGACGAGACGTACAACGTCACCGTGACGGTGGTCAACCCGACGAACGAGACGGTCGCAGACAGCATCTCCTACCGCGCCGGTCTCGGCGCACCGACCAGTGAACTGGTCGTGCTCGAACCCGGCGAGACTCAGCAGGTAGAACTCGAAGTCCGCGGCCCGAGCCAGACCGCACTCGAGCGGACGAACTCGCCGCAGCACATCGTTACCACGTCGAAGACGACCTACACGGTTCCCGTCTCCGCCAACGACACCGCACCCGGTAACAGCGGCGACGCCGGGAACGACAGCGGCAACGGAAACAGCGGCGGTAACGGAAACAGCGGTAACGACAGCGGAAACTAACTGACGACCTCTCGTCGAAGCAGATCTCTTTTTTCGGCGACGACTCGACCGGAGAGCGACGCGTCCGCGAACGACCGGACGACCGCAGTCACCGCAACGCGGCGCTCGTTGCGACGCTCGTCTGCATCCCGTCGGTGTTGAACGCGCTTCCCGCCCCATTGTCGTCGAGAACGATGACGCCGGCGTCGGAACCGGTGAGTTCGCCGAACTCCGCCATCGCGCGGTCGGCGGCCGCCTGCGCGCCCAACCCCGCTTCGAGGTGTCGAACCGCCCGGCGCGAGAGCGTCGCCTTCGCGATGTCTTCGCCCGCACCGGTCGCGCTCGCGCCGCCGGCAGGCGCGCAGTAGAACCCCGAGCCGATCTGAGGCACGTCGCCGACGCGTCCGGCGAGGGCGAACCAGCGCCCGCCTGTCGAGGTGGCGGCGGCGAACGTCTCGCCGTCGCCGGCGACGGCCCCTACCGTGTCGTGGCCGCCAAACCGTTCGCGGAGCCACTGCAGATGTTCCGCGGGGCTTCCCTCGGGGGCGTCGCTGTCGTTCCAGCGCTCACGACTCTTCTCGGTCAGGAGGTCGACGCCCGTCTCGACGCCGTAGTCTGCCGCGAGGTCGACGGCGTGGTCGCCGACGACGAGGACGTGCGGCGTCTCCTCGGCGACGACGCGCGCCGCAGAGACGGCGTGTTCGACGCCCGCCATGCTCGCTGCCGCGCCCGTTTCGCGGTCGCTGGTCATCACGCCCGCGTCGGTTCGGACGACGCCGTCCGACTGGACCGCGCCTCCGACACCCGCGTTGAACCGGTCATTCGACTCCAGAAGCTTCACTGCCTCCTCGACGGCGGAAAGCGGCGTCGACAGCGCCGCGCCGGTCTCGGCCGCCTCGTCCAACGTCGCCTGTCGGGGTTCGGGTTCGTCCGGCGTGCCGCCCGCGCCGCCGTGTACGATGACGTGCATGTCGAACTCACGGTTCACCGGACCGCCATATGTAACAGACTCATTTGCGACGGTCGGCGACCCGAGGAAACCATTCGTTTCGAGCACGGCGCTTTCGGGGTGATGGGACACACTGCGGTCAGGTGGCGTGGACGCTCCTCCGTCACTGACTCTCGACCGCTCAAAAAAGAGACCGCACCGGGCCCGCAGTACGGGCCGAGTCGTCGGTTCTCGATCAGTCGTCGGAGCTAGGCTGCTGGGACTGGTCGTTCATGCTGGGCGCGGCGCGCTTGCTCTGGCTGGCCCACTGGTCGATGTTCTCGCCGACCCAGCCGCGAGCGCCGAGACCGATGGCGAGGCCGAGACCGATGGCGATGGCGGCACCGATGCCGTACGCCACGGCCCGCGCGAGGATGTACAGCACCTGCACGTTGAACCCCATCGTGTCGAGACCGATGACGAGTACCGTGAAGTAGAGGAACATCCGGACGCCGTCGGCCAGTATCGTCGAGACGCCACCCTGGGAGGTCGCGGAACTCTGCCGGACCACGCGGGCGATGAAGTCGGCGACGACGAAGCCGAGGATGATGACGGCCAATCCGGCGATGAACGCGGGCAGGTACGAGACAGCCGTCGTTATCCACTGCGAGAGCACGGTGATGGCGAGCGCGTTCGCCGCCGCGAGAATGGCGAGCAGGTAGACGTACCACGCCGCCAACTTACCGAACGTGTTCGAGACGGCTTGCTCGCTGTTTCCGAGCGCGCGGCCGACTGGCGTTCGGAGTACCATCTCATCGAGTTCGCTTCTATCGACGATCGCGGAGACGACTCGGGCGACGACGCGCCCGATTATCCACCCGATGAGGAGGATGATGGCTGCGCCGATGAGTCGCGGGATGAACGCGATGATCGTCGAGATGGTCTCCTGGAGGAAATCCGGGATACCGAACTGCAGGACGACGAACAGCGGAACCAACGCCGCGTTCGTCGTGTATTCGTTGTCATTGCACGTACCGATGTTTGTCTTCGACATGGGCACGTGGAGAAACGGCCCCAAGAGACTTTAACTCGTTGCCTAAGGCCATGAAATAATCGCAGAGTAGTAGCTATCCGGCCCTGTTATCTCGACTTCGCCCGGTTCGAGAGGCATTCTCTCGGCGAGTTAGCTACCGAAAGCGCCGAAATAGTTATTCAGCGCTTACGCGTCGCTGCGTCAGCCGTCCGAAATTCGAGAGATTCGTCCACGCAGGCACGTCTTAGGAAATATTGGGCTTTACATCCCAGTCCTGCAGACACTCTGTGAGAAAACGTCGGCCGAGGTGTGCGGTTACCACAGAGGCCAGCCGCCCGTGTTACGTGCTAGCGTCGGCGTGTTCGGCAAAATATTACCGCCGGAACTGCAGAACGGCAGGCCTTTTACGCTGCCTCGAAAACTCACCGTTGTTCATGAGCTACGATCAGGTCAAGGTCCCTGAGGAGGGCCAGAAGATTACGGTCGCCGACGAGGAGGCCGGCGAACTCGACGTTCCGGAGAACCCCATCATCCCCATCATCCACGGGGACGGAATCGGTACAGACGTCGGTCCGGCCGCGCAGAAAGTACTCGACGCCGCCGCAGAGGCGACGGGCCGCTCTATCTCCTGGATGCGCGTCTACGCCGGTGAGTCCGCCCGCGAGAAGTACGACGAGAACCTCCCAGACGACACGGTCAACGCCATCAAGGAGTTCAACGTCGCCATAAAGGGTCCGCTGACGACGCCCGTCGGCGCGGGCTTCCGTTCGCTCAACGTCGCGCTCCGCCAGAAGCTCGACCTGTACGCGAACGTTCGCCCGACCTACCACATCGACGGCGTCCCGTCGCCGGTCAAACATCCCGAGAAGATGGACATGGTCACGTTCCGAGAGAACACCGAAGACGTGTACGCCGGTATCGAGTGGGAAGCCGGCACCGACGAAGTCGAGAAGGTCCGGAACTTCGTCGAAGACGAGATGGGCGCCACCGGCGTCATCCACGACGGTCCCGTCGGCATCGGCGTCAAGCCCATCACGGAGTTCGGCTCGAAACGCCTCGTCCGCGAGGCCATCGACTACGCCATCGAGAACGACCGACCCTCGGTCACGCTCGTCCACAAGGGCAACATCATGAAGTTCACCGAGGCGGCGTTCCGCGACTGGGGTTACGAGGTTGCTGAGGAGGAGTACGACCAGACCATCACCGAGGACGAACTCTGGGAGGAGTACGACGGTGAGCGTCCCGAGGACAAGATCGTCGTCAAGGACCGTATCGCCGACAACATGCTCCAGCAACTCCTCACACGCACGGAGCAGTACGACGTCATCGCGACGATGAACCTCAACGGCGACTACATGTCCGACGCCGCCGGCGCGCAGATCGGCGGCCTCGGCATCGCGCCCGGCGCGAACTTCGGTACCGCCCGCTGTCTCGCCGAACCGGTCCACGGCAGCGCGCCGAAGTACGCCGGTCAGGACAAGGTCAACCCGACGGCGATGATCCTCTCCGGTCGCCTGATGCTCGAGTACATGGGCTGGAAGGACGCCGGCCAGCTCGTCAAGGACGCCGTCGAGGAGACGATCTCCTCCGGTAACGTGACCTACGACCTCCACCGCCAGATCGAGGGCGGCAACAAACTCGCCACGAGCGAGTTTGCCGACGCAGTCGTCGAGAACATTGAAAAGCTCTCGTAGAGAGCTTTTCTCACCTTCGCGGCGGAGCCGCGAAAACATACGGAAGCTGTCGTAGGGAGTATCCCGGCTAATCGGTAAATCTCCGGTTTTTCGCGGGTGAACGTTCCGACAGAGACGTTCAAAGACGACGATCTACTGTTCCTGCTGGGAACTCGTAATCCCTTCTCGGCGACTCGTCGGGCGGCTTTCTCGAACGTTACTCCTGCCAGTCGGGATTCACGCGCGGCGGGCTGAAGATGTCGACGCCGCGGACGGGTTCGTCGCCGCGGTTCTCGGCGCTATGGGGTTCGCCGCCGGGGATGACGTAGGAGTCACCCTCGGTGACGCGAATCTCCTCCCCGTCGACGACGAACGTCAGCGTTCCCTGGGTGATGTAGCCCGTCTGCTCGTGCGGGTGATCGTGTTCGGGCACCGAGGCCCCAGCGGCGATGTGGAAGTGCTGGACGCTCATCTCCTCGCCCGCGGCGAGTTGCGCGAGGTGAACGTCGGGCACTGCTTCGGTCGTCTCTACGTCCGACAGCGACAGTCGTTCCATAGACTGTGACTGCGCTCCGACCGAATAAAGCTAGCGCGGCGCACGGAGTTCCGCGTACGGCGTCGGCCGTTCGATGACGACGTTGACCACCGCGCCGAGGAGGACGAGGATGCCCCCGAGGTAGAGCCACGTCACGAACAGCAACACCGCGCCGAGGACGCCGTAGGCCTGGTACTGCGAGGCGTTCTGCGCGTAGTACAGAAAGCCCAGTTGGAGGAGAATCCACCCACCGGCGGCGACGACGGTGCCGGGGACGATGTGTCTGAACGTGACGGGGACCGGCGGGAGGATGTAGTATATCGGCAGGAGAATCAAGACGAGGAGTACGAAAAGCGAGAGCGTCGTCACGATCGCCGGGTAGGGAATCGAGAGGTCGACGAACGTGACGACGATACCTGCGCCGGCCATGAGTCCGATCGCGACGAGTACGACGACGAGCACGAGCAGTCCGTCGAACAACCGTCGGAAGAAGCCGATGGAGTGGAAGCTACCGTACACTTCGCCGAACGCCTGCGAAAGACCGCGAAACATCTTCAACGCCCCCCAGAGCAGGAATCCGAGACCGGCGATACTCGCGCCTCTACGACCCGCGGAACTGGTCAACGCCTGTTCGAGCACCTGTCGGCCGCTCTCGGAGGTGTACGCGCTCACCTGGTTCAGTAGTTGCGTCACCACTTGGCCCTCGCCGAGAAACGTGGCGACGGCGAACACGAGGATGGTTAGCGGAATGAGCGACTGGAGCGCGTAGTGAGCGAATCCCGCCGCGAGAAACGTGATATTTCGGTCGCGCGCGACGCGGACGACGGTTCGAAGCGTACTGGTCACTCCCACAGATGGTCACTGCTCACGGACAAACGGCAACGCTTAGGAGTAAATCGTTTCTGCCGGGTCGCGGTGACAGTCGCCTCTGTCGATAGTTTCGGGGGCGAGCAGTAGATTCAAACCCGCCGCCCGACCACAGCGAGACATGTACGCCGTCGTCGGCTGTAACGGGTGTTCGAACATCTGGATAATTGAGAACCCGCGCGAACAGGCGTCGGCGCAGTGTTCGCGCTGCGGCAAGCGCCACCAGACGAAGAAGCTCCGGCAGATGTACACCGCCGAGGACCACGACGCCGCCCGACAGGTCCGCTCGGCGATACTCGCAGAGAAGCAGGGCGCGTCGGAGGCGTTCTCGAACCTCGACTCAGTCTCGGAGATGGAGACGCAACTCGACGACGCCCACATCTCCGACCACGAGTATCTCGAACGGTCGGGTCTCGACGCCGAGGAAGTCGCCGCCGCGGGCGATACGTCGTCGCGGTCCACGTCTTCGAGCAAATCGCGGCGCGAACTCGTCGAGGAGGCAGTGAAAGAGCAGGAGCGACCCACAGAAGAGGAAGTCGTCAGCTACGCCGCAGAGCGCGGCGTCCCCGCGGAGAAGGCGCGAGACATTCTGGAGAAGCTCACGCTCGGCGGCGAGGTGTCGGAGAGCCGCGGACGGTACCGCTCGCTCTGAGAGATGCGACGGGCTCTCTCCTCGCCCGGAGCTACCGACCCAGTTCCTCGTGGGCGCTCGACAGATGCCGCGACCCGAGCGCCGCCAGAAGCGAAAGTTCGCCCGCGAGCGACCCGACGGCGATAGCTTCGGCGAGCGCGTCAGCGTTCGCTCCGGCGGGGTCGCCGCCGCCGCGGACGCCGAGCACGTCCAGTCCTTCAGCCTGCGTCGGCAGTTTCGTGCCACCGCCGACGGTGCCGACTTCGAGACTCGCCAGCGAGACGGAGACGTAGAGATCTCCGCCCTGTACTTCGGCCGTCGTGATGGCGTTCGAGCCTTCGACGACCTGCGCGGCGTCCTGCCCGGTCGCGAGGAACATCGCGGCGACGACGTTGGCAACGTGGGCGTTGAAACCGAGGCTTCCGGCTTTGGCGCTGCCGACGAGGTTCTTTCGCGTGTTGATTTCGGCGACGGCTTCGGGGGTCGTGTGGAGTCGCTCTTCGACGATCTCGCGCGGAATCGTCACGTCCGCCGTGACACTTCTCCCTCTACCCTCGACGGCGTTGATGGCGGCGGGTTTCTTGTCAGTGCAGAGGTTGCCCGACAGCGCAACGAGCGAGGCCGTCGTCTCCTCCTCGACCACGTCGCAGGCGGCCTGCGTGGCGATGGTGACCATGTTCATCCCCATCGCGTCCTTCGTGTCGTAGCGGAAGCGCAGAAAGACGGAGTTGCCGACGACGTACGGCGTTACGTCCAACAGTTCGCCGTGATTGGTCGTCTCTTCGGCCGCTTCTTTCAACGCTGGTTCGTTGTCGCGCACCCACGAGACGAGCGCTTCGGCCTCGACCACGTCGGCGACGCGGAAGACGGGTGCGCGGGTCATGCCGGACTTAGTAACGCGCGCTCGTGCGCCGCCCGCGGCGTCGACGACAGAGAGGCCGCGGTTGACGGAGGCGAGCAGCGCCCCTTCGGTCGTCGCCAGCGGGAGGTAGCGCTCGCCGGAGAGCGCGCCGCCGTCGACCGTGACGGGGCCGACGACGCCCAGCGGAATCTGGGCCGCGCCGACCATGTTCTCGATGTTCGGGTCGGCCTGCTCGGCCGGGAAGCTGTAGTCGCCGACGGCGTCGAGCGACGCATCCGACTGTTCTTCGACGAGGAGTCGGCGGGCCGCCGCCGCGGTGTCGGCGTCGGCGTGCGCTTCGAGTTCGTGGAGTCTGAAATCGCCGTCGCGGACGCGGTCGGCGAGGGCTTCGGCCTCGGCGGCGTCCGGATTCGGCGCGGCGGAGTCGGTCATGGGGGACAGTTCGTCTCGGCGGTCGCTAAGGAGTATCGATTCGATTTCTCGAGTATCGGAACGCGGACGACGCCGGGACTGCCCGACGCCGACGCGTACTTTTAAAATGAGTTGGGGACGAACTTACGTGCAACCTCGCTCGGGTCACCAAAACCCTCGGTTCGAGGCCGAACGACGTTGCTATTCGCGTAACAACAGTGGAGTTGTAGTAGCGGAAACCACAGTTATCTTATATTTATTTGCGGCTTTCGAGTCGGTGATGAACGAAACGGCTCCGGAGCTTGTCAGTGTCGGCTTGTACGATGATATACTGGGCGTGCTCGCGAACGAGCGTTGAGAAGCGCCCCGTAGCGAATGGCCGTTCAGTTAGCGAACCGCCATCTCGTTAGCGACACGTCCCCCAGCGACCGTCGCCGCGAACCGAAAAGCCGGTTCCCGAACGATTTTGGCGCTCCCACGCGCCAGCACCACCATGACCGACGCCGCAGACCTCGTACTCGTCGACGGGGAGATTCACACTCTCACCGACGACGCCGCGGGTCGAACCGCCGAAGGCGACGACGCCGACGAGGTGTACGACGCGCTCGCCGTGCGAGACGGCGACATCGTCCGCCTCGGATCGACGTACGACGTGGAGTTCCTCGCCGGGGCAGAGACCGAAATCGTCGACCTCGACGGCCGCGTCGTCCTCCCTGGCTTCGTCGACGCGCACGTCCACCTCTCGATGACCGGCCGATACCTCGTCCACGCGAACCTCTCGGGGGCGTCCGGACCCGACGAGGCCGTCGACCGCCTGCGCGAGCGCGCCGCCGACGTGGGTCCGGACGACTGGATTCAGGGCTATGGCTACGACGAGAGCGCGTGGACCGAGTCGCGCTATCTCACCCGCGAGGAGCTCGACGCCGTCTCGGACAGTCGGCCTGTCGTCGCGTTCCGTGAGGACATGCACGTCGCGTCGCTCAACTCGGTTGCGCTCGACCGCTGTCGCGACGGGATGCCCGACGGTGACGTGCAGACCGAGGGCGGCGAACCGACCGGCGTCGTCGTTGAGGAGGCCGTTGACCCCGTCTTCGAGGCCGTTGAACCCGACGTCGGAGATATGCGAGAACTGCTTGACGCCGCGCAGCGTCGGGCCAACGAACTCGGCGTGACGGGCGTCCACGACATGGTCCGGCACTCGCGCGCGCCGCAGGTATACCGCGAGATGGACCTCGCGGGCGACCTCTCGCTTCGCGTCCGCGTCAACTATTGGGCCGACCACCTCGACGCGCTCTGCGAGGCGGGGCTGCGGACGAACCACGGCAGCGAGATGGTCCGGACGGGCGCGATAAAGAGCTACACCGACGGGAGTTTCGGCGGTCGGACCGCGAAGCTCTCGGAACCGTACAGCGACGCCGACGGGGCGACTGGCCAGTGGGTCGTCGGTCCCGAGGAACTGAACGACATCGTCGCCCGCGCCGACGACGCCGGCTTTCAGGTGACGGCGCACGCTATCGGCGACGAGGCCGTCGACGCCGTGTTGGATGCCTACGCGGACACCGAGAACCCAAGAGAGATGCGCCACCGCGTCGAACACGTCGAACTCGCCTCCGACGAGGCTATCGAGCGGTTCGCCGAGATGGGGGTCGTCGCCTCCGTCCAGCCCAATTTCTTGAAGTGGGCCGACGAGGGCGGACTGTACGAAGCGCGACTCGGCGACAGACGAACGGAAACGAACCGTTACCCCGCGTTGCTCGACGCGGGCGCGCCGCTCGCGTTCGGGTCGGACTGCATGCCGCTAGACCCGCTTTTGGGCGTCCACTGGGCGGTCAACGCGCCCGCCGAGAGCCAGCGTCTCGGCGTCACCGAGGCGCTGCGGGCGTACACGCTCGGCGCGGCGTACGCCGGATTCGACGAGAATTGGCTGGGAACCGTCGAGGTGGGTAAACGAGCCGACTTGACCGTTCTCGACGACTCGCCGTGGGAACGGTCGGACGCGATTTCCGACATCGACGTGGCGATGACCGTCGTCGACGGTGACGTGGCGTACGACGGGCGATAGTCTCGGTCCGATATCGAGCGAGAGTACCTCTCTCGCCTTTCGACTATCGGGCCAGAGCGTTCTTTCCGTCGCTTCCCTAGAAGGGAGGTGCGGACTGACATTCAGGGACGGGTGTGGCCACCCATCTCGACTCCCGCTCCCGCAAACGCTTCGGCTCTCGTTCCCGCGGACGTTCACCGGGCGACGCCGTAGTCGCCGCCCGACCCTCTCGGAGCCGTGTTCGTCACCCTCGACTCACGTGTCCGTACTTCAGGAGGGCGACGAACACCGACCCGCCGACTGCGTTGCCGAGCGTCGCGAGTACCAGGAACCGGCCGTAGTCGGCGAACGTTATCTCGGGGGCGATAAACAGGCCGAACAGCACCTCAACGTTGCCTGCGATGGAGTGCGGGAGGTGGAGGATGCCGATGGAGGCCGTCACGAGCCAGACGATGAGCACGCGGCTCATCGTCCCCTGCGCGGCGGTGACGAGCCACGAGAGCAGTCCCATCAACCAGCCGGCGAGGACGGCCGACCAGAACATCCCCGAGCTGCTGTGGTGGACGAGTTTCTCGGCGACGGTGACGAACGATTCGGGGTTGGCGACGCCGAGGTCCGGGATGACGGTCACGACGAACGCCGTGAACACAAGTCCGCCGAGCACGTTGCTCGCGAATATCACCGACCAGAGCCGTCCGAGGTCGCTCCACGAGGCCTGTCCGTCGATGACGGGGAGCACCGCCAGCGTCGTGTGTTCGGTGAACAGCTCCGACCGCCCGAGAACGACGAAGATGAAGCCGATGGAGTAGGCGCTGGCGAGCAGCACTTCGGTCGGCAGGTCGCCGTAGCTGCCGGCGGAAAGCGTGAGCACGACGGCCATCAGCAGCGGTCCGAACCCGATGTCGAGCCCCGCCGACAGCCCCGAGAGAAACAGCCCGTCGAGTTCGCGGTTCATCTCGTGTAACCCCTCGTCGATCTGCATCTCGAGGATCTCGCGCACCGGAAGCTGCTCGCCGAAGAATCGTGCCGGCGTCTCGCCCCCGTCCGGTTCAGCCACAGTACCGACCGCCTTTGATCGCGACGAGCGATGGAGTCGATGGCGTAACCATATCGAAAAGACGGTCGCCTCGTACGTAATTATTCGGCACAGTGCGGTACCCGCCGACGGAACCGAAAATCTACACGTCGCTTCGTCGCGTCGAGATAGTGCTGCGTCCTGCGTTGGTTCGGCGGTTCGGCGATTCGGCGGGCTACTCTTCGGCCGCGCCGACCGGCCGCGCACAGCCATCTACGTCGAGGACGTTCAGCGAGTCGTCGAGGACGACACACATCGAGTCGCCGCCGCAGGGGATGTCGAGTCGGACCTCCAGAGGGTCGCAGGAGACGATTTCGGTCCGCCGGTCGCTGACGCACCACGGGAACGTCCAGAACGGCCGCGTGCTCAAGTCGACGCCGCGCTCGGCGTGGAACGTCATCACGTCGGCGTTGTCCAACAGGTTGAGACCGACGGCTGAGTGCAGGCGGTTGTGACACCGGCGGCACTCGTGGGTCACCTGCACGTCGAGACCGGGATACTCGGTCTCTCGGCTGAGCGTCGTCTCCATCCGACCCATGCACTCGGGACAGACGCCGTCTGCGGCCAGACAGTAGTGGTGGCGGACGTGGTGGTGGAACGCCTGCAGCAGTTCTTCGGGCGTCCGGTCGTCCAGCCCCCCCGGGGGGAACGGGTAGCTGACGTGTATCGTCCCGCAGTCGCCGCAGGCGATGGTGAGCCGTTCCTCGGCGTACCACGCCTGCAGGTCGCCGCCGCAGTCGTAACAGTCGCCCTCGGCGTCGAACGGGTCGAGTTCGGCGCGGTCGGTGAACGTCCCCGCGAAGACGGCGCGGACCACCTTCCAGCCGGGGTAGCGAAAGGAGTACCCCTCGTCGGTTCGGCGGACGAAGTGGTCAGTGAGCTTCTTCAGGTGGTAGTTGAAGTGGGCGCTGTCGTCGATGTCGACGCGATCGTACAGTTCCGAGAACGACACCGGTTCTTCGGAGCCGTCCTCGTCCAAAAGCGCCTGAAGAATCTCGATTCGCGTGTCGTTGCCGAGGAGGGCGAACGCCTCAGCAGGGGCGATGCCGGCGTCGTCGGGGACCGCCGACTCGCTTTCGACAGGTTGGCTCATGTCAACACGTTTCGATGCCCGGGACAAAACCGTTGCGTCCCTTGGTCTCGTTACTGAAGTTCGCTTCAGTGACGACGCCGAGGGCAGGCGGCGAACAGCTATCCGTCTGGAACCGGACTACCCTCCCGAGATGAGCTCCCCCACCGATCACCCCGAGGAGGCACCGTCCGGCTGGGAGACCGAGGAGAGCGACGACGACGTTCGCTCGTGGCTCGGTCCCGACGAGCGCGTCGTCTGCACCCGAGAAGGCGACGGCTGGACCGCGTACTCCGTGCCGCGCGACGAACTCGCGGCGTCGCATCAGACCCCGCTGACCGAGAACCCGACGGAGTTCGACAAGGCGCTCTCGGCGGCGCGCGACTACATGGAACGCAACGACGACGCTGCGTAGCGGAGCGGAAGCGCGCGAGTCGGGTTAGCCTGACAGCGCCCGCTCGATACCCCGTCGAATCCGGTCTTCGTCCGGAACGTACTCGTCCTCTCTGGCGAACAGCGGGTACGGCACGTCGTAGCCCGTGACCCGCTGGACCGGCGTTTCGAGGTAGTAGAGCGCCCGGTCGTTGATGCGGGCGATTATCTCGGCGGCCATTCCTCCCGTTTTGGGCGCTTCGTGGACGACGACACACCGACCGGTCTTCCGAATCGACTCTAGCACCGTCTCGGTGTCGAAGGGGACTATGCTCCTCGGGTCGATAACCTCGACGCTCGCGTCGACGTCCTCGGCCGCGTCGAGCGCGCGGTGGCGCATCGCTCCCCACGCCACCACCGTCACGTCCTCGCCCTCCTGAACCACGTCGGCCTCGCCGAGCGGGACTGTGTGGTCGCCGTCGGGAATCTCCTCGCGGAACGCTCGGTAGAGGCGCGTCGGCTCGAAGAAGACGACCGGGTCCGGGTCGCGGATGGCGGTCGTCAGCAGTCCCTTCGCGTCGGCGGGGGTCGACGGGACGACGACTTTCAGCCCCGGGGTGTGAGCGTATCCAGCCTCGAAACTCTCGGAGTGGTGTTCGAGCGCGTGGATGCCGCCGCCGTACGGTGCGCGGATGGTCATCGGACAGTTGAGTTCGCCGCGCGTCCGGCTCCGCAGGCGGGCGACGTGCTGCTGTATCTGGTGGAACGCCTGCAACATGAACCCCGAGAACTCGATCTCGGGGACAGGCGTGAAGCCGTAGGCGGCGAGACCGACGCCGAGGCCGACGATACCCGCTTCGGCGACCGGGGCGTCGTAGACACGGTTCGGGTACTCGTCGATGAGCCCCTGCGTCGCTCTGAAGACGCCGCCGTTTCTGCCGACGTCCTGCCCGTAGACGACGACTCCCTCGTCGCGTTGCATCTCCTCGAACAGCGTGTTTCGGACGGCCTCGACGAGTCGCTGCTTATCGGCCATCGTTTTCCCCCCTGAACGCGGCGCGCTGGCGCTCTAACTCCGGAAACTTCGCCTCGAAGACGTAGTCGAACATCTCCTCGGGGTCGACCGCCTCGCGTCCCTCGTTCGCCAGTCGGATCTCCTCGCGGAGTTCGTCTTCGACGGACGCCTCGACGTCCGAGATACGGTCGTCGTCCAGAACCCCGCGGTCGCGGAGGTACGTCTCGAACCGCGCGATGGGGTCGCGCGTCTCCCACTCGTCTTCCTCCTCCTCTTTGCGATACACGGACGGGTCGTCGGAGGTGGTGTGCAGCGAGCGGCGATATGTTAACGCCTCGACGAACACCGGGTTGCCGTCGCGGGCGCTCTCGAGGGCGTCGCGAACCACCGCGTAGGTGCCGAGCACGTCGTTTCCGTCGACCTGGACGCCCTCGATACCGGCGGCGACGGCTTTCTGCGCCAGCGTCTCCGCGCGGGTCTGCTGCGCGCGGGGGACCGAGATGGCGTACTGGTTGTTCTGACAGAGAAAGACGGTGTGGGCGTCGAAGACGCCGGCGAGGTTGGTCGCCTCGTACACGTCGCCCTCCGAAGTCGCACCGTCGCCGAAGTAGACGAGCGACGCGGCACTCTCGTCGGCGATCTCCTGTGCCCACCCCAGTCCGGCCCCGTGCAGCGCCTGCGACCCGACCGGAATCGACGGCGGCATGTTCCGACTCTCGCGCGGAGTCGCAGCGCCTTCTTCCATCCCCATCGCGTACCACAGCAGCATGTGCGGCGGCGTCTCCCGGGCGAGGTAGGCGGGGCTCTCGCGGAACGACGTCACCATCCAGTCCTCGTCGGCGAGCGCGTGGGCGCTGCCGACCTGCGCGGCCTCCTGTCCGGTGGCGGGCGCGTACGTTCCGAGCTCACCCCGTCGCTGGAGGGCGATAGCGCGCTCGTCGAGCCGCCGGGACCGTTTCATCGTCCAGTACATCTCGAGCAGGTCGTCCTCGGAAAGCTCCGGGTCCAACTCCGAGTCGACGCTCCCGTCGGGGGCCAACACCTCCACGTGGTCTATCGAGTGTTCGAAGACAGTTTCTCGCGGCATGAGTATGGAACTGTACAGCGAGGAGATACTTAGTACAAAGTCGAGAGTGGGACGTGAGCCCTCGTCGGCGTCCGTCGACCGGCGGGGAGGGGTGAACTACTCCGCCGTCGGCGACGGCCGCGAACCGATAGCTTAGAACGGTTGACGCCGGTTGGTCACGCCGGAAGATGGTCCGGTTCAGCGTCTACGCCAAATACTTCGCCTACGTGACGACGACGTACGCGAGTTTCACCGCCGCCATCTGGATTCTGTTCGTTCGCGCGCAAGGGCTCTCGTTCGCGGAGGTCGGGCTTCTCAACGCAGTCTGGTGGGTCGGACTCGTCGCCGCCGAGATACCGACGGGCTACGTCGGCGACCGAATCGGGCGACGCAACGGCATGCTCGTCGGAACCGTCGTCGTCACGCTCGCGACCGCCGGGATGGGGCTGTCGACGACGTTCTGGGAGTTCGCGCTTGTCTACGGGGGCTGGGCCGTCGGCCAGACGTTCCGCTCCGGCAGCGACGACGCGTGGCTCTACGAACTGCTGGCCGAACGGAACGCGACCGCGGAGTTCGCCGCCGTCAAGGGTCGCGCGACGGCGCTCGGTCTCGCTGTCGGCGCGCTGACCGCCCCCGTAGGCGGGGCGCTGGCGGACGACAGCTTTCGGTTGCCGTTCTTCGCGACGGCGGCGGTGACGGCGCTCGGCATCCCCGTGCTTCTGTCGGTGCCGGAGACCGGCGACGAAGACGCCGACACCTTCACCGTCGCCGCGGCGGTCCGCGTGATTCGCGAACGGCTCGCGAGGCCGCCGCTGCGGGCGTTCGTGCTCTACTTCGCGCTGCTGTTCGGCGTCGTCCAGATGACGTACATCTTCGACCAGCCAGTCGCTCAGGACGTCGCGCTCGCGGCGGGCGTCCCCGAGTCGGCGACGAAAACCGCCGTCGGTGTCGTCTACGCGGGGTTCACGCTCGTCGCCGCCGCCGTGAGCTACCGGACCGGTTGGCTCCGCCGCCGGGTCGGCATCCGTCGCTGGTTCGCCGCGGTGCCGTTCCTCGTGGGCGCGCTGTTCGCGGCGCTGTGGGTCGCGCCGATCCTCGCCGTTCCGGCGTTCTTCGTTGCCCGCGCGGTCAACACCGCCTCGGTCACGCTCGGCAACCAGTATCTGAACGACCGCATCGACTCGGTCGGCCGGGCGACGGTGCTCTCCTCGGCGTCGATGGTTTACTCGCTGGCGGCGGTCCCGTTCGAGGTTATCGGCGGCGTCGTCGCCGACGCGACGTCACCGCTCGGCGCGCTGGCGCTGTTCGGTGTCGTGTTGGTCGTCGGCGCGGGGGCGATGCGGGCGCTGGGACGACCCGTCGCCTGACCGACGGAGACGCCGACTGTGTGCGTCTGCTACGGGCCGCTCTCGCGAAACACGGCGGCGGCGGTTCGAACCGAGTCCCCGCCGAGCGTCGCGACGCCCGCCGCGAGACCGAGCGTCGAGAGTAGGAGAACCTCCCACGCCGCGAGCGGGTCGCCGCTCGCCAACCGCGGGAGCGTCGCGCCGAGCAGCGAGAAGAGGAGCGCGACGGCAACGACCGTGCGGGTTTGACCCCGTCTCGCAGCGCTCTCGGCGTTTTCGTCACTTCCGACGCTCCCGTCCCTTTCGTCGCTTCCGGCGCTCCCGGCGCCCTCCCTGTTTTCGGCGGTCGCGTCTCCGCCGATGTTCTCGGGGTCCTCCGAGGCCTCGCTGCTCTCGGTGTTCTCGTCGCTTTCGCCGTTCTCGCCTTCGTCGGCGTCGCTCATCGTGCACCTCCGCCAACGCGACGGTATCTCTCGTGCTGTTCGTCGAAACGCCTTTGTCGTAAACGCGTCTTTCTCCACATGCTCAATCCTCCTCAGGGGAACGAGCACTGCGTCGGTGTCCCACCACCGACGACTGCTGATGCTCGCGTTTTACTCAGACGGCTCTCGCTGCAATAAGCGCAAGCCAACCACGGTGAAAGTAATTACGCGGTCGAGACCGCGTCGAAATTACCCGTTCGGGCGCTCAGACCTGGTTCCACGGCGCGTCGTCGAAGTCGACGATGCGCTCCTCGCGATCGAGCGCGTCGATGGTCGAGACGTCCTTGTCGTCGAGTTCGAGTTCCTTCACCTCGAAGTTCTGGCGGATGTGGTCCTCGCCGGTCGCCTTCGGGATCGGCGCGACTTCGTCCTTCGAGAGCAACCACGCGAGACTCACCTGCGCGGGCGTCGCCTCGTGCTTCTCGGCGACGTCTTGAATCTCGGGGACTTCGGCGACGTCGTTGCGGGCGATGGGACAGTACGCGACCAGCCAGTGGTCGTCCTCGCGGGCGTACTCGCGGAGCTCCTCCTGCTGGAGCATCGGGTGCATCTCGACCTGGTGAGCGAAGATGGGCGCGTCGAGGTGGTCGTTCGCCTCGTCAAGTTGGTCGGGGCGGAAGTTGCTCAGACCGACGTGCTCGATGACGCCCTCGTCGCGGAGTTCGTCGAGCGCCGGAAGCGTCTCCTCGGGGTCGTAGGTGTTCAGCGGCCAGTGGACGTACAGCAGGTCGATGGTGTCGACACCGAGTTTCTCGGCGCTCTCACGGCCCGTCTCGATGACGTCGTCGTAGCCGAGATTCGCGGTGTCGAGTTTGGTGGCGACGAACAGGTCGTCTCGGTCGATATCCGCCGAATCGATCCCGTCGCCGACGGCTTCCTCGTTGTCGTAGCCCTGCGCGGTGTCGATATGGCGGTAGCCGACGTCGATGGCCGTCTCGACGCTCGTCGCGCACTGGTCGAGGTCCGTGTTCTGGTACGTGCCGAGTCCGAGTCGCGGAAAGTCCATGGGTCCACTTCGAGGAGGCGACGCCAAAAGTCTCCGGTCTCGGCAGAGTCGTCTGCTTCGCGCCCGCCCAGTGAGAGGCGCCGCAACGCCCAACATCCGCGCTCTCGTACGGTGACACATGTCCGAACTCGTCATCTACGGCTCGTACGGGTACACTGGGTCGCTCGTCGCCGAAACGGCTGTCGAGCGTGGCCTCGACCCGATTCTCGTCGGCCGAGACGCCGAGAAGGTGACCGACCAAGCCGACGAACTCGGGGTTCGCGCCCGCGTCGCCTCCCTCGACACCGTCGCCGACCGCATCGGCGACGCCCACACCGTGTTGAACTGCGCCGGGCCGTTCTCGGAGACGGCCGAACCGATGGTCGATGCCTGCCTCGAGGTGGGGGCGAACTACCTCGACATCACCGGCGAGATTCAGGTGTTCGAGCGCCTGAAACGCCGAAGCGACGAGGCCGAGGAGGCGAGTGTCACGCTCCTGCCGGGGGTCGGGTTCGACGTGGTGCCGACCGACTGTCTCGCCGCCCACCTTGCCGAGCGGCTGCCGGAGGCGACCCACCTCGCGCTCGGCTTCGACACCTCGGGGTCGCTGTCGACGGGGACGCTGAAGACGGCTATCGAGGGTCTCGGGGAGGGCGGTGCGATTCGCGAAGACGGCCGACTCCACCAGGTTCCGAGCGGGTGGAAGACGCGCGAGATCGACTTCGGTCGGGGGTGGCGCACTGCCGTCACCATCCCGTGGGGCGACGTCTCGACGGCGTACACGACGACAGGCATCCCGAACGTCGAGGTGTACTCGACGTTTCCGGAATCGACGCGGCGGACGATGAAACTCCAGCGGTATCTCGCTCCGCTGCTCGACACGAAACGGGCGAAACGGCTGCTCAAACGGCTGGCCGACCGCTACGCAGAGAACCCGAGCGCCGAGGAGCGAGCGGACGCGACGGTGTACGTCTGGGGCGAGGCGACCGCCGAAGACGGCGAACGCGTCGTCTCGCGGCTCCGGACGCCGCACGCTTACGCGCTCACGGCCGAGACGGCGGTGCTCTGCACGGAGAAGACGCTCGACGACGACGCGCCGACGGGCTATCAGACGCCCGCGAGCGCGTTCGGTGCCGACCTGATTCTGGAGGTACCGGGCGTCGAACGAACAGACGAGGACGTGCGGGCGGAGGACGGGGATATCCGGGCGGAAAACGAGTAGACGCGAACGAGGCGGCGGAGACGGCGGACGTCGACGAGTAACCGTCAGTCGAACAGTCGAACCGGTTCGATTTCGTACTCCTCGAAGTGGTCGAGAAGCACCGGCAATCGCTCTCTGAGTTCGCGCGGGCGGTGGGAGTCGGTGCCGACTGTGAACCCGACGCCGCGTTCGAGCAGCAGTTGGAGAAGCGGCGGCGAGGGGTGAATCTCTCCGTAGTCGCGAAGGACGCGCCCGGCGTTGATTTCGGGAACCGTCCGCGAGCGTTCGAACGCGTCCGCGACGCGCTCGTAGTGACTCGGGGTGGCGTAGCCGCGGAGCGCGGGGTTTCGTTCGACCAGGTCGACGTGGGCGGCGATCTCGAACAGTTCCGAGTCGACGAGCGAGACGAGCTTGTCGAAGTAGTCGTCGACGTACGTCTGCTGTTCGGTCTCGGACTTCGCCGCGAAGAAGCCCTCCGTGTGGACGTTGGTCCCGTCGAGGCGGTGGACGCTCCCGACGGCGTAGTCGAACCCAGCGTCGTCGAGGAAGGTGCGAATCTCGTCCTCGTCGCGCGGGTCGTAGTCCATCTCGACGGCGTCGAAGATGCGGACGTCGAACTGCTCGCGGAGCGAGTCGATGGCCGCCCGTCGACGCGGGTACGTCAGGTCGAGGTTGAATCCGAGCTGGTACGTTCGCTCTCGGGCCTCCTCGCGAGCGGAGGCGTTGCAGTGGTCGGCGAACCCGACGGCGTCGAGTCCGGCGTCCTCGGCGGCGCGCAGCATCCGATAGAGGAACTTGCCGTCCGAGTACGTCGAGTGAACGTGGTAGTCGTGAGTCGGCGGCACGTTCGTCCATAGACGGGCAGGCGGATAGACGTTTCTGCCGGCCGGCGTCAGGAATGATTGATGGTGTCGTACTTTGAAACCAGCGAGCGGTTTCGACGGCGAAAGTGGCACAGAAACAGCAGAGACGGGGCGCAGAATCGGTACTCGGCTTACCCCTCAGAAAGCGTGGATTTGTGGGCCTCTCGCAAACGTTTGCACGTGACGAAACGTTCTTCAACGGGCCTCGCGCACAGTCGGTATGCCGACGGAACCCGACACGGGATACAACCCGAACTTAGGGAGGAAGTTCATTTTCGTCACCGGGGGTGTGATGTCCGGACTCGGCAAAGGAATCACGGCAGCCAGCACCGGGCGCTTGCTGTCGAACGCCGGGTTCGATGTCACCGCGGTGAAGATAGACCCCTACCTGAACGTGGACGCAGGAACGATGAACCCGTACCAGCACGGGGAGGTGTACGTGCTGAAGGACGGCGGAGAGGTCGACTTGGACCTCGGGAACTACGAACGGTTCCTCGGGGTCGACATGACCTCCGACCACAACGTCACCACGGGCAAGACGTACCAGCACGTCATCGAGAAGGAGCGCGCCGGCGACTACCTCGGGAAGACGGTCCAGATCATCCCGCACATCACCGACGACATCAAGCGGCGCGTCCGCGAGGCCGCCGAGGGGACCGACGTCTGCCTCGTCGAGGTCGGCGGCACGGTCGGCGACATCGAGTCGATGCCGTACCTCGAAGCGCTCCGCCAGTTCGCCCACGAGGAGGACGAGGAGGACATCCTGTTCATGCACGTCACGCTCGTCCCCGACTCGAAGAACGGCGAGCAGAAGACGAAACCCACCCAGCACAGCGTCAAGGAACTGCGGAGCATCGGTCTCCAACCCGACATCCTCATCGGGCGCAACCAGAACCGCCTCGACATCGAGACGAAGGAGAAGATCGCTCTGTTCTGCGACGTGCCGACGGAGGCCGTCTTCTCGAACCCCGACGTCGACGACATCTACCACGTCCCGCTGATGGTCGAGGAGGAGGGTCTCGACGAGTACGTGATGGAGCGACTCTCACTCGACGGCGAGGCGCTGCCCGAAGGCGAACGCGACAACTGCTGGCGCCAACTCGTGACGCGCAACCGGGAGGGGTCCGTCGATATCGCGCTCGTCGGCAAGTACGACCTCGAAGATGCCTACATGTCCGTCAGGGAGGCGCTCAAGCACGCCGGCATCGAGACCGGCGTCGAGGTGAACGTCCACTGGGTCGACTCCGACGAGATGCGCGACCACCACGCCGAACGGTTGGAGAACGCCGACGGCATCGTCGTCCCCGGCGGGTTTGGCTCCCGCGGCACTGAAGGGAAGATAGAGGCCATCCGCTACGCCCGCGAGAACGACATCCCCTTCCTTGGTCTCTGTCTCGGCTTCCAGATGGCCGTCGTCGAGTACGCCCGCAACGTCCTCGGCTGGGAGGACGCGCACTCGGCCGAACTCGACCCCGATACCGAGTACCCCGTCATCGACCTCCTGCCCGAGCAGTACGACCTCGAGGAGATGGGCGGGACGATGCGCCTCGGCGCGCACGACACCGATATCGAACCCGAGACGCTCGCTCACCGCGTCTACGACGCCGACACCTGCACGGAGCGTCACCGCCACCGTTACGAGGTGAACCCCGAGTTCTTCTCGGATCTCGAAGCCGGAGCGTTGACGTTCTCGGGGAAGTCCGGTAACCGCATGGAGATAGTCGAACTCGGAGATCACCCCTACTTCCTTGGCACGCAGTTCCACCCTGAATACCGCTCACGCCCCGACAGGGCGAGTCCGCCGTTCGTCGGTCTCGTCGAATCGATTCTCGAACGGACGGAGCAACTCGAGGAGGTCGAAGCCTGATGGTCGACGCCGAGTCGTTCATCGAGGAAGCCGTCGCCGAAATCCGAGACGAAGTGGGCGACGCCAACGCGGTCATCGCGCTCTCCGGCGGCGTCGACTCCTCGGTCGCTGCCGCGCTCGCCTACCGCGCCATCGGCGAGCAGCTGACGCCCGTCTACGTCGACACCGGCCTGATGCGGAAAGGCGAAACCGAGGGCATCCGCGAAATATTCAGCTTCATGGAGAGCCTCCGCGTCGTCGACGCCCACGAACGGTTCTTCGACGCGCTTTCGGGCGTCGTCGACCCCGAGGTCAAACGGGAGGTCATCGGCGAGCAGTTCATCCGCGAGTTCGAGCGCGAGGCGAAGGAGACCGACGCCGACTACCTCGTGCAGGGGACAATCTACCCCGACCGCATCGAGAGCGAAGGCGGCATCAAGTCGCACCACAACGTCGGCGGTCTGCCCGACGTGGTCGACTTCGAGGGCATCGTTGAACCCGTCCGCGACCTCTACAAGGACGAAGTCCGCGAGGTCGCCCGCGCGCTCGATTTGGAGGAGGTCGTCGCCGAGCGGATGCCGTTCCCCGGACCGGGCCTCGCGGTCCGCGTCATCGGCGAGGTGACCCAGGAGAAAGTCGAAGTGGCGCGCGAAGCCTGCCACGTCGTCGAAGAGGAGTTAGAGGAGTACGACCCGTGGCAAGCGTTCGCCGCCGTCGTCGGCAAAGGCACCGGCGTGAAGGGCGACAACCGGGTCCACGGCTGGATCGTCGCCGTCCGCTCCGTCGAGAGTCGAGACGGGATGACCGCCCGCGCTCAGGAACTCAGTTGGGAGACGCTCCAGCGCATCCAGAGCCGAATCACCGGGACGAACGACAACGTCGCACGCGTCGTCTACGACGTGACGCACAAGCCGCCCGCGACCATCGAGTACGAGTGAGATGAAGGCGATACTCTGCGGTCCCGACGAAGACGGACTGGCCGACGCGCTCGCCGACGAGGGCGTCGAACTCGCGCGCATCGAGGGCGTCGTCACCCGCCCGGCGCTCGAAGACGCCGGTATCGTCGAAGCCGAGCTCGTCGTCCTCACCGACGTAGCGGAGGCGACGGCGATTCCGCTGGCGAAGGAACTGAATCCCGACGTTCGCGTCGTCGTCTACGCGAACCAGTCGTTGCCGGAGTTCGCAAAGGGACAGGCAGACCTCGCGGTCGACCCGAAACTGCTCTCGGCGTCGGTCGTCGCCGAGGAACTCGTCTAACTCGCGTCCGCTCGCTACCCCGCTTCTTGCTCGTCCGACACCGCCCGCTTTCCCGCTTCGATACCCGCGTCGCCGCCACCCTCGGCGTTGTACGCCTTCGCGAACGTCTCGGCGGCGTCGAGCGCTGCGTCGTCGCCGTGTACTTCGGCGAACGGCTCCACGTCGCCGAAGTTCGACGTCTCCTCGCGAGCGACCGCGAGGCGGTAGGTGTCGGTCTCGGTGTGTTCGGTGTTCGGCTCCGACGGCATCGCTACGAGCGTCGCGCCGTGGTCGACGTGCCGGAAGACGGTGACCGGCCGAGGGTCGTACTTCTGGTCGACGAACTCGGAGTCGGACTCCTCGTACCAGCCGTCGGGAATACGGTCTGTGTCCATCGTGGAACGTACGGAGGCGAGCGAGGTAAACGACGGGACGGGTCGGAACGACGTTCACGCTCGATGATGCGCTCGCGCGCCGCGGCGCGACACCACGCTTATTCACCGCGCCGCCGTCGTCACGCGCATGACACTCGACCGACTCGAAGACCTCGACCCAGAGGAGGGAGCAGTCGAGACGGCAGAACTGGTCGTCACCGACGACGTGCTGGTGAAGACGTTCGCGCTCGGCCCCGACGCGGAACTCTCGGCGCACGAGCACGCCGACAGCACGAACGTCTTTCACGTCCTCCGCGGGACCGTAACCGTGATTCAGGGCGACGACGAGGAAGCGGTCGACGCGCCGGGCGTTGTCCTCCACGAGCGTGGTGTCGTCCACGGCGCGCGCAACGACACCGACGAGGTGGCCGTCTTCACCGCGAGTCTCTGTCCGCTGCCGTCGTAGTCAAAAAAACACCGTCCAGCGTTGCCACCGTCGAAATCCCGATACCACGACGTTCCCAACGGCGTGCCATGACGCGCGTCACCGCCTTCGGGCGACTCCACTTCGGCTTCTGTAACCTGAGTCTCGCCCACGAGCGGTTGTACGGCGCGCTCGGCGTCGCACTCAACGCGCCCGAACTCGTCGTCGACATCGTTCCCGACGACGCGGTGACGGTCGACCTCGCCGCGGGCGTCGACGCGCGGGCCGAGACCGTTCGCGAGTACGCCGCCCGCGCGACCGAGTTGCTCGACGTTCCCGGTGCGAGGGTTCGCGTCGAGTCGTCGTTGCCGCGGCACATGGGTCTCGGCAGCGGGACGCAACTGGCACTCTCCGTCTTTACGGGCGTCGCGTTAGCGTACGACCGCGCACCCGACGTTCGGGCGAACGCGCCGGCGTTGGGCCGCGGCGGTCGCTCCGGCGTCGGCGTCGCGGCGTTCGAGTCGGGGGGATTCGTCCTCGACGCCGGCCACCCGACGGCGCGCTTCACCGCCGACAGACCCGCGGACGGCGAGTGGGACGTTCCGGCGGTGGCCGCCGCGCATCGCCTCCCCGACGACTGGCGGTTCTTGGTCGTGCTCCCAGACGCCGCGCCCGGGAAGAGCGACGCCGACGAGGACGCGAGCATGCGCGCTGCCGTCGAACGCGCCGACCCGACTATCGCCGACAGGGTTGCGGGAACCGTCGTCAGAGAAGTGCTGCCCGCCGTCGCGGCCGACGCCCCCGAGCGGTTCGGCGAGGCAGTCGCCGAAATCGGCCGCCTCAACGGCGCGTGGTACGCCGACGAACAGGGCGGCGTCTACCGCCCGCCGGTCGGCGAGCTCGTCGCGTCGCTCTCCGACGCCCCGTCGGTGTACGGCGCCGGGCAGTCCTCGTGGGGGCCGGCGGTGTACGGCGTCACCGACGCCGCGCGCGCCGACGCCGCGCAGGAAGCCGGCGAGACGGCGCTGGCGGCGGCCGGACTCGACGGCGACGTGTTCGTCTCCGTGCCGCGGAACGTCGGCGCACGAATCGAGTGACGAACGTGTCGAGATCATGGACTGTTCGGCGTAACGACTATCCCGGCGGCCGCCGACGGGCGGGCATGGAGAACATCCCCTTCGGCGTCTCGCGCTTCGACTCCGTCATCGGCGGGGGCGCGCCGCCGGGCAACGTCGTCCTCCTGTCGGGCGAGTCCGGGGCAGGCGCGCGGGAGTTTCTGCAGACGAGTGCGGCGATGAACGGGCTGGCGCACGCCGACGACGACCTGTTCGAGTTGTACTACGGCGCTCTCGGCGGCAACACGCGCCTCCCCGAGGAGGTACACTACCTCTCGTTTACGACCGACGAGGAGTACATCGGCCGGGAGATGGCGTATACGATGGCCGACGACATCGTCGACGCCGCGCTCTCGAAGATTCGATTTCGCGACTTTTCCGCCGAGTACTTCCAGTTGAGTCCGATTCCCCGCGAGTGGTACGTGGGCGAGACGTCCACCATCCGCGACTTGGGGAAGCAACACAGTCGCGAAGACGTGCTGAGCGCGCTCGGCGAGTATCTCGGCGAACACGCGCCCGGGAACCTGGTCCTCGTCGACTCCATCACCGACCTCGTCGGCGCGATCTCCGAAAATATGTCCTGGTCGGACATCGCGATGGTGATGAAAGGTCTCCGAAAGGCCGCCCACCAGTGGGGCGGACTAATAATCCTGCTCGTGAACGAGGAGACGCTCGGTCCGCAGGAGTTAGGGCTGTTGACCGACGCCGCAGGTGGGACGCTCCGCTTCCGGTGGGAGTCCGGTGGGTCGAAACGCGCTCGGACGATGGTCGTCGAGGAGTTCCGCGGCGTCCTCTCGCGCATCGAGGGCGAGAACATCGTCCGTTTCGAGGTCGAAATCGCGGAGTCGGGACTCGACGTGAGCGACGTTCGAAAGATACGGTGAGCGAAGCTTTAAGACACGAGACGCACAGAGCTATTTCAGATGGCTGACGACCGGGCGGAACCGAGCGACGAGGCGGCGTTAGAGTCGACGGCACCGGTCGAGTCGCAACGCGACGGGAAAGAAGGGACCGAAAACGGCGCCGACGCGCCGGAGGCGGAGGTATTCGCCGACCGCTCGGCCGACGGCGAACAGCCGTCGGACGCGGACCTCTCGGACGTAGATCCCTCGGAGTTCGAGTCGGCGCTCGACACGCTCACGACGCGACTCGACGCGCTCGACGACCGGGTCGACGGCGTCCAGTCGAACGTCGACGAGAAAATCGACGACGTTCGCAGCCGGGTCGTTCAGGTGAAGCGCGAGACGGACGAAAAAGCGCCGAACGACCACGAGCACCCACAGATTCGGCAGGCTGCGGCGCGGGCGAACGCCGACGTAGAATCGCTCGAACGGCGGGTCGAGGCGCTTTCCGAGACCATCGACTCGGAGTTAGTAGAAGAATCGGAGACGTTCGAGGAACTGTTCGACCGGGTCGACACGCTGGAGCAACGACTGACGACGCTCGCGCGGACGACGGTCGACCTTCGCGAGCGGATGTCCCGAGCGGAGTCCGCAGCAGCGGACCGACGCGCGCTCGACGAGTTTCTCGAAGCCGCGCACCGAAACGGCGTGAGCAGGGCCGTCTGCGCGGACTGCGGCGAGGCGGTGCATCTGGGCTTGCTCTCGTCGCCGACGTGTCCGCACTGCGGGGCGTCGTTCGCCGGCGTCGAACCCGCGAGCTGGCCGTTCGGGTCGGCGACGCTGACGATCGAAGCCGAATCGGAAACTGACACTCCCCTCCCGCTGACCGACGCCGATGTCTGAGGACCGCCCCGACGGCGTCGGCCGAAACGGCGAAGGCGAGCGAAACGACCACGACGGCGGTGTCGACCGCCTCGACGCGCGGAGCGACGACGAACCCGACCCGTTCGACGAACTCCCGACGTACGACGCCGACGCCGCGGACCCGTGGGAGTCGCTCGAATCGGCCGTCGATGACGGAGTCGGTGGCGACGGAACCACCGGCGCGGACACGTTCGACGCCTCGGTCGTCGACGAGTGGGCCGACGCCGTCGCGGAAGGGGACGCCGCCCTCGATGCGCCGAACGCCGACACGACGCCCGCCGTCGAAGCCGACGAGGGCGAGACGTACGTCGTCTCGAAGCGCCACTACTGCCAGACCTGCCCGCACTTCGAGTCGCCGCCGGAGTTCGGCTGTTCTCACGAAGGAACCGACATCGTCGAGACGGTCGGCTTCGAGCGCTTTCGGGTCCGCAACTGCCCGATAGTCGACGACGAGAGCAGCGCCGGAACCAGTCGGCGGTCGGCGCACGCCGTCGCAGACGCATCCGGAGACGGGAGCGCCCGACACGACGACGGGCGACGGGACGGGTCGGATCGAAACGGCTCCGACTGACCTTTGGGGCCGGAGCGAGTAGGCGACGGTATGCAGTTCTGCGACGACTGCGGTTCGATGATGGTGAACCAGGACGGCGCGATGGTCTGTACCAGTTGCGGCGCGAGCGCCGACCGCGACGAGGAGCGCGCCGCCGAGTTCGTCTCCACTGAATCGCAGACCGACAGCGAGGTCATCGAGACCGAGGAGGGCGCGGACTTTGAGGGGAAACCGACCGCCAACGACGTGACTTGCGACAAGTGCGGTCACGGCGAAGCGTGGTACACCATCAAGCAGACCGCGTCGGCCGACGAACCGCCGACGCGGTTCTTCAAGTGCAAGTCGTGTGGGAAGCGGTGGCGCGGGTACAACTAGTCACGCAAACTTCGACACCAGAAACTCGCCCACAGTCTCCGCCACCTTCGCCGACTGGCCGATGAAGAAGTGGTCGGCCTCCATCCCGACGACCTCACAGTCGAGTTCGCGCGCCCCGTCGACGACCGGTTCCCACTCTGCGGTCCTGTCGCGCGTGGCGTACACCACCTGCACCGGCGCGCGAATCTCGTAGAGCGCGGCCGCCGCGTCGAGGTCAGCAGGGAGCCGAGCGGCCGGAGCAAGCGCGCTCACGGCCACCGGGTCGACGGTGTCGCGGGCGGCGGCCGCGGCGAGGAGCGCGATCGCGCCGCCGAAACTGAAGCCGAACAAAGCTACAGAATCGTACCGCTCGGCGGCCCAGTCGAGCGCGTTCAACGCGTCGGTTCGCTCGCCGCGGCCCTCGTCCCACGCGCCGTAGTCGAAGCGGAGGCAGTCGACTCCCGCCTCGGTGAGCGCGTCGGCGACGGCGACAAGTCGTTCGTCGCCGCGGTGGCCGCGGTGTTGGGGGTGCGGCGGGCAGGCGACGACCACGTGGTCGAACGGTTCGTCGTTTTCGTCGTTATCGCTGCTCTCGTCGAGCGTTCCGCGAACGTCTCTCCCGCCCGGAATCAGCACTGTCTCCGAATCTGTCACGGGAAACCTTGTTCGCATGAGGTTTTAAGGCCAGCGTACACAAGGTGGAGATATGGGAATACTCTCGCGGATGTCGTACGTCGTGCGGTCGAAAATCAACGCCCTCCTCAACCGCGCGGAAAACCCGAACGAGACGCTCGACTACTCCTACGAGCAGATGCGCGACGAACTCCAGGACGTCAAGCAGGGGATCGCCGACCTGACGACCCAGAAGAAGCGACTGGAGATACAGAAACGCCGTCTCGAAGAGAACGTCGAGAAGCACAACGAACAGGCCCGCGAGGCCGTCCGACAGGACCGCGAGGACCTCGCCCGGAAAGCCTTAGAGAAGAAACAGTCGAAGATGACCCAGATCGAGGAGTTGGAGGGTCAGATCGCGCAACTGCAGAACACGCAGGACGACCTCGTCGACAAGAAGAACCAGCTGGAGAACCGCATCGAGGAATTCCGCACGAAGAAGGAGACGATGAAGGCACGCTACGAGGCGGCGGAGGCGTCCACCCGCGTCTCGGAGGCGATGACCGGCGTCGGCGACGAGATGGAGGACGTGGGCCGCGCCATCGAACGCGCTGAGGAGCGGACCGACGACATGGAGGCGCGCTCGGCGGCGATGGACGAACTGCAGGACACGGGCGCGTTCGACGACGCGCTATCGGACAAGGACTCCATCGACCGGGAACTCGACTCGATGCGAAGCGGCGGCGAAGTCGACAGCGAACTGGAGACGCTGAAGGCCGAGATGGGCAAGTCGTCGAGCACCGAAGCGGACGACACTGCCAGCGACGAGGAGATAGACGCCCAACTGGAGGAGTTGGACTCCGAGGAGGCGAGCGGCGACGCCGAAGCCGAACTCGAAGATCTGGAGAACGAAGAGGAGTCGCGCGCGGAGTAGCCGACGTTCGGAATCGGAGCGGAGTCGTCGGGTCCCCCGGCTCCGCGGTCGTGCCGCCACGAGTTCTATATGCCGCCTTGCCGAACAGTCCGTATGGTTGATTCCGACGACTCGAGTCCCAAAGACACCATGCGGGGCCGAGTCGAGGAGAGTCGCTGGAAGCTTTGGTTTTTGATGAACGCCAACCGATGGGTCGTCGCGGGTATCGTCGCCTTCGGGATCTTCGCTACGCTCGTCCTACTGGGGTACGCGCAACTCGCGCCGATTCGCCGCGTCATCTCCAACTACAACGCGCTGTGGTGGCTGTTCTCGCCGATGGTGAACTCTGTCGTCACGGGTGTTACCCTCGTCGTCACGTTCAATCAGCTCGTTCTCTCGCAGGAGTTGGGGCCGCTCGGCGACCAGCGCGGCCGGATGAGCGGGTCGCTCGACTTTCGCGAGGACGTTGAGGCGTACGTAGACGGGAACATCATGCCACCCGACCCCGCCTCGTTTTTGGAGACACTGCTAGACGGCCTGCAAACGCACGCCAACGACCTCGGCGACGCTGTGTCGGACGAGCGTGACGAAGAGGCCAAAGAGAACATCCGAGACTTCGTCGAGAGCCTGACCAACAACGCGACCGCGGTCGGCGAACAGCTCAACGAAGCCCAGTTCGGGACGTTCGACGTGCTGTTCGCCGCGCTCAACTTCAACTACTCGTGGAAGATATACGAAGCGCGGCAACTCGAACAGAGCTACGACGATCTCACCGACGAGACCCACGAGGCACTGGCCGACGTCATCGACGTGTTGAAGTTCTTCGGCCCGGCCCGCGAGCACTTCAAGACGCTTTACTTCCAATGGGAACTCGTCAACCTCTCGCGCGTCCTGCTCTACGCCGCGCTTCCCGCGCTCGTGGTGACCGTTTCGATGATGCTGTACGTCGACCCGACGCAGTTCCCGGGGCGGACGCTCGGTGTCGACAACCTCGTCTGGATCGTCTCGGCGGCGACAACGGTGACGCTCGCACCGTTTCTGCTCCTGCTGTCGTACATCCTCCGCATCGCGACGGTCGCAAAGCGGACGCTCGCCATCGGGCCGTTCATCCTCCGAGAGACCGACCGAACGGACGACATCAGCTGGGACTGAGAAACGAGACGGTCGGGGCCGGGAGAAAAATTCCCGGCACGGATCGTCTCACTCCCGCTATCGGAGTCGTGCGCCGGTTCCCGTCTGCCCCACGTCTTCGAGACGAATTGTCCCTTCCGAGAGATCGACGCCGGCGTACGGGTCCGACGAGAGCAGGAGCGACCCGTCGAGGTCCGCATAATCGAGAAGCGGCGCCAGGTGGCATGCGGCGGCGATAGCGGCGTTCGTCTCGACCATACAGCCGAGCATCACCTCCAGACCGTGCGCCCGTGCCGTGTGAATCATCCGATTCGCCTCTCGCAGGCCGCCGCACTTCATCAGTTTGATGTTCGCGATGTCCGCACGGTCTGCGATCGCCGGTACGTCGGCGAGCGTGACGCAGGACTCGTCTGCGGCGACGGGGAGCGCGCTGCGCTCGTAGACGAACTTCAACCCCTCGGGGTCAGACGCCGGAACCGGTTGCTCGAGAAACTCCACGTCGTGGTCGGCGAGCATCTCGCTCTTCCGGACGGCCTCGTGCGGCGTCCACGCCTCGTTGGCGTCGACGCGGAGCGTCGCCTCGGGCGCGGCGTCGCGGACGGCTTCGACGAGCTCTTCGTCGCGGTCGGTGCCGAGTTTGATCTTCAGCACGCTGTACCCCGAATCGACGGCATCCTCGGTCTTCTCGCGGACGCGCTCGGTCGTGTCGAGACCGATAGTAAAGGAGGAGGGCGGACAGTCGTCGGGATCGAGGCCCCACATCCGGTAGAGCGGAACGCCGAGGCGCTTGGCCGCGAGGTCGTGTAAGGCGATGCTGACCGCGCAGCGGGCGGCCGGGTTCCGTTCGACGCGCTCACGCATCCGGCGCTCGATGCGGTCGAAGGCGTGGGGGTCGCCGACGCGCTCGACCACGTCGAGCAGTTCCGGCAGCACCGCCTCGACGGTGTCGGCTGTCTCGCCGTAGTGTCTCGAAGGGGCGGCCGCGCCGACGCCGGTCATCCCGCCGCCGTCAGTGAGTTTTACGACGACGTTCTCGGCGACCTCCTGCGTCGAACGGGAGATGGTGAACGGGTGTTCGAGCGGCAGTTCGACGCGCTCGAACTCCGAGGTGAGAATCACCGAAGCGCCTCCAGAATCTCGTCGCACCCGAAGCGGACGGGGTCGCTCGCGGGGACGCCGAGTTCGTCCCCGTACTCCTCGGCGGCGGCCGCGGCGTCGGCGTCCGAGAGCGCCGACGTGTTGAGCGCCCCGGCGACGACTTCGGTCTCGTGGACCGCCGACCCGAGCGACTCGTAAAGGTCGACGTACTCCGACAGCGGCGGGAGCGAGAACGACTCGTAGCCGTGAATCGCCTCGCGGCCCGCCTCGTGGCAGAGCACGAGTTTGTCGGCCATCGACCCGTGGAGGATGCCGCAGGTGACCGCCGAGTACGCCGGGTGGACGATGCTTCCTTGCCCTTCGACGAACAGCATCTCGTGGTCGTCGCCGATTTCGAGAATCATCTCTTCGACGGCCCCCGCGGTGAAGTCGCTCACTACGCGGTCGATGGGATGGCCCCACCCCGAAATCATGATTCCCGTCTGGCCGGTCGGGACGAACGCCGCGTCGATACCCGCCTCGCGGGCGGCCTCGACCAGTTCGAGCGTCGCCGTCATCTTCCCGACCGAACAGTCGGTGCCGACGGTGAGCACCACCTCCGCCGACACCTGGTCGGCGACGCCCTGCGCGACGGTGAGGTCGGGGTCGGGCTTGCGCACGTCGACGAGTTCGACGCCGTGGTCGGCGGCGAGCGCGGCGAACTCCTCGTCGTCTTCGAGGAAGTAGTGAAGTCCGGCGATAACGTCGCAGCCGGATCCGATGGCGGCGCGAACGTCCGGCCGCCACGTCTCGTCGAACCCGCCGCCGATGGGCGCGATACCGACGAGGAGCGCGTCGACCGTTTCGGGCTTCGATACGTCCTCGAACGAGGCGACGACGGGCGCGTCGGGCAGGTCCGCCCGGTGGTCGCGGACGCGCGTTCCGGCGCGGTCGCGGTCGAGTACGGCGACGATTTCGTCGTTTCCGTAGCGCATTACGCCCGTCGCGGTTTTCGCGCGGTCGGGGAACTTCTCGTGGGCGAGGACGACAATACGGCGACTTTCGGTCCCGGTAGCGGTCATATCCGGGTGCACGCGGCAGGATGTGATAAATCGGTTGCCAGCGGTTCGATGTGCCGCAACGCTACACGAGTGCCGACCGAAGCGGCGAGAGCTACAGAAGTGAGAGTTTCGTCGCCCAGAAGTCGCGGAATCCCTCGTCTAAAGCCTCCTCGGGCGATCCGCCCGCGTCGCTCGTCGCGGTCACGTCGACGGCGTCGCGCAATTCGCGGACCACCTCGCGGTCGCCGACGAGAATCGTCGTCTCGGCGTCGCTGTCGGCGATCGCTTCGCGACACTTCTCGACGTGGTCGGCTATCTGACCGTCGCGGATGCGCTCGAATCGCGACTGCGAGAACCCGCCCTTCGAGTGTTTCTCCTTCACGTCGCTCTCGAACCCGCGCTCGGAGAGGCGCTCGCGGCCGTCGTACTCGCCGAGCGCGAACAGGTCGGCGCGGGCGACGGCGAACGCGAAGCGACCGGTCGGTCGGAACCACGACGCCTCCACCCGGAACGACTGGCCCCACTCGCAGACGCGCTCGGGGGAACGCGGCGGCGAGAGCGCCGCGTTCACGAGTCCGGCGTCGTCGGTGTAGACGAGACACGGCGCGGCGCGACGGACCAGTGCTGCGCGTTCGCCAAGCGCCTCCTCGACAGCGTCCGGCACCGAGTCGTCGCCGACCATCGCGGTGAGCGCTCCCTCCTGACCGGTCCGGAACGAGCGGAGACGGTCGAGCACCTCGTCGAGGCGAGCGCCGCGGAGCGTCTCGGTTCCGCGAAAATCCAGCTCTGACTCCTCCTCGCCCTGCAGTCGCTCAACCCGGTCGTCGAGTTCGGCGATGCGGTCTTCGAGACGGTTGACACGCTCTTCGGCCTCCTGTCGGGCGGTGACGGCGTCGGCTCTGCGCTCCTCTTCGGCGGCGGCGCGGCGTTCGAGGTGGTGCTTCTCCTCCTCCAGTTCCTCGATGCGCCGCTTCAACTCGGCGCGGCCGAGCAACTCGTCGAGCATACCCCGAGAGGTGGGGGCCGGGGACTTCAACTGCGGGGGTCGGCGGCGAGTGGAGTCGCGCGGGGACGCCAGCGGTCCGCTCAGGTACCGGTCGGTGCCTCGTAGCCGGCGTATCGGAGCAGTTCGGAGGCGCGGTCGGCCGTCGCGAGGAACACCTCACAGGAGTCCGGCAGGTCGTCGGTCGCCATCGATTCGGGGAGCGCGAGCGTCCCCGTCGGCACGTCGTCGTCGCCGAGGACGGGGAAGTGAGTCGTGTCGAGTTTCATCACCAGCGGCGCGTCGAGTCGCTCGACGCCATCGCCGGTGAGGTACAGTTGCTCGTTCATCCGCTCGTGGTCCGCTCGGTGGATCGTAGGGCGGTCGCAGTCGTGTGGTTCGACGTACAGTTTACCGAGGTAGTAGCCGCTGGAGAATCGTTCGAACATCTGTGCATGTGACTGTCTACCACTCTCGCATATAAGCGTTTCCGCGACGATTTATGTCGACGCGCAACCACAGTGGACGGCCCTAAAAAACGACTGTCGGTGCCGAACTATCGGTAAATCGCGACCGATTCGAGGACGACGTCCTCTGTCGGTTTGTCGTTGCGGCCGGTTGGCACCGAACCGATTTCGCGGACGACGTCCATCCCGTCGATGACCTTCCCGAACACCGAGTGGCGGCCGTCGAGGTGCGGCTGGGCGTCGAGCGTGATGAAGAACTGCGAACCGTTCGTGTTCGGACCGGAGTTCGCCATCGAGAGTACGCCGGGACCGTCGTGGCCGAGTTCGTCGTGGAACTCGTCGTCGAACTGGTAGCCGGGACCGCCGCGACCGGTTCCGGTCGGGTCGCCGCCCTGAATCATGAAGCCCTCGATGATGCGGTGAAACTGCACGTCGTCGTACAGCGGTTCGCCGTCTTTCGTCTCGCCCGTCTCGGGATCCGTCCACTCCTTCTGGCCCGTCGCGAGACCGACGAAGTTCTCGACGGTGCGCGGAACGCGCTCTTCAAACAGTTCGACGGTGATGTCGCCGTGATTGGTTTTGAGTACCGCTGTCGGGTTGTCAGGGTTCTCCTGGTCGGCCATACCCGTCCCGTTGACTCCGGGGGTGAAAAGCCCGTTGACGTGTCGCCGTCGGGAACGGCGGCGGCGCCTCGGCCGATGCATCGAGCGACGCCGAAACGGGGCGAGAGAGCGACCGTACAGACGGGATCGCTGGTCGGCGCTACGCCGTCGACCGACCCCTCGCCGCCACCGCGTACCAGACCGCGCCCGCGAGGGCGACGAGCGTCAGTCCGAGGAGAATCCAGCGGTGGTAGGCGAACAGGTCAAGCCGCGAGAGCGACAGGACGACCTCGTGGCGGACCGAGAGAGCCCAGAACGCGGCGACGATAACCATCGCGACGCTCCCACCGAGGGCGACGCCTGCGAGCGTGGCCGGACTCATCGAGGTGAGCGGTCCGGCCCCGACGACGAGGAGGACGAGTACCCCGAGCACACCGACGGTGAGCGGGCCGAGAACCGACGCAGAGTAGTACACCCAGATGCCAGTTCCTCGGTCTAAAAAGGGGAGGAAGACGGCGAGAAAGACGCCGAGCGAGGCGAGAGCGACGAGGAGACGAGGCGCTGCTCGCGCCGAGCGTTCGGGTGTGGACTGGTCGGCCACCGTCATACCGTCACCCCGGTCGGTTTTCCGTCGCTGTCGGGCGCTAGGTTCGTCACACTACTCGTCCCCCTCGGGTCGGGGAAACGCGACGAACGACTGCCGCGAGACGACGAACGGATCGTAGACGGACTGGTGACACGGACAGTAGATGCCGTTCGCGGCGCCGAATCGCGCGCTCGCCGGGTCTATCTTGTAGCCGGGGACGCAGCAGAAGTGGGTGCATTTGTCGAGGATGGCGATGAACCCCTGTTGGGTGCTGGCCCGCATCCACTGGTTGTCCTGCGCCGCTCGCTCGATGCGGACGCTTCTGATGAGTTGGACGGGGATGACGGCCGCAGAGTCTTCGACGTTCGTCGACCGCCACGTGACGAGTGCGGGCTTGCCGACGCCCTCCTGACCGATTCCGTTCCCCCACGTCTCATAGTCCTCGAAATCTGCGACGTTGACTCGGTCGTTCGGCGACACCTCCTGGTTCTGCCACTCGTACTGACTGGACTCAGCGTATCTGAAGTAGTTGTCCTCCTCGGTCGTCGGGTCGACGCCCGGGGCGGTCTCGACGCCGCAGTACTGGAACCACTCGTTGCTGTACACAATACCGCCCAACTGCGTTCGAGCGACCGGTGCCGCGTCGGCGCCGCCGCCGACGGTCTCCACGGACGGCCAGACGCCCCGGAGGTAGCCTTCGTCGTCGATTTCGACGGGTATCTGTGGCATTCCCCTGGGTGCCGGACCGCCGACGACGTCGATACCGTAGTACTCGGTGATTCCGCCACCTTCGCCGGTCGGATTCGTCGTCAGGTCGACCGTCGCCTCACCGATCACCGCGAGTCCGGTGAGCGCGCTGGCTCCGACGACCCCTTTGACGAACCGCCGCCGTTTGGTCGGCGACGGGTAGACATCGGTATCGACGTCGCTCATCGGCGCCCCCGCGATTCTCCGGGCACTGCGGTCGGCCGTTCGCTTCGAAGTTCACTCGGGTGCATAGTGTTCGCCTCCCGTCGACTCGGGTACGAACTGCACCGTAGGGACGTGTATGAAGATTAGTAGCTGTCGTCGCCGGTGAGAGACGCCCCCTCCGAAGATTCGCGTCCGCGAGACGACCCGGACGGTTCGAGCGACCCGAGAGACGCTGGACCGACGAGGTGACTCTGAGCAGACGGCATCGACGGCGACGGGACCGTGTCGGTAGCGGTGTCAACGGCGGCAGCACCGTATCGCTAGTGGTGTCGACGGTGCTCTCGGTGTCGGAGACGAAAGCGGTACGGTGAGACGATGAGGATCCCATCGGCGGCCCCCAACTGTCTCATCGACAGATATTTCCAGAGCGCCTGATCCTGGTGTGGTACATGATACAAATCGACGCGGCACGTCGGCGACTCCGGCGTGAGACGCGATGAGCACGCTCGATGCGCTTCGGCGCGTGAGCCGATTCGCGAGCAAGTACTTCGTCGTCTGGGTGCTGCTGTTCTCGGGCGTCGCGCTGGCCACGCCGAACACCTTCACTTGGATCGCCCCCTACATCTCGCCGTTACTCGGCGTCATCATGCTCGGCATGGGACTGACGCTCACCCCCGAGGACTTTCGCAGACTCGTCGAGCGCCCGCGGGACGTCGCAATCGGCGCGCTGGCGCAGTGGCTCGTCATGCCGGCCGCGGCGTACGGCTTGACCGTCCTACTGGCGCTACCGCCGGAACTCGCGGTCGGGGTCATCCTCGTCGGCGCGGCGCCGGGCGGCACGGCGTCGAACGTAATGACCTACCTCGGGAAGGGCGACGTTGCGCTGTCGGTCGCCATCACCACGGTGACGACGCTCGCCGCGCCGGTCATCATGCCCGCGTGGGTCGTTTTCCTCCTGGGCGAACAGCTGCAGGTGACGTTCTTCGAGATGTTCACGAGCATCGTCCAAATCGTCATCATTCCGGTGGTGCTCGGGTTCGCGCTCCGCTACGTCCTCGACCGACGGGCACCCGCCGTCGCCGAGGCGGGACTGGACGTCTTCCCGGCGGTGAGCGTCGCGGCTATCGTCGCCATCGTCGCCGCCGTCGTCGGCCTGAACGTTGAGAACATCCTCACGGCCGCGGCGGCGGTGGTCGTCGCCGTCGTCGTGCACAACGCCATCGGCCTCGGTGCCGGTTACGGCGTCGGACGCGCGACCGGGATGTCCGAGGACCGCGCCCGGACCTGCGCATTCGAGGTAGGTCTCCAGAACAGCGGGCTCGCTGTCGCACTGGCGACCGCCTTCTTTAGCCCGGCCGCTGCGCTCGCCCCGGCGCTGTTCAGCGTCTGGCACAACGTCTCCGGGCCGGCGCTAGCGAGCTACTTCTCTTCCGTCGACGACCGCGAGCCAGGGGCCGCGACGGCGACCGACCGGTGAGCGGCTCCAGCACGTCTGGCGCTGTTTGTGATGACAGCCCGCGTGCACAAGACCGTCACCGAGGACGAAGTTCGGCTGGACCGGCTCCCGTAGGACTTGACCACCCGCGAGACGCTTCGGTCGCTGACCCCGTTTTCGCGCCACCGCAGCCGCCACCCGCAGATACATCACCCCTCACGCCGAGTGAAAATCATGCACACCGCAGAGCGACTCACGCTCACGCGACTCCCCTCGGGTGTCCCCGTCGAGACGACGGTTCACACCTACGAGGGCGACGAAGACGGGCCGACGCTGTACGTCCAGGCCGCACAGCACGGCCGCGAGGTCAACGGCACCGAAGTCCTGCGCCGCCTCCACGAGCGACTCGACCACGACGAACTGAAGGGACGAGTAATCGCCGTCCCCGTCGCCGACCCGCTCACGTTCGACTACGTCTCCTACACCACGCCCGAAGTCATCGACTCCGTCAATCCGAACATGAACCGCGTCTGGCCGGGCGACGCAGACGGGTCGCTCCACCAGCGAATCGCCGCCCGCCTCTGGGAGTACGCGGGAGAGGCCGACGCTATCGTCGACCTCCACACCGGTAGTCCCGACATGCTCACCCACACCGTCTACCTCGAGGGCGACGAGGAGTCCCGTGCGCTCGCCGAGGCATTCGGTACGGAACTGCTTCTCGCGGAGGCCGCGGGCGACGACGCCGACACGGAGTGGAGCGAGCGTAACTTCGGCGGGAAACTCCGCGTCGCCGCTACGCGCGAGGGCATCCCCTCCATCACGCCGGAACTCGCGCACAACAAGCAGTTGGTCGAACCGGCCGTAGAAGCAGGTGTGGAAGGAATGTTCGGCGTCCTCGAACACATGGGGATGCGCGACGCCGAGGGAGGCGGAGACGAAGAGGAATGGAACGGCACCGTCGCGCGCAACCACCTCGGCCGCGTGAAAGCCGCCGACTCGGGGCTGTTCCTCGTCGACGACGACGTCGAACTCGGCCAGTCGGTCTCCTCGGGCGACCACCTCGGACGCCTGTTCGACCCGACGACGTACGAAGTCCTCCAGGAAGTCGAAGCCGACCGCGACGGCGTGCTCTACTCGGTCGCGTTGGAGTCGACGGTGACGGCGGGGCAGACGCTCGTCGGCGTGGCGCTGCTGGACGTCGAATAATCCGGCGTTCGTCGTTCACCACAGAAGACATATACCGACTGCACCGGAGCAACGACCATGCAGCGCCGCGCCCTCCTCGCCTCGTCGGCGTCAATGCTCGTCGGCCTCGCCGGCTGTCAGTTCGCTCCGAGCGACGAAGACCTCGCGGAGGCGACGCAGTCGGAAACGTCGATGGCGACTCCGGCCGAGACGGAGGCGGAAACTCCGGACCCGACGCTGGTCGGGGACTCGCCGGGTGAATCACGCTTTGCCGACGAGTCGTGTCCCAACGACGTTGACGGCTGTTACCACGAGTCAACCGCCGAGACAGCGATCTACCTCCGACCGTCTGCGGAAGAAGTCGAAATAGGCGACGAAGCCGAGTTCTCGCTGGTCAACCGACTGGACGGGCGAATCTCCATCAATCCCTTCGCATGGACCATATGGCGCGAACGCGACGGCGGGTGGGAGAACGTAGACGTCAGAGAGATGATTGAGGAACCGGCCGACCAAATTCCCTCGGGCGAGTCGTGGACGTGGACGGTCCCGGTCGACACCGAAGGTGACCGAACGTACGACAGCGACCGGGCGGCTGTTGGCGTCGAGTTCGAGTCGGGGCGGTACTGTCTGGATGCCAGCAGGGCTGTTTGGGGCGTCGACACCGACCGGGTAGCGTTGGGTGCGCTGTTCGAGGTCGTCTAACGTCCCGTGACTCAGAGCTCGCAAATCGTCTCGCACGTCACGTCGACGCCGATGTCCAGCGACGCCTCGTCGATGTCGAAGTACGCGGTGTGGTGGCCCGCCGGGTTCGACGCGCCGATGCCAACGTACGAGGCCGTCCCGCCGTTTCGCTGTACCTCGCGGATGAGATACGAGGCGTCCTCGCTGCCGCCGAACGGTTTTCGCTCCTTGATCTCGTCGACTGAGTCGACCTTCTCGGCGGCAGCCGTCACCGCGTCGACCATCTCCGCGTCGTTCTCGAACGTCGTCGTCTTCCCGTAGAGACTCGTCTCGAACTCGCAGTCGTGCATTGCGGCGGCGTGTTCGACCACGCGGTTCGCCTTTTCAAGCATGTACTCGTTCAGTTCGGCCGTCTCGCCGCGCACCTCGACGCGGAGGCGCGCTTCCTCGCTGATGACGTTCTGGGCGTTCGGCGAGTGGACCTGCCCAACGTTGATGCGGGTCGCGCCGTCGGCGTGCCGCGGGATGGCGTAGAGGTTCTGTACTGCGGTCGCCAGCGCCTGCATCGCGTTCCGGCCATCGTTAGGCGCGCCGCCGGCGTGGGCGGGTTCGCCGAGGAACGTCACGTCGAGTTTCGCGTTCGACAGCGGGTTGTCGTAGCCTGCGACGACCGTCCCTGTCTCCTCGCCGAGTCCGAGGTGGAGCGCGACCATGTGGTCGACGTCGTCGAAGTGACCCGCCTCGCTCATCGGTTTCCCGCCGCGGCCGCCCTCCTCGGCGGGTTGGAAGAACAGTTTGAGTGTGCCGTCGAAATTCCCGATTTCGTCGAGTTTACGGGCGATGCCGACGCCGATGGCGGTGTGGCCGTCGTGGCCGCAGGCGTGCATCTCGCCGGGGTGTTTCGACCCGAACCCCTCGCGGGCGGGGCGGTGGTCGTCGTCGGTCGCCTCCTGTCGTTCGAGCGCGTCCATGTCGACGCGGACGCCGACGGTCGGTCCCGACCCGTCGCCGTACTGCTTGGTCGCGACGAGTCCCGAGACGCCGTCGAGCCTGTCGAGGTACGACTCGGGCGCGCCGAGGTCGCGGGCGCGCTCCTCGGCCGCGGCGAGTTCGTCGTCGGAGGGGACGCCCAGTCGGCCGTCGACGTTTACGGCGTCAGGTCCGAGACGGAGGTCGAAGCCGCGGCCGTCGAGTTCCTCGGCAACGAGCGCGGTCGTTCGGAACTCCTTCCACCCCGCCTCGGGGTAGGTGTGCAGGTCGCGTCGAATCTCGGTGAGCGAGAGGTTCTCGATGGACATGGCTCGCTCTGCGGTGGCGCAGTACAAAACAGGTGGTGTCCCGACAATCGAGGGACTCGTTGGAGGGGAGTCGAGGGGGGTGAGAGGAGACGCAAAATGCGGGAAGCGAGAGCGGATGAAGGTGCGAGAGAAGGGACGAGAAACGAGCCTCAGAACGCGCGCAGGTCGTCGAGTACCGCCTCGGCGCTGCCGTCGGCGATGGCGTCGCGGGCCATCTCCAGCCCGGTTTCGAGGTCCTCGGCGTCCTCGCGGGCGAAGATACGGAACGCCGCGTTCAGCGCGACGGCGTCGGCGAACTGGTCATCGCGGTCGCCGGAGACGACGTCCTCGGTGATGCGCGCGGAGTCGGCGGCGACGTCGCCGACTTCGAGATCTTCGCTCTCGAACTCCATCCCGTAGTTCGGCGTCTCTATCTCGTAATCCTCGAACTCGCCGTCGGTCCACTCCGCCACCTTGGTGTACCCCGGGCGGATGTCGTCGTACCCCTCCATTCCCTGGAACATGATGACGCGGTGGAGGTCGTGGTGCTCGCTCGCCTCGAACGTGTCGGTCACCTTCTTCGCGAACGCGAGGTGGTAGAACGACCCGAGGTGGACATCAGCGTTGGCGGGGTTCGCCAGCGTCTCGATGGTGTTGACGAACGTCCGGACACCCATCTGGTCGCGCCGGTCGAAGAGGTCGTGGACCGCCGGGTTGAACGCCGGCTGGTAGTAGAAGCCGAAGCCGGTCTCGTCGACCATGTCGGCCGACTCTCGGGGTTGGAGTTCGGTCCTGACGCCGAGTTCGTCGAGGACGTGCTTGTACGCGTCCTGTTTCTGGGTCGGGACGCGATCGCCCGAGTGCGTGACGACCGGCGTGCCTGCTGCCGCCGCGACGACGCCCGCGGCGACGCCGAGAATCGCCGTTCGGCCCTTCCCGTCGTAGTTCGCGCCGCAGTCGACAGGGTCGGCATCTGGTTCGGCGTACTCGACGCGCGCGCACATCTCGTCGGTGTACGCGGCGAGTTCTTCGGGGTTGTTGCGCTTCCACCGGTTCGCGAGCCAGAACGCGCCGAGCGTCGTGGAGTCCGGTTCGCCCGCGAAGATGCGCCGCATCGCCTCTCGAGCCTGCTCGCGGGTGAGGTCGTCGGCCGATTTGTGTCCGGAGCCGCAAACTTCCGTCATCAGCCGTTTTAGCGGCCACTCGCCAAACTCCTGGGTCGCGTTCGTCATAGGTGCGGCTTGGGACGGCCGGAGCAAAAACGTCCCGCTCTCCGCCGAGAATCTCGTCGAAGAGTCGGGTAAGCGAGCGGCGACCCGACGACAATCCGACGACTCGACAACGACCTGCTGACTCGACGAGACTCACCTCGCTTTCGACGCTGCGGGGCGCTCTGCGTCGCTCGTCGCGCGGAGAGTCCGAAACTGGTAGGTTCACCCCGTTCTAACTCCGGGCGATGGGTCCCGTAGACGCCGATTGGCGTACCGACCTCGACGATGTCGACGCCGCGCTCGTCGACGAATACCAGAGCGAGTTTCCCGTCGTGGCGCGGCCGTTTCGCGTCGTCGGCGACGAACTCGGTATCTCCGAGGACGAGGCGCTCTCGCGGGTCGAGCGACTCCGCGAACGGGGGGTGTTCCGACGGTTCGGCGCGGTGCTCAACCCGCCGGTCATCGGCAGTTCGACGCTCGCGGCGGTGAAAGCGCCCGAAGAACGGTTCGACGAGGTGGCCGAGGTGATAAACGGCTACCGGCAGGTGAACCACAACTACCGCCGCGACCACGAGTGGAACATGTGGTTCGTCGTCACCGCGGGGTCGCGGGAGACGCGCGACCGGATTCTGGCGGACATCGAGGAGCGAACGGGGTGCGAGGTGCTGAATCTCCCAATGCTCACCGACTACTACATCGACCTCGAGTTTCCGGTGGTCAACGACGACAGATTCGCGAGAGAGAGTCTCGCCGAAACCGCGGTGAGCGCCACCCGCATCAGCGAGGAGGCGACGGGCGGCCTCTCGGAACTGGAAGCGAACCTTCTGCTCGAAATCCAGGACGGCTTCCCGCTGTCTGCGACGCCCTACGCGGATATCGCCGACGCCGTCGGCGCCGACGTCGACGACGTGCTGGCGGCGGTCAAACGATTGCTCGACGACGGCTGTATCAAGCGCATCGGCTGCGTCGTCAACCACGTCGTCACTGGCTTTCGGAACAACTGCATGGTCGTCTGGGACGTACCCGACGACGAACTCGACGCCCGCGGCGAGCGCGTCGGCGCGCTCCCCTACGTGACGCTCTGTTATCACCGGCCGCGCCGCCCCGAGCAAGGGTGGCCGTACAACCTCTTCACGATGATTCACGGCCGTGAAGCCGATATCGTCGACGAGAAGATAGACGAACTGGCCGCGGAGTTTCTGCCGTTCGACCACGAGCGACTCTACTCGACGGAGACGCTCAAACAGACCGGTGCGCAGTACGACGAACTGGTGGGCGGGGAGAAATGAACGGATCGAAGACGGGGAAGACGGGCGTCGAACCGGTGGAGAGCGAGGCGGCGCGCGAGGACGCCTTCGCCGTTCGCGAGGCGGTGTTCGTCAACGAGCAGGGCGTTCCGGAGGAACTGGAGTGGGACGAGCACGACGACGCCGTGGGAACGCTGCAGTTCGTCGCCTACGACGGCGGAGAACCGGTCGGCGCGGCGCGTCTCCGCCGCGTCGACGATGACGACGGCGTTCGGAAAGTCGAACGCGTCGCCGTCCTCGAAGCCGAGCGCGGGAACGGGTGGGGAAAGCGACTGGTCGAGGCGCTCGAACGCGCCGCCAGCGACGGCGGCGTCCGAGAGCTACGGCTTCACGCCCAGACCCACGTCGAGACGTTCTACCGCGACCTCGGCTACGAGACGACGAGCGACGTGTTCGAGGAGGCGGGAATCCCGCACGTCGAGATGTGGAAATCGCTGTGAGTCGGCGGCGGACGGTCACCGACGCGGGACCGACAGACGAAAGTTCGACCTGCCGCTATCTCCGCTTGATGAGCGACGACGGCGTCAAAAAGCCGAGCGAGTTCGGCGGGGAGGGTCCCCCTGTAGCGGAGAAGCCGTACAAGATAATCTTCGAGGCCAACAAGTGCTTCGGCGCGGGACGCTGCGCCGAGGTCGCCGACAACTGGGAGATGGATCTCGCCTCCGGGCTGGCGAAGGCAAAGTCGTACTACGTCGGCGAGGACGAACTCGACGAGAACGTTCGGGCCGCCGAGGTCTGTCCAGCGAAAAAAGGCGAGGGCGTCATTCACGTCATCGACCGCCGCACCGACGAGGAGATCGCGCCGAACCCCCACGGCGACGGGACGTTGAGCGTCGATTGGTGAGCGCCGCGACAGGCCAACGACGGACCGGCGACGAGTCGCCGTCGGAGCGGATCGTCAGTCGTTCAGCGAAGCCGTTCCGTCTCCGGTGACGAACCGCGGGTTCTGCGAGGGCATCGTGTGTGCCTCGAACCCGGAAACGCGGTCTCGGACGCCTAAACTATTCTTGAGGTTGTACGCGGCGAGATGGGACGGTCCTCCACGAGCGTCGTCACGACTCGTACATTAGCGACTGTCGTCTGTCGAGGTGTTCGCCGGTGTCTCGGACGAACGAAGTGTGTCCGAGGCAGGCCGAACGAGATTCGGCTGAGTCTCTGACGAGCGAAGCGGGTCAAAGGCGAGACGGAGGTCGGTCCCGTCTCCGATGACCAACGCGTACCGAAACCGACTTGCGGGGGACGACAGTACGACAGGGTGCGCGAGGGTGGCTGAGCTAGGCCAAAAGCGGCGGGCTTAAGACCCGCTTCCGTAGGGATTCGCGAGTTCAAATCTCGTCCCTCGCATCCGCTTTTCGACGCCGTGCGCGGCACCGCGACGCCGACGCTGCCGGAGCCGAAACTCACGCTTTCCGACAGGTCCCAACTTACACAAGCCCGGCTAATAACATCTAATTAGAGCCATGAGCGACCTCGCCTCGACGGTCCCGAGCCGGTTCGACCTGATACTGCTCGTGATGGGTATCGCGCTCTTTGGCGGTGGGGCGCTCGGAGCGTTGACGGTCGTTCCGTTCTCGCTGGCCGGCGGTGCCGGGACGGCCGTCGCATCGGCGGCGATGTTCGACGGACTGGCGAGACATCCGCCGACGGACCCTTAGCGTGAAGTTCTGCGAGGCGTTGCGCGAATGGTCGAAGACGAGACGCCGAGCGACCGCTCGGTTTCTCTAGTACGGGCGTCTGATACGGCGAGACTCGCCGCTCGTCGGTGGTTGTGTCGTCCGAAAGGGGAAAACGCCGCACCCGTGAGAAAAGCAAGGGTGCAGCGTTTGCCGCCCTAAATTGGTCCCCGCTGACGCTTCGGCCCTCCAAAGCGAAGCGTCACCTGAACCCAGAGCCCCTGTGTACTTAAGCATGGCGCAGACGGCAGCCTGAGGGGGGTGACCGGTCAGTCAGTTTGAGAGTCACCGTCGCCTGTTTGCCGGAGTCGAGCCACCGGTCGTCTCGACCAACACGATAGCGGCCGTCTGGCACCACGACCATTTCGGCCAGCACGCTGTCAGTTGTTGTGCGGCTCCGCAGACGCCGTCGCCTGCGCCGCCCACAGCGACGCGTACTCGCCGTCGGTGGCGTGGAGTTCCCGATGCGACCCGCGTTCGGCGATTCGCCCGTCGTCGAGGACGAGAATCTGGTCGGCGTTCGTCACCGTCGAAAGGCGGTGTGCGATGACGAGCGTCGTCCGGTCCTCGGTGAGTCGGTCCAGCCCGCGCTGGATGCGTCGTTCGGTCTCGGTGTCGACCGCCGACGTCGCCTCGTCGAGGATGAGAATCGGCGCGTCCGCCAGCGCCGTGCGCGCGATCGAGAGTCGCTGGCGCTGGCCGCCCGAGAGCTTCACCCCGCGCTCGCCGATGCGAGTGTCGTAGCCGTCGGCGAGTTCTTCGATGAACTCGTGCGCCTCCGCGACTTTCGCGGCGTCGACCATTTCCTCGTCCGTTGCGTCGAACGCCCCGTACCGGAGGTTCTCGGCGACAGTGCCGTCGAAGAGGAACGTCTCCTGACCGACGTAGCCGATAGCGCCGCGTAACTCGGTGACCGGGGCGTCGCGCACGTCGACGCCGTCAACGCGAACCGACCCGTCGTCGACGTCATAGAGCCGCGGAAGGAGCTTCAGAATCGTCGACTTGCCTGCCCCCGTGGGACCGACGAGCGCGAGCGTCTCCCCCGGTTCGACGACGAAGTTCACGTCGTCGAGCACCCGCTCGTTCTCGTCGTAGGAGAAGGAGACCGCGTCGTACTCGACGCGCCCCTCAACGGCGCCGAGCGAAACGGGGGCGTCCGGGTCGTCGATGCTCGTCGGCAGGTCGCGGAGCGCATAGATGCGCCGCGTTGATGCGAGCGCGTTCTCGTACCACTCGACGATGCTGCCCGACTCGCTGACCGGCGCGACCAACTCCCGGGCGAGCGTGACGAACGTGACGAACGTCCCGACCTGCAACGCCCCGCTGGCGTACGGCGGCGGGCCCACGACCAGCCAGTAGCCGCCGACGGCGAACGTCGCCAGAAACGTCATTCCGCCAATAAACTGCATCCCCGGTTGGTAGATGCCCGAGAGTTTGATGACGGTCATTATCTGGTCGAAGTACTCCTGTGAGGCGCTGCGGACGCGCTCGGCCTCGTACGCTTCCGTCGCCGTGGTCTTGATGAGGTCGATACCCGAGAGGTTGTTCTCCAGTCGGATGTTGAGACCGCCGACGCTTGACCGGACAGCGGCGTAGACGGGTTCGACGCGCGTCATGAACCAGTAGGTGAAGCCCGCGAGCACCGGGACGAAGACGAGCGTGACGACGGCGAGTTGCCAATTGAGGTAGAACAGCACGCCCGCGATGCCGAGCACCATCACGACGAGACGGATGGTGCTCTCTAGGGCGTTGTCGAAGAACATCTCCAGATTGTTCACGTCGTTGTTTAGCACTGACATTATCTCGCCGGTCTGCTTGTCGTCGAAAAAGGCCATGTCGAGCGCCTGCATCCGCTCGTACGTGTCGGTCCGGAGAAAGTGCTCGATGCGGTGTGCGAACAGGTTCAGCGTCACAGTCCGCCCCCACGACGCCACCGCGGCGACGACGAACGCGATCGCGATGAGCGTTATCGACAGCGCCAGCTGCCCCGGCACCCCCGGCGGGAGCCACGCGTCGGGGACGAGCGGGAGGCTGTACGCGCTCGGACCGGACTCGACGGCGTTCAGCGTGACACCGAGAAGGAGGGGCGGGACGAGATTCGCCGCCCGGGAGAGGAAACTCGTCAGGACGCCGAGCGTCAACCACTGTAGCTCCGGCATTCCGTACTCGGCGAACACCCGCTGTATCGGGCGTTCGACGTCGGCGGCGAGCGCTTGAAACGGCGCGTCTGCGTCGGTCACTACACGCTACGGGTCACGCGGACGACAAAATCCCATCGCAATCGGTGCGAGAGGGCGGGTTTTTCTCCGTCGGGTCTCACTGCTTCGCCGGGTGGTCTTCGCGGAGCCGACGCTGCCCCGCGCCGAGGACGTTCTCGCGCAGCGTCTCGCCTTCGTACGCCTCGCGCACTAACCCGCGCTCGCGGAGGACGGGCACGACGAGGTTCACGAAGTCGTTCAGCGTCCCCGGTCGCGTAATCTCCTTGACGTTGAAGCCGTGGACGCCGACCTCCTCGAACCAGTGCTGGAGTTCGTCGGCGACCTGCTCGGGCGTGCCGACGACGACCGGCGACGTAGAGCCGAGCCCCGAGAACTCGGCGACTTCGCGGACGGTCCACTCGCGGTCGGGGTCGTTCTTCGTGAACGCGTTCATCGCGCCCTGAATCGCGTCCGTCTCGATGTGTTCGACCTTCTGGTCGGGGTCGAGTTGCGAGAGGTCCATGTCCAAGAATCCCGACAGCATGGTGAGCGTCCCCTCGGTGCTGACGTGTTCGCGGAAGCTCTCGTGTTTCTCGTGCGCGAGTTCCTCCGTCTCGCCGACGATGGGGACGATACCCGGGAAGAAGAGCAGCGAATCGGGGTCGCGGCCGCGGTCGGCGGCCCGTTCGCGCATGTCCTCGATGTAGCTTCGGGTGCCCGCTTCGGTCGGCTGGCTCACGAAGACGGCTTCGGCGTTGTCGGCGGCAAAGTCGCGGCCGCGGTCCGACGACCCTGCCTGATACAGCACGGGCGTCCGCTGCGGCGACGGCTCGCAGCTGTGCGGGCCGGGCACCGAGAAGAACTCGCCGTCGAAGTCGATGGCGTGGACCTTCTCGGGGTCGGCGTAGACGCCGCGCTCGCGGTCGGCCACGACGGCGTCCTCCTCCCAGCTCTCCTCCCAGAGCGCGTAGCAGACGTCCATGAACTCGTCGGCGCGGTCGTATCTCGTTTCCCTGTCCATCCGCTCGTCGAGGCCGAGGTTCTCGGCGGCGCTCTCCAGGTAGGAGGTGACGATGTTGAACGCGACTCGCCCGTCGGTGAGGTGGTCGAGCGTCGACAGTTCGCGCGCGAGTTGGTACGGGTGAGTGTACGTCGTCGACCGGGTGACGGCGAAGCCGAGATGGTCTGTCACCTCGGCCATTGCGGGGACGAGCGCCTGCGGGTCGTTCGCGGGGGTCTGAATGGCGTTCCGGATCGCCGAATCCCGATCGCCGCCGTACACGTCGTAGATGCCGCGCACGTCGGCGAAGAAGATGGCGTCGAAGCCGCCGCGTTCGGCGGTTCGCGCGACTTCGGTCCAGTAATCGCGGTCAGTGTAGCGGTGCGACTGGTCACCTGGGTACGTCCACCGCCCCGGCGAGACGTGCTCCACCGAGTTCATCGTGAAGAGGTTGAGGTGCATCCGCTCGGTCATTGGCGGAGACAGGAGTCAGAGACAGTAATAGGTGGGCGATACCGGCGGCTCACGTGGGGTAGCGGCGACGGAGAGCGAGGCCTGGCTACGATTCGTGCTGACGGACGGCGGCGGCGAACTGCGAGTGGAGATAGGGATTGCCGTCGTCGTCGCGCTGAATCAGCGTCCCACCGTGGACCTGCTCTTCAAGCGTGTCGACGCGCTTGGAGACGGTGCGGTCGGTGTAGCCGGTCGCCTCGGCGAGTTCCTCGTCGGTGAGCGGGCCGTCGGCCTCGGCGAGGGCGACGAGAATTTCCCACTCGGATTTCTTCAGGCGGTCGTCGAGGAGTTCGACGAGCCGGTCGACGCTGTTTCGAGCCTCTGTCTCAGCCATACATTGAACAGACAACATACTGCGTTGAAATGGCTTGCGTGTTGGCGCCGGAAAATCACGTCAACCGGGCACAATCGTCTGATCCACGAGTTCGACCGGGCCGAGGGGTCGCGGAAACCGAGACGGCGTCCCGTCTCGGCGGAACGAACCCGCCGCTCAGCAGGAACAGTAGTAGTCGCGACGGCTGAACTCTGTCTCCAGCAGTTTCGCGGTTGGTTTCGGGTCCGAGGGCCGGTAGACGCCCGTCGTCAGCGTCCCCGACGATTCGAAGCTTCCGGCGGCGAGCGCCTCCCAGTCGTCGCCCGAAAGCACGTCGCGGAGCGAGTCGTCCGTCGACAGCAGCGTCAGGTAGTCGCGGAGGTAGACCCAGCGCCCGTCGTCGACGGAGTCGGCCGCGCTCGCGACGTCGTAGCTCACATCGTCGACGACCGACGAGTACGCGGCCAGCGGCAGGTTCGCCCCGACGGCGACGGGCATGGATATCCACTTCCACGGGCGCGTGTTGATGTCGAGGAGGACGTACTCCTCGCGGTCGGCGTCGTAGACGAACTCTGACTCGCTGATGCCGTGATAGCCCGTCCGCTCCAGCACCGACAGCGCACGCTCGCGAATTTCGGGTCGGTCGGTCGTCTCGACCACGCAGGAGGTGCCGAACGCCAGCGGGTAGCGGACGCGCGCGTTACCGACGACCGAGAGAGTCTCGCCGCCAGGTGAGACGTATGACGCGAGCGACATGTCGCGGCCCTGCGCGATGTTCACTTTCTCCTGTGCGAGCAGTTCGATGTCGGCCGCTTCGGCAGCTTCGAGCGTCTCGTACAGCTCCTCGCGGTCGCCGACTTCCAGCACGTTCGTCCCGAGCGCCTCCTCGCCCTCGCGCTTCAGCGCGGGTTTGAGCACGAACGGGAAGCCGAGCGCCTCCGCGGCAGCGTCGGGGTCGCTCTCGTCGAGCCAGTACGTCTCGGGGTACGGAACCTCCAACTCCTCTGCGAGACGGTAGAGCGACGACTTGTCAAGCACGGCGTCGATCCCCTTCTTGTCCGAGAAGGGCCGACGGACGCCCTCGGGTTCGGTGTCCGCGAACGCGTGGACCCACTCGTCCATACAGCCGAACGCGACGAGGTCGGTGCCAGCGGCGTCGGCGAGCGCTTCGAGGTCTTTCTTGAACCCGTCACTGTCGTCCAGCGGGTAGGTGACGCGCCCGGCGAAGTCGATCGCCTCCGACGGCGGTGCGACGCCGTCGCCGGAGCGGTCGAGCGCGATGACCGGCACGCCGTGGGCGTCGAGCGCCCGTGCGACGCTCAGTCCCGTGATGTGCGCGTTGGCGACGACGGCCGGCGGGCGGTCGAACGTCGCCTCGGCGACGGCCTCTAGCAGGTCGTCGGTTTCGAGAAAGCGGTCTGCCATGCGCGGTCGTTTCGGTGCGACCGATAAAAGCCCGTCAATAGCGGACAGCGGGGCCGATATCTGGGTTCGGGTTGCAGGTCGTCTGCCGACCCGTCTCAGGGTGCGACGAACGCCTCGCCGTAGATTGGAACGGTAAACAGCAGGAGCGCGAGCGCGGTGACAAGGGCAGTTACGGTGGCTACCCGTCGCTTCGTGGAGCAGTCGGCGTAGGCGATGTAGCCCCCGAGGACAACTATCGCGAGTTGCACGGCGAGTTCGACGTACGACGCTGTGTGACCGAGAACGCCCGGTCGGAGCAACAGTATCAGCATCGTCCCGGAGAGGGCGGTCCCGGCCGCCATCGCCGCGGTCGTAGTCGCGCGCCGACCGACGGCTCTCGCCGCGAGCGCGGTCAGCGCGACGTTGAGGAGGATTCGCAGGCCGACGAACGCCGCCAGACCGGCCGGGTTCGACCACCCCGGAAAGAGCCACTCGAACATCTGTCGAGCGAAGAGTTTCCGGACTCTTGTAAGTAGATTGTCGTCACTCGGTGTGAACGTCGGCGAAAACGTCTCGGTCGGATGCCTCGTATCGACGGCCGATGAATCTCCGAGTCCTCAAAGCGCGGCCGGGCGAGACGAACCTCGTCCGACTCTCCGGCGACGCGTTCTCGTCGCTGTCGTTGGAGGCGGGTGACGTCGTTCGCCTCCGAAACGGTGACCGGAGCGCCATCGCCGCCGCGTATCCGGCAGACGGAGAGGTGGTTCGACACGCGGACATCGACGCGCCGTGGGTGATGACCGACGGCGCGTTTCGGATAAATCTCGGCGTCAACCTCGGCAACGAGGTTTCGGCGACGACGGTCGACCCGACGGACGCCGAGCGTTCGACGTTCGCGATGCCGAAACTCCCTGCCACGCCGCGTATCGAAGAGATGGTCCACAACCAACTCCGCTCGCTGCCGGTCGAACTCGGACAGACGATTTTTCTGAGAAAGGGCGTCGGGGAACGGTACAGGGGCGGTCCCGCGCGGGTCGAGGCGACGACGCCCGACGCGCCGGTGAGAATCACCGCTGACACTGAAATCACGCTCACGCGTCTCGACCTTTCGGAGTGGTGACCGGCCCGCCCAACGCGAGTCGTTTTTCTCCCGCGAGCCCCTTCTCCCACCGATGACCGACGTTCCCGACCGCGTGCACCGCGCCTTCCGCGACCACGCGTCGTTCGAGAGAGTAGACGAGACGACGTACGAATCCGTGAAGACGCCGTTCGAGGGCACGGTCGAGGTGTCGCCGGGCGAAGACGGCCGCGTTGTCTATGACGTGACCGTCCGCGTGCCGATGCTCGACGAGGTGACCAACGACGAGGTGGCCGACGTGGTCGAGGAGGGCTGGTACGAGACGTTCGAACTCCGCGTCGTCGACGTGGGCGGCGTCACCGCCGTCGAACGCGACCTCGACCCGGAGGTCGCGGAGGAAGGCCGCCACGCGACCGTCGAGCTGTCGTTCGAGGACATCAACGAGCGGCGTGGCGTCGACGACGCGGGCGCGCTCGTCGACTTCGTCGAGGGGACGTATGCCCAGGGTATCATCCCCGGCTATGACTACACTGAACCGGTGTCGTCGATGCTCTCGCAGGCGTATCAAGCCGGAGGGAGCGACCCCGCCGAGTAGCACGAAAGGAGCGCGTAGCGTGCTGTGCCGTACCGCTCGCGCGGACGGGCGGTCGCGTTCAGTCCATCGAGATGTACGTCTGGGTGTCCTCGACCCCGTCGATGCCCTGTATCTCGGTCGCGGAGATGTTCTTGACCTCCGCGGGCGTGTCGACGGTCACCTTGGCGATGATGTCGACGTCCCCGGCGACGATGTGGGCGTCGACGACGCCGTCGAGCGACGAAATCTCGTTGCGCAGTCGCTCGGCCTCGCCGGTGTTGGCTTTCACCATCACGTAGGCGGTGACCATTCTCAGTCACCCCCCACGGCGGCGGCCATTGAACTGTCGCCGACGAGCAGTTGGCGCACCTCGTCAAGCACCGAGAAGTCCGCGAGCACGGCCACCCGGTCGCCGGTCTCCAGCGAGTCGTCGGGGAGCGGAATCCCCATTGAAGCGCCGTCTTTGCCGAACGCGAGGATGCGCGACTCCGACGGGAGCGCGACCTCGCTTATCGTGTAGCCGTTCATCGGCGACTCCTCGGTGATCGTGATGAGAAGCACCTGGAGGCTCTGGGCGATGTCGGCGATGGCGCGAATCGACCCGCCGAGCAGCGCGTTCTTTGCGCCGATAGCGCCGAGTCGTTCGGGGTAGACGATCTCGTCCACCTCCTTGGCGTACTTCTGGTAGATCTCCTCGCGGTAGTCCTCGTCGATGCGCATCACCGTCCGACAGCCGTAGTGCTTGCCGATCATGCAGGCGGCGAAGTTGACGTTGAGGTCGCTCGTGAGCGCGCCGAGCGCGTCGGCTTCGTCGACCCCTGCCGACTCCAGTATCGGCTCGCGAGAGCCGTCACCCTCGACGACCTCGAAACCGTTTGCGCGAGCGCGCTCGGCCTGATCTCCGTCCTGTTCGATGAGCGTCACGTCGTTGCCTTCCTCCCGGAGGACGCGCGCCGTTCGAAGTCCGACACGACCGGCACCAATGATAACGAACCGCATGGAACGGCGTACGTCGGCGGGGGAGAATAACCTTACCCCCGTTCGCCGACGTGACCCGGGGGAAACTTTTTGCCACGTTACCGAGTAACACACCACGATGGTTCACGCGTTCATCATGGTGAAGACGGGGGCCGGAGAGTCCGAGCAGTTGGTCGCGCCGATCCGAGAGCTCGAACGAGTGGCGGAGGCGCACATCGTCGCGGGCGCGTACGACCTCATCGTAGAGGTGGACGCCGAGGAGGTGTACGACGTTCTCAAGACCGCTTCGTCGGAGGTTCAGAGCCTTCAGGGCGTCACCGACACGAAGACGTACATCTCGCTCGACGACTGAGCGGAATCGGGAGCCACCGACAACAACTGTTTGAACCGCCCAAACGTAGTTTCCTCATGCGACTTCTGTTCCGCGCGTTTGCGGTCGTAGTCGGGTTGTCGCTCTTGGCGTTCTACGCGGTGCTCGCCCTCCTGACATACCAGTTTCTGCTCCTTCTCTGGTCCGTCCGTCCTGACCCGGCGGTGAGCGTCGCCCTCGTCTCCGCCGTCGTGCTCCTGACGGCGTGGGCCAACTACCGCTTCGGAGTTCCGAGACTGCTGGCGAGCGTCGACGCGATGCCGCTCGCTCCCGAGCGCGCGCCGGCGCTCTACCGCCGGCTCGACGCGCTCTGCGACCGAATGGAGATCGCGACGCCGGCGGTGTACGTCGCCCGCCTCGCCGCGCCGAACGCGTTCGCGCTCGGCGGTCCGAGAGACGGTATCGTCGTCGTCGACCGGTCGCTGTTTCGGATGCTCTCAGCCGACGAGTTCGAGGCGCTGCTGGCGCACGAACTCGCGCACCTGGAGGGGTACGACGGTCTGGTACAGATGTTCGCCATCAGCGCGCTTCGAACCGTCGTCGGCGTGCTCGCGCTGGCGCTCCTGCCGGTCGCGCTGTTTTTCGAAGGCGTCGCCCGGGCGACGGCGTGGGTGCGCGGGACGCCGACGGCGACGCCGCTCTCGAACGACGAGTACGGCGCCGCAGGCGTCGTGACGCTGGTCGCCGTGGGCCTCACCCTGTTCGTCCGCGCGTACTCGCGACGCCGGGAGTTCGCCGCCGACGACCGGGCCGTCGAGGTGACGGGTCGACCGCTGTCGCTCGCTCGCGCGCTCCACCGACTGCAGCAGGCGACCGAGTCGCCGTTGAGCCTGTTTTTCGGAATGCCGACGCCGACCCCCGCGCCAGCGGACGACACGCAACTCGGCCGACTGCTGTCGACGCATCCACCGCTGGAGGCGCGTATCGAACGGTTGGTCAAGAAGGCCGAACAGCGAGACGCGGCGGCGCGGTCGATTCCGATTCGGTGACCCGTTTTCGAACTGTCGACCCGTTATCGGTCGAGTTCCTGCGGGTCGTGGTTCGCGATGGAGTCGTGCATCGCCTCGCGCTGGGCTTCGAGTTCCGGCGGTAGCTCCTCGTAGACAAAGTCGAACAGTTCGTCCGGGTCGGTACGCGGGCCGGACTCAGCGGTTTCAACGGCCTCGGCCAGTTCCTCGTTCGCGTTTTCGTACACTTCTTCGACGAACGCGTCGTCGACGACGCCCTCAGCGCGGAGGAACTCCTCGAACCGCTCGAGCGGGTCGCGGGTCCGCCACTCGGGGAGGTCCGGGTCGTCGTCGCGGTAGACGGAGGGATCGTCGGCCGTCGTGTGCGCGCCGCGGCGGTACGTGAGGCTCTCTATCAGCACGGGAGTCCCGGCTCGGGCGGCTTCGAGTCCCTGCTCGACCGCGTCGCGGACGGCCAGCGGGTCGTTGCCGTCGGCCTGCACGCCCTCGATGCCGTACGCCTCGGCTTTGACGGCTATCGACTCGCTGGCGGTCTGTCGCTTCCGCGGCAGCGAGATTGCCCAGCCGTTGTTCTCGCAGAAGAAGACGACAGGCGCGTCGAAGACGCCCGCGAAGTTCAGCGCCTCGTGGAAGTCGCCCTCGCTGGTCGCGCCGTCGCCGAAGCAGACGAGCATCGCTTCGTCGTTCTCTCGGTAGTCGCGCGCCATCCCCGCGCCGACGGCGTGCGGAATCTGGCTGGCGATGGGAACCGCTTGGGGAAAGACGGGGACGTCATGGTCGGAGTGGTACTCGGGGTAGCCGCGGCGATAGCGGAGGATGTCGCTCATCGGGACGCCGCGGGCGATCTGGAGGGCGTTCGAGCGGTACGTCGGGAAGAGCCAGTCGTCGTCGGCCATTGCGTGAGCCGCGCCGACCTGTGACGCCTCCTGGCCGAGATACGGCGGGTAGCCGCTCATCCAGCCGCGCCGCTGTAGCGCGAGCGCGCGCTCGTCGAATCGCCGTGTCCGAACCAGGTCGACGTAGGCTGCTCGAGCGTCGTCGGGCGAGAACGGCGACTCCGACAGGGACCGTTCGTCGATGAGTCGGTGCATGACACACGTGTGGGCGATTATTCGTGATAAAGTGAGTCGGTTCGGGACGAGGGGACGACTGTCGACTCGATGGCCGTCGACGCGAGACGGAGGAGACGCCGCGTTCCGACAGTCCAAAGAGCGCGCGCCCCGTAGGCGGGGTATGGTCTCGGTCCTCGGTCTGGTCCTACTCGGGGTTGCGTTCCTCGCGCACACGTTCGTCGCAGCGGTGATGACGCGATTTCTCCGCTTGCGCCTGAACACGCAGTGGGGGATGGTGCTCTACGCCGTCGTCCTCATCCCGTTCGCGCTGCTGGCGCTGACACTGGTCACGGGCCAACTCGTTCCGATCGAACTCGGCCAGATGGGCGTACTCGGCCTGCTCGTCGGCATGCCGCTGGCGCTCGGCTTCACCATCGACGTGCTCTACATGCCGTCGCCGGACGAATACAGCGTCCCCGACACTCGCTGAGTACAGTGCCCTCGACACTCGTTCGGTACCGCGTCTCCGACATCCGCCGAGTACAGCGTCCTCAATACCGCTGAGGGCGTCGCGGCTACGTTAACGCGGCGGCCGACCCGCCGCTCTCGTTTCTCGCCGTCTCGACCCACTCGGGTCGTTCCACCTCCGTCGACCCGAGGTCGGTGATGCGCACCCGCTCGGTTATCCGCACCGACGTTCCACCTCGTTCGGTCTCGTACTGCAGTTCGTACGACCGGACGACGCCGGAGTAGTCGACTCGTGCCGTGAGCGTGACGTTTCGGAGCTCTCGCCCGTCGAAAAGGAGGCTCCGTTCCGAGGCTTCCAGCCGGTGGACGGAACGGTCGACTGTCTCGGGGGCGACGCTGACGTTCAACACGGTGAAGAGGCTGTACAGGCGGTCCGCGTACGTACCGTCCGAGAACAGCTCTCCGTTGGTCTCTCGGCTGTAGGTGTAGCTGACCTCGCCGTCGTTCGCACCGCTGCGCGCGGCGTACTCGGACACGTTCGGGTCGTACCAGTAAACGCGCGGACGATACTCGTCGTCCGTACGAGAGTCGCCAGTCTGCTCGGCGAGTCGTCGCCCGTCGTCCGCCACCCGAACGACGTAGCTACGGTTCGAGAGGAGACTCCCGTTTTCGGCGGCCGTTACCTGCGTCCGCATCGCCGCCGTCCGCGACCGGGACTCCACGGATCGGCGGTGCGTCGACGCGAGCGCCTCCGCGTCCTCGACGCCGTCGCTCGTCAGTCCAGGCGCGAGCCACCGAGCGGAGTCGTTCGTCCGATTCTCGCTCGGCGGCGTCGGCGATTCGTCGCCGAGAATGCCGCCGCAGCCCGAGAGGAGAAGGAGGGAGACAACTGCGAGCGAAGCGATTCTGGAAGGCATTACCGAAACGTCCGAAGCGTGATACATCAACCTGACGCCGCGCCGACAGAGCAACCCACGTCGATCGTGCAAAGTGCACGCCCGCTCAGTCGTCGTGAGTGGCGACGAGTCGGTCGACGGCGTCCTCGACGCGGTCGATGACTTCCTCGGGTGATTTCGTCGCGTCGACGCGGACGAACCGGTTCGGTTCGGCGTCGACGAGTCGCTCGTAGTTCGCCCGAACCGAGGCAAGATACTCGGCTTGCTCGAACTTGTTAGTCGCGCCGCTTCGCGCCGCCGCTGTCTCGGGGTCGACGTCGAAGTAGATGGTCGCGTCCGGCGGTCGGGTGAAGGCGGCGTGGATGCCGCGGATGTACTCTAGCGGGCGGTTTATCTCGGTTCGCTGGAGTTCGACCGCCTGATACGCGTACCGAGAGTCGGAGTAGCGGTCGGAGACAACGAGTTCGCCGTCAGCTAGCGCGGGGCGAATCACCCGCGATAGGTGGTCGGCGTGGTCGGCGGTGAACAGAAACAGCGAGGCGAGCGGGTCGGCGTCGTCGTCGCCGATGGCGCGGTTGACCGCATCGCCGTACCACGAGTTCGTCGGTTCGCGGGTGAAGACGGCGTCGGGGTGCGAGTCGTGTAGCGCCTCCCACACCGTCGTCTTCCCGCTGCCGTCGAGTCCCTCCAGCGTAATGAGCATGTCCGGGTGGAGTCGGTGGCCGCGCTTAAGCGTTGATAGCTCTCCGCGCGGAGTACGTCCGCGACCTCATCACGGAAACGGCTGCTTCGACCGGGTAGCACGGTCGGCTGCGAGCGAATCGCGCGGTAGCTTTACGTTCAGTCCGTCCGACAGTATGCGTATGAACGTGCTCGTCGTCGGCGGAACGGGGTTCGTCGGAACGCACCTCGCGGCGGAACTGCTCGACCGCGGCCACGAGGTGACCGTGCTGTCGAGGAGTCCCGAGGACGACGACCTGCCGCCGGGCGTCGAAACTGCCCGCGGCGACGTGACCGCCTACGACTCCATCGAAGGTGCGTTCGAGGGACAGGACGTCGTGGTCAATCTCGTCGCGCTGTCGCCGCTGTTCAAGCCAAAGGGCGGCAACGAGAGACACTTCGAGGTCCACCTCGGTGGCACCGAGAACGTCGTGAAAGCCGCCGAAGCGCACGGCGTCCCGAAACTCGTCCAGATGAGCGGAATTCACGCGGACCCGAACGCACCGACGGCGTACCTCCAAGCGAAGGGACAGGCGGAAGAAGTCGTCAAGAGCTCGGACCTCGACTGGGTGATGTTCCGACCCACCGTCATCTTCGGCGACGGCGGTGAGTTCCTGCCGTTCACAAAAAAAGTCTCGCCTCCGTACCTGACGCCGCTTCCGGGCGGCGGTAAAACCAAGTTCCAACCGATATGGGTCGGAGATATCGTACCGATGCTTGCCGACGCCGTCGAGAGTGACGAACACGACGACCACATCTACGAAATCGGTGGTCCCGAGAGATTGACGCTCGCGGAAGTAGCGAAGAAAGTGCACGGTGCAAACGGACGCTCGGTGAACGTCATCCCGGTGCCGATGGCTCTCGCTGGCATCGGTCTCAGCATCGGCGGCAAGATCCCCGGATTCCCGATGGGCGCAGACCAGTACCGGGGCCTGCAGTTTGACCTCTCGACAAGCGACAACGACGTCGGCGCGTTCGGTAGAGACGAGCGTGACCTGAAGACGCTCGACGCGTATCTCGGGGAGTCATCCCGGTGAGCGGCCAGTAACTTCGGCTTACCTTCGATATTTTACGCGTTCTGGACGGGCGAGAACACCGAGAGACGGAGGGTTCTCGGTGGAGAGAGATATTCACCGATTTTAACGATCTGGGGCCGAGAGACTGCCGTTCAGGTGGTCCGTAAGCACTCCTTACTGTCGACTGATCGTCAGAGAGTAACATGCCTGAAAATCACAGTTTACTGACTTTCTACCATCATAAGGCTTATATCGACATTCGTACTGGCTTTCACACAATGACGAGGGGAGCGAAAGCATGAAACTGGCAATGATCGGCTTCGGGCAAGCCGGTGGCAAGATCGTCGACAAATTCGTCGAGTACGACCAGCGACACGGCAGTGACATCGTCCGGGCGGCGGTCGCGGTCAACTCCGCGAAGGCGGACCTGATGGGGCTGCGCAACATCCCAAAGGATCAGCGTGTGCTCATCGGGCAGTCGCGGGTCAAAGGTCACGGTGTCGGCGCGGACAACGAACTCGGCGCGGAAGTCGCCGAGGAGGACATTGACGAGGTGCAGGGCGCCATCGACAGCATTCCGGTCCACGAAGTCGACGCGTTCCTCGTCGTCTCGGGTCTCGGCGGCGGCACCGGCAGCGGCGGCGCGCCGGTCCTCGCGAAACATCTCAAGCGCATCTACACCGAACCCGTCTACGGTCTCGGCATCCTCCCGGGTAGCGACGAGGGCGGCATTTACACGCTCAACGCCGCCCGCTCGTTCCAGACGTTCGTCCGCGAAGTCGACAATCTGCTCGTCTTCGACAACGACGCGTGGCGCAAGACCGGCGAATCGGTCCAGGGCGGCTACGACGAGATAAACGACGAAATCGTCCGCCGCTTCGGCATCCTCTTCGGCGCTGGCGAGGTCCAAGCGGGTCAGGAAGTCGCCGAGAGCGTCGTCGACTCCTCCGAGATCATCAACACGCTCTCCGGCGGCGGCGTCTCCACCGTCGGCTACGCCTCCGAATCCGTCGAGGAGAAGCAGTCCGGCGGACTCCTCTCGCGGCTGACCGGCAACGGCGGCGACGACGACACGCTCGACACCGCCCACACGACGAACCGTATCACGAGTCTCGTCCGCAAGGCTGCGCTCGGACGGCTGACGCTCCCCTGTGAGATCGAAGGAACCGAGCGCGCGCTGTTGGTTATGGCTGGTCCGCCGCAGCACCTGAATCGGAAAGGTATAGAGCGCGGCCGCAAGTGGCTCGAGGAGCAGACCGGGAGCATGGAGGTTCGCGGCGGCGACTACCCCGTCACCGGGAGTGGCTTCGTCGCGAGCGTCATCCTGCTTTCGGGCGTGACGAACGTCCCCCGTATCAAGGAACTCCAGCAGGTCGCCATCGAGGCGCAGGACAACATCGACGAGATAAACCGCGAGAGCGACAACAACCTCCAAAATCTGGTAAACGATGACGAAGACGAACTGGAATCGCTCTTCTAAACTCGCCGCGCTCGTTGCCTGTGCGCTCCTCCTCTCGGCGTTCGCCGCTCCGGCGGCCGCCGTCTCGGTCGCCGAGGAGAACGTTCCGGCGGAGGGTGAGGTCGGAGAGCAGGTCAGTGCGACGGTGACGCTCGGCCAGTTGTACCAGAACCCGCAGTGGAACACGTGGTCGGTCGCCGGCGAGACGAATCTCACCGACGTGACGTGGACGGTGACGTACTACGACCAGACCGGTTCGAAGGTCGGCAGCGACGAGTTCGACGGGCAGAACTTCACCGGCGCGACCGTCTCCTCGAACGACGGCGTCAGCGAAGTCGACGTGAAAGTCACCGGCACGGTGCCGGAAGTGACGGAGTACGACTACGAGGACGAGCAGTCGTTCCTCCTCATGGGACTCTCGCAGTCGCGCGACGGCGGCGCGAGCAACGAGATCGGCTCGTGGGAGACGCACCACTACACGACCGAGAGCGCCGAAGCGCGCGCGGCCATCGAAAATGCCGAGGCGGCTATCGAAGCGGCCGGCGGTGCGGACACACAGCAGGCCGAACAGTCGCTGACGCAGGCGATTCGCGCGTACGACGGGAACAACCCTGACTTCGACCTCGCGGTCGAACTGGCGAACGAAGCCGAAGACCAAGCCGGATCCGCCCAGCAGTCGAGTCAGACGATGCAGATGGCGATGTACGCCGTCGGCGGTCTCGTCGTACTCCTGCTCGTCGCGGGCGGCGTGTTCTGGTACCGCTCGAACCAGACCACGTACGATAAACTGGGATAACCCCCTCTCTTCTCTCATGGACGTTCTCGTCCCGTACGCAGCGACTCGGCCGAAGACGCGCCTCGCGGAGGTTCTCAACTCGGCCGAGCGAGAGTCGTTCTCGCGGGCAATGCTCGCTGACGTCGTCGATGCCGTCGCCGAAACCGGCGCGGAACCGACCGTTCTCGCGACCGCTCCGGTCGAACTCGACGCGCCCGTCGTAGTCGACGACCGACCGCTCTCTGCGGCGGTCAACGACCGACTCACCGCGACCAGCGACCCGACCGACCACGACGCGACCGACGACGAGCGACGCGACGGCGACGTCGCCACAGAGGCGACGCGACGGCGACGCGAAGACGACCCGACGGCAATCGTGATGAGCGATCTCGCCGTCGCCACCCCGCGAGTACTCTCTCGCTTTCTCGAATCGAGCGGTGACCTCGTCGTCGCCCCCGGACGCGGCGGCGGGACGAACGCGCTCGTCGTCCGTCACCCCGACTTCTACGTCGACTACCACGGCGCATCGTATCTCGACCACCTCCGAATTGCCCGCTCTATCGGTGCGACCGTCCGCGAGTTCGACTCGATGCGCCTGTCGACCGACGTCGACGAACCCAACGACCTCGTCGAGGTGTTGCTCCACACCAACGGGCGGGCGCGCGACTGGCTCCTCGACGCCGGATTCGATGTCGACTCGCGCGATGGCCGCGTCGGCGTGCAACGCGAACGTTGAAGTGCGAGAGCGCGGCCAGCTCTCCGCGTGACCTGACGCGCAGTCGCGAGGGCGTCGAGGCGGGTGCGCGGCGAACCCCTCGCGATACGAGGAGACGCCGAAACGTTGCCTGTTCGCCAACTCGCGATCGTACCCCTGCCCTCCCCCCTCGCGGGTTGCCGGGGAGTGATACGTTTTTGTTCGGTGGCGTACCACGCCTCAACGTGTTTCCCGCGGCCGACGAGTACGACGTAGACATCGCCGTCGACGACGCCGAGGTGGAGCGACTGCTGTCGGTGACGCCCGACGACGCGGACGCCGCTCCGGCGCTGACCTACGCGCGGAACGTCTTCCTCCCGTTGACGACGGCGTGTCGCTACACCTGCACGTACTGTACCTACTACGACGTGCCGGGACAGGCGACGCTCATGTCGCCAAAGGACATCCGAGAGACGCTCCGCATGGGCGCTGACGCGGGCTGCACGGAGGCGCTCTTTACGTTCGGCGACAAACCAGACGCGCGCTACGAGGTGATTCACGACCAGCTCGACGAGTGGGGTTACGACTCGATTCTCGACTACCTCTACCACGCCTGCGAAATCGCGCTCGAAGAGGGACTGCTGCCGCACTCAAACCCCGGTGACCTCACCGAGTCGGAGTTCGAGCGCCTGCGCGAGGTCAACGCTTCGATGGGCGTGATGCTGGAGACGACCGCCGACGTGTCGGCGCACTCGGGGACGCGCCGGAAGACACCCGGCCAGCGCCTGAACACCATCCGCGCCGCCGGACGCGCGAACGTGCCGTTCACCACCGGACTCCTCGTCGGTATCGGCGAGACGTGGCGCGACCGCGCCGAGAGCCTGCTCGCAATCCGCGAACTCCACGAGCGCCACGGCCACGTCCAGGAGGTGATCGTCCAGAACGTCGTCCCGAACGAGCGCTCCGACTACGAGACGCCGAGCGTCGAGACGATGCGCCGCGTCGTCGCGATGGCGCGCGTCACGCTCCCCGAGGAGGTCTCAGTGCAGATACCGCCGAACCTCTCGCCCGCCCGCGAACTGCTCGACTGCGGCGTCGACGACCTCGGTGGGGTGTCGCCGGTGACGGACGACTACATCAACCCCGACTACGGGTGGCCCGCGCTCGAGGAACTCCGCGACATCGCCGCCGGTGCCGGCGTCCCGCTCCGCGAGCGGTTGCCGGTATACGAGCGGTTTCTGCCGTCGGATCTCGGTGGAGACGGGGGAAACGCGCACGACGACGTGACGGAGCGGTCTGTGTTGTCGGCCGCCGCGGGGACAGAGTGGCTCTCGACTCGGATTCACGCGGCGCTTCGCGCCGACGACGACGCCGGCCGGCGCTACCGGGCGCTGCTTTCAGAGTAGGTGGTAGCCTCGACGCGCCGTTCGACTCGCTCGACAACGCCGCAGAAGGCGCGAAAACGGTTCGATTAGGTGAGTTCTTCCCGGGAAGTAATGACGTGACGGTGCGAACGTAGGGTGTACATGTCGTTTCAGTCAGTCGCTACGGTCGCCTTACAGACGATACCGATAGAAGGGCTCACGCTCGGCGAACTTATCCAACAGTATCTCGTTCCGGCGGTGCTGTTCGTTCTCGGCATCGCCGTCACGCTCGTTCTCGGACGGGCTGTTCTCGTGCCGCTCGTCGACCGCGTGCTCAGACAGCAAGGCCACGACGAGACGGTTCGCACTCTCGCGGACAGCCTTATGGCTGCGGTCGTCTGGGTGCTCGCGCTCGCGGTCGGTCTCATGCTGGCCGGGTTCGGCACCGTCATCGCCGCGCTCGGCGTGTTCGGAGGGGCGCTCGCACTCGCGGTCGGCTTCGCCGCGCAGGACCTGCTCGGCAACTTCGTCGCCGGAATCTTCATCCTCAAGGACAAGCCGTTCGAGGTCGGCGACTGGATCGAAGTCGGCGACATCACGGGCCGCGTCGAGGACATCGACCTCCGGGTCACGCGCGTCCGGACGTTCGACAACGAGCGAATCACCGTCCCGAACGGCGAACTCGCAAACAACCCGCTGAAGAACCCCGTCGCCTACGACCGCCTCCGACAGCAGTTCGTCTTCGGCATCGGCTACGAGGACGACATCGACCAGGCGAAGGCCGCGATTCTCAACGAGGTCGGTCGGATCCCCGAGGTGCTCGACGACCCCGCACCCGACATCCGTGTGACCGAACTGGAGGACTCCTACGTCGGTCTCAACACGCGCTTCTGGGTCGACAACCCGAACCGCTCGGATTTCGTCCGCGTCCAATCCGACGTCGTCCAGAACGTCAAAGAACGACTCGACGCCGAGGGTATCGACATGCCGTACCCGTACCGACAGCTCACGGGCAGCGTCGACCTCGGCGGTGAACTGACGACGCAGCGCGCGCAGACGCCCGCCGACGACTGAGCGCGGACGCCGTCCGTCGTCGGCCTGCGTCAACGTCGACTCACTCGGCCAACCACGGCGCGAGATCCGGGACCCGCTTTCTGACGGCGGCGTAAACGACGGCGACGACAAGCGTCGCCGCCGTCAGTAGACGGACCGGCCCCTCGAAGAGAAAGAGACCGGGAAGCGACAGCACCGCCGTCAGCGCGAGGTCCTCCGGCGACCCGTCCCACCGGATGAGTCGCTTCGGCCGGAGCCATCGGTCGAGCGGGTGGACGAAGACGGCGTGCTCGGAGGTGTTCTCCCACGGACGGAGTTCGTTGCCGCCGCAGAACCAGTCGGCGACGGAGTGGACTGCCGCCGAGAGAAAGAAGAAGAAGGCGGCGAGTGTCGCCGTCGTCGGCACGAGAACGGCGAGAACGCCCGCCAAAGCGACTGCTCCCCAGTAGTAGACGGGGAAGTGCAGCGTCTTTCGGTGGACGCCGACGAACAGGTCGAGGTCCGGGAAGACGCCCCCGGCCATCGCGCTCACGGCGGCGAGCGGCGCGAGTTCGGGCGCGAAAATCGCGAAAGGGGCGGCGATGACGACGCCCGTCGCGATGTGGGTTGGGCTCATCATCGCGCGGTCGGCCTCACTCTGGCGACTCCCGGCGGTCGAGCATCGGCGTCCCGTCGGCGCGCGGGCCGAGCATCGGGCCGTGTGGGCCGTCGTCGGGGTCGATTCGGCGGCGCGTCCGGTAGTCGGTCGACCGCTCGACCGGAGGGCGGCCGATGGCCGACAGCATCTCGACGTAGTCGTCGAACGAGCGGAACTCGCCGTACTCGCCGCCCGCGCGCTTAGTGATCTCCTCGGAGAGAATCGTCCCCATGAAGTCGTTCGCGCCGCAGTTGAGCAGTTTCAGCCCCTTCTCGTCGCCGTACTTCACCCACGACGACTGGACGTTGTCGACGTTGTCGAGGAAGAGGCGGGACACCGCGATGAGTAGTTCGTCCTCGGCGTCGGAGGCCCCGCCGGTGACGACGCCGCGCTCGTACAGCGGCGTTTGCTGGTGGACGAACGACAGCGGGACGAACTCGGTGATACCGCCGGTTCGGTCCTGCAGGTCGCGAATCTCCTTCAGGTGCATCACGCGGTGCATTTCGTTTTCGACGTGGCCGTACATGATGGTCGCTGTCACGTCCAGTCCGGCCGAAATCGCTCCTTCCATCGCGTCGACCCACCCCTGCGAGTCGATTTTCCCCGGACAGATGACCTCGCGCACCTCGTCGACGAGAATCTCGGCCGCGGTTCCGGGCGCAGAGTCGAGTCCGGCATCCCGGAGTTTGTGGTAGACGGACTCGTAGGACCAGTCGGTGCCGCGGCGAGCGTGGTACGCCTCCTCGGGTGTCATCGAGTGGAGGTGAACGCCGCCGACCGACATCGCCTCCATCTGTTCGAGGTACGTCCCGGGGTCCGTCTCGTAGCGCTCCGGCGGCTTGTAGTTCACCGTCCGCGCGGCGTCGTCGTAGTCGCGCAGAATCTCGTGGTGTTCGTCGTCGAGCGCGAACGCCGGATGGAGTCCCGATACCGACGTCACCTCGTAGATACCCGTGTCGAGGGCGTCTTCGACGACGGCTCTCGACTCCGCGGGCGTCTTCGTGAAGCCTCCGTGGTCGGCGCTGGAGTCGCTCTCGAAGGCGTGAGAGCTGTCCTTGAAGTTGCAGAACAGACAGCCGGTGTTGCACGCCGTCGTTACGTTGTTGTTGAGGTTCGCGACGAACGTCACGTCCTCGCCGACGACGTCGGCGCGGCGGCGGTCGGCGGCCTCCAGCACGAGTTCCTTGCGTACCGGGTCGATTCCGTCGTTCTCGGTACCGGTAGTCAGCAGTTCGACGCCGTCGTCGACGGTGAGTCGCTCGCCGTCTCGGGCTTTCGCCAGCGCGTTCTCGAACGACTGGTCCGTCTCGGGCACGTATTCGAAGTCGAACGCCGTCGGCCCAGTCGGACCGCGCCCGGCGTCCGGCGCTGGCGCGTCGCTCATAGGAACTCCCACCGCCGCGACCGGTAAAAGTCAGGTGGTCGTCGGCAACCCGCACCCCGAAAGTCGTCACTCGCACGAGCGTCACCCATCGCCTGTCACGCAACTGCCCGCTCAGTCGTGGACGAGCACGTCCAGCACGTCCGGTCCCGGACGAGAGACGGCCGCTCGAACCGCGTCCTCGATCTCGTCCGGCGAGTCGACTAGCCGACCGCGAGCGCCGTGGCTCTCGGCGTTCGTCGGGATGTCGACCGCCGGTTCGAAATCCATGCCGACGAACTCGTAGTCATCCTCGTCGCCGCCGAACAGGCCGAGTGCGTTGTCTTTCAGGATGCGGTAGTTTCGGTTGTCGGAGACGACGACGGTGAGATCGAGGTCGTAGCGCGCCGCCGTGTACAGCGTCTGCGGATAGTAGAGGTACGAGCCGTCGCCGACGAATCCGAGGACGGTCCGCGGGTCGTCGCGCTGGCTCTCGGCGACAGCCGCGCCCACAGACGCCGGGAGTCCGTAGCCGAGACCGCCGCCCTTGTTCGAGACGTACTGTTCGGGTGCGAACGGCCATCGTGTGAGCATCACGTACTTCGAGGTGACGCCCTCGTCGACGACGTAGGCGTCGGGGACCGCGGCGCGAATCGCATCGACTAGCTCGGCTTTCGAGGCGCGGGGGTCGTCGGCGTCGTTCGAATCCCCGGTCCCGAGCGAGCGCAGCCGTTGTTCGACCGCCTGCTTCGTCGCGTCGACGCGTTCGAGTCGCGCCTCGCGTTCGTCGTCGCCGACGCGCTCACGAACGCGCACCGCGAGTTCCGAACATACGAGGCCGACGTCGCCCAGCACCGCCGCGTCCGCGGGCTGATTCTTGCCGAGTTCCCAGGCGTCGGGACCGAGGTGGAGACACGTCGCGTCGTCGGGGACGAGCGGCTTCTCGTGGCGCGTCAGCGTCGTGTGCGTGGAGATTCCGGCAAAGACGAGCGTGTCGGTGTCCATCAACGTCGACGCGAGTCCCTCGTCCGGCGGCACGTGCGACACCCACTGCGGGTGGTCGCCGGGGAAGTTCACCTCGCAGGAGAGAATCTCCCCGTGGACGCGCGTTCCTGCCGCCTCTGCGAGTTCGACGGCGGCGTCCACCGCGTCGACTCCGGCGCGAGCGACTTCGTCGCCGACGACCAGAACGGGGTCGTCAGCGTCGGCGAGGAGATCGGCGGCGCGCTCCAATTGCGTCGGGTCGCCGCGACCCGCGTTCGGAACCGGTCCCAATCGCTCCGGGTCGGCGTCGGTCTCGGTCATCATCACGTCCAGCGGCAGTGCGAGGAACACCGGACCGGTCGGCGGCGTGAGCGCGACGCGGAACGCCCGGCGGAGCATCGTCGGGAGCGCGGTCACGTCGCGCACCTCGTCGGACCACTTGCAGAACTGGTCGGCCAGTTCGCGGAGGTCGCCCGAGAGGATGGGTTCCTCGTGGCGGAAGTCGGTACTGTGGTTGCCCGCGGTGACGATGAGCGGTGCGCCGGCGACGCTCGCGCCGTAGAGGTTGCCGAGACCGTGCGCGAGTCCCGGCGTGACGTGGAGGTTGACGACGCCGACCGGCAGAACGTCGGAGTCGTGGTGGCTGTGATACCGGCGGGTACTCGCGTAACCCGCCGCCGCGCCGACGGCGACGTCCTCGTGGAGGCCGAGAACGTAGTCGAGATTGCTGTCCTCCAGCGCCCGCATCACCGGTAGTTCCGTCGTACCGGGGTTGCCGAAGAGGTGCGTGACACCGTACTGTTCGAGCGCGTCGACGAAGAGATCCGCGCCGGTGTAGCCGTCGGTCATACGGTAAGGGTGCGGTCGCGAGGCTAATACTCTCGGGTGTCGGTGGCAGTCAACACATTCTCCGAGAGCCCCCCAACGATCCACCCCACGCGGCGCGGACGTTTATCAGCGATAGCGGGACCAAACCCCGTATGAGCTGACGAACTGCCGCGAGTCGGTCGAGGGCGGGTGCGCAACGCGCCACTCGCGGGCGAAGTCGAGTTGCCTGTCAGCAGCTACTCCGTACCGTCGAGAAATGTCTGTAGCTCGTCACGGTACACGTCGGGTCGGTCCTCGGTCACCCAGTGGTACGCTCGGTCGAGTTCGACGAACTCCGTCGAGTCGACGTCGTCGGCCAGTCGTTCGGCGTACGAGACGGGTTGGAACTGGTCGTCACCGCCCCACAGCAGCAGTGTCTCCGCCGCTATCGCATCGTAGTCGAGTTCGGTCGTATGGTTCGTGTTCGTCGAGACGGCCGCCCGTGACAGCGCCGTCTTCCCGCCGTCGCCGAGCCACGGCGCTTTCATCCCCTCGACGAACGCCGGGTCCGGGTCGTCCTCGTACAACCCGTCCTCGAACGCGCCGTCGAGTTGCGCTTCGAGTTCGTCGTCGTCCATCTTCTCGGCGTTCTTGGGCACGCCGAGGGACGCGACGAACTCCACCGGCCACGAGTCGTAACAGACGGCGTTCGATAACACTAGTCGGTCGACGGCGTCGGGGTTGTGCGTGGCGTAGCGAAGCGCCACGCCGCCGCCGATGTCGTGGCCGACGAGCGTGACGGAATCGACGTTCAGTTCGTCGAGTAGCGACTCCAACATCGCCTCCTGCGCGCGAATCGAGCGGTCGAACCCGTCGCGCATCGTCGAGTTTCCGTAGCCAACGAGATCTGGGGCGACGACGTGCCGAGATTCGGCGACTGCCGAGGCGACGCCGCGCCAGAGGAACGACCATGTCGGGATGCCGTGGAGGAAGACGACCGGAGGCTCGTCGTGGTCCGTCCCCGCTTCGTAGTAGGCGACCCGGAGTTCGTGGTCGTCGACTTCGACCGTCGTCGTCTCCTGCGCGTCGCTCCACTCCTCGTGCGTCGAGGTGTCGTCCATGTGACAAGCGATGGCGAGGAGCACAAAGTAGGTCGGGCCTGATCTGTCATCTGGGGTTCCGCCGAGCGAGCGGAGTCGAACCGCGTCGGCGGACAAGCATACACGTGCATAAAATAGGCTGACGAAATCGAACTATAAAGCACGAAAGTGAAACATTGATACGCCGGGCGGTCGCGTGTTCAGTTATGACGAGCGTCAAGGAGTTCCGCGTGACCGAGGAACCGACGGCCGACTCACTCGGCCGGGGGAGCTTCGTCTTCACCGACGACTACTCGGTCTTCGACTGGGGGAAGATGCCCGACGAGATCCCGGGGAAAGGGGCGAGTCTCTGTACGATGGGCGCGTACAACTTCGAGTTGCTCGACGTGAACCACATCCCGACGCACTATCGGGGAGTGGTCGAAGACGGCGAGGAACGCGAACTCGGCGAGACGACCGAACCACCGCGCGAGATGGCTATCAATCTCGTACAGGTGCCGAACCTCCGGTACGAAGACGGCTACGACTACGAAGGGTTCTACGACGCAGTCGGGAACAACTACCTGATCCCGCTCGAAATCGTCTTCCGGAACACGGTTCCCGTGGGGTCGAGCCTCCGGTCGCGCGGTGACCCCGCCGACTACGGTCTCGACTACGACTCGTGGCCCGACGGGGTGGTGGAACTCCCCGAACCGGTCGTCGAGTTCTCCACGAAGTTCGAAGAGCGCGACCGCTACCTCTCGCGGGACGAGGCCGACGCCATCTCCGGCCCGGCCGAAATCGACCGCCTCGAAGAGTTGGCGTTCGCGGTGAACCACATTCTCACCGAGCGCGCCGACCGCGCGGGACTCGTCCACGAGGACGGGAAAATCGAGTGTCTCTACCACGACGGATCGATAGAAGTCGCGGACGTAGTCGGAACGTTCGACGAGAACCGATTCAGCTACGAAGGACAGGAGATGTCGAAGGAAGTCGTTCGGCAGTACTACAAGCGCGAACATCCGGAGTGGGTCGACGCCGTGAGCGACGCAAAAGCCGAGGCGGACCGGCGCGACGATCCGGATTGGCGCGCGTTGTGCGACGCCGAGCCACCGGCGCTCCCCAACTCAGTCGTCGACACCGTTTCGGAGATGTACGCCGCCGGGACGAACGCGTACACCGACTACGACTGGTTTGGCGCACCCGAACTGGACGAGGCCGTCGACGCGGTCCGCGATCTGTAGCGGTCGATTTTTGGGGTTTTCGGCGGTCAGTCGTCGCTGGCGTCGGCTTCCGCTCGCTTGCGAACCGCCGACGGCAGTTTCCCGTCGACCGGACGGTCCGGGTTCGCTTCCTGCGCTTCCCGCGAGAGACCGAGTTGGTAGTCGATGTCGTCGCTGTCGCGAAGACTCGTCCGCCCGCGGTGGACGGTCAGCGCGTCCTCGAGGTGGAGTTTGACCGCTTCGAGCAGCGCGTCGGCTTCGAGCGGTTGCCCGCGTTCTTTTATCTCGGCGACCGTCGCATCGTCGGGCACGTCGAAGGCGCGCTGTGTGATGATGGGTCCCTGATCGAGGTCGGTCGTCACGTAGTGGGCGGTGACGCCTGCGATTCGGACGCCCTCTTCCTTCGCCTGCCGGTAGGCGGCTGCGCCGGGGAACGACGGGAGGAGGCTCGGGTGGATGTTGATGATGCGGTCCTCGTAGCGGAAGACGACGTTCGGCGAGAGGATGCGCATGTAGCGGGCGAGAACGATGAGGTCTACGTCGTACTCGTCGAGCAGGTCGAGCAATTCCCCTTCGTCGGCGCCGCCCTTCTTGTCGCCGATGTCGTGAAACGGCACGTCGTAGTGTTCGGCGAGCGGTTGGAGGTCGTCGTGGTTCCCGATGACGACGCCAATGTCGGCGCCGAGTTCGTCGTTGGCCCACGCCTCGAACATCGCTTCGAGGCAGTGCGACTCCTTCGTCACGAGGACTGCGAGACGTTTCGTCTCGCGGTCGGCGGGGAACCGAACGCGAATGTCCACGTCGAGTTCGGTCGCAAGTTCGTCGAGCGTCGCACGGAGCGTCTCGGGCGTGCACACCATCTCGCTCGTGTCGGCATGCAGCGTCATCCGGAAGATTCCCTCGCGGACCGCCTGGTCGATATCTTCGATGTTGATACTGCGGTCGAATAGAAGAGACGTAATACGCGCGACGAGGCCCGTCTTGTCCTCGCCGATGACAGTAATCTCAGTCAACTCTCGGGTCATGCTCTCATCACCTGGGAACCGGGAGTGAACACGTGGTAATGTGGGCCATAACTGAGTATACGTCTTCCGTTCGCGACAACGATTCGCGCGCACAAGCGACGATTAATTAGTCGATAGGCGCCCGCTTTCCAGCATTTTTGGACAATACACCGATTACACAAATTAACGCTCACGAGTGATATTCGGCCCCGACGGTCGCTCACGAACGACACGAGAGAGCGGATCCTCGTTCGCGCCTCGCCCGAGCGATATACACAAACGTGACTATTGTCGCACATCCAAAAGCCATTTTACCCACGACCGCGCAGAGTCGGACGATGACCGCGTACACCGCGACGGTGACCGTCCGACTGAAGCGTGGCGTGTTGGACCCCGAGGCGGAGACGACGAAGCGCGCGCTCGAACGACTCGGCTTCGAACTGCAGGGGTTGCGCTCGGCGGACCGCTTCGAGGTGGACGTCGACGCCGACTCCGCCGCGGACGCCGAGGAACGCGCCGACGAGATGGCCGAGCGACTGCTGGCGAATCCGACTATCCACGACTACGACGTGGTGGTCGAGGAAGCCGAATGACGGTCGCCGTAGTACAGTTCGGCGGGTCGAACTGCGACCGCGACGCGGTGGCGGCGCTCACCCACCTCGGCATCGACACTGAACGCGTCTGGCACGAGGACGGTCTCCCGGAGGACGCGACGGGCGTGATGCTCCCCGGCGGCTTCTCCTACGGCGACTACCTCCGCGCGGGCGCGATGGCCGCCCAGTCCCCCATCATGAACGAGGTCCGTGACGCCGCTGAACGCGGCGTTCCCGTTTTAGGTGTCTGCAACGGGGCGCAGGTCGGCTGCGAGTCGAGACTGACAGAGGGTGCGTTCACGACGAACCGGAGCGCGCGCTTCCAGTGCGAACTCGTCCACCTGCGGGTCGAGAACGCGGAGACGCCGTGGACCGCCGCCTACGACGAGGGCGAGGTCATCGAGGTGCCCATCGCCCACGGCGAGGGTCGCTTCGAGATATCGGTCGAGCGGTACGAAGCGCTCGAAGCAGCGGGCAGAGTGCTGTTCCGCTACTGCGACGCCGACGGCAACGTCACCGACGAGGCGAATCCGAACGGGTCGACCGCCAACGTCGCCGGGATTCTCGGCGAGCGAGCGAGCGTCGCGGTGTTGATGCCGCACCCCGAACGCGCGACGCTCGCCGACGTGGGGGGAACCGACGGCGCGGGCATCCTTCGTGGCTTCGCGGAGCAGTAACCGCGATCGCGGAAGCTACGTTTTGAAGAACCAGTATACGGCGACGAGGATAGCCGCAGTTATCCGAAGGAACCAGTTCGGCCCTACAACCCCCTCGAGAAATAGTGAAAGAAATACGGTGTAGAAAGAGGAAAGAACGGACCGTCGAGACGAGGCGGAACTCGGAAGAATCCGCTATTAGCTCTAGAGTGTCGAATAGGGAACGGCACTGTCGAATACTCCCTCCCGCTGGGCCGAATCGGCCAAACCGCTCCTGCACCGGTTGCGACTCGAGCGAGAAAGGGTGAGCCTCACGTCGTCACTGGCACGGGCGAGTCGGTCGATATCCAGCCTTCAGCGTTCTGCTCATCGCGAATCTCCAACCAGCCGTCGGAGCAGTACACCGCCTTGTAGCTTCCTTGCGTCTGTTTCATAGTCGAGATGTCGAGACGACCGACGGGCGGTAAGTCCGCCGTCGCAGGGCCGTCCGACTGCTACTCGGGCGTAGTACGGCATCCGGTATCACTATGAACAGCCTACGCGGGCGTAAACGGCCGCTTACACGGGTGGGAGAGCCGTTACCGAGTTCGTCGAGAAAGCGACTGTACGTCTACGCCATCTCGGCTTCTGGCCGTGCCAGTCGCCGTCTCACTTCGCCAGCGGCATCGCGTAACTCGTCTCCTCTTCGACGACGGCGCGCCACGTCCCCTTGCAGTCGCAGTCGACCTGCTCGAACACCGATGGGTCCTGTCGGAGGTCGAAATCCTTGATCGCCTTCTGGACGAGGTCGTCGCACTCGCCGCAGTTGTGCGGGCCGCGGTCGGAACCGTGGCCGACGGGGTCAGAGACGACGATGGCGTCGGCGTCGGCGGTGTCGCGAAGTACCTCCGCAACCGACCAGAGCCACGGTGGGCGGTAGCCGCCGCGGAAGTGGAGTTCGTCGACCATCGTGTAGCGCTGGACGTTACACGGGTTCATCGAGACGGTGTGGGCGTACTCCGCGCAGCGTCGGACGGAGGATTTCATGTCCTCGATGGCCTCCGACTCGGAGAGGAACGGCGGCTTCATCAGGAGGTAGGCTTTGATGCCCGCGCCCGCGGCGTCGGCCTCCTCGCTGGCGGCGATGAAATCGTCGAAGGCGAAGTACTTGTTCACGCAGTCGCGGCGGACGCGGTCAGTCGCGGTTTCGAGACCGACGGCTACGTCGGTGTCCAACCCCCGCGAGACGAAGTCGTCGAGTTTCTCGCGGTCCACGAAGTCGGGCAGCGACTCGACGACGATGCGCTCGCGGTCCGAGAACGTCTCGGCGATGGCCTCTCGGGTCTTGGCGGGGACTTCGCGCTCGTCCAAAAACGACCCGGAGGTGTAGATTTTGATTAGTGGCGACTTCTCGTCGGCGCGTTCTGCCTCGTGGTCGAGACAGACCTGAATCTGGTCCATCAGCGCCTCGTGTTCGACCGTGCCGCCTTCGACGGACTCCGCGACGTAGCCGCACATCGTACAGCCGCCGGCGCGTGCCCAGCGACAGCCGCCGGTGTTGAGGATGATGGTGAGCGACTGGTAGACGCCACTCGGCGTGTTGTCCTCGTCTATCCACACCCGCGTCGGTTCGTGCGGGTCGTAGTGTTTCTCCTTGAGGCCGCGAATCTCGCGCATCACCTTGTTGTGCGCGTCCATTCCGCGCCCCCGTTCGTACACATCGGGACTCGGTTCACTCATTGCGCCGGAGTAATCCGTCCGCGGGTATATCGGCTTCGTCTGGGCGGAGCGTCGGCGGTGGTAGTTCGGCGGAGCGTCAGCAGTAGTGATTTGGCGGAATGTCAACGGTGGTGATTCGGTCGAGCGCCCGCTGCGACGCGAGATCCGAGAGCGCCGGAGGAGAGCCGGCGCCGCTACCGGCGGGCGATGAGGTCGACGCGCGTCAGTGAGACGGCGACGAGCACCATCGAGACGGCGACGAGCAGGAAGACGACGCTGATGACGTTCACCTCGGGGGTGACGTTGTACCGAATCTGGTCCCAGATGTAGACCGGGAGCGTCGACTGGCCCGACCCCTTCACGAAGTAGGTGAAGACGAACTCGTTGAACGAGATGGTGAACGCCAGGAGACCGCCGGCGAGGATGCCGGGGAAGACGTTCGGGAGCGTCACCTGCAGGAACGTCTGCAGTTCGTCGGCACCCAGATCCTTCGAGGCCTCTTCGAGCCCTCGGTCGAACGTGAGGAACGTCGGGATGATGACGAGCGTCGCGAAGGGAATGGTCCGGACCACGTGGGCGACGACGATCTCCCAGTAGCTCGACCCGAGGTCGACGGTGCCGAAGAACAGCACCAGCGCGACGCCGGTGACGACGAGCGGAACGACGATAGGGAGCGTCGCCAGCAGCTGGATCAAACTCCGCCCCCGGAACGCGAACCGGTCGACAGTATAGGCGATGAGCGTCGAGAGCGTGACCGTCACGAGCGTCGCTACGACGCTGATGCGCAGCGTCAGCCCGATGGCCTGGATGGCGGTGTCGTTCGAGAGGAAGACGCCGTACCACCGCAGCGTCAGCTCCTGCGGGGGGAACGAGAGCACGCCGCCTGCCGCGAACGACATGACGACGAGCACTCCGATGGGGAGCCAGAGGAAGGCGAAGACCGCGACCGTCACGACCTGCGCCAGGCGCTCGCCGTGCTGCTGGAGGAACCGCTCGACCGGCAGGAGCGCGCCGTCGAGCAGGCTCATTGGCCGTCACTTCCCTGAAGGTTCCCCGCGCCGACGCGGGCACCGAGCACGAGCAGGACGACGACGACGGCGGAGATGACGATGCCGATGGCCGCGCCGAAGGGGTAGTTGAACGCCGATTTGAACTGGTTCTCGATGACCATCCCAATCATGATGTTGTCCGTCCCGCCGAGCAGCCGCGGCGTGATGAACGAGCCGAACGTGGGGATAAAGACGAGGATGACGCCCGTGACGACGCCGTCGAGCGTCGTCGGGAGCGTCACCGTCAAGAACGCTTTCAGCGGCCCCGCGCCGAGGTCCTTGGCAGCCTCGATCAGGTCGGGATCCATGTTCGACAACGACGCGTAGAAGGGGAGCACCGCGAGCGGCAGCCAGACGTAGGTGAAGCCGACGAGCACGGCGGTCTGCGAGTAGAGCACCCCGATGGGCTGGTCGATGACGTTCAACAGCAGGAGCGTCGAGTCGAGGACACCGCCGCTCTGCAGGATGTTTATCCACGCGTACATCCGGATGATGTAGCTCGTCCAGAATGGGAGGATGACGAGCAGGAGCAGCAGCGTCGTTCGCCGCGAGAATCGGACGATGCTGTACGCCAGCGCGTAGCCGACGACGGTGACGACCGCGGTCACCTGTACGGTGACGAGTAGCGTCCGCCAGAGGACAGTACGGTAGGTGTCCGAGGTCAGGAAGTTCGTGTAGTTGTCAAGCGTGAACGGGCCGTTGATGTCGCCTGCCCGAAAGGAGATGACGAGCATCGTCAAGATTGGCAGCGCGAAGAACAGCACGAGAAACGTCGTCGGCGGTCCCGCGATGAGCCCTCTCCGGACCCGCGGGTGCTCGCGCGCGAAGTCGGTGATTCCGCGTACGCGACCGGCGAGACCGCCGGGCCCTCGCTCCGTCGACTCGGTATCGCCCATCAGTCCCCCTCCGCGGTCAGTTGGCCTGTCTCGGAGGAGTCGGCCGCCTCGGCCGGGAACAGGTGCACGTCGTCGGCGTTCCACCCGACGACGACCTCGTCGTCGACGGCGAACTCCTCGCCGCGGACGTTCGCCGTGAGCGTCCCCCAGGGCGTGTCGACGGTGTAGACGACGTCGCTGCCGTGGTAGCTCCGTGTCCGGACGGTGCCGGTCGACGCGAACGCGCGCGACTCGGTGGCCGTCTCGGAGAGGCGGACCTCATGCGGTCGGACGCAGAGCGACACTCGGTCGCCGGCGCTCCACCGGCCCTCGGCGGGCGCGTCGACGGCCGCGGTTCCGGTGGCGGTCTCGACGACCAGCCGTTCGTCGTCACGGCCGCGGACCGTCGCGTCGACGGCGTTGACGTCGCCGATGAAGTCCGCGACGAACGCGGTCGCCGGCTCGTCGTAGAGCTCCTCGACCGCCCCGATCTGTTCGACGTGGCCGTCGTTGAGTACGACGAGGCGGTCGGAGACCGACAGGGCGACCTCCTGGTCGTGCGTGACGTAGAGGAACGTGATTCCCGTCTCCGACTGGATGCGCTGTAGCTCAGTCTGCATGTGCTGGCGAAGCTTGCGGTCGAGCGAGGAGAGTGGCTCGTCGAACAGCACGAGCGCGGGCTCGTTCACGAGCGCGCGAGCGAGCGCGACACGCTGCTGTTCGCCGCCACTGAGCTCGTCGGGGTCGCGGTCGCCGTAGCCCTCGAGGTGGACCATCTCCAGCATCGCCTCGGTCCGCTCCTTGCGCTCGGCCTTCGGGACGCTCGACTGTTTCAGCCCATAGCCGATGTTCTCCGCGACCGTGAGGTGCGGAAAGAGCGCGAGGTTCTGGAACACCATGTTCAGGTCGCGCTCGAACGGCGGCGTCCCGATCACCTCGGCGCCATCGAGTTCGATTGAGCCCGCCGTCGGCTCCTCGAAGCCCGCGACCATCCGGAGAATGGTCGACTTCCCCGACCCGCTCGGCCCGAGAATCGAGACGAACTCGCCGTCCTCGATGTCGAACGAGGCCTCGTTCACCGCGGTCAGGTCGCCGAACTCCTTGGTCAGATTGCGAACAGTGAGCAGTGACATTGCTATCAGGCGGCTTTGACCGCGGTCCAGATCTCGTCGAACCGCGAGCGGACTTCGTCGGAGAGCGTCTCCTGGAAGATGAGGTTCCAGCTGTCGGGCCAGTTCGTGAACTCGCGGTCCTCTTTGGAGAGCTGGTCCTCGATATCGACGGCGGGCATGTAGCCCATCGTCTCGAACAGTTTGGCCGCGTGTTTCTTCTGGGACCCCCAGTTAGTGAACTGGAGGCTAGCCATCGGGTTCGGCGCGCCTTTCGGGATGACAAAGAGGTCGCTCGTGAACATCGCCCCCTCCTCGGGAGCGGTGTAGTGGACCGGTGCGCCCTCGCCGAACCGGGCGGTGTACGTTCGGCCCATCGTCAGCGGTCCGGCGACGACCTCCTCGTTGACGAAGAGGCTCATCCCCTGCTGGTAGTCGCCCCAGTAAGTGCGCAGCAGCGGCTTCTGCTGTTTGAGCACCTCCTCGATCTCGCCGAAGTCGTCGGGCTCGACGGGGTCCTGTCCGGTGTACAGCGCCGCGATCTGACAGGAGACGGTGCTGTTGTCCCACATCATGATCTGTCCTTCGAGCGACTCGTCCCAGAGAACGTCCCACGATGACGGGGCGCTGTCGAAGTGCTCGTCGTTGTACGTCAGCGGGTAGAGCACCAGCGCCTCGGGGATTGCGTACACTTTGCCGTCCTGCTGGTACGAGCTTACGTCCTTGACGCGGTCAGTGATGTTCTCCCACGCGGGCATGATGTCGACCGGGAGTTCGTGCAGGTAATCGTTCTCAATCGACCGCTCAACCCAGTTCGTCGTCGCGGCGATGTTGTCCATCTCCTCGTTCCCGGCCTGAAGCCTCGAGTACCACTGGTCCGGCGAAGAGAAGCCGCTGTTGGTGACGGTGACATCGAACTGATTGCCGAACTCCTCCTTGGCGTACTCCGCCCAGTCGTCGTACCAGTTCCAGAGGTTTAGATTGCCTTCGAGGTCCTCCGGCGGCCACTCCGTGACGTCCATCGGCGTCCGCGAGTCGCCGCCGTCCCCGCCGCCGAGACATCCGGCGAGCCCTGCCGCCGCTGCACCGGCGGTCGCCTTCAGCACGTTTCGGCGCCCGAGTACGTGATTGCGTGTCATGGAACCACTTTCTGCGCCCCTGTTAAATAGCTTCGCGAAACAAATGGTGACATTTGAGCAACAATAACGGGAGACGGTACCGGAGTGTCACGAGAGTTCACCGAAAGACGGTTCTCTCGTGAGTTTTCGAATGCCGTTCAGTCGTCGGGGAGCACCTTCCCCGGATTGAGCGTCCCGTTCGGGTCGAGTGCTCGCTTCACCGTTCGCATCGTCCTGACCCCCGCCTCGCCGTGTTCCGAGCGCAGGAACTGCCGCTTGCCGCGACCTATGCCGTGTTCGCCCGTCGCGGTGCCGCCCATTTCGATGGCCAGGTCGACGACCTCGGCGAAGACGCGCTCGCCGAGCGCTACAGCCGCTTCGTCGCTCGGGTCGACGAGCACGTCGAAGTGGACGTTGCCGTCGCCCGCGTGGCCGAAGCAGGGAATCAGCAAGTCGTGGTGCTCGGCGAGCCGAGCGACGCCGCGCAGGAGCTCCGGATAGCGGCTGACGGGGACGGCCACGTCGCCGGGGTGGACCGACTGGAGGTCGGGGTCGAACGCCCGCACGGCGTCGGCGAGCTCGCGGCGGAGTTCCCAGAGGTCGTTCAGCGCTGCACCGTCGGCGGTCTCGAATGCGATGGGGTCGTGGGCGGCGACGACCTCGCGGCAGAACTCGAGTTCGGTGTCGACGCCGTGGTTCGCGCGGAGTTCAACGAAGAGCATCGGCCGGTCCGGCAGCGACGCGCCGACGTAGGCGTTGGCGATGCGTGCGCTCGCCGCGTCGAGCAGTTCGATGGCGGAGACGTCGACGCCGGAGCGGACGACGTCGGCCACCGCCGCCGCCGCGTCGTCGACGGTCTTGAAGACCACCCGTGCGCCGCGGACCTGCTCGGGGAGGCCCGCGAGGCGGAGCGTCGCTCGCGTGACGACCGCGAGCGTCCCCTCGCTGCCGACGACGAGGTCGCGGAGGTTGTAACCGCTCGACGTCTTCGCGGCCTTCGTTCCGACGGTGAGCACCGTCCCGTCGGCGAGGACGACTTCGAGCTCGCGCACCCAGTCGCCGACCGTCCCGTACTTCACCGTGCGCATCCCGCTGGCGTCGGTCGCAATCATCCCGCCGACGGTGGCGATGTCACCCGACGTCGGGAGCGGGGGGAAGAAGAGCCCGTGGCCGGCGACAGCGTCATCGACCGCCGCACCGACGACCCCTGGTTCGACGTCAACCTGCAGGTCGTCGGGTCGAGCGTCGAGGACGCGGTCCATCCGGGTCGTGTCGAGGCTGACGCCCCCGGCGGTCGGCACCGCGTTCCCCTCGATGCCGGTGCCGGCGGCGTAGGGCGTGACGGGCACCCCGCGCTCGTCGGCGGCGGCGAGGACCGCGGCGATGTCGGCCGTCGACTCCGCCCAGACGACCGCGTCGGGGGGTGCGGCCTCGCTCTCCTTCGTCCCCCAGTCGGTGCCGCGGTGGTCCCTGTCGGCCGCCGCGAACGACACCTGGTCGTCGCGCAGGTCGAGCTCCGCGAGAAACGAACAGTCCGTAGTCATGGCAAACGGTCGCACAGCGTCGTCTTAACACTGTGGGACCGACCCGACCGACCGAGCGCCACGGAGCCGCAACCGTTCGGCTCGCTGACTAAACTCCGACCGGGTCGCCAAATTTATCACGTCGTTGCTCGCACGAACAGGAAACCATCTCCCATCTATGACATTCGCTACCGAGTACGACGACGACCTTCGGACGTTCGTCGAGACTTTTCTTGCGTTCGACACGACCGACCGGAACGAGCGCCCGGCCCAGGAGTGGCTAGCGGCCCAGCTGGAGGAGTTGGGCTTCGAGACCTACGTCTGGACGGCCGACCCCGAGCGCCTCGCCGGGCACCCCTCGTTCCCCGACGACCTCTCCGCTGAGGCGGTCGCCGACCGTCCCAGCGTCGGCGGCGTACTGGAGTTCGGCGACCCCGACGCCGGGCCGACGCTCGTCTTCAACGGCCACGTCGACGTCGTTCCTGCGGAGGCCGACCAGTGGTCGAGCGACCCCTTCGAGCCGACGTGGGACGAGGCGCGCGAGCGGCTCACGGCCCGCGGCGCGGCCGACATGAAGTGCGGGACAGCGGTCGGTATCTTCGCCGCGCTGGCGGTGCGCGACGCCGTTGAGTCGGGCGAACTCGACCTCGACGGCCGACTCGTCGTCGAAAGCGTCGCCGGCGAGGAGGACGGTGGCGTCGGCGCGGCGGCGGCTGCGATGGACAATCCGTACCCCTTCGAGCGCGACGCCGCAATCGTCACCGAGCCGACCGAGCTCGAGGCGCTGGTGGCGACGGAGGGCAGCGTGATGATGCGCCTCGAACTCGCCGGCCGGTCGGCGCACGCGGCGCGGACGTGGAACGGCGAGTCGGTCCTCCCGCACTTCGAGCGCATTCGGGCAGCGTTCGAGCAACTGGAGGCCGAGCGCGCCGAGCGCGTTACCCACCCGCTATACGAGCGCTTCGAGAACCCGTGGCCTGTCAACATCGGCACCGTGCAGGCCGGGTCGTGGGCGTCGAGCGTGCCGGCGTCACTCGTCGCCGAACTCAGACTCGGCGTCGCGCCGGTAGAGACCGTCGACGAGGTCGAGGCCGAGTTTCGCGCGGCGCTTGACGATGTCGTCGCCGACAGCGAGTGGCTCTCGGCGCATCCGCCGACGTTCGAGCGCTTCTCCGTGCAGTTCGAGGCGGCGGAGATATCCCCCGACGAACCGGTGGTCGCCGCGCTCCGGGGGTCGATGCGCGAGCACGGACTGCCCGACGCCGAGCCGCTCGGCGAGACGTACGGCGCGGACTCGCGGCACTACGTCGCCGCGGGCATCCCGACGGTGCTGTTCGGACCGGGCTCGATAAATCAGGCGCACTTCCCCGACGAGACGATACAGTGGTCGGAAGTGCTCGACGCGGGCGAGGTGCTCGCGGAGACGGCCCGGCGGTTCCTCTCTTCTGCGACATAGCGCGGGATCCTCCGCGTTCACCGTCGGCGACGTTCGACTGCCGCCGACGTTCGATTACCGACGCTCGGCACTACGAACACTCGCCACTACCGACGTCCGCCGCCAACGTTCGTCGCTATCGACGCCCGACGACGACGCTCACCACCAGCGGTTCTCGGCGAGATTGTCGAGCGCCTCCCGGAGCGTCGGCTCGTTCCGCGAGAAGGTGAACCGGACCCAGTCCGCTTCCCCGTCGGTGTAGAAACTGCTGCCGGGGACCGTCGCTACGCCGGCCTCACGGACGAGTCGGCGGGCAAACGCCGTGTCGCTCTCGTCGGTGCCGTAGCGGACCATCACGTAGTACGCGCCGTCGGGGACGACCGGGTCGAGACCGACGTCGGCGAGGCCGTCGCAGAGCAGATCGCGTCGGGCCTCGTAGGAGTCCGAGAGCTCCACGTAGTAGTCGTCGGGCAGCGAGAGCGCCTCAACACCGGCCCGCTGAAACGGCGTCGGCGCGCAGATGCTCGTGTAGTCGTGTATCTTGCGCAGTTCCGCCGAGAGGCAGTCGGGCGCGAGCGCGAATCCGACACGCCAGCCGGTGACGCTGTAGGTTTTCGACATCCCCGTACAGACGACCGTCCGCTCGGCGAGGTTGCCGACGGTCACCGGGCTCACGTAGTCGTCGGCGTAGACGATGTGCTCGTATATCTCGTCGGTGACGACGACGAGGTCCTCCGCCTCGGCGACGGCCGCTATCTCGCGGAGCTCGTCGCGGCCGAACACCTTCCCGGTCGGGTTCTGTGGGGTGTTCAACAGGAGCACCGACGCGTCCTTCGCGGCCGCCCGCAGTTCGTCGGGGTCGACGGTCAGCCCGTCGGTGATGTCGATGGGGACGCCCCGCGCCCCCGCGAAGCGGATCGCCGGAATGTAGCTCTCGTACGTCGGTTCGAAGTAGATGACGCCGTCGTCCTCGCCGCAGAGTGCGAGCAGCGTGGACATGATCGCCTCACTCGTCCCACAGGTGACGGTTACCTCCGTCTCAGGGTCGTAGCGGACGCCCTTCCACGCCTCGTAGCGGTCGGCGACGGCTTCGCGGAGCTCGGGGAGCCCCCACGTGAGCGTGTACTGGCTGCTTGAATCGATGGCCTCCTTCGCGGCAGCCTTCACCGCCGGCGGCGTCTCCTCCTCGTCGGGAATCCCCTGCGAGAGGTTTATTGCACCCTCCCGCAGCGCCGCTCTGGTCATCTTGCGGATGACCGACTCGTTCACGCCGCTGGTCCGGTCGGCTCCGACGCGTAGCCCCGGTCCGAGTGTCGTTGGCATGGCCAAGGTCCTCGGAGACAGTATTTAAATTGCCACGCCACCTGTGAGTCAGTTTTCAGAACACTTCACGGGAACGACCGAGAGGCGCGACGGTCGCCGATTCGGCGGTCGCGACAGTCATCTATTCGACGGTTGCGACGGTGGCGACGGTCGTCTGCGCTTCGTCCGCCGTGACCCCTTCCGCCGGAGCTATTTACGCGCGCAACCCTCACCGGACGTATGCGCCGACGCGCGCTCCTCGCAGCGATCGTCGCCGGTCTCACGACGACTGCGGGGTGCGGCGACCGGTTCCCCGAAAGTGACGACGAGACGACAACACCCTCGTTGGAAACGGAAGCGGCGACCACAGCAGACGTGTCGGAGTCGACGAGGGAAGAGTCGGCCGAGGAACCGCGGTCGGACCAGCGAATCGCGGTCAGAAATCTCCGCCGCGAGGCGACGTACGTCACACTCGTCGTCGAACGTGCGGCCGACGGGGTGACGGCGTTCGCGGAGAGTCGGACGTTCCCGTCGGGACAGGAGCGCCGCTTCCCGGAGATACCCTTGGCCGAGGGTCGCTACCGCGTCCTCGTCGAGACGGACGCGGGCGACCGGACCGAGTTCGAGTGGACGGTCGTCGCCGAGTTAGAGGGGCTGGCGGTCGACGTCGACGAGTCGGAAACCGTCTTTCGGCGGTTCGCCCGCTGTCGTCCGGACTGCCCGCTCTCGCTCGGCGGGACGGCGACCGAAGACCTGCCGCTGACCGGCAGCGGCGTCTCGCTGTGGTACCAGCCCGCGGTCGTGACGCTGGACAATCCGACCGTCGAGGAGCGACGGGTCTCGCTTGCAGTGTCGCTCTCGGGGCAGACGCTGCTCGACTACCGCTATCGCGTGCCCGCCAGAAGTCGCCTTACGGTCCCGACGACGTACCGAAGCGGCACGTACACCGTCGTCGTCGGCGACGAAACCGGGGAAAATCGCGACGAAAACGATGGGCAGCGAACCGAGACGGAGTGGCATGTCCCCCAGGAGTTCGAAAAGCGGGTCGTCCTCGGGCCGAGCCGGCGGGTCACCTGCGGGGACGCGAACCCGGTGCTGTGGCTCGACAACCGCGGCGACGTTCGGCAGACCGTCCGGATACGCGTCGAGGGTGACGATGGCGACGGCGGCGACGGAAGCAGCGTGAGCGACCGGAACGACGACCGCGTGACGCTGTTCGACGAGCGACGAACCGTCGCGCCCGACGAGCGTCGAGAGCTTCGCCCCGTCGCCGAGGCGGGGCAGTACGAACTCACCGTCGAAAGCGAGACGGGGGCTTCGGCGTCGACGACGTGGTGGGCGTGCCCGCCGCACAGTCCGATTACCGTTCTTGTCGACGACGGAGGATTCTTCCTCGACCAGGGAATCCCGCGCTGAGCGACGCCACCACACGGTGGACGCAAGGGAAAACGAGATGCTGGCCCGACGGCGGGTTCATACGGCTCCGCGGCGGACGGACGTGTATGCGACGGCGACGACTGCTCGCGGTCCTTGCGGTCGGTCTCGCCGGACTCTCCGGGTGCGGCGGGTCCGACAGCGACCCGAACGCGGAACCGGCGCGGGCGGAGGACACTGGTCCGTACCGGGGAGCGGGTGCGTTGCTCCCCACGCCGCGCGGCGTGCGGGTGCGAAACGCCGGCGTCGACGAGCGGTACGTGACGCTCGCCGTCGACGACCTTCGGAGGGGCGAAAGCGACGGCTCCGCGTCGGCCGACTCGTCGACCGAAGCGTTCCGTGCGAGCGCGACCCTCTCTCGTGCCGGGACGGTTACGTACCCGGCGATCGTCGCGACCGCTGGTACGTACCGCCTCTTCGTCGAGACGGCGGACGGACGGCGAGCGATTCACGACTGGGTCGTAGAGGGAGCGCGAAGCGACCTCGACGTGGCGCTCGACGAGGACGAGGTCCGCTTCACACCGGTCGTCACCTGCACGCCGACGTGTCCGCCCGTCTCCCGCGCCGTCGGGGAAGCCGCGCCCGGTGACCCGGTCGACCGACCCACCGTCGGCGCAAGTTCCGCCGTCAACGAGGCGTTCGGTCCCGGTCCGGCCCTCCGCGTCGACAATCGGGGCGTCGGGTGGCGAACCGTTCGAATCTCATTCGCGGCGGCCGGGAGGGCCGTTACGTCGCGCTACAGTATCCCCCCCGACGCGCGTCTCGTCCTCCCCGTCGGCGGCCGCGACCGGGCGCTCTCGGTAACCGTCGCCAGCGAGGGGTCGACCGCGCGGACAACGTGGCCAACGGTCGTCCCGGAGCTGTTCGCGACGGTCACCGAGGAGGGCGTCGAGTTCGGCTGTGGCGGCGACAGCGGCCGCTGCCACCTCGTCAACGATGACGACGAGTCTCACGATGTGACGGTCCGAGTCGACCCGCTGACCGACGGGGCTCGGACGATCGAGCGGTGTTACCGCCTCAACGCCGGGGGGTACGCGAGCGACGCAGCCCTGTTCGACCACCTCGGTCCGTTCGCGCTGACCGTTCGGGCGGACACCGGGTCGAGCGAGCGCTACGACTGGCTCACCTGCCCGTCCGTCGGTCCATGGTACGTCGTCGTCGACGGAGAGGGTCGGGTTCGGGTGTCGCAACCTGTACCGTCGTCGGTCGCCGGATGACCGCCGGATGACCGCCGGATGACTCAGCCGTATTGGCGAATCACCGCGACGGCGACGAGCCACAACCCGGCCCCGAGCGCCGCACCGACGCCGTTGGCCGCGGCGTCGAGGAGGTCGAACTGTCTGGCGGGGATGAACCACTGGACGAGTTCGATGCAGAGTCCGTAGACCGCCCCGCCAAGAAAGCCGCCGGCGGCCGCTCGCTCGGTGCTCGGGGTGAGCGCGTGGGCGAGGGTCCCCGCAACGGCGGCGTAAGCGGCGGCGTGTAACCACTTGTCTGCGCCGACGAGTCCGAACGGACCGAGAGTCGGGACACCGTCGCCCGGCGGCGTGACAACGGAGGCGACGAAGACGCCGCCCGCGACAAAGAGGACGGCCGCCCATCGGAGACCGAGCGAGAGCGTCGATGAGCGAGCAGGAGTCTGCGAGGAGGCCGATGACATCGCCTCCGACTGGTTCCGCCGCCCGAATAAGCCTCCCGCTCCAGCGGCGACGGTGCGGGAGAGAGGGCCCGCGGTTCCGCGAAAAGGCGCAGACGGCGACCGGTGTAACCGAACACGGTTACGTTGGTGCGGCAACAGCTAACGAACTGGAGGCCTATTATAATCATAGTACCTTACAATGACTGAACTAGGCGGATTCCAAGACCACGTAGGAAGAGTCGACCTCACGTCGGGCGAGGTGGCCTACGAGGGTATCGACGAAGAGGACGCGCGCAAGTACATCGGCGCGCGCGGCCTCGGGGTAAAGTACGTCTTCGACGCCGGGCCGGACGTCGACCCGGACGGGCCGGAGAACCGACTCGCGTTCATGAACGGCCCGTTGACGGGGACGCAGACGGTAATGAGCGGCCGCATCGCGGTCGTCACCAAGTCGCCGCTCACCGGCACCGTCACCGACTCCCACCACGGCGGTTGGTCCGGCGCGCGACTGAAGTGGTCCGGCTTCGACGGTCTCGTCTTCGACGGCAAAGCCGAGGAACCGGTTTATGCGTACGTCGAGGACGGCGAGGTCGAACTCCGCGACGCTTCTCACCTCTGGGGGGAGGGCGTCCACGACACCATCGAAGCCATCGACGACGAAGTCGACGGCTCCGTCGGCAAGAACGTCTCCGTGATGGCCATCGGTCCCGGCGGCGAGAACGGCGTGCGCTACGCCTGCATCGTCAACGAGGACGACCGGGCGTCGGGTCGCGGCGGCACCGGCTGCGTGATGGGTTCGAAGAACCTCAAAGCAGTCGTCGTCAAATCCGGCACCCGGATGCCGAAACCCGCGGACCCCGAGACGTTCCAGAAGGGCTACCAGCAGGGGATGCAGGCGATCCAGGAGTCCGACGTCACCGCGCCGAACGAGGGCGGGCTCTCGATGTACGGGACGAACGTCCTGATGAACATCACCGAGGAGATGGACGGCCTCCCAACGAAGAACGCGAAGTACACCTCAACGCGGAGCTTCTCCGAGAGCGAGGGGACGACCATCGACGCGGAGGAGGTCTCCGGCGAGAACGTCCGCGAGAACATCCTCGTCGACGAACCGACGTGTCACTCCTGTCCGGTCGCCTGTAAGAAGGAAGTCGAGGTGACGACGATGCACAAGGGTGAGGAAATGAACGTCCGCATGGAGTCCTACGAGTACGAGTCGGCGTTCGCGCTCGGCCCGAACTCCGGACACACCGAGCGCGACGATATCGCGCTCATGATCGACCGCTGCAACGACATGGGCGTCGACACCATCGAGATGGGCAACATGATGGCCATGGCGATGGAGATGTCCGAGGAGGGCAAACTCGACGACGTGGGGACGCTCGACTGGGGCGACTCCGAGACGATGGTCGACATGATCGAGCGCGTCGCCCAACGCGAGGAGGGCCTCCCGGACCTGATCGCCGAGGGCGCGAAGCGCATCGCCGACGAGAAGGACGCTGAGGAGAACTCGCTGGCCGTCAAGGGTCAGACGATTCCGGCGTACGACCCGCGCTGCATGAAGGGCATGGGCATCGCCTACGCCACCTCGAACCGCGGGGCGTGCCACCTGCGCGCCTACACCCCGGCCGCCGAGATTCTCGGCATTCCGGAGAAGGTCGACCCGTACGCGTGGGAGGGGAAGGGCGAACTCACCGCCACGTTCCAGGACCTCCACGCCATCTCCGACAGCTTCGACATCTGCAAGTTCAACGCCTTCGCGGAGGGCATCGAGGAGTACGTCATGCAGTACAACGGCATGACGGGTCTCGACGTGACCGAGGACGAACTCATCGAGGCGGGCGAGCGCGTCTACAACCTCGAACGCTACTACAACAACCTCGTTGGCTTCGACGGCTCCGACGACTCGCTGCCGGCGCGCTTCCTCGACGGCGAGGGCGGCGTCGCCGGACAGGGCGCCTCCGAAGGCGAGTTCTGCGAGCTCGACGAGATGAAGGAGGAGTACTACGACCACCGCGGCTGGGTCGACGGCGTCGTCCCCGACGAGAAACTCGACGAACTCGGAATCGACGTCGGTCCCGGCACGGGCGTCAGCAGCAGCAGCGACTCCCCTGCCCCCGCCGACGACTAAGCGAGCTGTCGGAATCTGAACTTTTTTGCGAGGCTCGCGGGACCGAGAGCCATGAGCGTGCGCCCTCCCACCGACGGCTAGTCCCGGAGCGACTCCAGTACGACAACAGGCGACGGCAACGGTGAGTCGGAAGCCGACGAGTCGGAAGTCGTGTTCAAACGAGCCGCCGTCTTCCTCGGCGTCTCCTCCTTGTCGCCTTCGCAGTCGTCAGTCCGGGGTCGCTGGTCGCACTCGCGAACGTGCTCCCGCTACTCGCTATCGTCTTCCTGCTCTACCGACTCGTCCAAGAAATCGCCCGCGTTGCCGACGCACTTGAACGATAGCGAGCGACGACTACGAGAGTCGTTGTGGCGACAGTCACGGAAGCGACCGACAGAAAGATTCAGAACCGAACGTTTTTATGAAACCCATATGACAGTCAGGACGTGAGTTCCCACCAGTCCCCGCCCTCCGTCTACGACCTCCTCAACAGCGTCGGTCTGTACGTCGTCGTCGCCCTCGTGGTTCTCCTCCTCCTCTCCATCCTCGTCTTTCAGGAGTTGCTCATCGTCGTCTGGTTCCTTCTCGCGTCAGTGTCGCTGTACTTCGTCTACAGGTTTCTCCTCGCGTTCGAGCAAATCGCCGACGCCGCACAGCGGTTCACCGCCGTCCGTGAGCGCGAGGCCGAGGACCGCCCGTAAACTGCTCACGTCTCGGCGGGCCGCTGCGGGTTGAACCGCAGTTCCGCGCGGCGGGCGAGCGCCTGGTTCATCCAGTCGTAGTCCAGCGGCGTCTCGTCGGTGACGACGAAGCGCGCGAGCAGTCCCGACACCTCTTCGCGGTTGACCAGGCGCGTCCGGTCGTCGTCCAGCGGTTCGAGTTCGAAGGTGTGTCGACCCGTGAACAGTCCCGGGACGCCGAGACTCCCGACCCACTGCAGGGTGCGTTCGGGGACGAGTTCGGTCACCTCGCAGCGGAGCGCCGAGTTTCGCCGCCCCGTCGGTTCGACGTGGATTTTCACGATGCTTCCTTCGGCCACTTCGCCGCTCGCCTCAGTGATATACGGGTTCCACTCGTGGTAGGCGTCGAGGTCAGTGAGCACGTCCCAGACGATGCTCGGCGGGGCCTCGATGTCGATAGAAGTGTGTACGTGCTTCATAAACTACGAAGATAGGCTCTTCGAGCGAATAAGCGTCGCGCGTCGGCGTACGGTTGAAAGCGACGACGGCGGAGACGAAGACGGCAACGACGACGGCGGAACTGGTGACGACGACGGCACGGGCAAAAGTGAAAGCGACAATGGAGACGATAACAGTGCGATTTTTGGTACTCGGTAGCTCACCACGTACTGTGAGCGCAGAGAAATCGACTCGGCCGGGCAAGTCGACCGAGGAACTCAGGCGCATCTATGGCGACGCCGCGGGGCAGTTCGACCGCGCGGAACCGCTCGACCGCCTCCTCCTCGGCCGGAGTCGCCGCCGTCTCTTCACGCGGGCGAGCGGCCGCGTTCTCGACGTCGGGTGCGGGACGGGGGCGAACTTCCCCTACCTGCCCGCGGGTGTCTCGATCACCGGCGTCGACCTCAGTCCGGAGATGCTCGAGCGGGCGCGTCATCGTGCCGACGAACTCGGACTCGACGTGACGCTCGAAGAGGCGGACGCCGCGAACCTCCCGTTCGACGACAACAGTTTCGACACAGTCGTCTCGTCGCTGTCGACGTGTACGTTTCCCGACCCCGTCGCCGCGCTCGGGGAAATGGCGCGCGTCTGCGAGGCGGACGGTCGGATACTGCTGCTTGAACACGGGCGGAGTCACGTCGAACCGCTCGCCAAACTGCAGGACCGCCTCGCCCCGTGGCACTTCGAGCAGATGGGCTGCCGGTGGAACCAGGTCCCCGCCGACGTCGTCGCGGAGGCGGGGTTGGCCGTCGAAGGCGTTCGACGGCGCTATCTTGGCGTCGTCACAGAACTCGTCGCCGAACCGAGCCGGTAGTCAGAGCCGTCCCGCCGGTCGGTCGACGAGGCGACGTTTCTCGGGCGCAGTCGCGACGACCGGGAGCAACGCGGCCGCGAGTACCGAGGTGACGATTGCCACGAGGACAATTATCGTGTAGAGCGCTGGCGTCAGCAGGCCGAGGGAGAGACCGATAGTCGCGACGACGATTTCGAGTGCGCCGCGGGCGTTCAGTCCGACGCCCATCGCCAGCGCGTCGCGGCGGCCGAAGCCGGCGACGAGCGCGCCGCCGGTGACGCCGACGAGTTTGCCTACGGTGGCGACGATAAGCAGCGCCGCACCGACGAGCGCCACCGCCGGATCGACCAAAAGCGAGAGGTCGGCTCTGAGTCCCGCGGTGCCGAAAAACAGCGGGGCGAACACACCCAACGAAACGTCTTCGAGGACACGACGCGCTTCGACGTCGAGCGCGTCGCGACCGACGGCGACGCCGGCCAGCAGCGCGCCGAGCGTCGCCTCGAAGCCGAACGCGGCGGTCAGAGACCCCGCGCCAAGGGCGAACGCGGCGACGACTGCAACCTGCGTACGCGGGCCGGCATCGGTGGACCCGGCCCGCCGGAGTATCGCCGACGCCCCACGCCGACCGACGGTGAAGGCGAACGCGGTGAACAGACAGAGCGTGAGCAGCGAAACGCCGACGGCGTCCACGTCGAACCGGCCGCTCTGGACGAAGCCGATGACGAGCGAGAGCAGGAGCCAACTGGCAAGGACGGTGAGCGTCGCCGACGCGAGCATCACCTGTCCGACGGGTCGAGCGGCGAGGCCCGTCTCAACGAGGATGTGAGCGATGACGGGGATGGCCGAGATGCTCATCGCCGTCGCGAGAAAGAGTGCGAGACCGAGTCGATCGGTCGGGTCGACGACGAGGAACGCCGGGAGCAGCCCCGTGACGCCGAGACCCAGCGCGAACGGCACCGCGACGCCTGTCGTCGAGACGAGTGCGGCGCTGCCGGCCCGCCGTCGCAGTCGGTCGATGTCCATCTCCAGTCCCGTCGTCAGCAGGAGGAAGACGACGCCGAGCCACGAGATGGCTTCGAGGAGGTGGAACTGTTCGGCGGTCGACGGAAACAGCGTCTCAAACGTCCCCGGCGCGACGATGCCCAGAAGCGACGGGCCGAGGACGATGCCGGTGAGCAGTTCGCCGACGACCGCCGGCATCCCGACGACCCGGGCGAGTCGACCCAGAAGCAGCGCGACCGAGAGGATGACGAACAGCTGGGCGAACAGCGTCAGGAGTACCTCGCCCTCCAGCGGCGCTATCACGGGGATTCGTTCGACGAGCGGACGCTTAGTTCCGAGTCCGCGTCGACTTGACAGTCCGTGCGAGTTATAGGAGAAACTGCAGCGCCCACAGCGCGCCCATCCCGACGCCGATGGTCGCGAGCACGCTCTCGGTTCGCCACGCGACGACCGCAGCCACCGCACCCGCGAGCAGTCGCTCGTTGGTGAGCGTGCCGACGACTGTCGGTTCTATCGTCACGACGGCCGGGAAGACGAGCGCGGCCAACACCGCAGGCGGGACGTACCGAAGCGCCGCACTGATGCGCGGCGGAACGGTCCCGGCGGACGCCGACCCCTCCGCTTCACCGGAGCGGCGTTCGAGCCCGCCGAACAGCGCGATGAACGAGAAGCGAATCGCGAACGTCAGCACGCCGATGGCGAGGACGACGGCCCACACCGTCGTCGCCGGGTACGACGTGGTCATCGCCGACCACGCTCCGCGAGGAGTCCAGCGACGATACCTGCCGTCGCCCCGACGAGCAGGCCGAGGTTCAACGGCAGACCGGCGGCGACGACGGCGACGACGCCGCCGCAGACGCCCGCCGTAATTGTCGGAACGTCATTCATCGCCGGGACGAGAAGCGCCAGAAAGACCAGCGGGACGGTGAAGTCAAGCCCCCAACTCTCGGGAACGCCAGTTCCGAGGACGAGACCGGCGACGGTTCCCAACTGCCAGACGACCCAGAGGCTCACCCCGACGCCGAGATAGTACCAGCGGCGGTCTGCGGTCGACAGTGCGTCGGTTTCGGCGGCGGAAGCGTCCGACTCGCCCGACCCGGACCCTCCGGTCGCGTCGTCAAGCGCACCGTAGTGCGCCACCGAGAGTGCGTACGCCTGGTCGGTGAGAAAGTATGCCAGAAACGCCTTCGAGCGACCCGCCAGCGACCGGAAGTACGGCGCGATGGAAGCCGAGTACATCAGCATCCGGAGGTTGATGACGACGGCGGTGAGGACAACGACCGCAAGGGTGGCGTCGTCAGCGAGCAGTTCGATCGTCGCCAACTGCGACGCGCCGGCGAAGACGAACACCGAGAGACCGACCGCCTGAAGCGCCGACAGCCCCGCGTCAACGGCGGCGACGCCGAAGACGACGGCGAACGGGACGATGCCGAGAAACAGCGGCAGCGCGTCCCGGACGCCGGCCCGGAGTTCCGTGGGAACGTTCATGTACACTCTCGGAACACCGGCAGGGAAACTACTGTCTATCCGGCAACGAGTGTCACCAACGACGGCTCTGCCCCGACTTCACGCCACCGAGTTTCCTCTGACTAAACGCCGACGACCGCGGCTTCCCTGATTTCGAGCGCCGAGCCGAACTCCTCTCGGCGGTCGCTCCGCCGCCCGAGTCGACGCAACTGCTCTTCGTGGGTTCGGCGGAGCGCGTCGGCTTCTCTTCGGTCGAGACCGAGTCGCTCGCCGACCTCGGCCCAGTGGCCGGTCGACACGAAGAACGCCGCGTACTCGTCGGTCTCGTCCACGAGTTCGTAGCTTCGGCGGTACTCCTCAATTCGTCCGCCGAGGTCCGCCTGCGCTCGCGTCAGAAGCGTCGGGAGGCGTTCCGGCGGTACGCTCGCTTTCGCGCCCGCCAGCAGCATGATCTGGCCCTCGATGGGGACGTCTTCGATGTCGACGACGGCAGATTCGGCGTCGCCGGCGGGCGCGTCGGAGTCGTCCTCTCGATTCCCGTTTCGGTCGTCGGTCACGTCACCCTCCGGCGCGCATCGCCTTCTGGGAGAACTGCTCGACGAGCGGATCGAGCGTTTCGGTGTCGCCCTCGAAGACGAGTGTCACCTCGGTGATGTCGAGCGTGGGACCGATGTCGACCTTCTGCGAGGAGAACGTCGCTTCCCAGTCGTCGCCGACGACGCGGTTCTCCTCGACGCGTTCGCCGCCGAGGTTCGTCAGGTAGTGCGCGGCGAGGCGCTCGGAGATACCCCGGAACGACTTCTCGACGGTCTTTGTCGCTCCAGCGGTGCGCTCGTCGCTCATCTCAGCCTCCGGCTACCGGGGGGAAGACGCTCAGCGTGTCGCCGTCCTCCATCGTCGTCTCGATGCCCTCCATGTGCAGCACTTCGCGGCCGTTCTTCAGCACGTTTATCTGCGGTCTGAGGTCACCGTCTTCGAGCAGTTGGCCGTCGAGTCCGTCGAACTCCGTTTCGAGCGCCGAGAGCACGTCGCCGACGGCGAGGTTATCGTCGTACTCGCGCTCGATGGTCTTCTGTCCGACGGCCTCGCGAAACGTCGCGAAGAACCGCAGTTCGAGTCGCATAGTCGCAGAAAGCGTGGTATCGGTAAAAAGCTGTGCCGGGCGGCAGTTCGCGCGCCCGAGCGCCCCGCTCTCGGTCACAGCAGGAGACTCACCGCCATCGCCACCAGAAACAGTCCGATAGCGGCGACAATGAGCGCGTTCGAGACGTTTCGCACTCGCGCCGACGACGTTCGGGGGTCGGGCGCGGAGTCCCGCGTCACCCACATCACACCGCAGACGCCGCCGATCGCGACGAGCAGTACCGCCACCACGTACACCGTGTTCAGTATTCCGGCCATGTGTGAAGAGTTCGCATGGCAGACACAAAAACGGTACGGCGACAGCAGCGGACGGGTTGCGAGACCGGCTCGGCGACCCGAGTGGGAACTTCGCAAGTCGACGACGTGCCAACATATATCGGAGTCGGTAGCCGAGAGTGAACCATGCGGATGGAACTTCGGGTGTGCAAGCACTGTTTCGAGGGCGAACACGGGAACCCGCAGAAGACGGCCGTCACGGAGGATATGGTGCGCTGTGCCCGCCGCGTCCGCGAGTACAAGGACCTCATCGGTCTCGACTCGCTGTACGTGACGATGGTCGAGGAGGGCGACCCCGGCGGCGCGGAGGAACTACCCGCCATCGTCGCCCGTATCGAGAACGACCAGATATCGCTCTCGGACACCCAGCTGGTGATGGAGGACGACGACGGCAACATGCTCGTCTACCCCGAACCGAAGGACGTCCTCGAAGTGCTGACGCGCAACATCGACCAGATCAGCCAGCACACCAGACAGGACGTGACCGTCGAACTCTCGACCGAGGGCGCGGAACTGCTGTCGGCGTGAGGCGAGACACACCGCGTACCGAGTGAATTCGGCGGTCAGTGCAGGGGGAACGCTCATAACAAACGGAGAGAACAGTCGACCGTGTACCAAGCGCCCTCCCCGACGCACGGTTACGTGCCCGTCGTTGTCGCGTTCTGGCTATACCTTGCAGTCGCCGGAGCCGTCGCGCTCGGCGCGCTGGAACTCGGCGTCTCCGATGGCGGAGCGCTTCTGGTCTTCTTGTTCTCGGCGGCGGTTCTCCTCAAACCGTTCGTCCGCGTCTTTCGGCGATTGACGCCGAAGAGACGCCGCGAAGAGTAACTCTCCGGGGGACGACAGCAGTCGACACAAATTGCTTCGACGAACAACCGCAGTTTCACCCTGTTGTACGAGAATCGCGGAGTAATTCTCGGATGAGGTGTGAGCGGAAGCCGCGGAGCGGCTGAAATGAACGACGAATGCTTTTGGTCCGAGAGCAGGAGCTTCGCGTCTGCGAAGCCTTCGTGGCTAAGCCGAAGAGAAATTTTGTCGAGGGGCGGCGAAGCCGCCCCGCAGCGCAAAAGTGGGTGTTCTAGTCGTCGTTCGGCCGTCCACCGTCGGTAGCGGCCGGCGCGCGGGCCTCTTCCTCCAGTTGCCGCTGCCAGCGGACGCGCATCAGATTGCCGTACATCTGCAGCGCCATCCCGATGAACAGCACCAGAATCCCGACGTTGATGCCGACGGTCAGAAGCAGGTCTGTCGGCCCGCCACCGACGGCGAGTTCGCGCGGGACTGGGTAGCCCTCGTCGAAGATACTGCCGACGAGCACGCTGACGATGCCGATGACGGTGAGCACGCCCATGACGTTCGTCGCCCACCCCCACGACGGCGCGAGGCTGAGCTGGCTGATGCCCGTCGAGTCGTGGTCGGTGTCGGCGTGCTCCTCCGGAATCAGCTTCCGGGGGATGAACGCTTTCACCTCGACCGGGTAGAACGCCGGGTGGAAGCCGTGCTCGAAGATGTGGAACATCACGCCCATCAGCATGATAACGCCGAGCAGGCCGTGGAAGACGACAAACGCCATCGCTGCCGTCTTCGTCGCGAAGTACTGCATCACCCCGGTCTTGCTCCAGATGAGCAGCCCCGAAATCGTGAGCAGCGTCAGTTCGATCGAGAAAATGTAGACGACGCCCTTGCCGATGTACGACAGCAGCGGCACCTCGTCGGATTTGTAGCCGGCGAACTGCCGGGCGTTCGGGTGGCGCTCGTCGGCCATCCCGAGGACGAACTTGAAGTCCTGAATCGCGGCGGCCACATCGTCGGGCCCTATCAGAATCTGTCGGAAGTTGCCGCGGCCGGTGCTCGTCGTTATCATCATCAGCATCCAGAAGACGATGAGCACCACGAGACCGAGACCCGCGATGCGGTGGACCGCAGTCACGCCGGTGCTGCCGCCCATCAGCGTGACGAGCCACCAGAGTTCGTCGTTGAACATCAGTCCGTACCCCGAGAAGAACAGGATGAACACGTCCAGCGCCAACAGCGTGTGGAACGTCGTCGTCATCCGGGTGAACTTCCCGTGGTCTAAGTTCGTCATCGATCGTCACCTCCCGGGTCGCGGGCGGTGTTGTCGGCGCTCGCGTTCGCGCCGCCGGCGACGTTCGCGCCGTCGCTCGGTCGGCCGCCGTCGGCGACGGCGTCCGCATCGGAGTCGTAGCGCGCCGGTTCGCCAGGTTGCCGCATCCGCGAGGCGAGGCGGCGGAACGCGCCCCAGTGGACGAACACCATGACGAGGATGAAGATACCCATCAGCACGTCGGCCGCGTGGACGAACGCGATGAGGAAGTCGAGCGCCGGAATCGTGTTGCCGGCGCGCCAGTCCGCGCCGATGCCGCCGCCTTCGACGGTCGGACCGACGCGGAACAGCGCCTCGGCGTTGTAGGCGAACCCCGACGCCCACCAGACGACGACCGCGGTGACGGCTATCGCGATGACCGCGTTGACGGCTATTGCCAGCACGCTGTAATCTCTCGTCTCGGGCAGCGAACGGCTCATTGGAACTCCCTCGCGCCCTCCTCGCCGAAGATGATCTCCATCGCCTCCTGATTGAAGAAGGAGGCGCTGCCGCGCTTGTCGAGTTCCTCGGCTATCTGTCCGGTCGTGCCGACGAGGATAGCGTCGGTCGCGCACTCCTCGGCGCAGGCCGGACCTTTACCGACATCCTGGCGCTCCTCGCACATCGTACACTTGTCCATCGTGCCGCCGGTGCCGAACAGTTTCGCCGATCCCTCGTCGGCATCGGGGAACTGCGGCGCGCCGAACGGACACGCCGACAGGCAGTACTGACAGCCGACGCAGAGGTCGTCTCGGACCTCGACGAAGCCGTTGTCCTTCTTGAACAGCGAATCGGTCGGGCAGACCGAGACGCAGGGGGCGTTCTCGCAGTGGTAACACTGCATCGGCACGCTCGTCTCGCCGGGCGACTGCCCCTGCTTGAGCGCCTGTGCGCTGTTGGCATTGAGGCCCGCCGCGGCCTCCTTGCCTTCGAGCATCGTCGAGATGCTGATACGCTGCTCGTTCCGCGGAACGTCCCACGTTCGTTTGCAGGCGACGACGCAGCCGCCGCAGTCGATACACGCCTCCACGTCGGGGAAGATTCGCGCGTCCTCACCGACGCTCATGACGCCCTGGCCCATCACTTGTTTCGAGTTGTTTGTTGACATAGCATTACCTCATTGAACAGTTTTCGAGTCACGGACGTCGAAATCTTTCTGCAGGCCGACGCCATCACGGTCCTGCGGGAACGTGAGGTCGGTATCCATATTTAGCCTCTCGAGCAGGTCGGTAGTCGCCTTCTGGATTTTCACCATCGCAGGCTTCGTTTCCTGCATCTGGGTCTCGACATCGTACCCGCGGGACGTGATGAGATTCACGCTGTCCCCGATGGCGAACGGTGCCATTCCGTCGGGGTACTTGTCCTCTAGACTCTTCCCGTGGTAGACACCACCCCAGTGGAACGGCAGGAACGTCTCTTTCTCGTTCGGTCGATGGGTTACCCGCGCCTTCACGAGGATAGACCCCCGGTCTGTCGTCGAGACGACGACAAGGTCACCACCGTCGATGCCAATTTGCTCGGCCAGATTCGGATGAATTTCGGCGTACATGTGCGGCTGAAGGTCGGCTAGGAAGATGTTCGAGCGCGACTCGGACCCACCACCCTGATGTTCGACCTGGCGTCCGGTCGTCATGATGATGTTCATGCCCTGCTTTTGCGCCGCCGTAGTCGCTCGTTTCTGGACCTCCGCATTGTTCTGGTCAAGCCGATAGAAGTTCGTCTGCTTACCATTTGCGGGCCACTTTTCAACCAAGTCCGGGCGCGGACTCTCGACCGGTTCGCGGTGGACGGGGACGGTGTCCAAGAAGTCCCAGGCGACACCGCGGGCACGCCCTCGACCGGTCGGTGGATCAGGCTGCTTGACGTCGAACGGCTCGTACTCCTTCGGGTTGACGTCGGCGCCGCGCTTCTTGAGCTCCTTCGCAGCATCGTAGGGCGATTTGTCCGCTCGAAGCGCGTACTCGTACGGAATCGAAAGCGAGTCGGGATTCGTGACATCCTTCGGCCACGCAGTGGAGAAGTTGGGGTACTCCGGAACGCCCTTTATCTCCTTGCCACCATACCAGTCCGGGTTGTACGGCGCTCGAAGCATTTCTAGACCTTTCTGGCCTTGCTGCTTCACCGTCTCCTTGAACGGGTACTCTTTCTGAATACCCTTTTCGTCGCTCATCTTCTTCCACTCTTGCGGCGTCGGCGCTTTCGTTCCCCAGCGGGCGCGGAAGTCTTGGCCGCCCTCGCGCGGGTCGATATCAGCGCGCCAGATGATGGGCGTACCTGGATGTCCTTCACCCCAGCACGGCCACGGGAGCTGCCAGTACTCGCCGCTGACCGGGAGCCCAGGCTTGTCGACCTTTAGGTCTTCCGTGCTGAACGCCCAGTCGTACTCGTACTGGCGCTGGAGACGCTCGGGATCTTGCTGATAGCCAATGGTGCGCACTCCGAGATTGATTTCGCGGAGCGCATCCTCGTAGGTGGAACGCCCGTTGAACAGGCCGTTTCCGCTTCCCCAGTCGAAATGCTCGCCGAATCCGAGCGCGTCGGCGAACAGTTGGATGATCTCCATGTCCGTCTTGGAGTTGTGGCCCGGCGGTCGGACGGGGTTGCGCCACTGCACCGAGCGGTGGGAGTTGGTAACGGTGCCGTGGTGTTCGTACTGGCTCGACGCCGGTAATAGGATGACGCCGTCGTCGCGGTTGTGCATCACCGACGCCAACGACGGGAACATGTCCACGACGACCAGCAGGTCGAGGTTCTCCAACGCCTTCTTCTGCTGGTCCATCTCGCTGATGGAGTTCGTGGAGTGTCCGTCGTAGATGGCCGCCTTCACCTTGTTCGGCTGGTAGAGTTCGGACTGGTTCAGCCGGTCCTTCTTGTCGAGGGCTGCCTCGAACCACCGGGCGACGGTGAGTCCGTTCTGGAGCATCATCGATCGGCTGGTGATCGCGAGGCCCTCGTTCTCGAAGGTGGACTCGGAGCCGCCCTGCGCCTCGTACTTCTCCTTCGACATCATCTCGAAGCGATCGTACATCTCTGATATGGAGATGCTCCCGCTGGTCCACGGGCTCTCGTTCCAGACGTCGGTCCAGTAAGCCCACGACCCCGGCGAGTCATTGGAGTAGTACCCCGGAAGGATGTGGCTGTTCGGGCCGAGGTCGGTCGCGCCCTGGACGTTCGAGTGGCCGCGCATTACCTGCAATCCGCCGCCGCTGCGGGCCGCACAGCCCGACCCGAGGCTCGTCAGCGCGTACGAACGGATGTTCTGGGTCCCGTTGTTGTGCTGGGTTCCGCCCATCGCCCACTCGATCTGGACTTTCGGCTTGTTCTCGATGATGAGGTCGCCGAGCTCCTGGATGTCATCCTTGCTCACCCAAGTGATGTCTTCGACTGTGTCGAGGTCGTATCTGTCGAGTTTGGCGTCGACGTCGGGCCACCCTTGGACCCGGTCGTTGATCATCTGCTGATCGAGTTCGCCCTGCTCGCGAAGGTAGCGGATAATCCCCATCATCAGCGCAACGTCCGTACCGGGACGGATACGGTAGAAGTAGTCAGCGTGTGCCGACGTCTTCGTGTACCGGGCGTCGACCGAGACGATCGTGCCGCCGCGTCTCTGACCCTCGAGGATGTGTTGCATCGCGATTGGGTGAGCCTCGGCGGGGTTTTGCCCGATGATGATGTCGAGGTCGTAGTTCCGGTAGTCGTTTATCGTGTTCGTCATCGCACCGTAGCCCCACGTGTTTGCGAGACCGGCGACGGTCGTGGAGTGGCAGATGCGCGCTTGGTGGTCGACGTTGTTTGTTCCGAAAAACGCGGCGAGTTTACGGAAGGCGTACGCCTCCTCGTTAGCGTGGTGGGCGCTTCCCAGCCACATGACACTATCCGGGCCGTACTCGTCGCGGATACGCAGGAGTTCGTCGCCGATTTCGCCCATTGCTTCGCCCCACGAAATCTTCTTCCACTCGCCCTCTTCGAGTTTCATAGGGTGTTTCAGTCGTTTCGGCGAGTGTTCACTGCCGTAAATCGCTGCACCTTTCGAGCAGAGCGAACCGTTATTGACTGGGTGTTCGAACCACGGTTCCTGGCCGACGAACGCGTTGCCCTTCCGCTCGCCTTTGAACCCGCAGCCGACGGCGCAGAAGTTACAGATCGTCTTTACAAGTTCCCCTTCCGTATCTGCGCCGTCCTCTTCGTCACTTTCGCCCTGAGCGAGCACCTGACCTGTTGCGCTTCCTCCCAACGCGAGTGCGCCGGCGAGCGCGCTAGCCTTCATGAACGACCGACGGTCGAGATCCAGCGAAACGGGTTCCGAACTCATGGTCCCCACCTATCTTTCAACTGCGGTGATTGTCCACTGTTATCTATGCACATGCTCAAATGTCCGGCATGTTTAATAATGAGTGTTATGGTGGAACTGGGATACAGTCGCCAGTTATTATCGTTCCCTCTATTAATTCTTCGAGTAAGAGAAAATGCACGAAATACAAGACGGCATGAAGAATTGTCGGAGAAAAGAATAGAATTCGCTACTCTACGGTTCGGTGACGCGTTTCGGTACCGTTGGCGAAGTGAACTCCGAAGAGATCGACTCAGACCGCCTTTAGATCATAGTCTCACGGGAACACTTGGACCGCTCGCCGTAGGCTAAGCGGTGATCCGCTAGCGAAGATTCGATCAGATGTTGAGAGCTGCTACTCTCTTGACCGAATCGCTCGCTCGATTTCCTCCCAGTCGAATTTGATGTCACCGTCGACTTGGGCATCGTTGATTTTGTGTGGGGCAGAGCCGTGATCCCAGAGCTCAAACCCGGCGTACGTCTGGGTTCCGACGCTCGGTCGCCAACCGCTGTCTTTGTGTGTCATACTTTAACATAGACTGCCAGTGGTTTAGGCGTTACCCCGTCTTTCAGCGTGAACTACCCCACCCTACCGCTCTCCTTTTGGCTCACGCTTGAGGGTGGGGCTTCCTGTTTCCACGGAATCTGGCGAACGCGCTTTGCAGACACCGAGGTGTCCACAGCGAGCGCAGTCTCCACAGGCGTTAACGAGAGCAAAGCTCTCGTTCGCACATCAGAATCGCCTTGCGATTCTGAGGACGTTGATTCGGAGCGTCCCGCTCCTAACCGCTTTTTGATACCGCGAGAAAGAATGTTCCACGCCGCGTTCACATCTCTATCCGCCTCAAACCCACACGCCGGACACGAGTGTTCGCGCACCCACAGCGGCTTGTCCGTCGAAACGCCGCAGGACGCACACTCTTTCGTCGTTCCGTGCGGATTCACGGTGACGAAGTGCGTTCCTTCACGTTCGCACTTGTATTCGAGCAACGAGAGGAACGTTCCCCACGCTGCACCTGCTCGGTTCCGCGAGTTGCCCGGTAGTTCGACCAAGCCTTTCGCATCCAAGTCCTCGACCGCCACGAGGTCGTACTCTCGGGCGTAGTAGTTCGAGAGCTTGTGGAGGAAGTCACGACGCTTGTTCTTCAGGTCGCCGTGGCGTTCGGCCACGACACGGCGTTGTTCCTCCCAGTTGTTCGACCCGTGTTGTTTCCGCGAGAGGTCGCGCTGTGCGCGTTCCAACCGCTCGCGCTCGTCGGACAGGTCGAGCGATTCGACCGCAGTTCCGTCGGTGTCGTGGGCGTACTTGAGTATGCCAACGTCGATACCGACACACCGCTCGGGATTCTCCGGTTTCGCGGGCGGGTCGTCCGGGGTTTCGACGCCGAGGATGGCGTACCACTTGCCGGTGGGTTCGCGTTTGACCGTGATGGTCTTGATTTCGGCGTCGTCGGGAACGTCGCGGTGGAAGGTGATGGGGATTTCTCCGAGTTTTGAGAACCATAGTCGCGTTCGACCGCTCGTGTTCTTGAGCTTGAAGCCGGACTGACTGTAGGTGAAACTGCGGTACTCGCTCGGTGCCTTCCATTTGAGCGTCCCAACGCGGTAGCCGTTCCCTTTTCGCCCTCGGAGCGTCGAGAGGTTGTCGTACAACCGCTGTACGACTTTCTGTAGGACTTTCGAGTGAACGTCTCTCAGGTCGTTCCACCACTTCTTGAGACTCGGCAGAAGTTTCTGTTCGGAGTACGCCGAAGTGTCGTCGTTTCGGTTGAGTCGGTAGAGGAAGTGGTTGTAGACCTGTCTACAGGTATCGACAGTCCACGCTAACTGTTCTGCGAGAGCGTCGGACGGTCGGAGTCGATACCTGTAGTTGTAGTTCACGAGCGTTCTTCGATGAGTTCATCAAGTTTCTCTTGGACGAACGAGGACAGACTCAGGTGGTTCTCCTGAATCCACTCCTCTTGATCGTCGCGGATAGAGATGGTCTTGCGCGTTGCCACACCATAATTTATGCAAACCACGTACTAAACGGTTGCGATTACGTGGGGCTGTGGGTTGAGTGTCGAACGTGTCCGAGAACTGTGCGGCGCTGTATCCCCTCCCTACTCGCTCGCTTCGCTCGCTCGGTGAGGAAGGGGCCTTAGCGCCTCAATTCAGGTAATTCAAGGTGGTACCTCCGACTTCAAGAAGCGAACGTAGCGAACGAGTTGGGTGGGGTAGTTTACTTGCTACTCAACGAGCGGTCGGCGGGCTCCGATTGTGGCTACCATGACCACCGTGGCTGGCCCAATAACGTTCCAAAACCACGGAGTTCTTCTGTCAACTCTCTCCCTGAAGAGATATTTCGTTTATTTTGAATCCTGTCGGCGCGCAAAGGCTTTCATGTGTGGTAAGCTATCACACGAGTATGAACGTCGGCGCCTTTGTGTGCTCCTGCGGCGACACCTGCGACATCGACCTCGAACGAACGCGAGACGGCGTCCGCGACGTGGACGTGGTCGCCAGCTCGACGCTGCTGTGCGAAGACGGTCTCCCCGCGATGGCACAGCTCGTCGACGAGTACGAACTTGACCAGTTGCTCGTCACTGCACCCGACGATGGCTGTCAGCGCCGCTTCCGGGCGCTCGCTGAGGAGAAGGGGCTCCATCCGGAGGCCACCTCGTTCGTCGACCACCGCGCGGGCGCGGGCTGGGTCCATGACCGCGACGCCGCGACTGACAAGACCGCCCGCCTGTTGAACGCGCGTCGCGCCGGACTCGAACACGAGGCGGCGAGTCGGAGCGTCACCCAAGACGCCGGAGACGCCGTCGTCGTCGTCGGCGACGCCGAGACGGCCGCCGCGCTCGCAGACTCCGCCAAGGTGACGCTCGTCGCCGACGGCCGCGATTTCCACGATTCGGACGTCGATCTCTCGGATGTGACCGTCGAACGCGGGCGCGTCGTCGGCGTCGAGGGTGAGTTCGGCGAGTTTCGACTCACGCTCCACTCGGAGGTGACAGACGACTGCGTCTCCTGTATGAAGTGCGTGAAGGAGGGTCCTGAGGGGATGTTGACGCGCTACCCGGTCGACATCGACCCCGATGCCCCTGGCGGCGAGTGGGAGCAGTGCTGTCCAACAGACGCTATCGACCGCTCCGGCATCGAGCGGGCTATCGAAGTCGACCAAGTGGTGTATCCCGAGGGCTCGTCCGCGGCGCGCGGCGGCCGACTCGGCTACTACACCGGCCCCGTTGACGCCGGAACTGTCGCCGCCGTCGAGAGTCTACTCGGCGGCGTCACAAAGCCGAAGCATCTCGACCTCGACCTCGACGTCTGCGCGGCGGGCGAATCCAGCCAGCAAGGCTGTACCGCCTGCACCGACGCCTGCCCGCACGACGCCGTCCGACGGCCGACCGTTGACTCCGTCGAGTTCGACGAGGTGGCGTGTCAGGACTGCGGCGCGTGCACGAGCGCCTGCCCGACGGGCGCGACGATGCTCCGCGAACCGTCGAACGAGCGCCTCGCCCGCGAAGTGGAGGCGCTTCTCGACGTGGAGGAGCAAGGCGGCGGCTGGCTGTTCAGCAGAGGCGAGAAAGGCATCGAGACGCCCGTCGTCGCCTTCGTCTGCTCGGAGCGTGCCGCCGACGCGCTCCGCGCCTACGGCCGCCGCGCGGCGAGCGGAACCGACCTCACCTACCCGCCCGTCCTCCCCGTCTCGGTGAACTGCACCGACACCGTCGGCGAGGCGCACGTGCTCCACGCGCTCGCCGCGGGAGCCGACGGAGTCGCCGTCGTCGGCTGCGGCGACAGCTGTCTGCACTCCGGACCGGACCCGAAAGCCGAACTGGTCGAGCGACTGAACCGCGCGACGGCCGACCTCGGCCTCGGCGACAGAACCGCGTTCTTCGCGCCCGACCCGGCCGAACACGAATCGTTCGTCGCCGAATTGGAGGCGTTCGTCGACGGCCTCTCAGAGACGCCGATTCCGGCGGGCGAACACCGCGCGACGGGCGTCGTCCGCGACGATAAGCCGAACCCGGCGTTCAACACACACGATTGGGCGCTCGAAAGCGTCCGCGCCATCGTCGCCCGCACCGACCCCGACCGGGACGTGATTCGAGGGCTGGAGACGTTCGGACTGATGGACGTGAGTGAGGCGTGCAACCTCACGCCCACCTGTTCGACGCTCTGTCCGACCAACGCCATCCGCCGGACCGACGACGGTGACCTGCAGTTCAGCCACGAGGACTGCGTCAACTGCGGGCTATGTGAAGAAGGCTGTCCGGAGACGGCCATCACCATCGAAACCGGGTTGGATCTCGCTCGCCTCCCCGAACGCAACAGCGGCGAACGCTGGGAGACGGTATACGAGGGCGAGATGGTCGAGTGCGTCCGCTGCGGGAAACCGTTTGCCAGTCGGGGCTCCATCGAGAAAGTGAAAGGCGAGGTCGGCGACGTGGTCGAAGGAATTGCGCCGGGCGCCGACGCCAGCGTCTTCGACTACTGCGGAGACTGCCGTGCACGCCTCCTGTTCGAGAACGGAGGTGCCCAGTGATGGACGACGCCGCCGTCTACGACGCCCGCCTCGAACTCGTGGATTTTGTCATCGAGGTGTTCTGGGACGTACCCGACGAGACGTTCGTCGCGAACTTACTCGGCGATGGCCTCCAGTTGCCGGACGCGAAAGTCAACACCTCGTTAGACGAGGGGTTCGACCTGCTCAGAACGTTCGTCGCGAACAACGACGGACGCGACCCGGCAGCGGTTCGAGATGAACTGGCGCAGGAGTACACGCGCGTGTTCGTCGGGCCGCGCCCGCCCGTCCTGGCGCACGAGACGTACTACCGCGATGACACCGACTTCATCGGTGAGGGGCTCGCGCAAGTCGAAGCGAGTTACGCCGCCGCGGGGTGGAAGCCGCCGGAGGAGTACGGTGAGGAGAACGACTTCATCGCCGTCGAACTCGCGTTCCTCCGGTACCTCGTCGAGCGGCAGTTTCATGGGGCGGAGGAGGCGTTCGGCTACGAGCGCGTGTTCCTCGACGAGCATCTCGCGACGTGGCACGAGGCGTTCGTCGACGACGTGCTCAACGAGACGGAGGAACCGCTGTTCCGGGCGGCGGCGCTCGTCTTCGCCGGTTTCGTCGAGTTCGAGGACGAACTCGTCGCGCAGATGATCTCCTAACTCGTCGCGCAGATGGTCTCCAAACCGGCCGCGCCGCTCACGGTGCGTAAGTACCGATTGTCAGCCAGCAGCCGAGCACAAGAACGACTTGCTGAGTCTCCGCCCCCCATCAGATCCGCAGAGCGGAAGACGCTGACAATCGAATCGGCGTTCGCCTTCCCCTGTAGAAAACCTGATTCCATAACAGATTGGGACGCGATCGAACGCGGTGCCGTCGACGTGGCAGCGACGCTCAACCTCGGTCGGCGATGTCGACGTGGCAGCAACGCTCAGCGTCGGTCGGCGGCGTAGACGACGCCGAACCCCGACGCGACGGAGAGACAGAGAAACGCCATGGTCACGGGCATCAGCAGGCTCATCGCCTGCTCCATACGGAAATACCATTCCCACGTCGCGTACGACTCGGCGACGATGGCGACGACGGCGACGCCCAACACAGATAGGCAGAGACCGACGACGGAGACGACGGCGAAGCGCCGAAGCGCGGTGACGTAGCGGCTACGCATCGAACCACCACCGCGAGACGAGTAGCGTCGCCGTCAACGGAATCAGCGGGAGCAGCAGCGCTCCGACGAAGACGCCCATGTAGCTTATCGTCGATTCGAGATGTATCGCCCAGTGCCACGTCCCCTTCAGTTCGGCGATGACGGCGACGGTGCCGACGACCAGAAGCGAACAGCATAGCAGCGTCGCGAGCGAGTACACCGTTACCCGGAGGTAGTAGAGCGTCGTCTCGGCGCTCGGCGCAACGGCCGCCACCGACCGAGAAGCGCCGCTCACGAGACGTACTCCCCGTACGCGCGGTAGGCGTCGTACGCGACGAATCCGAGGACGACGGCTCCGAGTCCGAGCGAGAGGAGGGCGACTTCCAGCGGAAGCGGCCCGTTGATGCCGGTCGCACCCTGCACGTGGAGTGGTGTCGGAAGCATCGTTGTCGAGAGTTGTGCGAGCGAGCGAATAAATGTACTGTCGGTGGGAGTTTCGGACCGACGACGTGACAGTTCTCCGAGGCGACAGACAGCTTTTTGCGAACAGCGGTACTGAGCTACCAGACGCCGTGGTTTCACGACGCACCGCGCTCAGTCATCTCGCGGTCGTGACAGGAACCGTCGGTCTCTCGGGCTGTAGCCGCCTCCTCGACCCGGCGACCGGCCCAGGCGTCGACGGCCTCTCGGCCAATCCGCGCAGCGACCGCCTCCCGGACCGCCAATTCGCCCAGAACGAGTACCTACCGACCGACGACGTGGGCAACCACCTGCAGGCGCGCTACCGACGTATCCTCCTGTTAGACCTCCAGCGAGAGCCGTCGGTCGAAGACGCGCGGACCGTCGAACAGGCGATGCGGACGCTCGAAGCGGCGTACAACTGGCACCACGAGGGTCTCTTTCACACGTTGGCGTGGGGGACGAACTACTTCGAGCGCATTGGCGAACTCTCGCGCGTCCCCATCGACCCGCCGCAAGTGCTGTCGCGGACCGACGACCCCGATCTCCAGTCGTTCGACGCCGCGCTCGTGTTGGAGAGCGACCTCCCGTCGCACCTCGCAGCTGCCGAGAGCGCGCTGTTCGGCTCCCGAAAGCGCCTCGGCGGCGAGTCGGTCGACCACCGTCTCGGCGACGTGTTCCGGGTTCGCGGGCGTCGAACCGGCTTCCTCGGCGAGGGACTCCCCGCGGAACACGCCGACGCCGAGGGCGTCCCCGGCGACGCGCTGACCGGCGACGAGCAGATGTTCATGGGCTTTTTCTCCGGGCGCAATCGGACACAACCCAGAGAGGAGAGCGTCGCTATCCCCAATGGGCGATTCGTCGACGGGACGACGATGCACCTCAGCCGCCTAACGGTGAACCTCCGCGACTGGTACGGCACGCTCGACGAAAACGAGCGCATCGCGCGGATGTTCTCCCCGGAGTTCACCGAGGACGACGTGGCGAAATTCACCGACGACGTACCCTTCTCGAATCAGGTCCGCGAACACGCCCGCGACCACGACGTCGTCGGTCACCACGAGAAAGTCGCGCAGGTCCGCCGCGACGACACCGACGAACCGTTAGTGCTGCGACGCGATTTCAATACCGTCGACGGCGGTAAACCGGGCGTCCACTTCGTCACCTTCCAGCGGAAACTCGACCACTTTCGGCGGACGCGAAAAGCGATGAACGGCTGGTACGTCCGCGACGATAGCCCGGACATCACCGACCGCGAACACAACGGGATTTTGAACTTCATCCGCGTCACGTCGCGAGCGAATTTCTACGTCCCCGCGCGGAACGACCGCTCGTTCCCGCTGCTGTGAATTGTTCGCAGTCCCTCGATTGATAGTTGGTGCGTTGAGCGACGTGGTTCGCCGCAATAATCCGTCGAGAGGGTCACTTCGGCGGCGCGCTCGATGGTCGCTTTGCATCGTCGTCGAGAAAGACGCGGGCGAACAGGTCGACGTGGAGGCCCAACACCGTCGCCTCGTCGACGCCGGTGTTCTCCGCGTGTTTCGACAGTAACTTGGCCAACTCGTCGCTGGGATCGTAGCGAAGTTCGCCGTCTTCAACCGTGAACTCAACCTCGTGTACGCCCGAGACGAGATGTTCGACTTCCAGAAGCGCCTGTTCGGCTTTCACTTCGAGTGCGTCTTCGGTCTCCATGAGGCGGATATCGGCCCACTCCTCGGCCGCCTCGTGGAACCGATCGCTGAGCGGGACGACGAGCGTCAAAACGACACCCCTCCCTCGTCGGCGAAGGCGACGGTCCAGAGCGTCTGCTCCTCGCAGACCGGACAGCGCATCGTCAGCGACGACTCGTCGAAGCGCCCGAACTGTCCGAGTTGGCCGCACTCGGTGCACTCGAACTGCGTCATCTCTCCGGCGGCCACGTGCTCGGCGCAGGGTCGGACTCGCCGAGTTCACCGAAGAGGACGAGCAGGACGCCGACGAAGACGACCATCACGACGATTCCGACGAGCCCGCCCATCGCGCCCGTCCCGAGCGTCGGGGTGGTCCACGCCAGCGGCGATTCGACGAGCGAGAACACTCGTAGCGCGGTGAGCGTCAGCCACGCCATCGCGGCGAGGATGCCGAACGTGAGCACCCACGATTGGCGGAATCCATTTCTGAGACTCATACTGTGTGCTAGTGCGTGTCGGAGTCACAAAAGTTTACGTCTAGTTTCAGGCGTTCCGGCGGTTCGTCGCCTCGCTGCCGCTCTCGGAACAGTCACTAGTGCGGTCGTCGTCACTGCCGCTTGACGCTGCTGTCGTCGCTCCCGCTGACATCGCCGTTCTCGCCGCCGCCGTTCTCTCCGCTTTCGTTCCCGTCGACGAGCGGCCACCCAGCTTTTTCGGCGGCCGTCTCCAGGGGGACGAACTCCCACCCGCTCTCCTCGGCGATGTAGTCGTCGACGCCCGCGACGCCGACGACGACCATCCGCTCGGCGAAGAACATCGAGCGTTCGTCGATACCAGCCAGTCGCTCCGCCGGGCCGGTGCCAGTGCCGTTGAAGAAGTCCGCGTCGACGACCGACTCGCGCTGGAACTTGGTGATGACGTGCGCGTCCACGTCGCCGACGATACCGAGCCAGTCGGTCCACCCTTCGGCGTCGGCGAACGCGGCGGCGGGGTTCTCCAGCCGTTTCACCGCTTCGTACGTCAGCGCCATCGTCATCTCGGAGGGACCGCTGCCGTGCGGTCCCGTCGGTTCCGGTTCCGTTTGCTCGCCTTCGGCCGCGGCGTCGTCATCGACGCTTCCCGTCGCCGCGCCGCCCGCGCCGCCGCCCTGGATGGGGATGCCGACCGGAGCGTCGTCGTTCGTCCGCGGAACCCGTGGAATCGCGCTGTGGTCGGCGTCGGAGTCCCGGGGGGTCGCGCCGGAGTCGGAGGCCGCACCGGAGGCGGAGGTCTCGGGATCGAGCGTCTCGGAGTCGGAAAGCTCAGTATCTGCGTCGGTTAGTTCGGCACCGGTTTCGGCCTCGTTCTCGCCCTCACCGTCGCGGGTCTCCAGTGTCTCGTCTTCGGGGTCGCCCTCGCCCTTCCAGAACCAGTCGCCGCGATTCGGTTTCTCCGCGTCGCTGTCGGTCGATACGTCCAGTTCGTCGAGGTCGATGCTATCTGTCATCTGTCTCGTGTTCGTTGTCCGCGGTGGTCGTGGTCGGTCCGTCCGCCCCTGCGGGGTCGGGAGTCGCCGTTTCGTCCGCCAGCGGCGTTTCGTCGTCGACGACGCTGCCGAGACCGAGCCGCTCGACTGTCGCTCGGGTCGGGCGACCGTCGGGTCCCCAGCCGCGAACGGCATAGTAGGCGTCGAGCAGTCGCTCGAACGTCTCGGGGTCGACGGCGCGTCCGGCCGCCGGGCCGTCGGTAAGGGGTCGGCGCAGCGCCTCGGGGAGCGCGTCGTCGCTCCGGTCGAAGCCTTCGCGCACGTTGAACAGGCGGACGAGCGTCCAGATGCGCTCGCCGGTTCGGCTCAGTTCCTCGGCGTCGTGCGGGAGACCGACCGCGGCCAGCCACTCCCGGCCGAGGTCGTCCCACATCGTCTCGCCGACGAAGTCGTCGACGACGAGGCTCCACAGGACCGAGCGAATGGTCTGCGCTCCCGCGACGGCTTCAACCGCGTCGGCGTCGTCCCACGCCTCGAACACCTCGCGCTCGACCGGACGGGCGCGGCGGTGGCAGGCCCCCCGGTCGCTCGTCGCGTACGCCAGCGCCATCCCGACCGCTCCGCGGGGGTCGTACGATGGCAGTTCCATCGATTTGACCGTCGGCACGAGGTCGTCGCCGCCGTACCGGCGCGCGGCGTCGGCGACGCCGTCGGCCAGCGCGTTGGCCAGTTCGCCGTCGCGCGAAGCGATGGCGACGAGTAGTCGCCGCGCCGCCTCGTCGTCGCCGAACCGAACGTCGGTCTCGACGAGTCCGGCGTCATCGGCGCGGACGGCCCACGCGACGGCGTTTCCGGCGCTGATCACGTCGACGCCGAGGCGGTCGCACGTCGCGCCAAGCGCCGCAACGGCGTCGAACTCGTCGACACCGAGTCCGGCCCCGAGCGTCATCGGTGCGGCCCCACGCGGGACGCTTTCGTGCTCGCCGTCGTCGGTCGGAACGCGGAACCCGCCGGGGGTGGCGTCGTCCTCGCGTTCTCGACCGACGGCGGCCTCGCGGGCGGCCTCGATACCAATGTCGTCGGCCTCCTCGAACCGACCGCGCTGCCAGCCCTCGGTGGCGAGCACGCCGACTTCGTTGGCGAAGTCGACGCTCTCAAGCGTCTCCCCGGCCGCCTGCCAACGCCCCGTGTTGTGGTCGCCGTAGGCGCGCTCGTACCGGTCGCGCACGTCGCGAAGTGCGGGCGGTATCTCGGGGGCGTCGCCGCGTGCGACGACGGCTTTCAGTCGTTTCGACCCCATCACCGCGCCTGCACCGCCGCGTCCGGCGTGGTGGTTGCCGCCGTCGGAGGCGATGGTGGCGTAGGCCACTGTCGACTCACCCGCCTGGCCGATGCAGGCGACTGCGGCGTCGGGGAACGCTGCGTCCGTCTCGACGGTGTCGCGGCCCCACAGGTCGTCGGCGGGTTCTATCGTCGCCGCGCCGTCGTCGACGACGAGGGTGACCGGCCGCTCCGCGCGACCGGTGATGAGGACGCCGAGACAGTCGTCTAGCGACCCGGCGAGGCGTTCGGGGAACGACCCGCCGCTGTAGGAGTCGAGAAAGCCGCCGGTGAGCGGCGACTTCGTCACCGCCGCGTAGCGCGTCTCGCCCGGGAGATATCCCGAGAGCGGGCCGAGCATGAAGGAGAGAAGATTGTCGGGACCCAGCGGGTCGACGCCGGGGGCGAGGTCGGCGTAGAGGTAGCGTGCGCCCAACCCCTTCCCGCCGAGGTAGTCGCGTCGCCACTTCTCGGGGACGCGCTCTCTCTCGACGGTCTCCGCCGAGAGGTCCACCCGCAGCACGGTGTCGCGCATGGGGGTTGTCATCTGGTTTATAAATGATGCTTGGTAGCAATAAGCGTTGGCGGCGCGGCCCGGCGCAAGAGGCATACCTCATCCCCTCGAATCACCGCTCATGCGCACGGCAGTCATCGTCGCCGGCGGTCGTTCGACCCGCTTCGGCGACGCCGACAAAGCGACCGCTGACCTCGCCGGAACGCCGATGATTCGCCGCGTCGGCGACCGACTCGCCGGTGTCGTCGACGCGCTCGTCGTCAACTGCCGCGCCGACCAGCGGGCGGCGATTCGCGACGCCTTCAGCGACTATCCGCACCCCGTTTCCATCGCCGAGGACGAGACGCCCGACGAGGGTCCGATGTCGGGGATTCGGACCGGTCTCCGCGCCGTTTCGGGCGAATACGCCGTCGTCGTCGCTTGCGACATGCCGTTCGTCAACCCCGACGTCGTCGCGTACCTGTTCGAGCGCGTCGAAGGTCACGACGCGGCCGTGCCGCAGTTGGACGATCAGTGGTTTCAGACGACGCACGCCGTCTACCGGGCGGACTCGATGGCCGACGCCTGCGACGCGGCGCTCGCGGAAGGTTCGCGGAAGATTATCGACCCGCTGTTCGAGTTGGATTACGTCGTCGTCGACGAGAGCGAGATTGCCGAGCACGGGAGCCTGCAGACGTTTGAAAACCTGAACACGCGTGAGGAGTTCGAGGAAGCCGCGCAGGAGTTCGAATAAGACGGCGGCTGGACGGAGTTACTCTACCACGCCGACTACCGCATCCTCTCGGTTCATCCGCGCGAGCACCACCTGCTCCACTCGCCCGCCGGCGCGCTCCAAGATTTTCGACGCGATCTCTCTCCCCACATCGGCCAGTTGTTCGTCGTCAACTTTGTTCACGACCGGAACCGCCGTTGCCCCCTCCGGAACTCGCTTCAATCCCCCCTCGTCGCTGGCGAGCACGGCCGCGACCGTTTCAGTCGTAATCGCGTTGCCCACGTCGATTCCCGCAATTTCGGCGACTCGCTCGGGGCGGTGCACCATCTTCTCGTCCAGCGGTTCGCCGACGACGTGCGCGCTGGCGATAGGGAGCACCGTCGCCGTCTCGTCGGGAATCTGCGGTTCGCGGTCGCTCGGCGCTTTGAAATCGCGCATCCGTGCGCCGTCGGCTTTGACGAGCACCGGTCCGTCGTGCGCCGCGGCGAGGCGGTCGAGGAGTTCGTTCTCGTAGCCGTGATACCGCACGTCGTCGGCCTGACCGGGGACGAGGCCGAGTGGAAAGTCGTCGAGCGTTGCTTCTTCGAGGGCAGCGAGCGGGTCGTCGGTTACGACGACTTCTTCGACGTTCTCTTCGAGCGAGGGAATCGGAATCCGGACCGACGCAGTGACGACGGCCCGGTCGAGACGCGACGCGAGCGCGTACAGTGTCGTCTTTTTGCCGCCCGCGCCGACGACGCAAGTCATCCCCTCGCGTGCGGCGAGTGCGTCGGCGAGTCGCATGCGACGCTACCGCTTTCCGAAGCGGATGCCATCCTCGACGAGGCGGTGGTTCCGCTCGCGGTCGATCTGGTCGGTGAGCCAGTCGATCTCGTACAGCTGCAGCATCAGATCGGCGTGGAGGTTGCGCCACGCGATGGCGTAGATGGGCGACTGGCCCCACGCGCGAAGCTCCGGGACGAACTCGTCGTAGCGTTCGAGTTGCGACTCCAGTCGTTCGAGCGCGTCCGTGACGTACTCGGCGGCCTCGGCCTCGTCGGCGGCCTCGTCGATGGCGCGGTTGATGCGCGACTCGATGCCGTCAACCGCATGCTGCATGTCCTGTGCGGCCGCGTCGCTGTCGTCGGGTAGCGAGTCGAGGATGCGACGGGGAACGCCGAGTGAAACGTGCTCCATGGCTCGAAATCACGCGGCCACGTCTAAAAAGTTCGCTCGCCCGCCGCCGCGTCCGAGAACCCCCCAGTCGTCGGACGGCGCGACGGGTGTCGGCCGGAGTCGACTGATACGCCGACGGAAACGGTGCCGTGGCGTCGGTACCGCGGGTCGACGTCAGCCGGTTGACGAGTTCGGCGCGTTCTGCCTACTGGCGCTTCGCCGCGTTCGGCGGAACCGGTGGTCCGCCAGCGACTCCCAGATGTCCTCCGCCGTACTCCGCGACCCGCCGCCTCCCGGCGAGGTGAAGTGACGGCGAGGGCCGCCCCAGTGGTCGGTCGCGTTGGACGGTTGGCTTCGCGTCTGTCCCCACATCTCGCCTTCGATAACGTCGGAGCGAGCGGTGAGGTGGTCAACGAGCGCGCCGATGCGCACCGGAATCTCGGTCACCTCCGACTCGCGTTGTTTCGGGTCGGCGACGGTGTTTATCCACTCCATCGCCTCGACGAATGCGGTTATCGCCGACGAGCGCGTCTGCGTGAACCCGATGGTCGTCGCGCTCGTCGCCTCGCCTGCGCACTCACGACAGTACAGTTCCCACTCTTGATTCGGCAACCGAACGGCGTGCAGCGAGAGACGCCAGCGTTCGGGGACGAAGGTAGCCTCGTCCGCCGAGAGCTTCTCGCACATCCAGCCGTTCGGTGCGACGATATCAGTGGCTGTAGCGACCATCTTCGATCCCCCCGTGAGTACCTTCCTCCGCAACCATCTGCGCTCGGATCGTTTGCGCGAGGCGCTTCGGTACGGTACCCTGTCGACGGAGATCGCTGCCGTGGTATTGGATCTGTGACATGGCTTGTCTGTCGGCCCGGTCCGGAGGCCCGGTTCCGGTGGCCGTGTTCCGACGGAAGTGCTTACAGCGCGATATCGAATAAATAGCCACAACTGTCCACCTGATAAATAGCCAGTTGGTGCACGTTATGGGGTGATGAAACCAACCGCAAGCGTCGATTCGTCCCGGCGTGATACGGCCTCGGGAGTGATTCACAGACCACGGGGAGCCTGTACGGATTCACGACTGTTTCAGAGAAATTCGACGTTTCGGGGGAAAATTCAGAATTCCGGCGTTAGAGGCCTTTTTGGGCCGCGAATACGCCGCCAAAATTCCTTGCGTGAACGGTCGTGAACGGTCGTTCCGCTCGTTATTTCTCGTCGACGTGACGGACCTCGGCGGCGACGCCGCGGGTCGATTCAGCCATCTCCGGACCCGACATCTCCGCTCTGGCGACGGCGAACGCCTTCGGGCCGTCGACGACAACCTCGTCGCCCGGACGGATCTCCTCGTCGGCGTCGACGACGCCGGGCGCGAGCACGCTCCCGTGGGGGACGAAGCCGTCTATCTCGATTCGCTTCGTCGGCGCGTCGGAGGCGTCCCACAGTCGCGCGCCGGCGAGCGTAAAGGAGAGCACGCCGTACTGCGGCACCATCGTCGCCAGCTGCTCGCCGTCGGCGTCGCGGACCTGTAGTTTCGGGTAGCGACTGGTCATCCGGATGTCCGCGTTCGAGAAGAGCGCGTCGCCCGCGCCGTCGCCGAATTGGTAGTCGGCGATGGCTTTCACCGTGTTGTGCTCGCGCTCTCGTTTCCGATATTTCGGCTCGTCCGCGAGCGTCGACGCGAGGTTCGCCAGCGACTCCGTCGTCGTCGGGTGGTCCTCGACGGTGTACTCGAACGGCATCTCAACCCGCTTTTCGACACGCTCGACGATGTCTCGGTACCCCTCCGGCGGGACGTGCGCGACGACGCGCGGGTACTCGTTGCGTTCGAGGTAGCGCCCCAACACTTCGGCGACGAACCGCTTTTCGTCTTCGGACCACCGGCCCGTCACCACCGAGTCGTAGTGCTGGGCGGGGTAGGTGAGTTCGAGTTCCTGCGGGACGACGCCGATGGGCGAGGTCATCGACACCTGGTGGGCGCGGAACTGGATAGCGTCGTGGTACTGGCCGTGGCTCTGGGACTCGCTGTACGGCTTCCGGGCAGAACACGGGACGAGCACCAGCGGCGAGTCAAACCGATTTCGATATCTGGTCGTCACCCGCTCGGCGAAGCGCTGAATCTCGACGCGGCGCAGCGAATCTTCGGTCGCGGCGGTGAGTTCCGAGTCGCGGATGACCGGCGTGCGCTGTTCGAGGTAGCTGTACTGCTGGTCGAACTCGCGGAACGCCGCCGTGAGCCACACGTTGTGACGCGCCTGTCCCTCTACGTAATCACGGAGTCGGCCGTCGCGAATCCGGCGTCGTACGCGGGCGAGTTCCGCCCGCAGGACGTTGACGTTGTGTCCGGCGCAGTCCTCGCGGGTGAACTCCTCGACGCCGCCGAGACAGGCCGAGCAGGCGCACGGGAGTTCGTCGAGATCTTCGAGGAAGTATTCGCCGTCGCTCGTGAGATATTTCCCCTCGAACCCTTTCACTCGGGCGCGCTTGGCATCCACGAGGTCAACTCCCGCGTACGCGAGCGTCGCGACGTTCGTGGGCGTAGCGACGCCGGAGAGATACAGCGCGGTGTCGGCCGGCAGCGACGCGCGGGCTTCGATAACTGCATCTTTGAACGCGGCGGCGTGGCCGACGAATCCGTGAGCGTCCGAGAGAATGTATGCGTCCGCTCCCACTTCGCGGGCGGCGTCGGAGGCGACGACGGCCGCGCTCGGGTAGTCGGTGTCGGGGTAGTCGACGGCGAACGACTCCTTGACCTCCTCGCGGGTTCCTGCGGGAAAGCCGCGGTGCGGGAGCACGGTCAGTCGGTTCTCGTCACCCTCGGGGGCCTCGCGTTCGGCCGCCCAGAGGCTCCCGGTGTCGTCGACCACGTCGTCGACGAGCGCGGGCGTCGGAAGCGACTCCGAGAGACGGAGTTCGCCGAGGCGGGCCGCCCCGTCGCGGGCGTGCACCTCGAAGTAGTCGGTCATGGTCGCTCTCTGCGACGGAGGGTGAACTATCTTGCTTTATGTGGTCAGAACCGCGGCGCATCGACGCCCGTCGCTCGAACCGGACCGAGACGGGAGTCGGCCGCTGTCACTCGTCGAGTTCGGCCGCTTCGTCGCCGGATTGGGTCGACTCGTCGCCGACAACGCCCGACAACGGTTCGAGCGTCACCGACTCGGGGACGAGTTCGAGCGCCGCGGCGGTCCACCCGTTGTAGGCGAGCGTGAACGACACCTCGGGGTTCTCGGCGACGAGCGCTGCGACGCCCTCTGCGGCCGTTTCCCGCGCCGCGTCGTCGAGTCGGCCGGGAACTTGGGCGTTCAGCGGATACGTGTCCGAGAGCGCACCGGGGAACGGACCGAACGGGGCGAGGACCTTCCAGACGGCGTCGTAGTCGCTCTCGGAGGGCGTCCCGCCCTCGGTCAGGAGCACGTCGTTATACGCCGCGAGGTCCAGACGCGCGAGGCGGCGGTGGTGTCGCCGAACTTCGGGCCGCGTCGCGCTCTCGTGCGAGAGGTGGAAGAACGACCCTTTCGCGGCGGGGTCTGATTGTTCAAGCTGATCGGCGTGGTCGAGAAGCGCCCGATAGCCGTCGAGCATCGCCGGGTGGCCGCGAGCGCGGACCTCGACCAGTTCGAGCAGGTTTCCCGCGCGGATGGCCTGTTTGATGCGGCGAATCTCGGCGAACGTGACGTGGAGATTGTGTTCGGCTAGCAGGCGTTCGGTATCGGCGTCGTTGGCCGCTCTGACTTCGTCGGGCGTGTGCGACGCACAGACCGGACAGGAGCACGGGAAGTAGTCGAGGTCTTCGAGGTGTTCGGTGCCGCGGACGGTGAGGTAGCGCTCGTCGCGAGCGTACAGCGCGTAGGCGGCGGAGTCGAACAGGTCGCAGCCCATCGCGACGGCGAGCGCGAACATCATCGGGTGGCCCGCGCCGAACAGGTGGACCGGGCAGTCTGCGCCGAGTCCGAGCTTGGCGGCGGCGACGGCGTCAACCATGTCGTCGTAGCGGTACGCGTTCATCAGCGGGACCACCGCGCCGACGGGGAACACGTCAAGGCTCGTCGCGTCTGCGTGGCGGGCGGCGCGCTCTCTGAGGTCCGGGTAGGTCGACCCCTGCACGGGGGCGTTGACGAGCATCTCACCCGCGTCGAACGCCTCGGCGTCGGCAAGAGCTTGCTTGGTGATTTCGAGTTCCTCCTCGGCCTGCTCGCGGGAAACGTCCGGCGGCGTCGGGATGTCGACGGGCGTCCCGATGTCCGAGCCGATATCCTTCTGGAACTGCAGAATCTCGGTCGTCGTCACGTCGATGTCGCCGTACTCTGCCAACTGGAACGAGCCCGAGTCAGTCATGATGGCGCCGGAGAAGTCGAGCATCTCGTGGAGACCGACGTCCAGCGCCGCCTCGCGGAGGTCGTCGGTCTTGCGGATGATGTAGGAGTTCGTGATGAGAATCTCCGCGCCGAACTCCGACTGGAGGCGGGCGGGCGAAATCGTCTGGACGTTGGGGTTAATGACGGGCAACAGGGCCGGTGTCTCCACGGTCACCCCGGCGCGCGGCACGGTGAGTCGGCCGATGCGTCCGGCCGCGTCACCCTGCCGCTGCTCGAAACAGTCGCGCATATACGGCGGCGTTTCGGCGGCGCGTCGGTAAGAGTTGCGTTCCGGCGGTACGGGGAACTGTGACGGGCGATTCGACTACGGCCGCGCGAGTTCGTACTGCAACACGCCGAGCGACGTGCGCCCGTCTCGAATCTCGTTGTCGACGACGGCGGCCAGAAGGTCCTCGTACTCCATCGTCACCGGGCGGATACTCTCGTTGAAGTCGAGTCGCTGCTCGGCGGTCGGTTCGCATCCGCGGGCGACGAAGTAGTGGTGCACCGAGTTAGCGATGCCGTTGGCGGGTTCGGCGACGTAGAACTCGTCTATCGAGTCGGCTTCGTACCCCGTCTCCTCGGCGAGTTCGCGGCGCGCGGCGGCAGCGAGATCGTCGTCTTCGGGTTCAGTGCCCCCTACGGGGAGGCTACGGTTAACGTGGCCGACGGCCTGCCGCCACTCTTCGACGAGCACCACGTCGCCGTCGGGGGTGAACGGCAGAATCACGACCGCGGGCGGCTCGTCGACGTAATGAAACTCTGTCTCCGTCCCGTCGGGCAGGCGCACGTCGTCCATCCGAATGTCGAATCCGGGGCAGGAGTAGTCAATTCGCGAGTCCGTCGTCTCCCAGTCGAGGATGTCCGCGTCGTCGACATCGTCGGCGTTGTCGATGTTGTCGGCGGTGTCGTCCATATCTCGTCGTCCGACGGTGAGCGGAAAAATCGTCCGGTCGGGGAGTCGATGGCCAGACGGCCCTACCTTCGTCGTCTCGCCGCGAACGTCGAGCGCGCGGCCGTGCCGAGACCCGCGAAGACGAGACCCAGGGAGACGAGCGTGACGACGATGTGGATTTCGGCGATCCAGAATGGAAGCGGCATACTCGTCCGTAACACCTGCAGGAGGAACGAGATGCCCGGGACATGGTTGGTGCCACCGGTCGTGGACACTCCCTCGCCCGCGTCGCTCTGCGCGGCCGCGTTGTACGGTTGGCCGCCGACCGTCTCGCCTTCGGGGAGGCGCTCGGCTTCGTACGGGATGTACTCGGTTCGGACGCTCCAGACGGCCTCACCGGACTCGTTGACTTCGACGATGCGCTGGTTCGCGGAGTCGGTGATGAGCGTGTTGCCGTTTTCGAGGCGGTCAGCGTCGCGCGGCCACGCGAATTCGACGCCCTCGGCGCTCGTGAGCTCCCACGCGACGCTCCAATCGCCGTCGTCGCCGCGGTGGAGTTCGACGATGCGGCCGTTCTCGGAGTCGGCGACGAGTATCGTGTCGTTGTCGAGCCACTGCGGATTGTGCTGGCGGTTCAACACCGAGGGATCGCCGACGCGGCCGTCGTCTGGGTTCGGGTCCTCGTTGACGACCTCGACGACGCCCTCGCCGCGCTCGACAACGAGCAGTTGGTTCGCGTTGCGGACCGAGACGAGGTATCGGTCCTCGCCGACGTGGTCGACGTCGTTGATGTGGAGCCAATCCTCGCGCGTCGGGTCGTCGGGACCGTCGGTGTAGAACTCGCTGGCGTTCCACTGCCAGGTAACTTCGCCGCCCTTGACGGTCATGATGCGCTCGTTCTCCATGTCGCTGACGAGGAACTCGCCGGAGGGGAGTAACTCCACGTCGTGGACTTCACTGTTCGCGCGCGTGCGAACGGGGAAGCTAAACTCGCTGACGACTTCGGGGTTCTCGCCGGGTTCGATGATACGGAACCCGGTGTGAGTACACGGCGACTCGTACGGGCCGCAGTCGTCGTATCCGCTGTCCATGAACCCCGCCATGACGCTGCCGTTGTCGAGCATTGTCACGTCGAAGTAGCTGTCGGCGTCGGCGAGTTCCCATGCCTTCCCGTCGTCTTCGAGGAGGTAGACGCTGCCGTAGTCGTGGAGACCGGTCCCGCCGCCTTGCGAACCGACCAATGTCTGTCTCGTCTCGTTCGTACCGTTGTCGTGGCTTCCCATCGCACCGATCGTCGGTGCGGTAGCGGCGCTGACGACCACCATCGCCACGAAGAGTGCGACGCCCGCGAGAACGAGGGCGGCACTCGTGCGTTTCGTAACCATCGGGATGCCGATACGTGTCGCGTGGGCAACGATGAAAGCTTCGGGTGACGGCCGGTCCCGTCAGATCGGGCTCGTCTCGATGCGACTTAACCCGGACCCTTCAGTCGGTTCCGGAGCATACGGTTCGCACCGCTGACGAACAGACCGAGGTCGTCGACGTGCGTGTAGTCGAGATACGGGTCGTCGTAGAATGACGAGAGCATCTCCCGGGCTGTCGCCCCGAGCGTCGGGCGTTCGACGTGCGGCGAATCGTCGCGAAAGAGGCTGATTACGTAGCCGAGTTCGCCGCGAAGCGAGTGGCTTCCGCTGTCGATGTCGTAGCTCGGGTCGATTCGGTCGGCCTCGCCGGTCGCCGCCTGCCAGTAGTAGTGCGGGAAATCTGCGCCCGCGTGGACCGTCGCCGGGAGCGACTGCCACATCCGGGGGTTGATCTCGGTGAGCACGAACTCGCCGGTCTCGTCGTCCTGCATGTACTCTATGCACGCGAGGCCGTGCCAGTCAAGGTGGTCCAGCAGTTTCCGCGCCGTGTCTTCGAGTTCCTCAATGTAGACGGATTTGCGGTAGACGCCGCCCCCGCCGATGTACGAGTCGCCGCGAATCTGCCGGTGTTGGAACGTCGCCAGCGGTTCGCCGTGGTCGTACAGCGCGGCGAACATGTACTCGTCGGAACTCGCCACGTACTCCTGGACGATGGGATCGTGCTCCATCTCCTCGAGGATGCAGTCGATGTCGGGCGACTCGCCGGGCGAGAGGTGTTTGATGCTCTTGACCTTCGAGGACTCCCTCGGCGAGTGGGTGTCGACGTAGCCGTCGGTGAGGAGGTTGTACCGCGACTTGATGATGAGCTCCGGTTCCCAGTCGTCGACCTCGCTGAGCAGTCGCGTCTCCGGCACCGGGACGCCGGCTTCCTCGGCGGCGGCCGCCAGTTCCAGTCGGTCCTGAGAGCGCCGGAGCACGTCGAACGGCGGGGCGACGAGGTTGACGACTTCCTCGAACTCGTCTCTGTACTTCGAGAAGATGTACGCGTCCTCCTCCCGCGAGGGGACGATAGTCCGGACGTCGGGGCGCGAGGCGATGCCGAGGAGGGCGTTCTTGTAGCCGACGAGGTCGGCATCCGGCGCGGGCAGCGAGAGACGCTCTCCGCAGTGTCGGGAGGCGAACACTGGCGGATCGTTGTATTCCGACGCGACGATGGTGTTTATTCCGCGCCGTCCGAGCGACCGTATCGTGGGATACGTGCGCGACGGCCCGAGTCCGGACGGAATCAACACCGATTCCTTCGTCCCGCGGCTTCTTGTCATACCAGTCAATGCAACGTCAAAAGACATTAACCCATTGCTGAGTTTCGGGTGGTGAGTATGTCCATAACTCGGGTTTCGAGAAGTAATAGGGTAGTTTATGGTAAAATCGTCAGTCCGGCAAGCGATCGCTGCAGACGTACGGAGCGGGCGAATAAAACGCCTTGAACGCTTGAAAGCGTACGCTACGGACGTTTATCCCGACGTTAGCGGTGCGGAGTCCGACGGTGTAGGACCCGCAGATTCCGAGATACCGGGCAGACGGACCATCGTGAGTTCGTTTTGTCTTTTCGCACAGTTTGAGAGACTGACGTTTCGCTTCGCTCGTGGTGGCGCCGTTCGCGCCGAAGCCACGTGGTGACCTCGCTAACGCTCGTCGAGGAGAAATGCGGGAGAAGTGGGCCGGCGCAGATTCGAACTGCGGTTACGGCCACCCGAAGGCCGAAGGATACCAAGCTACCCCACCGGCCCGCAAGACTGAGTTGCCCGGGCCGATGTTTAAGGGTTGCGAAAGACGGGGTTCCCCGTTACGCCGCGTCGAAGTACAGGTGCGCGTGCAACGCACAGCCGGGGTTGAACTCCGCGCTGCAGGACGGACACGCGTGGTCGGCGTCGAGGTACGCCGCGACGGTGAGTCGTTCGCCGCAGACGCCGCACAACACCGCCGGTTCGTCGAACCGACCGAGAGACCACCGCTCGGGTTCGTGGTCGGCGAGGGTCTCGTGACACTCGAAACACGGATGGTAGACGCCGCAGCACGGAAATTTAATCGCGATGACGTCGCGGTCGGCGTGGTAGTGCTCGCACCGCGTCTCGGCGTCGACGTCGACGCCGCAGAGTGGAACGTCGAACCGATTGTCGAACTCGGCGGAGTCGCCGTCGACGGTCGTCGGGTCATCGCAGTCGTCTACTCCGGTCGTCATCAGTATCGGGTGTAGGCGTCGGTGTCGAGATAGTTATGCGCGACGGTGATGGCGTGGTCGGCGTGGAGGATTTCGGGCCCGAGACGCACACGTTCGTCCGCGGCCGCCGCGAGTGCTTCGGCCTCCTCGTCGGTGAAATTGTGGTGGTCCGAGAGGATGAACGCCGGATCCTCCGGGGGGTCGACGTCGACGACCGGGTCGCCGTCCTCGTGCAGTTGCACCACGGTCGACTCGGCGGCGACGGAGTCGAGCGTCGCCTCGAACCCCATCCGGTAGAGCGAGACGCCGGGACTGCTCTCGGCGGGCATGTGGCCGATGGCCTCGTCGCGCGCGTCGAGCGCCTTCCGAATCAGCGCCGCGGTGCTTCGCTCGTCGGGGTTTAGCCGTCGGAGCTCCGCACCTTCGAAGCGGACTGTGTACTCGTCGCCGAGAACGAGGTGCGCGCGGACGTCCTCGCGAATCGCGTGCGAGAGAAAAAACGCGGAGTTGACGCACCGACAAAGTACGTCGAGGCGACCCGCGCCTCCGGCGATGTCGTCGAGCGAGAACTCGGGCGTCGTCGGCGCGTCGTGCCCGGTGATGATGAACTGGCGCATACTGGGAGATGCCGGCGGGGCGGCCTTGGCTCTGTCTACTCCATGGCGTTACCGCTCGTGTTTCGCGTCGGTCGCGTCTCGGACGGGCGCCGGTCGCGCTTGGATTTGATCACCGCCGCGACGACTGTCGTTCGAAACTACACACCCATCTTCGGTTGAAATTTCCATATATAGTTACTGTATATATCCACTTTTTGTTCGAAACACCGGACGACCGGGGTTCAATCAACCGTTTCAATAGAGGTAATTCGTGACAACGACGGAATGAGAGTCAAAAATAAACAAACTGTAGAACCATTTAGAATATAAACCGATATATGTGGCAGTTAATAGTGCACACTCGTCCAAAACTGGCCCTTATTGTTAAATTCTGTTGAGAGATACGCCCCGGGAGCGTTAGGTATTTATATAATCGGGTAAGAGCAATGTGTATCCTTCGCGAGTGATGTGACAGCGCATGACGAAAGACAACAACTCCCAACTGATCAATCGACGTCGGATGCTGCAGGGGCTCGGCGTCGCAGGTATCGCAAGTGTAGCTGGCTGTTCTGGCGGCGGTGGCGGAGACGGCGACGGCTCCGGCAACCAGAGCGGCGACGGTTCCGGAAACCAGAGCGGTGACGGCTCTGGCGGTGGACAGTCCTCCCAGGGCGGTCAACTCAAGATGGCGCTCGTCAAGAGCCCGCTCGAGTTCGACCCCATCGTCCTCAACGACGTGCCGTCCGCACAGGTCTCCCAGAACATCTTCGAGGGCCTTTACGAGTACGACGAGTCGACCGGACTCGTCCCCGCGCTCGCGGCGGGCGAGCCGGAGGTCAACGACGACGGAACGGTGTACACCGTCCAGATTGCCGAGGGCGCAACGTTCCAGAACGGCGACCCCGTCACCTCCGAGGACGTGAAGTACTCCTTCGAGGCACCGGTCAAGGAGGAGACCGAGAACGCCTCCGAGGTGAACATGGTCGACACCATCGACACGCCGGACGAGAAGACGGTCACGTTCAACCTCTCGTACCCGTACGGCGCGTTCGGTGAGACGACGCTCGCGTGGAGCATCGTCCCGAAAGCCGTCCGCGAGGAGGACCCCGACGCGTTCAACAACAGCAAGCCCGTCGGCTCCGGTCCGTTCGAGTTCGACGAGTGGCAGGAGGGCCAGTTCGCCCGTATCACCCGGTACGACGACTACTGGGGCGACCTGACGCCGAACCTCGAATCGGTCGAGTTCGTCCCCGTCGAGGAGTCGACGACCCGCGTGACGACGCTTCGCAACGGCGAGAACGACATCATCGAGGAGATTCCGCCGAAACTCTACTCCTCGGTCGAGCAGATTCAGGACGCCGAGATCCAGGAAGTGCCCGGCATCGGCTACTTCTACATGGCGTTCAACTGTGCGGAAGGCCCGACGGCGGACCCCAAGGTTCGCGAAGCGGTCGACTACTGCTTCGACATGGACCAGGCGGTCTCGAACTACGTCGAGCCGACCGGTGTGCGCCAGTACAGCCCGCTGCCGCAATCGATTGTCGACGACTGGGGCTTCGACCTCGGCCAGTGGGAGCAGATCCCGCACGGAAAAGACATCGAGCAGGCCAAACAGCTGTTCAACGAGGCCGGCGTCAGCCAAGACTACTCGTGGCGCATCATCGTCCCGCCGGACGACAAGCGTGAACAGATCGGCGTGACGGTGTCGAACGGGCTGCAGGAAGCCGGCTTCAACGCCGAAGTCCAGCGGCTCGACTGGGGTGCGTTCCTCGAACAGTACATCTCCGGTAGTGAGGACGATTACAACATCTACACGCTCGGGTGGTCCGGTTCGCCCGACCCCGACGCGTTCACTTACTACATGTTCGGCGCGACCGAGGACACCCTCGGCGTCACCGACGGGACGTTCTACCACGACTCGAGTCAACGCGCGAAAGAGGCGACCGAGAAGTTCGTCCAGGCCCGCGAGATCAACGACCAAGAGCAGCGCAAGCAGTTGTACAGCGAAGGCATCACGACGGTCCTCGAAGACCGCGCGCACCTTCCGGCGTACAACCTCAAGAACAGCTACGGCGTGAAGAACTACGTGAAGGACTTCGCGGAGCACCCGGTGGACAGCTTCCACCTCGCGTCGAGCCACAACAACACCTCGATCAACAAACAGTAGACTCGCCACAGCCCGAGTCTTCTCGTTCAGTATTTAGATAACTAACCCGTGGAAACCATTCAGAAGCGTACTGCCGCAGGCTGCAATCAGGGATGACAGACAGCAATGAGTAGACTTCGATATACGATTGGACGACTTCTGCAGGCGATTCCCGTCCTGCTCGGAGTTGTGACCATCACGTTCCTTCTGACCGATGCGATTCCGGGCGACCCGGTGAGCATCATGCTCGGCCCGTCGCCGAGTGCACAGCAGGCCGACGCCATCCGAGCGAAGTTCGGCCTCGACCAACCACTGTACGTTCGGTACTTCAACTACCTCTTCGACGTAATACAGCTAGAACTCGGCGAGAGCCTCTACTATGGGGTACCGGTAACCCAGAAAATCATGGAGCGCCTCCCCGTGACGATGCTGCTCATGGTGTCGAGTTTCACGTTCGCGCTCGTGACCGCGGTTCCGCTCGGCATCATCTCCGCGAAGCGGCGAAACAAGCCGACTGACCACATCTCGCGCATCGTCGCGCTTCTGGGCGTCAGCACCCCGTCGTTCTGGATCGGCCTGATGCTCATCATCGTCTTCGCGTACAACGTCAGCTGGTTCCCGGCGACTGGGCTGGTGATGCCGTGGGCACCGCCGTCGGCGATCGACGGCGCGTCGAACCGAATCGACGTCATCGTCACCACGATCAGACATCTGGTACTGCCGACCATCACACTCGGCACGCTCCAGATGGCGGCGTTCACCCGCATCGAGCGCTCCTCGATGCTGGAGGTACTTGGCGAGGAGTACGTCAAACTCGCGCGCGCCTACGGCGTCAGCGAGGGGAAAATCCTCCGCAAGCACGCATTCCGTAACGCACAGCTCCCGCTCATCACCATTGTCGGCCTCCAGCTGACGACGGCGCTTGGCGGCGCCGTGCTGACCGAGACCGTCTTCTCCATCAACGGGATGGGACGGTTGGTCATTACGGCGATTCAGAACCAGGACTTCCTCTTGGTGATGGGGACGACACTGATGTTCGGTGTCGTCTTCGTCGTCGGCGTCATCATCACGGACCTCTCGTATGCGTACGTCGACCCGAGAGTCTCCTTCGAGGGAGGTGACTAACCTATGGCGCCCGATACATCCACTCCACAGAACATCGACAGTCCAGAGGGCGGCGCGGCCGACGAACCGCAGGACGACGAGTTCGAGGCCCGCGTCGGTCTCTGGTACACCGTCTCGCAGATCAAGCGTGACCCGACGGCGTTGGCCGGACTTGTTCTTGTCTCGGTTGTAACCGTTATCGCAGTATTCGCGTACGTCGACAGCGTCTTCCTCGACTACTGGTTCGCCAACACGTTCTGGTACAACCCCGAAAGCGACCCCTCGCAGGCGGAGATTCTGCTCCCGCCGTACGGGTTGACGAACGAGATCTACCCGACGACGCCCGGGACACTCGAACACCCGCTCGGCACCGACCACCGCGGCCGCGACATCGCTGTCCGGCTGTTCTACGGCACCCGCATCGCTATCACGGTCGGCATCGTCTCGACCGGCATCGCGCTGGTGCTTGGGACGCTCGTCGGCGCGGTCGCCGGCTACTACGGCGGCTGGATCGACGACGCGCTGATGCGCGCCGCCGAGACGCTGTTCGCCATCCCGTTCCTCGTGCTCGTCATCGCGTTCATGGCCGCCTTCGGGCGTAACCTCACGTTCGCGATGATCGGTGTCGGTATCGCGACGATTCCGACGTTCGCACGCCTCATCCGCTCGCGGGTGCTGAGCGTCCGCGAAGAAGATTACATCGAGGCGGCGAGAGCCGCCGGGGTGCGCGACAGAAACATCATCCTCAGACACATCGTCCCGAACAGTTTCGCGCCGGTGCTCGTGCAGGCGACGCTGCAGGTCGGTATCAACATCCTCATCATCGCCGGCCTCTCGTTCCTCGGCTACGGCGCACAGCCCCCGACGCCGTCGTGGGGACAGATGCTCGCGGCATCCCGGCAGTACATGCTGCCGGACCCGTGGTTCAGCATCTGGCCCGGCATCGCCATCCTCATCACGGTGGTCGGATTCAACCTCGTCGGTGACGGCCTGAGAGACGCACTCGACCCACGGATCAACAACTGATGGCAGAACCACTACTCACCGTCGAAAACCTGCAGACACAGTTCTTCACCGAGGAAGGCGTCGTCCGTGCGGTGGACGGCATCAGCTTCACGGTGGAAGAAGGAGAACTCGTCGGCCTCGTCGGCGAGTCCGGAGCGGGCAAATCCGTCGCGACGAGTTCGATCATGCGACTCGTCGAGGAACCCGGCGAAGTCGTTGGCGGCACCGTCAAGTACCGCGACAAGGTCATTATCGACTTCGAGGAGGGACCGAACGGCGAGCGCCGCCCCTCCGACGAGATGCTGTCGAACAAACAGATGCGCGACGAGATTCGCGGCAACGAGATCGCCATCATCTTCCAGGACCCGATGGAGGCGCTCAACCCCGTCTTCACCGTCGGCAGCCAACTGAGGGAGTTCATCGAGATAAACCGCGACGTCTCCGGCAAGGAGGCCAGAGAAATCGCCGTCGACATGCTCCGTGAGGTCGGCATCCCCGAACCCGAGGAACGCTTCGACAGCTACCCCCACCAGTTCTCGGGCGGGATGCGCCAGCGCGTCCTCATTGCGATGGCGCTCTCCTGTGAGCCGAGCCTCATCATCGCCGACGAACCGACGACGGCGCTCGACGTCACCGTCGAGGGGCAGATTCTGGACCTCGTCGACGAACTCCAGGCAAAGTACGGAACGAGTTTCCTCTGGGTGACCCACGACATGGGCGTCGTCGCCGAAATCTGCGACCGCGTCAACGTGATGTATCTCGGCGAGATTATCGAGCAGGCGGAGGTCGACGACCTGTTCTACGAGACGAAACATCCCTACACGGAGGCGCTGCTGGACTCGATGCCGCGTCCCGACGAGACGGTCGACGAACTCAATCCGATAAAGGGCGTGATGCCGGAGGCGATTAACCCGCCGCCGGGCTGTCGGTTCCACACCCGCTGTCCGGACGCCCACGAAGTGTGTCGCCGGACCCGACCCGTCTATCAGGACGTGAGCGGGCCGGAGGGGTACCCGCACCGTGTCTCCTGCGTGAAGTACGAAGACGTCGGCTACGAGGACTCCGAACCGCTGGACACGGAGGCGACCGCCGCGTTCGGCGGCGAACTCGTCGAGACACGAGGTGAGAGCGATGAGTAGCACGACAACTCAAACGGACGAGCGAGAAGACCAAGAGACGATACTCCGCGTCGAAGGACTGACGAAACACTACTCACAGGGGGCGGGGTTGCTCGACAGCTTCTTCCCGAAACCGAAGGTGAGAGCCGTCGACAACGTCTCCTTCGAGATCGAACGCGGCGAGACGCTCGGACTCGTCGGCGAGTCCGGCTGCGGGAAGTCGACGCTCGCGCGCACGGTGTTGAAGCTCGTCGAACCGACCGACGGCGCTGTCTACTTCAACGGCCGCAACATCGCCGAACTCTCCGGCGAGCAACTGCGCCAGCAGCGCCAGGACATGCAGATGATCTTCCAGGACCCGCAGTCGAGCCTCGACCCCCGGATGAAGGTGGGGACTATCGTCGAGGAACCGATGCGCGCCCACGACCTCTACGAGGGCGAACGCGAGGAGCGCGCCCGCGAACTGCTGGAGAAAGTCGGTCTCGACCCGCAGCACTACAACCGCTACCCCCACCAGTTCTCTGGCGGTCAGCGCCAGCGGGTAAACCTCGCGCGGGCGCTGGCGGTCAACCCCGACTTCATCGTCTGCGACGAACCCGTCTCCGCGCTCGACGTGTCGATTCAGGCACAGGTGCTGAACACGATGCAGGACCTGCAGGACGAGTTCGGTCTCACCTACCTCTTTATCGCGCACGACCTCTCGGTCATCCGCCACATCTCAGACCGCGTCGCCGTGATGTACTTGGGGCAGATGGTCGAACTCGCCGAGACCGAAGAGCTGTACGAGAACCCCCAGCACCCATACACGCAGGCGTTGCTCGGGTCGATTCCAGTTCCGGACCCGCGGGTGAAAGGACGTCGCGGCTTACTCGAGGGCGACGTTCCCTCGCCTATTGAACCGCCGTCGGGCTGTCGGTTCCGGACGCGCTGTCCGAAACTCATCGCGCCCGACGGGTACGACTTCACCGAGCGCGAATGGAGCGACGTGCGCGCCTTCATGCGGGCGGTTACCCGGCGAACGTTCGAGGTTGAGACCGAAGGCCAACTGCGAAGTGAGTTCTTCGAGAAGGGTACGCCCAGCGGCGAAGCCGGCGACATCGTCGAGACGGCTATCGACTCGCTTTTGAGCGACGAGTGGGAGCAGGCCGAAGAACTGCTCCGCGAGTCGTTCGCCGAACCGAGCATCTGCGCGCAGGAGAAACCCGACTACACCGTCCCGACGCAGTACGGGACGGGGGTACACCACGCGGCGTGCCACCTCCACCGTGACAGTATCGAGAGCAGCGCTAACGCGGACTGAGCGCAGGTCACTCCACTTTTAGCCGATTTCGATTTCTACGGCGTCGCTTAGGCGACCGTCTCCGGTCGCGACGAACGCACCGATTTCGTGAACCCCCGGGTTCGGGAGTTCCCACGTCGTCCGGTCGCCGACGCGTTTGAGGTGGCCGTTCCACGTCCGTTCGATAACTTTCGTCTCCTTGGCGCGGAAGGCGAACGAACCCGGGGTGTCGCTCAGATAGCGCGGTTCGTCGCTCCCCTCTAACTGGCCGTCGACGGTCCACCCCCAGAGCCGTCGCTTCGGTGTCGCCACCGTCACCGGAACGGGCAGCCGATTCCGAATCGTGATCGTGAGTTCGACCGGGTCGCCCCGTTCGTACCGACGCCGGTCTGTAGCGACGTCGACCGACAGTCCGCGGCGCGCGAGCGATTGCGGGACGAACTGGCCGAGTCGCTCCGCGAACGAACTGCCGCCTTCGTCGAACCCGTAGCGGTCCTCGCGGTCCGACGAGGCGGACTCCCTCCGTGGCATACGCGTTCGTATCGAGCGTCTCGCAGATGGCTCTGTCGAACCACGATTAGGGAACTCGAATAGCGAATGAAACGAGCCAATCGTTAGAAGTCAGTCTCAATACCATCACCAACGCTAACTGAAGAACGGTTCTCTCGGTTCGGTTGAGACCGGGATACATTCACCCAGAGATGTGCCTCCCGGTATGCGTTTTCTACTGTTGGCTCTGCAGGCGGCTCAGATTTGTAGAGAAGATACGTGAGTCGGAGCCGCTCACCCGTGAGTTGCGGTTGAATTGTATGATTGAGTTGCCAAGACTCGTTGTGCTCAAGGTGTGTCTCAAACTGATGTAATCGCTCTTCTTCGAGAACCGTTGTTGAGTTATTCGAGACGCTAACTCGTTGCAATTCCACGACGAGAGAATAGTTGACTGGCTCATGCTCTTGATTCCCGATTCCGACATACAGCGACGTTGGCTCACCTTGCGTCAGGTTTGCTGGATAGTTGTCTGCGACGAGTTCACCGTCGTCATTTTCCGTTAAGAGATACAGCTCAGAGAACGATTCACCCTCTTTGGGGACAGCAACCGCATAGCCGACACTGGTGACCGCAAGCATGACACTAATTGCGAGGAGAACGTTCAATGCCGCATCAGTCTTCGTATCCGGTTCAAGTAGCTCGACTCTTGCCGACGCAATCCACTCACGATATGGCACTGAGAACTGCTCTTCTGGAGGGAGTGCTTGACGACGTTTTGCAGCAACGATCGTCGAAATGAGCGTAAACCCGCTCAGTGAGATGACGATCGGAACTAAGCGAATCCCCCACGGAGTGAAATTGAGGATGAGTCCAATGAGTGGCGAGATTGCGATACTCGTCCCGAATGAAAGGGCAACGCGTTCGATCCCATCGATACCACCCTCTGTAATCCCTAGTTTTTCTCCATCTGAATCTGGAGTGACCTCGCCTGCTTCCGGAAAGAGTGCGGCAATAAACGCATAGCCGGGGATAAATAACACGAACGGAAGCCCCAGCGCAATTCGCAGTGGCGTCTCACTAATTACTGGAAAGAGCACAGCAATGCCCGTCGCAAGGACAACCATCACTATGGCTGCCAGATCTGCAGGCAGTGTCCGGATTCCAGCTGGCAAGAGTAGGCGCCAGTCGAATTCGCGACTCACAATTGCTCGTACAGGTACCCTGTGAAAAATGAGTCGGTATGAGTGTCACGATGAGTGACACTGAGTCGTTATAGAGCACCGAATGTGTTCTAAAGATAACAGCGAGAGTTCCACGGGTCACCTGACCCGTGGTCGTTTACCGCTTGGAATTCCCCCGGCTTCCAGCCGAGGAGGACGTCAGGATCGAAGAACCAGTACTGCCAATATCCACTCCACTCTTGCCAGTATTCTCGTCAATCGGATGTAACGACGCTGCTATCATCGCTACCGACAGTGTCTAAAAGCAACTCAATAGCATCGAGTACTTCGGATGCATTTTTTTCGGAGAGTTTCTCGCGGCGATATGCTGCCTGTTCGTAGGCGGCTGTAAGCTGCTGGAGCGCCGTGAGATCGGTGTTCTCTCCGTTCTGATCTGCAACCGTCTGATACCATTCCCAGTGTGTCTGCTGTTTTTGCCCGGTGAGATTTAATCGTGCAGAGACGCGTTCGCGTACTGCAGCGTAGCCCAACTCTACTGCATGGTCTGGGCGTCCATCGTTCAGGGCTTCTCCTGCGAGAGTAAGACGTGATACGGGCTCAGCTGACGCGGCAGAATCGTCGGCAGTAGACTTCGGCTCTGAACGGTCTTGGTCTCCTGTGACGACCACCTCTTCCGCGTTGACGTCTTCGTTGTTGCGACGCCACCACCAGAATATCCCACTCGCGAGCACGAGAACGGCTGCACCAATTACAATACCAACTCGCGTCTTCTCGCCTACGAAACCACCAAATTGACTATTGCTTTGACTCTCACCAGCAGCTCCCGAACTACTGAGTGCGACTTCAGTAGTCGCACGTGATCGCTCAAGATTCGTTCCTTCACTGGGGAACACGGCAGTAAAACCGAGTGTCGCGTTCGTGTCATCGAACGACGCTGTCGACACATCTGCCTGGAATCGTCCAGTCCGATCCGTCGTTGCCGTAGCGACGACACTGCCGTCATGTCTCAGAAGGATCTCTTGTTTTGGTAGCGTCGTTCCATTCTCTGTTGAGAGTACTCCCGAGAGCGTTACTGATGACGGCGATGACTGTGAGCCTGAAACATTCAGTCGCGTCTCTGTGGTTTCGACTGAAACGGTACTCACGTGCTCGTCTGCGACGACTGCTTGCGACTGTGAAGGCGTCGAGATGGTGAGTGGCTGGTCACCTGCAGGGATGTCCGCTGGGAGCGATTCAGAGAGCGAGAATGATCCTGAGTCAGTTGTCTGGACGGTCCCGAGTTCGACCCCACCAAGCGAGACGACGAGTGGAATCTCGCTAACAGATTGGTTCTGGACTGCGAGCGAACCAGACACCGTTACTGGTTCATCAAAGCGTGCAGTCTCTGGTGATTCTGTAAGCGAGATGGCGGCAGTCACTGGCTCAACTGACGTATTCAGCGTCGCATTTGATCCGTAGTAGACGGACGTCTCTGTAGGAACATATCGGACTGTAATGTCTGTCTCACCCTGTGGCAGCGTCCGTGGGCGAAATGAGGTTTCGATGCGTCCGTTTGCATCAGTTTGGGTCTGAATCCGCTGTGATCCAATGGTAAGGACGATATCTCGATTTGACAGCGGCTCTCCGTCGGTAGTCGTCAGCTGTCCGGTAATCGAAAGCGGGTTGAGATACGACGTCTGCGATTGTTGGCTTGTGAGCGTCAGTGAGGTCTCAACGAACTCCGATTCTCTGATATCGGTTTGTTGAGCACTGATATTCTGCGTGATGTTGCTGACGCGGTCTTGGCTCTCAGTGGTGTCCACACCGGTTCGATTCCCGAGGCGTTCATACGACCGTGTGAGATCCGAGCCGCTTTGGCTGACATTCGGCTCGTGCTGTTCTAACTCACGGGCAAGCTGTCGTGCCCGTTCCTCGTTTCCATTCTGCTTTGCGTCTTGGTACTCATCGTATGTTTCACGATACGATTGCACCGCAGTCGTGTACTCATCTTGTTCGTCGTGGGTGCGTTCGAGTTGGTTTCCCGCGCCAGTGGGTCCTTCGACATCGACATATTTGTCGAGTAAGTCGTTGTACTCATCGCCGAGAAGGTCACGTGCTCGTTGATACTCACCTTGCTCGATCTCGACTGTTCCCTGGCCGAGTCGCGAGACCATTTTCTCGATAAGGTATGCGCGGAGTTGGTCTGTATCGCCATCGCGTCCAACGAGATCTGGATTTTCGTGGCGAACAGAGCTATTGTTCGACGAGTTCTCAATCTGCGTATAGTCGTCTCCGACTGCGAATACTGAATGTGTAGCCCCTGGCGTATCGCTTGCAGCTACCACGACGGGGGCAAAGAGAGTGCTCGCTAAAAGAAGCGAACACAAAAACACCACAAACACTCGGTTGTGGAGCGGAGACGAGCGATTCACGAGTGGGTCGAACAAGTGGAAGTATATATTATCTTTCTTCTCTCGAAAACCGGGACGGACGAACAGAACATTCAATTGTCACGGGTAATACCCACATAGCAATGCGGCTCACTCGAGAAGGCACTGGAGTTGTTGTACTGCTTGCAGCGATGGCAGTACTCTCCGTTCTTCTCGACCGGCTTACGCTCTTGTTTGGTGTTGCTGTCATCGGTGCGTGGTTTCTCATCTACCAGTGGTCCGTTGTCAAGGCGTTCATCACCGCCAATGACGGTCTTTCTGTAGAGCTTACTCCACATCAGTCTCGCCAACTCGTCAATGAAGACGTCACCATTACACTGCAACTCACAAAACCCACGGACACAGCAGTCTCGCTTACTGCAATCGCACCATCCCCTATCGGTGCAAGCAGTTCCTCTCGAGAAGACCGGCTCGTCATCGTCTCTGAAGATGAGGCGACTGCAGCGACGACGTTCTCCCATCAGTATCCCGTTGCTGGCCAACACGTCCTCCCTCCGATTGAACTCACCTTCAGCGATCGGCTTGGACTATTCTCGGAAAAACGCCACTTCGAGACTAACACGCAGATTCAGATTACTCCGCGAGCACCACGTTCGATGCACGTCGGTCAAGCAGGAGAACGGGTGACCGCTGCGTATGGTGACACGCCATCAGGCCAGCGTGGTGGAGGGTTACTTCCACTTGTCCTCAGAGAGTACACCGCAGATGACTCTGCAGGGCAAATCGATTGGAATGCTACCGCTCGGCTTGGAACACCGTACGTTACTGAGTACGAACAGGAATCAGACTATGAGACCATATTCGTCATCGATCACCGCGCATCGATGGCCGTCGGTCCACCCGGTGAGACCAAATTCGATTATGCACGCGATCTCGCACTGAGCTTCATTGAGGCAGGCTTCAACTCAACCGACACAGTTGGATTGTCGATTGTCGAATCAGACTCGTATCGATGGATTCGAAAACCTGCCGCTGGCGGTGACTTCTTGCGACTTCTTGGTGAAGAACTTCGGCGACTATCGAACCCACAAACGAGTGCGTCACAATCTCGACGAAAAGACGGTGGGAGTCGCTTCCGGGAAGAATCCCAGTTACTCCGGCAACGACTGTCTACAGAGACGTCGCCGTTCGAGACGACGCTCCGAAGCTATCTCCGACCAGCCAGAAATACCGTCCAAGTCCGCGAAGACTCTCTCCAAGAAGCACTCACTGAGCTCCATACGCGACGTGGGCGAAGTAACACTGGCGAAGTACTGCTGTTTACGGATGATACGAACCGCCATCGGCTCCTTGACTCGGTCTCTCAACTGAGAAGACACGGCTATACAATCGGTGTGTTTCTCACGCCATCTGTGCTCTTTGAAACGCAAGATCTCACTGCACTCGAGTCAGCGTACGATCGATATGTGTCCTTCGAGGAGTTCAGAAAACGGCTCACTCGCCTCGAGGGAGTGTCTGCGTTCGAAGTTGGGCCACGCGAGCGACTCACCACACTCCTTTCGGCGTCGCAGCCACCTGAGTCTACATCTCGGCAAGATTAACTATGCGGAGTCAGAGACTCGATTCAATGGCCGTTTCGGGAACCGAATCGCTATTTAGCGCTCGTGGCTTGCTCACCCCACAGTCACGTGGCTTGGCGATGGTTGCCATTTGTGCCGTCGTTGCTGTGTTTTGGGCTGTCAGTGGCGTACTCGGTGTGGCTGTTGGACTCTTCGTTATTGCGAGTGCCATAGTCATGAACGAACTCGTCGGGTACGCTATCGGCGCAGCCATCTTGACTGCGCTCACTTCGGACGCCTCACTTATCGCCTCTCTTGGCTTCCATACCGGATTGAGCGTCGTATTGGTGCCACTGCTGCAGCGATCAGTGCCCGGTTCGATCGGCTCAATCGGACTCCGATATGGTGTGGTCGTAGCAGTATTCGTTGGGGGTATTGTCCTTCTCAGCACATGGTATTCGTCAGTGCTTGTGGTGTCTGCAATCGTCTTTGCAAGTATCGTCCTGTGTGGGTACGGACTGCATCGGTATGAGCGGGTGAGACTCGGTCTTGCTGGAGGGGAGGAGAACGCGTGAGTACACCAACTGGAACGACAGAGATGAGCAGCGATTCAGAGTCAACGTCTGAACGTGACGAGACAGTTGAGTTGCAAGCACAGGTCGAACTGCTGCGACATGAAAACAAGCGGCTTCGCCGCGAAACACGCCGCGCAAAGCAGGTTACACACAGACGGGCCGCGATTGCACTCGCAGGAGTCGGTGTGCTAGCCGGTGGTGCTGGTCTCTTGTTGCCAACCGTCCGTGAGCTCCTGATTGCCCTCTCTGGAATTGGATTGTTTGGTGCGGTATTGACGTACTATCTTACCCCAGAGCAAGTCCTCACAGCCGATGTGAGCGAGCGTGTCTATACGGCGCTTGTTCAAAATGAACAGGCAGTCGTTTCTGAACTTGATTTGAGCGATGAGATGGTGTATCTGCCAAGCACTGAATCGGGGAACATCCGGTTGTTTGTTCCCCACTATGCGGACTACCAGCTTCCTGCACGCGAGGAACTGCGGTCGTTCTTCGTTGTTTCAGAGTCTGGCCACGAACGTGGGGTGGCGTTTACGCCAGCAGGAAAGTTACTGTTCGAGGAGTTCACAGAGACGGTCTCTGTTTCAGAGGCCTCGTTCGATGAGTACGTCTCGCAACTTACAGACGCAGCAGTGCATTCGTTTGAGCTCGCCTCCGCAATTGAATATTCATCGGATGCGTCTCAGGGTCGGCTCACAATCGAGTGTACGAATCCAGCGTATGATGGCGCGACACAGTTCGACCATCCGATTACGTCTTTTGTTGCAGTCGGCATTGCAGCTCGTCTTGGCTGTCCGGTTTCCACGACAACAACGTTCGATGCAGGCGTCTTAACTACAATTTACCTGTGGGATACCGAAATGAAAGATGAATAGTATTATATCTATATTAGATAATCTCTTTTTGTGACTGCTTTGCGAGAAGCAGGCACCACCCCATATTGATCCACCAACCGGTGGACTTCCCCCACTTCGTTTCTTGGCTCAACGAGTCTGTTGGGAGCTCTTTGCGACGTCTTCAGGAAGCGGGACGGACGCTAAGATTGTCTCGATTACCTCTTGGACAGATCGACCGCCGAGTTCTGATTCAGTACTCAAGATGAGTCGATGCTGGAGGATAGCCGGCGCTAATGCTTTGATATCATCTGGAATTACGTACTCACGGTCATGAATTGCTGCGCGGGCTTTTGCCGCGCGGAGAAATGCAATCGATGCCCGAGGAGACCCGCCGTACTCCAGGTCAGGTGTGGTCCGAGTTTCAGCGACGAGATCGAGAATGTAGTCTTTGATTTTGTCTGCGACGTACACTTGCTCGACAGCCGTACGCGCAGATTCGAGATCGGCTTTTGTGACTGCAACGTCTGCTTGCTCAGAACGGAGTTCCGAACGCTGATCGATGCGGTCGAGCAACTTATGTTCGACATCGCTCGAGGGAAGCTCGACGATGAGTTTCTGCTGGAAGCGATCACGTTGGGCTTCCGGGAGCTCGAAGGTTCCCTCCATCTCGATTGGGTTCTGGGTTGCAACGACGAGGAACGGATCCGGTAGCGAACGCGTCTCACCGTCAATACTCACCGTCCCTTCCTGCATTGCTTCCAAGAGTGCACTCTGGGTCTTCGGCGTTGCGCGATTAATTTCGTCTGCAATCACGACGTTCGAGAAGATGGGCCCTTCTCGACGTTCGAACTCACCCGTTTGAGCGCGATAGATGCTCGTTCCCGTGATGTCTGCGGGAACCATGTCCGGCGTCATCTGGATTCGCTTTACATCTAAGCCACTCGTCCGAGCAAACACGTTCGCAATCGTCGTCTTCGCAACACCAGGAACCCCCTCCAGCAAAACGTGTCCGTCCGTCAATAGCGCAATAGTGAGACGTTCGACAATCTCCGTATTGCCAATGAGAACCGTATTTGCTTCCTCTTGTACGGCTTCATAAAACGACGCCGCACTCATGCTACTCATTATCTTCTTCCTGCGCGTCATTCATTAAAACTCCTGTCATTATGCGCTGAATCCGATTTCGATCCCACTCAGGGTGTTGGCGGGTCAGATACGATTCAAGCGCACGACGGCGAGACTCGAGACTATCATCGTTCGACTCGTATGAGGGCGCTCGTCGGGTGAGTCGACGTTTCAAAGACGTCGTGAGCGACGGACGCTTCGCCCAGACCCCAATGATCCCAATCAGCCCAACACCAACCACTGCCTGTAAGAACGCGGATTGCCGAATCGTCAAGAGCGCCACGGCCAACGGTGGTTGCTGGGCTGCATTCGAGAAATCAAACAGCACGGTCTCTGTTTGGGTGAGTAGGTTCCGGCTTAGTTGCTCGTTTCCTGGGCGATTGACCATCGAATTGATGAAGATACTCGGATCGGAGACGACGATAACTCGACCCTCCCCTCGCTGTTCAGTGACGATGACTGGCCGTTCTTGCAGCGTCTCATTGTCGTCTAACTGGCCATTCGGCGTGGTATCCAAATAACTGAACTCCGAAGATCTCGCGAGGACAGTCGAGTTATTCGCCGAAATGGCCGTCCCATGGTTCAGCGTCAGTTGCTCAACGCCGGTTGTGAATGGAGACTCAGAAACGTTCGTCGCAATCGGCATCGCTGGCGACCGGTAGTATTCTTGTTCATCACGAAGGGGACGGCCGTCAATTCGGGCTGACACGCCGAGATCGGCTAACAATGGGTTGGTGTGTGTTCCGTAGTCTTCAGCCACGACGAGCGTCCCCCCTGACTCAACGAACGCCTGGACTCTGGCGGTCTGTTGAGCGCTATAGCGGGTATCTGGAGAGATAATAAATGCCGTTGTATTCGACGAGGCGGTTTCGTAATCAGTCGTGTTCAGTATGACTGTCGCTTCAGTATCAGTGTCTTCGGCGAGCGTTTGCAGTTGCGAGGTTCCATCCCACGCGCTGTTGTAAATCCCGAAGGCTGCTACGGAGGTGCTTGCAGCGAAGACTGCAGTCACACACAGACAGAGAGCGAGGGCACCGACAAGCAGTTCTGGATACGACCATTCGCGGCCACGGATACGCATTCAGAATACCCCCGATGGCAGGATTTCGAGAATTCGTTGAATGACGATGTATCCAAAGACAGCAAGTCCAAGGACGATCAGCCACCGGAGGCGGCGTCGCCACCGTGGCGTCACAGAGAAAGGCGCGGTGAGTTCGATGATGACGAGAAACCCAATGAGCGAGCAAACAAAGACGAGTTCGAGTGTGAGCGCGTCTAAGAGCGTCAGGACGAGTACGACACCGAGCATCCACGCTAATTGCGCGTTGATGAATCGTGCCCGGCGAACCGTCGTCATGTGTCTGAGACTGTAAGTGCGAACATACCAATGTGTCGTTCTATTCTGACGGACAGGTCTCGTGAGTCATGCGTCGAGATGCGAGAGGGGTGAAAGCTGGCTGAGTCGCCAGACTGCTGTGAGTGACCCAATGACGCTCATTACTGGTGCAAGTACGAGTCCTGCAAGAAGCACACGATCGGACGCTTGTACGAGACCTTCGAACCCAACGAGCTGTTCGGCGATAATATTGAGAACCGTTGCAGCCGGGATTGTGAGCCCGACGCCGACTATGCCACCCAAAATGCCCAGTATGAGCGCTTGAATGACGACGACTGTCGAGAGCGTGGCCGTCGAGCCACCGAGCGCTCGGAAGGCGGCGAACTGACGTCGCTGTTGGTACACTAACGAGAGCAGTAGATTGACCGTCAGCGCAATACCGGAAATGAGAGCCAGTCCAACGAGGCTAAGTCCACTTGCAATCACGACTGCTTGCCGTTGCAGTGTGGCTTCGAACTGCTCTTGGTTCGTCCGGATGGTGTATTCGGGATACTGTGCTTCGAGTTCAGCAGCCACTGTCTCAGGATTCGTCCCTGACGTCAACGATACAGATATCAGTGAAGATCGGTCACCACCGGTTGTCCCAGTCACTTCTTGGAGTTCACTAAGTGGCATCGTGACGGTTGGTGTGCCGAGGAAATTCGAGTAGGTAGGCGAGATTCCGACGATCGTGAACTCGTGCTGTCGTGCACTTGCGAGTGTGCCCCCAATGTAGAGTGTATCGCCGATGGAGACGTTGAGCATGGATGCGGTCTGTTCGTCGATGACCACCTCATGAATCATCGGCCCCTCGTAGGTGCCGTTTGCGTAGTGGATGTCTTTCTGCTCGATTTCCTCACCTTCGGTAATCTGTACAGAGGCACCGCGAGCAGGACCACCGACACCAACAAACGTCTGAAACTCGGACGTGTTTGTCCCGACATAAACCGTCTGAAACGCCAGTGGTTCGGCCGTTCGGACGTCTTCGCGCGATTCTAGCTCATCGGATAACTGATGGGAGTTTACGACCGGGTTTTCAATTCCTCCTGCGGTTTCTGGTGCAAATCGTGCCGTTCCACCTGTAATCCAGAGGTCGCGACCGGAAGAATCGAACTTTTCCTGTCCGGTGGTAACGACGCCTGCACCGACGCTTGCAAGGAGTGTTGCCGCAAGGACTGCTAATGCGAGCCCGACGACGGCGAGAATGGTCCGCATTCGCTCGTGTCGAAGCTGTGCGAGTGCAACGGAGAAGCCCCCGCTAAGGCGGCTCAGCCAACTCATTGTTCGAGGCCCTCCACTGGCTCGATTCGACGACTCAACCAAACGGGATATGGTGCGGCAAGTAGGCCGATAATGACCGCTACACAGAGACCATATCCGAACATCAAGGGATCAAACAGGGCGATCGACTCAACGCCAAGCAGATCCGCGCTCAGGTAGTTGACGACGGCAATCCCTCCCGCACCGAGGAGTACACCGACAAATCCGCCGATAAGGGTAACAATCACCGTTTCGGTGAGAATGAGTAGCGCCCGAGACCGATCTGAATATCCAATCGCACCAAGGAGTGCGAGAGTTGATCGGTCAGCGAGGATTTCGAGTCCCATAATCGTCCCTACCAGAAGGACCCCAGTCACGAGGGCAGTTACGAACGCTGCCAGTGCAATTGCAAGCGATAGATTCGATGTGGAGATATCACGACTGGCAAACCCGGTTTGAGTCACCACATCTGTACCGGGATATAGCGAGGAGAGCTTCGGTTTGACGCTCGGATCGGTTGTGGAAACGAGAATTTGTTGTGCTTGGTCACCACCCGTACTCCCAGATACCGCTTGCAGTTCTGCGAGATGGACGATTCCAACGGGAAGTGTTCCAGCACCCGATTGAACCCCTCCATCAGAGACATTCGCAATTGTGAGCGTCCTCGAAGTACCCTTTTCTGAGACGGTGAACTCACTGCCTGTCGAACCGTTGAGCAGCTCTGCAGTGCCGCTACTGACGACGAGATCACCGGTCCACGTGCCGTTGTAACGTCCATTTGCGTAATATGGATCTCCCGGAGTGAGCCCCGCTGTAGACAATCCTGCGACCTCTCTCCCAGAGCCGTCTGGAATCACACCGATGAGGAGAATGTATTCACGAGTGCCGTCTTCTCCAGCGACCTGTGTGATATGCGTCTGAACGGGGGTCGCATACGTTATCCGATCGTCAGCTTTCAGCCGCGTCGTTGCACCGTGAACACCACCGAGTTGCGGGCCACTGACCTCAACGGCAAGTGAGGATTGCCCTGTCTCCTCGGGGACGATCCAATAATCGACGGACTCACTCTGTATTGCTGATTGTGAGGCGAGTCCGAGAGAGACGCCAGTCACAACCGTCAAAAGCATAATTGCCAGCGCAACACCGCTGACACTGAATATAACCCGACTCGAAGCGGTTGCTAACCGCCCTCGGATTCGAGCAACTGCAAGCGTGATGAGACCGCCGATACGCTGTAGCCGACGTGACCTACGCATGCTCGGAATCGACGCGTGTGCCGTCTTGGAGTCGAATGATGCGGTCCATCCGATCAAGTGTCTGTGGGTCGTGTGAAGCGACAAGTATTGCACACTCGTCGGTCAGCTCCTCGAAGAGATCCAAGATTGATGCGCCCGTCTCTGTATCGAGTTCTCCGGTTGGCTCGTCTGCAATGAGCAGTCTCGGCTCAGTCGAAAGTGCACGTGCAATCGCGACGCGTTGCTGTTCGCCACCGCTCAGCTCACTCGGCTTATGTGACGTACGGTCGCCTAGACCAACCCGTTCGAGGAGTGTTGAGGCCCGTTCTTTGCGCCCTTGGCGACTCAATCCGAGTTCGATGAGAGGAAGTGCGACATTTGCACGTGCAGAGAGTGCTGGGAGGAGGTAGAAATGTTGAAAGACAATGCCGACATGCTGCAGTCGAAGCCTCCCTCGTGCGCGTTCACTTTTTGTCGAGATATCCTCACCGTCGATCGTAACCGTGCCCGTCGTAGGAACATCAAGGGCGGCAAGCAGATGGAGAAGCGTCGATTTCCCACTGCCGCTTGGGCCAGCAATGCCGATAAGCTCGCCACGATGGGCGGTAAGTGAGACGTCAGAAACGGCAGTAACCGTTTGGGCAGTTCTATTTCTGCCGAATACCCGTCCGGAGCCACCGCGTGTGTATGTGCGAGTGACGCTCTCACAGCGTACAACAGGTGTGTTCTCTGACGTCTGGGGGACAGTAGACGTCGTCCGATCCGCTATTCTCATTGTACGCGACTTTCAGGGCTGATACAAAAAGGTATCCGACGTGGATGTCGCATTCGGAAAGCCAATAAGAGAATTCTCATTTTTGATTTTGAATCAACTCGGCACAATGGAATTGGCGAACCACCAGATGGGTGTGCGTGATGTCGAAGAAACGCGCACTCAGAATATTCCTCTTCGGAAACCCTCGCTGTGAGCGCGAGGTGACCGTTATTTAAGCAACTCTTCGAGCTCGTCGCGCTTTACCGCAATCACAACGGAGGCTCCAATCACAATGATAATCAAGACCAATGCGAGGATAACCGGACCGCTGAGAAGGCTTCCTCCGGTATCGTCACCATCGTCACCGTCGTCACTATCGTCTCCGTCGTCGACTTCGTCGACTGGTTCATCTTGAACGGTAAGTAGTCCGAGACTCTCACCGTTGATCCCGAGATCGTATTCACCAGCTTCGTCGAACGCAACCGAGAAGCTCACATCTTTGCTCTCGCCAGCAGGAACGGTCACATCTTGCGTTTGAATGACCTCGCCGTTAGCGGTGAGTTCGACCGTATACGTCCCGGTCGCGTCACCAGTATTTTCGACACTCGCAGAGACATCCGTCGTCTGCCCGACCGTTACAGTCGAGTCTGCGAGCGACGGATTACTGAGTGCGAATGCCGGCTGGCCAGGCTCTTCATAGCCAATGGCGTAGACCGTAAATCCGGGCGATTTTGCGCGGTAATTGTCCCCGCCACGATGGGTTGTTTCGAGCGTCTGCCACTCGCCGTTGTGGAACCGGAGCAGTCGGACATCGTCAGGCGAAATTCCATCTGGAAGTTCCGAGCTGTCGAGCCGGAAATTGAATTTGACGTTGTCAATGTCGTCATCGGAGAGGCCGTGTGCGTTTACCTCGAAGAACCGAACGGCCGGGGTTGGTGGTGTTTTAACGTTGTTTGGCTGGGCGTCGAGGTCAGCGTACTCGACGTTGAATCCCTTCGCCGTATTCTTCATCGTGATGTCGAAGTTCTTGAGCGAACCGCCGTTGTCGACATCGAAACCGACCGTTTGACCGCCGAAGACCGTACCAGTACTGGCAGTCATACGATCACCGTTCTGTTTTGCCTTGATGCGGTCGGGACCGCGATCCTCATCGTCATCGCTTGGTGGACCACCGCCACCGCCACCACCGCCGCCACCGCCTACAGGGGTTGCTTTCTTCACAGTAAGTCGGAACGTTGTGGTCGCCGTACCACCGTTTCCATCATCGGCAGTAACGTCGACCATGTAGGTGCGTACGTCACCGGTTTTCGGAGCAATTGTCAGTTCGCCGTTCGAGAGGCTCACGAACTCAGGTCCGTCAACCGACAGCGAGATGTCGTCGCCATCATCGTCAGATGCAGTCACTGGGACAGTCGTTGTCTCACCCTCCGTGACCGTCTGGTTTGGTATGTCGTCGATTGTCGGCGGCGTGTTCTCACTCTCGTCGTAACAGCTCTCCTCATCGGGGCGCATACAGATTGTCCCTTGGTCGACGGAGAACTGGTCAGCAGTATCGCCAACAGCGACGTGAATCCAGACGTACTTCGTTTCGCTCCAACCGTCTTTGGTTTCGACATCGATGAACTCCGATTGGTCACCAGAAATCGCGGTCATCGACGCGTCGATTTCTTTGCCATCGCCGGCAGTTCCGTCTCCGGAAGCGAGTTCCCCTGCACTCGTGAGAGTGAGTGTCGGATTCAGTTCACCATCTCCCACAGAGTCGAACATCGTCGCGTCGTCATCAATCGAGACAACACCATTCGCCGACGTGATGTCGCTCGTTGCGGTGATTTCCTCGATTGATTCGCCGTCTGCGGTTTTCGTGACATCGATGTCGATATTGCTGTTTTCGAATACAGAGCGCTCGTAGACGACGATCATGTGTTCGGTCGAATCCGGATTAACGCCTTCAGAAGCGAATCTGGAGTCAGCATTGAACCGCAGCGTCTCACCGGGGTCTGCATAGATATCTCCGTTTTCTCCCTCAGGGATTTTCTCGTCGTTTTCGTCAACGAGATACGTGTTCGAGCGGGTGAGCTGGACGGGGACTGCTTCCATCCCAATTATTCGAGCCTCTCCCGAGAGTGAGAGTTCGCCGCCGGTCTCGCTGAAACCATCTCCGCTGGTCGGGTGTGCAAGGAAGAACGCATAATGACCAGCTTCGTCTGGCGTGTATGAGGTAGACAGTTCCCCATTCTCATCCACGGTGAGGTCCGAGATGACCTCAACAGAGGCCGCATTGTCGTTGACGGTCTGTGGGAAGTCACTATCAGTGTCCTCCGTGAGCAGCTGTTCAGCATCTTCACTGCTGAGGTCGGAGTTCAACTTTACAACGACCAACTGGGCGTCTTCACCCGCCAACGAGGAGGTATCAACAACGCCACCTCGCGTTCGGAACTCGAAATTAATCTGGTCGCCCGGTTCGTACGTAGAGACGACCCCCTTGTTTACTGGAACATCCATTCCATCGATGCTCATCGTCGTAGAGGGAACATTGACGTTGACTGCTCCTTCATACTCCCCCGTCCGCATTGAGAAGGGAGCGTACTCCCAAACACTCACACTATCTGTTATGCCTATACTCTCGTCATCCAATTCAGCGATATGTTGATCTGAACCGGAGAGTGCTGCGTCAGTCCCCAGCGAAGCGGAGTTTGGACCTCCGATTGCTGCGGCGCCTTGGACTCCCATCGTGGAAACCACCATGAGAATCGCAAGACAGACAGCACTTATTTTCCTAAAACGAACTGTCATTAAGAGCAGTATATTTTATTGGCTGATATCATTTGCGGTTAACATATAAAATCCGGTAGGTTCTTAAGTTAGATAAAGTAGCGACACCAAGGTTACTGACCGATAGAGAGTATTCTAATGTCACGAGATTAGCTAACGGAATAGTTTTCAAGCAGGTAACACAGGTATCATTTGTATGTACGCACGTGTCGGCGGTCTCTTGCTTTCTGTCCTCCTGTTACTTTCAGGAGGTGCTGTTGTCGTTGCAGACAACCCAGACTACTCAATTACCGTCCAGGACAGCGTTGATGTCCCAGAGCGGACGATCACACTCGCAGGCACAGACTACGACGTTTCTAAAATCGCACCTGTTGATCCCGGAGAACAACTTGTCGTAGACACTTTTGGACCAAGTGGTGAATCATACAAGGTCTATTTCTACAACAGTGACAAGCAGATCATCGATAAAAGTAGTGAACAATCAGGTACCAGTAGCGTCACGTTTGAGACGGATTCACTGACGCCAGGTTCGTATATCGTCGCCATCTTCGGGCCAGAAGGAGACTTTGAAAAGATTCACCCTGTCGTGATAAATGGTTACGACATCTCACTGTCTACTCCTGAATCAGCCACTGCTGGCGATGTTGTCGAGATGACTGTCGATGTTTCGCCACGGCAAAATGCCCCCGAGATGAGCGAAGTGGAGGTTGCTATTGTCGCAAAAGGGTCTGAGACACAGACAGTCACTGCGACTAAAGAAGGTGACGAGTACGTTGCCTCTCTGACACTTGACGAAAGTGGGTCCTACAACGTCTATGCGAACGTCCGTGGAACCGACACCTACAACGGGCAAAAAGAACTCCTCGCACTCACGCAGACACAAGCCCTCTCAGTGAGCGAACCGACTAACGACGATGCGGGTGGGAACGATGGAGATGGGTCATCGAACTCCCAAGACGGATCGTCAGATGATTCGGAGACAACCTCGTCTGCGACAGAGACGCCAACGGAATCGACGCAGACACCCACCGAAACGACACAGGTGCCCACGGAGTCGACGACGAGTACAACCTCTCCGACTGCAACTTCGACACAGACGATGTCCGATGTGATTACGCCGAACGAGACCTCAAGTGTGGCAAGCGAAACAACGAGTACGACGACACCAGGGTTCTCAAGTGTCCTCGCCATCGTTGCATTGCTTGGAAGCTGCGGACTGTGGCTGACGCGTCGATAGCCTTCCACAATTCTGTAGCAGTCCCTGTTTTCTCTCCCCCACAAACGTTTTTCATACTCAGTTGTTTCAGCTAAGCAAGAACGATAGTGCATCTCTTCCACCGAGGGATTCGTGCAGTTTGCAGGTGGATCAGTACACGCTTCAGCCTTTGAGGATGAATTCGCCAGTGAAGAACCACCAGACAGCGTCCGAGAGCAACACCGTCGCAACGACGAAGAGCGCGATTGTGACCGCGCGAGCGACGACAGGGCGGAGTCGTCTCCACCGCGACTGGAACTCTATTACCACTCGTTCGTGTTTCCCACAGAGAATTGCGCCGAGAAGTACGACGAGTGGGGCTTGCGAGACGACTATCCAAACCGAGTGAGCAGCAATAACCGACCACAGAGAGGTCTCCCGGCTCGCGACCACGATCAGTGAGACAAACATCGGATCGATGAACGCGGTGAGTGCGAAGAACATCCCGAGCCCGACGAGGGCTGGTAGACTCGTTCCGCGGAGCGCACGTGAGCTGAATGTTTGAGTAGCGGAGTTCTGGATGCGAATGAGTCCCCAGATCAGAAAGCCGAGTCCAAGTCCAACCTCAAGTGTAGCAGTCACTGGGTCACTCGGGACAAAGAGCGTCCAGTCGAGTTCGGCGATACGGGGGCCGAGAACGACTGACAGCACTGTTCCGGAGATGAGTGTGCCGACAATCGAGATGAGTCCATAGAGGGTTACGTCCTGTTTACGAGCCCCACCGCTAAGCGCTCCGGCAGCGACCAATGCCTTCGTGGGATCAAGTCCTGCAACTCCAAGTCCCACTGCGGTGAGTACGAGTTCGATCATTTACCCGTGGCTTTCGAATTTGTCGAACACATGTCAGCCTTCACGTAGACTGCCCAATCGGTAGTTTATAATCTTTCTGAATATGGCAGAGTGCGTATTGTTCTAATATTTTGAGTGTCTTCTATTCGGTTATGTACAACAAATCGAAGATGAAGTAGTTGTTTACCCTCAAGCTCGAGCCGTCAGGCGAGCGGTAGGGTGGGGTAGTTCACATTATTCCTCTGCTGCCGGAAGCGTAAACGAGAACGTCGTCCCCTCTCCAGGAACCGAATCAACCCAGATGTCTCCGTTGTGATGTTCGATGATGCGTTGGCAGAGCGCGAGCCCGATACCCGCTCCATCATACTCATGACGGCTGTGTAACCGATTGAAAATCGTGAATATTTGATCTTGATCTTTCGGATCAATCCCGATGCCGTTATCTCGAATCGAGAGTACCACTTCTCCTTCTCGGTGGTCAACTTCGACGTAAATCTGCGGTGGCTCGTCTCCACTGTACGTGAGTGCGTTATCTACTATATTCTGAAATACCTGCTGTAGTTGGCTTCTATCTCCCTGTACGCAGGGGAGGTCATCGCTCGTGATGTCCGCATTAGCCTGCTCTATCTGCATCCGAAGATTCTCGAGTGTGTTGTCGAGGATAATTTCGAGGTTGACCTTCTCAAGCGAGCGACGTGGCATGTCGACACGAGAATATGCGAGCAGTCCATCGATCATCTCGCTCATTCGATCAGCACCGTCAACGGCAAACTCGAGATACTCTTCTCCCTCCTCGTCGAGGACGTCCTCGTAGCGCTGCTCGAGTAGTTGCAAGTAACTCGAGACCATCCGAAGGGGCTCCTTAAGGTCGTGGCTGGCTGCATAGGCGAACTGCTCGAGTCGCTCAACTGTTTTCTCGAGTTTTCGTCTGTCCTCTTTTCGTTCGGTGATGTCTTGAGCCATCGTCATTCCGGCGAAGACATCACCCTGCCCGTCGGTGATTGGAACTGCGTGAAGAACCCATTCGCGGCCCGCGTACGAGAGTTCCACCGCTCGTTCCTCGCCATCGAGTGCGGCCTCGAATGCAGGTTCGAGGGCGTCCCACGTTTCATCAGGCCAGACAGTATCTGCCTTGTTATCTTGCAAATCGGTTGGCTCAACTGGAATGCGGTCGAATCCCTGTCCAGCCACTAACGTGTACGTCAGGTCGTCGTCGAACAGGGTTACGAGCCCGTTCGGAAAGCACTCTGCGAGCGTTCGATATCGTTGTTCGGACTTCTTGAGTTCACGTTCACGCTCTTTGTGCTCAGTAACGTCCCGAAAGTAGATTGAGAGCCCCGTTTCCGACGGGTAAACCTGTTCTTCGAACCAGCTATCATATGGTGGAAGATATTCTTCTATCGAAACCGGTTCTTGGGTTTGCATCGCTTTTCGGTACTGCTTCTCGAATTCGGTATCGGTGAACTCTGGGAAGGTGTCCCAGATGTTTCGACCAATGAGTTCGTCTTCGCTAATTCCGAGAATCTCCGCTGCGGTCTCGTTGGCATATGTAAATTCCCACTCTTCGTCCACAGCGATGACCCCGTCAGTTATGCGACCATAGATTTCATTTAGTTCCGTAGCAAGCGCTCGCTGTCGTCGTTCGAGCTGCCGTTCTCGCTTTTTGAGATCGGTGATATCTTCGCCGGTCGTTACGACGCGATCTATCTCGCCTGTTTCATCGAACAGAGGAGCAGCGTGAATCGAGAGCCAGCAGTGATCCCCGCTCGGAAGCTCAATATGGAACCGCTGATCGTACACTGGTTCACCCGTCTGTAATGTGTGTGCGAACGGATGACGAGTAGCCGGGATTCGATTTCCGCTCTCGTCGTAGACGACTCGATCCGATGGCTCATATGAGTCTTCTTTGTCGTCCGAAATCTCGAGTATTTCTTTGAGACGCTCGTTCATACGCGTGATTTCACCGTCTGAATCGAGTACTTGGATACCGATCGGACTCGTCTCGAGAATTTGGTCGGTCAGATCGCGTTCGCGTTGGAGCTGCTCGTGCTCTCTGAGCTGTTGTTTCGTGTGATTTCTGTCGGTGATCTCACGAACGATTCCGACGGTTCCATCGAAGTTCCCCTCTTCGAGAAGGACGTTTAGCCGAAGCTCACAGGGTATCGGCTCGTCATCGACCGTTCGAACAGTAAGGTCGAATGTATGGTTCAGTTCATGCTTCGTCGAAAGGCACTCAGAAATCGCCTGTCGAAGTTGTTCGATATCGGCTTCCTCAAGGACGAGAGAGACGTGCTCGCCGAGAAGGTCGTCTCGGGAGTAACCGGTCATCTCTACGATGGTATCATTAACTGCAGTGAAGCGGCCAGCCGTATCGAGTTGGTAGATACCGTCGTTGACGGTGTTGACGAGCGTGCGGAATCGTTGGAGTTCTTCGTCATCTTCAGCGTCAGCGTCAGCCCAAAACGCTCCGTCTACAGCATTCGCTCGTCTACTCATAGCTACGTGCTCGTGGCTGGCAATAATAAACCCATGCCGTCCGGTGACAATACAGTTAGAGTATTGAATCGATCTTCACTACTAGACATCTGCTTCGACAGGGTCGTCAGTACGACCGAGGTGTATGCGGCGATCGGATGGGGATTGGCGGGTTAGATTTTGACGGTATTCCGCTTGGCGACAGCCGCTTTGTCTGCTAGCGCTTCACTTCCACCGAGGTGCTGAAGTTCTCCGTCGATCGATGCATTCTCGTTCACAACGGGCGATCCGGCGAATTGCGTCACATTTCCTTGCACCATCTCCTCAACTCGCAGCTTGCCGCCGATGACGTAGACCGGACCGGATATCGCTCCGTCAGATGGCACAGTGACAGTTGCGTCCCCGACGACCAACGTGCCGTGAGGGAGTGATGCAACTCCGAGCAGATGTTCGCCTCAGAGGGAGCGCAAATGCGGTGTATCAAACCCATGGGAGCCCGCGGCGGTGTGTCAGGACCAGCGGTTTCCCATGGGGGAGCTCTGGTACTCCAGTATGTACTATGGATATTCTTACATTTAAATCTATCTTAATTTAATATTCATTGAACTTTTTGGTGTGTGTACTCATACTCGCCGGTCAACCTCAAGCGTCTACTGCTCGCCGCGACGGTCTCTTAGAGGTCACACAGAAACCTCGTCAGTAAGCGACCTTGACAAGGGTACGAAGAGGCAGCGCTAACAGTCGTCGGCAGGGCATCCTCAGGTGAAAGACTGTGCTCTGGAGGTAAGCAATAGTGCGCGTGGGCTTGATGGAGCATGGCCTCACTCGTGAACTCACTCGAGGTCAAGCCTCAGGCGCTCTACCAGGTCTTCTGTAGAAATGATACTCGAAACAATGCCTTTGTGAATCTGTCACACACCTATAGGCTTAGGAAGGTCACTAATGCATATCAAAGGATATTGTTCTATTGGCGAGTAAGCTGCACTGAGCAGATGCTCGTCTCAGAGGCATCCCAAAATGGGGTGGTGTGTCAGACCCACGGGGCCGCAGTGGTGTGTCAGAACCGACGTTTTCCCGTGGGGGAGTGCCGCTACTCCAATACGTAGTAAGTCCCTCCACCGCATATAATGCTGTCTGAGTTTCCTCTTCAGTGGCCTTTTTCTGAGTGTAATTACCAAACCGCCGAGAGCGCGCTGGTCGGACTCGTACCTACTACGTTTGCGGATACTCTATAAAATGCGTCGAGAGACTCCCTTCTTCACTTCGTCAAACGAACTGTCCCCGATCTCGCCCGCCAGACACGTCGGCCCGCGGTGTTCTGCAGTCTCATAGTATTCGTCGAAAACGTCGCTTGCAACGTTCGACCACTTTCAGTTCCACCATGCGTGGCTGAGGTATATCAACTGAGTCCCCAACCTACACGTATGAACAAGGAGCTCGTCCCAGTCGATTCTGTGGAGATTCTCGAAGAGTTCGCTATGGAAATCGAGAGACTGCGAGACTGCTCCGTCGAGGATGCAGAGGTAATGGCGAGCAACGTACTCGGGCGAGCATACAGTTCAACACACCTGGTTGGGCTCACCGACGGTGGACGTCGCGCGGTCTACTGGTGGAGTTTTACACCTGGGTTCGTGTCGATATCACCGTTCGACGTCGACGGCGTCGACGGAGAAAACGGGATCCAGATTTGGCGTGACGCTGACGAAGAGACGAACGACGACTTTGAGCAGTGGCTTTCGACGCTCACGGACGGGTTCGATTGGCTCCATCCAGAGTTCCGGGACACGTCAATGTAGACGTGGAACGGAGAACCAATTCGGGCAATGAAATCATCAAAGCTCTCCAAAAGTGGCACTTCCGTCGTATCGGTCAAACGGGGAGCTACGTCAAACTGCGCTACGTACATCCCAAGACGAACGAGAAGCAGACAGTCATCATCCACTCCACAGCGAACTCGACATCGGAACGCTCCAGAGCATCGCCAAACAAGCAGGCGAAGATGACTTCTAAGAGTTCCTTGACGCTATCGGCACGCTCCTTTAATTAGAGAGAGTTATTTTGTTTTTGGGAAGACTTGACTCAGTAGTTGTCTACCTTTCTGAAGCCCAGGATATCCATCGTAGATCCAGATGACGACGGCGATACAGAATATGAGTAGCTCGAGCATGAAGAACGAAGTCATTTCTATATTCTGGAGATGAGCGAGAAAACTTGAGTCTGACTCATACGGCGGTGGTGGATACAGTGGCCACGCTAGAAACCGTAAAAAGACGAAATCTAACTCGAGAAGTGGAACGAGTGCATCCCCGAGTAAGTGTCCCAGATAGCCAACGGCAAATGCAATTCCAAGCGGCTCACGGTTCCTTTTTCGGGTTATGTAGAGTATGATGGCGAGAACGATCGCAGCAGAAATGAGCGAATGAGTGAGCGAGCGCCCAGAGGGGATAACGCCAAACGTCCACGCAAGTGGTTTGTCGACGAGATCCGGAAACTGTGTCCCGATTGCGAGGGCGATAACAGGCCCATCCGAGAGACGCCACTCGCGCTGCCAACTACAGAGTCGATACAAGAGATATCCTAACGCTGCGTGTCCCCAAGGCCACATTGGTTGAAACTTTGGAGTCTATGACATACATCTTCTGGAACAAGTTACCAGCACCTTCTCTTCAACCCCAAAGTATCGATTGGCGCCAATTCCTGCGTTGGGTTATACGACATTTTGCATAATATTCACTCGTAGTGGCGAGTGCGAACAATTATTGAAATCGTCGTGAACCACCTACTTGGTTGTCGGCGCTTCGGAACTGATGCCTTCGCTCGGGAAATCCATCATAAGGGCATCATTCCGGTGTTGACAGCTGCGCCATATTACGAGGGATTCTCCCCTTTGCCCCTCGTTTCAATTCGGGTTGGCACTAAGGGACGCTGTACTGGGAGTGCGTGGTGTCGAGGTGGCGTTGTTAGGATGAATAGACCGCATGACGGCCACCGTCAGTGAGCCCGGCTAGATCCGTCGAGCTATCTGGACGGTCGAGTACCTTGCTTGCTACCAACTCTGCTTCTGTAACGGAGCGGTCTCGCTCACAATAGTGGCAAAGAACGACATATTCAAACAAGTTTATATCAATAGGGTGTACTCTCCACTCATAGGGAGTTATAGATATCTCCCCACGAGAAAGCGTAGGTTTTGACACACCACTGCGTTCTCTCTCTCTCAGGTCTGACACACCATTTTTTGGGGTACCTCACAAGCGAGTGATGACTCGGGGAGCGTTACTCGCCACTACAGAGTAGTCACTGTTCAAGTAATAGTGGTATGGCTAATTGTTTAGGTGTGTGAGATTTGGTAAACAACCACGTGTCGGGAGACCCATGGAACTGCTCGAACAACTCGGCCTCACCGACTAAAGTTCCTCTTTCTCGTGACGCAGAGACGAAAGTAACTCATCCGAATTATGGTTGATGATAGCATTTAACATATTAGGTGGCGTAAGGGAGGCAGCACTCGCAGCGCAGCTGCGTAGGGGTCGAAATACGTTGAGTGAGACGCTGCAAAGGAGAAGTCACATGGCTACAACCCCAGAGCCGGATGAAGAAAAAGAGATAGCGACAGTTACGTCCGCAGATGGGACTGAAATTGCGTACGAGTGGTCGGGAAGTGGGCCGCCGCTCGTCCTCGTCCACGGGGCTATGTTTGATCGTTCGATATGGGAACTCGGAGACGTCCGTTCTTCGCTCGCAGAACATACTACGGTCTACGCCATGGACCGACGGAATCACGGCGACAGCTCATCTTCTGACGATTGTAGTCCGGACGCACAGATTGCCGACGTGGTCGCAGTCGTCGAGTCGATCGACGACCCAGTCCACCTGCTTGGTCATTCCTCAGGAGCCAACTATGCTTTATGGGCGGCCCTACGAACCGATAATCTCCGTAGCGTAATCCCGCACGAGCCTGCTGCCCCGCCCGACGAGGACATTAGAGCCATTCTCAAAGAGACGATGGCAGAGACTATTGCGTTGTTAGACAAGGGACAGAACGAGCAGGCGCTCACGATGGTCGTCAGCGACTTCGCGAAATTCACGCCGGATGAACTTAACGAGCTTCGCTCATCACCGGTATGGGACGCCCACGTGGATACATTCCATCAAACCCTCCTGCCCGAGTTGGAAGTTGCCGGAGAGTTCGACTGGTGGGATCTCACACCGTTTGAAGAGCTATCCACCCCGACGTTACTGCTCGTCGGGAATGAGAGCCCCCACAAAAGCATGGCCGAACGACTCCACGAAATGATGCCGAACAGTCGGCTCGCTAACTTAGAGGGATGTGGACATGCGGTGCATCTCGTCTCACCAGACCGCTACACCGACGAGGTTCTGTCCTTCATCAACGAAGTAGACTAAGCGATAATTGTTGTCCCACACGACCCCTGTAGCGCGTTCGAGTCTTTCGAAACGTGATGTGCCATTTTTTGAGAGATAGCTGATAACCCGATTGGCGCGCCGGCAACTACGTTACCTCTCCTGAGCGATCGCCCCTTTCGTAGATTGAGCCGAATCTCGTGCTGCATTCGCGCACTGTATTCAGCACGGCTACTGAAACCTGCTCAGAAGCCGTCAGAAGATACCTACTGAATAGAGAGGCTATAGCTCCCACCAAGTCTGGCGATCAAAGAGCTATTACTCTCAAAGTTCCTGCTCTGAAGGCCCAGTTCTATATCACCGAGTTCAGATCGACCGACATCTACGTTTTCTGAAAACTCAAAACATCAACGACGATCAGCTTTGAAGTCGCTTAAATATTGACTGATAGTTGATTCGCTCACTTCTAAAGCCTCGGCGAGGAATGAATTGGGCTTCCCATGGGCTGCCAAATAGGCTGACAAAACGGCTTGGCTACCCATCTTGGCGACCAACCACGGAATACTGATTCTCTCGGCTATCTCGATATTCCTGATCGCTTGGTCGTATTTGAGTGGGAATCTATTTTCAGTATCATCCGCCCGTTCTTGCAATTTCGCCCAGTAAATCGCACGGCGTGTTGGATCACGCATTGAATCCTTGGTCCGGGTGAAGTGCTCGAGGTTTTCGTATGAGTCCTGAAGATTTTTCGGAGCTCCGGCCACCACAGACTTACTGATCTCATTCGGAAGATAGTACGATGTTTCGCCTACCTCCACAACGCGAGCATTTTCAAACTCTTCAACAACGACTGGCTCAACAAGGTCATCCATATACAATCTGTATATCTCGGACATGATGAATATACCGATTGGTATAGTGTTCTGATGACTACGTCGATCTGCTTAACAAGAAACATAGATCGGACTTCGAGAAATCACGATCCGGCAGAGTTCTTTATTGTCGGCAAGTCGACGAAGATGTCGACGAGCGGCTTGGGGGTGACTTTGAGTGAGTCAGCAACCTGATATGCGGTTACTGGCCGAGAACTTCGTCTGTCGGATAGAACAGCTCAACTGTCTCACGGTAGCGTTCATCGTCAGGGTCCGGACCAAGCGCCATTCGTCACCCTTAGTCATTCTTCATCCCCTCGAGCAGCTGGTTGCACCGTTTTAAAAGTGCTTTCCGCATCTCTTCGTCCCGACCGGACTCCTCTACGAGGACCTCACGCAGCGACTTGGTGTCGGTCCGGGCGAGGCGACCGTCGAACTTTAGGAGGTCGTCGTTGTCGACGGGTGCACAAATCGACAATTCCGCTTTCCTCGACAGGATATCGGCGTGACCAGCGACCGTGAGCACACCACCGAGCGAGATGGTTGACCGCTGCATCCCGCCGGTGTTCAACCGGACGATTCGGAGCAATTTGTGGTACGGTCGCGACGGTCCTCACAAGTGCCCTCCTCCTAGACGGGCGTGGTTGCCTGCATCACCGCATCTCCAGCTGGTCACTCGGTCGGTCCATCTTGGCGCGGTCGCCGTTGTCGAGGACCCGAACTAGTATGACCGCGATAGAATATGGAGTCATCATCAGTTCGCTCTTTGCACTCACACTCCTCGGAATAGGCGTCTCAGAATTCATTAATCGAAGATTCCAAGAGGGACGTGACCTGAATATTATCGAATCTGAGGAAGTTGGATCGGGAGAGAAGTTTAGGGCTCGTGTTTCAGAGGAAGTACGTTGTCGTCTCTTCGACTTCGACAGGAATCGTATGGCTCACTCGCTTTCCAGCGACCTCGAGCGGTACAGTCACAGCCGACGGTGTGACCTCGACGACCTCTTTGAACGGGGCTACTTGCTCAGACACGATTTCTCCGTCGTGATCGTAGACCTCCCCGATATGAATTGAGATGATAGGACCACCAACTGGATAACTGACACCGCTGCCAACATTAGAAACGCCTAGGCGTTCCAACACTACCCGTCTGACCGCTTTAAGCCCGATCGATGCGGCCTCAGTCTTCACTAATTCATCGCGATTAACCGAGGTGATTTCGCCCACTGCGATGGGTTCTGCGCCACCAGGACGTGGGCCCGAAAGGTCAGCTCCTTTTTTATATTGATCAACTGGACGCGAAAAGTCGCGTGCAGTACACCCGGCGAGCCCCCCAGAGAGTATGCCAATTGTAAGGAGAAGACCACGTCTTGTAACTCGCATGTCATTCACCATCCACTGATTACAGATAAAAATGTGTTGACTAACTAGTGCGAGAAATTGGAGCGCCATATACACCCACTTGTTCTAGTGAAATCTGCGCACTCTAGATACGATATCAGGTAAAATACGCTCTCTGCAACCCTGCGAATCAGCGATGGGCTGGGTCATGCCCGGTGACGGCATGCTTACGTCCACAAACGCTGTTCAGTTCACTATATGAGAACCCAAGACGTGCTGAGCCTCGACTTTGATGATCGTACGGGAATCGTCGGTGCGCTTGGAGCAGGTATTGGCGTCGTCTTCAGTCTGGTCGGTGACGGAAACCCTCTTTTGTGGGCATCCGTTGGCGGTGTTGTGGAACTGATGATCGGACTCCTCGTGGGTGAGTCGAGATAATGGAGAGGTCCTGTTGATCCTCAAAGTCGAGTCCAACGATTCGAGCTCACTCTTCGAAGATTGGTAGAAGCCAGTCTCAACCAACAGATACCGGGCGAGAGTTCAGGCTGTTGGTTAAGACTCAGACAATACAATTGACCTCCTTTTGTCTCTATTCACGAACACTACCATTTCAGAACTGGGTTCCAATTCGATCCGACAGCCCCTTTGAGAACCTTCACTGCCGTATCTTTCCACGTGAAAGTCGCTCTGTGAGGTCTCTTGTCCCAATCTCAGTGACGATATCCTCGATAACTGTTTGTTGTGTGGTTTCCCCCTCTTGGTTCTCTACTGCCTTTCTTCTGTTTTCGAGAACGATTCCCTCATCTACTCGCTTGAGAATGTCTGCAACGGTCTCGCCAATTTGGGCGTCGTGGTAGTATTCAAACGTAACCAACCCCCCGTGAAGGGAGATACTCCCGCTTTCAGATTTGCGTACGACTGGCTTCAGCGTGTAGTAACTTCCTCGAAGGGCGTCTTCCATCGTTTCGAACCAGAATCCATTGGTTCCGAAGCGATGCGTTCGGTATCGGGTGGTAGTGCTGTTTGAAAGGGTGACGTCTGGAACCGAAATGTGTACACTGATTTTCTCGCCAGCAGACCCCTCAGCTGTGATTTCGAGGTCAATTTCACTATTGGTTCGCGGAAGTACTTTTGTGAGATTCTCGGTTATGGCCATAGTAGTGAGATTTCAATATGATTACTCAAAACAGGGGTGATAAACCTTTGCTCGATGATTATCGGCTTTCAAATCGGGGTGGGTCGCCTCAAACTACAGAGATAGAAGTTGCAAGGTGCTACATTTGAGACATTCGCTTACTGGATTCGACGGAGTAGCCGTTAAGAACCACTACTGTGAGTGATGAGGTGGAAAACTAATTTTCTGCGGTTCAGACAGAGGTTGCGAAAGAAACAGCGCCGTTCTGCTCTCGGCTTAGTCTGCTAGTGCGGCTTCTTCCTGCAGACGGCGTTCAGCCTCATCGCGGTCTTCCGGATAGCCAACGTCGACGCGCCAGCCATCGATACGGAGTGCGTCAATCGTACGGCCACTCTGCAAGAGCAGATTGATTGCGTCGGTGATTTCGTATTCGCCACGGTCAGAGGGTTGAACGAGGTGGCAGGCGTGGAAAATCTCCGGAGAGAACGTGTAGAAGCCAGTCATCACGAGGTTCGTCGGCGGCTCATCTGGCTTCTCGATGACTTCCGTGATCTCACCGTAGTCGTTTGTGTTACAGACACCGTAGCGGCTTGCTTCCTCATATGGTACTTCTTCGACGAGGAACGCGGCGTCAGCGCGCTGTTCTTGCTGTCGTCGCATGACATCTCCGAGGTTTGCCTCGAAAATGTTGTCGCCGAGCATCAACACGAAATCGTCGTCGATGTGTTCTTCGACGGTGAGGAGTGCGTGCGCCAATCCTTTCTGTTCACGCTGGTGAGCGTACTTGATTGGGACGCCCTGGACTTCGTCGCCGTAGTAGCTGATAATCTGTTCTTTGTTGTGTCCGACGACGACGATGAACTCGTCTGCCCCGAGGTGTGCGAGTTTCTCGAAACAGTGCGTGAGAATAGGTTCCCCGTCGACTTCGACGAGACCCTTCGGCTTATCATCGGTAAGCGGCTTGAGCCTCGTTCCTTTGCCTGCTGCGAGGACGACTGCCTTCATACTCCACACCCCGAACTAATGATATGTAAGTCTTTTCACCAAGTTTGAGTGTTCACTTGTTCTATATCAATATCTGGGCCTTCTTTGGGTCCGGTCTCTACCATCTCTCCAATGCGCGTCAGTATTTTTTTAAGTTTCGTACGCTACGCTTCGCTTTCGTTTTCACTCACAGAGCGTACATAGCATGAAATCAGAAATTGTGAGTGCCTCTACGCTGTTGCCACAGTATTGATAGCGATCGCTATTTTGTCACAGCCTCTGTCTCTTGGTCGTCAGACCTCTTTTCAGTTGATTCAGTGGTGATCTGTGAGTAGGGCCCGATCACGCTCTTGGATAATTCGAGGTTCTCGATTTCCGCTTCGGTATCGATGACTGAATCGTGGATCGTCGCATTTGAGATCGTAGCCTCCGGGAACACAACCGACCTCGAGAGGGTCGAATCGGCCACTGTCGCGCCAGAAAGCACCTGTACGCTGCCTTCGAGATGCGACGATTCGACTATGGCGTCATCGGCGATGAGTGGTTCGCCGCCAAGTGCCCAGTCGACGGCTTCGAGATACCCGACTGCTGTTCCGATGTCGAACCACGCACCACTGAATGTGAACGCGTGGACGGCTTGGCGAGCCTGCAACCACTGAAGGAACCAACCAGGTTCATCTGGGTTGTTGTCGCCTGCAAGGTACTCGTCGAACTGTGAGAGGACGTCTGCGGGGAAGGCATAACAGGCAATCGAGACAAGCGTACTCTTTGGATCTTCGGGCTTTTCTTGGAAGTTGACGACACGGTCACCGTCGAGTTCGACGAGGCCGTACGCTTTCGCCTTCTCTCGGGACTCGACATCGTAGGCGACGAGCGTCGGTGCCTCGTTTTCTTTGAATTCGTCGACGAACGACGAGAGGTTGAAGCTAAAGAGGTTGTCGCCAGCAACGACGAGGAGACCTTCGTCGTTTTCGTCGAGGCCTTCACGTTCAATCAGTTGGGTGAGTGCGCCGACGACACCGAACTTCTCGTCTTCTTCAACGGTTTCCTCGACGGAGAGCTGCGGTTTCTCGAAGTCGGATTCTTCGATATGTGTCTCGAAGGTCGGTGCGAAACGTTCGTTCGTACTAATGAAGACATCAGAAACTCGCTCGTCGCCTTCGAGGTCAGCGAGTATCTCGTCGATGACCGTCGTTTCACCGACGGGAAGGAGCATCTTCGGGCGGTCTTTGGTAAGTGGCCAGAGGCGGGTTGCATACCCTCCTGCGAGTACAATTGCTTGCATATCACTGCCATGTTTTCGCTTGGGCATTTGTTTTTCTAAGTGGGCGACATTTCTCTCTATACGTCATGTGCCTGTATAGGCCCAGATCGCCGGCTGAGAGTTGACAGTTCGGCCGCTACCTGGGTGATTATGTGAGGGCTAAGCGCTTGGGACGCTTGTAGGCAACTCATAGTGATTATCGCAAACGGAGTCATCTTCTCTATGAATTTCGCGGCCGATATCGTCGCCATTGACATCGGAAGTACACGGGTTCGCTACGGTCGTGGAACTACCCATGGCCCACACGATGTCTCTGCCGAACCAACGAGAGCCGACGAGTTAGAAGCACAAGTAGTCGAGATCGTTGAGCGAGTTCGGACCGACTCTCCGAATCCCATTACTGGGGTGTCGGTGTCGACGACCGGGCTTGTGGATACAGACCAAGGGGTCATCCGTGAGTTCGACACTGCTGACGGACGGACGCTCCACGATATCGATTTGAGAGTAGCAGTCGAAAACGCCTACGGGCTTCCCTTGACCGTAAAAAACGATTGCACTGCTGCTGCGATTGGTGAATCCCAATTCGGCGATGGTCGTGGCTACTCCTGTGTGGCACACGTAACGTTTGGTACGGGGATTGGAGCAGGCGTCGTTGAGGACGGCCGCCCAGTGACAGGTGAACATGGATATGCGACCGAAGTTGGCCTCTTCCCTATCAAGGCCGATGGCACGCTTGAAAGCTCAGGTGTCAAGGGTGCGTGGGAAGCATACTGTGCTGGCCGAGGAATCCCGAACTTCGCCCAGAAAGTTCTCGAAAGTGATTCACAGCCTTCGATTCTTCGAGATGCAGATGAGTTGTCTGCCCCTGATGTCTTTGCAGCCGCAGAAAACGGAGATGAGCTTGCGATGCGATGTCTCGACCAAATCGCTCGCTATAACGCTGCAGGACTCGGTGCACTCATAAACGCGTATGACCCCGGGCTCATCACGTTGGGTGGATCTGTTGCGTTGCACAACGCCGAGTGGTTGCTTGCTGGGATTCGAGACCACATCGACGACTACGTGCTTGCTGACCCACCAACCATCGAGCTCACGCCTCTTGGTTCCGATATCGAACTGTATGGGGCGATTGCGGACTTCTCACAGACCGAATCGATCGCTCCAGCCGTCGAATCCGTCGTCGATTGACGATTATAGATATGCTTCGAGACAGTGCTCGATCCCTTTCATAGAATTGAGCGTAAACTCCCACGAGCGCTGGGTTCGTCGGTGAATTAATTCAATGCTCTGCTAGTGCCACTCTCGACGGTTGTAGCCTTGGCTTTGATCCGAGATCCAAATGGGAGACTCTGGTTCGGACTCTTCGGAGTCCCGCTGAGTGGCTTTCAATGACTGCTTCTGTTGAGGTTTTCCAGCCCACGGGTGGTCGACGACGCCAGTTCGGATGAGCCACCGATTGAACGAGAGCACGAGCCGACGTCTGATTCCCATATTCCTCTACACACCGTATACACGTATAGTAATAGCCGTGCTACCAACCCTCGCGATACCTGTGGGAGACTGTAGGATTTGCCTATCTGCAGGTTCATCGTTGGAGAAAGGGTTATATCAGAAGGGTTGAATTTCTCAGAAGTCCATGGTCAGCAATGATACCGAGGAACGCAAGACGGATTCTAAGGGGCTTCAGTGCCGAGTTTGTGGGGCGACCATCTCTCGAGCGAAAACCGGGATGCTTTCGATGTCGATTCTAACGACGTGTCCTGAATGTGGTGCAAACCTCTAACCGAGGCTTATCCCAATTCGTTCTCTTCTTGATTTCCGTGTTCAAGTCTCTGATATACCCTTGGTGAAGGTGTGGTTTTGACCACTCCTTGTCGCACATGTATATAAACTAGAGTGTGTTCATTTCGGTACTCTTAGGCGAATTTCTAATGCTAGACACTACAGACTTCTCAGAATATCATTTCGATAGCAAGTATTATGTAGGCGTGGTAACGAGAACCTCTTGAAAGCAGATAACTGAAGTGAGAGTTAATTTCGGTTTCGCTTACGCAAGTCGGTGTGTGATACGCTGTCTCACCGCCGCAGAGGGAAAAATCACGGTACAATGTCAACCGACACACCAAACAGCAACTTACTCGAAAATTCAAACGGAGCCGCACAGTACGCCTCCAACGGACGCACCGCATACGAAGGAGACCACCCAGGCGACAAATATCTCGTCGACGAAGATAGCGCCCAGCCTCCAGAGCTAACTATTGTTATGCCGACGCTCAACGAAGAGCAAGGCATTGCAGAGTGCATTCGTCGAATCAAAAACGCGCTCGTCGAGATGGAGATGACTGGCGAGATCGTCGTCAGTGATAGTTCGACTGATCGAACGCCCGAGATTGCAGAATCACTCGGCGCACGTGTCGTCGTCCCAGATAAGCCGGGATACGGCTATGCGTACATGTACGCCTTCGAGCGTGCCCGTGGCGACTACATTGCTATTGGGGATGCAGATTGTACGTACGACTTCGAGGAGTTGCCGAAGTTGTACGAACTCGTGGCGAACGGTGACGCTGATATGGCCATGGGAAGCCGTCTTGAGGGAGAGATTCTCCCTGGGTCGATGCCGAAGCTTCACCAGCATATTGGCAATCCGTTGCTGACGAAATTCCTCAATGTCTTCTATCGTGCTGGCGTCAGCGACGCCCACAGTGGAATGCGCGTCTTCTCTCGAGAAGCGCTTGAGACGATGGATCTCAAATCCACTGGCATGGAGTTTGCCTCCGAGATGATCATGGAAGCTGGTGCGAAGGACCTGACTATCGAAGAAATCCCGATTACGTACCATCCTCGTGAGGGTGAGGCAACCCTCGAGAGTTTCTCGGATGGCTGGCGGCACGTGAAGTTTATGCTCGTGAATGCCCCGGGCCATCTGTTCTCGATTCCAGGGATGGTTCTTGGAGTGGTTGGGATGCTCGTGATGGGGCTTGCATACACGAGCGTCCCGGTTGGTCCGTTCTCGTTGGGTCTCAATTCGATGATTGCCGGAAGTTTGCTGACGTTGGTTGGTTACCAGGTAGCGAGTCTCGGAGCGTTTGCGACAGTTGCAAGCGATCCAATTCAGAAGGCGAATGATCCGTTCACAACGTGGTTGACGCAGCGGGTCAGTCTCGAGCGTGGAGCTACGATTGGGCTTGGCGTCTTTGGAGTCGGTGCAGCATATGCAGCGCTCGTTATTGGGCGATGGTTTGGAAGCGGCTTTGCCACAGTGCCTGTTGCAGAAGCCAATATCGTGGCATTCACCGCGATTATCCTCGGGATTCAGGTGATCTTTGGATCGTTCTTCCTCAGTTCGGTGGCAGAATGAGTGGTTGGAAAACCTAGTTGCCTATTAATTCCTTTGTCGACGACTTCCACAAGGTGGATACTATGGTGCTTTTCTTCTCTCCCCCTGTTTTGTTGTTCTACACTTAGGTCTCTAAATGGAATTGTTGCGAATACAATCTCCCCGGCAGGGAACATCTTACTGGATGACACCGAAACAACATATCGGTTCTCAAACCTTATAGAAGAGCTTTAACAGTGGAATCAAGGTAACGAAGCCTTCCAACCAGCTTTTCAGACGTTGGTGTCCCCTGGGCCCAGCTAGTGCGCCAAACACGGCGAGCGTCGATTATGTGAGGTGGCGAACGGCCGTAATCGACCAACCCGAAAGCGGCGCGGGCGCCTGCTCGAGAAGTGAGATAGCCTCGTCGGCATCGATAACACGGGTTCGTAACGCGAGGGTTGCGTAGATTACGAATCCGACCGGTGGAACGACCACGAGCGACACAAACGTCGATTCAATCATGGTCGCGAGACCTACGATTGCGACGGCGGACAGACCAGCCGTTACTGTGAACGAAAGCAGCCGAAGGTCGCCGAAGGGATTGTATCCGATTCGGCGAGCGACGGCCCCGTGGAATATGATCATTGAGCCATAACCGACACTCGTCGCAATCGCCGCACCAGCCATTCCGTAGCGTGGGATGAGCGAGAGGTTCAAGACGAGGTTAATAATGGCGGCGGTTCCAGTTGCAAAGATGAGCACCCGGAGGTCGCCCTTGCCCTGCCCGATCGCGAAGATTGGGCGAGCGAGCGCGAATCCGAGGACACCAGGGAGTAACAACAGCAGCGGCGTGACGGCCGCGTCAAACTCTGTGCCGAAGTACAATTGCATGAACTCCTCTGCGAGTGCTGCAAGTCCGATCAGCAATAGCGTCGTAAAGACGAGCGTGTACCGGGTCGCTCGACTCGCCATCGCGGATATTTCGTCATAGCTCTGCTGAGACCACAGTTTCGAGGAGGAATGGATGAAGACGATCTGAATCGCCTGGGGGACAAGCCACAAAAATTCGGCGACGACGAGCGCGGCTTTATAGAACCCCGTCTGCTGACTGCCCACTAGTGGCTGAAGGAGCAATATATCGGTGTTATAGAGCGATATTGTCAACAGGATGAACACCGTGTTGAACGCGTTGAAGCTCAAAAGATTACGCCGTGGGAAATTGCGAGGAAGCGGCCTGAATACCGCCATCAAGTCAATGCGAGTTCGCAACAGCCACGTCGCGACGACAGCGCAAACAAATGAGGAGATCGCCGTTCCAGCGAGGACACCCACGACATCGAAGCCGATGTAAGCTAGCGAGAGGCCGAGAACTCCATACAGAAGAGTTTGTAGGACCGAGAGAGGCTCTGAATATCGCTCATAATGCAACCCCATCAGCGTATACCGAGTGACGTAGAACAACTGATCCGTCACCACCATAGCGGCAAGCAAGGCGAAGTAGACCTCGAATGCGGGACTCAATAGGCTGTTGAGCGGCTTGTACACGCCGAACAGCAGTAAACAAACACCAACAAGTACCGCGATGCCAACTGCCAAACGGGTATAGAAAGCGAACACGTGCGTATCCCAGTCTTGGCCAGGGCGGTCTTCGGCGATGTACTTGCGAATTCCAGCCGAGATACCGGAACGTGTAATGACGGTAATCACTGCGAACGCCGAAAGCAAGAACGCATATTGTCCGTATAGTTCGCCTCCGAGGACGCGGACCAACAGCGGCGTAATCGCCGCTGTGAGAAACGTCGCGCCGAATTTGCCACCCAGAACAGAGATAATTCCAGAGACGGTTCGGCTACTCATTACTCGAATTCGGTGCCGTCGTCACTTCCAAATTTCCCATTCGATCTGTGGGTCCTCAAACGGTGGAACGAGTCGATGGAACCACTTCGCGCGAGTGATCAAGCGCTCAACGTCACGACACGTCGCGTTCCCGTCGTTACAAATTCGGTTTTGTTCGACGAACCGGGCGTCGCCGACCGACAGGCCATTCGGTGGAATCTTGTGAACGGGAAACCGTGCGCCGGATTTGAATACGGATCCGGCGTTTGGCTTAGATCGTTCGCGACGCCGGACCTTCTGCATCCGTTCTCTGGCCTTCTCGCGACCTTCGTTAGATGGCTGGGTTGGAAGATCGAACGTCGCGGAGAGAATGACCCACTCGCTGTTATCGTGAAACGATGAGTACCTGTGTTCGAAGCTCATTTTGTCGGCAGAAATCTCTCGGACACTACCTTCGGCGAACACCTCAACAGAGACGAGATAGTCGGCGATGGTCATCTCGTGAGCCGGACCTCTCCCAGCGTTCATATAAATCGCACCACCAATCGTTCCGGGGACTGAGTATAGATACTCGTAACCGCCCAGATTCTTCTGGATACATGCGTTGATAAATTGTGGAACCATCACGGAGGCACCGACATCTGCATGGCTGCCGTTGAACGACAGGTTGGTACTTGCGTCCGTAATCTTGATTACCAGTTCGTCGACGCCTTTGTCGGCGACGAGCAGGTTCGACCCGTTTCCCAAGATACGGTACGGGCGACTCTCCTCGTAACACTCCGTGAGGAGGTCAACTAACTCAGATTTACTCTCCGGGATCGCGATTTCGGCCGGTCCGCCGATCTTGAGCGACGTGTGCTCGGCCAGCGGTTTAGTTATGCACTCCATGGGTGACCTGAATCTGTTCAAGGAATTCAATTCCCCGTTCCTGTTGTTCTTCTATACAGTTTTCGATGTGGTCCTCGTCAAGCGACCGTTCGAGTTTTTCGACTCGGTCAATTAGTCCGGTGTAGTTCCCGTTGACGGCGTTGATGTGGCGTTCCGAAAACGAGAAGTCTTCAAGCAGAGAGTAAGTCTTACTCTCAAGCTCAGCATAGATGCTATCCACGTCAATTGTGACGAATGGAGTTCGGTTCTTTAGACTAAAAATCGTAGAGTGGAGGCTAGTTGTAACGACCATATCGAAGTGTTCGTACATCGCGAAATATTCGAAAGGATCAACCTTTCCGACGAGTTCTAAATCCGCGTACGGCGACGTGGCGGGTGCGACGATTTGGTACCCTCGCTCTCTATAGTGCTCACAGATAGAATCGAAGGGAGACATCTCATGGCTGTGAATTCCGAGAATTGGTTTGTCGAGATCAATTCCATTTTCGGTGAGGATTGTTGCCGCATCGCCTTTCGGAAGGTCGATGAGGAGAGTCGGATCGGGCACCCGATGCACATCCTCAATTCCTAGACTATTAACTAACCTCTCCGTATGACGGTCTCGGACACTAACGAAATCATATGCTGAAATGTGAGCTTGAAGCGTATTTTTGGTTTCTGACTCAAGGCGATCGAGATCAGTTTTATTCGCAGAGGCGGCGTATGCTACCTTTGTTGCCGAGATTTCCGGGTCAAGAAGGTAGAGGTTGGGGAAAGGACGGTTCGGGAAAAAGCGGGAGAAAGCTCCACCACTTCCCTCGGAAATGACTTTCCAGACCTCGTCACTCCCTGTCACTAACACATCGTAATTTTGCTCCTCAATCCATGCTACAGCTTGTTTATGATCATCAGTAACAAGAGACTTGGTGCTCGTAGGTAATTTTGAATTTATGAAATTTTCGACAATGTGACGATCTTTGAGACGTGTCGAAATCGTCCAAGGGCGTTTATTCAGTATGAGCTTATTTCGCCGCAGTCGTTCTTTAGAAGCAGTTCGATACTCAATAATGTCTACATTTGCTGAAAGCGTCTGTTTGAGAGCGCGACAGAGAGAATAGCCCTGTAGAATCGCCCCCCGGTTCTCATTATTATGGAATGTGATAATTCCGACTTTAGTCATAGTCTGTACAGAAAGAGCAGTATATATAAATCTCGCGGCACACGCTGCAGAAAGAACAGCACATATAAATCTCACAAGACACGTGAGTCGGTATGAAATATACACGCAACCAGATAGTTCGAATGACTCATGATGAGTGGATTTTTTCATTGTTTAATATAATCCTACTAACTGTAATGAATATAACCCCATTTAAGGAATATATAAAAACTGGAACCAACCGAAGACAACCATTCCAAAGCCCGAAATGATATTTGTAGGATACTTTCCCGGTATTGATTTCACTGATCCGGATCAATTTGGGCGACGCATCCACACGAAGAAGTTCATTGAGAACTTTCCTGGTGAAGACTATGCAGAATCCCAATTCATTGTTGGAAGAGGATTCAACAACGACGACCGAGCAGTACAGAGTCTCGGATTTGGAACGTCCCTCCCCGCCAAGATCGCCCGAGATATCTATGGGCTGTTCTTACTATTCACAATTTGGCTGCGGAGCGATGAACCGGTGGTCGTGTACACCAGGGACTCGCCCTATCTATCAAAACTCATCGTGAGCGTTCTCCCCCAGGTTAACACAATCATCGAGGTGAATGGACTTCCCCAGACGGAAGCGGACCAGAACCTCGTGAGACGGCTGTACGCGGCCATCCGGACGCACAGCAGAGCGCGCGCAGAGTTGTTGATCGCCGTCTCGGACAGTATCAAAAAGACGCTAGACATAGAACGTCTAAACACACCCATCCACGTCGTCGAAAATGGAGTCGATACCAATCTGTTTGAACCGACAGGCTCTGAACAAACAGAAGATAACACACTACGAATCTGTTACGTAGGTGGACTCCAAGAGTGGCAGGGAATAGAGCGGATGATAGACGTTGTAAATCGGATCAACGCCGACGTGAAGTTCACCCTCGTGGGGGGCAGCACCGATAGACAGCAGGAAGTTCTGACACTCCTCAGGCAACGCGGAATGGACGATGAGGTGTCCGTCGTCGGGAGAGTCGACCATGCTACTGTTCCAGAGTACATTAACGACGCGGACGTCTGCTTCGGACCGTTCTGTAGCTCTCGATACGCGTCACCGATAAAAGTTTACGAGTACCTCTCCTGTGGGAAGCCCGTAATCGTCCTCAACGACGAGGGACTTGAATCTCTCGACGAGTATCCAGGTGTGGTTCGGCTTCCTTCGTCGACGTCCGACGACGAGGTCGCCAGCCACGTCGAACGTATCGCGGCGGAGGCTGCTGACAATACGGATGGACGGGTGTTAATCATGGAAAATCACTCATGGGGAGCTGTTACATCCACGATTCATGCGCACATTATGGATAAGTGTGCGTTATAACAGCGAACTGCGAATCCGCTGGTTCGGAAAGCTGATGACGGACGACATATGAAAACCGAACCGACTATAATTCTCGGTCAAGAGGGGCTTGACATGGCTTCCCATCGATGGCGTTTCGTCTGGGTCTCTCTCCTTTGCCTCCTCGCCATCACCGCGTTTGCCGGAAGCAGACTGGTCGACGCAGAGATCTTCAGCCTGCCCCTTCTCACAATCTCCATCGTAACGGTGTTATTTCTCCTCTCGCGTGCAATCACGCGTATTGCTCCCGACCGCGATCCGCACCTCCAGAACCCGAAACTGCTGGACGCGGGTATTTTCCTTTTACTGGCTTTCACAATTATTCTCGGGCGTGTCGCCAGTAGCGGTGTAAATGATTGGTACTACCCGGTTCTCATCGGAACAGCGGTACTTATAGCGTTCCGAATCGTCTCACCGCCAATCTATACGCCAATACACCTCGCACAGATCATTCTCCTTGCATTCGTGACGAGGGCGACACCCTGGTTTAGTTACCCGGTCTACGGACAGGATCGGTTTCATCAAACGGCTGTCGGACACATCGTCACGACAGGAAGCATCGTTCCGGAGTCAATTACCTATTACGCAAATTTTCCCGCTGCACACATCTTCGCCGCCACCTACACTAACATCACCGGCGTAGAGCTCAAAGTCGGCTACTTTTCTCTCGGGATTATCGTCGCTGTGAGTCTGCTTGGGGTCTACCTCCTAGCGCGGTCTGTACTCACGGACGAACGGTCAGCCCTTGTCGCGACACTGTTCGTCTCAGTTGCTGGATATCATGTGAAAGCAGGCGCCGAACCGTTCGCGCAAGCGCTGTTCACTGCCCTCATTCCGTTTATCTTGTACCTCCTGTTCCGCCGAGATCGGATCGCTCGTGAACGCGTCGTGCTCGTGATATTGGTTGTCATCGCCACAACTATTCAGAATATCGCACCTTTAGTACTTCTCGGCATTTGCGCAGTCGTTATCGGGAGTGGATGGATATTCGACTACGTACCGGTAGTGCGACGAGTAGGTAATTCAAAAGGGAAATATTCATTTCCTCTCGTGGTTCCTGCACTCGTGGGGGTTGTCGGCATTTATTACTACGTTGTGGCGGACTACCTTATTTTCCAAACGATGCGGATACTCTGGCTACTTGAACCGTTGCTCGGGCAATCTGATCCAGCGGGTCAGTCAACAATAGAGGATACGGGTGTGACCGGAATTCCAACAGTCGAACTCTTCGGACATGGACTCCCGGACGTCTTGATGTGGGCGGCACCGGTATTGACGGTTGCTGGCATCCTGATACTGGCAGGATACCAACTGCTCGACAAATTCATCGTTAAAGAGATCATTCACGAATCGGTGCAGTACGTATCGATTGCGTCGATGACGTACGCAGCTTTCGCCATCGCGTTCGTCATGGGTGGCCCTGCAAGCCGTTCACTTCCGTCGATAACCGTTCTGACGGCACCAGTAGTCGGTTGGGTAATTCTGTATTCCAATACTGATCGATGGATCGTTGGCAAAGGTATGGCGATCATCGTAATACTATGCGTAGTAACTGCTGGGATTTTGACCCCACCAGTGGCAAAAGCCGAGTTAGACGAAGACAATTTCCGTGCCTGGATGACCGCAGAGGAGGCCGCGACGGTAGAATTTTCCATGGAATATGCAGACGAAGTCCACAGCAGTTCATATTTCGCAGGTTACGAGAGCCACCTGCGGGGAATGCAGGGTTCGACAGAACATCGCACCCTAGAAGCCAGTTTGGATAGATCTGATCCGGAGAGTATTGATATTTTCACGGAGATGGGGCGGGAGGGAACAACGGAGATCCATAGTTCCTACTTCCGATTAGCGTATGGAATCGAACCTCCGGACACAAATAAAATCTACACTACAGGTGAAGTGAAAATATACACGTAATTCGCCACTACCCTTCGATCAGTAAAATCAGTCAATGTACCCTAATTGCTGGAGGCGAGATCTCACTTCATCGTCGGTTGACTCCGAGTGGTACGTTTCTCCACCCTCTTTAAGTATGTCTCGTCGTTCACCAGAAGTGTATTCGATCCACGGGACAGTCAGTAGGTTTTCGTGATGACAGCCGATACGATGTCCCACGTATTTTATTGGTATCGGACGAACACGTTCTTTCAGTAACTCCCCATGATCCGACGTGACGACGAATTTGCCGTCCAGTTCATTGAATAATTCCTCCACTTCTATGAGAGCTAGTCTTAAACTCTCCCTGTAAGCTTGCTCCCAGAGTTGCATATCCTGATTAAGTAAGATTGAATTGATAACTGGCCGAAGGAACCTTTCCCGGTACGGTTCGTCATCCGGAGCAATCACACCACCAAAATCATGTTTCTGCCCAGTGGGGCCGATAAAAGGGGGGTGAGGTTGGATAAAGTGAATTAGCAATCGTTTATTCGGATACGTTTCTGCAATGTCGATCGCTTTTTCCCTGACAATGTCTGGTTTCACCGTTTGTAGTTCCTCGTCCCATTCCGACTCCCAAAGACTTTCAACGGCATAGAAAGAAACGTTGAGTTCGTCAGCGATCCGTGCTAGTTGTGGGTTCGCATTTACGTAAACAGTGTCATCGAAGCGTTGATCCCTAAAGTTCCCTCGAAGCCATTCTCTTGTGCCTGCTCCCCGTGATTGTACAGGAGTCAATTCTCCAGGCAAGTCATACTCTTCTTCCATTATATCGTATCGAAGAGCATCCAAGACGACGAGATAATCCCAATCCTGCTCCATCACGTTCACCCCTTTTGGGTAATAATCGGTAGAACATTGCCACCAATTGATGCAGGAATTTACTTCCATGACGATCTCCCTCGGCTTTCTCAACCCTTTGTAAACCTTCGTGACCAAGTCCATAGTGAGTCAATTACCCGATTCATCAGGTACATTTATGTTTTTATATTCAATTCAACCATCTATTGATGGTCTGAAGAGCGAACATCATTAGTTCGATATAACACCAAAAGATAATGGAAGAACACAATCATAACTTAATAAATGGTGGAAGGGAGATATGTTTAATCGGCCTCGACGGTCTAGGCTGGGCCGAAATCGAACCGTGGGTCGAGAACGGCACGCTGTCGAATCTACGGGGCATTCGTGAGGACGGAACGGCGACAGACCTCACGAGCACCCATCCGCCTTGGACTCCCTGTGCTTGGCCGTCGTTCCTCAGTGGACGCAACCCGGGCGCACACGGTGTCTTCGACTTCTTCACCCGTGAGGGCTACGACAAGCGACTCGTTGAACGCCCCGATGTTGACGTTCCGTACCTGTTCGAAGCAGCCGACGCGGAAGGACTAACGCCGGTCGTCGTCAACTACCCTGTTACCCACCTGGCCCCGAAACTCGAAAACGGTGCGATCGTTCCGGGCTACCTCGCGAGCGAAGACGTCACGTTCTACCCAGATCACCTCCGGGAGGAGTACGAGGCGGAGTATGGGGAGTACGTCATCTATCCGGAGTACGGAAAGGACGACAACGCCGTTGAGGGCTACGTCGACGTCGCCCGACATCGCCGAGATATGTCTCGCTTCCTCGACGAACGATACGACTGGGACCTCCTCGCAGTCCAGTTCCAGGTTACCGATTCCATCTTCCACGATCTCGACGACCGAGACCAAATCCGACAGGTCCTTGAAAAAGTTGACCAGTTCGTCGGCGACATCATCGACCTTGGCGACGACGACCCAGACGTATTCGTCGCTTCCGATCACGGGATGGGCGACTACGAGTGGACTTTCTATGTAAACTCCTGGCTCGCCGAAAACGGGTACTGTAAGACGACCACCGGAGAGGGACAGTACTTCCGGCAAGCGAAGGCCGACCTCAAAGGTGAAACGGATAACAAGAACCCTAACGGAGTCAAATTATTCGTCGAAGCCACTACATCGGCGCTAACCCATATTGGCCTCTCCCCTCAACGGATTCACCGTGGACTCGGAGCTGTCGGACTCGACAAAGCCGTCGAACGTCTGCTTCCAGAAGATGTACTCGTCGCAGCACAGAACCAGATTGTCGATCACGAGAACTCGACCGCCTATCAACTCCTGTTCAATAGCCTTGGCGTCCACCTGAACGTTGAGGGACGAGAACCAAATGGCAAAGTCACGACTGACGAGTACGACGACATCCGCCAGAAGCTGATTGACGAGCTCTCGAAGATTCGTGACCCCGACGGAAAGCTCGTGTTCGACGATGTACTCCCGAGAGAAGAGGTATACCAGGGAAAGTACCTCGAAGATGCACCGGACATCCTCCTCGTTCCTCGCGACTACCAGTATGACGTGAGCGGCTCTATCGTCGACACGTTCCGGCGTAATCCGCACAAAAACCACAAGCCAGAAGGGATACTGCTCTCGAATCGTGAGCTTGATGTCGATCCGGAAGACGGTGCTTCGATATACGATATTGCTCCCACCGTAGCCGCCGCGCTGGGGCTTCCGCTCGACGCGAAAACCGATGGGCAAGTCCTCGGTCCGTTCGAGGAACCGGATAAAGTAGTTGATTGGGACGAACTTGCAGGAGAATACCGGGAAATGAGTGGGGCAGACGACGGGCCGACTGATTCCGTCGAAGACCGCCTCGCCGATCTTGGATACATGGAGTAATACTGACCGACGATCAGGCGATCTTCTGATACAGGTCGTGCGTGCGCTCTGCCACTCCTTTCCAAGAGTACTCCCGTTCGGCTAATTCCCTAGCGTTCCTCCCCCACTCCAGCGCTTCGGCCGGGTTTTCTAACGCGTACCGGAGGGCGTCAGCCAGCCGTTCAGGGTCCTTCGAGGGCACCAGAAGCCCCGTCTCCTCGTGGTCGACAAATTCCTCGATACCTTCGACCGACGATGCGATTACCGGCGTTCCGGCGGCCCACGCTTCGAGTAATGTCAACGGATGACCTTCCCAGACTGACGGCAATACGAAGAGACCTGCTGTGGCGTAGTGTTCTGTGACGGCTTCGTCAGAAACGCGTCCTTCGAACCGTACGCGATCATCAACGTCCAATTCTGTCGCGAGGCTGACGAGAGAATCTTTCTCTGGACCAGTTCCGACGATTACGAGGTCCGACGTAGGAAACTCGTCCTCGATGAGAGCAAACGCTCGAATAAGGTCCGAGACGCGCTTCTTTGGTGCGAGACGTCCGAGAAAGAGGATGTCATTACCCCGATCTCGGTCTTGTGAGAATCGGTCTATGTCGACTCCATTCGGAATACACGTGACGTTGGAGTGGTGTTTCGAGAGGAGTCCCACGTGTTCGTTGTTGACGGAAATGACGTGATCGTACTCAAAGTCGAGGACGAACTTCCGCTCGATACGGAGCTTGATATTCGAGAGCGCAGACGTATCTCGACCGACTCCGGACGTGATGGCCGTCCCGTGAACGGTAAAGACGGTCGAGGCATCGGTTACCTCTCGCCCTAGACGTGTTGGCATCGCAGGGAGAAACGTGTGGCCGTGGATTATGTCGTACGCTCCGCTGTAGAGGTGTGGAATCGGCGTTGCGAGCGAGGTAATACGACCGAGAGGGTTCCAGTATTCCGTACACGGTCCGAGTCGATGGAGTAATACTTTGCCTCCTGCGAATCGTTCAGTCGAGTCGTATCGTTTCCCGCCCTGACGTAGCGCGCGGGTGAAGATGTCTATCTCGTGTCCGAAGGTTTCGGCAAGAGCTATGGAGAGTTCTTTGACGTGAACTGGTCCACCGCCTGTTCGCGGCCACCAGTCGTCTTGGATCATCGCGATTCTCATAGACCTACTTGTACCCCAGCGCGCTCAACCGCCGTTCGATCTCCTCGTCCACCTCATCCGACTCCGACACCATCTCGCCGTTCTCGAACCGAACCCGTCCTTCGACGTGCACTTCCAGTTTCTCTCGAAGCGATCGACTCGAACACTCGCCGAATGTAACCGCCTCAGTCTCCCGATCACGCTCACAGAAACACGATCCGTCGAGCGTTCGTGCCGCGTACCGACGAACGTGGCTATGTTCCTTCTCCCCGCGAGCCTGGAGGAACACCGTCCGATCGCCCGAGACTTCACCGAGCAACGACGTGCCATCTGAACCGCTCTCACGCCCCAGTTCCGACTTAATCGTCGTCACGACGTCCAGTGTGCTCACTGGTGTCTCGACGATATCACTCTCCACACCGGGTGCACGAACCACCAGCGGAACGTGCGTAATCTCGTTGTGCAGATACCGCGGATGCTCGTAGTATCCGTGCTCGCCGAACGCGTCTCCGTGGTCCGCAGTGAACACCAGTAACGAGCGCTCGAACAACCCTCGATCGCGAAGTTCCTCCAAAAACTCCCCGATTCTCTCGTCGTTATAGCGAATCTCTGCGTCGTACAGATCCACCAACAACTGGCGCTCTTCGTCCGTGATCGACTTTGGATCTTTGATCGCCCGCTGGTACAGCGAGGCCGCCTCACGGTCGGAAATGCTCTCGTCTCGGTACAGCGTCGCGTACTCCCCCGGCGGTTCGTACGGGCCGTGGGTATCCATGTAGTGGTTCCAGAGGAAGAACGGCTGCTCTGAGTCCAACGAATCCACCCACTCCAGCGACCGGTCGTTGATCTCCCCGGCACGGGCGTAGTGTCTGTTCCGGAGTTTGTCAAACGCCCGCTGCGCCAATGCAATTAGTTTGTGCTGACCGAGGTGGAGGTCATCGTCGAATTTGTCAAACCCACTATCAAATCCATATGCCCGCGAGACAAAGGGGTTCGAGTGAAAGCCACCGGTTGCGAACCCCTCCTTAGAGAGCGTTGAGGCGACTGTGTCCGTCGCGAGGCGATAATCGGAGCCGATTGCGACGTCGGGGTATTTACCCGTCAGGAGTGCCGGTACCGCCTCACGCGTGTGCGAACTCACGCTATAGGCGTTCGTGAAGTGCAGCGACTCCGACGCGAGTTCGTCTAATATAGGTGATGTCTCTCGATGATATCCGTGGCAAGAGAGATGGTCAGCACGGAGAGCGTCGGCCGAAAGCAGGATAATGTTTTCTAGACGGTCCGTCGTCATCTGAGTGTATCCTATTTGCGCGGTATTTCATTCTTGCGGAACGAGGTATCAACCTGTGGGAAACTGCTGTTGTATTTCTGATTCCGGGTCTTCGACGAGTTCGTATAGATCGGTGTGAACCTTACAGACGTAGCCGTGCTCGACGAGGCGGTTGAGGCGGTTCGTCACGTTCTGTCTGCTGTCTCCAGTTCTTCGGTGCGCCGCGGATTTGCATTGCTTTGCACGGCTTTCCTGAAAACTCCGTTGCAACGCTCCAATCCCAACTCGAAACGCTGGGATACGCGAACTATACGGTGAAACAACGAGGAGTCACAAACGGCTCTGGTCTTGCAATACGTCTTAGAAACGGTGCTGCTCGGCACTTCATAGGACAGTTTAGCCCTCGAAACGTACTATCTCAGTATGACCACAAGTCCCCCACCATTGAAAAGTGAACAACGGTCTTTTTCAAGACCGAAAGAGTGTTGTTGTGGCTAATACGTTCGGCATGTAATGCGAGTCTGTTTCGTCTCGAACGTCGTCTACCCTTACGTAACTGGTGGTGCAGAGAAGCGCATCCACGAAATCGCCACCCGACTCGCTGCGAAGGGCCACGACGTCACCATCTATGGGCGTCACTTCTGGAACGGTCCTGAGGAGACAACACACGAGGGGGTCACCCTCCGGGCGGTCGCACCTGCGGCCGAACTCTATACTGACGACCGGCGCTCTATCACAGAAGCCATCGACTTCAGTGGTCGACTTGCGGTTCCACTGCACAAAGAATTGAAAGCACAGAATCACGATCTGGTTGTCGCCTCCGTGTTCCCTTTTTTCCCCGTTCTTTCCTCAAAGCTCGCTGGATTAGGTACTGGAACTCCCGTCGTAACCACATGGCATGAAGTCTGGCGCTCATACTGGAACGATTATCTTGGCCGATTAGCCCCATTTGGACAAACTATCGAGTATCTCACAGCGCGTACACCGCAATTTCCCGTCGCCGTCTCTGGGATTACTGCTGACCGCCTCGCCGAGATTGGACCGTCGCGAGACGCTATCGAAGTTGTCCCGAACGGTATCGACGTCTCTCGAATCGATGACGCACCACTACCGACAGACAACGGTCAGGACAGTTACGACATCCTCTTCGCCGGGCGACTCATCTCGGATAAGAACGTCTCACTACTCCTAGACGCATTCGACTCGATTGCTGATCGCCACGACGCCACTCTCGGCATTATCGGTGACGGCCCGGAGAGTGACCGTCTTCGCGAACAAGCTTCGAATCTCGACTGCGTGGACCAGATTTCCTTCCTTGGCTTCCTCGAGGAATACGATGACGTGCTAGGCCACATGCGAGCCGCGCGTGTATTTGCCTCGCCGTCAACTCGAGAAGGATTTGGTATCACCTTCGCTGAGGCGATGGCCGCAGATTGCACAGTAATTGCGGCAGATCACCCCGAGTCTGCAGCAAGCGAAGTCATTGAGGATGCCGGCTATCTCGTCGATCCCTCGACGGACGCCGTTGCAGACGCACTCGACCGCGCACTGCAGGGCGATCGGCCAGCACAGAATCCGCGGTCTCGAGCAGAGCAGTTTGATTGGGATAACGTCGCCAACCAAGCGGAAGCTACCTATGAGCGAGCGGTCACCGGTCGATGGTGAGGAGTTACAGCTGTTGTAATTCTCGGTTCACCAATGTCTGTTTTTTTGACTGCCGTCGACTGCCGTTCGAGTTACTAGACCAACAGCTACCGGACCAACAATCAACTGGTCCAGAACGTGAGTACCTTCCTCAGCTTCGTCTTGGAGGTAGTTATCGGCCCTGATCACCTCCGTGGTGTACGTAGCTGTACTTACAACAGCTGTTAGAAGGCCCTCCTTGTCTCGACTGGATTACTGTGCCGTTCTTCATTTGCTGTTCACCTCTCTTCGTCAAACCGTATCTCAAGGACGTACTTTCCTTCGTTGCTCGAACCTTCGCGCAGTCGAATCAGTCCGTCCGCGATGTCGACTAACTTCTGCATCGCTCGATACACCTGTGTCCACTGTAGCGTCTCGTCACGCTCCGCAGCGAGTTTCTGCTTCAAATCATCACGCTTCGAGCAGAGCCGAATTCGGCGTCCGTTTGCATCACTGATTCGTATGCCCCACTCGCCAAGGTGTAGCCCGATTTCGTGGGCGCGATAGTGGACAGGATACGGCTGGTCAACGACCGCACTTGGACCGTATCGCAGAAATCGCTCCAAGCGCGAGAGTTCGCTCGTGTCTCCTCCGCCTTCACCGATGGTGACCGCCTCGGGCGGGCTGATTCCGACTTCGTCTTCGATGGCGCTGAGCCGCCGTGCGAGGCGACCGTCTTCGCGACCCCGAAGTCGGCGTTCGTCGAGAATCCACGCTCGGTGCTGCGCGACAGCCTCGGTTTCGTCCTCAAGTAGATCAAGCCGTGCGAGAACGGAGCCCCGCTCATTAAGTATCTCGTCGAACTCATTGACGCTGTACTCGGCGTCAAACTCGCCGACGACGTACGACCGAAGCGTCGACGCAAGGCGTCGCCCGACCGCAGCATCTCGTTCGACCGCTTCGAGCTTCGTTTCGAGCGTCCGTCGTCGCTCTCGCTCGGATGCGATTTCTGTCTCTACCTCCGAGAGTTTCGCTTCGAGTTCGACGAGTGGCCGTCTTTCCGTTTCGTCAGCTCCGTCGGTACTCATCTCGCGCCTCCCGACGGCCCACACCGTACAACTCGCTCAATCTCCGACAGACAAAGTCGATGCCACTGTTGGCTCGAAATCGACAGCGTTCCGAGCCGGGCGAGCGCGAGGAGGTCCGGAAGCCCCCTCTCGTCAGTATCTTGCTGGAACTTGTGCTCCAAGGTAGGTGGACAGCGCGAACAGCACAGGTGAAGCAGTCTCCAACGTGCCTCTCGTGAGTACCACGAGACGATCGCGATGACCGACGCACCTTCTCGGAGTAGCGTTGTACAGCGAGCACACGAGACGGTCTCCGCCCGAGCTACAGGAAGTCCAGTAAGAACTTGATTTGCGGGTGCTGTGAGTATCGGATTCCATCGAGTCGACAGCCACTCTGTCTCCGAGCGACCGTCTCTCTGTTCCGCGTCTCGACGTCGTCCCTCGAGAAACGCCTCACAATCGTGTTCTTCAATTCGCTCAGGTAGTCCGACAACACCACAAACCGGACACTCCTCGAGTTCGGGACCGACCAACACCTCTTCTTTGCTCATGCGACCGGACATCCCGTGCGGTGCAGGAGGTCGATTACTCGCAGTGCCTCGTAACCGCACTCCTCACAGCGGTAGTAGGTATGGTCACGCCGACCGTACGCGTCGTAGCCGACGTGCGGTCCAGAGACCGTTTTCTGTACATCTTCGTCAGTAACACCAGCGTTTTGGTGTCGTGTTGCTTCCGTACTCATGGGTTCCTCTGCTGAGAACCCCTTGGTCGGTGTTGGCGCACCGGCCATTTCTACTAGCTACACCAGGGTGTTCTCACAAAATCGTACTCGCGCCGCCTACTTGAAGGTTCGCAAATTTGCATACTATGTATATATGATGACTAATTAGGTGAGCTAAATCAATAGTATCCTGTAGAGGGAGCGAGAAAAGACAGAGGAGAATGGCTCGTACCCGCGCCCTGATGACCAAAACGGAACGGAAAAGAATTTCCAAGGAAGAAGAGGTCGAAGATCGAAAACGATACCAAGCTATCACTGAGGTCCGTAACCGAATTCACGACGAACTCACAGAAGATATAGAGGTATTAAGAGAGCACCACCCCGAGCTCCTCGACGAACTCCGAGACATCGTCTGTGACGAATAGGACACGGTTCATAGCCCCAGAATATCTAACCGCCTCACTCCGCTTCTCCCTCTGTCCGCGTCCGTCGATGCGCCTCCATGTACGTCGATTGGGCTTCGGACACCCACTTGGAGTCGAACGTCGTCTGAATCTGGTTGATGCGCCCGCCTCGCGCGCTCGCGTGCGTTAACCCCCGTCTCAACAGAACCTCCACTCCGTTATCGGAATTCCGGAAACGACACCCATCGGCCTATTTTCCTCCCTCTATCAGTACAACTCGAAATGGCAACCGAGAGATCCACCAATTCACCGAGCGGCCAACACCCACTCTGTAACCACTGCGGTGACTACCAGAATCAAGGAGTAAGTCTCGCCCTTTAGGGGGGGGCGTGAATCCGACACCCTGCGACACAGACCACGCTCGACACTTACTCTGGGGTATCCTCCCTGACTTTCTTCTCGCCTTCGAGAAGCAATCCCTTCCACGTCAACCCACGGTGCTTCTTCAGTTCCTTCAGCCGTTCATACTGTTCCTCATCGTCAAACTCAATGCGAACTTCGACCATATAGTAACACATAAACCACATCTTTATGTGTGTTCCGATGCAACCAGTAGTCGATGAAGCGAACCAACACGTTCGACGTGATTCCACAGTCCGACGAGGACGAGGAGTTGCTTCGACGCCTGTTGGACGCTTCTGCCGCTCTCTGGAACGAAATCAACTACGAGCGCCGCGAGAACTACGCCGACCCAGACGGAGACGTATGGGACATCAGTGAGTATCGCGGTCGCTACGGCGATGTTCTCGGTGCTTCGACCGTTCAGCAAATCGAACGCAAGAACCGCGAATCGTGGAAGTCGTTTTTCGCTCTCCAAAAGAAAGGCGAAGAAAACGGCAAGCCCGGCTTCTGGGGAAACTCAGAAGACGGTCGAGAACTCCGCACGTACATCCGAAACACGTCATACTCCGTTGAATGGGATGAATATTCTCGCCTCGAAATTCTCGTCGGACAAGACCTGAAAGACGAGTACGGGTTGGGATACCGCGAACGCCTCCGGCTAGAAGTCCGAGGCGACCCCAACTGGAAGGAGTACGAGGCACAGGGTCGGTTGGAGTTGTTCTACGACGAGAACGTACAAACGTTCAGGGCCTTTCAGCCAGTCACCATCGACACTTCTCGACTGGCACAACCACTGGCTTCCGAAGAAGCCGCTTTGGACATCGGTGCGAACAACCTCGTCGCCTGCACGACCACGACCGGCCAGCAATACCTGTACGAAGGGCGCGACCTGTTCGAGAGATTCCGCAAAACAACGCGAGAAATCGCCCGCCTCCAAGCACTCTTGGAAGCCGGTCGATACAGTAGTCACCGCATCCGACGCCTGTACGATCGGCGCACCAAACGACGCGACCACGCCCAAGACGCGCTCTGCCGCGACCTCATCGAACGACTGTACGATGAAGGCGTCTCGACAGTGTACGTGGGCGACTTAACCGACGTATTGGAGAAACACTGGTCGGTTCGAGCGAACGCCAAGACGCACAACTTCTGGGCGTTCCGAGCGTTCGTGAACCGCCTAGCGTGTACCGCTGAAGAATACGGCATGTCGGTTGAGGTTCGGTCGGAAGCGTGGACTTCTCAGACGTGTCCGAACTGCGGGTCAACTACGGACACGGTTCGCCACCAAGACACGCTGACGTGTTCGTGTGGGTTCGAGGGTCACGCAGACCTCGTAGCATCGGAATCGTTCTTGAGACGTCATCAGAACTCGAAGAGTTCTGATTGGCGAACGAGACACTCCGCGTCTCGTCAACGGCAGACGACGGTAACACGGTCGATGGCACGGCCTGTATGCCTCAAGTGGGACGACCATAACTGGTCAGAGTCACCACGCTCAGTTCTCAACGAGGAACATACGAACCCGCAAGTTGCCTCCGTGGGTCGGTAAGCGATACCCCCAGCGCGAGGAAACCTCACCGTTTGCGGCGAGGAGGATGTCATTGGCCCCAACCCGCTCGTTCGAGATACTCTGTCAGTCGAGAGAAGGTGAGCCCATGCTCGGCTTGGAGGGTGTCGATTGGCGACTCATATCCGTGCTCGTTAAACCACTCAAACATCACGCGATATTCTTCGCCAGCCTGCCCCATCATTTCTTCGAGGTCGATAGGCGTGAGGTGACGTGCAGTCACATCCACACCAGTCACGTCGGCCATTCGGATCGCCGTTGCAGTAAGCGTGAGTTCGTCGCTCGCAAGTTCAAACGCCTCACCGATATAGCGGTCAGGTTCAGCAAACACCTGGACGACGAACGCTCCGAGGTCGTCGACATCGAGCATTTGTAACGGAACGCGTCGTTCCATCGCGAGCGCCAGTGTGCCGTCCATGACGTCCTCACGATTGGCCTCTAGATTCTGCATGAAGAACACGGGGCGAACGACGGTTGTGTCTATGTCAGTGTCCTCGAGGTACTGCTCGATTTCCCACTTGGAGTCGAAGTGAGAGATCTCGGTATCGCGCTCGGCCCCACCGACAGAACTGAACACGAAGTGGTCGACATCGGCGTTGACAGCGGCATCGACAGCGTTCTTACCTTGCTGGACTTCGCTGTCGTAGCCGTGTTCCCAGAAATTGGTGACACAGAAGACGCCGTCGACCGCTCCCATTACGTCCTCAAGTGCATCGGTCTCGTTGAGATTCCCCTCGATAATTTCCGCTCCGTTTTCTTCGAGAGTGCGCGCTTCGTCACTTTCCGGAGAGCGCGTAAGCGCGTACACGGTGACGTTACTTTCCAGCAGATGATTGGCGACCGCTCCTCCCTGCGTCCCTGTGGCACCGATTACGAGAACTGAGTCACTCATATGCTACTGGACGGACTCGACAGTCTAAACTCCTCTCTTGGTGACACAAACCTCTCATCAAGCAGACGGTCAGTGCACCGATATGATTCAGTACCTCAAAAGAAGGAATACCTCTCGAGAGGCGTGTACTATAGAGACGCTCTAGTCTCAGGAAACACTGCGCACGAATTATCTACGGATATGGTAGAACGCCATGTACTGCCCGGCTATCGTCTCCTTGACAATCTCCTAGTTCCGGAAGAGCGCATTGCAGCTGAGGATACAGCCAACGTCACACGCCACGACGACGAGGAATACAAGCAAATACGCGAAGCCACCATTGATGCCGCCTAGACGATGTCCCAGTTGCTGAAGTAAAGTAGTGCCATCATCGTCGCCCCGAAGGACACCGAAAGCCAATCAAAAGCGCAATGATCACCTCTCCTTACTGATACTGACGACAAACCCGCTCGATACCCTCTACAAAATCAATCTGGGGCTCCCATCCCGCATCTGATTGTATCTTCGAGATATCGGCCATCGTGTCGTGGACGTAGACGTCCTCCGAAATCGGGTTTTCGACGTACACTGGCTCCACCAAATTCCTCGTTCAGCATCTCGACGACCGTATTGAAGTCGTAGCTTTCGCACGTACCCAGGTTCTACACACCCGTCAATCGAATTCTGCGGCTACAACCAATCCATGAACGATATCATCAATATGTGTGAAATCACGTGTCTGGTTTCCGTTACCGTAGATTTTCGGCGACCGGCCGTTCACAATGTCATCTGCGAACTGCGCGATGATATTTGCATATTCACCTTTGTGTTCTTCAGCGCCTCCATAGCCTTAATAGACAGAGAAGAAATGCATTCCCGCCATTGACATCTTGTAGTGGTTCGGGAAGTACTCGGCATAGCGCTCACGGGCGAGCTTCGACACCTCATATCCCGTATTCACAGATACATCCATATCTTCGGAAGAGGGCACTGTCCGATTGCCGTAGCGAGGACGTTGAGGCATACACGATTGTGTCACATCCATCGTCTCGCGCCTGTTCAACGACGTTCACACGGGCACCCTTCGTGGGATCGTCTTCGTGCATCGCGCACGATGAGAGCACGGCGAGATGAAAGATCACGTCGACGTTGGTTGGCAGATCGTCGTCAAGAACGCTCGCGCCGACAAACTCAACTGCATCTTCGAGGTTCTTAGGCGTACCGGGATATCCATTGTCAAGGGCGAGAACTATATTCGATTCGGCGAGTTAGTTCACAATATATTGTATGGCGAAGACTCAAAGAGGTAGTATGACTAATCGGCGCGCACTCTTGACTGACCGAGAACGAAAGATTGTCTCCGGAGAGGCAGAAGTAACCGATTCTTATCGCTACCAGACAGTTAGTCGTGTCAGAAAACGATTTGAACGACTCGCGGAAGATATTGAAGCTTTAGAGGAACATGGAGACCTGGCTGATGAACTCCGTGAAATCGTCTGTAGCGAGTAGCCTATTCACTCCACGTCTTCGTTCGCCCCCGTCCGTCGATGCACCTCCATATACGTCGATCGGGCTTCAAATACCCACTCTGGGTCGAACGTCGTCTGGATCTGTTTGATGCGCCCGTCACGGCCGCGTGAGTCGACCCACGTCTCAACCAATCCCATCGTCTCTAACTCAGTCACAACCTCTCGAATCGCCCGCTCCCCAAGTTTCGATTGCGTCGGAAGGTCGAACGTCGAATAGGCCTCTTCCACCTCTTTCGTCGTTACCGGTTGGGCTGTCTCACCAGTTTCTCGGTTCTTGTATCCAGTCACCGCCCGTAATACGAGATAATGCTGTGGGGGCACTTGTGCCAATTTCTCGATCGTCGTCTCCTTCTCGGTGAGTTCGAGGTTGGCGTCGATACACGCCTCGTTGAGTACCGCTAACCCACGCTCGTTTGCAGTCTCGCCGGCTCTGCGAAACAACGTCATCGTCTTTCGCGCATCGCCCCACCGCGCCGCAGCCTGTCGAATTCCGTACTCGAATACCGACTCGGGCAACACGCCGTCTTTGAACGCCTGTTCGACGCGCGGCGCGAGCACCCGTCGCAACAGCGGCCTCGAATACGGCGGAAAGAAAATCTGCTCGCCGCTCATCGCGCTCTTGACGCGGCTGTCAAGACGGAGATCCACCTCAAGCAACTCGTTGCTGAGCAGAAACACAGACAGTTGAATGTTACGTTGGAGCCGCCCTTCCCCGCGCAGCAGTCGGTAGAAGAACTCGCTTGGATCGTAATTGGAGTCGTGGGCGATGTGGTCGATTTCGTCGAGGATGAGCACCGTCCACGCCGGATACACTTCGAGCGCCGCCCAGATACCGGCGAAGACGCCGTCGAGTCCCTCCCACGCTTGTTTTGGCTCGCCCGAAAGGACACGGAGCAACTCGTTCGCGACGCTGAAGATCGTTCGACACTCCTTGAGGTTGACGTACTCGACGGCTACCTCCTCGTGCCGTGTCGCAAACTCCTCACAGACCCGCCGCGTGGTCATCGTCTTGCCCGTCCCCGGTGGGCCGTGTACCGACACCGTCGGTGGAAGATATCCCTCGTGAATACCGTTCAGAAGCGTTGCTAGCTGGCGCTCTTGTTCGTCGCGGGCGATAATCTCTTTCGAGGGCGTCAGCGGATTCAGTGCCGCTTTGTCTGCAAATACGCTGTTCGTCGGGGCTGTTTCGGCGAAGAGGTCGTCGTAGTTGGTCATTGCATCTCACTCGGTAACTGGGTGGTGGCTCGTTGGAAACAGCCTCATTTTCCATCAGAGCTACGTGTGTCTCTATATCGACGTGAGCAACGATAACGTACGCGCTGACAAACTGAATGAATAGACGCACAGAATGACCGTCGACTCTCGCGCGTATGTGGAATAATTAAGAAAGAGTACTGAGACGGCAGTCGCAGTTAACTGTCGAATAGTGATGCAAAGTGCAGGTACGGTAAAGACTTCCCGCGAGTTGAGACTCTCCTAAACATCAACTTCCTTTAGTGTTCAATTCAACGAAGCACCTATATCCATCGACGATAGGGAAGAAGTATGGTCGTGGTCGTGCTTGGACATGAACTCCAATCTGAGGAGATTCATCCGCAACTCCAAGCACGTCTCGACGCCGGGCTCGAAGCATTCTCGAACACAGATGCGTCATATCTGCTCTTGAGTGGCGGGCAAGTGAATCCCTGCGTGGATAAAACCGAGTGTGAGGTAATGGACGCGTATGCCCGCTCACAGGGCGTCAATCCAGCGTATATCGTCACAGACCACTGTGCGTTAGATACAATCGGAAATGGCTACTTTGCACGCGTGCGCATAGACGAACTCGATCACCAAGTGGAAACGCTGTATCTCGTGACCTCGCGGTATCACGCAGAACGCGCGAAATACATCTTTGAGCAGTGTTTCGACGACTCGGTCACCATTGATCTGAGCTACTGTGTGGATTCTCATCTTGAGATACACCCAATTCGGCAGCAAACCAAACTAGAACAAGTTCGGACATTTTTCGATCAAGTTCCGATAGGGGATATCGAAGCAATTCGCCAGCGTCTTAACGAGAAACATGACCTCTATGAGATTGCAGATACAACGGTGGCACTGCCAAATTCCAGAAAGGGCTTCAGCTAAGCCCACTCAGTAAATCTACATCCAATTTAGGCGAGTACTCAACCACTCAATCGCCGGAAGTACAAATCCAGACCCAGTGGAGAAATAGACAACTCCAGAAAGCAGGAGGAAAGCAGTCGTCAACCCACAAACACAGCCAAGGACAACGGCGCCAACTGGCTGAAACCGTTGAGGCACATAAGAGTAGAGTAAAAGCCACGCAATGAGACATGTTGCAGCCGCGAGATTAATCCACGCATGAACTTGGGCTGCTTCACCGAGATTCGCTTGCAAGACGACGAGCAGAACGAGTATGAGCTGGGAACCAATCAACACTGTTCCTGCATACGAAAACCCAAGTACGCGTGGATATTGTAGTAGTTCTCTGAATGCTGCAAACCGAAACACAGCGTAGACCAAGAGAGGCATTATGGGAAGCAAATACCGGACCGTAATCATCGCATGCACAGGTAAGCGTGGTAAGTAAAATATAGTCAAAAGAACGACATACACAGCGACTAGCCAATCGACCGCAGCGATTGGCTCTCTATTCTGTGTTCGAATGCGCTTTACTAGTGTTTTAGGAAGTATCACGATTGCCCCAAAGAGCGGCATTGCTTCCAGCAGAGCAAGATTCACTGCTTGGCCGTGATCTCTACTAGCTACGTCTTCGATATATCCGCCCCGGATGAAAACCTGTGTGAGTCTTTCAGGATCGCTGAGAACTGTTACTCCCTTTGATAGAATAGAAGTAAACCGATTCATCTGCTCTATCGCTTTTAGACTCGTCGCCTCAAGTAGCGCAACTCCCTGTAACCAAATTGGAACCGAGACAGTTGAGGAGTTACTTGATGATGTGCCACTGCTTCCAGTCGTAACCGCTGCCGTCTCTGTATATCGAGGGAGCAACATTGGTGGCATGAGCGGATTGCCTGCGATAATCAGATTCGTCAGTAAGAATGGTACTAATGAAAGGCCAAACACCCCACCGATTGTTCTGAGTTCCCGTCGAGAGTTCGATGGTGCAGTCGCAAAATCGACGGTAACCAACGACACGAACAGGACAAACGCTTCGCCAGCTTGAATCCACGTTGCCAACCCGACGAAAGCGTACGACAGTGCGCGGAATTTCAATATCTTAGCGCTCTCTGTTGCTTCTCGGCTTCGATAGAAGCTGTATACGGTTGCTACCACAAGCAGTGCCATGTAGGTGTGGCGTTTCGGAATCGAAGCCCAGAAGCCGACCGGTGTTGCAATAGCGACAATTACACCTCCAATTAGTCCGACGTGAGTGGTGTGTAGTCGGGAAAGGAGACGGTAAATTATGACACTGGAGAGGGCAGCCGCAGCCATTGAGGTCAACTGGAGTGCAAGTGGTGCAAGCCATCGACTCTCAAGTTCGGTAGCGACCGAGAGATTAAGACCGAATACAGTCAGTGCGACAATGGCTGCGAGTGGCTGAATATACGATTTTTCATTAAAAATACGGCTAAGAAGCATACCCATCGCCAAAATTAAACTGCACCACACTCCGAGGAGTAGTACACGAAGGTCAGCCACCAACGCAAATCCCTTCAATATCCATAATACGGGAAGTGTAATCACGATTTGACCAACATTACGAGAGTATCTACCGTTCTCCCCGGAGACCATACCTGGCACACTACCGGAGGATGGGCCATAGATTATTTCGGTCACTTGGAGATGGCCATTAGCAGCATTGTAGAGACCGTTTGCGACCGCATAATTGTCATTGAGAAAAATCCCAACCCGCCAGTAGAGTCCAAAGAAGGAGAGTGCACTTACAAACAAAAGCAAGCCATAGCGATCTCCGAAGACGAAAGTAAACAGTTGACGTTTGAATGCCACGTATCGATTTCTTACTGCTTTAGTTAAAACAAGACTCTCAGCCATACTATCCAACAATTATGGTTATCGATTCTTGAGCAACTACTCGTGAAGCTCCGTTTTTCCGGACGACAACTTCAGCAGTTCCCTTGTATTTCATCTTTTTGAGTTGGTTTGAACTTATTATAGCATCCTCGATAGAGAATGTCAACTCGCGTGGCGAATCTTGGTTGACTACTTGCATAGATTCAGTAAGATATCCAAGTTCCGGTATCCGAATGGTGTATACTATAAGCACATTGCCTGTAACAGAGTCTATAGTAAAATTCGCGTCAGGAGCTTGGACTTTATGGACTCCAGATCCAGGAATCCCTGGCTTCAAAGAGTATCCCTGTTTGCTTATATTGGAATGTCCCGTGACATTACCTCCAATATCTCCAAATGGAGACTCATCATCGATAGCCACTGATTTTTCGGGCGTCAAATCAATTCCCGAGATAGCAGGGCCGCTCACAACTGCAATCGAGAGAAAGCACACGGTTACAAACAGGGATAAGTTTTCACAAAAATTCATAATGACTTGACAACTACTCTATTTGGTATTCTAACGTTCTGATTGTTCTTATGGCCGCTATGAAAATCTGGGAAAGGAAAGTCTAGAATTGAACTTTTAAGACTAGTTCAAATCGTAACTACCGAGGATAGATTCACCCTCTCCGCCAACATAGACTACGGAGACAGTGGTCGAGCTCTCCTCTACTGTTATAGATACCGTTTTACCGGTTTGAACGGTTCCATCGAATTGGCTGTAATCACTGACCACTCCGTCAACACGAACCTCTACATCATCCGCGTCCAAAGAAGCTCCTCCACGGTGAGTAATCGTCACGTCATTGTCATTCTGATCAAAGCCAAAACTGACTTGCGGTGCAGTTTGGACTGAATCCCCCAGCCCAAGGACGAACGTCCCGATGACAGCCGCGAGAATCACAGTAATTGCGACCATAAGGATGACCCCTATGACCGGCGATACAGCCCGTTTTTCGTTACCGAACAGATTTGGAAGTTTCATGGTGTGTGTTTGGAACACGTCCCCACTCCCCCTTGGGCAATAAGATTATCAGCAGGCATACCGTACCCGCTGTTGACGTGTGAGGGAGTGTCTGAGCCGCTTCCCCTACACCGTCGACCCGTCTTTGTTGCCCGGTACGAGTGTTTGCGTGTCTATCCAGTCGAATACAGTAGGAACACATAACTCTTTCCGTGAGCGAACGGTTTGATGATTTGTATTGTTCACGGATAAAATAAGCGTGTCAGACGCCTGTCGTACGTCTCAGATACTGAAACAGCAACTTAGCGTTCGCTAGCGAATTCTAATTCGATATCAGCCTTTCGTCGGTCCACTCGATTATACCGTAAACGGCAGTTTGGGAGACTCCCGAATGAGAGTATGAGCAGGTATTCTCATTGTTTTCGTATAATCTGACTGCTGGCATCACTTACGAGACGACAACAGGCCAAGTTCGTCGAGTCGCTTGAAGAAGGCGTCTGCGTCCATTGCCTCGACGCCTGAAACCCCGTCGACGACGACAAGTGGAAGGTAGTGTCGATGTTTGTCTGGCCGCCATCCGAACGTTTGGTTACATTCACAGACGAGACGGATGAACTCTCGATCAGCGGCTCCCCCAATAGCGTCAGGAACGGCAACGTCGTATTGCATCCACGTCTCTGAATCCCGAGAATCAGTGCAAATTCGCTGGTGGCAGACTTCGCACATTGGAACACAGTTCTCAGCCTCCGTGTTCGCTTCTATACCATCGATATAGTGGACTCGTATCTGTTCAGTTGTACCACAGACGGTACATTGCTCGTCAGATACCGCAGGATCGATCTCTTGGACTCCCCCTCGTTCCTCGTGCTTTCGCTCCTGCATGCGTTACCTCACTATACATTCTCATAACCTGTGATGAATGTATGGAATTCTAATGGATTGGCGCTCAGCTGGTATCTGATCGATCCAAAGATGGAAGGCCCAGTACATGAATAGAAAGGCCAAGACAAAGACGAGTATGAGGAATGTATGAGACTCTGAAGTTACTTGTTTAAATCCACTTTAAATCAATCCATGAGTGGAGACTCTCTGGTTCTCCCGTCAATGAAATCATTATAATTGGCTCTTATTGAAGTGCCAAGCGAGTCAATGAACAAATCACATGTCGAGCGAATTCGCAGGCGGTACCAATGTTAATCAGATGACGTACGAACTTGCCGGCTCATTTTCACCAAAAGATCTCCACCAGGTCCTCAACCAACTCGGAGAAAACGTCCAAATCAAACGATTTGAGTTAGAAATCACACCAAGCGAGAACGCACAACTCTCACTTCCCGGTATCGAACGCCAGGGCCAAAAAGCGGTAGAAAAAGAACCGGCAGACCAATCTGCGTCTACGGAGGAGACTCCCGACGTCGAACCGCAACTTGAGGAGCAAGACACAGAAACAGAGACTGAAACGGAGCACATCGACGCATCTGAAAAGCAACCGACACAGCCACCTCGATTACAGGCTGGCGGAGACCCGTATCAGCTCATGCAGATCTTGACCGAGGAAGGCGGGTGGCTTCGAACCAAGGAAATTCGTGAAGCGATTCCCGACGACTGGGACGTCTCGAAAGATACGATCGGGACTTCACTGTGGCATCTTGAAGACCGTGACCTCGTTGAGAAACGCCCTTACGAGGAAGACAAACGACAGACAGAGTATCGAGCCACGGATACCGGTAAAGAGGCTGTCGAGCGAACGCGGGCGCGCGAAGAAGAGTAACAGCGAGAAAAGTGTGGCTACAACTCCCGGTATTCGGGATATAGCCTCTCGAAACCGTCCGCTGGTGACGAGAGCTACTGTGCGAGGTCGTCGTTTGGCTCTTCGTCAGCTCCAGATGTAAATTCCGTTCTTACCGTCGAGACGCCCGCTGTGGATATCGTCAGAAAATAAGCAAGGAACTCCCGACACCTCACGAGAAGATCGGGATAATGCGGGTGTGGTACTCCCAGCTTCACGACGGGATGCAAACCCGAAGTTCCCAAATCAGCGAAGAACGTCTTCGTGGGAAGTCCCGTCAAAACCGGGTGTAAGAAGAGATGCGTCCAGTATGAACCTCAAAACAAACGGAATTAGACCCATAACAATGTTGTAAAGTCCATTTGATGTCACCAGAGAAATGCTTCAGAAACCGTTGGTGGTTCTTCTTGTTCTGCTAGTCGCATTTTCGGGATGTATACAGCAAGCGCCCACGCTCGGGATCGAATCAAACGAGGAGCCGAGCACCCCAGCTGCGACACCAACTCCCCAACCAGAATCATCCACAACAACTACAGCGACACCTCTTGGAACCACGACGCAGCCATCCACATCGGTTGGAAACAACTCAACCGCAGCGAAGTCAGACAATTCAATCGAACAACCACCGCCACTCCCTGATTATCTGACTGAGCGCTACGAGAGTGAGAAATACCCTGAGCGCAATCCACACCTCACTCGCAAGGTCACGGTCAACATCCAGACATCCGGTGAAAATACACGCAACTTCCGTCCACACGTGAAAGGAGCGTTCAGGTGGTGGCAGCAAAACGCCACAGCGTTCTTCGGCGCTGGAAACTACACCTACTCACTCACCGACAATGCATCAAATGCAACCGTCGTGGTGAAGTTCGTTCCTGAAGCCGAGAAATACTGTGGCTATGTCGAGGGCCGAAATGTTGTGGGATGTGCGCCGATTCTTGACGAGGAATACTCGATGGTGAGGCCTGCCCACGTCTACATCGAGACCGGCATGGATGACGGACCGACCGCATACACCGTCGCCCACGAACTTGGACATGTCTTCGGGAAAACCCACGACTCACACGCACCGGTGATGAAGAAAGGGACTTCGCACTCGATTCCCCTGTATAATCAGTCGTGGAATGCAAGCCGGGAGCCGGGAGACTTGAACGCAGACGAGATCATGTCAAGCTCCTCTACTCAGTGGTAGAAGGTCATACTCTGAAAATCAATATTGAGATAATGGTTTATGCGTTCTAAGAGCGGCATCTAGACCACTACTGATTATCGAAGTCATGTTGACTTTTCCAAGAATGAGTTGACCATTCTCAATGGCTCACCGTTCTATTGGGATCTTATAGACCCAGAGATACGAAACGAACCACATGAACAGAAGAGACGAAGCAGACAGGAACACAAGAGACGTGAAGTAGAGAGGAGTCATTTTCAGTTTTCTCTATCTTTAGCGTCTAAAGACGACAGTGTACACCCAGTTTCGGACATTACACTGTATCTCTCTAACCAGCAATTGGTTCCTGTTCTCGACTCTATACAAATATTGTCAATCACTAATTCTTTGACGTATTTTACTTTTATATGTCTTTTGTCACTGTGGATTGAGAAGATACGCGCAGGTCTATAGACGTGAAACAGAAGATCGACTGGAGAAAACGAAGAGACGTCTTAGTGTTGTCTTCGAGCGAAGAATGCCAGACACAACAACGCCAGTAGCGCAGTAAACGCCGTGAAGCCGGGCATCTCTTCTGCGGTTGTTCCAGGTTGCGTCGACGTCTCGTCTACAGGTGACACCTCGGTCTCCGTGTCGGTAACAGTCGACGTTTCCGTCGTCTGTTCGTCCGTTTCGGTCGAAGTCTCGCTCTCGGATTGACTCTGCGAGGAGACACCGATTGCGAACTCAGAGAAGCCTTGACTCGTCGCCTCGAACGTTCCGTCCTCAATGTGGGCAGTCTCAAGCTCTTGCCAGCTACCGTCGTGATAGCGGTACAGCGTCACATCCGCAGCGGAGACATCTTCACCCAGCAGTGTGGTATCCACGGTGAACGTGAACACAACCGCATCGAGATTCTCGGCTTCGAGATTTGTCGTCTCGACCTCGAAGTACTCGAGAGCGGATTGCTGAGCCAGCTCCGGGGCGTGCTTCGGCGCCTCGGCAGGGTCGGAGACATCCATCTCAAACTGCCCAGGACTATCAAATGAGAAGTCGAAGGAAATCGAATCAACGGAACTGCTCGTGCCTTCGACCATCGATTCGAAGTCTGCAGTGAACGAGCTGCCGGATAGCACCTTCTTTGCGGAGAGGCTTGCGCCAGTCTCAGATTCATCGATCGTTACCTCGACAGGATTTGTCGGGGTGGAGTCATCCGATTGACTGGCTGGAGCACCTCCACTGCTTGGGGCGTCGTCAGAGGGACTCTCCTCGGAATCATCAGTCGGTGGCTCGTCGTCTGAAGTCTCATCTGAGGTTTCGTCGGTCCCTGAGTCAGTGCTGGTCTCCAGTGTGAACGTCTCGAGTCGATCGTCCTCGACGGTAATTGTCTGTGACTGAGCGTCAGTCTGAGGATCCTCAGCGTCCGGGGGAGCGACGAGAATGTCGATTGTCCCTGTGACTTCGATTCCAGGTTCGCCGCCTGAGATGAACTTTCCGTCAGCAGTCGTGGATCCTCTAACGGCAGTATCGTCGACGACTTCCGGATTATCGTGTGTGACGGTGACCGTAGCACCCTCTACAGGCGTGCCGTCTTGATCGACAACCTCAATCTCAAGTAGATGGCCATTGGGAATTGTAACGACTCCGACATCCGTGTCGGTAGCTGTGTCGACCATCTGTGCGGTGTAGAGGTCGGCAATTCCATCTCGTTTACCGAGGACGTCATCAGATTCACCCATCTGGACGAACGAGAGGCTAGTATCAGCAGTGCCAGGTGCTTCCACGGTGAAAGATCCATCAGTCTGTGCTTCGGCAAACCGGATGAATTCCTCCGAATCGTCTCGCGCAATTACGTACTCCCCACCCAGTGGGTCACCAGCACTGGTCTCGACCGTACCAGAAATCGTAGGGGGAAGATCGAACGTCACCTCCTCACTCATCGGTCCATCGACTTGGTAGTTGAAGGTCTTAGAGGTCGTTCCGGAGTACTGGTCCGGTGGTTGGACAGTGACCTCAACTGGGCCTGCAAGTTCGATGCCAGTGGTCTCTCCATCGTCGTGGACCAACTGTCCCTCAGCATTCGTGTTCATATGCAGTCCCCAATCGGAACCATCGTTCGCGACACTGTTGATCCAGACATTAGCGCCTTCAATTGGCTCTCCGTGTTGGTCGATAACCGTCAGTTCGAACACATGGCTGTCTGGAATCGAGAGGTCTCGAGTTTGCTCTCGGTCGGTTGCTGCAAGTTGTGAGTCCGCATAGATGGCAGGAACTCCGTCACGTATCGTCGAGGGGTCAATCTCTGAGAGTTGTCTGTAGACGACCTCGTACTGCGAATCACGCGGGACTGAGACCATATACGTACCATCTTCGACCGGGCCACTCCGCCCTCGCGGTCCATCAGCGTGGTTGTCGACGATCGTAACGCGCCCAGAGGTAATTGACGTTCCATCCTTCTTCGTGACGGTGCCGTCGACCCAGGTCCCCTTCTCGGTACTGAGCGTGAGATGGTCATCTTCAGAGACAGTCGTTTCAGTCCTCGTACGCATGTAGCCTTGCTCTCGGTTTTCTACAAGTTGGAGCGTAACGTCACCAGCAACTTCGACTCCTTGGGTGACTCCATCCGCTTGGACGAGCTGTCCCGACTCATCGGTCGTGAGACCGGATATCAGAGAAGAGTGCAAAGAGTCGAAGAATCCGGAAAAGACGTTCACGTCGGCGCCTAAAATTGGATTCTCACTCTCATCAGTAACGTCGGCAGTGAGGACGTATGCTCCTGGGAGTTTGATTTCTCCTAGATTCGTTGGTTCCTCAATAGTGTATTCCCCAAGTAGGTGTGTATCTGGGATACCATCGCGGGGATAGGTTCCGTCAGTAGAGGTGTCCTGAACGTATACGACCGTATAGGTGCCAGCGTAAACGTCAGTTGAGAAATTCCCATTCGAAGTAACCTCCGCCACTACAAATGTATCTGTAGTAGTGTTAGTGAGATGAACCTCACCGCCGCTCACTGGGTCGCCGTTTGCGTTGACGAGTTGCCCCTCAAAGGTAGACGTCGACGTTGTGGTAGTCGTACTCATCGTCTCTAACAAGATAGCATTAGAATTCGAGTCCGAGTCGACTCCGACAGCCACAGCTGGCCCTATCGCTGTAGTACAGAGGAAAAACGCACAAAGAATCGCCCCAAGCGTACGAGCGTCTGTCCTCATTGAGACCACCAAGAGAAGTGTTTGTGTGCTGGCTGTGCCATCCGCAAATCATTTCTAGTAATAATCACATACCAGCGTCATATCCATATCGTATAAACATTCCGGGTAGTCTATTGAGATTGAATGTTTTGTGCGTATTTGGAGTGGGTTCCGTAGCATACACATCGAAAAAGAGCACCACTACCGACGGCGAAGTCGGACAGAGCGGTGTCTGCAGAATTAATATGTGCAAATCGCAACCGCCTCTATGAGGGCAGGTCCTTTCTGGACACCTTGGTTTTCATCCTTCCTGATACCGGGTCGACCACTTCGGAATCGACCGTCGATACAAGACGATACCAGTAACACCGAGGATGATCCCACCACTACCGAGTACGGCCACGCTACCGACAGATAGTGGTGCGAGTGCAAATCCGACAACGAGAATCGGAACCAGCGGAAGCATCATTGCACCACCGAAGGCTGCAAACAGAGCAGTATCAAAGAGAAACTCGTTCGGGGAGAGCCCTGTGAGGTAGACTGTTACCCCAAAGATGTAACACGCGACGCCGACGAGCAAGACGGCCCCAACGAATGCCTCGAGACCTGGTCCCCCGCGCCAGACGAGCGCAAGCGCAAAGAAGGCAAGCCCAACAAGCGGACCGAGCAGGAGAAATGCCCGAAACTTCGCTTCAATGACGGCGGGTATGGAGACGGGATGGACGAGATACGAGTCGATGTCGTCGGACTGTGTAAGCCAGTTATACGTCGTGAAACCTGAGAGACCAAGGATCGCACCAAACGAGACGCCAACAGACGGCGAGACGCCCGTAATCTGACCGGCGAACTCAACGAGACTGACGGTGACGCCGAAGAGGATCGCTGCCGAAAAGAACACCTTCCAGAATCCACCAGAACTGCGATGCACGTCGAGAAGCGTCTTCGTCGCTAGCGGATCACCAATTCGACGCCACCATCGACGAAAGGACGGTTCGACGGCACGAACCGGTTGAGTTGCGGTCGCGTCGAACGTGACAGCTCCAACCAGAAAGATCGCTAGAACGAGAGCCACTGTCGAACTGATTCGTAGAAGTGTCTGATCGAGAAACACGCCATATGGCGTGTATGCGACGACATCAACGCCACTGATGACCGCCGCGACGACTAACACGATGAGAACGGCAAGTAGCGCGAGGCCAGAAACGCCTCGTCGGGTTATACCGAGCCCTGCGATTGTCGCCCCTAGCCCGAGAACAAACGTCAGCATGAGGGTCGTCCACAGGACGAGTGCAGTCACGGCATTAGAAATCAGCCCTGCAAATCCACTGATGACGAAGACCGCTAGCACCGACCCTACCGTTATCGGCAATAAGAAAAGTAACGCATAGAAGACGACATCTTTCACGACGAAAATACCGAGCAGCCGATTTTGGGAGAGTGGAAGCGTCTGAGCGGTAAATACCAAGAGCGTCATGTCACCGAGGAGATTACGGAGGGCGTCTCGTCCGACGAAGCCAATCGATCCCGTGTGGAGCCCGAAGACGAATACAAGCGCGTGCAGACCGGCGAACACTGTTGCCGATTCGGTGCCGGTAGTGACGAGTAGCCACGACATGCCTGCAGTCAGAAGGCCAATAAACACCGGGAAGAGTGCGAAATGACTACCGCGAAAGAGGCGGCTGTGCATTCGCCACTCTTCGATGAACATCTCGACGAAGACACGGCGAGTTCGCCCACTAGTCATCTACTGTAACACCTCGATCGACGGTCGCGTCAACGTGCTCTAAGAAGACATCGAGAAGCGTCTTGTCAATCGAGAGCGCTGCCGGACGAACGTCTGCGACGAGTGTCCCGTTATACACGATTCCGACGCGCGAACACAGTTCCTCCGCCACATCCACGTCGTGCGTCGTGACGATTACGGTGTTGCCAGCATCCCTATACTCGCGCAGGAACCGCTTCACCCGCTCTTGAACGATTGGATCAAGGTTGGCGAGCGGCTCGTCGATAAACACCAGTTCGGGGTCGTGGAGGAATGCGCCGGTGATCATGGCCTTCTGCTGTTGTCCCCGCGAGAGATCCGTGGACAGTGTGTCGAGTTTCTCCGAGAAGCCGAGTCTGTCAGCCCACATCTCGATCCGTTCATCTATCTTCTCATCAGAAATCCCTCGAATTGCGCCAATGAACTCGAAGTACTCCCGGGGCGTCATGAAGCTGGGTGGCGACTCTTTCTCAGGAAGAATACCGACTCGTTCACGGGCGTAAGTTGGGTGCTCGACTGGGTCGACATCCAATACGCTAACGTGACCGCGCTCCGGTGTGAGCTGGCCGGTTAGAATCTCCATCGTCGTGGTCTTGCCGGCACCGTTTGGGCCAAGAAGCCCGAATAATTCACCTTCGTCCACAGCGAGGGAGAGTCCGTCAATCGCGGTGATGTCTCCGTACCTCTTGTAGAGTGCTTCGATTTGAATTGCTGTCACGGAAGTCCTGCTACCATCGTTTCTCAAAATAGATAAACAAGTAGGTTTATTGGAATATTCTGTAGAAGTAATCCTCCGATTTGAACTTCGGGCGAAGGGCCGGTGAGGATTCTACCACTGGTTCGCTGTGGAGGATTGGTTGGAGTTTGAGTTTCGTCTAACCTTGGGGTGACGAAACTCCCGATGTAGAGTGTTACTGAAAATCGATACTAGCCAAATACACTTAATTTAACGCCAATTATGTAGCAATTAACAGGTAGACTGACAATGTATAGTGTATATTTGATTGATATGTTCAGAGAGAGTGAGAACGTCAGCGCTGAAACGACCATTGCCAAAGAAAACCTCACAGCAATTCCAGAAGCGTTCCGCAGTTCCGAAAACATCCACGAGGGGGATACACTACGATGGCAGTACAGCAATGGCTCATGGACCGTTGAAAAAATCTCAACCGATACTGCAGAGTCACTCCTCAACAACCTCCAACACCGCCGCGACAAGCTCACAGAAACACTTGAAAAAGGAATCAATCAAGATGAGTAGAGACGACTGTCCAAAAGATGCTCAAGGAAAAAACCGGGTCAGAAGCTGAAGAAGAGACCCCGGATATCGCATAATTCTATTCGACAACTCACTGTGGCTGTCTCTGTATTCGGTGGTCGGTACTTGAATCCGTTCAGTATTCTTGTCTAAGAAGACCTGATTGCTGTGGCTCTAATTCAAAATCAGCGGGCTTGAGGCCTGTATTCCCCTAGTAGTGGGTTCGATCAATCTCAGCATAAGAAGCTCTGAGAGAATGGCGAAAGCAACATAGGGGAGCAGCTTTCGCCCTTCTTCTCTTGAGGTGTAATACGACAATATCACACCCAGTGCTGAACCAGTGAAGTTGATGAGTGTCCTGGTTCATGACAGCCCGAGAAGGCCATCACTATTCAAGCTGCCATACATTCATATTAAATTACTTGTTTGGGCGCTGTGTTTGTACAGGAAAATATCCACAGGATGGAGTCAATAGACGAACGCTTCCGATTACAGCGAGTTAAAGATCAACGAAGCGAGTCTGCTTCGTATTCGGCAATCTCAGTGGATTCACAGCGAGGACAGCAGGTAACTTTCTTTGAAACCGCCGCACCGCAATCGCGACACTCATAAAGCGCGGTTTGCGGTGTCTTCCACCTGACGGCCGCTTTGACTGATTCGAACATGGGTAACGGGGGACGTTCACGGATCCCGACACATCGTCTCTCAGGCGAGTACTTGAATTCTCTCAAAGCGTAGTGAAAGTGATAACCAGATACAAGAGACTCAGTTGGGTCGGAAAATATGTTCTAAGAAAAACGAAGACAAATTGCTCAGGAGCACACCTCAAGGATAAAGTCTGTTGAGGTCTCGTTCTGAGAAGATGCCTTGCTCTGCAATACGGGAGAATCTCACCCTTCGGCGTACTGCGCTTCCCACTCATTTCGTGCACGGATTTCACGAACGCCTCGTTCTGTAATCGAGTAAGAATTAGTCCGCCTGTCGACCGTCCCTTTCTTCACTAATCCCTTTTGTACGAGCGTGTCGAGATTCGGGTACAGGCGGCCATGATGGATCTCGGATTCATAGTAGTTTTCGATTTCATCCTTAATAGCAAGGCCATGTGGGCTGTCAAGGCCTGAAACGACCAGTAAGAGATCTCGTTGGAAGCCAGTTAAGTCATACATCCTACCAATCCAGACATTACTTTTATTATATATCATTTCCGACTCTGTGAACGATGAGGATTCTTTCGGTCGAGTAACAGCCCAAACCGGGAATCTCTGGAGCGGACGCGCAGTTCATGCTTGCTGGGACCGTTACCTCCGGTAAGGGCGTCTCCGGGCGTCGGCGAGTATATGTCACACGCAGTTCCATCACCAGCCACCGGTGAGACAAATCCGGTTGACGACGGGCGCGGACGAGAGACGGACCCGATGGTCCGACTGTTCTCGGCTTACGGACGAGACGACCGCTGGCTGTTCGCCATAGGTCTCGTCGCGAGCCTGTTCAGCCGACTCGTCGCGCTCGTGCCGCCGCTGGTACTCGGCATCGCCATCGACGCGCTATTCACCCCCGGGACGGAGACAGCCTACCGACTACCGATTGTACCCGACGGGTCGCTACCCTCGACGCTCGAGGGCCAACTGTGGCTCTCGCTCGGCCTGATCGTCGGTGCGTCAATACTGTCGGTTGCGTTCTCGTGGACGCAGGGCGTCTCGCTGTCGCTGTACTCGAACCGCGTCCAGCACGCGATTCGAACCGATACGTACGCGACGATGCAGCGCCTCGACGCGGCCTTCTTCGACGACAAGCAGACTGGCGAGGTGATGAGCATCCTCAACAGCGACGTGCGGAATCTCCGCGAGTTCCTCGGGACGACACTCAGCGGCGCAGTCCAACTCGTCGTCTCCGCGCTCGGCATCGGCGCGGTGCTGTTCTGGCTGAACGCGCAGTTGGCGGCCGTCACGCTCGTCGCCATGCCCGTTCTGGTGGTGTTCACCGTCGCGTTCATGCGGACGATTCGGCCGCGCTACCGGGCGCTCCGCGCGAGCGTCGGCGCGCTCAACACTCGACTGGAGAACAACCTCTCGGGCATCGAGGTCATCAAGACCTCCAACACCGAGACGTACGAGGACGGCCGCATCGAAGACGCCTCGTGGGACTACTACCTGAAGACGTGGGCGGTCGCCAAACTGGAGTACTTCTACCAACCGGGAATGGAACTGGCCGCCAACGTCGCGTTCGCCGCGACGTTCGCCATCGGCGGCTACTGGCTGGTCACCGGGTCCACGGGTCCGCTGGGCGGTCCGGGCCTGCAAGTCGGCGAGTTCGTCACGTTTCTCTTTATGACCCAGCGATTCGTCGACCCGCTGGCGGGCGCGGGCCGCATCGTCAACTCCTACGAGAACGCCCGCGCCTCTGGCGAGCGCATCTTCGGGTTGACTGACCTCCCCGTCACCGTCGGAGATGAGGAAAACGCCGTCGACCTCGGGCGCGTCGAGGGCCGCATCGAATACGACGACGTCTCCTTCGCCTACGAGGAGGACCGCCCCGTCCTCTCCGACGTGAACTTCGTCGCCGAACCCGGCGAGACGGTCGCGCTCGTCGGACCCACGGGCGCGGGAAAGTCGACGGCCGCGAAACTGTTGCTCCGACTCTACGATGTGACCGAGGGTGCAGTCCGCGTCGACGGGATTGACGTGCGCGACGCGACGCTCGACAGCCTCCGCCGCGCTGTCGGCTACGTGAGCCAGGACGTCTACCTCTTCGACGGTTCGGTCAGAGAGAACCTCACCTACGGCGCGTTCGACGCGACGGAGGCGGAGATGGTCGACGCCGCGAAAGCCGCAGAGGCCCATGCGTTCGTCACTGACCTCCCCGAGGGCTACGACACCCGCATCGGCGAGCGCGGGATAAAGCTCTCGGGCGGCCAGCGTCAGCGCCTCTCCATCGCTCGCGCAATGTTACAGGATCCGGACGTGCTCGTGTTGGACGAGGCCACCTCGGCGGTCGACACCGAGACGGAACTGCTCATCCAGCGGGCGCTAACCCGCCTGACCAAGAACCGGACGACGCTCGTCATCGCGCACCGCCTCTCGACGATCCGCCGCGCCGACCGGATTCTGGTCCTCGAAGGCGGGCGCGTCGTCGAACGGGGGACGCACGACGAACTCGTTTCGCTCGGCGGATTGTACGCGACGCTATGGGGCGTGCAGGCGGGTGAGTTCGACCGACTCGACGACGCGGCTGTCGCGCGGTTGGTGCGCGACGGTGCAGACGATTGAGTTAGGCGGACAGAGTGGTCGTTCCACCATTACATGGAAGAGAGACCACATCGAGAAGCGAGAGTTTTCATACCGGCAGTACGTCAATTGTACTATCGGTGTCTCGAAATCCACTGGCGTCCCAAATTCGGTGCGTATCTCTCCTCACACGAGGCCATGCCGAGGGGATTTAGTCAAAACGACTTACGGGAGTGGCGTACACGATGCTCGCTGTCGACGGGCGCGCTGAAAGAGGACGTCAGGCACAAGTTCGACCGCTAAATTGCGCGTTCTGGACCCAATTTGGGATTGGATCGATCCGAGCCTCCCAAGCAGATGTGACTCCGAACGAATTCGGTCAGCTCTCGGTTTACGCTTCTGTTCGTACAGTTTGAATGCTTCCGATGGGACATCTGTCGCAGAAAGCAAGTGAGCCAATAGAAGGCCGTCCTCGATTGCCTGTGCCGCGCCTTGCCCGGCAAACGGCAACATTGCGTGTGCGGCGTCGCCGGCGAGACAAACAGATCCCTGATACCACTGATTGAGCGTAGGTACCTCGTTGAGAGCGGTGACGAAGATGTCGTCTTCACCCAATGAGTCGAGTACCGTTGGAATGGGTTCGGGATACGCGGCGAGCTGTTTGCGGAGTTCAGCTACCGTTTTGAGGTGGTCGACCTGACCGTTTGCAAGGGAGCCGGGCGCAGTCCCAAACCAGTAGAATCGATCATCGCCGAGTGGGGCACCGCCGGAATAGGCCTCATTCCCCCAGATTTCAACACCCCGTGTTTGGTGCTTTTCGGGAAGGTCGACGGTCGTAACTGCCCGGTATGCGACGCTATCTATCGCCTCCAGTTCGACGTCGGGAGCGACGGCGTCACGGACAGTCGAGTTGATCCCGTCTGCTCCAACGATGACATCTGGACGGATGTGACTACCGTCGCTGAACTGAACAGTCGGCTCATGGGTGTCAGAGACCGAATGACACTTCATTCCGGTTTCCACATCGGTGGCTAGTTCATCGAGGAGGATGGCCTGGAGGTCGGCACGATGTATCGCTACGAATCCGTAGCCGAACTCGTCGCGTTCGAGTCGGTTTAAGTCAAATCGTTTCAACACTCGTCCGCTGGGCGATTGAATGACACTATCGTCGAGAGCAACGCCAGTGTCTCGGACACGATCGGCGATTCCGAGGCGGTTGAGGACGAGTAGTGCGTTCGTCTGCAAGAGGAGTCCGGCACCGATTGGTCGATACTCGACGGCCGCTTCGTAAACGGTCGGCGACAAACCTCGCTGTTCGAGCGCGAGAGCCGTAACCAGTCCGCAGATCCCGCCCCCGATAATGGCGATTTCGGATGTCTTTCGCGTCATAGCCGACTCCGACAGGTATCGATCGCCGCGTACGGGTAACCGACTTTAGCGCTAGCATAGCAAACATGAAATCGATGTGCCCGTCCTCCGTCGTTAGCTCTATCATGACCTACGGCGGGTTGCATCCGGCTCATACTGCTCTCTTCGAGATGGAGTACCAAGCGCCGACTGCAGCGTATCCACGTTTTATTAAATACTCTCGCCGATGATTCTCCGTATGCGATATTTGACGGTCCTCGTTCACCCCTCCAACCACAACTCCTTTCATCCGCTCGGGAAACGACTCACGGACGAACCCTCAATCACGCGTGAAGCAATTCACCACGTCGAACTCCTCGGTGACGGGACAGTACTGTTGTTCGCCGAGGGGAGCGGCGACCGAGCTCGGTATGAGGAGATAATGCGAGATTCGCCACACGTCATTGATTTCCTTGTCGCCGGCGAGGAGCGATGGATGGCAGTGAGTCAGTTTGAGCCGACGGATGTGTCAAGGCGTTCACTCGAACTGCAACGGGAGTCGGAGATTATCATCGAGACACCGATCCGCTTCACATCCGACGGCTCACTTCGAGTCACGTACTTGGGAACCGACGAGGGGTTCCAACGACTGTTCCAGACTGTCGTTGAAGAGGAGGCTGTCGCGTTCGAGATCATCGAGAATGGGGAGTACGAACCGGACGAATCCTCGCTCGCGAGGCGATTGACACCACGCCAGCAGGAAGTACTCGAGGCTGCAGTCGACATCGGGTACTACAGGAATCCTCGTCAGGCGACACATGCGGACGTGGCCGCCGTCGTCGGCATTGCATCCACGACCGCAGGAGATCACCTCCGGAAAGTCGAAGAGCGCGTATTTGACGCGCTTACTCGCGGCTCTCGTGACCAGTGACCTCGTGTTCAGTGTCCGACACTACATCTATTGCGCGCACCTTTACCGCCAATCGATTGTGGATTAAAATCGGCGAGAATACTCATTCTGTGAGGGTGCGACTTAGTGTTTTCATTGAGAGGGCGATACGTCCGAATTCGTAGTCGCTACTGGGAAATGAAAATTGAATTTGAAGGAAATTAGCCCGGATTACGACTCAGTCGACACAACGCGGAAGACGACGACGCCGTCGTTCTCGTACGCCGGTTCGTAGCCGTCGGCGACCATCAGCGACTCGACGAGTTCGTCGCCGCCGCCGGTTCGCTTGCCGCGGACAATGTACGTGCCCTTCGGGACGTAGAGGTACTCTGGCGTCACGTCGGCTTCGTTCAACGTGTCCGAGACGCAGTCGGCGGAGTCACAGGTCGACACGGTTCGATAGAGTCGCACTTGTTTAGAGTACGTCTCGGAGCCTTCCCACTCGACGCCCCACAGACCGATGGTCATCGTCCGTTTGCTGACGTCTGGGAACCACTCGGCAGCGTCGCCGACAACGACGAACGTCGCGCCCTCGGGCGTCTCCTCGTGGACCCACTCCATCGCCGCCACGTCGTCGTCGTCGACGAACTCAGGTGCGATGGAGGGTTCGGCGACGGTCATCGAGTAGCCGACGACGCCGAGACCGGCGACCAGCGTCGCCGCGATGGCAACGGCGGCGACCGTCCGGCGATTCGGTCGGGGGATTCGGTCGGTGACTGCGATTCGGACGCGCGGGAGCGTCAGCGCGACGACGCCGAACGTGCCGACGAAGGCGACGAACCGCGCCTGCTGGAACAGAAGCGCCGCCGCCACCGTCCAGACGCCGAGGAACGGCCGCCGCACGAGAAACAGCGCCGCCGCCAGAACGAGCGGAACCGCGAGCCACGGGGTGACGGCGAAGCCGCCGCCAATACCGCCGTGGGTCCCCGACGCGGCGGTGAATACCTCAAGGCCGTGCGTCGAGACGTTCCAGAGGAGCCACGGCGCCGCGATCGCGAACCCGCCAGCGGCGACGACACCGCCGCGGAGAAAGCCCGCGAGCGACCGGTCGAGCGAGAGCCACAGGATGACGAAACTGCCGACGAAAAAGAGCGTGTACGTCGGGTGGGTTAGAAGCGTCAGCCCGAAACAGAGCGAGGCGACGGCGAGCCACCGGCGGTCGTAGCCGGTCGTCTCGACGGCGGCATACAGTCGATAGCCCGCATAGATACCGCAGACGGCGAACAGAAACGCCGGTGCGCGGACGAGGCCGCCGGCGGTGATGTGCCACTGCAGCACCTTCGGGTTGAGCGCGACGAGCAGGCCGACGGCAGTCGCCGCCGGGCGGGAGGCGAGCACGTCGCGCGCGAGCAGATACGTCGGCACGAGATACGCGATGGTGATGAGCCCTGGGAAGAGTCGCGCCAGCGCGAACGGGCCGACGCCAGTCACGTCACGTATCACGGCGATGACGTAGAACATCAGCGGCGGATACGCGAAGGGGACGCCGTCGACGGTGTAGTAGGGAATCTTCGTCGGCGGCAGGTAGCCATTGGCCGCAATCTGCTCGCCCATCAGGTTGTACAGGCCCGCCCCGTAGCCGGGGTAGGCGTTGACCGTGAGATACAGAACGTACACCGCGACGCCGGCCAGCAACACGGGCGAGACGTAAAGCGCGTCGGCGCGGGAGAACAATCTCGCGACTGCGCTTGAGCGGAACCGCCCAAGCTCCGAGACGACTCCCGAGTCGTCGGCGTCGCCCATCGGCTGCGTCATGCGTTACCACCACCCAGTCTGCGCGTGAGGAGGGACAGAAGACGTAGAGGTGTCACAACTGCCTATTCACGCTCGGGGTGAAAATATGTTCTCGGTTTCCGCCGAGCGATGCAACGTCCGTCGAAGGCGTTTGCAATGTGTGAGAAATACCATTCAGTTCAATGACTTGACCTGCGCTGACGACTGGGGGCTCAGCACACCGCCGGTCGGCGCGGAAGGCTCAGTAGCCCAGCGCGTTGCCGTCCTTTCTGGGTTCCGTCGCCGCCGAGAGCACGCCGCCGTCGTTGCGAACGAACTGCGCGCCACCGAACATCAGCGGCGCAAGAATCTGGACCTCGTGGCCCATCCGGGTGAGCGCCGTCGGTACGCCTGCGTCGGAGAACTCCTCGACGGCTAACTGTCCGTCCTCGCGGTAGCGCCAGCGCGGCCGATCCAGCGCCGCCTGAATCGAGAGGTCGTAGTCGACGACGTTCGAGATGACCTGCACGTGGCCTTGCGGTTGCATGTAGCCGCCCATCACGCCGAACGCCGCCCAGTCATCCTCGCCGAGTTTGGCGACGGCGGGAACGAGCGTGTGGAACGGCCGCTTGCCGGCTTCCAGGGAGTTGGGGTGGTCGGGATCCAACGAGAACGACGCGCCGCGGTTCTGCAGCGCGATGCCCGTATCGCCCGCGACGACGCCCGAACCGAACCCGGCGAATCGGGAGTTGATGTAGGAGACGACGTTGCCCTCGTCGTCGGCGACGCACAGGAGGACGGTGTCGGCATCCTCGGCGTTGGCGTCGGGAACACCGAAGCTCACGTCGTGGTTGGCCGTCTCGCCGACGCCTTCGGCGCGCGTTTTCGCCCACTCTTTCGACGCCAACGGCGGAATTTCCTCGTACTCCGGGTCGGTGATGTAGCGGTGGCCGTCGTGGAACGCGAGCTTCATCGCCTCCGCGAAGTAGTGGACGCGTTCTGCAGAGTCGAGCGGGTGCTCGGATGCGCCGAGTTCCTCGGCGATGTTGAGCGCTTCCAGTGCGATTAGTCCCTGGTTGTTCGGCGGCAGTTCGTATATCTCCGCGCCGTTGTACGTCGTCGAGACGGGGTCGATGAACTCCGGTTCGAAGTCCGCGAGGTCGTCGACGGTCATGAAGCCGCCGAGGTCCTGAATCTCGCTCGCGATGGTTTCGGCGATGTCGCCCTCGTAGACGACGTCCGCGCCCTCCTCGGCGATGCGCTCCATCGTCGCGCCGAGTTTCGGCAACGACGCCATATCGCCCGTCTCGGGTGCTTTCCCGTCGAAGAGGTAGGCGTCACGGGCGTGCTCCGATTTGAACAGCTCCTCGCCGTGCTGCCACTGCGCGGAGACGACTTCGGTGACCGGGTAGCCGTTGTTGGCGTACTCGATGGCCGGCTGCAGCACCTCGCCGAGCGTCAGCCGACCGAGTTCTTCGACAGTCGTCTCCCACCCGCGGGCTGTCCCGGGAACAGTGACCGCGTGCGGGCCGAGAAACGGCATCCCGGCGTCCTCTGCGGAGTCGACGGCGTAGCCGCGCGACGCCGGATACCACGACGAACGCGTCTCCTCGTCGGCCTCGGAGATGGCTTCGCGGACCTTCTCGATGCTCGTGCCCGAAGGCGCGCCGCCGCAGGAGCGCATCGCGCCGACCTCGTCGTCGGCGGTGCGGTAGAGCGCGAACACGTCGCCGCCGAGACCCGTCGAGGTGGGTTCGACGACGTTCAGCGCTGCTGCGGTGGCGACGGCCGCGTCGAAGGCGTTGCCGCCCTCTTGGAGTGTGGTGATACCCGCCTGCGCGGCGAGCGGTTGGCTCGTGGAAACCACGCCGCGGCGACCGTAGACGGTCGACCGGCGTGAAGTGAAACTGTCGAGGTTACTGGTGTCCATACCACCTCTTAGCAAATAGACCTCAAAGAGCCACGCCAGTGGGGGGTTCTTGCCGGTGGTGGCCGTAACAGTCGTCACGGAACGCGGCGTAGAAACTACCGGAATAGTGTACTACCGGAGCGCTTTTGCGTCCGGCGTGCGCCCACAAGAGCGATGCGTTCGACGACCGACGAGACGGAGCGCCTCGACCCGATAGCGGCCATCGCAGCGTTCGGCCGCGCGGCGTACTCCGACCTCGTGACCGTCGTCGCGCTGAGCGTCGCTACGTCGTTGGCCTCGCTCCACCTTCTCACGCTCGGGGCGGCACTGCTAGCGCTCGTCGAGACGCTGACGGACGTCGTCGAGGGCGAGGCTCTGTGACACTCAGTGAGCGAACGGGCACGGCTGGCCGCGTTTCGTGAGTCGTTTCGGGCTAATCTCCGGCGCGGCCTCCCGTTCAGCCTTCTCGCGCTCGCCGTCGTCGCGACGACGTACGCCTACTCGACTATCGCGCTCGCGGTCCGTCGGCCGACGTTCCTGCTCGGCGCGCTGGCCGGACTGTACGCCGTCGTAATCGTCGTCGTCATCCTCTTTCGGGCCGCGTCGCTGATTGCCCGCGCACCGGAGGAGACAGACGGCCCGTCGGCGACGACGGCGCTCCGAGATGCAGCCTACCACCTACTGGAGACGCCGTCGTTCAGCGTCCTGCAGTGCTGTTTCGCTGCGCTGTTGCTCGGACTCTGCATCGCAGTCGGAATCGCGGTCGTGTTGCTCCTGCCAGGGCTGTTAGCGCTCCTGGAAGTCGTTTCCTTCGATGAGACCACCGGGGAGGGCGCCGAGCGAATCGTCCTCGCGTATCGGGGTGAACTCGTGTGACCAGCCGAGAACTCCACGTCGCCAGCGCCATCCCGGTGGCGTTTCTCGCCGTCGCGTTCGGGTCTCATCCCATCGTCGCCGTTCCGCTGGTCGTTGGCGTGTTGCTGCCTGTACTGGACGCCTTCCGAGCAGACACCCACCGCTCGTGGCTACTCCACACGTTTCTCTTCCCGACGCTCCTGTATCAAGCGGCGCTGCGTCTCGACGTGCTGTCGGCGGTTCCCTCGGTGGCGACGGCGATTCACTTCCTCGCGCTCGGGATGGGCTTGCATTTCTTGGCTGATTACGTCTATCCGCGCAGACAGACGAACCCTGGCGCGGAGTGGCCTGTCCGGCCAGTCGGATTTTCGGCACCGTGGGGACTGCTTTGGCTCGGCATCTCGTGGGCGATTCAGTGGTACGGCTACCTCGCCGCGGCGTTTCTGCCGTGGCTCGGCGGCGTGTAAATCGTCAGTCTAAGGGGCGCTCAACAGCGAACAGGTCGGTCGGCGTACGGAGATACAGTCGGTCACCGTCAACTATGGGTGCCGTTCTGAAGCCGTTCGAGGGAGCCTCGTAGCGGTTGTGCCGCTCGCCCGTGGCCGCGTCCAGCACTGAAAGCGTCCCGTTGGGGTCGACGACGTACAGTTTGTCGTTCACTACGGTCGGAGAGAAGTCCGCCTGCATGCTCGTCATCGACCGTCTGCCAAAGAGCGAATTGAGCGTATTTTGACCGGTGAATTTCCACAGTTCGGTCCCATCGTCCGAATCGAGTGCGTACACACTGCCGCGGTGGGTCGCAACAAAGAGGCGACCGTCAACCACCGATAGCGTCGAGTGTACTGCCGCATCGAGTGATCGCATCCAGCGACGGTCGCCGGTATCCGAGAACGCATAGCAACGGCCTTCTTCGAGGTCTGTGGTTCCGCTTCCGAAAAATATCGTCTCGCCGTCTGTAGCTGGCCGACACTGTATCCAGTCTTCCAGGATATCAAATCGCCAGTGATGGTCACCACTCTCGATATCGATCACGTGGAGGCGACCCTGAAGATCTCCGAAGAGGGCCCTGCCGTCGGTTATGAGCGGTCCCGGTCCCTCGATCAACCGTTCGACATCCCAGCGTTCCTCGCCGGTGTCTGGCTCGAACGCTATACCGGCACTGAAGACGGTCGATTCGGTGGCGAGGAGTGATACGCCGTCGGGTGGGCGGGCCTCGCTCTGCCACAGACGGTCACCGTCGTCGATATCGAACGCAGTAAGTCCCTCAGCTTCGGGAACATAGACGCGCTCACTGTCGGCGCCGACACCTGTGACTAGATAGTTGTCATACCGTCTTTCATTTCCGTTGACCGACGTCGGTTCATACTCGTGACTCCACCGCTCGACCCCATCTGTCTCTAAGACTGCGACCGTATGGAAGTCGTTGACTACAATCGAATCGTCTAACACGGTGGGCTGAATCTGGAACGGCTTGCCACCGATAGCCCGTCCGAGTTCGTAACGCCATACCGTGTCGACCGGCGAGGGTGACAGTGTAGTACAACCGGAGAGACCGACGAGACCAGCAACGACTCCGCTTTGGAGGAGGGAACGACGGGAGACCACGAGTCGATTTTTAATTCTGGTTACAAGTACTTTCTGTGGTGTAAAGGAGTGACAACGGTCGCCGGTGCTGACCTCGAAGAACGTCCGTCGTCGTAGATAACGAATCCATCTCGGACGAAGCGTTTCCACCTGTGTTCAGCACGGCTTCTGAAACCTATCTCCGCGTGCGGGATTCACCAGAGTCACTTGAACCGAACTCGTCGCGCGGCGTCGTAGGCGAGCTATCGCTCGTCCGTCGGAACACCGAAACGCCGAAACCGTCCGGACTCCCTCTATTCGGTATCCGAGCATGGACACCGACCAACTCCGCTCGACGTTAGAGCGGACCGGACTCACCCAGTACGAGGCGGACGCCTACATCGCGACGGTCGAACTCGGCAGCGCCCCCGCGACCGAGATAGCCGACGCCTGCGGCGTCCCGCAGGCGCGCATCTACGACGTCCTTCGCAACCTCGAGAGCGATGGCTACATCGAGACGTACCAACAGGGGAGCCTGCACGCCCGCGCGCACGACCCCTCGGCGGTCGTCGGCGACCTACAGGCGTACGCGGAGACGGTGACGAACGCGGCCGCGGAGATTCGAGATCGCTGGGAGCGTCCGACGGTCGAGAACCACCGCGTCAGCGTGCTCAAGCCTCTCTCTTCTATCTTCGACCGTGCGCGCGAGGCCATCGAGGACGCCGAGAACGAACTCCAGTTGGCGCTGACGCCCGCGCAGTTCGACCTATTCCGCGACGTGCTGTCGGCGGCCGTCGACCGCGGGGTCGTCGTCAAACTCACGCTGACGCCCGAGTCATCCGGCGACAGCGTCGACGAACGCGAGTTCGCCTTCGCGGGCGTGGCAACCGAAGTTCGTCTTCGAACCTTACCGACGCCGTTTCTCGTCCTCGCCGACCGTATCCACGTCTGCTTCGCGCCCGAAGCGCCGCTGCATCCGAATCACGAGTACGGCGTGCTCGTCAACGACTACTCGCTGTCGCGCGTCTTCGACTCGCACTTCCAGACAGCGTTTTGGGAGACGTGGGAACCGCTGTACTCCGCGCGCGACGGCTCGTTGCCCGCGACCTACACGAACATCCGCGAGTGCATCCGCGACATCCACGATGATGTGGAGGCCGGCCGCAAGGTGACGCTCACCGTGACCGGACAGGACCGTACCGGACGGCAAAAACGGGAACTCACTGGCCGCGTAGCCGATGTGAACTACGTCGCCGGCGATGGGGACGCCGGACCGCTACTGTCGAGTTTTGTCGAGGCGGCGACGCTCGAACTCGACACCGGCGACGAAGTCGTCAGCGTCGGCGGGTGGGGCGCGCTGGTCGAAGATATCGAAGGCCAGCGGTTCGTCGTCGGGAAAATCGAGTGATGCCAATCTCTCTTTGAACGTCTCCCGCGGCGAAGTATGAACTAAACCCTCGCATCGTGGCAGGGAGGATATCAATCACGTTTCCACTTCCCCGGCTCTTCTCCGTATATCTCCCCTGCCGCTTCACGGGCGTTCGGCCAGAACGCGACAACCGCGAGACAGAGATACACGACCAAAAGTACGGCCGCAACGACCGTTCCCGGTATTCCCGGCAACGCTCCGTCGTCGAACCACGCCGCTTCAGGTGTCAAAATAGTGACCTTGACGACCCATGTGATGCCGACGATGACGAACAGGAGACCGTATATTCGACGAATGCGTCGCGAGAGGGCCTCGAGCATCGTCACTTTGAACGTCGGATAGCGAAGATCTCTACCCAGTTCCTCGCGCCACTCCGAGTGTTCTACTCCTTTAGGATCTAACGCGTTCGCGAAGACGTTCTGTTGAACGATTCGTACTCGGCTTCGGTAGAGGTCGTAGAAGCGATATCGCCGAGCTTCGTAGCTGAGAAAGATAGCCAGGATCACGATACCGACGAGCAGCAGGTTCGGGGAGATGCCCGGGCCGGCAAACACGACCGAGAGGAGTGCTGCGATTATCGTGACGACCCAGTTAGTCGTCTGATCGATTCGATTCTGGGCGTTGTTCGCCTGGCTGACCTCTCCCCGGTAGTAGTGGGGAATCGTCGATAGGAGCGCTTCTGCATCGTGAGCGAATTCGGCAGCGACCTCTTCGTCTTCGTCGTCGAGAGAATCGACAGGAGAACTGTGATCGTTCATACGCTACGTCGGTTCCTGAGCGGGAAATCGTCGCTGTCGAGAAACGAAGACAGTACGTTCCTAGGACGGGTCAGTCGTGTTCTTCGAGTCAGAGAGTGAACCGCCTCGGAGTCAAGCCCCGAGACACTCGCCTTGCTCATCTGTAGACCGCGACGGTCTATTGAAATATACAAAACATGATAGAAATCGCATGCCGAACAGAGGGCGCGAACGTAGCACGAGTCGATAGCTGGTCAACAGGAGAGAATCCGTTCAGTACAGGGGGCCTACTTACCAACAGTCACTTTCATCAGGCGACCATTCACAAGCGTTGCCAGTAGTCAGGTCGTTTTCGGCGATGTACGTCGAGAGACAAGCGTAGTTACAGAAGTATAGCGGCGATCCGCAATCGTCGGTACAGTTACGGACGCAAATCGGGTCGTGGTCGAAAATACGCGACCCACAGTACTCACACGTCTCGTCCGCGTCTGGGGTTGTGACAGTCGTGGACATACCTTGACTACAAACCAGACAGCAGAAAGCGTTTCGTAGATTCAGTCTCTACGTTCAGCGCACAGCTTCTGACAGTGGTTTGGTTGGTTTCGGCAATTCTTCCGGATGTAGCGCGCGTATTCATCAGCAGGGCTGCTCGATAAGTCGCCGCTCGACCGCATCCGAATCGGTCTACTGAGGCGAAATCACGTCTCCGGTGGGCTCGCGACCGGAAGCGTGAACGAGAATGTCGATCCCGCGCCCGGCTCCGAGTCGACCCAAATCTCGCCACCATGCCGTTCGATAATCCGCTCACAGAGGGCGAGTCCGATGCCGGTTCCCGGATGCTCGTCGCGGGTGTGGAGACGCTGAAACACGTCAAAGATGCGATTGGTAGCGGTCGGGTCGATGCCGATCCCCTCGTCGCGGACCGAGATCACGTGCACATCGAAGTCACGCTCGGCGGTGACACGTATCTGCGGCGGTTCGTCGCCCGAGTACTCGATGGCGTTATCGAGGAGATTCTGGAACACTTGGCGGATCTGGCTGGCATCGCCCTTGACCCGGGGGAGAGGATCGGCGGTGATCTCCGCGTTACTCTCCTCGATCTTTACCTGGAGGTTCTCGATTACGCCGTTGAGGATGGGATCTAAGTCAACCGGCTTGAGTGGGTCTCCTCGCGTCTCCACCCGAGAGTACTCGAGCAAACTGTCTATCATCTCCCGCATGCGCTCGGCTCCGTCGATAGCGAAGCCGATGAACTCCTCGGCGTTTTCGTCCAGCTCGTCCGCGTACCGCTGGTCGATAAGCTGGAGGTAGCTCGATACCATCCGCAATGGTTCTTGGAGGTCGTGGGAGGCCGCATAGGCGAACTGCTCTAACCGCTCGTTCGACTCCTCTAAGTCGTCGACCAACCGCTCGAGATCCGCCTGGTACCGATGGCGCTCGATCGCCTCCGCAAGGATATTTGCGACGCTCTGAACGAAGTTAACGTCCTCCTCGGTGAACTTCCGGCGGTGGGTGTCGTGGGTCCCGAGGATTCCCCACGGATCGTCGACTGAGCCAATAATAGTGCTGATACCGCTTTTGACGTCGTGGGAGGTGAGAAGGTCGGGGCCGGAAAAGCGCGTCTCGCTGTCGAGGTCCTCTACGATGACGGGCTCATCGGAGAGCAGCGTGTAGCCCGCCTGGGAGTTATCGTCGGAGGCCACGGTAGCGCGTCCGACGATTCCCTCCTGCCAGCCGACGCCTTGCCGTAACAAGAGCTTGCGCTCATCCGGGTCGAGGTCGAGCACTTTACAGTAAGCGTTGTCCAGAACGTCCGCAACTCTCCGTGCCGCTTCGTGCATCAGTTCGTCGAGGTCGTCGGCCTCGAGGGCGAACTGCCCGAACTCGGCTATGGCTTCTTGCTGGTGGGCTCGGGTTTCGAGCCTCCGATCGGCTTCCTTGCGCGCGGAGATATCGCGAATAACGCCGGTGAAATACCGGTCACCGCGATACCGGACCTCACTGAACGAGACCGCCAACGGGATCTCCGCCCCGTTTGCGTGCCTCCCGGGCAACTCGACGTAATCCCAATCGAGCGCTCGCTCGCCGGCTTCCAGATACCGTGTGATGCCCGCGTGGTGCTGTTCGCGGTACTCTTCGGGCATGAGTTCGGTCAGCGACTCGCCGATCAGTTCGATCCGGTCGTATCCGAAGATATCGGAGACCGCCGGGTTGACCGATTGGATGACGCTATCTTCGTCGATCGTCACGATTACGTCGTTGATCGACTCGGTGACCGCGCGGTACTGCTCGCGGAGTTCGGTGATGTCGTCTTCGACGATGACGACCCGGTCGAGCGTCCCGTCGTCGCTCTCGATGGGAGCAGCGTCGATCGAGAGCCACTTGCGCTTGCCGTCGGGGAGTTCGATTTTCGCCGTCCAGTCGTAGATAGGTCTGCCGGACTCGCGGACGAGCGCGAATGGACGTGCTTCCGCGGGAACCCGATTTCCGTTCTCGTCGAAGAACACACGGTCGTCGGCGTCGAGTTTCGCGGCGTCTGGGCGAAGGTGGCGAAGGGCCATCGCCTGCTCGTTCATCCGCTCGACCTGGCCATCGGCGGTGTGGACCGAAATCCCGACGGGGGCCGCATCCATCATCTCCGCGAGCAGTTCCCGTTCGCGGTCGAGTTCGTCTTTGATCTGCTTCCGAGCCACTAGACCTCCGATGTCGGCCGCGATCGAGCTGACGAGTTCGACGAGGTGGTCGTCTATGCCGCGCTCCTCCGCCATATGAAATTCGAGCACTACCGCCACTTCTCCCTCCGTCATTACGGGGACGCCTACCCCCGCTTGAAGACCGAACTGGGACGCAAGAGCCGTGCGTGGATAGACGGTTTCGGAGACATCGGTGACGTCGGGGAACCAGACAGGCTTACCCGATTCGATGACTCGTCCGGGGATTCCCTCGTCAGGTGCGAAGGTGAAGTCGCGAGAAGACTCCTCAAAGGGTGTGTATTTCGGATCCTCGACGTAAGCCACGGGCAATCGCTCGGCTGTTCTGTCGTCAGTCACGATCCATGCCTGCCCGATGACCCAATCGGTCCACTCGCAAACCTCCTCAAGCGCTGCTTGGATCCCAGCTTCGAGCGACGTCGCTTCTGCCACCGACCGGCTCACTGATAGGTGGAGCTGATGTTCCTCGCGAGCTCGCTTTCGATTTGTCATGTCGCGCGTGACCTTCGCGAATCCTTCGAGGTCGCCGTCGTCGTTTCGGATGGTCGTAATCGTGACGTTCGCCCAGAACTGCGACCCGTCCTTGCGCACACGCCAGCCTTCGTCCTCGATGGATCCCTGCTCAGCCGCAGCGGCCAAGTTCCCCTCAGGGATTCCGGCTGCACGGTCTTCCTCGGTATAGAAGGACGAGAAATGCTCGCCGACGATCTCCTCCTCAGCATAACCCTTGATGTGTGCGGCGCCGGAGTTCCAGCTCGCGACGTATCCGTCGGGATCGAGGCGGAAAATCGCGTACTCCTCGACGGCGTCGACTAGAGCGCGAAACTGAAGGTCACGATCATCCTGCGGGTGTTGATGGGTGTCGGCTGATTCCTTCAACCCCTCCTGTGAAGAGAACGGGTTATCCCCAGCCTCATCTGTCATTACCGCTTCCTGGTTGTAAGGGCGGAAAACTCTGACGGGAGGAGAGTTCTGCTGCGCTGAACAACGGCTCTGTCTTCGACACAACCTCATGAAATTCACCGAATGAGGGTGTCAACAGCGCGCCTGCGACCGCAATCCGAGACTGACCGTCGCTCGGACAACGAAGTAAAGCGCGGAAACAGGCGAAAAGAGGTGCACCCCCGAACTCCCCTTGTACCCTGCCGTCGTCGCGACACAGGCGGAGTCGTCGTTCGTGCGTACACCTCTAGTCGTCGGCGTGAGCCACCGTGGCCGCGTCGACGGCGATATCGATGTCCTGTGCGAGCGAGACGAGCGCGAACACTGGCGCGCGGCGCGCCCACTCGTCGATCGTCTCCTCGTCGATGTCCTCGCCTTCGACCTCTACTTCGGCGGTGAGGTTCTCGAAGACGCCGTCGGCTTCGTCGAGGTCGGCGAGACCGAAGAGGACGCTCGGGTCGCAGTCCGTCCGGACGCGCGTCTGGAGTTTCTCGATGTCGACGCCGTTGGCGACGGCGTTGATGGTGATGCCCACGTTGATGCACGAGGCGAGCGCGGAGAGCGCGACCTCGATCGGTTCCATCCGGTCGGTTGCACCGACCCATCCACCGGCGTCCAGCACCTCCTTCCATCCCCCGTACGGAATCGTGTACTCGCGGGTCTCGCGCTCAATCGTCTCGCTGCCGAGCGTGTACGAATCCATCGTCGCTAAGCTGTGCGCGCACGTCCCTTCGTAGGTCGAGCGGGCCCCGAGTCCGAGTTGCACCGCGTCGGGGTTTTCGGCCGCGTATTCGGCGAACTCGCCGAGTTTGTTCAGGTCCACTCCGTGGCTTATTTGTTCTCTTTCTGCCATGATTTTGTTTTGCCTCCCGGCGAGAGGCGATACGAGTGTTGAGGATAGGTAGCTATCTCGTGACGTCTCGGCAGGTCCTACCATCGTTTCAGTTACTGGCCACGCGTCAACAGTTGCTCACCGAACTCCGCCGAGGAATCGATGGCCCAACCAGTCAGTCCTGCAAAGTAGAGGGGAAGACACCGAGCAACGGGATGATATCGCGATCACTCAATGTAGGCTTCGGGTGCAACCGGTCGCGCGTCGATCTCGAACGACGCATACATCGATTCCGCCCACTCGCGGATAACCGGAACGTCGGTCTCGATCAATGCCTGGACCGACCCACTGGCCTGTTCGTAACAGCTGAGCGTAACTCGATCTTCAAGGAGGCCAATTCCGCATTGGGGGAGTTCGTCATGCTCAAGAATGGTAAAATTGTCCCGTTTCTCCATCTCTAAGCTGCGCTGGGGGTACGTCGCGAAGAAGTATGCGTGGCAACTCGGTCGGTCGATCAACGTCACGTCTAATCCGGTATCAATCAGGGAGAAGAGCGCGTCGAAGCAGGGCTCCATCAAGGCAACCTCGGGTCGAAGATAACGGACCTCGTTCGTCTGCTGGAGAAGCGACTCGAATCGGTTCACGGGGCGGTAGGGGGAAGCGGGCTCCGGGAGCGTGACAGTCATTTCGGACCAAGTCTCGGTTGGGAACTGAGTCACTTCGTCTGGAAGCCAGTGCCAGACGGCACGTAACTTTCGTTCAGTTTCGACAAGGCTAGTCAGGTCCTCCATCCCGTCTGCGATAGCCTCTCCCAGCCGTGTTGCCACGTACTGGCATCCCTCCTTCCGGACCCAAGTACGGTCTTCGAATTGGCGCAACGTTCGTCGAATCGTTGACGAAGACACTTCGGTCAACTCACAGAGTTCGGAGCGACTCCAGGGACGCTCCGTCAGCGCGACGAGCGTTGGGACACGATGTTCAGACCGTGCGAGATACGCGATGTCACCAATCGGTGAGTCAATGTCGACAGGTTTCATGGTACCTCATACCACGCTACTCGTTAGCAAGCATCAGAGATAACTATTCGGACTGTTCATGCGAGTAGAGGTCAGATTTGTGATGTTTGTAGATGGAGTAGGAGTCTTCCACGCGCCGTTTTGCGAGGTACGATGGCCGGTTCGACCCCGAGCGCGCGGATGGGGAAACCTCGCCGTTTACGGCGAGGAGGATGTTATCCCTTCATCCCGCTGAGGCTCATCCCGCGGATGAAGTAGTTCTGCGCCGCGAGGAACGCAACGAGGACGGGCGCGACAATGATGAGCGCGGCGGCCATCATCAGCCCCCATGCGGCGAAGTACTGGTTCCGAACGGCGAACAGCGCGATCGGCAGCGTGTACATCTCGTTCTCGTTGGCGATGATGAGCGGCCACTGGAAGTTGTTCCACGCGCCCATGAAGGTGAAGATGCCGAGCGTCGCCAGCGCGGGCTTCGCCAGCGGCAAGTACACCTTGTAGAACGTCTGGAACTCGTTGCAGCCGTCGATTTTGGCCGCGTCGCCGAGCGCCGACGGGAGGCTCTTGAAGTGCTGCCGAAACAGGAAGATGCCGAACGGTCCGGCTATCAGCGGTGCGATGAGTCCCTGGTAGGTGTTCGTCCAGTCGAGTTCGACGAGGATGAGATAGACGGGTATGAGCGTCACCATCCCTGGAATCATCATCGTCGAGATGAAGCCTAAGAAGAGCTTGTCGCGGCCCCAGAAGTCGAGCTTCGCGAGCGCGTAGCCCGCGAGGCTGTCGAACGTGAGGTTGAACAGCGTCACCGCGCCCGCGAAGATGACGGTGTTGGTCGTCGTCTCCGAGCGAATCCATCTCCAAGAGCACGTCCTCGGAGGCGAAGGAACTGAAGTAGCTCCCGTCGAGGTAGAAGACGTCCGGCGCGTTGCCCGCGCCGAGTTGCGTCTTCATCTTCTGTTTGTACTCCGACTGCACCGCGTTGTACTGGACGCTGATGTTCTCGTGGTCGGATTCGAACTCCGAGAGCAGTTCCTTGACGAGTTCGGATTCGGTGTCGTCGTCGGCTCACCCGGACAGCGTCAGGTCACCCGAAGGCGCGCCGCCCGAGCCACCGCTTCTGGAGCCGTTCGACCCGCCCGAACCGCCGGAGCCGCCCGAGTCGTTCGTACACCCGGCGACCAGCCCCGCCGCACCCGCAGCGGAGGCCGCACGCACGAATCGACGCCGTGTCATCCCGTCCGACCGCGTGGTATCGTTTGCCATGTTCAGCACATACGGACACCGATTAATAAACATTCGAGGTTTCTCACTACTGGGGTAGTGTGGACCGGGATGTATAACTGACTCCCGACCGGAGTCCACGCCGAATGAAGACTGACAGCACGGTGGCGCACGGGTCAACGTTTCTCGTAACGGACGAGGAGGGCGTTCCGACGCGTAGCCACGACGGCTTCTACCACCGGGACACGAGACGCCTCGACCGGTACCGACTCGGCGCGACCGGACGGACGCTCGAACCGCTCGAACTGGTCGACGTTCGACCCGCCGAGCGACTCGTCCACCTCGCGACGCCGCTGGAACGCGGCGCGCGGGCGCTGCAGCTGAGCCGCCGACAGTTCGTCACCGACGGCCTCTACGAGTCCGTCCGCGTCACGAACCTCACGCGCGACTCGAAGTCGGAGACGCTCGAACTGTCGGTCGGAACCCGGTTCGACGACCTGTTCGAGGTGCGCGGCTTCGAGGGGAACGCCGTCCACAAGCGTGACATCGCCGTCGAGACGCACGAAAACGGCGTGACGTTCGCCTATGACCCCGAGGACGTGGACTTCTCCGCGACGGTGTCAGTCGCCGTGAGTCGCGAGGCAGACCTGAGCGTCGACACCGCAAATGGCCGCGCGAACGCGACGCTGTCGATTCCACTCGAACTCGACGCCCAGGAGACGCAGTCGCTCTCGCTCGCGGTGACGACCGACGGCCCGGCCTCGGACCCCGAGGCGGCCGTCAGCGCCGCGCGCGAACAAGTCCGCGAACGTGAGCGGACGTGGCGAAAGGAGACCGTCCTCGACGACGTCCCCGAGGTTTGGGAGTCGGTACTCGAAGAAAGCCGCGAGAACCTGCTGGAACTCCGCCTCGACACCGAGTACGGCCCAATGCTCGCCGCGGGCGTCCCGTGGTTCGCGACGTCGTTCGGCCGTGACTCGCTCATCGCCGCCTACCAGTCGCTCGGTCTCTCGACCGCGCTGGCGAAAGGGACCTGTCGCTATCTCGCTGCCCACCAGGCCGACGAAGCCGACGAGTTCCGCGACGCCGAACCGGGGAAGATTCTCCACGAGGTCCGCTACGGCGAACTCGCCGCCCGCGGCGAGGTGCCGCACTCGCCGTACTACGGCACGGTCGACGCGACGGCGCTGTTCGTCGTTCTCGTCCACGAGACGTGGCGGCGAACCGGCGACGACGCGTTCGCCGAGGAGATGCGCCCGCACGTCGAGCGCGCGCTCGATTGGCTCGACGAGTACGGCGACCGAGACGGCGACGGCTTCCTCGAATATCCGACCGACGGCGGCGACGGCAGCCTCACCCACCAGGCGTGGAAGGACAGCGGCGACGGCATCATGCACCCCGACGGGTCGCATCCAACCGGGCCGCTGGCGGTCGCCGAGGTGCAGGGGTACGCGTACGACGCGAAGCGCCGCGGGGCGGACCTCGCGCGCTACGCTGGCGACGAGAGTCGCGCGACCGAACTGGAACGCGAAGCCACCGCCCTCAAGCGGGCGTTCGACGACGCGTTCTGGCTGCCCGAGGAGGACTGTTATGCCGTCGCACTCGACAGCGAGAAGGAGCAGGTCGCGTCGGTGACGACGAACGCGGGTCACTGCTTGTGGAGCGGCATCGTCCCCGAGGCGCGCGCGGACGCACTCGTCGACCGCCTCGTCGCCGACGACATGTTCACTGGGTGGGGCATCCGGACACTCGCGTCGAGCCACGGCGCGTACAACCCCCAGAGCTATCATCTCGGCAGCGTCTGGCCGCACGACAACTCGCTGGTCGTCCTCGGAATGGCCCGCTACGGCCGCGTCGGCGCCGCCAGAAGAGTCGCGGAGGGTCTCGTCGCGGCCGCCAAGGCGCGCGGCAACGACCGCCTTCCCGAACTGTTCGCGGGATTCGAGCGCGAGGAGACCGAGGTTCCCGTCTCCTACGGCGAGGCCTGCGAACCGCAGGCGTGGGCCGCCGCCGCGCCACTGGCGTTCCTGCAAGCCGTCACCGGAAGCGTCGCGGAGGTGCCGGACGAACCGGATTCACGGGACGCGCCGACGCCGAGTTCGTAAGCGCTGAGAACCAGTGAACCACCTCGGGGGTCAAACTCTGAGGCACTCGCCTTGTATATCTATAGAACCAGCGCGTTGACCGTTATCGACACTGTTGCTGCCACTCGGTCGCGAGTAATCCGTACAAGAGACAGTCGTGGTATTCTCCATCGACGAAATCGTGGTCTCGTTGCCTCCCTTCCTCGATGAAACCGATCTTGTCCAAGAGATGTTGGGCTGGCTCGTTGAATCCGATCACCTCCGCGACGAATTTATGAAGCCGACAGTGGTCGAACCCATACTCGATGAGCAGTTCGATCGCCTCGGTTCCATAGCCTTCGCCGGAGTAGTCTGGGTGTATCCAACAACTTGGTTCTGCAACACCTGCTGTCTCGTTTATCTCTGAGAACCCGACTAATCCAATAGGTTCCGTCTCAGCGGTGACGAGGAAGCGAACTGAAGATGATGGCTCCGAGTCCGAAGAGAAGATGGCGCGAATTTCGTTTAGCGTATACGGTTTGGAGGGCTCCATCGTTTTCCAAATTTCTGGCGAATTGATCGTTTCGTGGATGAACGCGATATCCTCCTCTTCGACCGTACAGAGTGATACAGTACTCCCTACAAGAAAGGCTGGCCCAGGCATGAACAGACTTGCTCGAAGCTCCGCTTAACGATTGTGAATGGGTTTCACAGTGGTCCGATACGCGGTACCTCCGTAGAATGGTGATAGACGTGATTGATGACTACATCCTCTGAATCCAGCACGTGCCTTCGGACAGATACTGGGTAGTTCGGTGTGACCGTGCCGTACAGAAGGCGTGAATCTCGAACCGGGCCACCCCTCAGCTGTCGAGAGCGCAGACCGTTCAATAACGGTGATTCTGTTGACCATCTCGACTGTGACGTTTCCCAATCGTCGTCTTGGTTCACTTCGAGCGCTACATCGTCGCACTCGGCAGTTCCGCCGGGAACCTCATGCTATTTGTCATCGTGGCTGGGTGGTGTCGACGAAGGGGTCGGCTATGCCTGATGATGCCGACAAGGATGCTCGGGAACGGGAAGTCGACGCCCTACCGGGATCGTCACTCCCCGGGGCAGCCGAGTTCGTACTGATTCGTTCGCGCTTCTGCGGGCAGGTCGACCGAGACAGGTTCTCCGTAGTTGCCGAACGTGGTGGTCATCGTCGTCCTCGCCGTGTTGTCCCCTTCCGACACTGTGAAGCGGAGTTCCGTCCTGAGGAGCCGCCCGGTGTCGGCGTCAAGCCAGGCGCGAAGTTCAGCGTCGTCAACGCTTGGACCGCCGAATAGCGGTTGCGACTGTTCGTCCTGGTACTCAGTAAGTGCGTCGGCGGTTGGTTCGCCCGTGATGATCACAGCCTGCTCGCCGTCGACAGTCTCGGTACCACTCCAGTACAGCGACCCCGACTCCAGCAGCGACAACTGCCGGACGGCAGGGGTCCGGTTCACCCACTCGGCGTCGCCGTTATGTTCCTCAACCGCCCAGCCGTCCCACGGGTGTGCACACTCCTGGTAGACGGTCCGATTCACCACGAACATTCGTCGCGACTCGCCGTTGCTGGTGGCGTTCGAGCGTATTTCCCGAGCCACAGCGTCGACGGATCCGGTCAGGTCGATGTCGACCCGTTCGGTGCGACTATCGGCGGTGGCGGTAACGGTCATTTCCGACTCAAAACGGTACGTCTCGGTCTCCGTCAGGGCGTCCGTCGCGTTGTTGAGGGCCTCCACTGCGCGCTCCTCGCGCGTGTGGTCGGGGCCAAGCTGCACACACCCTGAAATCAGGAGACAGACAGCCAGCAGGGCATGGAGGGCAGGGCGGGCCATGCACAATGTGATACATGTTATGAATAAAAACTTTGCCAACTCTACGGACGAGACTGACAAGAAGGAACAACTACGCACGCTCTTTCTAACAGCCGTTCAGCAGACCAAAAAGAGAAATAAACAGGCGCTCATTGATGGATACATTCCTCTGTATTCAGCACACAATCTATGTCACGTTCTGAGGGTTTTCGATGAGCAACTCAGCCAAATTCGTGGCAAACGAGGAATCGAGTAGCGCTAATTCAGACAGGATGAGACGTATCAGTTTGACGGCTCAGCTGTCAAGCGCCGTCTCGAACGTCAGTTCGACGGCTCGTTTCTGCAGTTCGAACGGAAGACTCGCTTTCACCGCACCGCCCGCCGTCGCTTCACCCTCGCTTGCCTTCTCGGCGGCCATCTCGGGTGTCAACGGCATGTGGACGAATCCCATCGGCGTCTCTAGTCCCTCTCGTTCGAGCAACGCGCGGGTGTTGTAGAGGATGTTGTTACACAGGTGCGTCCCTGCCGTGTTCGAGACGCGTGCGGGGATGCCGGCGTCCAAGAGCGATTCGACCACCGACACCACGGGGAGCGTCGAAAAGTACGCGTCCGCGCCGTCGGCGTCGATGACTTCGTTCCGCGGTTCCGCATCCGCGTTGTCGGCGACACCGCCGCAGTCGTTAGTGTTGATGCCGATTCGTTCGATCGACACCCCGGAGCGGCCGGCCGCGAGTCCGGTCGAGACGATTATTTCGGGGTCGTAGTCGGCGACGAGCGTCGCCATCTCGTCGGCGGCCGCGTCGTACTCGACCGGAAGCACACGCCCGACGATTTCGTGTCCGTTCACCGTTTCGCCGTCGAGTTCCTCGGCGAGCGTCTCGGTCGGGTTTTCGTCGTCATCACCGAATGGTTCGTAACCGGTGAGCAACAGCGTCATCGGCCCTCGTTCGCCCCGCTTCTCGCGTCGTCGTCGTACGGCCATCGCCCGCCCATCTTCAGTTCGGTGACGTAGCCGGCGTCGATGCTGTCGCGAATCTCCTCGCGCGTCCGGTGCGGCGTCTCCACGTCGTCGCTGGCGAGATAGTAGGCCGTACTCGCGAGAATCGTCGCCACGTCGCGCAGGTCGCGTGGGTCGAGTTTGTCGAGTGTGTCGGCGTGGGTGTGGCCCCACCCGCGACCGCTCTGCTCGGAGGTCGAGGTGGCCATGACGGCCGGGACGCCCTCCTGGACGAACGCCCACTGGTCGCCGTGCGGCGAGATGGTGTCGCCCGATTGGATCGGCACGTCGAGCGCCTCGCCCACGGTCTCGAACCCCTCGCCCATCGCGTCGAAACCGTTGGTTCCCACGCGGACGTTTCGGGAGTTCGCCGGGCCGTCGACGTTGAGCACGCACTTGACCGCGTCGAGGTCGTGGCTCTCCGCCCAGTGGTACGCCCCCCAGAGTCCGATCTCTTCGGAGCCGAAGGTGACGAACCGGACTCGGCTGTCGAGGTCGGACTCGACCTGCGCGAGCAACCGACCGATTTCGGCGACGAGCGCCGACCCCGCGCCGTTGTCGTTGGCGCCATCGGCGATGTCGTGGGCGTCGACGTGCGCGGTGACCAAGACCTCCTGCTCGGCGTCAGCAGGTCCCAGGACACCCTCGACGTTTCTCGACTTCGTGGGTTCGTTCCGGCAGTCGACGTCGAGTTCGATGACGAACTCCACCTCATTCTCCGCGTAGCGGACGAGTCGCTCGCCGACCTCCTTGGAGACGCCGACGGCGGGGATGGGACCCGGACGGTTATGATAGCCGACCTCGCCGGTCGGCGGCAGTGACCCCTCGATGTGGTTTCGGAAGAGAAAGCCGACCGCACCGTGCTCGGCGGCGTTGACGTACTTCTCCATGCGGTGGAGCCACCGGTCGGCGTTTTCGGGGGTGTTGCTGGAGACGAGCGCGATTGCGTCCTCTAGGTCGGCGGCGGCGGCGTCGAACTCCTCGTACGTGCCGTCGCCCACGTCGACGACCGGACCCGAAACCGTCCCCGAGGGCGACCCCGGCAGCGCCAACACCTCGTGTTGGCTCTCGTGGCGACGCGGGTGCGACCCGCGGAGTTCGAGCGAGGAACTGCCGCGCCACCAGCCGGGGATGTCGAACTCGTCGATTTTCACGCCGCGCAATCCCGCTCTCTCGAACGCATCGGCGACGACCTCCGCGCCTGCCGCCTCGCCCTCCTGTCCGGCCATCCGGTTGCCGACGTCGACGAGCGACTGGAGCGTCTCCCACCCGAACGTGCTGGTCTGTGCGTCGCCGACGATTTCGTCGGGAAGTCGTGTCATGAGAGAGCCTTCGTCGGGGTAGACAAGAGTGTCGGGGAAGCGGTAGCCGGCGCCAGTGGTGGGGAACCCGGCTACAGTTCGACACAAACGCCATTCCGCTGGCGACCGACCGTCTCCTATGGACTGCGGAGTCGCAGTCGGACCAATAGCAGTATTCGGAGGAACGAGTCGATGAGCAGCGACCACCGACTCGGACTACGACCAGCCACCACCGAGCACACCGACAAATCGCTGCAGGTTGACGGCGAGATTCCGTCGTGGCTCGACGGGACGCTCGTCCGCAATGGACCGGGGTCGTTCGCCGTCGGCGACCGGCGAGTGAACCACTGGTTCGACGGGCTGGCGATGCTCCGGCGGTTCGCCATCGACGACGGCGAGGTCCGGTATACCAATCGATTCCTGCGAAGCCGACAGTTTCGCCACGTCCGCGAGCACAGCCGCCTCCGTCTCCGCGAGTTCGGGACGGACCCGCAGTGGCGCGGACTCGGACGCCTTCGACGGTTCGGCACCCGCGTGGCGACGGACAATGCCTCCGTCGACGTTGTCTACCTCGGCGGCCGCCACCTCGCGGCGACGGAGACGCCGCGGTGGACCGCCTACGACCCCGAGACACTCCGAACGCGCGGGCCGAGAGAGTTCGACGACGAGGTGGGGCGGGCGGGACCGCTTGCACACGTCCACTACGACCCGTTTCGCGAGGAGACAGTGGGCGTTGCGACGCGCTTCGGTCTGCGAAGCGAGTACCTCGTCTACCGCGTCCCCGACGGGAACGAACGCCGCGAGGTGCTCGCGCACATCCCCATACACCAACCCGGCTACCTCCACAGTTTCGCGCTGACGCCGAACTACATCGCGCTGCTCGTCCCGCCACTGCGGACGACTCCGCTCGCACTGCTTCGGGACCGGCCGTTCGTCGAGAGCTACCGCTGGCAACCCGAGCGCGGGATGCGTATTTTCGTCGTCGACAGAGAGAGCGGCGAACTCGTGACCAACGCGCGAACCGCGCCATGCTTCGTCTTCCATCACGTCAACGCCTTCGAACGCGAGGGTGCGCTTCATCTCGACGTCGCGGCATTCGAGGACGCGAGCGTCGTCGACGCGTTCCGCCTCGACGCGTTCGACTCATCCGATTTCTCGCCGCCGGGCGCGGAACTTCGACGCCTGCAGATCGGCCTCGCGTCGGGACACGTCGTCGCGCGGACGCTCCACCCGGGCCACGTGGAGTTCCCGACGATTCACTACGCGCGGCACAATACCCGGCCGTACCGCTACGTCTACGGCGTCGGTACCGAGGAGCGCTCGCCGCAAGGCTTCTCAGACAGGATTCTGAAAGTCGACTTAAAGGAGCGAAGCGGGCAGTTTCAGACCTCGGAGACGTGGACCGAACCGAACGTCTACCCGGGCGAACCACTGTTCGTCCCGCGCGAATCGCCACAGGCTGACGGAGAACGCGGAGACGACGTCGCCGAAGACGACGGCGTGTTGCTCTCTGTGGTGCTCGACGCGGACGCCGAGCGGTCGTTCCTCCTGGTACTCGATGCGGCGACGATGGCCGAACGCGCTCGCGCGGTGTTCTCAAAGCCGATCCCGTTCGACTTCCACGGGCAGTTCTACCGGACGGGCGAGCGACCGACGCGCTCGATGGCGTAAGCGCGGCGAGCGACCAAGTCAGAGATGCGCTCTATCGAAATTCTCTGCACGAGATTGGTTTTAGCGGGCATGCTGACTACAACGCGCGTACACAGCAGGTCAACTGTCCAAGTAGAGACGTGCGGCGAGCGTTTAAGACAGAACCGCTATTTATCAGAACCGGTCGATCCAAGGACGGAGATGAGTTCAAACGGTCGGTTCGATATTCTGGTTCAGGTGGAACCTGTTTTCTGGATCCCACTCCGCTTTGAGGGCGGCAAGCCGATCGTAGACTTCCTCACCGTAGGCTGCACGAATCCGTTCTTTGTCGTCGGTTTCGGTGATGAAATTGACGTAGACGCCGCCCGAGGCGTGCGGCGTGAGAGCGTCAAATAACTCCCGTGACCATTTGATGCTCCGTTCGTCCTCCGGTTCGCGCCACCGAGCTTGGAGATTCAGGACCCACGGGGCATCCCGGTGGGGATACGGTGCTGAATCAGCAGATTGGCGTGAGATTTCACCACCAAGCGCAAGCATTCCGATGGTAGACTCGGGTGTGGGGAGTCTCTCAGCGTGTTCACAGAGGACATCGATGACCTCGTCGGAGAGTTCCGCGTAATGTGACTTCCAGTAGTTTCGGGCGCCCTCGGCGTTCGCCGCGTCGAATGTCGACTGGAAGGCAGTGTACGGTTTCGGCCCGACTGCGTCGGCGACAGGATCACCAATTTCGCGCAGCGGACCGAGTGCAGTCTTGCCTTCGTTAGGGTCTCCCGCGTAAATCATCGCAATTAGTAGGATCCTCTCGCCGTGGATTTCTTGAGGTAGAAATGGTGCGGGCGGTGCATGCCGGATTGCCATGAGGCAGGACACGTTGTCAGGCGCCTCGTGCATGACGGCGGCGACTTCACGCATAACCTGAGGAGCGTCCTCAAAGGTATGAGCGACCGGACCCGCGAGGACGGTCGGACTGAGGTCGTGTAGGTCGAACTCGAAGGACGTCACGACGCCGAAGTTCCCACCCCCACCGCGGAGACCCCAGAACAGATCCGGGTTCTCGTCCTCGCTCGCTCGAACGAGTTCACCGTCGGCGGTGACGAGGTCAACCGATCGAAGACTGTCGACGGTCAGGCCGTACTTACGCGAGAGATAGCCGAATCCGCCGCCGAGTGTCAGTCCAGCGATGCCGGTCGAAGAGACGAACCCACCGGGGACGACTAGCCCGTGAGCTTGCGTCTCCTGATCGACATCGTGTAGGACAGCACCAGGCTCAACGCGGGCGGTCCTGCTCTCGGAGTCAACTCTGACAGATCTCATCTTCGAGAGGTCGAGCATGAGCCCGTTGTCACAGACGGCGTAGCCTGCAACGTTGTGACCACCACCCTTAATTGCAATCTCTAAATCGTGGTCGCGGGCGAAACCCACTGCCTGCATTACGTCGGCTGCGCCAAGTGCTCGCACGATGATCGCTGGATATCTATCAATCATCGCATTCCAGACGGTACGGGCCTCGTTGTATCCATCTTCATCTGGCAGCAAAATCTCACCTCGGACGCGCGTTCGGAGCTGGTCAGCCGCCTCACTTTCGAATGGCCGATGTTGTGTGAATGTTACCATGAATTTGTGAAGTAGGGGTGCTACACCCACCTTTATTCAGACCTACGGGCGAAAACCATGTAAAGAGCTAGCGTCCCTCACACCCAGAGTTTGGTACGGATGACTGAGCGAGCCGAACAGATAACAGAAATCGTGTACTGAGTAGCCGTCTAACCTAGCGGCTGTTTCACACTCTATATGCAGTAAATAGATCTGTTCGATAAACTGGTATCTCACTGGGAAATTTGCGGAATACACCGCACGTATCCATCCTACAAGTTCGAACTAAGCAGGATTCATCTCGCTCGAAGCCACGGGGACACGAGAATACAGCCGCAAACAGTGGAACCCTCTTTCTCGGTTTACGATGGTTACGAGAGCCTGTCCGCAGATGTTACTAATCCCCCGGGCTATCAAATAGAGTCGAATCCGCCTTGATCGACGCGTAGACCCGTTCGGCCCACTCGCGGGCGAGAGGCGAGTCCGTATCGACGAACGCCTGCAACAGTCCCGTCTCGTCGTCGTATCCACCAATCCCGACGCGTTCGTCGAAGATAGCGAGTCCATAGGGCAACTTCTCGCGGGTCCGAAGGGTAAATTGCCCGCTGTCGATTGCCTCGTTCGCCCGGGCCGGGTACGTGTCCAAGAGTTTCTCGACGATAGAGAGTGGGTATATGACTTCGCTCTCGGTGGCATCGAATATCTGCTGGTAGAACTCACCGATGCTCAACGGCGCCATGTGTGTCGTATTGAACCCCCAGAACGTCTCCGACTCGCTCACGAGCGAGATGAATCGTTCGACCGGTCGGTACGGAACGGCCGGTTCCGCGACAGTTACGGTCGCCTCAACCATCGGTTCGATGGCGAACTCCGCGTGGTGCGGACAGATCACGTCCAACAGTGGCCCCATCCGATGGACGCTGCTCACGTTCGCCTCGAATCGAAGTACCTCGTCGGTGACCGCCTCGCCACGTCCCGTCAACTGGAACCGGCTATCGACTTTCTCGACGAACCCCTGTTCGTCGAGCCACTTCGTCAAGCGGTGACTCGTCGCCCGCGAGACGTCGAGGCGCTCTTCGATGTCGCGGCGGTCCAGTGGCTCCTCACGGAGTGCTTCGAGGACTGGGCCGTGTCGGACGATATCGCCGAGCAGGTCCGTGTCGATGCGCGAACCGGCCGCGTCCATACGCTTGCCGAGGTATTTCTGATTCCGCGCGTTCTGCAGGACGGCCTCTAGAATCGGCGACCCTGGCGGTTTGAACACGAGGTCGGGTGATTGGTCGTCTTCGGGGGTGTCCATGTCATTCACTAGCGCAGTGTATGATGGCACTGGTAGTAATTCTAGCCCGTAGGATGCCGAGTTCCGTTCACGCTCTGAAACGTTTACTCACACCCTGAAACGGTGTTCAGTTGGTCGAACGGTATCTCTGTGGATGAGGCCAATACGTCTGTTGCCTACAGTTCAGGTATGGCACCACCGACTATCGCCGACGAACCGATCGATGAAGAAAAATTAGACAAACTCGTCGGAATGGCCGTCAACGAGCTCGGGGCGGCATATTACGCGCCACTGATCGTCATCGGCGACAGGCTCGGCCTCTACGAAGCGTTGTCCGACGGCGGGCCACTCACACCTGTCGAGTTGGCTGAGCGGACCGACACCGTGGAACCGTACGTCAACGAATGGCTCGCCGCGGGAGCGGCAGGCGGATACGTTACCTACGATTCGGAGACGGGCCGCTACAGCCTCACACCAGAACAGGCGGCGCTGCTGGCCGACGAGGATAGCCCCGCGTTCCTCGTTGGTGGGTTCCAGGGTTTGATGGGCTATCAGAAACGCCTCTCAGAGATCGAAGCCGACTTCCGAACCGGTGAGGGTGTGGGCTGGCACGAGCAAGACGAGGACGTGTGTCACGGCACGGAGCGCTTCTACCGGCCCAGTTATGAGACGAATTTCATCGACGAGTGGATCCCTGCACTCGATGGAATGGACGCGAAACTCACAGCGGGTGCCCGTGTGGCTGATGTGGGCTGTGGTCACGGCGCATCGACGATCATCATGGCCGAAGCCTACCCCGGTTCGGAGTTCGTTGCTATTGATTACCACGATCACTCTATTGAGGTGGCCCGCAAGCGAGCCGAAGAAGCTGGTGTTGCGGACCGTATCAGCTTCGAGGTGGCGACCGCGAAGGAGTACAACGGGACCGACTACGACCTCGTGATGATGTTCGACGCGTATCACGACATGGGTGATCCGGTCGGCGTGGCGTCACACGTCAGGGAGACGCTCGCCGACGACGGGGTGTGGATGTTAGTTGAGCCGTTCGCCAACGATCGGATCGAGGACAACCTGAACCCGGTGGGCAGGGCGTTCTACTGCGCTTCGACGATGGCCTGTGTGCCGAACTCGCTCAACCAGGGCGGCGACCCCGTCTTGGGAGCACAGGCTGGCGAAGCGCGTCTCCGTGAGGTGATTACCGAGGGCGGGTTCACGAGCGTCCGCCGGGCGACCGAGACGCCGTTCAACCTCGTACTCGAAGCCAGATCGTGATGACGAGTACACCACCGGTCGAGCGCGCGGTCGGTACTATATGCCCGTGGGGATAACGGGTGGACATGACCGAGACGGCCGAGACGACGAGGTACCGCGTCGCGGAGATGACGTGGCAGGAACTCGAAGACGCGCTCGCCGAGACCAGGACGCTGTTGCTCCCGGTGGGAAGCACCGAACAGCACGGCCACCATTTGCCCCTGGGTGTGGACGTATACATGCCCGAGGCAATCGGCGAGCGGGTCGCCGCAGCCAGCCCGGCCTTGCTCGCACCGCCGCTCTGGTACGGCGTGAGTCCCCACCACACGTTCAAGCCGGGGACGTTCACCGTCTCGACGGAGACGTTCCAGCGATACGTCTTCGATATCTGCGAGTCCGCGACCGACTGGGGGATCGAACACATTCTGCTTCTCAACGGCCACTACCTCGCACAGGACCCAGAACTCGACATTGTCGTCCGACGGCTGAGAAACGAACTCGGCATCGAAGCGTTCCACGTGCCGCTGGTCGAACTATTCGCCGACGTCGCCGCGGAGATCCGCACCGGGGACGTCTCGTTTCACGCTTCGGAGTTCGAGACGAGCATCATGCTCGAACTGTTCCCGGATCTAGTGGACATGGACCGGGCGAAAGACGTCCCACCGCCCGAAGAGTCGTTGCCGCTGACCGATTACGACGCGCTCGGCGAGAACAAGGTCGGGTGGGCACTGAGCGCGGACGACATGGAGGAGTTGACGCCGACCGGCAACATCGGCGATCCGACCGTCGCGACACAACGGAAGGGTGCGCAACTTGTCGAGGCGGCGGTGTCCGACATCCGCCTGCTCGTCGACGCGCTCGAAACGGCTGAGTAACAGCCGTCGGTCGAGATGACCCCGACTTTCGGGCAGATGGCATCCTCCGACGCCGTGTACAGTGTAGCCTCCTTACACAGAGGGGACGATTGATATTCTCGAGCCGCATACACCCTCTGTCTGCAGCACATAGATTCTCTCGAAGAAGTGGTATCTCACTGGGAAGCTAGCTGAATACAATGCGCGAGTGCAGCATGAGGGACACTCAACTGAGTGAAGAATCGGACTATTGCTATATACACCGTTTTGTGTGGCTAGTCTCTACGAGAGGCCAGTGCTAATATGGTGACCCTTCTCGCTGCGATAGGCGTCCTCGTTGCGGTGTTCGTGGGGTTCAATATCGGTGGCTCCTCAACCGGTGTCGCGTTCGGCCCGTCCGTCGGGAGTCGCCTCGTGCGAAAGACAACCGCTGCGGCACTGTTCACTTCGTTCGCACTCGTGGGCGCGTGGACCGTCGGGCGGAACGTCATCGATACGATGAGCAGCAGCATCGTCCCCGCCACACAGTTCTCGCCAGTCGCCAGCGTCGGCGTCCTCTTCTTCACCGGTACGTCGTTGCTCGTCTCGAATCTCTACGGTGTTCCAGCCTCGACGTCGATGACTGCTGTCGGTGCTATCGTGGGATTGGGACTCGCGACCGGGACGCTCAACCAGGCACTGATGTTCACCATCGTCTCGGCCTGGATCGTTGCACCGCTAGTTGGGTTCGCGTGTGGGGCGTTCATCGGTCGCTACGTCTACCCGTATCTCGACCGTCGCATCGCGTTCACCCGGTTCGAAGCCCACCTGATTCGGTTGGACCGCTCCGGGACCGTCCCACGGCCACGGTTTAACGAAAACGCATCGGTACGCGACATCGTTGGCTCGGCCACCGTTGTGATCATCGCCTGTTACATGGCGTTCTCCGCCGGGGCATCGAACGCGGCCAACGCCGTCGCGCCGCTAGTGGGCGCAGAGGGACCGCTGACCGTCGACCAGGGTGTTCTTCTGGCCGTCTTCGCGTTCGGGCTGGGCGGGTTCACTATCGCCAGACGGACGCTCGATACCGTCGGGGACGACATCACCGAACTCCCGATCCTGGCGGCGCTCATCGTTTCCGTTGTCGGGGGGACCATCATCACGGTGCTGTCGGTACTGGGCATCCCAGCAAGTTTGGCCGTGAGTACCACTTGCTGTATCATCGGCCTCGGCTGGGGTCGTGCGAGTCGGGCGGCGACAGTAGTCGAACTTGCGACTCCTGCCCCCCAGCGCAAGCTCGACCTCGATGTCTCGACGGGTGCACTCGTCACCTCCAGGGCCGAAAACGTCCCCACGAGTCCGACCGTCGGCGACCTGGCACGGGGCGAATCACCTCCGGAGGAGTCGAGCGAAGAACTACCAGATATCCCAGACATCGGCGAAGTGGGTGCGGCAGATCTGGATCGGGAGAGCCTCTTCGACCCCAGAGCAGTCAAACGCATTGCAGCAATGTGGGTCCTCACTCCGACGCTCGCTGTGGTCGGATCGTACCTGCTGTTCCTGATCCTGTTGTGATTGAGGAAGACGCTCGATTTGCGCAAGAGTGGCCGTCTCTACGATTCAAGCCCGAACTACGAGGATGCCAAGACACGTCCGAATCTGGTGACGTCCTCACGCGCCCTCAAGCACGAGACGTCCGCCACAGGAAATGAGATGCGTGACTCTCCAAGGGTTTCAGCAGAGCTAGAACAGCAGAAAGCCGAGACCCAACACGCCGCCGCCGATAATGAGATACGCCGCGTCGACGCCGCGGACGAAGAGCAGAAACGCGGCGACGGCGAGTCCGGCGGCGAACACCGTCCCGACTGTCGAACCGAGGAGAATCGCCTCCGTCGACAGCGACACCGTCGCGCCGATAATCGCGCCGACAACGGCGGCGTTGACGCCGAGGAGTGCGGTTTTGACGACTTCGTTCTCGCGCACGCGAGCGACGTACGGGAAGAAAGCGACAACGAAGACGAACGACGGCGCGAACGCGCCGACCATCGCGACGAACGCGCCGACAACGGCCCATCCGACGCCCTCGGGGAGAAAGAGTGCGTAGCCGACGAACGCCGTCGTCATCACGACCGGTCCGGGCGTCAACTGCCCGATAGCAATCCCGTCGACGAACTCTCTGGCTGTGAGCCAGCCGAACTCGCCGACGACGTACGTCTCGATGAACGGGATGAGCACCAGCCCCCCGCCGTAGATGAACGACCCCGTGTACAACATGAACAGGAACAGTTTGACCCACGTGTTCGCCCAGAGCGCCGCGAATGCGCTGATGAGCGTCGCGGGAAGGGGTAGTTGTCGAAGACTTCCAACCAGTGCGTCGCGGAATCCGTAGAGAACGGCAGCGACGGTCGCGAGCGCTCCAACCGTGGCGACGCGGCCGAGGTTCGCGCGAACCCACTCGGTGCGATAGACGAGGACGGTGATACACCCTGCGACGACGAACTCAAGCACCGGGTTCGGCGCGACGAGCACCGTCGCCACGAGTGCGCCGACTAGGAGTACCGAGAGGAGATAGTCGACCCGCCACTTCTCGCCGCCGAGCGAAAACGAGAAATCGGCCCTCCCTTGTCTCAGTGCGCTTCGCGTCATCGAGTACGCGGAGCCCGCGATCAGACCGATTACCACCGGGTTGATGCCGCGGAACACCGCTTCGACGGAGGGCAGTTGTCCGTAGGCGAAGTAAACGTACGAGAACGCGACGACGATCAGAAATGTCGGTGCCATGAACGTCACACCGGCGACGAACGCGCCTGCGAGTCCGCCGCGAACCCAGCCCATGAAGATGCCCAGTTGCGTCGACGCGGGACCGGGCAGCGTGTTGCAGATGGCGAGTGCCTCCATGAACCGTGTCTCGTCGAGCCACTCACGGCTCCCCTCACCAACGAGTTCGTCCTCCATCATCGCGATGTGGACGAGCGGGCCGCCGAACCCGACGAGACCGATTTTGAGGAAGAACCGCGCGATCTCCATCAGTCGTCGCCGAGTGGGACGGCCGGCGTACCGGTCCGCCTCGGGGACTGTGTCTCCACCACCCATCACAAGGAGGTGCGTAAGAGGCGGTAAAAAGCGATATCGTCGGAGAGGACTGTAGTTGCTCGCCGTGCGAGAACGAGCGGAAGAATCACATACCCCCGTGGTAAACAGTAACCCGGTAGCGGTCGTGACAAGCGGCGGAAGAGTTATTCCTCCAATATACTGATATTGTATTATTGATTTTTGTGTGAGAAGTGTTTAAATAAATTCATTGTCTCGGGGGGCATCCCCTGTAGTATGAGCCAGAACGACTCTGCAATGGCGGACTACCTCGCGAACAACCCTCGAATGATCGGTGTCGTCTTCACGTTGATGCTGCTGCTCTCGCAGGCAGGAAACGCGGCGGCGGCGGCAGGTGGTTGGGTCTCTGGCCCTTAAATCTCGTAGCGTTCGATAGAATTACTCCATCGAAGTTGACCCTCGAACCGAACTGGTAAGTCTTCGAGACAGAAGAACTCGAATAGTTCCTCTGCTGAAACTACCTGTGTCTGTGGGTTACTCGACGGAAGAGAGTATTGCTGCTGATTGGAGATGTAGGGGATCATCAAACTCCCCATACCAAACTTATCTGTTGGATATCCATGAACAGCGATTTCGTAATCCTCTCCCTGACGCTTGACTTCGCAGAGGAACGGTGCTCCACTCTCTGGTTGAGCAATGGAGATACCGCCGTCGCCGACGACGACATACTGACTGCCGACGATGCTCTCGCCGCGGGCGATCTCGAGCGCCACCGACAGCGGGAACCCGCCGTTGAGTAGTCGGGCGAGCGTCGAACCGATGCGCACCGCGCCGCTGTTGATGACGTCCGACAGCGTGACGATGCCGCCGATGGCACCCGCGTCGATGAGCGAGAGTCCCTGTTCGTAGGAGGTGCAGCCGTTCAGCAGGAACGCGTCAACGCCCACGTCGTCGAGTTCGCGTGCGTCGAGGCGACCGTCGGCGCACTCGAATCCGCCGTCGTCGATGTGGCCAATGTAGTGGAGGAACTCCGTCTGCGTGTGGAGTACATCGGCTAACTCGTCGGTAGTGAGCGAGCGGTGGATCTGCACGTCGAACGGGAGTTCCTCGCGCGAACCGTACACGTGGTCGATATCGTCGCGTTCCTCGACCATCTGGGAGTCGTTACAGACGACGACGATGTCGATGTCGTCGTCGGCCGCGGTGCGCTCTAAGCGATTGCGGTACGCCTCGATGGTCGCTTTGTTCGCCCCGACAGGCGCTCCATCGCCGACCCACGCCTGTTCGACGGAGTTTGCGGACTCGGGTTCGACGAACTCCATCGACGACGACTGCGCAGCCGCCCCACGAGTGAAGTCGTCGCCGTCGCGGAGGAACTCCTCGACGGCATTGACCTGTATTTCCGGTGCGGTCGATGCTTCCTCCCTCGTGGGCGTGCGGATGATTGCGAGGTCGTCGACGAGAAACGGCAGTAGTTCCGCGCTCTGTGCTGTCGGTGCGACGTGGCTGACGAGTTTCCACTCCGGTTGGTGCGGTTCGAGTTCCGCGTACGGAATCGAGAGGTACGCTTCGAGACGCTCGGCGGACGGAAGCCCGTAGAGTCGCTTGAAGTCTATGTCGGTGGTCGCTTCGACCTCCCGGCGTTCGTGCAGTTCGACGGGGTACAGCCCTTCGGTCCGACAGAGGCAGTCGAGGAAGAAAACATGCCGCAGCACGCGTTCGAGTTCGCGTTCGACGCCGTCGCTTGTGTCGAGTCGGTGTTCGAAGCCTGCGTCGGTCACGAGTCGCGGTACCGGGCCGGGTTCGATGCGCGCGCCAAGATAGTACGCCAGCGGTGCGGCCGCATAGACGTACGAGAGTTCGTGTGGCAATTCGATGTGGACGCCCGTCTCAGGGGCGACGATGTCGTCGGGGGCCTCGAACGAGTCGCCTAACTCGACCGTCGGTGGATGTCCGCGAAGTGTTGGATACGCACGCTCGGGCGTCGTCGTCTTCAGCGCCGACCCGAACAGCGAGACAGCGCGCATCACGTCGTCGACGGAGTCGGTGACGGTGATAGTTCCCGCTGGATGTTCGTGGTGAGAGCGCGCACCCAGCGCCACGGTGGTCTCACCGCCGAAGTCGAGACGCTGGTTGGTCCGGTCGACGGTGAGTTCGCTCGTGACGCGCAGGTACATCTTGATGGGCGTACAGAGTTCGACGGCGTACTCACCGGCCGACAAGGAGAGCGACTCCGAGGGAGTGACGTGAGCCAGCATCGTCCCGTCGGTGTCACGTACGTAGATGGGAACGACCGTCGGCAGAGTCAGCGACGATGTCCGAAACGACACCACGGCGTCGACGGGGAAGCGGAACTCGTCGGTGGCGGCAGTCGAGAGCGAGACGTTTCCGGACGTCTCCAGCAGGTATCGGTGCCGCTCCACCGGGTCGACGACTTCGATTCCGTCACCGTCGTCGGCGCACCCGAACCGTATCGTCACGGAGACCACCTCCGGGTCGAGAACACGGTAGGGTGAGTAGTCATTACTCAGTGGATTCGGCTGAAACTATAACAATGTGTCGGCGTCAGCGAAGGACCGTCGACCGACTTTCAGGCAGAGCAAGAATGTCTTCTCGCAGAGCATGAAGACGCTCTATGCGGGAAAGAGGCCCATTTCGCCGGAGTATACGCGTTCTGGCACACCTACGCAACCATGGTGTCAATAGGTTAATCTTCTAGGATGGTTGTTATTACGCCCCGACGCATTTATCACGTGGCTAGATAGTTCGCAACCCTGCAAGCGTCGGGCGTAGCAGTTCGTCTCTCCGTCCTCATCGTCGCAGTCGCGAGTGGGCCGCTCGTTTCGGGCGTCTCCCTCACTCCCGAGACGGCCGACGCCGAAGATATCTACAGAACATACTTATAATATAAACTACTGGTACGCGTCATGGTGGACACCTATTACGAGCAGTTGGGGGTCGACCGAGACGCCTCGTACGCGGCGATCAAGGCGGGGTTTCGCGAGCAACTGCTCGAGACGCACCCCGACGTTCGAAGCGAATCGGACGCGCGGGAGTTGACGCGAGAGTTGGTCCACGCTCGGGGTGTGCTCAGGGATTTCCGGGACGAGTACGAAAAGACGCTCACCGAACTCGGACCCACCTACGGGCATCGGACGTTCGAGAAGTGGTGGGACTTCGGGGGCGGTATCTACGATGTGGACGCCTGGATCGAGAAACACCGACCCGACAACGTCGACGACCCGAGCAGCCTGTTCGTGGACGACCCGGAACCGGACGACGAGAAGGAGACCGCCCACCGCGGTCCGAAATACGAAACCGGAGGCGGTGCGCACCGAACGGACTGGAGCCGGTACGACCGACCGATGGAACGCGACGGGGAGTCGGACGACGAGGACGCGTACTGGGAGCGGTGGCGCGAGGACTTCCTCGACGAGAGCGACCCCGGAGCGCGAGGTCCATCGGAGACCGCTGGGGGCGTGGGCTCGTCCCGGGCGGCTCGCACGGCCCGATCAGCCCCTCAAGGCGGTGATGCAGCAGCCGAGTCGGATTCGCAGGCGACGGCTCGGACGTCGACTGCAGCCGGCAAGTTTTACGACCGCCTCGGCGTCGACCCGAAGGCGACGCAGACGGAGATTCACGACCGGTTCGCGGAGATCGACGACGCGTTCTCGTCGACCGACCGCGCGACCATCGAGGGCGAAACACAGTATCAGGGGTACGTAAAGGCCTTCGAGATTCTCGACAACCCCCGGCTTAGGGCGTGGTACGACACGCTCGGCCACGAGGAGTTCTCTGACGGGTGGGCCTCGCTTCGCGGCTGGCCTCCCGGTATCGACATGGTCGCGTACGCGTCCGAACGCGAATACGACGCCGACGCGATCGAAGCCGACGTCGAAACCGGTTCGACCTACCGCGTCGAACAGACACCCTCGAACGGGTTCCTTCGGCGCCGACTCAGCCTCGTCGTCGCCGCGCTCGTCGTTCTCGCCCTCGTGTGGGTGCTCTTCACCCCGTGAACCGACTCCGGAGGCGACTGAACAGCCCCTCTCGGGTCGGTTCGGGGACCCGCGTGTAGTAGAGCTCTTCGCCCATCTGTCGAAGGTTGAACGTCTGTTCACCGTAGTCGTATCTGATCTCTCGAATCGCGGCAACCGACGGCGTGACCTCGCGACAAATCGTACCGTCGTCCGCATTGATAGTGCAGGCGTCGAACTGCTTCCAGTCGGCCTCTTCGATTCCGTGGGGGAGCGACCCGAACTGCGTCTCCTCGGTTTTCACAGTGTACGCGTCGTGGACGAGCACGTACTGATGCGTCTCTCCGTCACCGTCGCAGGTCTCGCAGGTGAGGGTGCCGTCGCCCTCGCAGTTCTGACAGGGAACCTCAGTCGTCCCGTCGCAGTCCGGACACTCACGCGTGCCGGTCTCCTCGCACACCCGACACCAAACCTCGCCGTCGTCGCACTTCTCGCAGTCGACGCGCCCCATCGAACAGTCAGGGCACGCGCTCTGAATCGTCTGCTGGCCGGCGCCGTTGCAGGAGGTGCACGCCCGCGTGACCGAAACGGTGCTGCGGCCCCGGCAGTTGGGACAGCGAGCTGACTCCCCGTCGGCATCGGTCAGACTTCCACTGCCTTGACAGTTCGTGCAGGTTTCGCGGCTCGTGACCGACCCAGAGGAGTCACACGACGAACAGGGGACGGACCGAGAGAGATGTCCCTCCCCATCGCACGTCTCACATTCGAGGGTCACGTCGCCCTTGCAAACCGGACATGTGAGCGTGCCTGTCCCCTCGCAAGGACCACAGGGCACCGCCCCATCGTCGCATCGCTCGCACTCCGAATCGCCCGTCGCGTCGCAGCTCGAACAGTCGCTGACGGGCGACCCCTCGCAGGCCGTGCAGGTGCCGAAGGAGTGTTCCGTCGGCGTTTTGAACTCGCGATGTTCGAACGTCCCAGGGTGGCCGTCCGGGCGTTCGGTGAACTCCATCTGGACGAACGCCCCGTCCGACTGTTCGACCTCCTCGGAGTACTGGAGATGCTTCAGTCGGCGGTCGACCATCGAGAGCAGCACCGTGTCCGAGTGGAGGCGGACGTTCGTCACTTCGGTAAAGAAGTCCTCGGGGAGGGCGTCGCCCTCCATGTCCGCCAGCAGGTTGACCATATCCTCCGGCCGGTCGAGGTGGGCAGTGAGTTCCGCTCGCGTCCGCCCGGTGTATCCTTCGAGCAGTTCGTCGATATCCATGTTGGTTTGAATTTTCAATCAACCATAAATATCTGTTTGGGTACTGCTTTGATCGACTGGGAGCGGTGATTCCGCGAGTCTCGAAAGGACAGCGTTCGTCACCGATGATTCGGCGGTAGACGAATTACGTACGTCTCCGAATTCGACCATACGCCGGTCGGCGTCGTCAGCGGTTCTGACAGGGGTTCAGGGGATCGAGTTTACCGCGTCATCTCTTCGTAGTCGATGCCGTCGTGGCGTGTGATGATTCGGCGGCCGTCGACGACGATCGGCGAGCGCATCGCGTCGAATGCCTCATCGAGCGCCGCGAGTTCGTTCCAGTCGCTGGCCGAAGACGACCCACGCGAGTCCGAAGAACACCATCGGTCCCGCCCACGGGTCGGCCCCCTCTCCCATCACGTACGTCGTGAAGCCGTACGCGAGCGGGAGCCCGACCGGCAACGCGGCGACGAAGAGCCAGCTTTCGAGTCGCGGCTGGACGTCGGCACGGAGCCTCGCGACGCCGAACCCGAAGGCGCCGACGACCGTAACGAAGAATCCCAAGACAAACCCGAGGAAGGCGATGCCTGGACCGTAGATGGCTACCGGCAACGCGACCGCGGTCACGACGGTTCCGAGCGTGATCATCGCGAAGGTCAGTTGCGCAACTCTCCCGAACCAGTCGCGTTCGCGCAGGTAGAACGCCGGAAGTCCGGCCATAATCAGCAGGAACCCGATAGCGCCGAGTGGATCGGCGTAGACGAACTCCGCCTCGTTCAACACGGTGAACAGCGCGAGGCCGACCCCCGCGACGAGCACTCCGCCGAGAATCGCAGCGAGCGCGCTGAGCTGCCAGAATCGACCGTCCATCGATGTCGTCTTCTCGTACTGTCCGACTTCTTCCGTCTCGTATGTGACCATCGCTTCCACCGACTCGGGAGTGGTACGTGCGTACCGCGTTCGAATCAAGTAGATTACGCATTCTCAGAGCATAACGCGTGACCCTGACTTTCGAGGACCGGTTTGTGGTGAGTCAACCACCGAACGGAGACGGGGTATCTAAACTGCCTCCGGAGTTCTGCGCGGTTGAGATAATTGTCGTGGTCGGCTACAAGAAGGAGAAGGTCATGAGCTACTACGGCGACGAGGTGCAGGGCGTCCCCATTACTACGCACACCAGCGCGAGCAGAAGGGGCTGGCGCACGCGCTGTTGACCGTAGAAGAGTACATCGACGACGATTTCGTGTTGATGCTCGGCGACAACGTCTTCGAGGCGAATCTCAGCGACGTGCTCCGCCGACAGCGCGAGGAGCGCGCCGACGCCGCGTTCCTGGTTGAGGAGGTACCCGAGGAAGAGGCGGGTCGCTACGGCGTCTGTAACACGAACAAGTATAGCGAAATAATCGAGGTCATCGAGAAGCCCGACGAACCGCCGACGAATCTCGTGATGACCGGCTTCTACACGTTCTCGCCGGCGATCTTCCACGCGTGCCACCTCGTCCAGCCGTCGGACCGCGGCGAGTACGAGATAACCGACGCCATCAATCTCCTGCTACAGAGCGGGCGCACCATCGACGCGATTCGCCTCGACGGCTGGCGCATTGACGTCGGTTACCCCGAGGATAGGGACGAGGCCGAACGCCGGTTGCAGGACGAAGTCGTCGAGATGGCGTAGCTCGGAAATGGATACTCGCCGCTCTTCGGAGGATTTTAACCCTTCTTTCGCAGTGTAGCCAGCAATGACAGAGACGCGCGAGGCAACGGCCACCCTCCTCGCGGAGCGTCCAAACGCCGAGTCGGCGCTTCGCTCCATCCTCGCCGCCGACGAGAACGGCACGTGGACCTTCGACGACGTGGACGTCGACTCGGGACTGTTCGGCGAGATCGTGGCTGCGGATATCGTCGAGAAGCAAAATGAGGGTTACCGCGTCAGCGATCCCGCGGCGGTGCGGGCGGCGCTCGACGGCGAAGAGACGACAACGTCCGAGTCGATAACGGAATCAGGGACAGCGTCGTCGCTGACGATGCCTTCGCTATCGACTCCGAATATCGATCGAACCGCGGCGCTCGCACTTGTCGGGGCACTCGTCTTTCTCGCGCTCGTCCGACTCATCTCGATTTCGGCGGTGTTCCGCGAGGGCACTATCGTCCTCTCGGCAAACGACCCGTACTTCTACCGGTACATCGTCGAGACGGTGGCCGCGGAGACGAGCGGCCCCTTCGACTTCGGCGCGCTGGCGTCGCTGCCGCACCGCGTTACAGCAGGCGAACCTCTCCTAGTCGTGACGTTGTGGTTCTGGACGGAGCTACTCGGCGGCGACGCGGGCGCGTCGGGCGTCGTCCTCGCGCTCTACCCCGTCGTCGCTGCGGTGCTGACCGGCGCGCTGGTGTATCTGGCGACCCTTCGGCTGACCGACGATAGGCGAGTCGGACTCGCAACGGTGCTGGCGCTGGCGCTGATCCCCGTCCACGCCTACCGAACGAGTCTCGGGTTCGCCGACCACCACGCCTTCGACTACTTCTGGCTCGCACTGACCGCTGCGGCACTGGTGTCGCTCGCCGTACGGACGAGTCGCGCACGTGATTCGAGAGATGGCTTCGGTCTCGACCCGGGCACTGCACTTTGGGCAGCGGTCTTCGGCGTCGCAGTCGCCGGGCAGACGCTCGCGTGGGAGGCCGGACCGCTTTTGATTCTCCCACTGGGCCTCGTCGTTGTCGGCTGGGCAACCACGGCCGTTCGGGTGGGGAGGTCGCCGGTTCAGGAACTGGGCGGCGTGGTCGGCGGGCTTGCGCTCGCCGCTGTGCTGACCGCGGGTGCGCACTTCGCGCTCGGGTGGCATGGAACGACGGTAGCGTTCGCTCCGGCCGGGTTGTTCGTCGGCGCCGCGGCTGTGGTGGGCGTCACCGAGTTGGCGTCGCGGCAAGGGTGGTCGGTTCGAGCGCTTGCGGGCGGCGAAGTCGTCGCGGGCGTCGTCGTCTTCGGCGTATTGCCGTTCGTCGTCCCGCAGTTGGGGACCGAACTCCAGAGCGGGATTCAGTTCCTCCTCGAGACGGAGGGTATCGTCGAGACGCAGTCGCTCGTTAGCGCCGACCAGGGGTCGCTTGTCGGCCCGTTGCTTTCGTTCGGCCTTCTGGTTCTCCTGGGACTGCCATACGCCGGGTGGGCAGTGCTGCGGGCGGCTCGGGAGTACGAACCGGCGTGGCTCGCGATGGCGACATACGCGTGGTACTTCCTGGCGCTGTCGCTGATACAACTGCGATTCGCCGGTGAGCTGTCGGTGTTCGTCGCGATTTTTGCGGGGTTGGGCTTCGTCCACCTCGCGGCGAAGATCGACGCGGTTCGAATGCCGAAGCCGTTCGCTGAGTCGGAGTCGGGGCGGCGTGCTCGTGAGCCAGTGAACGAGGCAATCGGGCTGGAGCGCCCGGAGCGGCGCGAGGCGATGTCACTGATGGGACTGGGGCTGTTCGCCGGGAGCTTCAGTTTCGTCCAAATTCCAGTGAAGACTGGACAGTTGTTGGTTCCTGATGGAGTGTATGAGACGGCGATGTGGATGCGTGAGTACTCTGAGGAGCAGGGTTGGGAGTATCCCCAGAATTACGTGTTTAGCGAGTGGAGCTGGAACCGGGCCTATAATTATCTGGTGAACGGGGAGTCGGAGTCGTATGGATTTGCACAGCGAAACTACCGAAATTTCCAACTTTCAAGCAAACCAGTAGAGTCGTACGAAAAGCTACGTGACAGAGTAGGCTTCGTCGTCCTGACCGAAACGGAATCATCGTCTAAATCACTGCAGGCGCGACTGTATACTCACTTCGGAAGCGAGACCGACGCCACTGAAGCCCTGAGCCATTACAGAGCCGTCTATGCTCGAGACGGACACAGGGTATTCACACTGGTCCCCGGAGCAACACTCGTCGGGGTTCAAGGGAATACAGAGAAAGTGACTGTCGAGACTGACGTTCGTATCGATGGCACTGAGTTCACATATCGAAAAACGGTTGAGTCCAACCCGTACGGTGTGTATGGCGCGACAGTGCCCTACGAAGGAACGTATCGCCTTCCGGAGGGGACTGTCGAAGTCCCATCGAACGCAGTGACAGATGGAGCTGAACTCATGGGACACGACAGAGACGGTATTCTCCACTTTCCGTTCGACCTCGGCGAGGGTAACGTTGCGTACAGCCGAGTCAGTACGACGACGGGACGCATCGTCGGTGCTCGGTGGAGTGACGACGGCGTGAAAGGTGGTGCGTTGCGGTTTGACTCATCAAAGCCCTCCTACGTAGAGGTGGAGATGGACATTCCCCAGCAGTTCACCTTCAGCTTCTGGGTCAACCCGACGGAACTCGATATCAACCAGGAAAATAATTACCGAGAGCTTCTCACAACGCCGAATGGACTTCCTATTGCACTTGAAGAGAACGGCCGAATCACCTTTCGTATTCCTGGCGTGACTGATGAATTCTTCCCAGCAGGTAGTGTGCCGATTAACAAATGGACACACATAGCCCTAACGTACGACGGGCAGACGAGGCGGATTTTCATTGACGGAACGCAGCAGGCAGAGGACGGTGTTGGCGGTGGCTCGGTGGCGTTCGGCAGTCCGCTTCGGTTCGGCAGTCCGTTTTCTGAGGAGAGCAAACGAGGGTTCGATGGATATCTCGATGAAGTACGTATATTCAACCGGGCGCTTTCTCCCCAAGTCATCCAGCAGTTAGCATCACAATGATCGGACGAACGTCGTCGGCTCTAATCCTGGGTAGTCTAAGCTGGATACTAACATCAAGCTCGGCAACGCCGGATCGTCAAAGCCGACATGGCGGACTAGCCCATATGAGAATGTATAGGCCTACACGGATTCAGACCGCAAATAATGGCTAATCGGTCGACTGAGGGTCTTTCAGCGCACGTCTTTCGATACGGACTAGCCAGCGCACTCCCCGCTGTCCTAGCTCTCGTCCTCCTCTCGCTCTTTACGCAGGCGTTCACCCCGAGTGCGTTCGGCCGGTACTCACTGGCACTGTCTGCAGTCACGATCGCCAGTACCGTTCTGACTGGCTGGCTCGACCAATCCGTCCTCCGGTTTGAACCCGAACAGTCCCGCTCGGTGGTTGGTGTCGTCTCCGTCGTCGTCATTGGTCTCAGCGCGGCCGTCGTCTTGCTCACCACCCTCGCATACCCAATCGTCGAACCCGTGCTCGGAGCGTACGCCGACTACTACTTCGCAGGCGTCGCCCTGCTCGCGGCGACAAGTCTCTACAACGTCTACCGTGCCGTCCATCAGTCGAAACTCGATTCGAAAATCGTTTTGCGCATAGGGGTTGCTCGCGCGATAGTGAACGCGGTCGCAGCACTCGCACTCTCGTTCCTGCTCCTGCACTCCATCGTCGGATGGCTCTGGGGAACCGCGCTTGGCACAGCAATCGCCGCTACAGTCCTGCTGTGGCAGGCCGACGCTCTATCCACACTTCGCGGCCGGTTCGACCTGGCATTGGCTCGGCGAATGGCCGTGTTCGGGTTCCCGCTCATTGGGTGGGCACTCGCGCACAACCTCCTCAACTTCTCCGACCGATTCATCCTCGAACTCCTCCGGGGGAGTGCGTCGGTCGGCGTGTACTCCTCGAACTACACGCTCGCCGCAAGAGCCGCCGGACTCGCGTTCGGCCCGATGATTCAAGCGATTCACCCACTCGTCATGAACGCGTGGGACGGCGGGACTGAGGAGCAACTCGCGGCGGACGTCTTTCGCTACACTCGCTACCTCGCGCTCGTCGGTGTTCCCATCGTCGCATTCTCACTGGTCCTTAGTCGCCCCCTCACGGATTTCATACTCGACTCGCAGTACGCCGCGGGGTATCTCGTTGTCCCACTGGTTACGGCCGGTCTCTTCTTATGGAACCTCGCGAACGTCGGTCACAAGCCACTCGAAGTCGGGGAGCGGTCGCGGACGATGCTCGTAGGAGTGTGTCTTGCCCTAGCCGTGAACATCGTGTTGAACTTTCCGCTCATTCAACTCTATGGCTACCTCGGTGCCGCCCTTGCGTCGCTCGTCGGGTTCGCCCTCTACCCCGTCTTTGTGTATATCGTCTCGCGGCGTTTCGTTGCGTGGCGGTTCCCATGGCGTCACTGCGCGTTGGCAGTGATGTGTTCATTGGTGATACTCGCCGTCTACGCTCTCGTGCACTCCCTCGGATTCAGTGGGCTAGTCGTGGACCTACTCCTCGTCCTCCCGACGACGGCCATCTACGCCGCGCTCCTCGTCGCAACCGGCGTCGTCTCTCAGTCGGAACTCGCTCATGCTCGAACCCTGCTGGAATGATATGGCCGAACCCTGTCAAGCTCCACCCCCTCGGCGCGTTAATCCACAGACAATTTCACGCGGACAGTACGGCGCGCCAACTCCGCTGAAACCGCTCCATGTCGAACGTCTCGGCGGCCAGCTGATGCGCGTTGGTTCTAAGTCGCTTTGCGAGCGCCTCGTCGTCCCGGAGTCGGTCCATCGCCTCAACTACCTCCTCCGCAGTCTCGCAGACCAGTGCAGTCACCCCGTTTTCGAATACGGACTCTGGGTGTTGGAGCGTCACTATCGGCGTACCGCTCCCGATAGCCTCTAACGTCGCCAAGTTGAACGAATTCTCCGGCGGCTGCAGGAGGTTCACGTAACAATTCGCGTTCCGGTACTGCCGTTTCAATTCCCCCCACGACACCCGGCCAGGCTCCGTGACCAGCTGCGGGTTCGCGCCACAGACTCGGACATCCCGTCGCCCAATGACCTGCTGGAGGATGTCAAACTCGAAGTGCCCGCGGTGGAGTTCATTCCCGACCACGAGCGCGTAGTCCTCTCCATCTGTCTGTCCCCCTTCGTACAGTTCAGGGAGCACGGCTGGATATATCGTGTGCCCACCTATTCGCCAAGAGTCGGCGACGTAGTCGCTAATGTAAACGTACTCGATGTCCAGAGTTCGACCTACCGCCCAGAGAACCGGGATGACCGCCTGCTTTGCGGCTCTATACCCGGCTCTAGCGAGAGGGGACCTGAGATGGCCGACGCGGTCTGAGCGTCCGTGCATGATTTGTACGAGCTTGTCGGGCCAGCCGATTCGCCGTCCCATCTGCGCGAAACGGGCGAGGTCTGGCGTGATGAGGTGCGAAAGCCAGACGTCCGCGTAGCCGGCGTACTCGTCTGCCTCACAGGAGTCTATAAACCGTACGTTGTCCGGGTGGGAACGCGTGTCCACACCCCACTCCCCGACGACGACAAATTCCGCGTCGACATGGGAGAGAAGGTAGAGGTACGCGGGGTGCTGGTTATATGTAAACACCGTAGGCATACCGTGCTGAAAACCCCTCCACTCGAATAAATCCGGTGTCTCGTGCACACCGTGACAGTAAACTAACCCCGAGACGAAGTCGGGCCATGGCCTCGATCGGTGTTCTCCACCCTGATCTTTCCACCTTCGGCGGCGGCGAGGTCGTCTGTACGCACGTTCTCAAATCGCTTGAGGAGGACCATGACGTGGAACTCGTCACCGCCACCCCCGATGTCGAACTCACATCGCTCGCCGCTTTCGCGGGTGTTGAACCACCCCGCGTCTCGGTGAGGCCGGTCAATTCAGTCATCTCGCACATCCACCGACTACGCCGTGATCGCTTCGCGCTCGCGGAGATTGCCGTGTTCAACCGTGCGATCCGTCCGCTGTGCGACAACTACGACCTGGTCGTCAGCACGATAAACGAGCTAGCCCTCCCCGGTGACTCCGTGCAGTACATACACGTTCCACAGTTCGACCGGGCGAGTGTCCCCGGCGAGACCGACGTCAATACGCCCGCGTACCGCACGTACAACCGCGTCTGCCGCGCTATCGCGGGGTGGGACGAACGAGAGGTCACGGACAGCACGCTACTCGCGAACTCTGACTGGACTGCGGACGTGACGCGCGATATCTACGGAGTTCGACCACGGACGGTCTACCCGCCAGTGGACGTCGAGGCGTTCTCGCCGATTCCGTGGGAGGACCGTGAGAACGGGTTCGTCTCCGTCGGCCGACTCGAACAACGGAAGAACGTCCTCGAACTCGTTCGTATCGTTGACGCCGTACGCGACCGTGGGTTCGACATCCACATGCACGTTGTCGGCCGGCACGGCGACGACGACTACTGGCGGTGTGTCTCGTGCGCGATTGACGAACGGCCCTACGTCTCCTACGAGGGTGCGCTAGAACGCGAACAACTCCTGGAGTTGCTCGCTACCCACCGGTTCGGTCTCCACGGCCGCCGCTACGAACACTTCGGGATGGCGGTCGCCGAGATGGTCACTGCCGGTATGATCCCTTTCGTCCCCGACTCCGGCGGACAGGTCGAAATCGTCGGCAGACGGGACGCCGTCACCTTCTCCACTCCTCACGAGGCTGCTGAGAAGATCGGACGCGTCCTGTCAGGCAACCAAGACCCCAAGGCGCTCCGCGAGTCATTCCTAAATCCGGTCTCTAACTTCTCCGTAGACCGGTTCCAAAAGAGAATTTCTGCTGAAGTTCACCGACTACTTGAGTCTACCGACTAAATTATCTTGAGAATATGCCTCTTGGTGTAGGTAGATGTATTCCCCCACAGATTGCGCCAGCAATTCCAGCTACGGCCCAGATCGGGACGAATGCTGTAGGATAGTACAACTGGAGAATATCCAGCGATCCGAACGCGAAAGTTCCGAGTAAACCACATGCAAGCCCGCTTAGAAGAACGTTCTGTTCCCTGACTCCGTAGTATAGGCCCCCGAGAACCACCGATGCTCCTGCCAAAGTATACAGGAAGAATCCCGGAAGCCCGGTCTCGGCGAGGAGGGTAATGTAGATGCTGTGTATTGAGTAGGGGAACTCCCCACCCGGGGGATAGGGAGCGTCGTAACCCATCGCTACCAACTGATAGTTGGCCGCTCCGACACCGAACAGCGGGTGATTGATGAACATTTGAATTCCAATGATATACTGCTGGAGACGAACGCCGAGATTTGAGAGGTCGAAGAACGGAATACTGATGTTCACCGGATCGGGGTTTCCCGTCGGGGATGTCGGCGTAGTTGTTGGATTCTCCGGGGCTGTAGGGCCCGTTGACGGGTTTGACGTTTCTTGATTGACGAGTACCCCTTGTCCGGAAGTGGTTGACCGAATGAACGCAGGCAATATCGGTATTACCGCCGCTACGACTATTCGATTATCTACTCTCATTGCGAGAAGAGCTACGATAAACACTCCGAGCGCTATAATCAGCCCTCCCCGTGCAGCGTCCGACATTGTCACTCTGACTCCCACTGCTGCGATGACCGCTGCACTGCCCAAGGCGATACTAGACCATCTCTGTTGCCGCTTCAAAATCGCGAAGGCTATTATCACCGGTAAGAGAAGGACCAGATAATTCGCAAGTTCAAATGACATTGACATGAACCCGCTGATATACGTTCCAATCGGGACTTTGTAAAGGAATAATGATATATATACTCCGCTTGAATTTGCTCCTTCTCCGAGCGTAGTTAAACCAAAATTTGCCGTGTGAATCAATTGGAGAGCTGCAATGAGTCCTTGGCCGGCGCCGGCGAAGAGGAACAACGAGACAGCCTCGGTGCACGAGACGATTCGACGCTGAATCGCACGTCGGAAAATGGCATACGAGATAACTCCCAAGAATGAGTACGCAGCGAACCAGAACCCTGCCGCCTTTGCGGGGCCGATACCGAAGACGACAGAAATCGCAGCCCAAACTGAATACGCTGTAAGGAGGAGTTCAACGTGGTCCCACTCCCGCCAATCATAGAGCAAGTACGCTATACCCGGTATCGCAATGATTTCGATGAGGAAGATTGACCCGACAGACGGTCCAGCAAATGCTGCAGTTTCTTCCAGAACTGGGATATCTGCGGAGATCGTTGCTGCTGTAGCGAAGGCAGCAAGAAACCCAATTCGATACTCCTCTGTATATACGATATATCCTCCGTACGTAACTAACGTCAGCGCGAGACTTATCAGTCCTGGCAGTGGAACTAGTATCTCTTGGAGAATAATTCCGAGAAAAAGTGTTACTGGGAGAAGCAAGGTAGAAGAGACAATCCCATGCCGGTAGGCCGGTCGCATTAGTGTCTGTGTGAAACTTCCTCTGCAAAAGTCGTTTGATTCACGCTTGGGAAAGTCGAAGTGACTATGAGTGAGACAGGATATAGAGCCTCACAGTGACTGTCGGTATCGACGCCCGATCGCTCGCTGGCAATATCTCAGGTGTTGGTAATTACCTCCAGGGGGTTCTTTCATCAGATTCCTTTGACTTAGAAACTACAGGTTACTGTACATCCATCGATGAACTCCCGCTTGTCAATGACGCTATTCGACCTTTTTCGATTCCTCCTTCCGAAGTGATCTCCCGCGCCCTTGGTCCCGCCGCGCCGGCGTGGTGGGTGAACGTGACCCTCCCACGAGTCCTCCGCGTAGACGACATCGACTGTTTCCTCGGCCCAAACTTCCTCAAACCTATCTACTGCCCCGTGCCGAGCGTCATCGTCGTCCATGATCTCGTTCACCGCGTCCACCCCGCGGTTCACACCGCTGCGTACCGCGCGTACCTCCGAACGTTCCTCCCGCTTTCGATCCGCACCGCCGACCACATCGTCACCGTTTCCGAGAGCACGAGACGCGACCTCCAGCGGTTCTACGATGTCCCCAACTCGAGGGTATCTGTCGCGCCGCCCGCTGCAGACGACCGTTTCCACCCGCGCACCCTCTCCGACGACGAACGCTACAGGCTACGTGAGGAGTACAACCTCCCCAACGAGTTCGTATTGTTCGTCGGGAACGTCGAGCCCCGGAAGAATGTCTCGACGCTGGTCCGTGCACTTGCACGGCTTCCTGAGTCCGACCGGCTCCCCGTAGTCGTCGTCGGCCAGGACCATGTCCCGGACCCAGAGTTCAAGGATGTCCTTAACGCCGCGTGGTCGGAGGGACTTGTCTATCGCCCTGGATACGTCCCCGACGACGACCTCCCGCTACTGTACAACCTCGCGTCTGTTTTCGTCTACCCTTCCCTATACGAGGGGTTCGGAATTCCGCCACTGGAGGCGATGCAATCGGGTACGCCCGTCGTCACGTCCGACCGCTCCTCGCTACCTGACGTCGTCGGTGACGCCGGCGTCACGGTCGACCCCACCGACCCCGACGCGCTCGCCGACGCCATCACACGACTGCTGACGGATTCGGACCTCGCGCAGACGTACCGGGAACGCGGACTTGCGCGAGCAGAACAGTTCTCATGGAAAAGTACGGCGCTCACCATCAGTGACGCGCTCAACAAGGTTCGACGCGACTGATGGCCCGCATACTCGTTCTCTGTTCTCGTCTCCCATACCCGCTGACCGGTGGGGCGAAACTCCGGATGTTCTACACTGCCTGCGAACTTGCGCGGGAGCACGACGTCGAACTGCTGGTCGTCGACGAAGCCCCGGTCGACGACACGGCGGTCGCTAAACTCGAATCGGTGTTTGCGGACGTCCACGTGTTCTCCTACCCGTCGTACCGGTTTTACCTAAACACGATTCCCGGTCTGTTTTCGCGGCATCCACTCCAGGCGCACTACTTCCACTTCGGAGCGGTGGACGCGTGGCTGGACGAGCACGAACACCGGTTCGACCTGTTGTACTGCAACCACGTCCGCACCACGGAATACGTCCAGGACCGTTCGACGCCGAAGGTGGTCGATCTTGTGGATGCCATCTCTCGAAACTACCGGGAGGCGAGCCAAGACTCGACCGGGCTCTGGCGGTTCATCTATCCGTTGGAGTGGCGGCGACTACGGCGGTACGAACGTCGGGTTGTGGAAACGTTCGACCGCTCGTTCATCATTACGAATGCCGACCGCTCGTTCATCGCCGAGGGCGCGTCGTACCCGTCGCTCTCCGTACTCCCGAACGGCGTAAAACCCGAACTTCTCGAACGCAAACCCACCGCCCTCCGCGCAGTGGAGTCGGGGCCAACGCTCGTCTTCCTCGGAAAGATGGATTACTTCCCAAACGAGGATGCGGCCATATACTTCGCCAGCGAGGTTTTTCCGCTGGTCCGCGAGACGTATCCGGCTGCCGAGTTCCTCGTAGTTGGTTCTAGCCCGAGTGACAAAGTGACCGTTCTTGATGACATTCCCGGCGTCACCGTCACAGGATTCGTTGAAAATCCTCGAGAGTATCTTAATCTGGCAGACGTAGTCGTTGCGCCAATGCGCCACGGTGCAGGATTACAGAACAAGGTCCTTGAAGCGATGGCACTCAGCCGCCCCATTGTGGTCACTTCCCTCGCTAGGGAAGGAATCAAGGCGGACAACGGACGACACCTTGTTGTCGCTGACAATCCGCAATCATTCGCCGCAGAAACTACTGGCCTACTATCGGATGTCGAACGTCGCCGACGGATTGGTTATGCGGCACGCGATATCGTCAGGTCCCATTACACATGGGAACGTGTCGGGAAACGTCTCCGTGAGGCCGTGAGGGAAATCCTCGAACTCTCCCGCGAGTGATCACGCAAGCCCGGTTGTCGTTCCGTACTCTGTTACGTTCGGCGCTCGACCGTATACTTCTGTAAGTATGCAAGGCGAGTGAGTATAGGTATGAATGCGTATGAATCACGTCGTAGGATAAGCGTCACAGAAAGACAACGCGACGCCCGCGAGATGTCATTACCGAAGAGCGACGCCGTGACGGGTAACAGCAGTGTATCCGTCACATTCTTCTCTATGCGGGGCGATTCACGCCATCTCTGACCGTTAAAAAATCATATCGTGCCCCATAGCTGATTAACGACTTATCGTGTGGACGGAGTACGGACCGCCACCTCTCACATCAAGATCGACTTACTGCGCGACTCGAATGATTCGCATTGATTATTTCCTAATTATGAGCTAAGACAGCACCGATTGAACGATACCGTCATCTGAAATGCTCAGACACGTCTTCACACACCTTCCATACCTGTCGCACTACTATCTTCAGATCAAACCAAAATGACTGCCGCCGGATGTAATCTAGATCGTACCGCAGTTTTGCGTCCGGATCTGTGCTCTTTGCGTTATTAATTTGCGCCAACCCCGTCAGTCCAGGCTTCACGAACCACCGTTTGCGCCACATGTGGATTTCACGCTCCAGAAGCGCTTCTTCGTTGGTCCACACGGCTCGCGGACCTACGGTGCTCATCTTTCCATTCAAGATTGACCACAATTGCGGCAATTCATCTAGATGTGTCCGCCGTAGTACATGACCTATACGCGTAATTCGGTCGTTCTCGTTGTCCTCAACTGGCGTCGCCGACTCACCCTCAGGAATCATCGATCGGAACTTATACACCTTGAACGTCTCCCCTAACCCCGCTGTGCGCTCTTGACTATACAATACGGGGCCAGAGCTATCTAACTTAATCGCCACTGCTATGAAGAGCATCAGCGGTGCGAATACGAGAATCCCCACTGCAGCAAACACCACGTCGAACGCGCGCTTCAGCATGTAATCCTGTACGTCCCACGGCTCGATGTCGACGTCTACCACCGTCCCCACGCTCGATTCGGCGGTCAACACCGAGTCCGAGTAGTCGCGGTGGACTTTCACCTCGACACCGTGTTCGTGACAGGCGTCGATCGCGCCGAAGAATTCTGCGCGGTCGGGGCGCATGAACGCCAGCACCACCGTGTCGACGTGCTGTTCGATGAGCACGTCGTCCAACCGCGAGAACCCGCCGAGGTGGGAGAGCTCCGGGAGCATGTCGCCGCCGTCAGCCCTCGCGTCAGCGGTCCCCGTATCCCCGTCGACGACCGTCTGCTGTCGGGTGCGCGGCAGTGCGCTCGTCGGACAGACGTAGCCGAGCACCGGTAGCGACACCTCCTGTGCGATGCGGTCGATGAGCGTGGGGTCGTCGCCGACGATGATTGTCCGCCCGGACTCTGCGGGGGGTTGACGCCGAATCCAGACGAACCACGTTGGCATTGCGATCAAAAGCACTGCGACGACCATCACGAGCGTCGCCCGCGGGAGTCTGTGCGACCACTCGAAATAGCCAAACGTCGCGAGCGCGAGTCCCGCGATGAGGACGTGTTTTTGTGTCAGAGAAACGACATCCAGAATCCGTCGCGGACGCGGTTTGTACAGCGGTACCAGACTCACGAGCACCGCGAGAACCGCCGTCCAGACGGCGCGATCGAGCGAGACGCCTTCGAGTACGTGCGCGTCGAGGCGATTGAACAGCGGAACGTACGTCGTGAACAGCCACTGTACGAGGCCGTGGTTGGCAAAGTAGACCGCGAGGGCCGTGAGGCTGGCGGCGCCGACGACGCTAACGACGCGGTACCGCCATCCGGATAACATCGTTAAGGCGGTGAAATTGATACATAATAAACACTGCGAAGAACCTCTAGAAATCATCACGATTCGTGTGTGGTTTAGGACACAACGATGCAACAGAAGCTGAAAGACAGAGACGAGAGGAGTGTCGAATCCACCAGGCAGACTGTTACCAGTCGGTTGTCTCCTTACTCGGAATATTGCTCGCTCACATGGACACAGGCACGCTCAACCGTCCGTTCCCCATAGGTAGCCCCATCAGCGTAGTGGACCTCGTCCCACTTCGGTCGAACCAGCCCGGACTGCCGAAAGAGTCGATCGACGCGAGACGCGTCACGATTCGCCCAAAACGCAAGCAAACAACACAGTGCCATATCAGCCTCCGAATGGCTGTCGTATCCACTGATATCGCCGTTCCAAAGCGCCGAGAATTTCTCACCGTTCGCTGCTGACTGCGCTCGTTGGATTATTTCTTCATCATCCAATTGCGGGGTGAACGTTAGCTCACGGGTTTGCTTGGTAGATAGTCTCGCTGAATTAGTTGATCCAGAGGTGGAAACGAAGGTAGCGTGGACGCTTCGAATCACGCGCGAACGCTCACAGATCTGTTCGGGCGTCGTTAGCAAATGATTGCCAGTCATCGTGAAAAATCTGCCTTCGTCGTACATCTCAACCATCCCGCGTCGACGTGGGCCACTGGGGAGGGTCCCCCGAGCGATAATATGTACTCCCGTTCCTGATGGCGAGACTTCAGTATATGACCGGAGATGCCTGACAATCTCGATGGCGTCTTCATTTAGCGTCACCGCATCGGGGTCACGACAGTCATCGAGGTCGATACCGACATACGGATCGTCACTGGTGAAGACGAAACCAATTCCCGAGATACCATTCTGAGTAGCACGAGCCAACGCCTCGTCGAAGGTCCCCCACGTAGCTGCATCGGCAGTCGAGGCGAACGTACCACTCGCAGGATTTAGTGGAACCTTCGTTTGCTTGCCGTCTCGCTTTCGAGAGGCCCAGCAGACCCACTGCGGGCGATGACGAAGTTCGATCGGGAGCGCGTTCGGATTCATCGATACCTCACCGCATCTCCTGGTCGGTGGAGTTCTCCTCGCCGCCGTCACACTGAGAAACTGAGAGTGTTTGGCCATTCCTCTGAGTCACCGTCTGGATGTCATGCTTCGTAGCCACCGATGAATCCGGTAAATCCCTCTGCGAGAATCCATTCGCGATAACGTCTGCCTCGAACGGGCTCGCACGAACCCGAAGCGGGAACCAGCCCTCCTCGTCGATATTGAGAAGTGCTTCTGAATAGCCGTCCTCGTCGTTACCGGCCTTTGCCGTCTGTACCCAGTTTACTTCGCGCTCACTCAATCCGAACCAGTCAGCAAGCGTCTCGGCTTCTTCTTGAACGCGATGGATGAGCGTCATCGAACAGAGATTCGCAATCGTCCGCGCCTCCGGTGTAAGAGCGAACTCCCCGCCCGTCTGTGTGATGAACTGCAACGAGAGGTCGTAGTGTCGACTGTGTCTAACTGCTGTCTCTAAGAACTCAAGCGAGGTCGTATCGTTCATCAGATAGTGGGCTTCGTCAATCGCAAACACAACGCGTTTCTCAGTGCCTTTCGCACGCTCGTAGACGGCGTTGAACAACACCTGCATCATCAGACTGGTCTCTGTCCGCCCGCGCGTTCCCTCCTCTTGGTGGAGGTCGAGGTAGACGACACTCGAATCGAGGTCGAACTCCGTTGGTTTCGCGAGATTGGCGAGGTCACCGCCCTCGTGAAACGACGGTCGAAGGTCCTTCAATAGAGACTGAGCATCGTCAGCAACGCTTCGCTGTTCGCCCGCGGTTGCGTAGCCAAACGTAGTCGGGTCATCAAGCAGGTCCTCAAGGACGGTAATGACGTCTCGTACGGTGGGTGACTCACAGCTGTGCGTTGCTGGGTCGCGGGTGATACCGTTGCGTTCGTAGGCGTCTTGAATCGCCCGTCGAAGTGTCTGCTTTCGGTCACCGAGCGGATGGGTCGCGACGTGGGTGAAGAACGTCTCGAAGAACGTCAGCACCCACGAGATTTGCTCTGACCACGGATCGAGGTCGGGGACGTCCGCGAGAACGTCTCCAGGTGTTGGCTTGAGTTCGAGTGGGTTGAATCCACGCGTCCCCCCGACTGTCACACGCTCGCCACCGAGTGCGGCGTTCACACCTGCAAAGCCCTGCAGTGGATCGAGCATGATGATGACCGTTTCGGGGTCGTACATCGCTCGGCGAACGAGCTGGAGTTTCGTCGAGAACGATTTCCCTGCGCCGAGTTTACCGATGACCATCGTACAGTAGCCCGTCTCACGGTTGAATCGGTCCAAGATGAGTGGACTCTCGTTGAGTGCGTACGTTCCGTACTCAATTCCTGGTTCGGCAAACGCGCCTGCAACGAAGGGAAACATCGCACCGACCGCCCCTCCCAACATCGGGGTTCGAGTCTGCATCGAGTCGTTGAGTCGGTCAACGCCAACTGGACTCGCAGAGACGAGCGAGTCCAGTTGTGCCCATCGCGGTGTAATCGGCGTGAGATTCGCAGGCGAACGTCGTGCCGTGTTCGCGACTGCGTCTGAATGAATCTCTTTAGGAGTGGGTCCACGAACCGAGAGATACATCGACGTGTCGAACGCCTTCATCGACGTATTCCGGAGAACATCGTACATTTGGCGGTAGTCTTCGAGATCTTTTTGAATACCGCGAGCGCCCGCCCGTCGCTTTTCTTCGAGATACTCGTAGTCGGCTTCGAGGTCTTCGATACGATTCTCAAGCGAGTCGAGTGTCCGGTGTGTATCCCGTGGCGTGAGATGAAGCGAGATATCCGTCGTTCGGGTCTCTGAACTCGAATACAGCGTCTCAAACAACCCATCAGCTGGTGCATCAGGATACTCGCCAATCCAGAGCGTCCGCGCCCACTGTTCGCCCGTTCGAACCGCGTTCGGTGTCCGCTCGATATCGGATGGCGCGATGATCGTCTGATGGATGTCCGAAGCGGTCGTGAGACGACCGTGTTCTGTCTCGTAGTCGACAGAGACTGCCTCAGACTCGCCACTCCCCTCACGGCTTTCACCTTCAGCACGACGCCAAAATCGGAGTCGCTTCCAGTTCATTCGCGGCCTCCGACGAGTGGCCGCGTCCGCAACACGCGAGTGATATCCTGATAGTCGCGTTCTTCGCCTGCCCAGAACTCACAGATGAGTTGCGTCGCATCTCCAGTGTCGACACGGTGTGCATTACAGCCTTCTATCCCACGGAGTCCGCCTTCGATTCGCCGCAGTCGTTCGTCTAATGCATCGAACATCGCCTCACGTTGCTCTTCGATGCGGGGTGCGAATCGTGCCTGGACGAATAATCCGAGAAGAGGCACGGCTGCGAGTTTCTCGGTGAGACTCTCACGCTCGAAGCGAACCTCAGCGGGTGTTACCGAGACGACGACGTAGTGGTCGCGAATCGTCATCCGCCGCTCGTCGAGGTCTGCTGCGTACCACGAGATGTAGTGTTCGATGAGTGCGGCAAGTCTCGGGTTCTCCTTCACATCCGAATCGGTGAGTCTAGATTCGTACTGGGCGAGATACTCGTCTGCGGGAAACGGCTGCGTCGTCGAATAGATTTGAATTGGGAATTCGACGACAGTGTTGCAGAAGTCTTCGAACGCCGTCGCTTTCGTTGCCCATTCCGCATCAGTTGCGAGCGCCATCGTCGGTGGCGTGACGTGGACAAGCCCAAGCAGAGCGCCATCAGTTCGCTCGATGGCGCCTCGTTCAGTATGGACACGTTCGATTTGTGTGTACTGTTTGGCGTCTTCGTGAGTGAGCTCTTTCGCGCGTCGATGGAATCCAATGAACGTCGCGAACCAATCGAGACTTGTCGTGTACGTTGGCGTGAGATAGACGAACAACGCCCCGATGGCGATCGCGCCTCCTGCAACGGGGAGGGTGAATGTCTGTAATCGGTAGCCAGCAATCGCCGTCGACGGAGAGAGCACGACCTGCGTGAACAAGATGACGAGCACGCCCGGGAACAACGCGACTGCGAGGTCCGTCAGTGTGTACGTGCCGAATAGTTTTGGGTCGGTACCGAGCGATTTTGGAATGCGTTTGGTTGGATCAGTGTGTTGCATGGTTACTCGTTGTCTGGTCGGTCATCGGTATTCGTCGGCTCACGGTGCTCACGCTCGCGCGAGTCTGCCCAGCGAGAAGATGTCCAAGTCTCCGGATTTCGAAGGTTCTCGAAGCGCTGACTGCGGCTGTCTGTAACCGAGAACTCTGGCCGAGATCGGGTTGTGTTCGACCCAGAGGGTAATGCTGGAACTGTGTCGGCGTCTCTGCTGAATCGTTGTCGAAGTTGCGACCCTGATGCGCTGAGCCGAGATCCGGTTGCGTGGGCGCGTGAGTTACCTGAATTGAGAACCGTTTGACCGTCGGCTCGTATCGCAGGTTGGCCGCGTACACCGCGCATGAAGTTCTGTCCGCCTTGTGCGCCGCCTCGTCCTGTCTGAATGGTTTGATTGACACGCGTTCGAGCACGCTGCGTCGAGACACGTTGTGCCATCCGGTCGGTCATGAAGAACAGCGCACCGGCCTGCCAGAAGAGCACGAACGGCGAGACGACCGCAACGATAGGAATGATGAGCGCGGTGAGCCACGCACCGAGACCGCCCATCGAGAGCTCGAAGCTCGAACCCATGATCTCACCGACTCGGAACAACAGTGCGACAGGAACGGTCATGAAGAGAAACGGCACGTAGAATCCTGCCAGTCGCTTCATGAACCCAGAGACGAGCGAAAACGGGCCGACGCCCGGTATCCAGAATGCGATGAGTATCGGCATGAACAGGGTGAAAAGATAGAGGACAATATGTCTGACAAAGTAAATCATTGCGACAAGTGCGAATAGGACAAAATCAGTTGCCAAAGTGACAACTATTCCAAGAACTCCCATTGCACTAAACGACAACGTCTGAAAGAGCGAAATTTGTGAGAGGTCGGGGATAAGGTAGACCGATAGCTCTTGAATCAGTTGTCGCGAAATCGCGTCAATCCACCACCACGAGAGAATTCCTAAGAGCCCAGTAAATGCCCGCTTCTTGAGCTTCGAGCGGTGGTAGCCGCTGAACAGATTACTCGTCGCCTCAAAGAATATGATTACCCCTATAGAGAGTCCCCAGAGGAATAATGAGAGAGGGATAATCGCATTCCAGTAGTAATCATAGATACCTGGCCAGGCACCATTACCGGGCTCATCGAAGACCGAATCGGGTGCAGGCGTTTCAACAACTGTCTCCACAAGATCGCCTGCGTATTCTTCAATAATGCCCTCGATAGGTGCGAACAGGGCTTTAAGTGCCTCTTGGAGTGCAGCTACAATTACATCACCGAGTGCGCCGCCACTGCTATCCCCAGACTGCGCCGCAACAGGATTAGCAATCAAGATGAGTAGCCCGATAAGGAGAGCACATTTTGTCCACTTACGCATTCTCGGCCTCTCTTCGAAGCATCTCGATTGAAACCTCGCTACAGCTCGCTTGGAAATTTGCGCTTAGGAGTTCCCCCGAATACGACGCCCGAACTAGTCTTCGTGTAGTACTGTTCCCTGCCGCTTGTGCGATAACGACGGTCTTCGATGACCGGCCATCACAGGCCTCTGAATTTGTAATAAGAAATGGGGGAATAGATCCCATAAACTCCTGAGATTCATTCGGATGCAGAACTGTCTCAGCTGCAGTCTTCGGGAGAGCAAGATTAGCGGTTGGAAGATTCGGTGAAACATCGAGACTATTCGCTGCGTCATACAGTGCGTTCTCATAAGCAATGTTGTATATCCAGGTTGGACCAGTTCCCCTGTTTTCGACTCTCACAACCACATTACCCCGATTTCCCGGTGTTGATCGGCCTGACGAGTACTGCCTCACATTGACAATTTTGAGTTCTGGTACGAGATCAACAGATGTTGAAGCCGAATCTTGTCCAGGAGTAACCGCAGTTAATCTGTGCTGTCCTGGAATGTAGTGCTTTCCAGCGCCCACATCCAACAATTGAAGACTCGCTCTTGTCACACCCTCTGGAACACCCGTCCGTGTAAACAAACTGCCATCTGGTGCAATGAGATTGAGTTTCGTGACTGCATGGTCCTCTCGTAACCGTACGATTAGATACGGACCATCGAACGAGACATCACGAAAGACCAAATTCTCAGAGGCGCTCGTGGATGTTGTTGCGTCTGCTGCATCGTCATCTTGGGTACACCCAGCAAGGGCGGTGACGCTACCGAGAACGCCTGCTTTGAGCAGTGTTCGACGAGAGACGCCGTTTGTTCGCGCCATTACAACCGCCTCCACGGAGGCCACACACGCCACCCAGTGATTCGGTCGATGAAGAACACGCTCAGCAAGAAGAGCGACACGGGAACGGCGACCTCGTAGAGAACAGAGAGCGTCGACTGTATCGGCCCCCGTACGTACACCACGTCCGAATCACCTACATAGCCGGGAACTGACCGCCACCAACGACCAGGCTCGTACCGTGCAGAAACGCTGCCTGTCGATTGTGAGAGCGTCGTCGTCAGCGTTCCATTGTCACTGGTATTCATACGCTGGCCCTGGAGAACGACGTATTCCTCTCGGCCGTGGGTGTTGATTGGTTCGCCCGTCTGCGTATCTCGAAGGCTCACGCGAACCGTGACCGAGTCTTCAGTCGTGTTCAGGACGTCAAGCGTGAGTTCGCTCTCGTTGAGCGGGACTGTGACAAAGGACGATTCACTTGCATCGGCTTCGACACCACGAACGAGGCCGTACGCCGTCACTGCTGTGAGGTCGTTCTCGGTCGACTTGGTTCGAGTCGCAATTCCGTAGCTTGCAGTATACGGTTCGTCAGTAGCGCCCAACAGGACAGTCTCGGGCAGTGTCGGTGGCTGTGTCTCCACACCGTAGGTCTCCAGAATCGTCACTGTCCGACGTGGAGATGGTGTTGGACCGGTCTCGATTGGATAGGCATGCACTTGTAGCGGATGCAGCGAAGAGTGGTCGACTGTCTGACCCTCATCCGTGCTCGTAACGAGTGTATCCCACTCTGGGTCTCGTGCAGAGTAAAAGCGCCATACACCACGGACGTCACCATTTGGCAGAGAGTAGCCAAGCCACGGCTGATTCTTGTAGACGACGAGACCGAGATCGCCGTTGGGATACACCGCGTGATAGCCCGAGATGGTGAGGTCGTATGCGACCACATCGGTGCTATCGCGGACGATATGTGTCTCCGTCCGGCGTTCACGCTGGGTATTCCATTCGAGACAGGTACCTCGTGCGTCGCGAGCAGTACAGACAGAAACGCGTCTTTCTACTGTGACTGCGATTTCTGCGACGAGCGTGAGTGAGTGTGGTTCGTCTGTCTGGCTATCCAGTGAGTAGGGTAGTTCAGGCGTGTGAGTCCCGGATGCCGTTGATTCTACGTCACCATCAACGAGCAGCCGTGTCCCGACGATTTCGTGGTCAACTACCTCCCAGTTCGTCCGGCGATTATCAGTTGTCTCCGCTGTTGGAACAGCCACGCGATAGTCGACAGTTCCAAGAAGCGTTCCATTCGAGGCGACGTACAGCGGTTGGTCAGTCGGGGACAGTCTTGCGCGCGTCGAGGGCTGAACTGCAAAAATCTCGGTGTAGGCATCTTTGATGAACCGCCCATCGCTGAGCGTTGCGTTCAGTGGATGAACCGACTGAGTTGCATCCGTAGTTGGGAACTCCTGTAGGTCGCCACGGTTCCACTGCTCGACCGCTTTGGGTGGTGTGTCAAGTGGGATATCCGTTCCCGCAGCAATCGTACACAGTTCTGCTGACGACTCGTTCGGACGGCTTTCGAGTGCACTGACGTTCGAGACATCCTCATCACCTGCCCACAGCGTGCAGTAGGTCGTCTCGTTCAGCCCGTGGTCGGATTTGTTAGATGGGTGCGCAGCTGACGGAGTCACAGTCAGGGTGAGTGCAAGCACCGCCAGTGCGAAGACGAGAACGCCTCCAGACAGTCTGGGGCTTAGAACCCGCAACTTACGCCTCCAGAGACGACTTCGGTGAGAAGGAAGCCAATGATCGCCGTTCCGAGCGGGGCGACGATGACACCCCATACGACGGCTTGGTTACGAGCTTCTTTGAGTTCTTGTTTCAAATCAGCGCGCCGCACTGTCGGGAGCGCAACCGTCGTGCCGAGTGCGATTACTCCACCGACGAGTGGACCACCGAACTGGATGAGGGTGAAGAGATTCTTGATCGTTTGTGCCATGTCCGTATCACAGAAGGCAGTCCCAGTTGTCTGCGCGAGGACGGGTTGTGACGCGAATAGGGCGACAACTGCGAGCGTGCTTATTATTCGGAGTAACGAGACAAGCACGGACCCTTGGAGAACAGAGTCGTATTGACATCGGAAGCCGGGGAGCGATGGAAATGTACATCCATACTGTTCGGTTGTCGACAAACTACTCTCGCCAACGTTGGCGGAGTCAGAGCAATTCATATCAGACATTACGACTACTTCTGAATCAGGTAGGTCGATGTAGTCATCCGTCACAACACGATTGCGACCCGTGGAAAAGATAGCCTAAATTCCTAACAATATTTTGACTATTATTCTGATTTATGCTCTGTATCGATTGGGACAGCCCGGTTGAACAAGTCGGCGATTACATACCTTAGAGGTGATCGTGCAACTTGTTGGTACTCCGCGTACCGTTTCTCGGCCCAAGCAATCAGCTCTGGGTCGTGACCGATGAGAGTCTCTGATTGAAGACCACTTCCGAAATTCACGGCATGACCAGGGCTAGCTGGAGCTAACACAACAGTATCTCCGTTGAGGATTCCCAACCCAAAGGGGAATTCTTCAATCCCAGGAACAACGAGTATCCGAACATTGGTAGCACGAAGTGCAGTACTTACAATGTCTCGATATCGACCAGTTCTCGGAAGGTTATAGAGTACTGGCTCGGTGATTATTGATTCGTACGGCACACCAGATTTGATAACCGGATAGAAAATATCCGCAAGTTGAGCTGAAACATGCGAACGGAGTCCACGGACTTCTGTAATTCCGTTCTCTACCAGCTCTCTGAGCGCAAGAATAGTCCGCTCTGGAGAGATCGCCTCGTCGATGGTTCGCTCAACCGTCGCAAGCGATGTGACTGGAATGTCGGCTATTCGCTCATCACAGCAGCAGAAAAATATCGTATGTCGTCGGGCGATATGGACACCGTTGATCAGTGATTCATACGTAGCGATTACTTCCTGCCCAGAGTCTGTAAGTTTGTAGTGGCCAGCTGAGTAATCTCGTTCGACTAACTCGTGGTCAGTGAAGCCATTGATAGCTCGATGGACTGTCGAACGGGATGGTGCATTAGGACCACGAGAGAGGTCGGCCTTCCGTGACGGGGCCTCTCTAAGACGTTTGAGTATTGTCGGTCTCGACGTTGCACCAAGCAGATATGAGAGACTCGAATCAGGATCTCCAAATTCGTCGGCGGTAGTCGTTACGTCGATGTGGTGAAGCACAACCGCTCCGAGTCCCGTTACCTCGTATCCGTCGTGGTCAACACCTTCGTTCGAGATAAAATGCCACTCACGGATTGGGTTGAGTAATCGGTAAATCGTGGTCCGGTCGACATCGAACTCATCTGCGAGTGTGTCGAAACTCGCTGGTTCCTCGCTGAGCCGGGTGAGAACCGCATAGGGCGTGACGTCCCCTATCGATTGTACCCCAGCAAGATGAGCCAGCACGTCGTGGTCGGACACAGCCATAACCAATAATCGAAGGGCAAGTAGAGCCGTTAAATGCTTTTGCAGGCAATAAGACGGTCTTTGCTATAGGCACTACTCAGAGACAGATATGAATCGGTGTCGTAGCATCGCTTCCCGTTGCTCGAACTGTGGTCGCTGATAGACGGTGTGTGCTGTATAGAGAGGTTGGATTGGTCACCGCGGGTGATTTGGTTCCAAGTTAGGATGAGTTAGACCATGGGGGATGGCGACGTTCGCGAGACTAGCCGTTCTCAGACTCGGGGGTGACACCGAATTCACCGACGACCGCTGTAGGAGTCCGTCCATTCGATCCGGTATGGCTCGGACGAGGCTCCTGCTGTCGCGTTGTCGACGTCAGGTGGTCAATGACGTACTCTGCATCCCTGCCGACGCCGGTGAACAGCCCCGACGTCATCGCGTACAGGAAGAATAGGCCCACGAAGTACAATCCTGGCTCGTCCGGGACGACGCCGCGCACGTGGACGGGTTCCTTGGGCTGTTCCTTCCCGTCGAAGATTGGGAGGTCTATCCACGAAAAGTCAGGACGGAAGCCAGTGCACCAGATGACGTTCTCGACGTCGAGAACGTCGTCGTCCCCGACGACGGGGCGACCGTCGCGGACACCGGTCGTACGAGGCACCCGCTTGACGCCGGCGGCGGTCAAGTCACTTGGCTTCGTGCGCACCAGCGGGCCGCCCTGTGAGAGCACCTTCGGGCGGATACGGCGCCCGACCGGCGTCCCCGTCGTGAAGATCCGGTGAAAGAGCACGCGCATCACGAACGGGGCCCCGAGGTGACGGCCGACCCACGAGTCGATGTGGAACGGCACGTGGCCGACGTCCCGGCCCGACAGCCATGTTTCGTGCTCGTAGGCGACGTCGAGGGCGATCTCGGCACCGGAGTTGCCCGCCCCGACGACGAGTACGTCCCCGTCCTGGAGTTGTTCGGGGTTGCGGTATTCGCTCGTGTGCAGCTGGACGACGTCGTCGGAGAGCTCCGCCGCGAAATTCGGGATCTTTGGGACTTGGAAGCTCGCCATTGCCACCACGACGTTGTCCGCCTCTATCCGCCGGTCGCCCGCGGTGACGAGGAAGCCATCGCCGCTCCGTTTCAGCCCGTCCACACGGACGCCGAGTTCGACGGGCAGGTCGAACCGCTGGGCGTAGGACTCCAGATAGTCGGCCACTTCGTTCTTCGTGGGAAAGGCGTACGGTGAGCCCGGAAAGTCCATCCCCGGTAGGCTTGAGTAACGGGCGGGCGTGAACACCCGGAGGGAGTCCCAGCGGGCCCGCCATGCGTCGCCGACGCGGTCGCTCGCGTCGAGGATGACGAAGTCCTGGTCGTGCTGCTGCAGGTAGTACCCGGTCGCCAGTCCGGCCTGGCCGCCACCGATAATGACGGTATCGCGTTGTTCGATCATGTTTTTGTTCCTTGGTAAGCGTACGCGCCGGAGGGAAGTGATGATGCCGCGTGCAGGATTTCACGTCCTGAAATCTTAGATAGGCCGGGTATCTGCTACATTAGAGACTCTCGGCTGACCGGGTTGCCAGTCGGATGGCGACGGTCGTCGCCAGTGGCGTTACGACGACACGCGGGACTCGAAGGCGGTGGGGTCTACCGGGGTCGCCTCCGCGCGAACCTGCTCGAAGACCGAGATGGCCCAGTCTCGGGCCTCCGGGGCGTCCGTGTCGATGACTGCCACGAGCGCCCCAGTCTCGGCGTCATGGCAGCAGATGCCGGCCCGGTCGTCCACGACGCCGAGGCCGCAGCGGTCGCCGTCGGGGAGGTGATCGTGGACGAGGACGGTCGCGTTCTCGCAGGCGGTGACCTCCATGATCTGTTCCGGGTTCCAGGCGAACATCCCCTTCAGGGCCTCGGGCGTGAACACGTATTCGAACGTCATTCCCTCAAGGACTGCGCCGCAGGCTGTCTCGAGGTTGCTTGACTTGTAGACGATGTTGTCGAACCCGCGCAACGACGAGGTCGACGCGATGAGCTGGCTGAGACGCTCGACGGGCTCGTAAGGGTAACCTGGCCCGGGGTAGGAGACCACCGCGTCGGCAAAGAGGTCGACGGAGAACCCAGGCATCTCGACCGGCAACCACTGCCAGACATCGCGAAGCTTCTCCTCGACCTCCATCGCGTCCCGGAGAGCAAGGAACCGGTCGGCGACGTACTCGCCGAGAGGGGTCAACTCGTACGCGGTGCCGTCTCTGACGAGCCACCTACGCTCTTCGAAGTCGGCGAGCACCCGTCCGACGGTCGGCGAGGAGGCGCCGGTGGCCTCACACAGCTCTCGACGGTCTGTTGGTCCGTCCCCCAGCGTCTCGAGGACACCAACGCGGTGGGCCGACATGGCCAGGAACTGGATGTTATTGATTCCCGCAGTCATATGTGATGTAGGGGGGCGAGGAGCTTAGCGTTTCTACGTACCTGGGCGAGCGAACGGGGCGTGCCGAGTCTCGTCTACTATGACATCTATATCGAAATTTTAACAGAAAGTATTCATACGTGATGCTGAAATCGGGACATATGCGTCGTCGTGCCCTCCTCAGCAACGTTGGACTTCTCACCGCAGGTTGTGTCGCTGCACCCACAGCGAGCGATCAAACCGCACCATCGACAACAGAAACCGAGACACCAAGACCGAGTTGTGAGTCCTCGCCCGAGACTGAACCCAGTTCTCAAGAAAGACCACAGAATGCTGAGTACGAACTGACTGACCTTCAGGTATCGACAAGCACAGACCGCCCTACTCATCACTATATTCTCGAACCATCGGCGTTCTACTCCGAAGATGCGGTCGAACGCGAAGAGTCACGAACCGGCGAAGAGCAAGTCGTCGTCGATATCACAGATGTCGAAAATCCAGAATCGAAGGCGGCTATCGAAACCGCGATTTTAGAGGGAGAATGGAAATCGAACAGAGCCCCAGAAGACTTGCCTGAAACAATCGAGCGTGTCGATTTCTTCACCGGCGTCTCGAAAGACGACACGTATACACACATTGGATTGACGCTGCATCACCTCGACCCGGATGCGCCACCAGCCATCGAGTTCACAGCCGAAATCACCGACCGATACGTGGCTCCAGACAGCCCCGGCGCAATCGAATTCAGTCTCCGGAATCGAAGTGCCCAGACCCAAGAACTGTTCTCGGGGACGGTACCGCCGTTCGGGATGCTGCACGCAGAAGCGATTGGAGATGGTGAGTCGTTCCTTATGTGGCGCGACTACGAAAAAGAAGGATGCTTCAGCCGGTGGAATGGTGGATGGGCGCGGTGCGATATCGGGATTATCTCCAAACTTGAATCGTGCGAGCAGCTCTCGAAAGTATACGAAATCCTCCCGAGTACGACCGATACCTACCCTGACGAAACCGTGCCACAGAGTGCAGGCACATACCAGGTAGCAAAGACAGTGAGTTACAGTCTGGGTGGCGGTGCGCCAAGTTCAGAACTCTCGTTTGACCTCGAATTTACACTAGAGCGGATTTCATGACTTGCCTCGAGACAAAGTGGTCCGAGAGAACCCGACCTGATGAAGATGAGCTGGCTGCCGCCTGCCACGAGGCTTCGGAGAGCGCAGAAGACTGGGGCGAAACGTTAGACAGATGAGCTTCACGTCCACGAGGTGAACTGCAACGGAAAGACGCTATTCATGGCTGTTCGACGCCTGGTAAATGGTCTTCTCCCAGTAGATGCAAGCGAGTTCCCAAAACGAGGGTTGGGGACAGGCGATGCGTTCGAAGAACTCTATAGTCAATTGGACCGGATAGGTGGCACGCATCTGTTCGTCTTCGACGAGATTGATCACCTCACAGATGCGAATACGCTTCTGTACGAACTGCCACGAGCCCGATCGAATGGGCACGTCACAGATGCGCGTATCGGCATCATTGGAATTAGCAACAACTACACGTTCAGGTCGGGTCTCTCTCTAAAAGTCAAAGACACGCTGATGGAAACCGAGATCTCGTTCTCGCCGTACGATGCACACGAACTCAAAACGATTCTTCTCGATCGTGCTGAACGCGCGTTCATCGATGGTGGGTACGATATGTCGGCAATTACGATGACAGCTGCAATTGCAGCTCAGGACATGGGGAACGCACGCCAAGCAATTGATCTCCTCCGAGTGGGCTCTGAGGTTGCCGAAAAAAACGGAGAGCTATGCGTAACGGACAAACACATTGAGGAAGCCCGAGAGCTCGTCCAACGTGGTCGACTGAGCAACCGGATACGTGACCAGACAGAACACACGCAACTGATTTTAGAGACAATTGCGCGCCTTGACAAACAGGGCAACAAACGAGTCCGTTCGAAGACCATCCAGTCACACTACGAAACGGTTGCTGCCTCGTGGGGCGTAGACGCACTTACGACGCTAAAAAGTGTTCAAGACAATCTTTCTGATCTCCATATGCTGGGGTTCACCAAACGTTATGAGCGAAACAAGGGTCTGAGTGGTGGCCAATACTATGAATACGAGTTAGATCTCGACGCAGACCTCGTACTTGAAACACGTGAGAAGATAGAACAAGAAACCCAAACGTAGCGAAAGCACACGAAACGTACTGTCTCTTGCCTCGTACCGGAGGCATTTTTGGATCCCGTATTTCTCAATTTTGTCTCAAACAGGGGGTGTAGCATCAGTTACGAGTACTACGTTTCGTGTGCTCACAAATCGTCCCAGAATCAACATACAGTAGCGCGAAAAGCACACGAAATGAACTCTCGCAGGTCTGCATCCACACTCGGATCGACCACAAGCCTAAGAGACAGAGAGTAAATTAGCGAACTGTACATTTCGTGTGCTCTCAGCAGCCCAACCCCGACTCCATCATTTCCGAGAAAGCACACGAAATGAACTCTCTCAGTATCTGCATCTCGTTGCTTGAGAGTAGGAGTGCTACCTCGAATCGTATTGAACTCCTCAGCCGTCTGCCGTTCGTCTCTTGAATTCACACTCTGTTGCAGACGTAACCACACTATCGCGCCCCATGCGTATTCAATAGAATCTGAAGAAGCCGAGGCCACTAGATGGCTGATGACACCGACCTTCCAGTACCGCTCGAGCAGGCACGAACCTATATTCGCGTTCGGCCAGCAGACGAATCGCTGAACACAGAGACCGTTGCGACACACGTGCGCCGTCTCCACCAACTACCACAAAAGAGCAATCCGGCAGGGTTCAGGCTCTTCAATCGCCCTTCATCACCAACTATCGAGTGTTTGCTCATCTCCGACGGAAACGGTGAGACGACTCTCACGTATCTGTTCGGCGTCGACGATCCCGAAGCGACCGACGCACTCGAACGCGTCCTCAGAGGGCTGTTCCCCGATTCATACGAACTCACACGGACGACCCGAACCGCCGATGAATTCAAAGCACGCTGGTCTGGCTCAGACTCAGCGGATGAGTCAGCCGATGATTCCGATTGCATCGCTGCTGTCGAGTACGAGGCTTGCGTCGAACGGCCCAAAGACTGGCAAACACGACTGACGCCCTTCAGCGAGTTCGAAACCAGCGACAGCAACCACAGCCAGACGCATACGCGAATCCCGCTTGCAGCCATCATCGAGACGATGGCAGCGAGTGACTGCCCAATCATCTATCAGACACTGCTCCGCCCGAAACCCGATTGGACGGCTGCAGCCGACGTCCGGCGGAAAGCGCTCGAGACGTATCAGGACACACTCGGTGGCAAACTGTCGACTGCCGTGTTCGGCGCACCCGACGACCTCCCGATTCCACAGAGTGACGAAACCAGACTCGACGAACTCGCGGTCCGCGAAACACACCGGTCGTTCGACGTGAACGCCCGCATCGCCGTTATTGCACGCGACGACAGCAGCAATAGCAACGTCACAGCGACAGCCCACGAACTCGCCTCGGTGTTTGCGGCCGTCAGTCGGACATCGTATGAACTCACAGGACGGGTGTTGAGCGGGCAGACCGCGAGAAACGTCCTCTCGGAGATGTGTGAGCGGACGTTTCACCCACCGACATACACAGCGTTCACGAATCGGTTACCGTGGCGCACACCACGCAGTCAGGGTATCGTCGCCGACGCAAGCGAACTTCCGAACTTCTTCGCCGTCAGTGGCACTGCGCTCACCGCAGCAGGCGTCCGTGCACTCGCGCCAACTCCCAGAGAACGCACTGCACTCGCACGACCACCAACCGACCTCCTCGCTCACTACCGTGGCCCAGGAATGCTCCTCGGGAATCCGCTCACCCAAGACGGCACCCCAGCCACCGAGTCGCTCGTGCTTCCACCGAGTCTGCAGCCACTACACGTCGGCTGGTTCGGCAGGACGGGTGCGGGCAAATCCACGAGCACCATCAACGCACTCTTGCACAATCACGCCGCCACTGCGGGCGCAGACATCCTCATCGACCCGAAAGGCGACGGCATGACCATCGATTACCTCCAAGCGCACTATGCGACCTACGGCACGCTCGAGAACGTCCACTACTTTGACTGTGCGGACGTCCTCCCTGCGTTCTCGTTTTTCGATATCCGCGATGAACTCGAAGCAGGTGTTCCTCGAACCACCGCTGTCGAGGATACGGTCGACCATTACATCGAAATTCTCTCTCAAATCATGGGCAAAGACCGCTTCGAGCAAGCCGTTCGCTCCCCGGATATCATCCGGTATCTCACGAAGGCGATGTTCGACCCCGTCAGTGGGTGTGACGCCTTCTCACACCGCGACCTCCACACTGCAGTCCGACAGATGCACGAACGCCAGGCTGCTCCTGCGGTCTCCGACGGAGACCTCGAACGCATGCTCGCAGGCGTTGTCGCCAATCGCCCTCGGTCGTTCGACGAAATCATGCAGGGTGTCGCGAATCGAATCGAGAAAATCCCGCTCGATCAACGTCTCGCCCGTATCTTCAATCACGTCGCAACAGACGACCCAGACACTCCCGCGTTCGACCTCGCCCACTATTTGAACGAACACGTGGTCATCATCTTCGATACGGGTGACCTCCGCAGTGAGGCCCAGCGCGTCCTCACACTCGTCATCCTCTCGAATCTCTGGACGGCACTGCGTCGGCGCTCGAAACGCAGTAAGAACTCCAAACAGCCGCTCGTCAACCTCTATATCGAAGAGGCCGCGAGCATCGCCGTCTCCGACCTCTTCAAACAGTTACTCGCCCAATCACGCAGCTTCGACTGCTCAGTGACGCTTTCGATGCAGTTTCCCGCCCAACTGCGCGCCTATGGCGACGATGTCTACGACGAAGTGCTCAACAACATCTCCACGTTCATCACGGGTAACGTCCCTGTCGATCGCCGCCTTGCCGAACGGCTCGCTACCGACGACATGGATGCACAGGCCGTCGGAAATCGATTGCGTGCCCTTCGTCGCGGACAATGGCTCGTCAGCCTCCCTGCTGGCTTCGACGACCCTGAGCCCCGTCCGTTTCTCGTCAGGTCAGCCGCTCCGCCACCTGGCGACCCTGCAGGCGACGACCCGTTCACTGACACAGAACTGCAGGCGTTCGAGGACGTGATGATGACCGTCCGTGAGCGAACGATGCACCACTCAGGGCTGACGCTCACTCTCCCGAATACGGTCACACCCGACGAAGGCGATGCGGAGACGTCGGCTGACACAGAGACAGACACAGACGGCGATGAGTCACCACTCCCACAGCAACGAGTCGACTCTGCGCTTCCATACACGAACCGGATGCCGCCGACGGTTCGCTACAGCCCATCCATTCATGCGCTTCGCTGTACGGAATGTCACAATCGCTACGACCCGACCACCGAGGGAATGCAGCGTGCAATCGCCTGCTGCTCGTCACTACAGGACATCGACCGCGATGACGTGCCGATCTGCGAGGTAAACCTCAAGCTCACTCCAGAAGAGCGAGCCGTCTCGGCGTGCACGGATACACAGTTGCTGTTCCTCCAGGCCGTGTACAATGCCCAGCAACTGCGATACGACCCACTCGAATACGACCTGCTCCATGATTCGATGCTCCGCTTACAGGAATACGTTGCAATTGAGTCAGAAGCTGTCGAGAGCCTCATCGAGGACGGACTGCTCCGACACGATACCGACCACCCACATCGGCTCTATTCGGTTACGCCTGCTGGTCGAAACGAAATCGGTGAGAGCTACCGCCAAGGCGTCGACTACGGTCACAGCACAGGCGATCTCGAAGAGTCGAGCCAGCACGTCCGCGCCATCGAGGTGGCCCGACAGCACCTCATCGAAGCGTACCTCGAAAACCCGGAGTCGTCGGTCGTCGAAGTGGTTCCGTACTACGATATCGATGACCGCCGTCGCCTCGACATCGCAGGGCTCGATGCTGATGGCACCATCGTCGTTGCCGTCGAAGCCGAGCGAGTGAATCACGATAATCGCCGAGCCGCCCCCGAGGACTTCGACAAAATCGCCGACTGCAATGTCGACGACGCAATCTGGGTCGTCATGACCCAGTCTGCAGGCCACGCCGTACTGCAAGCGCTCAACGACCCGCTTGAGGGCGACCCACGCGTCGAGAAAACTTATGCGAAAACAACACCACCACAGCAGTTCCGCATCGACACACCCGGGTTGACGGCGATGTATCCGGTTGAGTGGTTACGCGACCAATCACGTGTGAACAAGTGAAGGCTGGGTTGTAATAAAGATTCGAGCGCATACCTCCGTCTTGCGGCGGAGGTCGAGCGACACGTAGAGTCGATAGGCTCTGTTGAAACCCTCAGGCGGTAATAGGTTTTAGGAACCGTGCTGAATACAGGGCGCATATCGGTCACGGTGTCTGCTGTTCGACCGTTCAGTTCTGTCGTCGAAGGACGTCGATATCGAACCTCTGGGAAGAATCAGTATTTCTCTCTACCAACCGAATTTTTATTCAGACCATCGAAGATGACATGGCTATGGCACGGAGAGTTATCGAGCCAAAAAACCTAGCCGACACAACGCCGCATCACTTCAGCCCTGCAATCGTCGCCGACGGGGCGTTCTACATATCGGGACAGGTCGGGACGGACGAAGACGGGAACTACGTCGGCAACGATGTCGAGTCACAGACTCGGCAGGCATTCGAGAACGTCGAGACGATTCTTCAAAGTGTGGACAGGGAACTCGAGGACATTGTCAAAATCACGAGCTATATCGTCGATATTAGGGACCACTACGAGGCGTTTCAGTCAGTGTATCGAGAGGTTTTTTCGACCGAGCCTTTTCCCTGCCACACCGCCATCGGTGTCGAGAGCCTCGCGAGCGAAACACCCCTAGTAGAACTGGAGGTAGAAGTTCCTATTGACGAAGAACCGTGACGAGAGTCCCTCGTCTTCTCCTTCGGGGTCCAGCGAACAATTTCCCAAACGAGGTCCGTATACGACCGACGTATCCTCTGTATCTTGTACTCCCTTACTGACAACTGTCCAAAAGTTCGTTCACCGCCTGCTGAATACAGTGCGCGTATCGGCTACTCAGTCTCGCTGCTTCATTTCATGACACCCGGCTGACTCGTCGTCTATCGTTGCTCAGCACTTTGAAAGTCAGTAAAATTGACGTTGCCGCGCTTCGAGATGAACGGAACGGTTTTCGTTGCGCGACTTTTAGATTATCGTGAACACAATGACGAGTGAACGGCTTATGAGCGGCGAAGCTGACTACGAGTACAAGGTCGTCAACGCTCCGACCAGCCTTCTGTGGTTCCGAATCAAGCGCGATGCGACCGAGCGATTGTTGAACGACCTCGCGGCGGACGGATGGGAACTTGACGAGGTCGTCGTCAACTGGTGGGGCGGTGCCGAACTGTTCCTCCGACGTTCCCGCTGAGTGACGACCTTCCGAACCTGCCGAAGAGAACCTCCGGGACCACTACCCAGACAGCCTGTTCGCGGTGCCCGACTCACCCCTTTGTATCTTACACTCCGTTACTGACAGCTGTCGAGGAGCTCGCTCACCGACTGCTGAATACAAGGCGCGTATCGGTCACCAAGTTTTCGTGATTTCCTCTTGCAGGAATGCTCCAAACGGTGGGTGGACACGATGCGATTCAGTCGCCGGACAGGTGCTTCCTACGAGCGATGACATACATAAGTACGATCCCCGCACCGACGGCGAGGATAAATTGCTCAACCACTGCCAGAATCGTAGCTGGATCCTAAGCACTGAGCAAGAATACGAGAGTGAACAGGACGAGACTGACGAGCGCGAAAGTACCGATGAGTTTGCCGAGCGGGACTGCTTCGTATCGAATCCAAGACTATCGTCGCAACGGCCCGACGGCGTGAGGGAGTGCTCGCCATCCATTGTCCGCTTCGATGTCCGAGTGCTTGCGCGTTGTACTGCTGGGCGTCCAAGCAGACCATATTCCGTATCAGGAATGTTCCCTCCATCTCGGTGGTGGAGCGGGTATAGGGGGCTGCAGTATCTACTAGTAGTGATGTCCGAATCAAAAGTGACCCGCTGGGAGTACGAGACGCTTCGCCCACCGCGCGATGAGACCCAAAAAGAAGCAGAGGATCCGAAAGCAGAGTTGAATCAACTCGGTGCAGAGGGCTGGGAGTTTGTGGAGACGATCGACTACGAAGGAGGCGGCACCAAGTACCTCGTTTTCAAGCGACCTACCCAATCGGATGAGCCAGTATGACTGACGAGACCGACATCAGTACGGCCAACACGATGCGTGAGCGCTCGGGCGAGAGTCGGATTAAAGTTTGGTTGCTGCTGCGCGCGAACCGCCTTCTCGTCTCCAGCGTCCTGACCAGTGCCGTGTTCGTCGCATTCGTCATCGCCGTCGCTGTCCTCGATCCACCGTTTTCACGGCAAATCGAGTCCGGCGACATGATCGACACGATGTTCTCGACGATGATCACGGTCATCGTGACTGGGACGACACTCGTCGTCACGATCGGTCAGCTCGTCCTCTCCCAAGAGAACGGCCCACTCGGCGATCAACGCGAGCGTATGTCCAGTTCGATGGATTTCCGGGATTATACTGAAGAATTAATCGGATCTCCGAGTCCTGCCGATCCATCCGAATTCCTCCGGCAGATCATCGGAATCACGGCACAACGAACTACGGCTCTTCGAGAGTCGATTGACAAGAATAATAACGAGAATCTCCGAGAAGAGGTCGATGAATTTGCTGAAAGCGTCACTGGGAACGCTGACACGGTACGTGACCAACTTGAGGATGCGCAGTTCGGCTCGTTCAATGTGTTATTCGCTGCACTAAATTTCAATTATAGCTGGAAAATCTTCCAAGTTGAACGTCTCGCGAACGAATACGAAGAGAGCCTCAATGAGGAAGAACACGGCTTGCTTGATGACCTCAAAACAGCGCTGTCTCTGTTTGGTCCGGCGCGCGAACACATCAAGACGCTGTACTTCCAGTGGGCACTCATCGACTTGTCTCAGATGATTCTCTATGCTGCAGTCCCGGCGTTGGCCGTTGCGGGTATCATGGTCGGAATCGTCGATGCGGGGACGTTCCCGGGAAGCACACTCGGTCTCGATCACATCATCCTCGTTGTGGGCGGTGCGTTTGCGGTGACGCTCGTTCCATTCATGCTGTTCGTCTCATACGTCCTTCGCATCGTCACCATAGCGAAACGGACACTTGCCATCGAGCCGCTGATCCTCCGCGAATCACAACGCTAAGATCCGACGCAGAACGCAAACCTCAGACGTAGTTAGATGTGGGCACTTCGTGAGGGACTGAGGTTAGTCACTCTCAGAACGGGCGTCGATTGCTCGCGTCCCGCCACAGTTCCAATACCGTCCTCCGCGAGGAGATCGACACAGGCGCTGTTGAATGCCTTTGGAAAATTCCCCAACCCCATTGAAGCCTCTAACATCGAAAATATAGCCCCGAAACGATTCGTCGTCCCTAATCCACTGGAATGACCGACGTATCCTCTGTATCTTGTACTCCCTTACTGACAACTGTCCAGAAGTTCGTTCACCGCCTGCTGAATACAACGCGCGTATCCTACAGTACCTTCTATCTGATTCTACCGCAGGTCTGGTTCCACCGCTAGAATCCTAGACGCCTCATTTGTTGAGCCGATTGATGAACGACTACCAATCACGCCAGTAGAGAACGAGCCACACTAGATGACGGCAAGAAGCCGAACAGGCCAAACGATCAAGGCCATACTCCCACTCAGTCCACCGCTGGATCATCGGGATCTTTTTCATGGACCCATACCGTCGAAATTCGGGTCCCCTCGACGCTCGTTACCTCAACGACGTGACCGTCGATATCGACGCGGTCGCCAGGTTCTGGCGCGCGGTTGAGTTGCCCGAGCACCAGTCCACCGATCGTTTCGACCTCCTCGCTTTCGAAGTCCCCAGCCAGAGTATTGTTAACGTTCGACAAGTGGACTCCTCCGTCAATGTCGTACCCCCCATCGTCGCGCCGACGTATCGAGGGTTCGCGCTCATCGAGATCAAATCCGTCTCGAAGGTCTCCGACGAGGGCCTCAACGATGTCTTCAACCGTTGCAATCCCCTCGAACGCTCCCCACTCGTCGATGACTGCGGCCATCTGCTGGCGATCCTCTCTGAACTGTATCAGGAGATCGCTAATTGCCATTGTCTCCGGGACGATGAGAATCTCGCGGGCGATGTCACCGACTATCTCGGCATCCCCATCGTCCACCTCTGCGCGCAGCACTTCCTTGACATCCACGAATCCGACCACTTGATCGCCGTCGTTGGCATCAAGAACCGGATAGCGCGTGTGACCGGCCTCGAAGACGATCGAATGAAGCTCGGATAGCGTGACATCTGCAGGAACGCTCACCACGTCCGGGCGTGGGACCATGACCTCTCGCACCACGGTGTCGTCAAGATCGAAGACGCGCTCGATCATCGTCACTTCTGCCACGTCGATGTTCCCTCCCTCGCCGGATTGCGTTAGTACCCGAAGGAGCTCCCGCTCGCCGAGTGTTTCATCCGTTTCGGAAGCGGGCGGCACACCGAGCGACCGCGTAAACGCGTTGGCTGCCCCGTTGAAGACCACAATTCCCGGATAGAGTATGTAATAGAAGAGCTTCATCGGCGGGGCGAGGAACAGCGAGAGCCGCTCGGTCTTGGCGATTGCGAGCGTCTTCGGCGCGAGCTCACCGAAGACGACGTGGAGAAACGTGATGATACTAAAACCGATTGCGAACGCAACGAGATGGATGAGATTCGCCGGGAGAACCGATTCCAGTACGGGTTCGATGAGCGCCGCCACTGCGGGTTCGCCGACCCATCCCAACCCGAGGGATGCGATGGTGATACCGAGTTGCGTTGTGGCGAGGTAGTTGTCGAGATTCGTCATCACTTCTTGGAGCGTCCCCGAGCCGGGCCGCTTCTCCTCAACGAGCTGGTCAACTGATGTCCCCCGAATCCGAACGAAGGCGAACTCTGCAGCGACAAAAAAGCCATTGAGCACCACGAGAAACAGCGCTAAGACGATTTGTGCCGCTGAAAGCGCGACGTTTACCATCGGTGCCTCCGGAAAGTATTGCCGTTCGATTGGAGCGTGTCCATAGCTATGCATCTCGTTCCAGTGACTAAAACCATCTAACGGATTCGCGGGTGAACGACTACTGTCAATAGTGAACTAGTCCTGTGGATTAGAGGCCATAGACTCTCCTCCTCATTCCGCCGACTGCCTGCGAACATGGGGCCTCGACATTCAGTAGGCAAATCAGCATCGGGTCCTGCTGAAGAGACTCTCTGTATCTTGCACTCCGTTACTGACAGCGATTGAGGAGTTCGTTCACCGACTGCTGAATACAGAGCGCCAATTTCGCAAAGACACCAGTTTCGAGTACTCGGTGAGCCGCTTCTGAATCGAATTGCGTATCAAGGCCTGGTCCGACCGACTCCCTCTACTGATATCTGTAATCAGTCCTCGTAACTGACGATGGAGCGGAAGCCGCCATACGCCATGCGTTCCGGGTCGAAGGGCATCTCCTCATCGTAATTTTCCGTGTCCATCGCGGGATCTTCCATCACCTTCGCGTTCACCTCGTCGCGGTGTTCGCGCGACTCGAACACAATAAATGAGAACACGACCGTTTCGTCGTCTCCGGTTTCGGCGAGCTCTGGGAAGGTCACCATCGGCATGTCGCCCATGTCGGGCTCCATATCGTCTCCGATCCCCTCAAAATACTCGAGAGCGCCGTGTTCGATCCAGAGCTTTCCGGCCTCACTAGCCATATCGCGATACGCATCGAGATTATCGTTCGAGATTGGGATGACGAATCCATCGACGTATCGTTCCATAACTTCTATAGAGAGGACGCGACGAGAATTGAACCTTTCTGCCACGAACCGAAATTTATCTCCCCAGTAGATTTTGGTTTGCTGACTACACCCTCTCTATTCAGCACACACCATCTGACAACACCTAGGTGGGCTTCACCGACTGTGCTGAATACAAGGCGCGTATCGGTCACCAATTCGGCACTCACTGTGAGCTAATCGAATCGCTCGCTACAGCGGTTTGTATTGAGTAGTCAGTTATCGACAGATGACACTCGAAAGGAGTGCTGACTACTCCTGAGTAGTTTCGCCCCTAATACTACTGACACCAATTAGTATCAACAATAAGCCAACGCCCAAAGTCAAACTATACAAGACATCGAGCCCTCCGCGCCAAATGTCTGGATTGGACAGGTAAGGCCAGAAATTTATCCAGATAAGCAGCCCCCACAGTATGGTGAATCCAGCCAACACCAATCTGACGCTCCTCATGACATCTACCATATGGAAAAGTAGTAACTATCCAATATGTAACTTTCTATTGATAATATCAAGAAATGGTTAATGTTGAGTATGTCATGGTTCTGGAGCAAAAGGAAAAGACGACCAACGTAGTCAATTCGCATGCGCTACTTCGTGGTTAGTTCAGCGCCGATGAGACGGAATTAACGAGGCCTCCGTGAGAGATGCATCCTCTACATTAAGCACGCGTCTTCTGACAGAGAATGGGGGGATGTCTACAGTCGTGCTGAATACAGGGCGCATATGCAGCACGACTTCCTCGGTGTTACGTTCAGAGCACGGGTTTATTGCAGCGACAGATGCAATCGTAGCCGACTATCCCTCTAACTCAATTTGTTTTCTGAAGAGATGATCACCGTCTGGAGCAAGGACGGATACGCGCGTTGTTCGGTCCTGTAAGAGCGGTTCGACGAGGCCAACCTGCCGTACGTAGTCGTACTTTGGACAAGTGGTCGTTGTCGGTATCCCGGGATTCCCGAAGGTGACCAATATGACACTTGCGCTCGGGATGAGCGTCAAGCCATCGAACGTGAAATCCTGGCCGGTTTCAAACTGTATTGTGTAGTCCGTCAATTCGATCGGTAAGTCTCCAGTATTCTGGAGCGTAATCGTCTCCTCCCACTGGTCGAAGTCACCAGAAAGCGACCCCGAGACATCATAATGGACTACCAGCGTTTCCTCGGAAGGTGTCACAATCCGGTCTGCCTCATACGGCGAGCAACCGGGTTGCTTGACGGTGACTGCCTCCGCCGATCTGCTCGAATCGAAGGAGAGCGTCTCGGAACAGCCTGCGAGACCGGTGAGTACGGTCCCCGAGAGAGTGAGGAGGGCACGGCGTTTCATAATGGCAAATATCTTCTAGCAAGCAAGTATCTTCTGTCGAACCGAGCTGTCACTGTTGCACAGTCACAATTTCTTCTCGTTGTTTCGAGCTAAAAGTATAGGATAAAAGGCGACCTGTTTGCTGAAAATACCCTCTGTATCTTGCACTCCCTTACTGACAACTGTCCAGAAGTTCGTTCATCGCCTGCTGAATACAGTGCGCGTCTCGGTCACTGGCTCGGCGCTTGATGCGTGCTACTTGAATCGCACTGTGTGGGAGATGTAATTATCTCCTGTCGTTGTTGAATCGCTTCGTAAACTCTGAGAGAGACAGAGTTCTGTTGTCATAGTAGACTTGGAGAGCAAGTATAGTGCCCGTGAACGAAGCAACGACGATGAATACGAACGCAATTGGCACCCAGAAGAGAAGGAACCCCGTTGTAGGCATACTTGGAGATAAGTGACATTTAGAATAATCTTTGTGGTCATGAAGTCCGCATACCTACCTAACGGTTGTTCCACCACTAAGGGAGTGAAACGAATGACACCCCTTTGCTGAATAGCGGCTGGGATTCGATGGGGCAACTCGCACACGTTGGACTCAGAGTCGACGCACAGCAGAAAGAGGCACAGGCGTGAGCGCACGCGAAGAACTCCGCATGCATCTCTCACAAGCATTGTCGCGAACAGAGAACCCTGACGTCCAAGCACACCTGCATGCGGCACTGGAGTCGTGTGAGGACCTCTCGTCGACTCCTCTAGTCGAGTGCCCCGTCTGTCGGAAGGTGGGGTTGCCCGAGCGAATTAGGGTGCACGACTGCAAGACTCAATCCTGAAGTTTCCGGTCGGCCTCACCGGCAGAACGGAATAACCACCTAGCGAAAAGATTTATTCCGTTTCTCCTCGTGTACACTTCTATGGAAGAGCCACGCGACGAACTGAAGGCCAACCCCAACGAGCGTGGTGAAAAACCAGATTTCGATGCCTTAACACCACCCGAGGATATTGTCCGCGGCGAACGCACACGCGACGATTTCTTCGATGCAGTCCTCGCACTCGATCGTCCTACGCCTGCCGACGAAATTGCTGACCTCGCTGGCCATGGAGTAGACGCCGCGCGTGAATACCTGAAGTGGTTTGAGCGAATGGGGATTGTCACACGAGTCACGAAGTCGCCAGCGACGTACGAGCGCAACGACGAATACCTCCGATGGCGACGTGTCCAGAAACTTCGCAAGCGATACACGAGTGACGAATTACTCGGACTTCTCGAAGACGAGGCGGAGCGTGACCAATCGTACGTAGCTGAATTCGAGATTGAGTCTCCAGAAAGAGTCTCTATTTCGCAGTATGCGATTGAGACCGATCGCTCACTTGAGGACGTCTGGGAAGACCTCTCGATGTGGAAGACGACGCGGCGTCGTATCACGCTTCTTGAACAGGCGTTGTCTGGTTCTGACGGCTCAGTCGATCAGCGTAGCACCGCATGACAGGCGGACGCAGTCCGGATGACAGCGGAGCGCCAGTCGATTTTGACCGACTCGAAACCATCGACGAGCGACTTGCAACGGACAGTCGATTCACTCAAACCATTCTCCGTCCAGAGTTCGCCCCAGATCGACTCGTCTGTACATACAACTCAAGCTTCTATCCAAACCGCGTCAAGACCGCGCGTCTCGAGATAACTTGGTTCTCGAATGGAGATTTCTCGATCCACTATCACGAGACACACCACGACGAAACGTTCGATCATCGCTGGGACCGCCATCCGTCGAGTCACAACGCGCGCGACCATATCCATCCAGGACCGAACGCACCGACACCCGGAGAAGATACCTCACACCCGAGAGATTGGCGAGATGTCCTCTCGGCGATTCTCTCCGAAATCGAGGAACGACAACGATCGTTCTGGACGGCCTGATCCTACGAGAAATTAGCTCATCGAGCGGTCAACCTCACAACCTGGCTTGATACCCCACGTCGTCGAAAGAATCCGGTTGTCGCTAACAACGAAATTGCCTGTGTCAGGTGCGTTGAGTCTGATTCGTGCTTCTTTGGTACCATCCTGGAGGCGAAGCATTCGGAATGTACTCTGAAAATAAATAAACCTGTCATCATTTTTGACACTGCGAAATTCTATATGTAGATTCGTTGGCTATGACATATGAACGACTTGAGTGGATTCCAACGCGACCTCCTCTACGTCATCGCGGGGTTCGACCAACCGTCAGGACAAGACGTCAAAGACGAACTCGAACAGTACGTCGACGGCGAAATCAACCATGGACAGCTCTACCCAAACCTCGACACGCTCGTCAACAAAGCGTACGTCGAGAAGGGACCAATCGACCGTCGAACCAACTACTATGCGATCACAGAGAAGGGACGAGAGGCACTCCGTGAGCGGCGAGGATGGGAAGACCACTACACGGCGATTGAGGCGTAATCGGGCGCGGTCAGCGTAGTGACCTTGATAGTGGTAGTTATAAAGAACTTAGAAAAGCTATAACTCTCCGCAACTACCGAAGGGAAGCAGTAGTAGTGAAGCCCACAAAAAATGGCAAGACAATATCCTCCGGCCTCATTGACAAACTTAGATTCGATGAAATCGACATTATAAAAACGTAACATCATGACACGAGATATCTGCGAATTACGATCGAGATACGATGAGAAACGGTCAGAACTCTCTCAGAGCCTGAGCTTCGTAGATGAGGTACCCGAAAAGAAACTCGTACCACTCTACAATAGTATCGGGATCCAATCGCAGGGTGCGGCTGCCTACGCTGTGTTCTTCGACGAGTTCGAGACTGCACGCTCCCTATTTGCCGATGCGGCAGAGTACTCCTCAAAGAGTATCACCGTACGACGAAAGTGGCGAGATGAACTTGAGGGGGAGGATTGGCGCAGCGAACCAGTAGCCATCCACCGTGCCCTAATCAGTGCAGTGTTGAGTGGAAATAAGCAGATCTGCACAGAGACCTCGGACTTAGCCCAATCAATGGATAAATCGTACGTCGATGACTTCCCCGACAATACAGCCCAGTTCTACCGCGTCCAAAGTGTTGGTGAAATCATCGCAGAGAACACATCGAAGGTGAGTTTGCAACTGATTTCACGCCAATCCGAGAAGGATACCAACTCGCGCTCTAAAGCCATAGCCTCACTTTATCAAGGATTTTCAGAGGAAGACGAAAGTGAAATTCAAGATGGGATTCAGCAACTCGTCTCTCTCTTTGAGGAGCGTGTCAACCCAAAATCATCGAATCCATCGGACCTCTTTGAACAATCTGCAACCGCATTTTTTTTACTAGCACATGAACGTGGTTTCGAGGTCACCGTTGAGACCGACTCTCTCCCAGAAGACTACGTCTGGTGGATTTTAGAGTGATCTTTGGCAATTGTGGGGCTCATAGTATCTGTAGCAAATATCACCAAATGAAATCCGATAACCGACGAGGCCATCGTAAGGAGGCTGTAGTAGTCCAGCCGGGTAAGAACGGCAAAGCAATCTCGTCGCGATCACCACGTCTTGACCGATTCTTCGGGTTCGACGAAGTTGACATAATCAAATTCTAAAATATGAACATGGGTCATGAAATTCGAACCAGATACGAGGAAAAAATGGGCCGACTCCCTCGGAGTGTCGAACGGATAGACGAAGTCCCTGACAAGAAACTCGTACCACTGTATCATAGTATCGCGGTGAAAGCAAGAAGTGCAGGGATCTATGCGGTAGCTCTCAGTGAGTTCGAAACAGCTCAATTGCTGTTTGCTGATGCATCACGATATTTCATCAGTCATTTGATTGAGGTTGAAAAGTGGCGTGACGAAATAGTAGAGTCATACTGGTACGAAGAACCGCAAGTATTCCAAAACGCCTGTTACTGTGCTCTGTGGTCTGGCGATCCAAATCTCCCTGCAAAAATCGCTGAGCAAGCGAAATTACTTGAACAATCTTATTTAGAGAAGTTCCCTAACAATTCAACCAAATACTATCGAGCACAAGCGTTAGCAAACATTCTGCGTGGGAATGATGCAAGTGATGATCTGCAGAGACTGGATGCTGCGCTTGCAAACGAAGAGACGCCTCACACAGCCGCTGTGGCTATGATCTATCGTGGACTTGTGAACTCCAACGATTCTACTCTTCAACCTGGGATCCAGCAACTGATTACACAGTTTGAGGAACGTGCTGATCCAGCCTCTACTAACTCATCGGATCTGTTTGCGTTTACAGCAACAGCGTTTCTCGTGTTGGTACGTCAGCAAGGCTTTGAATTCGACGTTGACAGTGATTTTATTCCAAAGAACTACATTGTGTGGCTCCTGGGAGAATCAACGTGATTGCGCATAATACTCCCCTATCTGACCTTCTTCTCTCATTCTCCGTCGAATCCTGGCGGAAAACACTCTGGTTCAACACCCGGAGGACAAATCGGCGGTCTATCGTCCCACGCATTCTGCACCCACTGAATTTCATCGGAAACCCACTTTGGTAGCGACTCAACGACTTGATGATGGCTCGTGAGTAGCAAAGGAATAAATGACCGACGATACCATATCTTCATATCTGCTGTTCGCTGAACAGCCTGAAAACAAGTTCGTAGAGGGTATAAAAAGCCTGCTCCAAAGTCACTGGAACATTCCCGAAAGCGAAGGGTCGTACGAATACTTCGTCGACGAGAGAAGATTGAAAACACAGTCGTTAGACGAGTTGTTCACTCACCTCCATCAAGCACATTCTGCGGGAATTACTGTCGAAAAGGATGATTTTGAAATCGGGCTAATGACAGACGCCCAAGGGTACCCATTCGAAGATGTCTCGAACATTGAGGTGTGGTCGTGGTCGTGGGAGTTCGATTACGGAGTTAACGAACCAGGGCGGCCTTTCGCTACTAAGAACGTCGAACGATACGTGAGTGCTATTACACTCCTCTCCACTATCTTAGATCCGGTGTACGCTTACGGAAAGCGGATGGAAACAGTAGACCCCGATACTGTTCCAGACGAAGAGGGCCTCACAAATCACGTGGTCAACGAGATATTTTGGCTGAACATATTCTCTGAACCTCTAGTAGAGAAATTTGGTCGTGATCGAATTCTTTCTGCTCCTGCGTGGCGGGTCGACGAGTTAGATACCGGTACAATTGTACTCATTGCCGAAGACAGCCCAGTGAGACCGTCTAAGGAGTGGCAAGGAAGTCGTTCGAAGATTGCAGACCATCTTGGTATGTGAATACCCTTCTTCGGATGCTGAATTACCGTGTTGGAGTTGTGTCAAACGTGGCCGTCGAAATTCACACTAGCAGAGTCGTCAAGTCAGACGAATTGTGTTGTTGACGCTGTAGAGATAGCCTTTGAGGATGAGTCGCTCAAGGATTTCATCTGGGTGTGTATTGCCGGCTGCACAAATGGCAGCAAGCGCATCGGTGGGTGAAAGGTCCCCATCAGTATAGTCGGCGAGTTGCTGGATGCGAGTGTAGGCCTCCTGTTCGATGTTCGTGAGTGGAGTTTCGGGGTTCCGCATCATCTCCACGTCAGGTGAGGCCAGTCTTGGCTCTTTGGGGTGGAGAACATCTATTTGAGTTTCTTTAACCAACGCAGGAACCGCAGTCCTTCGAAGTGTTGGTTAACGACGTGGCAGCGAGCGGTTTGTACGCGCCTGAAAGGCCGAGGCGCGTCAATACGCGTCAACGTGATTTCCATGCGCGGTACAGACGCACTCGACGATGCATCAGCCGACCACGAACGGTTTGAAGCGGAACTCGTCGCACAGGATCAAGATGCCTCCCGCGTCGTGGTAGCGGATATTGACGAGGGGAGGGCCAATTCTCTCGTCAATGACCTCGTCGACGACGACGTCGTCACTCCCATCCCCGACGAACGGGTCCTCGTCCACGAGCCAAGCGACGAGGCATTCGACTCGATTCTCCAACTTGCGGTCTTCCATCGAGGCTGGACCGCCGCTCGCGACACCGACGAGGGAGGAGAGTGATGCAATAGACACTTGCTGGCTGTGCCTTCTGCGATGCGGTTCCCGGTACAGACGTGGGGGAAGCACACATCTGGGGAAAAGACGAACGAGTCACACACCCGATCTGCGTCGACTGCGCAATCCAGTCGAATCCCGATCCCGACGACGGTGACCATCACGCCTGCGATGGCTGTGGTCTCGTCGTCGATGCGCTTGCAGCCCTCACACGGTTCCGTGTCGAACTCGGCCACTTGGAAGGCCCACTTCAGCTGTGTGCGAGAGGTAGTCCCGGCGGCCCAGCAACCTACTGGACACGCGACTTAGACGACCATCTCGTTAGTGAGTCTTGATTCAGAGTCATAGTCGGTCGGAAAGTGGTGTAGACGGCTCTGTTGAAAACCCTCAGTTACTGATAATTTATTGGTCCGTGCTGAATAGAGGGCGCATCTTGGTCACACTGAACTCGTTGTGTCGAGGCGGTGTTCATTCAGTCCCATTTTAGTCAGTGTTATACGGGAACCTGGAAACGGACGCCTATGGATAGAGAGAAGGTCGTCGCTGCCTTCTTCTCTGGATTAGCTACATCTCCACTAGTAAATACACTCTTCCCTATCATCGTATCCCTCAATTTCGACAACTCGGCCTCTTTGCCATTCCTGACGAAGTGGGTTCTCCGAATGATCCCATTCGTGTTACTTTTGGTCTTATTCATGGCGGTTATTGACTCTACAGAGAGTTTTGTTGCTGGTGTCCTCGGCCTTATGTTTTCAATCGCCGTGTTCGACGGTATCGGGGTTTCTGGCTTGGTCACCATGGTGGCTGTCTTGACTGTTGCCGCAGTCAAAATCCGAAATCAAATCCAGTAGCCGTCAAAGGGTGGGACTCACAGGTCACCAACGTCTCTATCATGTCAATGCGTATCTCCTGGAGTCTTCTCTTGTGAAATCGATTAGTTGCTATGGAGCTCGTAGTCGTAGTTTGGGTTTCAAATTCTACCCGGCTGGCGGATCTGCACTACGAATTTGGGGAACGGGAATAATACATCAAATCAAGACATTACTGCACTGCTGCATACAACCCTCTGTATCTTGCACGATGTTTCTAACACATCCTTGGTAGTTCACAGAGATGCTGCTGAATAGAAGACGCGAATCGGTCACTTACCAGTCGTCATCTTGGAATGGCTCGAACTGAGTGACACAGAGCGGCTATCTTCCAGCAGGTACTTCGGGAATACTCATGTAACGGGAGAAATCGTTTCCCTCACAATTGAAGCATTCTCGTGGCCCCTTGCTTGATGAAGTAGCCATCACGTTCCCGCAGTGCCGACAGGCGTGAAGATGATTTCTATCACCCATGTTTTACACCATGTATGTTATCCACTCGCAAGGTATTCAATAGCATTTATCGGCGACTGATAGCTACGCACAAACTGTCTAACTGTCGTTTTGTCCAAAACACCCCGTATAGTAGATAGTTCTACTGCTGCATACACCCTCTATATCTCGCACACGGTTTCCAAACAGAACTCTAGTAGGTTGTTCAGTTGCTGCTGAATAGAAGGCGCGTATCGGTCACCTTTGAACGCTCTCGAAGAACAGACGAGTCACCAGTTTGCAATACAAATCACCGGTTCGTGCACCGATGTCAGTGGATTCAATTCTGGTCCATTGTAGTAGGTCCACTCCGAGAAACCTGTATCCTCGAGTAGTAGGTCGAACTGTTGTTTCGGGATGAGTGCCATCTCGAACTCCATCGACGCTACATGTTCGCCGATTTCGATGTCCGTGTATTCGAACTCGTAGGTAACCGTCTGGTCTATGGTATCAGTCAGTTCGATTCGAATCCCCAGTTCGTACTTTCGGCTGTCGTGGTCGAACTGCTGGGTCGTCTGCGACCCGTCTCGCTGATCGCATAGTTCATCGAAATCGGGGAGATTGATCCAGAAGACGAACTGCCCACCAACGCCCAGTGCGTCAGACACGTTTCGGAATACCGCACGTTGGTCGGCGAGAGACGTGACATGACGAACGATATTCAGTGGACCAATAATTGTCCCAAACGTGACGTCGAATGAGAAGTCAGTGATGTCGGCCTGTGTTACCTTCGCTTCCAACCCCCGCTCTGACGCGTTCCGGCGCAGAGTATCCAGCATCTCAGTCGAGATGTCAATCCCGTACGCATCGATGTTCTCGGCCAATAGGTCGAGATAGATGTCTCCCGTCCCACACCCGAGTTCGAGAACCGGTCCCTCGTGATTGCGGCAGAACTCCAGGAAGAACGGTCGGTCAGGTCGATCTTCTGGCAGGGTTGTGTCGTAGAATCGTGCCCAGGTATCGAACGGGACTCGCTCAGCCATGCCGATAGACTACGTTTCTCGTGGGCATATACTGTTCCTGCGACCGCTGGGAGCACAGATTGCCTGCCTGAATTAGTGACTACACTCTCTGTATTCAGCACACAACTTCTGACAGGGAATGAGGAGGTATCTACAGTCGTGCTGAATACAGGGCGCGTATCCTACACAGCTATTGAAATTGGGTGGGAACCACACCTGCGTAGTTACCTCACTCCCATCATTACTCCTCGTCTGGCAGTGGCTTCTCGACAGGACTAAAGACGGTTATCCATCCATCAGCATCTACGCTTACCTTGTGGTTCCTGTAGCGGAACTCGGTTTTTGATTGAGTACCGTTACGGGTAGCCTCAGGACGGCCAAACAGGGCACCTTCGACGCTTTCGGTGTCAACCACCTCGTAGAGCGGTGGCTCTTTGATATCCACAATCTTGACCTCCTCGACCTCCGCGATTGCACCGATGATGACAGTGGTCAGGTCGCGTTGCTCGTCCGGGTCGTAGTGGGCTTGTGTCTCAAAGGTCCAGTCTTCGCCCGCCGTTTCGCCATTCATGCTGACTCTCCTCTGTTTTTTCTTGGGACTCTCTGTTGACATTGGTTTCTCTGAATCATCGTCCATCGGAGTTACCCTCCATGATAGTCCCGCCGTGCGTGGATTTCCTGTGCGCTGTCGAGGCTCGCCCCTGCTCCTTGTAATACCGAGAGTACCTGTATGGCGTTGAAGTCTGCGACGATTGTCTCCTCGACCTCACCATCGTTGAACTCGACGATGTCCAACTCCATCAGCTTCGGAATGTGAGAATGATAGAGGGAAGTGTACATCTCGTTGCGGTCGAAGTTGGAAATATCCTCCTCGGGGATTCCGTGCTCCCATGCGACGAGTTTCGTCGCCAACTCTGTGAGCGACCAGCGCGACTTTGAGAGGAGCGAGTAGAGGATGTAGCGCCGCCGTGGGTGTGCGAGCGCATCGAAGACGAAATCCATCTCCAGAATGTCCGCCGGTGGCGGCTGGACAGTTTGGATGTAGTTATCGACGGCTCGTTGTTGTGCCTGCCCGCTCTCGGACTGCTCGGATTGCTCAGACTGCTCGGGCTCTTCGTCCATCAGGCAGTGTACGCCATAGAAGACGGAAAACATTGCCGTCTTATTATAGTAGACGAGGAAATCTGCGAAATTGGAAGTTCTCTTCGGGTAGGTCAGAACCCACCCATCAGAATCTGTCTCTTTTGTATGTATTACTCTACTCAATACACCCTCTGTCTCTTGCACTCCGTTACTGACAGCGGTTGGGAAGTTCGCTCATCGACTGCTGAATACACAGCGCGAATCTTGCGACGTTTATTTGGGAGTCGAACGAGGAGTCAAAATATGCGTGGCCCTCTGCATTTCCTTTGGAACACCCGCATTATTGGAGGATACCTCCGATTTCGGGTTGCACTCTTAGTCGCTGGACTGTTGGCAATGGCAGGTGCGGTTGTAGCCCTCGAAATCGGTGGTGTACTCGGTATCTTGACCCTCTCGGGATTGACTTTCGCCACTCTGGTTGCGGTCGCTGTCATCCTCAGAATCCGCTGAATACACCCTCTGTATCTTGCACTCCGTTACTGACAGCGGTTGGGGAGTTCGCTCATCGACTGCTGAATACACAGCGCGTATCGGTCACTCAATTCGCTCGGATTCGGCGTTGCGTGTGGAGTTAACACGAGTAGCTGAACGTGATGCCTTCTGGTTCAATATCGATTTGAACGTCTTCTCCATCAATTGAACAGATGTCTATATCGGGGTTGTACTCGTGTCTCACTTCTTCCCCGTTGTTGAGTGAAACAGTAAGGTAGTCAACGCGATCTTCGACACCCTGTGATTCATCAGAATGTCCTGGAGGCAACGTGTACGAGTGGTTAAGTAACAGAGAGCCATCGGTCGCGTAGACGGCTACATTGAGGGAAATTTGTTGATTGGTACTGTTACTCGGGATGATTTCAACGGTCGTACCTTCTCCACCTTGCCCCCCGACGCCGCTGAGACATCCAGACATGGAGATACTGCACCCAAGAGCGGTGGAGAGGAGGGCTCGCCGTTTCATGTGCAAAAATCATAGTACGTTTGATAAATATTTTCTCACCTTAGTAGATTCGCACGCCTACCTAACGGCTGTTTCGGCGCTTACGGGTTGAAACGAACGATGACCATCTGCTGAAAATACCCTCTGTATCTCGCACAGTGTTTCTGACACAGAGTAAGTAGACTTCTGTAGATGTGCTGAATACAGGGCGCGTGTTGGTCACTTACAAACGCGGAGACAATCTAGGAAGCACCATGATCAAGGTCAGTGAATCCGAGAGCGGGAGATTCGACATCGATATTGGCGTTAAAACCGTGCCTCACTCTCTGGATGTTGGCCACGCTGACACGTGCACGCTCCACATTACGCTACGAGGCAGGCACTGATGGTCGATTGGTACACGACGACGAAGTTCGTACACGTCATGTTGGTCTTGCTCGTCGGCGGCATGAGTGCCGGCTCGGGGTTCTGGATCGAGTTCGCAGCTCGGGATGAGCACGAAGGCTTCGTGCTGCGCCAGGTGCGCCAGTTCCACCTCCGGTTCGTGCTCCCGGGCCTGGTGCTCATCCCGATAACGGGCGTGGCCACCGCTTGGGTCGGGGGGCTGCCGCTGACATTGGGGTGGATCGTGGTCGCCGCCGTGCTCTGGACAGTCGTGTTCGTGGCGATGCTCGCGTACGCGTGGGTCGTGACCCGCCAGCTCCGGATGCTCGAGGACGGAGACGCCGAGGACGGTGGCTACCGTCGCCTGGCGCTCGCGGGCATCGTCCTCGGCGCTGCTGCTGGTATGGTGTTCGCTGCCATCGTGTACGTGATGATTGCAAAACCCTGGTGAGCCGGGTCGGGTGTCAGCTTGAGTGGAATATCAACCATCGACTGATGGGCTCCTTGCTCTGCAGGCCGATGAAACAACTCACGATCTGATGAGCCCTGCTATCACTTCATGGTGTCTCTCAGGGGAAGGGTTTCGATGATGAATACGTAGAATCAGCAAACGGCTGGTTCAGTTATTAGGCCTGAAATGAACATGACCAGGGTGCTGGATACACCCTCTGTATCTTGCACTCCGTTACTGACAGCGATTGAGGAGTTCGCTCACCGGCTGCTGAATACAACGCGCATCTCTTTCAACATCGGTTCTGTGTTCGCTCAGAGCGATTCGTCGAGGATACGAAAAAGCGAGTTTCTGAAATCGCGCTCAAGCTGTGCGGCGAGAAGATAGAGAATAACGTGGAGTGGGGCGAGCATGAACACAAATGAGAACCCACCAATATCCAGTGCTTTTCCAGAGAGGGATGTGAGAACGGGAAGGCCGATGTGCCAGAACATCAGTATACAACACATGATGACGAAAGGGGTCTTGCGCCCGTAGTGAATCCAGAGTACGATGGGAACCCCGATCGTCCCACAGGCGAGGAACACGTCCCAACCGAAGCGCAACCAGAGTGGTTCAGGAACAGAGTACTGTGACGAGGGGTGTGCCAAATAACCGTATACTACCATCGTATATACCGCACTCGCACTTACAGCCAGCCCGACTGAACGACCCCATTTCGGGGAGGAGATGGGCTTCGCGGGGAGGGTCATCATGTGTGTTTCTCAACTCAACAGAGCAAAAGTGTGCCTTCCAGAGAATGATTGATATACCCTCTGTATTCAGCACGCGAATTTTGACAACAGCTGGGGAGGTTTTAGCGGTCGTGCTGAATAGAGCGCGCGAATCGGCCAGCTCTACGCAGACGGCTTCGCTGAAGAGTCGCAAAGTGCGATACGGACGCTACCCTTTTTGACACTGATTGTTACAATTTCTAATTCATGCCTTTTTGCGATGTTGCGGATACTTTCAGGTGCAGCCTCTGGGTTAGTAGAGACGGCACCCCCGCTGCCCGGAAGTGAATCCCAAATTCGTATCCAGAGGGATTGATTCTCACGACGTAGTCCGCCTTCACGTACGATATCTCCAGCGATCCATTCTCCAGATAACCCCGGCACTGCTGTTTCACCACTCTCAAACTCAAACCCCGAATAACCCGCCTCCTGAAGTTCCTCAACAACCTGTTCCCAATCAGTCATTGGTCATCTGGTTAACCTGTGCTGCTGATAAATTCACCCTCTGTATCTTGCACTCCGTTACTGACATTGGTTGAGGAGTTCGCTCACCGACTGCTGAACAGAGGGCGCGCATCGAGTTACGAACTCCGCGTTCGGTACGAACGACTCAAATCACCCAGTACAGACCTCTAAGAGAGATATTTTCCAAGTAGCCACAAGAGAAGGGCGAGAGAGGCTCCGAAGAAAAACGGAGATTCTGAAAGTGGAAGAAAAAGGGCTGAGAAAGCGAGAAGGAGAGTTGCCAAAATCCACCACCTGAGCGTCAGGACAAGCTCCCTTGCTCCTTGAGGAAAACTTGACACCATACGCATTATTCAATAGAGTTCTATAAACCGGTTCTGATGAATACACCCTCTCTATTCAGCAGACAACCGCTGACTGCCTCCGAACTCGTCAAGATGATGCCCGGAATGGTCGGGGGATCATCGTCATCTCGTCTCTCCGTGAGCACCTCGTTGCCGTTCTTTCGCGAGAGGGTCAAATCCAGCAGGATGATGTCAGGGCGCGGTGTGTCTGTGTTGTCGCCGCGCTCGTAGATGAATTCGAGCGCCTCGGCACCGTCGGTCACCACGTGGAGGGAGTTGGCGATATTGCCCTCTTTGAATGCCTCCTCAGTGAGGCGGATTTCGCCGGGGGTGTCCGCTACCAACAGGACATCCGCCGGGCGTCCTCGCGGTCACTCATCGGTTTTACTCACTGCTGGCAAGGTAAACGAGAAGGTGGCGCCTTCGCCGAGCGTAGAGTCCACCCAGATATCTCCGTCGTGGCGCTCGACGATGCGCTCGACTAACGCCAACCCGATCCCGGTTCCGGAATCTTCGTGGCCGTGGAGGCTCTGGAACACCTCGAACACCTTATCGGCGTCGACAGGGTCGATTCCGATTCCCTCGTCGCTGACCGAAATAATCCACTGGTTGCCATCCCGCTCGGCAGAGATGTGCACTCGCGGTGGTTCGTCGCCACTGTACTCGATCGAGTTGTCCAGCAGATTCTGGAAGACTTGATTGAGCTGGCTGGCATCGCCGTAGACTTGGGGGAGGTCCTCGGCTGTGATATCGGCGTCAGTCTCTTGGATTTTCACCTGCAAGTCGTGGCTGACGTCCGCGAACACCTCCTCAAGGTCGACCGGCTCGAAGGGGTCTCCCCGGGTATCGACCCGCGAGTACTGTAACAGCGCCTCGATCATCTCGCGCATTCTGTCGGCCCCGTCGACGGCGAATTCGATGAACTCCCGGCCGTCTTCGTCGAAGGCGTCGCCGTACCGCTGGTCGATGAGCTGGATGTAGCTCGAGACCATCCGCAGCGGTTCTTGCAGGTCATGAGACGCTGCGTACGCGAACTGCTCTAAGCGCTCGTTCGACGCTTCGAGTTGCCGCTGGTACTCTCGGCGCTCGGTGACATCCTGGACGACGAGCATCCCTGCGAACACCTCGTCGTCGGCGTTCCTTACTGGGAGTGTGTGGGCGTAGAGATGCCTGTCGTAGAACTCGGTCTCGAAGGAATTGGTCTCACCGTCGAGCGCGGCGTGGAAATAGGGTTCGATCTCCTCGACGAGTTCGTCGGGATATAAATCGTAGACGGTGCTACCGATGCGGTCCTCTGGTTTGACACCGGTCGTGTCCAGAAGCTGGCCACCGACAGCAGTGTACTTCAGGTTCTGGTTGTAGAGACCGACCGCACCGTTGGGGAAGTTCTCAACGAGCGTCCGGTAGCGCCGTTCAGACTCCTCAAGTGCTCGTTCGCGTTCCTTGCGCTCGGTCACGTCCTCGGCGATGCCAATGACCCGCTCTCTCCCCTCACTTCGGACTGGGTCAGCCCGAACAGAGAGCCACCGAACCGCACCGTCGGGTTGAACGATGCGGTATTCCTCGTCGAATCGTTCGTCCGGCACGGCAGCGTACGACTGCTCTACACGCTCGCGGTCGTCCGAGTGAACTGTCTCAAGGAACGTGGTGGGATCGTCGTACAGCGACTCCCGGTCACGCGCCCAGATCTCTTCGTAGGCGGGGTTGATATAGAGGATATCCCGGGTCTCGGGATCGGAGATCCAGACCATTTCCTTGAGGTTCTCCGCGAGCATCCGGAACCGTGTCTCGCTTTCTTCGAGTTGCTGCTCACGCTGTTTACGCTTGGTGATATCCTGGGCAGCTCCTCGGAGCGACACGACGTCGCCATCGTCGGTTTCGGGGACCCCCTGAAGCCTGAGCCACCGTACGTCGTCGCTGCCCGTCCGGATCCGGACCTCCACGTCGAAGGGTTCGCCCGAGTCCAGCGCGGTCTCTACGGCAGCCTCGACGTTTGGTTGGTCCTCGTCGTGATACATGTCAAGGGCCTCCTCCAACGGAGGTTCCTCGTCGGCGGTCACCTCCAGCAGGTCGAACGTGTGATCGGTCCAGAACACGTCCATCGACTTCGTGTTGATTTCCCAGCCACCGACGTCCGCGACCCGCTCGGTCCGCTCAAGCAGGTCCAGCGCTCGTTCGAGAGCACGCTCTTGCTCCTTGCGCTCGGTGACGTCTTGGCCGGTACCGACGATGCGGGTAATCCCGCCATCCGTCACTCTGGTTCCCCGGGCATGCACCCATCGAATCTCGCCGTTGGGGCGGACGATGCGGAACTGCTCATCGAAGTCCGTTTCAGACAGCGCGGTGAACTGCTTTCGAATGTGCTCGCGATCTGCCTCGTGGATTGCGTCGAGAAACGACAGCGGCTCGTCGTAAAGTTGCTTGCGATCCAGCCCCCATACCTTCTCGAAGGCGGGGTTCAGGTAGATGAACTCTTGGGCGTCCGGGGTGGCCATCCAGACGATTTCGTCGAGATTCTCCGTGATCATACGAAACCGGGCCTCACTTCTCTGGAGGTCCTGCTCCATTTCCTTACGGTCGGTGATATCCTGCACGACGACCATACCCGCATAGATGTCGCCATTGGTGTTCCTCACCGGGAGGGTATAGGCTGATAAATACTGATCGCGGTACTCGACCATGAAGGCGCTCGACTCGCCCTCGAGTGCAGTCCGGAAGTGCGGTTCGATCTGGTCGAGAAAGCCCTCCGGATGGAGTTCCTGGATCCGGTGGCCGATGCGGTCTTCGGGCTCCATGCCGAGCGTATCCAGAAGCCGCCCGCCGACGGCAGTGTACTCCAAATCTTCGTTGAACAGCCCCACCGCGCCGTTCGGGAAGTTTTCGATGAGCGTCCGGTACCGCTGCTCGCTCTCCGCAAGTCTGCGCTGGGCCTCCTCGCGTTCGGTTCTGTCTTGGGACATCCCGAGCGCCGCGAAGACATCGCCGTCGTCATCGTAGACTGGCACGACCTGGAACTGGTAGACTCGGTCGTTGGATTCAGCTTGGAACGTGCTGGAGTCCCCCTCGAACGCGGCTTCGTAACACGGGACGAGTTCGTCGGCCAACTCCGGCGGCAGGATCTCGCTCACCGACTGCCCTTCCACCTCCTCGACCGTAAGGCCCGCCACGTCGAGGGGGCTGCCGCCGACGGTCCGGTACTGGAGGTCCTCGTCGACGAGTGTGACAGCGCCGTTTGGAAAATTCTCCACTAGTGTCCGGTAGCGTCGCTCAGACTCTTTGAGTTTCCGCTGAGATTCCTTGTGCTCGGTGATGTCCCGGACGACGCCAACGGTACCCTCGAACTCGTCTCCATCGACGAGACGGTTGATATGTAGTTCGCACGGAATCCGAGCTCCGTCGGCTGTTTCGATAACGATCTCGTAGGGGGTGTCGCCGGCATCGGTCTCAAGACGGTCGCAAATCACGTCTTGGATGCGGGCGACGTCCGATTTATCCAACAAGACCGAGACGTGTTCACCGAGAAGAAAGTCGCGTGTGTACCCCGTCATCCCGATGACACCATCGTCGACAGCAACGAATCGACCGTCGGCATTGAGCTGATAGATGCCGTCGCTGACCGTTTTAACGAGGTTCTGACACCGTTGGAGCGCCTGCCCACCGCCATCGCCCCCCCAGAAGCCCCCCTTATCTGTCCCCGTCTGATCGCTCATACGAATGCGAGTGGACTCCGGGTCTGATAAGTTCAACGTACACTGTGCGGTTCTACACTTCTCGTCAATAAAGCGCCATTTATATGGATTCGATGAACTGTTCGTCTGAGTGGGTTTTAGCAACCATGCTGAATAGATCGCGCATATCTTGTACAGCCAGTCGAAAATGGCTGTGCTGTAACTACAAATGCAAAGGCCCCGCCAAGTCACTTAACGCGAACGACCTGTAATCAATCGTCAGGGTCACGCATGACATCCTCCTCGCCGTAAACGGCGAGGTTTCCTCGCGCTGGGGGTATCGCTTACCGACCCACGGAGGCAACTTGCGGGTTCGTATGCTCCTCGTTGGGAACTGAGCGTGATGACTCTGACCAATCATGGTCGTCCCACTTGAGGCATACAGGCCGTGCCATCGACCGTGTTACCGTCGTCTGCCGTTGACGAGATACTCCGTGTCTCGTTCGCCAATCAGAACTCGAAGAGTTCTGATGACGTCTCAAGAACGTCTCTGACGCTGTGAGGTCTGCATGCCCCTCGAATCCACACGGACACGTCAGCGTGTCTCTGTGGCGCGTCGTATCCTCCGTCGAACCACAGTTGGGACACTCCTGACTCGTCCATGCCTCCGACCGAACCTCGACCGACATACCGTATTCTTCGGCGGTACACGCCAGTCGATTCACGAACGCTCGGAACGCCCAGAAATTGTGCGTCTTCGCGTTCGCCTCCACCGACCAGTGCGTTGAGAGTACGTCCGTCAACGCCCCGACATACACTGTCGAAACGCCTTCGTCGTATAGACGTTTGATAAGGTCGCGGGCGAGTGCGTCTTGAGCGTGGTCACGGCGCTTGGTACGTCGGTCGTACAGGCGTCGGATACGGTGGCTACTGTATCGACCGTCCTCCAACAGAGATTGGAGGCGGGCGATTTCCCGCGTCGACTCGCGGAATCGCTCGAACAGGTCGCGCCCTTCGTACAGCAGTTGCGTGCCGGTCGTGGTCGTACAGGCGACGAGGTTGTTAGCACCAATATCCAGAGCGGCTTCTTCCGAAGCCAGTGGTGATGCCAGCCGAGAATCGTCGATAGTAACTGGCTGAAAGGCCCTGAACGATTGTGCTTGCTCGTCCAAGAACAACTCTAACCGGCCCTGCTTGTCGTACTCGTCCCAGTTGGGGTCGCCCCGGACTTCGACCCGGAGACGTTCGCGGTATCCAAGACCGTACTCGTCTTTGAGGTCATTGCCGACGAGGATTTCAAGACGAGAGTATTCGCCCCACTCGACGGAGTACGACGTATTGCGGATGTACGTGCGGAGTTCTCGGCCGTCCTCGGCGTTGCCCCAGTACCCGGGTTTGCCGTAGGCTTCGCCCTTCTTCTTGAGGCTGAAGAACGACCGCCACGCTTCGCGGTTCTTGCGTTCGATTTGCTGAACCGTAGACGCACCGAGAACACCGCCGTAGCGACCGCGATACTCGCTAATGGCCCATACATCTCCGTCTGGGTCGGCGTAGTTTTCGCGGCGCTCGTAGTTGATTTCGTTCCAGAGAGCGGCAGAAGCGTCCAACAGGCGTCGAAGCAACTCCTCGTCCTCGTCGGACTGGGGAACCACCTCAAACGTGTTGGCTCGCTTCATCAACTATTGGTGTATCCGAACACACATAAGCGTGGGGTTTGTGTGTTATTGTATGGTAGAAGTCCGAATCGAGTTCGATGACGAGGAACAGTATGAGCGGTTGAAAGCGTTGAAGAAACACCGTGGATTAACGTGGAAGGGTTTGCTCCTCGAAGGCGAGAAGAAAGTCAGGGAGGATGCCCCGGAATAAGCGTCGAACGTGGTTTGTGAAATGTAGTGTCGGATTCACGCCCGCCCTAAAGGGCGGGACTCTCTCCTTGATTCCGGTAGGACGCTTTGTGGAGCGGCTTCCATGAGGACGACTACGACGCCGTCAGCGACGATGAGTGGACTCAGATCGTAAACGTCACCGACCGGCCACTCCCGCTCCCACGTCCGGTCTACTGGCCAGTCCGGGCCAGCGCGTACAGGAGCGTGACCTGTGTTCGCTCGATTGTACCGGGGAAACGACCAGTCCGTCGGGCTTGTGGCGAGCGAGGACGGGGTACAGTCGCGGCCAGCGAGCCAGTCGGGCATGCTATCGGCTGAGCGGACACCCGCGACGTAGCCACTGATTCCAGTCGCGGTTACGCCGACGGCCGTGAGCGCCTGACGTCGAGAAATGGAGGGCGAGTCGGGCATACGACGACTTCTTAGGAGTCTATCAAAACCTACTGGACTGAGGAATCTCTCAACGATTGGCTCCAGAGGATTGTTGATGACCGGCTTTCAACGGTTTACGTCCAGGACATCCGCGGGAAACCCGAGCAGTTCGACATTTGGCATGCTTTTGGGCGTAAGTTGCTGAATACATCCTCTGTCTCTTGCACTTCGTTACTGACAGCTGTCGAGGAGCTCGCTCACTGACTGCTAAATACAGGGCGCGAGTCGGTCACGACTGATGAGATAGTGATGTTCAAATTACTTGACACTGATGCGATACTCAAACCCGTTCGACGACGGCGAGGAGCCCCTGCTCGGAACGTACTCGTGTTTCAAACACACTCTCCTGAGTCTCGTGGACCGTCCACTGGTTTCCAAACGCAGAGTGAATATCTTCTGGAGTGAGTGGATTCGGCCCTGCGTTCTCGGTAGCGCCTTCGGCGAAGCCGACGAGAAAGAGGTGTCCACCCGACGAGACGACTGCGGCGAGTTCACGAGCGTAGGTTTCCCGTTCGTCTGTCTCGAAGGCGTGGAAGAGCCCACTATCCAACACCGTCTTGAACGGTCCGAGATTGCTTGGGAGATTCAGCGCATCCGCAACTCGAAAGTCGGCGTCCAGACCTCGCTCTCTGGCTCTCTTTTGTGCCACTTCAATACCTACCTCGGAGAAATCGATGCCGAGAGCTGTGTATCCTCGTTCTGTAGCCCAGAGTGCGTGTATCCCGGTGCCACATCCAACGTCGAGGATTGGGCCGGACAACTCATAGCTTTCGATGGCATCCACGAGTGCTGGTTGGGGGTGACCGATGTCCCACGGTGGAACTGTCTCACTTCCATACATCTCATTCCACCAATCCGCTTGGTCTTCTGTTTCGGACCGATCGCCCATGGCCTTCCACTCTATCCAGTCACCTATCATGAATCTGCTGTACACATCCTCTGTATCTTGCAATCCATTACTGACAGCAACTGAGTAGTTCGCTCAACGACTGCTGAATACACGTCGCGAGTCGGTCATGCGACGTTCCCAATCTCGGTGCTACGTAATGAGGATGTATTCAGCACAACAGCGTTTCTGGCTGCAAAGAACGACCAGACTTCGCGCGTTTGGATTTCTACATACCACTACATCTCTGATACTCTTGAGAAAACCCGCCCTACCGACACTGATTTATTCCAACACTTACAATTCTGAATCATGAGTCCCCGCTTTAGTCGGCGAACGCTCCTCGGTTTATCCGGAGGGGGGATTGCGTCACTACTTGGCCTAAGCTGGTGGCTTTCAGCTGGGAATGACCATGGCAATCAAAAGGTCGATTTGGTGGTGGTAAACAACGATTTGGTGAAACACTCCTTCCGTGTCGATGTTAGCCAAGGGGGACGTGATTTCACTGGAGAGACGACTTTGAAGTCGGAGAGTTCCCATGTGTTCGACGAAGCACTCTCGTTCAACGAGAGAGAGTCAGTCTCTAAGCTCAATCTCACCATAGGTGGCACCGGAACTAAGGCGAGCACATTTTTCAGTCTTGAATCGCCAGACGAACCGCTCATTGTAATCTACGAAAGCGACGGTCGAATTGACGTCCAACAACGTCACCGTCAGAGTGAATAAATAGCTGACCAGTCGCTTTGAGAATTCATTAAACGGGTGATGCGGGTGAGTGTAGAAACAGATGACAAGTGGAGAGAAATTAGGCTCCACACGCCGTTTTCTGAGTGGGTAGACTACAAACACAGCACTCTCCCTGACGCCCTCAATGAGTATTCACGCAAACTGAGTGGCCGACCCTATGAGGGAGTGATAGATGCATCCTCTGTATCTCGCACGGTGTTTCTGACCGACCTCTGGTAATTCGTAGTGAGTCTGCTGAATACACGGCGCAAGTCGGTCGTTGATAGAGCATCCAGTATAAAAGAAACGTACGTGATTACCCCGAAGACTCAGCAACCGGCGCAGCCTGAGCTCGTGCGACCATCCCGTTGTTGCGGACAACTCGTTTGAGCTCCTCGTAGGGATTGCGTCCCTGCTGGCGACGTGGCGCTACTGACAGCCTGTCAGTAACCTAGTGGCTACCGACAGGGCGGGGATGAGTTTGTGAGGGTGTTCTAATAGCGGTGGTCCCCGTCGCTATAATTGTAGTCATCGGCTTGCATTTCTGGGTCTCTTTCAACTTCACCTTTGGCAACGAGCAATAGCAGCAGCAGCATTATGATGCCGACGAGTACGAGCATGACGATAGGCCCTATTGACAGTCCCATATTCACCTTACAGTTGGGCGTCAAATAATTATTGGGATGTGAACACGCACCATGCCACGCTGCTTCCTCCCCTCGTCACCATCCGTTCTAGTTTAACGATCTGGACCCGCGCTGTCACCTGATTAGATATCGTTGAGACCGAAGTCGTCTCAAACCGCCACTAAACTAGAACGGATGATCGCCACGGAAATGTGGTTTTATAGTCAAAATTAAACAAACAGCAATCGCGTGCTGCATACGCCCTCTGTATCTTGCACCCCGTTATTGACAGAGGTTGAGGAGTTCGCTCACCGCCTGCTGAATACAGTGCGCGAGTCGGTCAGCGGTTCCGCGCTCGAAAAGTGACCGAACTGAATCGTTCAGTACAGATGACCAACCTACCGTTCAGTACAGAGAAGGTAGAGAACCCAGCAGAGTAGACATGTTTTTAACCAATTGCTTTAAACATGGACTATGTCAAGTTGGTCACCGCCATCAATTCCTCGTACATGGATTGTCGGAATTGGTCTCCTTTACGTACTCATACTCGGATACTCGGTAGTTATTGCACAGCAAATTCTATTCGGAGTCTGGATTGGTCTCCTGTTTGGGTCACTCTTTCTCTTATGGCGGTTCGTCGCAGCAGTAGAAGGAATTGCTGACGCTCTTCAACGAATATCTCGTCAACGAGAGGAGAATTGAGAGATAAGCACACCTACTGAGCGGTTAGTTCAACGTTGGTGGGCCGAAATAAACGAGGTCTCCGTGAGAGATGCACCCTCTCTATTCAGCACGCAACTTCTGACAGGGGCTGAGTAGGTTTCTGCGGGTATGCTGAATGCACAGCGCGAATGTAGCACGTCTATCCGTCAGCTTTGTCTGAAAGCGCCCGCAGAATGTTTATCTGGGTGCTGTTAGATTTGTATTCGCATGTCAGTCCCTGAATGCGAACTTGACAGTCAGAGACTACTCGGTGCCGCCCTTCTGGCGAGCGGACTGATCGCCGTCCTCGTCGTCACGTTCGGCTGGAGTCGCCTGCTTCTGCTGGACAGATCAACCGCTGGAGCTGGTAAAATCATCCTTGGCGTAATGACCGGATGGTCCTTGGCGACCGCGGCGTACGCACCATTTCTGCTGGCTGTCCTACTGGTCGTCGCTGGCTCGTCTCGGCGTGCAGTCGTCGGCGGTGCCGTCCTCGTATATGTGGTTGACCTCCTGTTCATCGTCGGCCGAACGTTGCTGTCCGACCTCCCGGGGGAGCTTCCACTTACTATATTCGCTGTTCCACTCGGTCGGGTTCTGACATTTCTTGCGGTCGCAACGGCGGTGTGGTTCGCCTACCACGGTGGGTACGAACGACTGGTCTCGGCTGTCGGAAACGTGGACCAGCACCCGCTTTTCGCCATAGTTGCCCATGAAGATATTGGGCCTACCCTTTCGCTACAGCGCGGGCTCATCGCGACAGGACTTGCCGCGATTGTCGGTGCAGGCGGATTGGTGCTGGTCCACGGGGTTGGGACGTTCCTCCAATCAGTCACACGCCCGGAGACAGGCGGATCCTCTACCAGAGTGTTCTTGCAGGGCTCAGGTTTGAGAGTCGGGGTTCCGCTGACAGAACTCCCGGTTGAATGGCTGTTCACGGCCTCGTTCCTCCTGGGAGTCATATTCCTCACCGGTCCCCGACTCCGGTTGCGAGACTTCCTAAAAGCGATTGCCGTCGTCTTCGGCGTGCAGTCGACGGTGAGACTTCTGCCTGCGCTCATCCCGCCGTTTCGCCCCATTGACCTTTGGGCTACCTCGGGTCCGGTACTGGCACCCCTGGAGGACTCGATTTTACTCTTCGGCATCGCCGTCGCAGTCTGGATGGCGTTTCACGACGGACTGGAGACACTTCACCACATCACCCGTTCGAGGCTGGTCTCGGACTAACGGTTCTGGGACGAGATTACAATACTCATGTTCTCGGTTTTATAGCCTAGTGACGCTTCTTGCTGCAGAGAAGCTCTGTATCTCGCACTCCGTTATTGACAGAAGTTGAGGAGTTCGCTCATCGACTGCTGAATACACAGCGCGAATGCAGCACGAGATGCTCTCCTGATTCTGAGAGACTATTGCGTCACTCCATGCGGCCAGTGTGAAAGCAAAGGACTGCTCCAACAACAAGAGCAACAAGTCGGAAGAACTCGGCAACGCCCTTCTGCGTGCCTCGGTATTTGACGCCCCCCTGTCGGTAGTATGCACCGTCGTGAGCGATAATCGCCTTAGTTTCGTCCCAGTAGGCAAAGCCGGTCAGTGGGCGGTTTGTGCGGACGGTTCCCTTTTCGACAACTCGGCGGACACCTCTTGGGGAGTTCCTGAAGGGGGTTGACACCAGTTCGAGTGCGGTGGCGTTCGAAACCTGTCTAAGGCTGACTCTCGTGGTATCGTTCTCGTAGTGGGTAATATTCGGCTGATAGAAGGCTGTGTTTGAATCACTGAATATAATGAGTCGGTTCTCGGGACCAAACCCACGGGCGGCGCGGTATGTTGTGTCAGAGACGATACGGGGGCTGTCGTCTTTGACAACATAAGCGAGTTCGCATTCATCAGACTCATAATAACAGGAGGAGGTTCCTTCGGCCCACCCCAGCATCCCTGCGAGTTGGGGGTCATCGGGATTGACTTGGTCTACGTTGTACTCGTAAGTCCAAGCGATAGTGCCAAATGGTGCGAAGACGGCTGAGAGGAGGAAAAGGAAGCCGAGGAAAGCAGTAGCAATGCGACGGGTTTGGGAACCGAAAGAGGGCATGTGTCGAGATTCTAACTCAAAGACGACAATTCTTTCGATGACAGATGTACTATGGATGAAATCAACCCTACCTCCGTTCTGAATACACCCTCTGTATCTCGCACTCCGTTACTGACAGTATTTGAGGAGTTCGCTCATCGACTGCTGAATACACAGCGCGAATGTGCCGTTAGCGCACGGCCTGCATCGAGTCAGACAGCACTCGATGAACAACGCCAACAAAACCTCCGAGAAGGAGCGTAAGACCGAAAAGAGCCGCTACTAAGGAGACGAGAGTTTCCAGTACTGGATTTGGAATGATAAAGAAGCCTTCCCGTGAGAACTCAATAATGAGCCATCCCAGTACAGTCACTACGTAAAGCTTCACCAACTTGGGATTGAGTGCGTACCGAAACGAGTCTACAGCGGAGTCTTCAGGCATAAAATGTAGTTCAGTCTAATCCACAAATATCTTGTCGTGTTCAACAACAGGTTCTTCACTGCACTATCGCCTATTTCATCGCTGACCAAATGCAACAAACGAAGACCGTTTGCGGACTACATCCTCTGTATCTCGCATTCCGTTACTGACAGCCGTTGAGGAGTTCGCTCACCGCCTGCTGAATACAGTGCGCGTATCTTGCAATCGGTTTGGGACTGATTCTCCTGAAAGTCACAACACCGGGTTAGGGGCGGTATCACCCTGTGTCCGAGAGGTGGACGTACCCACCAGCGTTAACTGTGAGCTGATTGGACAGTAGCCTATGCGTGCGTCTCCGCTCTCAGCGATCGCCATGGTCGCCCTCCTGGTCTTCGCGGGATGTACTGGACTTCCAGGCACAGGCGGGAACAGGCCGTCTCCCGGCGCGTCCCCCGCCGATTTCCCGAACGCGTCGGCCATCGACCAGTCGGTGTTCGATAGACACGCAACCGAGCTGGCGAACACGAGTTTCACGCTCTCAACCGAGAAAGTCCGGAAGGAACGCGTTTTCCACCCTTCAGAGAAGGACTTCAGGTACATGAACGACACGGGCCATTTTCTCGTCGAGCCCGGCGCCTCACAGTACCTCGCACATACCAACGGCTACTTTTCGGTGAACGGCACCACCTACTCGAACGGGAGCACGGAGTACGCCCTGTCCCGGACGGAGAACGGGTCGAGAGTGAGTCCTACCCCCGCCCCGGTGTTCAACGAGTCGGGCGAGCGGTATCTCTGGCGTGGATGGTTCAACAACGACAGCGGAAGCCAGCACGCGTTTGCTGCGATTGACGCCACTTACGAGCGCGAAGGCGTCGAGACGTTCCAGGGCGTTCCGGTGATGCGTTACGAGGCCACCGGTGTCGACGCGCTGGCCGACTCGTGGGCGGGGGGCGAGAACGCGAGTTCGTGGTACGAGGAGTTCTCAGCGACACTCCTGCTCGACGAAGACGGCGTCATCCGCCACTATGAGTACGAATTCGTCTGGGTCGACTACCACACCCGGAGGATTACGCACTCGTACACCCTGTCCGACGTTGGGAGCACCGACGTCGAGAAACCGGAGTGGGCGGCGAACGCGACGGCGGGGTCGTAACTACTCGGCTCGATACCAACAGGGTCGCCCGGTTGATCAATCCATCCTCTGTATCTCGCACGCTCTTTCTGACAGGGACTGGGTAGTTCGTTGTGACCGTGCTGAATAGAAGGCGCGTATGATTCGAATCAGAAAGTGAGATCCAGAATATCGTGTATCTACTGATTGAAGGAGCCTGATGGGTGACTTACTCCCTGCCTATTCTTTTGCTGATGTATTGCTGTACCGTGAGAACGAGAACCAAGATGACCGTGAGTATTGCTACTGCAAGTATGATGAGTTCAGGCTCGTTTCCAGACGGCGGTTCAGTCATGGTCCAAAACCATGCTGCTGCAACAATTGAGGACAGGACCACAGCAACTGCGGTCAAGGGGAGGGAGGCTTCCTTGCTCTCTTCGCCGATAGACATCGTTCTTGCTCTGTTATTGGACGTCCGACATAGCCTTACCGGGGAATTTGGCTTCGTTGGAAACCCTTAGTCAGTGATAGCTTTCAACGGGCGTGCTGCATACAGAGCGCGAATCTTGCACAGTCAAGGGTAGGAAACACACCTTACCCTGAGTTGCCACGATTGCCTAACCTAGGGAAGATGGATATACGGCACAGTTACTCGCCGTAGCGAGTGAGTCTACACGCGCTACGATCAATGAACCAAGTGAGAGCAATTCTTATCCCGGGTACTGACTTGGGGGTGGTATGGAATTGCTAGACGAGGTCTTTTCGCTATTCAGCACGGAACGGCGACGGTTTGCATTGTACTATCTGAAGGGTGCGGAAAAGCCGGTATCAATCGACGAACTCGCAGAGAAAATCTATGAGTGGGAAGAGAACGGGTCGTGTGACACTATCCCCGACGACGAGCTACAAAAAATAATTCTCTCGCTAGAACACTCTCATCTTCCGAAACTTGAGGATGCCACACACGTCGAATACGACCGCACTAACGAGCAAGTCCGTATCTCGGGACTGTCAGCAGAGGCTGACGTGATCCTCTCTGTTAGCGAGGCTCTTGAACAACCCTCACAGACCAACGATTTTGTCGTCTCTCGGCTCGGAAAATCCCCGTGAGATAGATCCTTGATCTCGGTGACGAGTCTTTTAGCGGGTGATGAATTGGATGATACAGTGCGGAATACACCCTCTCTATTCAGCACGCGGCTTCTGACTGGACACTGTCAATTCGTACAGTACGTGCTGAATAGAGAGCGCGTATTTCCCACAAAATTCCGTCGGAAGTGGAGTTGGGGGGTGGAGTTATTGAAATTAGGAGTATTGTTGAAAGCGCATTCTTCAGACAGATATCATAGTGGGACGGCTCACTACAGTTACACACCAAGCATACCCAATATACCCGTTATGAGGAAGTACAGGAGAGAACCCACGAAGAATACTACCACTGTTGTTATTAAGATTGACTGGAGAGCTGAATGCCCAGAATCCGTAGAATCTCCCTCTCTCTGACCTATTCCATCTCCATTATCTATGTATCCCATCGACTGGAGGGCTGAAATCCCAGGATCTCCGTCTGTCCTCTCCATTCTAGCTTCAATATCCCCATTTACATCCTCCATTCCAATACTATGCATACTCCCCATTTCGCCACCATCCATTCCCCCGCCATCTCCGTCCATATTTGTTCAAACATTTCGGCACTAATAAGTTTTCTTTAGCGTTTATCTGCGAGTTTTTGCATGAACACGAGAGACGCTCTGAATACATCCTCTGTATCTTGCACTCCGTTACTGACAGTGGTTGAGGAGGTATCAATCGCCGTGCTGCATACAGTGCGCGTATCTTGCACGGCCGATAGTAGCGAACTGGCCCGTAGTAGACCCGCGTAGTTTACAGGTGAGGGTGATTCGTTCCGTTAATCTGACTGATTGTCTATTCAGGTGACTGTTTCGGGGTCGGTTCGGTCATTGGATGCTGTAGTCGACTAGCACGGAACCGTCGTCGAAACGGCGCGTCGTGTTGAGAGCGAGGTCGACCCGCGTTGCGTCGGGGAGGGCTCGGGTTCCCTCACCGACGATCGTCGGGACCAAGCGCAGTACGCACCTGTCGACCAGACCTGCGCGGATTGCCTCGGCAGCGAGGCTGGCGCCACCGATAGACAGGTCGCGGTCGGCTTGGTTTTTCATGGTCTGTACCTCTTCGGGGTCGAACGTCTGCTCCAGGCGGGTCCGCGGTTCCGGCACGGAGTCCAGGGTGGTTGAGTAGACGACCTTGTTGGTATCCCCCCACGCCTCGGCGAACTCGCGTTGTACCTCGGGTAGGTCGTCGAGGAGAAAGGTGTCCCACACCCGCATAGTCTCGTACATGCGACGGCCGCACAGGGAGGTACCGACCGATCGTTGGAAGTCGTTGAAGAAGGTATGCGCGTCCTCAGATGGCTCTGTCCAGTCGAAGTTGCCGTTCTCGTCGGCGATGTAGCCGTCGAGTGATGAGTTGATGAAGTAGATGAGGTTGGCCATGGAATCTCTTGGTTGTCGCGCCTATTCAATACGGACGACTAAAGGGCCGGAAACTGATCAGACGGTATTGATCTGCGTAGCGCACCTTCTCGAAGGCAGCCACGACCCCGGGTGGGACCGCCGCTATGTAAGCAGGTCAATTTCACCTGTAGATAACACCTGCTGCACGCATCCTCTGTATCTCGCACTCCGTTATTGACAGAGGTTGAGGAGTTCGCTCACCGACTGCTGAATACACGGCGTATAGTCCGCAGAAGAGCTATACTGTGTTTCAGTTACACCTCATTATGGGGGAATTCATCGAAGACAACCGCAAACACTGGGAGGAGCTTGCAGAGCTCCATCCAGAGACGGACTACTACGATGTCGAGGGATTCCTCGATGGGGACTCCACGCTCGATCCGATAGAACCTGAAGAACTTGGTACTGTTGAGGGCAGATCGCTGCTTCATTTGCAATGTCACTTCGGCCTCGATACGTTATCGTGGGCGCGTCGCGGAGCCGAGGTAACTGGAGTGGATATCTCGACCGAAGCCGTCGAAGCAGCCCGCGAGTTGGCTGACGAGGCTGGGCTGGAAAATCAGGCACGCTTCGTGCAGTCAGATGTGTATGAGCTTACCGATGACTCACCTATCGAAGACGAAGAATTCGATATCGTGTACATGTCGTTCGGAGTACTGTTCTGGCTCCCTGATCTCGAAGAGTGGGCTGATATCATGGTGCAATTCGTTCGTGAAGGGGGAACGTTCTATCTCGTTGACCACCACCCATTTACGAATACGCTCAGCGAAGATTCGACGGCGGAGAATCTGAAGATCAGCTATCCTTATTTCCGCGAGCGCATTAGTTACGACGCGACTGAAACGGGGAGCTATGCTGGAGTCGAACCAGGGGAACTCGAACACGGACCAACTCACGGGTGGTCTCATTCGTTCGGAGAAATCGTATCGGCACTGTGTGGGTCGGGGTTCCGTCTCGAATTTCTCCACGAGTATCCGTGGTCAACGTTTAAGGCCGTAGACGCGATGGAAGAGCGAGAGGACGGTCGCTATGTTCTTCCCGAACTTGACCACGACCTCCCGTTCGTGTTTTCCCTCAGAGCATCCCGCTGAATACACCCTCTGTATTCAGCCACGTTATTCTTGTCACGTTCTGAGGATTTCAACAGAGCCGTCGAGTCACACCGGTATCGTGTTGTTGTGGTCTGGATAACAGAGTCTGCTATGGATTCGGTGAAATGCCGTCACCGAATCATAAGAGGTGGCGGACAACCGACAGAGGTCCGACCAGCGCGTGAGTGGCAGTACGTCCCCGAATACCAAGCGATGGTGGACAACACGGTGTTGTTCACACGGCGATAACACTGAATTCGATGAGGCCTCATTGGTCAGACCACAGCCCAATGAAGCCACAGTCCGATGAGGGAGGAACCGAGAGTTCCCCAGCGTGTTGCTGGTTCCCTCCGAGTGCAGGTTGGAGCCTCGAAAGCTCCCACAGCCGAAATGAAATCCGATGTCCGGATTCCACGGTCTGTAGACCGCATCGATGCTCAAATTGAGTTACTCGTCCGACTTCGACGGTGAGTATTGATGCTTGGAGTCAGTACACGAGTTAAGTCTGGTGCAGGCAAAACGCGTGAACGAATTAACGGACTTGACCGACTAGAGTCATAGTCGACAAAACCCAGTCAAAACAGCCCACACTACCCCTCGAACAGTGAGACGGGCTCATCCCAGTTTCATAATCGGCCTACAAACCCGCAGGAGACCGTCTATCCTCCGTTCGAGAGGAGATTATGAAGCCAGCGATGACCGAGACGAGATGAATTCGGTTCGACGCAAATCTCCGTTTTGGGGGGGCTCTCACGCCAATTCTCGCATTCCTAATACTACACTCTCGAACAAACCACACCCTCCAAGATACAAAACCGATAGACGGCAACCGATTATGACGATTTGAGAATGACTATTGGATTGACTCCCCAGAGCCCCCTCCTCTTTGTTCCCCTAGCAAACACTGCTTATACCATCTCTATATACCACTCTCAGGCATTTGAACCAATTTGAGTCCCGTTTCACTTCTCCATCTCACTACCTCCTAGTGAGGATTCTCGTCACTACCGTCTGTCCTCTTGCGGTGGACGAGAATGATTATGAGCCGTGGGAGACGGCGAGTGAGGCGTAAAAGTGACGACTAGAGAGCTAGAAACACGCGATCTCCAATTTTGAGAACAATTCTTGAGGGAGAGTGACATCCTTGCCCACCCTAAAGGACAGGGCCTCCTACAGGGGAAGTCTCGTCGCCGGAGGCTTCATAATTGGACGAGGCTGTGCTGAATACAGCGTGCGTATCGGTTACTGAGCACTCAGTATGTGGCTACGAGTCGCTAAAATACGGAGGTTCCCAGTGTTAGTGGATTGGTCAAGAGATTTCCAGCGGAATTACGTGTCTTTATGTCTTCAATCCGACGCTCGAATCGACGATAACGCGGAAGGAGACCCCACGAGTACCGTATCCATGCGAGATACTCACTCTCACCAATAATATTAGGCATTATATTCATTCTCCAATATGCAGTATCATATGATGGCGAGTCGAACCCTAGAACTCGCTCCAACACGGTCCGAGTGGTGGTGTGTCAGTCCCTACAAAGACCTCACAGTGGTGTGTCAACCCCTTCGTTTTGGATTCTCGGGAGTCAAACCGCTAAGGAAGCATTACTCATCCCAAAGTGACGTCGTTTCGCAGCAAAGCAACTTCTTGTTCGACGAGATCGGACCTCCGCAATCCGGCTCGTGAATCGAGAGCGCTGGCATCTCGATCGTGACAAAAACACTTCCAATATCTAGAGATTGTAACTCTTAATTTGGAATAATTTTATTGTGTTGTGTCGAGTAGTAGAACTTGGCGACCCTGCTTCACCGCAATGTCGCAGAGGTCTTCACGTTCACACGTGACGAGAGTGTTGGCGAAAACGCGGGGTCGCTGTGACGAGACGAACCGCCAGACTTGAGGGAAGATTCAGCATCGACCGGCGTGGTGAGCCGATTGCGGAGATTCCCCCCGACACCCTCTCCCCCCACCACCCACCTGCACAGATCGCTCTCGTCGCGAGACAGCGTCATCCGCTGGCACCCACATGACGCTGTCTTCGGCACGCAACAACTGGTAATACAAGCGTTCGAGACCGTAGCATCCGTCTCGATACGGGCGTATGGAGGTCGATTCCGATGCCGACACGTTTCCCCGCCGTCCGTTTGGTCATCTATTGCGGAGGTCGGCGCGCGATAGGTCGAGACGAACCCCGAGGCGGGTCATATATTCTGGACTCCTCGTGACGACAGCCACCCGCATGACGGCTTCGACGAACGAATAGGTCGATTCGAACAACACTCAAGTCGCACCATGTTGAGGAACTAGGTTGTGTCAGGAGTTAGCATGTGTGGCGCGCTCGAACTGACGGTTCGGTGACGTGGGCGCGTCGGCAGTCGCGGATTGCCGAAGAGAGTCGGAAACGGAGACGGTCGGTACGCACCGATATCGCGAGCGCCGTGACGGAAGCTGACCACGCCACAGGAGATACAGATGAACATCGCATCACGCATCACCGGGTCGACGCACACGTTCGACTCGGTTCGAGAGGTACTGGCGAAAGCGAACGAGGAGAAATCCGGCGACGAACTCGCGGGGCTCGCCGCCGACTCGGAAGCCGAACGCATAGCCGCGAAGGACGCACTCGGCGGGCTCACGCTTGAGACACTCCGACAGTCGCCCGCGGTGCCGTACGACGAAGACGAGGTCACGCGAGTCATCCAGGACGGCGTCGACGAGGCCGCCTACGAGCGAATACGGGAATGGACTGTCTCGGAGTTCCGCGAGTTCCTCGCCGACGAAGGGACGCGCGAGGCCGAGATCGCCGAGGTTCGACCGGGGCTGACGAGCGAGATGATTGCCGCCGTCGCGAAGCTCATGTCGAACATGGACCTGGTCCAGGCGGCGTCCAAAATGGAGGTCACTGCTCGGTGTAACAACACCGTCGGCGCGGAGGGAACGCTCTCGTTTCGACTCCAGCCGAACGATCCGAGCGACGACGTCGAGAACATCCGCCACTCGATCCGAGAGGGACTGTCCTACGGCGTCGGCGACGCCGTCATCGGCATCAACCCGGTCGAGGACACCACGGAACGGACGAAGCGACTGCTCGACGTGACGAAGGAGTTCATCGAGACCTGGGACATCCCGACGCAGAACTGCGTGCTCTCGCATCTCACCACGCAGATGGACGCTGTCCGCGCGGGCGCGAGCGCCGACTTGCTGTTTCAGAGCCTTGCGGGGACCGAAGCCGGCAACGAGAGTTTCGGCATTGACGTCGACCTGCTCGACGAGGCGTACGAATTTGGGGACGAACACTGCACCGCCTCGGGGCCGAACGTCATGTACTTCGAGACCGGCCAGGGGTCGGAGCTGTCGAGCGACGCGCACGCGGACGTCGACCAGGTCACGTTGGAAGCACGGTGTTACGGGCTCGCCAAACGCTACGACCCGTTCTTGGTAAACACGGTCGTCGGCTTCATCGGCCCCGAGTACCTCTACGACGGCCGGCAGGTCATCAGAGCCGGGCTCGAAGACGTCTTCATGGGCAAACTAACCGGGCTCCCAATGGGCATCGACGCCTGTTACACGAACCACATCCAGGCCGACCAGAACGACATCGAGAACCTCGCCGTCTTGCTCACCGCCGCCGGGTCGAACTACTTCATCACCGTCCCGATGGGCGACGATACGATGCTCAACTACCAGTCGAACAGCTACCACGACGCGGCAGCGCTGTGGGACATCTTCGATATGAGTCCAGCCCCGGAGTTCGAGGCGTGGCTGGAGTCGATGGGTCTCATGGAAGACGGTCGACTGACGTCGGACGCCGGCGACCCGACGCGCTTTCTGGAGGGAGCACGATGAGCGACTCCCAGCCGCCCCACGACGGTGAGGCGGCCGACGAAGATGCGCTGGAGAGAATCGCCGCCGCGAGTCCGTCCCGCCTCGCCGTGGGACGAAGCGGAACCCGCCCTCGGACGTCGTCGATGCTGTCGTTTCGCGCAGACCACGCCAGAGCCCGCGACGCCGTCTTGACGAAGGTCTCCGAGGAGACGATCGACGAGGTGGGGCTGCTGCCGATTCAGAGCCGCGTCACGGACCAAGACGAGTACCTCGCCCGCCCCGACCTGGGGCGACAGATCACAGACGAGACCGCAGCACAGATTCGAGACGAGTGTACGCTCAACCCGGACGTTCAGATCGTCGTCTGCGACGGGCTGAGTTCGACGGCGGTCGAAGCGAACGTCCCCGACCTCCTGCCGATGCTCGTCGACGGACTCGAAGAGCGCGGGTTCGAGGTGGGAACGCCGCTGTTCGTGAAGTTCGGCCGCGTCGACGTGATGGACGCGATAGGCGAGAGGCTCGGTGCGACGAGCGTCGTGAACCTCATCGGCGAGCGACCGGGGCTGAACACCGCAGATAGTCTGAGCGCCTACCTCGTGTACGAACCCCGGCCAGGAAAGCCGACGGCGAAGAAGTCGGTCATCTCGAACATCCACGACGACGGATTGCCTGCAGTCGAAGCGGGCGCACAGATTATCGACCTCGTCGAGCGAATGCACGACCAGCGCGGCAGTGGCATCGACCTCGAGTGAGACGGAGCCGTCCATGTCCGAGAGCACCCCACCGACGCTGACCAGCGTTGGCATCGACATCGGGACGACGACGACCCAGGTCGTCGTCAGCGAACTGGCGCTCGAGCGGTCCGGCGTCGGCGCCGTTGCCGTCGATATCGCCGAGACGACCGTCGTCCATCGAGGAGAGATCCACGAGACGCCGCTTCTGGATCGGCGAACGCTCGACACCGACGCGGTCTCCGACCTCGTCGAGTCGGAACTCGAAGCGGCGGGCTACTCGGCCGCCGAGATCGACAGCGGCGCGGTCATCGTCACTGGAGAGTCATCGTACAAGGAGAATGCCGAGGCGCTTGTCACACAGATCGCGGACAGCGCAGGCGAGTTCGTCGTCGCGGCTGCGGGCCCCCAACTGGAGGCGGTGTTGGCCGGGAAGGGCTCTGGAGCCGCGGCACAGGCCGCAGAGAGCCGGGAGACGGTACTTAACGTCGACGTCGGCGGCGGCACCATCAACATGTGTCTGTTCTCGGGCGACGACGTCGTCGAGACGCGGTGTCTCTCCGTCGGCGGCAGACTCCTCCGCTTCGACCGGTCGGGGCGCGTGACGCACGTCTCCGAGCCGGCGGCCCGACTCGTCGCGAACCACGACCTCGACATCGACATCGGGGCACGGCCGACCGACGACGACCTGCGCCGACTCGCGACGGCGATGGCAGACGCCGTATTCGACACGATAGACGGGTCGCCGCTCTCGCCGGAGACTGAATCGCTCACCATCGGGCCGAGCGAGTACGCCGCGGTGGACGTCGACAGTGTCGTGTTCAGCGGCGGCGTCGGCCGCCTGATCTCGACGCCCGAGCCGCGTCCGGACGACGAAACGACCGACGACGCTCGGTTCGCCTTCGACGACTTCGGCGTCGTCCTCGCGGCGGCGATTCGAAGGCGGCTCGACGAACGGTCGCTGCGCGTCCGTCGACCCGACGAGGACATCAGGGCGACGGTCGTCGGCGTCGGCACGCAGACGACGTCGTTCAGCGGGACGACGACCCACATCGACGAGTCGGCGCTCCCGCTGCGGAACCTCCCGGTCGTCGAGGGCCCCGCCGTCGGGCCCGACCACGACCGCGACGCCGTCGCGAGGCGCGTACAACGCTGCATCGAACGCGGAATCGAACTGTACGAGCTAAACGACGAGACGCCGTTCGTGCTGTCGCTGCCGTCGATTTCGCCGCTGAGCTACGACCGAATGAAGCTGGTGGCGCGAGCGGTCGACGAGGCGTACGGGCGGTGTTTCGCGAGCGACTACCCCCGCATCGTGCTCACGAGACAGAACTGCGCGAAGGCGCTCGGCCAGCAGTTGGCCGCCGCGTGCAACACGGCCGCACCGCTCGTCGTCGTCGACGAAGTCGCCGCGCGTGACGGCGACTACCTCGACATCGGCGAACCGGTCGTGACCGGCCAGACGGTCCCTGTCGTCGTGAAGTCGCTCGCGTTCGGCGGTTGACGACGGAGGACGGCGATATCGAGCGGCGGACCGGCGAGGAAGACGAACTTGTACGCGAAGTCACCGTTGATGAATCCGTTGGCGAATTTCCGAAACCGGCCTCGTCGAAATCCTCTTTTTCCGGACATACTCCACGAACACCGCCGCTAGAACACACTTATCCACTGACAACGTACTGAAGATATGGTCCCACACCGATTCGGCGGAACGCCCTTCGACCGCCGCGGCAATCGCGTACGCACGCCGTGCGTGGAACGCACCGCTCGCAGTCACCGTTGCGAGCGGACGGACCGCCGAGTCACTGAAGAGACGGTGCGGCGGTGACGGAACCGCCGCCGACCGACCGTCGCGAGGAATCGGCCGACGACTGTCGGACGAGCGAACCGCAGCGAATGCTACCCGCGGATTTCGCTGAACGGGTGTTCGACGTGAGTCCGATCAGTATCGTCGTGGTTGGACCGACAGGGGCTCTCGTCTTCGCGAACGAGCGTGCGACACAGACGCTCGGGATGACGGTCGAGGCGATCACCAGCCGAACCTACGAGCAATCCGACTGGAAGATGTCTCACGACGATGGGACGCCCGTCTCCGTCGACGAACACCCGGTCACGCGCGTCTTCGAGACGGGGAAACCCGATTTCGGATTCGAACACTGGATCGAGCTTCCGGACGGCTCCGAGCGGTGGCTGTCGAGTAACTCGTCCCCCCTCGTGAACGAAGCGGGCGAAGTCGAATACGTCGTCGTCTCGTTCGAAGACATAACGGGGTTGAAACGCCGCGAGGAGCGGTTGACAAGCGAGCAAGTGCGACGCCTTGAGTTCCGCGCGAATCAGTCTGCCGTCCCGCCCTCGCTTCGCAGAGATTCCGGCGAGATGCGAATCGAGATCGACTCAATCATCTCGGTGCCGGACGGGAAGACCGTCCAGTACATGGGGACGGCCGACCTCTCGGCGAGAGAGTTCGTCAACGCCGTCGAAGAGGTACCCCACTACTTCGAGGTACGCTTGCTCAGCACGACCAACGGGTACAGTCGTCTCGAAGCCCGCTCGAAGTCGGCGACGGTCTCCGAAATCTTCCCGTCGCTCGGCGGTCGTGCCCGCGCCATCGTCATCGCTGCTGACGAGGTCCGGTTCCTCGGAGAGCTGCCGGGCGACGTAGATCCCCGGCAGGCCGCTGCCGGTATTCGGCGCTTCCACCCCGACGTCGAACTGGTATCCGAGGAGCTCGTCTACTCGCCGCATCTGCTGTACGATGTCGTCGCCGACGCGCTCACCGACCGACAGATGACCGCCCTCGACGCCGCCTACTTCAGCGGCTACTTCGACACGCCACGGACGACTACCGGTGACGACCTGGCGGACAATTTTGGTGTGACGCGACAGACGTTCAACCAGCATATTCGCAAGGCCCAGCAGACCGTCTTCGAATACTTGTTCGAAAAGTCCGGCGAAAACGCACGCTGACTAGTCAGCGTCTCCCCTTACCACGCTGAGTCGCTTAGTAACGAAACATGTGCGCGACCAAGAAGCAATCTGATTCGTCCACGAGACTCTCTTTCGGCGGCGATGTAGGCCTCGATCCTGGGTGTGAAGCGGTCCACGCCAGATTTGACGGGGACCCCAACTCGGTCGTCCTTGCGATCGTCGAAAGCGTGGCGACCGTCACGGATCGCGACATCACCGCTCTGCCGCCGCTGTTTGATGTCATCGACCCCGAAGCGCTAACCGACCTCGTGGCGCCGTCTCGGAAACGACCCGTCGAGGTGTGTTTCTTGTACGACGGTTGCCAAGTGGACGTTTCGAGCCGCGGTGACGTTACCGTCGCAGCACTCGATCGGTAACCGGGTTCCCCGAGCGCAGCCGAATACAATCTCTTTGTTCGTAGACACACCTACCACCCTATGGGACGGATGGCGAACGCACTCGGTGTCGCTATCGCCGTGGCACGAGTCGCAAATGACGAGGAGATAAAATATCCGGCGGGCGCAGTCGCCTACTACGCGTTCGTCTCGTTCATTCCACTCTTAGTGTTAGTGTTTGCAATCATCGGTGAGAATCTCGCGGTCGAGATTTATACGACGACACCGCAGTTTCTCACGGGTGAAGCCCAGGGGTTAGTGTACGAAGCGATGACCGAAGTCTCGGGACGGACCGGAGCAGGCGTGTTCGCAATCGTCGTCCTCGCCTGGGGCGGGGCAAACATCGCGGTCGGGTTTCTGGCTGTAGTCGAACGCATCGAGAATGCGGACGAGCGGTCGCTCACCGAGCAACTTCGTGATGCGGTCACGACGCTCGTCTCCTTCAGCCTCGCAATCACCATGATTATCGTCACGAGCGCGCTCTTCGCACTTCTGCCGGCTACTTCTCTCGTCGGAGTTGTCGGGTCAATCGTCCTGCTCGTCGCGCTCACGGGCGCGTTTCTCCCGATGTACTACGTCCCGTCGCGAGTCGTGACTTCGTGGTCGGGAGCCGTTCCCGGGGCTCTCACTGCTGCCGTCGGCTGGTCGATACTACTGTCGGTCATCCAGCTCTACGCGGTGAACGCGGCTCAGTACGCGATTTATGGCGTCCTCAGCGGTATCATCATCATTCTCACGAGCCTCTATGTCGCCGCGGCCATACTCATGATCGGCGTCATCGTCAACACGACGCTTGCCGGCGAGACGAACGACGTACCCTCCCAGTACGACTAGTCGACTATCCTGCCCTCTCCATCGAGAATATCAGTTAGCGAACTTACCACTCTTCGAGAGTTTGAATAGCACCTAACAAGATTCATAGGACCCCGAAATTCACTGCTCGTACGATGCCTGAAGACGAGAGGCTGCTCCGAATGTCGCGCCGAACTGTGCTGTCGGCGTTTGCGGGAACCGGCGTCGCGACCGCCCTCGGGTCGATTACGTCGACACCGGCGGCCGCTACCCTGACCGAGTTGACCGATGTCCTTTCGCTCGGCACGTTCGAGTCGACGCTCGACGAATGGCGGACTGACGGTGACCTCGCGCTTTCGAGAGTCGCCCGAGGCGACCGTCCGATCGCCGTCACCGAAGGCGAGTACGCGCTCAACGTCGCCGTCGACGGCGACCCGACCCCGTCGATTTCGCGTCCGGTCTCCGGGCTCGAACTTTCGTCGTACCCGTACTTCGTCGCCGATGTCGCGCCGGGTCGCGTCGACGACACTGACGCGCCCGTTGCCTTCCGATTTCGCATCTACCGTCCGACGGACGCACTCGACGCGGACTCGGAACTTGAAGTCGTCGCCGAGTCCGACCCGGTGACGGTCCCGCAGGCCGTTCCGGGCCGCATCTACTGGGACGCGAGCGACGTGAAGACCGACCTCCTCGACGCGGTCTCCCGTCTCGAAATTATCTGGTATCCGGACGACACCGGCCTCGATTCACCGGACGACGCGTTCGCGTACCGCGGCGGCGTCGTCTTCGACGCCATCCGCGCGACCGCCTCGGTCGACCCCGTGGGGAGCGCCCGACTCGCGGCGACGATGCGAGCGCTCCAGTTCGACCACGGCGCGTACGTTCGAACCGAGGTGACCGATAAATTCGACGATGGGGAGGCGGGCGCGTTCGTCTTCGCCGACGGCGCGACCGAACCGTACGAGTTCGAAATCCTCGCTGAAGACAGGTTCCGGCTCACGATCGCAGACACCGAGATCAAACTCGGAGGGGGGTGGTCCTGATGGTCGAGCGATCGACGTCGGCGACGACCGTCACGCTGCTGCCCGGCAATAGCGAGAACAGCACCGAGGGCGGCGACGACCTCGACAGCGCGATGCCCGATTACAACGGCAAGTGTCTCGACGCGTGGTTCGTCGCCGACGGCGTGACCGATCTCCCCGACGACCTGCAGGACGTCTACGAGATGCGAAAGCACCTCCCGGAGTACGACGAAGGGCTCAGGCGGTACCGACTCGCGAACCACATCGCGCTCTCCTTTTCGACGCCCGACGGTCGGAACATCGTGGAGCAGAGTGTCAGCCTCGAAACGAACGCGGACGAGAAGCCGTCGTACGTCGGCGTCGAGGGGGAAGAAACCGAGGAGAACGTCGTCAGGGAGATCATCGAGCGCGACGACCTCGACTGGTTCGGCGGCAAGGACAAGCTTCGAGCCGACGTCTCGAACAAGCGGTTCGAGAGCGACGCCGTGCGCGAGGAGGTCGATGGCGTCGGAGGTGTACGCGCCTCCGTCCTCTTCGGTGGGAGCGACACGTACATCGAGATAATGCGCGAGAAGTTCTACGAACTCGGCCCGGTCGAGTTCTTGGAGACGACGGGGATGGACGTGGAGGTGGTGCCCGCGTTCGTCGTCCAGCCGCCGACGATGTACACGTTCCTCGAACTCGCGGTGATGGCCGACGGGACGAACCTCGCCCGCGTCTGGGATGCCAGTCCGTACCCCAAGCACTACCTCTACGTCGACGAGCGAAAGCGCGACGAGACCGAGTTCGAGGAGGGAAGTCGTCTCTCGGGCGGCGAGTGGCGTGAAAACGAGAACGCCAACGAGCGGTTCGGCCAGTGGGCGCTGGAGGAGCAGGACCTCCGGTCGCCGTTCTCCCCGCACACCGAGTCGGGCTACGAGCAGTACGTCGACCACGCCACCTCGTTCGGGCCGTTTCCGGCGATGACGTACGGCGAGGACGGTGACGAACTGACCGCGTCGGAAGTGGCGCTTCGCCTCCCGCCGCTATTCCCGTGGTGAGCCGACACTCGTACGGGACCACTCGGTCTCTTCAGACACTACCGTTTATAAGTTCTTGGTGAGAGGGGGTGCTCATGGGGATGCCTGGCCCAACTCCGGACGTGATACGTGAGGAGGTCCGGGACCTCTTCACACAGTTAGAGAAGCCGTCTCAACCGGTAACTGCCGCGACCGTCGCCGAGCGCCTCGACTGCTCTCGACAGACCGCAGAACAGACGCTCGAGGAGCTCACGGACCGCGGTGATCTGCAGTCGACGGAGATAGCTGGGGGAAGTCGAGTCTGGTGGCGTCCGGGAGAGGAGCGTCAGTCGGCCGCCGCGGAGTCCGAGCGAACGGAGTTCCGAGCCTTCGTGAGCGCGGTCAAGGACTACGCCATCTTCATGCTCGAACCGGACGGAACCATCGCTAGCTGGAACGAAGGGGCTGGTCGAATCAAGGGATACCGAGGGGACGAAATCGTTGGCGAGCACTTCTCGAAGTTCTACACCGACGACGACGTCGAGAAGCGGGTTCCCGAACAGAATCTCGCCGCGGCAGTGGCCGACGGTCGTACTGTAGACGAAGGCTGGCGGGTTCGTAACGACGGCTCGAAGTTCTGGGCGAACGTCACCATCACCGCCATCAGAGACGACGACGGTGAGCTCCGGGGATTCACGAAGGTCACCCGCGATATGACCGAGCGGCGCGAATACGAACAATCGCTCCGCGAAGAGCGCGACCTGACCGAACGGATTCTCGAAACTGCGCCGGTGAGCATCGGCGTCTTCGACCCCGACGGCCGGCTCGTCCGGGCGAACTCGCGGTTGCTCACGCGTCACGGTCTCGAAACGTCCGACCTCCCCGAGTACAGTCTCGCACCGGCGGACGTCTACGACGCTGAAGGAGAGCCGATTCCGATCGAAGAGTTGCCGTGGAAACGGGTCGTCGAAACCGGCGAGTCCGTCCATCGGTTCCAGTGTCAGATCGAGTTTCCGGACGGCACTCGCCGGTGGCTCTCTATCGACGCCGCTCCGCTCGACGAGGGGTCCGACGGCGGGGAGTCTGACGACGGAACGCCGAACGACGGAGGGTTTGATGACGAGGAGTCGGACGACGGCGACCGTGTCGTCGCCGCCGTCGACGACATCTCTGAGCAAAAACAGCGGGAGCGACAGCTCGAAAAACAGAAGACTGAGTTGGAAACCGAACTGAGCGAGATTCTCGGTCGGATCTCCGACGCGTTCTACGCGCTCGACGACGACTGGCGGTTCACGCACCTCAACGAACGGGCCGCCGAGATCATGCAGCTGTCGCGGGAGGAGGTTTTCAACCGGGAGATTTGGGAGGTGTTCCCCGATGCAGCAGACGTCTATCGGGAGAACTTCGAGCGGGCGATGAACACCCAAGAGCCGGTGACCTTCGAGGTCTACTCGTCGGGGACCGCCGCGTGGCTGGAGTTCAACGTCTACCCCTCCGAATCGGGTCTCTCGATATACTTCCGCGACGTCACCGAGCGCAAAGACCGCGAGCGAAGCCTCTCGAAGTACGAGACTATCGTGGAGACGGTCGAGGACGGCATCTACGTAAAAGACGACGACGGATACTTCACGATGGTCAACGCAGCGTACGCGGAGCTGACCGGGTACAGTCGAGAGGAGCTCGTTGGCGCCCACGCGTCGCTCGTCGTCGACGAAGACACGATTACCGAGGCGAGGGAGCGAAAAGAGGCGGCAGCAGGCGGGGATGCGGCCGATCTCACTATGGAAGCGATGATCCAGACGGCGGACGGTGACCGCGTCCCGACGGAGGGCACCTTCGCGACGATAGAAACAGAGCGGGGCGAATCCGAGCAGATCGGCGTCGTCCGGGACATCTCCGAGCGCAAGGAGTACCAGCGCAAGATCGAGGAGTCGGAGCGCCGCTATCGGACGCTCGCCGAAAACTTCCCGAACGGCGCAGTCGCCCTGTTCGACGGAGACCTGAGATATACGGCCGTCGGCGGCCAGCTCCTGAAGGAAGAGGGAATCGACCCGGAGGAGAGGATCGGACGAAGCATCTTCGAACTCTATCCGGGGGGACTCGCCGAGAAGGTCGAACCCTACTTCGAGGCCGCTCTCGACGGCGAGTCGAACGCGTTCGAGTTGGAGTACGGCGGCCGGCAGCTGTCGAACTACACGCTGCCGGTCGGGAGTAGCGGCGATGCGGTCGACGCGGGCATGCTCGTCGTCCAGGACGTCACCGAACGGAGAACGTACCAACGGCGACTCGAAGAGTCGAACGAACGTTTAGAGCAGTTCGCCTATGCGGCCTCCCACGACCTGCAGGAACCACTCCGCATGGTATCGAGCTACATGCAGTTGATCGAACAGCGGTACGCCGACGAACTCGACGAGGACGGCCGGGAGTTCGTCGAGTTCGCCGTCGGCGGTGCCGAGCGGATGCGGGAGATGATAAACGGCTTGCTCGAATACTCTCGGGTCGAGACGCAGGGTAACGAGTTCGAGCAGGTCGAGTTGGAGACCGTTCTCTCGGAGGCGCGCGACGACCTTCGGCTCCAGATCGAGGAGAGCGACGCCGAGATCGCGGCTGAGTCGCTTCCCCGCGTCGACGGAGACCCCAACCAGTTACGCCAGGTGTTCCAGAACCTGCTGAGCAACGCGCTCGAGTACTGCGGTGACGAACCGCCGCGCGTCCGAATCACCGCCGAGCGGGAGGGTTCGTACTGGCGCATCTCGGTTCACGACGACGGGATCGGCATCGATCCCGACGACGCAGACCGCATCTTCGAGATCTTTCACCGGCTTCACAACCACGAGGAGCACAGCGGGACCGGTATCGGTCTGGCGCTCTGTCAGCGAATCGTCGAGCGTCATGGCGGAGAGATCTGGGTCGACTCCGAACCCGGCGAGGGAGCGACGTTCTCGTTTACGCTGCCTGGCGACGAGACGTAGTTTCTGAGACGGTACCGTATTTCGCCTGAGCGGCATTGCTGTCCGTGGTCAGTGACCCACGCTGTTCGCTCACGGCTGACGCCGTTCGTTCCTCGAGGAAGGGGACTGAGCGCCCATCTACGGTTAGGTCGGCGTCGCCGCCCCACTACGAATTCGTGCTCCGGAAGTGTCGACGTGACATCCTCCCCACCGTAAACGGCGGGGCTTCCCCTACGAAAGGAATCCGGCTTGGCAGGTTTCAGTCCGAATACGCCGAGAACGTCATCTATCCGGTTCTCGGACTCGTCTCTCGGTGGACTGCGGCGCTGTCACAGGCGCTCCCATCCTGTGGCGAGTCATCGCGTCCGGGTTCCCAACGGACGCTCTCTCCCCACGGGTCTACGCGACCAGCGATGTTCGCCGCCGCGTTAATATCTGCTTGGAACTTCGATACGTGGCAGTCGTCGTGTGGACACACAAACTCCGCTTGCTCATCACGGCGACCGAGACGACCGCAAGCGTGGCAGGTTTGGGAGGTGTACGCCGCGTTGACGTACTCAACGTGAATCCCCGCCTCGGTCGCCTTGTCTTCGATTCGATCCTGTAGCCGAGCGAACGCCCATGCGTGAAGCCGCCGGTTCATGAACTTCCCATAGTCCAACCGCTCACGGATGTACGACAGGTCTTCGAGAACGACAACCGGATTCTCGAACAGGTGGGCATACTCGACGGCTTGCCGAGACGCCTTCTCGACAATATCCGTAAGGACATTTTGGTAGTGGTCGAATCGTTCGTCCACACGCCACTCGGCGGCCTCTCTCGACTGTAGCCGCCGGAGTATCGTGAACATCTCTTTGCGGCGGTGTCGCGCCCGACTGCCACTAACGAGCATCGGCTTCCGTGGTACGTCGCGTTTGAGGGCACAGCCCGTTATCAACGCGCTCTCACCAACGTCGAAACCGATGTGCGTCTCATCGTCTGAGTCGGTCGGTTCTTCGACCGGGTATTCGACGGTGACGTGCAACTCCCACGAAGTGCGGTGTCGCTGTAGGCGCAACTCGCCTGCCTTCACCTCTTCAGAGAGCAGGTCGAACCACAGTGACTCCTGTTCGGGATTGATACAGAGTGGAATCCAGAAGTTCGTCCCGCGACCGGGTTGCGGGGCCTGCCACACGAAGCCGTGTTCACGCTCCTCCGAGTAGTCGAATTTCGCGGCCCGGTTGACGAGTCGAAGCGGATGCTCGGCGTCTAACTCCTCGGCGTTGTACGTCGAGCGAAGTTTCGGGACGTAGGATTTGAGCGCATCTTTGGCTTGGTATGGCAGGTCGTAGGGCGTTACAACGTCGTTGACGGCAGACATTGTGTTCGCCTCGGCGTCGAAGGCGTCGTGGAGTGCTTCGCGGTAGGTGTCCAAGAGTCGCTGTAGGCGTTGCTCTTTGCCCGTAGTGGGCGTGGCGAGCGTGGCCTGTAGCGTCTTCGTCACCGTCTCGGACACAATGTTAGTTTGGTATTAGTCAAACTTAACACCGTCGGTCACAAACCATGAGACGTGAAGAACATCAACATCGAAGTAGACGAGGAACAGTACGAGAGTCTGAAAGACACGAAGAAGCGCCACGGGCTAACGTGGAAGGGTATGCTTCTTCATGCGCAACGCGAGTTGGATTCCGGCCCTGCTACCGAGTAGTGGTTGGTCAGTACTGTGTTACATTCCCTCCGGCCTAAAGGCCGGGATTCCCTGCTTGTAGAAAGATGGCATCTCTACAGGCGGGCAAGGCAGAGTGCCTCGGGGCGGGGCACTGTGAGAATTGACGACAGAGTGAACCGTCTCGCGGGTGTCCCTCAGGGGAGGGGGGGATGCGTGTGGTCGAAATCGAGAACAGCGTTCGTTGATTCAGTGGGTGTTATCCAGACGGATGTGGACCGCCCCGCTCGAACGCACGAATCAGGCCGACTGCCTTCTGCTCTCTGAGTCCGAGACACTAGAGCCACCAATCATGAGCGAACATACCAAGAAAACGATGGAAACCAGAACGGTCGACGGCGTCGAAGCATTAGTGAATACGGATCCAGGAGAGATATTTATCGATCTTCCAGCGTCAAACCCACGGTATATCCGGGTTCAGGAAGGTGACCGTATCCAAGAAGGTGACACCGGCACTCGAACAACTGCTGAGATGGCCGGACCACTACTCACGCACTGGGTTATCGAATCGATCACAGAAGAGACCGTAACGGGGAGGGACACCGAGACCAACGAGACACGCGAATGGGATCGTGAACAGTTGATTCAGCGCCTCGGAACTGGTGGACTGAGTGCAGAACTCACAACGTTCGATCGGGTGAGCGTCACCGAAATCGAGGAGTGGGGCGGGAGACACTCCCCGGAAGGAACTGAAGAGGAGAAACCGTATGTGGTCGTGGTTACGTACGGCAACAACGGCGGGAAGTTTACACAACTGTACGCGGCAACTGAGACCGATGACTGGGATTCACTGGAAGTAGTACAGCAGGATTCGCACATCGAAGAGTTCAGCGACGAGTTACGGAAGCGCCTCGACGACGCTGTGCGTGAGGCGCTCGAAGCCGAACAACGGTTTCACTAGGTCCCTCACAGATTGCCAGCAGTCTTTCAGCGTAATTCGAGGTGGAGCTTCCGACCTCACCGAGCGAGCGAAGTCGTGAGCAAGTAGGGGAGGGTAGTTCACACGGCAGTTATCATAGAAAATCCGTCAGTCACTGTAGAGACTAATTACTCCCTGACTTAAGGTTTCGCTGCCTGAAGCAAGACCGTGAACCCCAAACACTTTCTTTTCGTTTCTGCCGACGCCGCACTGATTACGGACCTCGCGTGGCAGGTCGAGAAGGAAGGCCACCACGTGAAGCTCTATATCGAGGCCGAAAGCGACCGGGAGATCGGAGACGGGTTTGTCCCGAAAACCGACGACTGGAGAGCGCAGGTCGAGTGGGCCGACGTAATCGTCTTCGACGATATCTGGGTCGGCTCCGATATCGGCACTGGCGCGTTCGCTCAGGAACTCCGCGAGCAAGGGAAGGCTGTAGTTGGTGGGACGCCGAATACTGATCGTCTCGAAGAAGACCGCGGCTTCGCGATGGACGTACTGGAAGAACACGGCGTAGACACCATCGAAGATCGGGTGTTTCACGACTTCGACGACGCGATTGAGTTCGTAAAACGGAATCCCGCATCGTACGTTATCAAACCGCTTGGGGAAGTTCAGAACGTCAAGCGACTTCTCTACGTTGGAAACGAGGACGACGGAAGCGACGTGATCGATGTCCTCCAAGCGTACAAGAAGGCGTGGGGACACCGCATGAAGGGCTTTCAGCTTCAGCGAAAGGTCGACGGCGTCGAGGTCGCCGTCTGCGGGTTCTTCGACGGCGAGAGGTTCGTAGACCAGGTGAACATCAATTTCGAGCACAAGAAGCTATTCCCCGGAAACATCGGTCCCTCGACGGGTGAAATGGGAACCTCGATGTTCTGGTGCGGGCGCAACGAACTGTTCGAGGCTACGCTCGGAAAACTGGAAGAGTGGTTAGCAGCGGAGGGGTACGTCGGAAGTATCGACCTGAACTGTATCGTCAACGATCGAGGAATCAACCCTCTCGAGTTCACCCCGAGATTCGGCTATCCGACGATCACGTTGCAGCAGGAGTCCTTCGAGTCGCCTACCGGACAGTTCTTCTACGAGCTCGCCCACGGCGAGAATCCAACTCTCGACGTCCACCGGGGATACCAGATCGGTGTTCGCGTCGTCTTGCCGCCGTTCCCATTCACCGACGAGACGGCGTATCAGGAGAACTCGCGCAACGCCGCGGTAGTCTTCAAGACCGACGATCGTGAGGGCATCCACATCGAAGATGCGAAGAACGTCGACGGGCAGTGGCGCGTCGCTGGAGAGAACGGGATGCCGCTGGTCGTCACTGGAAAAGGAGAAACCATGCAAGACGCGAGAGAGCAAGCGTACACCCGAATCGACGACATCGTCATACCCAACATGTACTACCGAGACGATATCGGCGAGCGATGGATCGATGGCGACGGCGACCGGCTTCAGGCGTGGGGATATCTCGGGCCGAACGACGAGTGAAGTATCAGTGCAGTTTCCACTGTAGTCGCGTTAGTTAATCTGCTTCGTAGGATAGAAGGTACGCAACTCGGGCTTTCGATGGCGACTCATCTCACGGTACGTGCGCCATCGTGATGGTGCATCTGCCGCGTTTGTTGAGCGACAAAACGGAAATCGAATAGCGAATGTACGGAATCCCCAAATTAGGCCGTCGAGTTGCCACTCGGTCTCCACTGCGTAACTTCGTTTCGTCGGAGCAAATACCCGACTGCGACGACGATGTTGAGAAGCGGGACGAGAGCACCAAGCAGCCAGTACGTCCGGATTGGTTTCCAAACGCCTGCGCTCTGAAGTCGTCGAATATCGAGTCCCATCGAGATCGGAAGCAGAATCCATCCCCCGATGCCAAGGGCGGCGACGACGAAGCTGTCATCCACTGTAAACGCTGAGCTACCGAGGACCAACGCCTGTGGAAAAATCGAAAGGGCAATCAAAATATGCCATCCCCAGCCAGTTAGTGACGCTCGAACTCCTTCGGGATTCGATTCGGGAGGCTGTGGCGTGTCATCGGTGAGAACGTGCTGGCGTTTATGGAGGTACAGTAGGGTGACGACTAGATTGAGTGGGAAGACGAACAACCCGAGCGTCCATTTCGCTCGGATCCCCCAGCGTGCGTGGATTGCGAGATACCCCATATCGTAGTGGGCAGCAAGTACGAGCAACCCAACTGCAACGGTACGTACAAACAGTCGTATGCCATCGTCGCCGACGGACAGTACCGCGAGTCCGATCCACAGCAGTTGTCCAATGAATCCTGCGTAGACAAGTGTGACCCAGCGTCCAGACCGGCCTGCGCCACGGATTGGCTTTTCTTCTGGATTTCGTCCTGAAATGATGTTGAGTCGGTCTGAAACGAGAGGTGAATCGCGTCTCCCACCGTCGGTGGCGACGTATCGTGCAATCTCAAAAAGCGCGTAGCCTCCATAGAGGAAGTTCCCTGCGAGAAGGGTCGAACCACCAAGGTCGTCTACGAAGGAAAGCGCTGGATGAGAGAGAAGATCTGCGAGGATAGCGAACCCGATGGCGAGGAGACAGACGCCGAATAGCACAAGGAGTGTTGATATTGTGTCTCGACGGTCCATAATTGGTTGCCTAGTACGCATTACCGATTAGCCTCTCTTGAATTGTAAGGGTAGTTTATATTATTGAATACATATCACTATACCGAATGAAGAACTCCGTGAGAGATGTTTAGAAACAGCTCGCAATTATTAGCGCTCCACTCCTCGCCAAAGCGAGTGTCTCAATCACACGGGTTGAGTCGTGGTGGACCCCAGTTGACCATGGGCAGCCGTTCGGCTCGTTTTGGTAACGCAGGTCACGACTCGAAATTAGATGGGTCGACGTCGACACCGCGGTCCCAATACTCGTCGACCGTCCGGACGGCCCACTCTCGAACGTCGTCGTCGGTAGACTCCAGCAGCGCTCGCAACAACCCCTCGTCGTCTCGGAGGAAGAAGTAGACCGTCTCGTCGGCGATACCCATGGCGAACGGAATCGATTCGTCGGCGAGGCGAAGGTCGACGTTCTCGGAGTCGAGCAGCTCGCGGAACCGCCGCCACGAGGTGGGGTCGCGACGGAGCAGCTCTACCGTCTCGCGCGTGAGTACCCCGCGGAGGGACTGCGTCCCCTCAACGGCCGCTCCGTGAAGCGTCTCGAGCATCTCATGGTTGAGCACGTACGAGACGATGAGCTGGCGGTCGGCGTTCGCCGAGAGTTCCAACGCTCGCTTCAACGGTCCGCTCGGCGTTGTCTGCGTCGGCCGCGTGATGCGCGCATCGGCAAACTGCTCGAATGAGACGTCGAGGTGTGCTATCGGAAGCCACTGAACTACCTCTCGAAGCCGAACCTCCGTCTCGACGTTCGCCAGCAGGTCCGTAAAGCTCGAAGCGACGAACGCGCCTGACGGCGTCGCTTCGTACTGCGTCCCCCGCCGTTCGACCCAGTGTCGCTCTTCGAAATCGCGTAGAATCCGTGCGAGGGTAGGTTGTGAAGCGCCGATATCCGATTCTAACTCGCGTCGCGTGCGCGGCCCGCTCGCTAGCGCGTCGAGCACGTGGATTCGGTTCTGCGAGCGCGCGAGGAACTCGATTTCCTCGAGCGGGTCCGTCATGCCTGTTCGGTTCCGGGGCCGCCGGCTTAGCTGTTGAGGTAGACCGACGCGGCTATTCACGCCGTGAATACCATTCGCGGAGCGAGTAGCGCGGATACCGTGAATTTCCAAAGTATCTCGAATGATTTTCTGGACAGCTATATCATTATCTGGCCCTAATCGAGAGGTAATGGCAGTACACTCGGCGTTCACGGACGAGTCAACCACCATCAGCGAGCAGGAATACGAACATGAGTTCAATGGGCTGACGAGCACCGCTGACGAGGACGGTCTCTTCGAGCACATCCTCGTCGCAGTAGACGACAAGACGAACGAGACGGTGAGCGGGGTTGCGCTCTCGTTGGCCGCCGCGTACGACGCGCAGGTCGACGCGCTGTCGGTCGTACGGATGAACGCCTCGGTCGATCACTGGGACATGGTGGTCGAACGGCGCGAAGACGGTGCGGAAGCGGCGCTCGACGCGGTCGGGGACGTCGCCGCCGAACGCGACGTGTCGGTTACGAAGCGCCTCCGCTACGGCACGCCGGCCGAGGAGATCGAACAGTACGCTGAGCACAACGACGTCGACCTCATCGTCGTCGGCGAACCGAACCGGACCGGTCTCCGACGCTTCCTCTCCCCGAAGAGCGTCGCCGACCGCGTCCGCAAGTCGACGTCGATTCCGGTGCTTACGGTCTAACGTCTCTCCTATCGACGACGCCACTTTCGAGGCGTTCGTACATCGACACTGCCAACGGTTTACGGCCGTCTACTCGGAATTCCCCAAATGCTCCGATTCGAGCGCAGCTCGCTCGAGTGCCTCGATTTGAGGGACGTCCGAAACACCGGAGAAGAGGACGTCTATCTCGACGCGGTCTGAGTCCGGCCGAGGATAATCACCTCCTCGGAGCTCCAGACAGCCGGTCTCGCTCTCGACGTACTGTCGACCGCGTTCGATTCCGCGACGGTTGAGCCACTCGGGCGGACCGCTCACCACGACGAGCACGCGCTCCGTGCCGTCGAGCGAGCAGGGGGCGGTGAGTTTTCGACGAACCGCTTTCCGAAAGCCGGTCTCCAGCACCCTGATCGCCGCGGTCGCCTCGACCGGTTCCGGCTCCGAGTTCCCCAGGAGCCGTGAGACGAACCCCGAACTCGTGTCGGCGGTTTCGACGGCCGTACTCGAGTAGCCGATCGTCGAAACGTCGCCGCCACGGAGCGTGTTGATGATCTCGCTCGCGTCGACGACGCTGGCAGCGACGGTGTCGTCCGCGTCGACCTCGCCCGCGCCGAAGAGAACGCCGAGCCGTCGCGCGAGTTCGGCGTTCGCGCGGTCGCACGCGTCTTCGAGAAACTCTCCGGAGACCGTCCACGCCTCGTTGTCGAACAGGAGGAGGTTGTCCAGCGCCGACCTGAGCGCTCGAAGTGAGTCGGCGGCGTTTCGAGCGGCGGTGGCAGGTTCGTCGGCGCTCGGAAGCGCCCCGACTCCGTAAATCGGGAGGTCGTGCGTCCGCCGGAGTTCCTCCGCAAGGACGCGAGTCGCCGCGCTTCCCGTCCCGCCGCCGAGTCCCGCCGCGACGAGAATCGCGTCCGCCTGCGAGGTCGGAACGTCGTCGAGCGAACGCAGCAGTTCGCGACGATTCTCCACCGCGAGCGTCTTCCCGAGTTCGCGGTCCCCGTCCACTCCCTGACCGCCGACTTCGAGTTGACCGTAGAGTACGCGGTGAGCCTCCGGAATCCGCGTGAGCGCGTCGAGGTCCGCCTGCGTCGTGTCGAACGCGAACGACCCGACGACGAACGTCGACGACTGCCGCGCGTTGTACGCGGTCAACGATTCGGCGATTCGCCCGCCCGCTCGCCCGATTCCGACGACGACCAATTTCATAACAGGTCGTCGCGTGGACGTGTTTTGAATCTTCCGTCGAGTTGTCATCACGGCGTTCGAGGGGACGCGACAGGCACGCGGTCTCTTGGGGCTGACGGTCGCCGCGTCGTCGGTCGGCGGTTCGAGAAACGACGACCGGCGGTCTGAGAGACGACGGTCGACGGTTCCGACCCACCGCCGGTGACGGCGGCTACGGCGCAGCGACGAGCGTGGTCACGTACAGGAGACTGAACAGCGTCGCGTTGTACAGTCCGTGTACGAGCGCCGGAACGACGATGTTCTCCGAGATCTCGTAGATGACGCCGAAGATTACCGCAGGAATGAGCAGCAACCCGATCGTGACGAACCGTGCGCTCGCGGCGCCAGAGAGCGCGGTGTAGTGAATCGAGGCGAAGACGAGGCTCGCGAGCGCGATAGCGGTACCGGGACCGAAGCGCTCGCGAAACCGGCCTTGGACAACACCGCGAAAGAGAATCTCCTCGCCCGGACCGATGAGGAGAATCGAACCGGGGACGAGCCACAGCAGGAGTGCGGGGTTCTCCAGCCCGACCTCCGCGCTGGTGTTCGACGCGCCTTCGACGCCGGCGATAGAGATCGCGTAGCCGACGGTCCCGATTAGAACGAACGCGGCCACGTATCCGCCGACCACCAACAGCAGGTCGCGAACTGACGGGACGTGGACGGGGATTCGGAAGCGACGCGTCGGGAGCCACGCTCGATGGCCGACGATTTTCGCGAGGGCCGCTCCGACTCGGTGACGATAGCGCGCGTAGCCGACCGCGGTGAGGAAACAGCCGACTCCCTGCGTCGTGATCAATCCGACAACCAGGACGAGCACCGGCGAGAACTCGACCAGCCCCGAGAGGAGAAGCCCGAGGACGACGACGACGGCGAGGAGCGTCCCGAACGCGAGGCCGAACACTCCTAACGCGGTGCCGCTGATGACTGTGGTCACCGCCGAGGCGAGCGAACGGTTAGCGGTACTCACGTCGATTCACCCGGGTACGATGTTCGTTGGAGGACACTGCCTGGACGTACGAGCGTGTCTGTGATAAGCGCTACCGACGAACCACGATGCGTACCGCCGACGGACGGTGACGAACCATGCCGAGAAACGACGCGTTCGTCGCAGTTCGGACGCGCGCAGTGTTCCGACCAATGCTCCGCCGGCGACAGCGTCCGGAGAGAGACCTCACTGGCGGTGAACGACCAACGGCAGAGAACGTCGCGGAACGATTTTTGTCGACGGCGTTGACCGACTACCTACCTCGGAGCCTATCGACAGATGAACGCACTCACCAGACGCCTACTCATCGTGCTCGTCCTCGTCACCGTCGTCCTCGGCGGTACGGGCGCAAGCGCGCTCGCCACAGCGTCGTCGACGAGCAACGCGGACGCGACCGAATCACACGAGATCGCTATCACGGATATGACCGTGAGTATCACCGACGTCGAACTGTCCGGACCGGGCTTCCCCGACCTGAGCGTCGACGACGCGACGTACACCATCGACGACGCGACCATCGCGACCGACGGCACGACCGTCACTATCGACGGACACGAGCACCGGATCGGCGCTATCGAACTCACCGTCGACGACGTCGGAGTCGAGTTCGAGAACGTCTCCGTCGAACCCGAGACGAGCGTCTGAGCGTCGACCGATCGACGCCGTTTCGTCGCTATCGAGTCTCGGAGGGTTCTAACACGGGCGCAGAAAGTCGTACTTTAAGACGGGCGCCGAAACGTCGCACCGATCGGCGAGGGGAGCCTCACGTCGTGTAGTACTCGGTGATCTTTTCGTCCAGCGTCGCCTCGAGACTCACTCTGAGCGGCATGGCGTCGCCGACGATTTCGACGGAGCTCCACTTTCCTTCGCCTTCGTGTTCGACGATGTTGGCGGCCGCGAGTTTCGGGATATGGAAGTGATACAGACTCGTGAGTACTTCCTCGGTCTCCTCCTCGGTCGGAGAGTCGTACTCCATCTCCGCCACCTCCGCGGCGAGGTCCTCGAGGAGGACGGGTCGCCGCTGTTCGAGGAGGTGTGCGAGAACGCGCCGTCGCCGCGGGTGACTCACTGCATCGGTGATGACGTTTTCGAGTGAGCCGCCGGAGTAATACCCGAACTGACGGTCCTGACCCGCCTCTCGGGTGGGTTTCATCATGGAAAGAAGGGTAATCTCCGAAGACGTGTGAAGACTCGGCTGGTGAGATACGGGTCTTTATATTGTAAGACATTATTCATGAATTGTTGAATTAGGTGACTGTCATCGAAGAGAGGCATTGAGGAGGGCATTCATACATTCTCTAAGGATGATACGAGACGGACTGTCGTCGGTGCAGAGAGGCCGCCGTCGGTGCCTCGAGAAGTGCCGATACCGCTGCACGCGAGAGAGCGAGGAGCAACGGAGCGGAGGTACTGAGTACCGAAGAACGAAGGCGTGGCTGGGGAACTCGACGACGAACTGACGCTGGCTCGAACGGCGACGGCTCACGCCGCCGCGTACCCGTCGATGATGGACGTCGGCACGCCGCGAACACCGACCCGCTCGGAGCCGTTATCGCCTGGGGAACACTCAACTCGGCGACCAACGAGTTCCGGTATCGGTTGGCAAACCACGACACGGTACGAGAGCTGCGAACGGGCGCGAAGGGAGTCCCCGTGGGAGTTCCCCGACGCTCAGTTTTATCCGGCCGAACGCCGACTGATCGAACATGTCCAGAGTTGAGGTGACGCTGCCAGACGATCTGTCCGACCGTATCGACCGCCTCGTCGAGCAAGGCGAGTTCCTAAACCGACAGAAGGCGATGGAGGAGCTGCTATCGATGGGCGTTTCGACGTACGATACGACAGACGAACCGGGACAGGAGTTGGACGACGGGTTGTTCAACCAGAAAGTCGAGGAGCAGCAGGACCCGGCGTTACGCGACAACGTCGAGGGCGACGACCCGCCCTACTAGTCGACGGTGAGTGGCGGCGGTGGGGCGACCTCGGTGCCGAAAGAGAGACCCGCTCGACCGGCGAACGTCTCTCCGACCCTCACTCCACGGTCACGCTTTTCGCAAGGTTTCGGGGTTTGTCGATCGACCGCCCGAGCGCGTTCGCCACCCAGTAGGCGACCAACTGTAACTGGACGTTCACCAGCACCGGCGCGACGCGCGCCGACCCCGAGGGAACGCGCAGCGAGGCGTCGGCGTACCGCTCTATCTGGTCGTCGTCTGTGACGGCGATGACCGGCGCGCCGCGGGATTCGACCTCGCGCACGTTGCCGAGCGTCTTCTGAGCGGGCACGTCGTCGCCGGTGACGACGGCGAAGACTGGCGTCTGCTCGGTGACGAGCGCCAACGTCCCGTGTTTCAACTCGCCCGCGGCGAACCCTTCGGCGTGTTCGTACGTAATCTCCTTGAACTTCAGCGCTCCCTCCAGCGCGACGGGGTAGTTCAGCCCCCGGCCGATGAAGAAGTAGCCGTCGCCACCGAGATACTCCTCGGCGATCTCCTCGGCGGTTGACTCGTCGAGCACCTGCTGCACTCGCCCCGGTAAGTCGCGCAACGTCTGCAACACCTCGCGCCGTTCCTCGCTGGGGCGGCGGTCGCCAGCAAGATACTCCACGAGCAGATTCAAGGAGACCAACTGCGAGGAGAACGTCTTCGTCGCCGCGACGCCGATTTCCGGCCCCGCCCGGATGTAGAGCGCGTAGTCGCACTCGCGGGCGGCGGAACTGCCGACGACGTTCGTCACCGCGAGCGTCGTCGCACCCCGCGCTCGTGCTTCCCGGAGCGCCGACAGCGTGTCGGCCGTCTCGCCGCTCTGCGTGATGCCGACGACGAGCGCGTCGCCCAGCGGGGGGACACCCGTCGCGTACTCGCTGGCGAGGAACGCCTGCGCGTGGATGCCGAGCGAGTGGAACAACTGCGCGCCGTACAGCGCCGCGTGGTAGGAGGTGCCGCAGGCGACGAGGTGGACGCTCGACGGCGTCGCCAACCCGTCGAGTTCCGGGAGCGTCACCTCGCCGCGCTGCTCGTCGACGCGTCCGGAGAGACACTGCCGCAGCGCCCGCGGTTGCTCGTGAATCTCCTTGAGCATGTAGTGGTCGTAGCCGCTTTTTCCCGTGTCCTCGACGTCCCACTCGACGGTTTCGACCGGCTTCTCGACGGCGTCTCCATCGCCGTCTCTGACCATCCACCCCGAGGGTCGCAGCGTCGCGAACTCGCCGTCGTCGAGGTAGACGACGCGGTCGGTGTACGCCAGGAACGCCGGCACGTCGCTGCCGAGGTAGTAGCTGTTGTCACCGACGCCCAGTACCAGCGGCGAATCCTGTCGGACGGCGAACACCGCCTCCTCGCCCGCGACGACGCAGACGAGCGCGAAACTCCCCGAGAGGCGGTCGACGGCCGCGTGGAACGCCGCCTCCGGCGACTCTCCGGCGGCGATTCCCGCCTCGACGAGATGTGGGACGACTTCCGTGTCGGTGTCGCTTTGGAACTCGTGGCCCTCGGCCTCCAGTTCCTCGCGGAGGTCGTCGTAGTTCTCGATGATGCCGTTGTGGACGACGGCGACGGCGCCGGTGCAGTCGGTGTGCGGGTGCGCGTTCTCGTCTGTCGGCGGCCCGTGGGTGCTCCAGCGCGTGTGACCGATGCCGACGCGGCCTCTGACCGAGCGCTCCGAGAGCGCCTCGCGGAGCGCGTCGAGTTCGCCCGCTCGCTTGACGACGTTCATGTCGATGTCGCCGTCCGAGAGCGCGACGCCTGCCGAGTCGTAGCCGCGGTACTCCAGTTTCGACAGCCCCTCGACCAACACGTCGAGCGTCTCGTCGCCGCGGCCGACGCAGCCGATGATGCCGCACATCAGCGAACCACCTCCGAACCCGGATCGACGACGCCGGAGACGGTCGTCCCCGTCCGGGCTCTCGTGTTCGACCCGACGAGCGTCCCCGGGTCGAAGCTCACGTCGCCCTCGGCGTGGACGCGGTCGCCGATAACCGCGCCGAGGCGCTTTGCCTGGTGAATCCGCGTATCGACTCGCACGTCGGCGGGACCGCCGCTGACGACGCACGCCGGACCGAGCCAGACAGCTTGCCCGGTGACGCAGTCGACGAGTGTCGCGTTCGCGCCGACGCGGGTGTCCTCATCAACGATAGAGTCGACGACGACGGCGTTCGATTCGACGGTCGCGTTCTGTCCGACGGCGACGTTCGGGCCGACGACTGTGCCGGGACCGATTTCGCAGTCGGCGGCGACGACGACGGGCGCTTGCAGCGTCGCGCTCTCGTGGACGCGCGCGCCGGGAGCGACCCAGACGCCGTCGCCGTAGCAGCGCACCCCGGCGTCCGCCCGCGCGCTGTCCGCCGTCGAGGACCGGAGGACGTTCGCGCCGTCGTCCAGCAGGCGGCGGGTCGCTGCCAGCAGGTCCCACGGGTGCGTTGCGTCGGTCCAGTAGCCCGACGACTGGACGCCTCGAACGGACGTATCGCCGTCGACCAGTCGGGCGATGGCGTCCGGGAGCGCCGTCGTCCCGTCGACGGTCGGCGCCTTCCGGAGCGCCTCGAATATCGACGGCGTAAACGCGTAGACGCCCGCGTTGACGAGGCGGTAGCGACCCTCTCTCGGTTGCTCGACGAGTTCGACCACCCGGTCGCCGTCGAGTCGAACCGACCCGTATCTGGACGCGCGTTCGCTCTCGACGACGCAGAGCGTCGCCGCGGTGTCTTCGGGTTCGTCGCCGGTACGGGCACCGTGCGCGTCGACGACGTCTTGGACCAGTTGCGGCGCGACCACCTGGTCGCCGTTGACGACGAGAAAGTCGTCGTCGACAGCGTCGGCCGCTTGCGATAGCGCGTGGCCGCTGCCCAACTGTTTCTCCTGGACGTGGTAGGTGACGGGAACGTTCTCGTAGGAGGGGCCGATGTGATTCTGCACACGTTCGCGCTTGTAGCCGACGACGACGTGCAGGTCGGTGACGCCCGCCGACAACAGGGCGTCGAAGACGTGTTCGATGATGGGTCGCGTCGCCGCCGGGAGCATCGGCTTCGGACGGTTTCTCGTCAGTGGACGGAGACGCCGTCCCTCGCCCGCCGCGAGCACGACGGCCGATCGGATAGACATGTAAGAGGCGTCCGCAACGAAGGGGATGAAGTTTGCTTTCTCTCGGTTACTAGAACTGTACTGGAAAGGAGAAAGAACTGCGAACGGAGGCGGCGGTGAGCGTGTCGCCGTGTGCCTGTAGCTATCGGTCGCGCGTGACCGACTCCCCCGGTTTCGTCGCCGCGCCCTCCGAGAGGACGACGCCCGCGTTGAGACTGGAGTTGATGCCCGTCTTCGCCTCGTCGCCGCAGACGACGCCGAGTTTCCGCCGACCGGTGGAGATGCGCTCTCCCTTGACGGTGAGCTTCACGGGTTCGCCGTCGTGGCGGAGGTTCGCGACCTTGGTTCCGGCCCCGAAGTTCACGTCGCGGCCGAGGACGCTGTCGCCGACGTACGAGAGGTGGCCGACCGTCGCTCCCTCCATGAACACGCTGTTTTTCACTTCGACCGCGTGGCCGATCTTCGCGCCTTCGCCGACGACGGTCGCCCCGCGGACGTACGCGTTCGGGCCGACCGACGCGCCCGAGCGAATCAGCGCCGGGCCTTCGACGACGACGCCCGCATCGACTTCCGCACCGTCCTCGACGACCACGTCGCCGCGGAGGTCGGCCCCACCGTGGACCTCGCCGCGGATGTCGCGCTCCAGTTCGCCGACTTTCCACTCGTTGGCTGCGAGCAGCTCCCACGGGCGACCCACGTCGAGCCAGCGCTCGAACGGCACGTCGGTGACGTCGGCTTCCTCGCAGGCGCGGGCCAGCACGTCCGTGAGTTCGAGTTCGCCGCGCTCGCTCGTCTCAACGTCGAGCCAGTTCTGCGCCGCCGCCGGGAAGATGTACGCGCCGGTGTTGATGCGGTCCGACGGCGGGTTCTCGGGTTTCTCGATGACGCCGTGGACGAAGCCCTCGCGGATGTCGAGGACGCCGTACTCACTGGGGTTGTCGACGCGGTACGACCCAACCGCGGGACCGTCGTCGTACAGCGCTTCAAGCGACGGGTGGTCGTAGAGAGCGTCGCCGTTGAGCACGGCGAACGGCCCGGGTTCGAGATACTCGGCGCCGGCGCGAACCGCGTCGGCGGTGCCGCGCTGTTCCTCCTGAACGGCGAACTCGACAGGAACTCCGGCGTACTCCGCGCCGAAGTACTCTCTCACTTCGTCGGCCTCGTAGCCGACGATGAAAACGAGTTTGGACGCCCCGGCGGCGACGGCGGCGTCCGCCGTGTGGGCGACGAGCGGTCGGTCGGCGACGGGCAGCATGGGCTTTGGACGGCTCTCCGTGAGGGGGCGCATCCGCGTCCCCTGCCCGGCGGCGAGCACGAGCGTTTGCATATACTCCAACGCACATCGACCAGCAAGATATGAATTCCGACTCAGGGCATGCTAATCTTAGCCACAGAGCGCCGAGCCATCGGAGAGAAAATGTAGGGCCGAGCGGCGGTAGTGGCGAGCCTAAGCGACGCTCAGAGCGTGACGAGGAGTCCGCCGACGAGCGCGAGCGACCCCAAACCGACGCAGACCGCCCAGAAGGAAACGCGGCGGACGACCCGCATCAGGGCGTCGATGGAGAGGTAGCCGACGACGGCCGCGGCGAGGAGCGCGACGCTTGCCTCCGCGAGCGTCACGTCGGCCAGTCCGTCGTCAAGCACGGCGATGAGACCGCCGCCGAGCGCCGCCGGAATCGAGAGCAGAAACGAGAGGCGGAACGACTCGGGGCCGTCGTGGCCGCGGAACAACAGCGCGCTCGCGGTGACGCCCGATCGCGAGACGCCCGGCAGAATCGCCAGTCCCTGCAAGCTGCCGACGAGCACGGCGTCGACGAGGTTCGGCGCGTCTCGCCCGGCGAACTCGAATCCGGAGGCGACGCGCTGGAGGACGCCGGTGGCGACGAGCAGCGCGCCGACGAGCGCGACGAACACGCCGCCGGTCAGCGCCGACGCCGCCTCAACCAACAGGAGATACGCGCTGACGCCGACGACGCCGGAGACAAGCGTCGCGACGCCGAGAAACGACAGCGTCGGCGTCTCCGAGAACGCCGAGTTCGGTCGCCACCGCGGGAGGTCCGCGAGCACCACCCGCAGTTCGTCTCGGTAGTACGCCGTCGCGGAGGCGGCGGTGCCGACGTGCAGAAACAGAGCGAACGCGACGGCCTGGGAGGGGTCGCTTCCGACGGCGGTGAGCGCGAGCGCGATGTTACCCTCGCTGGAAATCGGAAGCCACTCGAAGACGCCCTGCACGACGCCGACGACGAGCGCGACGAGGAGGTCACGGTCCATGGACTACCGCGAGAAGGCACAGAAATGAACGTTGCTCTTCGTCGCCACGGGCGGAGACACGGACACGCGGCAGCGCGGAGCGGGTGCGCCGGGTCGAAGCGCCTATCCCCCGAAGCGCCGTAGCCGACGACGATGCTCCCTTGGGGTCACGCCGCCCTCGGCTATCTTCTCTACTCGTACGGACTCCGGTTCCGTCGCGCCGGCCCGCCGACGGGACTGGCGACGATGCTCGCGCTCGCCGTCGGCACGCAGTTCCCCGACCTGGTCGACAAGCCGCTCTCGTGGACGTTCCAGGTTCTACCGGGCGGGCGGACCCTCGCGCACACGCTGTTCGTCGCCGTTCCGTTCCTCCTCGCGGTGCTGTTCGTCGCCCGCCGAGTCGACCGCCGAACCGTCGGGGACGCGTTCGCCGTCGGCTACGCCTCTCACCTCCTCGGCGATACGCTCTGGCAGCTGAGTCAGGGGAACGTCGAGGTGCTCGCCTTCCTCGTCTGGCCGCTGATTCCGGTCGGCGAACCCGAGTACGACTACAGCATCGTCGAGTTCTTCCTCCAGTTGGAACTGACGGCGGGGGTCGCCTTCGGTCTCGCCGTGACGGCGGTCGGTCTCGTCCGGTGGTGGCGCGACGGCGCGCCGCCGCTTTCGTCGCTCGGCGTCGAGCTCGCAGCCACCCCCGAGGAGACGACCGGCGGGCGCGACTGAGCGGCAGGGAGTGACGGAGGCGGGGAGTGAACGGGGAGTGAGCGGGGACGAGGGCGCCTCAGGTACCGGAACTGAACACCCAGAACTCGCTGCCGACGAAGTTCAGCGCGCCGCTGAAGGCGGTTGCGAGCGCGAGCGCGGCGTACGACCCGACTAGCAGTCCGAACAACCACAGCGCCGCGAGGTAGACGACGAAGCCGACAGAGTACACGGAGAGGTGTCGAGCGTAGCCCCGGAGGTAGCCACGTTCGGTGTCGTCGAAGGTGAACCAGCGGTTCAGGTTGTAGCTGGACATGTTCGCGACCAGCCACGAGAGCGATCCGGCCAGCACGTACCAGAACAGCGGTGTGATGAGCGCGAACACCACGAGGTTGACGACGAAACTCGACGCGCCGACGAGGGTGAACTTGCCGAGTCGCGTCAGTCGGGCCTGCCTTCCCGAACTATCCACAGTCCGTCCGGTGTCTGTGTTCATTGGTTGGGTGAAAACGTTGCCGTCGACGCTGCGCCTCGTTGCTTCGACGGTGCCTCCGTAGGCGCTGTTGCGACTGAGCCTATGTAGGTGTGTTCTCACCGCGAGTCGACAGTCAGCGGAGTGGGGAAATCGAGAGAACGCAGGCGGTCGGTCAGCCTACCAGTCGTACGCGTCGCGCGGGTCCACGTCATCGCGCTCGCGGTCGAAGACGTGCTCGCCGTCGACGAACACGTGCTGGGTGCTCGTGCCGACTTCGTAGAACGGACCGTCCCAGACGGCGATGTCGGCGTCCGTGCCGACTTTGAGCGTGCCGACGCGGTCCTCGATGCCGAGAATCTCGGCCGCGTTCCGGGTGACGGTGTCGAGCGCCGCCTCCTCAGGGAGTCCGGCGCGCACCGCGAGGCCGACACAGACGTCGAGGTGTTGCTGCGGCAGCACGGGGGCGTCGGTCTGGATGGCGACTTTGACGCCCGCGTCGTGGAGGATGCCCGGCGACTCGAACGTGATGTTGCGGAGTTCGTACTTCGCGCCGGAGTACAGCGACGGACCGCAGACGGCGGGCACGTCGCGCTTTGCGAACTCGTCGGCGACGAGGTGACCCTCCGTGGCGTGCTCGATGGAGAGGTCCTCGATGCCGAACTCGTCGGCGATGCGGAACACGGTCACGATGTCGTCGGCGCGGTGGGCGTGGACCCGAAGCGGCAGGTCGCCCTCGACGACGCGCGCGAGGTTCTCCATCCCCAAATCCCGGTCGAACGGTTCGCCGTCCTCGCTGGCTTTCGCGCGGCGGGCGACGTAATCTTCGGCGTCCATCAGCGCCTGCCGCAAGGTGGCGGCGACGCCCGGTCGCGTTGAGGGTTGGCGGTCCTTTCGCTCGCCGTGGAACCGCTTGGGGTTCTCGCCCATCGCGGCTTTCATCCCGTCCTCCTTGATGAGCATCTCGTCGGCAGTCAATCCATAGGTCTTCATCGAGCAGATGACGCCGCCGACGACGTTGCCCGACCCCATCCGGGCGGAGACGCTCGTCACGCCGTTCTGGAAGGCGTGCTTCAGTTCCTCGTCGCGGGGGTGGAAGCCGTCGAGCGCGCTCACATGCGGCGTCACGGAATCGGTTCCCTCGTTGAAGTCGCCGTCCTCGGGTTCGCCCCACTCGGCCATCCCGGCGTGGCTGTGCGCGTCGACGAGTCCGGGCGTGACGTGCGCGCCGTCCACGTCGAGTTCCTCGGCGTCGTCGGGCGCGGCCACATCGCCGACGCCCGCGATTTTGCCCTCCTGAATTAGGATGTCGCCCTCGATGGTTCCCTCGTCGGTCGCCGTGTGAATCGTCGCGTTGCGGATGACTGTCACGGTCATGCTCGGTGGTCCGCGTACGCCTAACAAAGCGTTTCGGTTCGAAATACGTTGGCCGGTGGTTCGAGCCGGAAGACGTGAACGCACGGTGAGCGGCTATCGGCCGAGCCTCTTTTGCGGTCCTCGTCGTACGCCCCTCAGATGAGCGCCTACGACGTTACCCTGATAATCGTCGCGCTCGCGCTCCTCGGTGCGGTCGCGCTGCCGCGTCTGCTCGAACACCGGCCGCTCTCGTTTCCGATGATCTACGTCGGCCTCGGAGTGGCCCTCTTTTCGTTTCCCGGCGTGCCGACCGTAGACCCCATCGGCAACGCCGTGGTAACCGAACGGCTCACCGAACTGGTGGTGATTGTCTCGCTGATGGGCGCGGGGCTGAAACTCGACCGCCCGTTCGACTGGCGGTCGTGGAGTTCGACGTGGCGACTGCTCGGCATCGCCCTCCCGCTCACCATCGCCGCCGTGGCGCTGCTGGCGTGGGGCGTCCTCGGACTGCTGCCGGCGACGGCGATTCTCTTGGGCGCGGTGATCGCCCCGACCGACCCCGTACTGGCCTCCGACATCGGGGCCGGGGCACCGCTCACGGAGATAGAGGAAGAACACGCGCCCGAATACGAGTGGGGAACCGTCCAGTTCGCGCTCACCTCCGAAGCGGGACTCAACGACGGACTGGCGTTCCCGTTCACGAATCTGGCCATCGCCGTCGCCGCCGCGGCGCTCTCCGCCGAAGAAGCGTGGCTCCTCGACTGGGTCCTCGTCGATGTGCTCTACAAGATCAGTGCGGGCGTCGTCGTCGGCTATCTAATCGGGGAGATCATGGCGCGGACCGTGTTCCGCGCGCCGGGAACGCTCCGCCTCGCAGAGGTGACGGCGGGCGCGGAGGCGCTGGCGGCGACATTTCTGGCCTACGGTCTGACCGAACTCGCGGGCGGCTACGGCTTCGTCGCGGTGTTCGTCGCCGCGCTGGCGCTCCGACACTTCGAGTGGGAGCACGACTACTACCGTCGACTGCACGACTTCGCCGTGATGGTCGAGCGACTCCTGTTGGCGACCGTGTTGGTGCTGTTCGGCGGCGCGCTCGCGGGGGGTCTCCTCGCACCGTTGACGTTACCGCTCGCGCTGCTCGGTCTCGCGCTCCTACTCGTCATTCGACCGTTCGTCGGCGCCGTCGCGTTCGTCGGCTCCGACGCGCCGCTGACGGACCGCGCCGTCGTCTCCTTCTTCGGTATTCGCGGCATCGGCTCGTTCTACTACCTCTCGTACGCGTTAGCTCACGCGTCGTTCCGGCAGCGAGAGCTCGTCGCCGCCGCCGAACAGCTCTGGGCGTTCGTCGGGTTCGTCGTTCTCGTCTCTGTTGTTCTCCACGGGGTGAGCGCAAGCCCCATTATGAACGAACTCGACCGTCGCCGTGAGCGAGCGACGGAGGCGGGCGCCGACACCGAACGTTAGCCTCTGACCAGCAGAACCGGCGCGTTTATCGAGCGCGTCACGCGGTCGGTCGTGCTCCCGAGCAGATGCTCCGAGATTCCCGAACGACCCGTCGCGCCCATCGCGACCAGGTCGACGGCGTGTTCCTCGGCGTAGTCGACGATAGCGGTGTCAGGCGTCCCTTCGAGAATTACCCGTTCGTGGTTGACACCGACGTTCTCCGCGCGCGCCACCGCATCGTCGAGCGCCTCCTCGGCCTGCCGTTCGAGCGTGTCCGACAGCTCCTGCGCGATCTGTCCGGAAGCCCCGGCCGACATCTCGGTGCCGACGTCGACGACGTGCAGGAAGTGGACCGTCGAATCGTGCGGCGCAGCGATTTCGAGCGCGTGTTCGACGGCGTTGAAACTCGCGTCGCTCCCGTCGGTGGGGACGAGGATGGTGTCGTACATTGCTCGGGAGCGTACCGGGACCAGACGGAAAAATGCTAAACGACAAACCGTTTCGGTGACCCGTCGGCGTCGACGACGGTCAACCTACTTTCTTCGCGAATTCGTTGGCCGACCCGTCAGTCGGTCAACCCGTACCCGCGCTTGAACAGCACCGTGTTGACGCCGACCATCGCCGCCGCCATGAACGACAGCACGGCCAGAGAGACGTTCGGGTCGACCTCGGAGGTGCCCAAGAAACCGTACCGGACGCCGTCGACCATGTAGAACATCGGGTTCAGGAGCGTCGCGGTCTGCAGCGGTCCGTCAGGGAGGTTCTCCAGCGCGTAGAACACGCCGCCGAAGAACACCAGGGGTCGGAGGATGAACTGGTTCATCATCGTCAGGTCGTCGAAGTCGTCGGCCCAGAGGCCGCCGACGATGCCGAAACTGGCGAACAGCACCGTGACGACGACAGCGAACGCGACGAGGTACAACGGCTTAGTGACGCCGACGCTCGTGAACACCGCGCCGACGGCCGAGATGATGACGCCGACGATGACGCCGCGGAGGGCACTCGAAATCGTGTACGCCCACACCATCTGCGAATACGACAGCGGCGAGGTGAGCGTCTCGTGGATGTACTCGTTCCACCGACCGTGGAAGATGGAGAACGATCCGTTCTCGAAGGCGTTCGAGATTGCCCCGAGGACCACGAGACCGGGCAGGATGAAGAGGATGTACGGCACGCCCGCAATCTGGCCGACGCGGTCGCCGAGGATGACCCCGAACACCGAGAAGTAGAGGACGTTGGTTATGAGCGGCGGGACGAACGTGTTTCGCGGGCGGCGGACGAACCGCAGAATCTCGCGGCGCGTCAGCGTCTTGAACCCGGTCGGGAACACCGCCACTACCGGTCACCTCCGGAAGCACCGGGCGCGCCGGGAGCCGCGGCGGTCGCTCTTTCGGCAGGCTCGTCGTCGCCGGTCGCCTCCTCGCCGCGCGTCATCTCGACGAACACCTCTTCGAGCGAGGTGCGCGAGATCTCGAGGTCGAGTATCTCGAAGCCCTCGCGGTCGAGTTCGCGGACGACGTCCGGCGCGACCAGTCCGCCCTGCCGCGCGGTGACGACGAGGCGGTTGTCTTCGAGTTCCACGTCTTCGATGTTCCCGTCGCCTGCGACGAGCGACGGGGCTTCGGCGGGCGGGTTGCGCAGTTGAATCTCGATGCGGTCGGTGCCGCGGTCCATCAGGTCCTCGGGACTGTCAACGGCGACGATGCGTCCCGAGTCGAGAATCGCCACCTCGTCGCAGAGGCGCTCGGCCTCCTCGATGTAGTGGGTCGTGAGCAGAATCGTCGTCCCCCCGTCGTTGAGTTCGGTGATGAGTTCCCAGAGGTCGTGGCGGAGCTGCACGTCGACGCCCGCCGTCGGCTCGTCGAGGATGAGAAGGTCGGGTTCGGTGATGAGCGCCCGCGCGAGGACGAACCGGCGCTTCATCCCGCCGGAGAGCCAGTCGAAGCGCGTGTCGCGCTTCTCGTAGATGCCGACGCGCTTGAGCACCTCGTCGGCGCGCTCTCGCGCCTCGTCGGCCGGGATGCCGTGGTAGCCGGCTTTGTGCTCCAGCACCTCGCGGATCGGGAAGAAGCGGTCGACGTTGAACTCCTGCGGGGCGAGACCGATAGCGTCGCGCGCCTCGCGGTAGTCGTCCTCCACGTCGTAGCCGAACACCTCGGCGGTGCCGCCGCTCTTGCGGACGAGGCCGACGAGAATCGAGATGAACGTCGTCTTCCCCGCGCCGTTGGGGCCCAAGAGACCGAAGAACGAGCCTTCGGGAACGGTGAGCGACACCCCGTCGAGCGCCTGTACCCCTTCGTACCGCTTCCGCAAGTCGCGGACTTCGATGGCGGCGGTCATTATCGTGCGTCGGCGACGGACGGGATTAAGGACAGCGGACGAGGCAGCAACGAGATATGGTAGCGTCGGTCAGGGGCGGTGAGACGGACGAGCGAAACGAAGGTGGGTCGACGAGACGGAGAGAGACTGACGGAAAACGACCGCCGACGCCGGTCGAAGGCGACTACTCGAGGTGGTGGTACTCCAGTTCGTGGCCTTCGTCGATGGCCTGCTGGACCTCCTCGCTCGGCAGGCCGACAGGTCGGTTCCGAAGGTCCATCCCGGTGTTGCCGCGGCGGACGAGAACGTTCTTGCGCCACTCGTCGCGTTTCTCGGGGTAGTCGGTTCGGTAGTGCGCCCCGCGTGACTCCGCGCGGCGCTTCGCCGATCGGAGCACGCCTTCGGCGACGACGAGCATGAACGAGAGGTCGACGGCGTCCTCGAACGCTCGGTTCGTCCGGTCGCCGTCTAGACGGAGGTCCGCCGTCCGCTCGCGCACCGCGGCGAGTTTCTCCAGTCCCTCGTCCAGCGACGCTTCGTCGCGGAGGATGCCCGCGTGGTCTTCCATCACCGCGCGGAGCGCCGCGAGCAACTCGGTGGGCGTCGTGTCGCCGTCGCTCTCGGCGAGGTCGGCCAGCGCGCGGAACTCACGTTCGGCGAGCGTCCGCATCCCGGGATGCAGCGACGGGTCGGCGTCCGTCGACTCGTCGACCGCGTCGGCGACGTGTTCGCCGACCAGTTTCCCGATGGCGACCGTCTCCGCGAGCGAGTTGCCGCCGAGGCGGTTCGCGCCGTGGACGCCCGCGACGGTCTCGCCGACCGCGTAGAGGCGCTTGATGCGCGTCTCGCCGGTGCGGAAGTCGATGTCGACGCCGCCCATCGAGTAGTGCGCCGTCGGCGCGACTTCGACCGCGTCCTCGGCGAGGTCGATTCCCAACTTCTGGAAGCGTTCGTACATCTTCGGCAGTCGCCGCTCGATGAACTCGCGTTCGTGGTGCGAGATGTCGAGGTAGACGCCGGCGTTCTCGGTGCCGCGACCCTCTCGCACCTCCTGGGCGATGGCGCGGGCGACTACGTCGCGGGCGTCTAGTTCCATCTGCGTCGGCGAGTACTTCTCCATGAAGCGCTCGCCCTCGGCGTTGAGGAGGTGGCCGCCCTCGCCGCGGACCGCCTCGGTGACGAGACGCCCCGACCACTCCTCGTTCCAATCGGAATCCTGCACCATCCCCGTCGGATGGAACTGGACGAACTCCAGATCCAGAAGGTCCGCGCCCGCCTCGTACGCCAGCGCCTGCCCGTCGCCGTTGTTCTCCTCGTCGCGCGAGGAGTGGCGGTCGTACAGCGCCGAGTAGCCGCCCGCCGCGAGGACGACGCGGTTCGCCTCGAAGAGCACGAAGTGGCCGTCCTCCATGTCGTAGCCGACGGCGCCGTGGACGCGCGCGCCGTCCGACAACAGGCGCGTCACCATCACGTTCTCTCGGTAGGGAATCTCGAGTTCTCGGGCCTTCGAGACGAGCGTCTCCAGCATCGCCTCGCCGGTGCGGTCGCCGACGAAGCAGGTCCGTCGGAACGACTGTGCGCCAAAGTACCGTTGGTCGATTTTTCCGTCTTCGGTCCGGTCGAACGGCATGCCCCACTCGGCGAGTTCACGGATGCGGTCGGGCATGTGCTTCGTCGTGAGTTCGACCGCGTCGGGGTCGTTGACGAAGTGGCCCTCGTCGTAGGTGTCGGCGGCGTGGATTCGCCAGTCGTCCTCTTCGTCAAGGCTCCCTAGCGCCGCGTTGATGCCGCCGGCGGCCCACGTCGTGTGCGCGTCGCCGTGACCGCGCTTCCCGATGACGAGGCAGTCGACGCCACGTTCGGCCAGCGCGATGGCCGTCCGCGCGCCAGCGGCACCCGCGCCGATGACCAGCACGGGGACGCGTACTTCCTCGTACTCGGGGACGTCGCCGTCCGAGTCGGACGGGTCCGTCGGAGGTGTTGGTATCATGAAATGTCTCCAACTATTCGTAGGGGCCGACCACGCCTAAGCCCTTCGCGCGCGCGTGCGAGCAAGCCGAAACCGTGGTACGGTGTTACAACACGAACGCCGAGTGGGTTACAGAATGGTCGTGGTACGTTGTGGTACATTTTGACACACATCGGTAACGTTTATGTATTAACCGCGTGACGTGTCTCGCAAGCGCCCGCAGCGAGCGGGCAACGGTGAACGATGCTCAGCCAGACCCACCACGTCACGTCGCCCACCCCCGCCGCCGAGCGGACGGCGAGCGGCGTGTCCACCGGCAACTGCGCCGGGAACGGGTCCGGCCCGTCCAAGCCGTACGGTCGGTTCGACTCCGTCATCGCGTAACGGCGCGACGCCCCCGGCGTCTGCGTCCCCAGCGCGGTCGTCGGAGTCGAACCCCCACGGTTCATTCTCCGGCGATTTTCGACGGCAGCGACGCGCGCGTCTCGCGCACGGCGGTTCGTCGCCATGCGCGCACCACGCCACGCGCCGCGTCCGCCGTCGCTGACGGAACGTCTTTCGACCGAAGCCACCGCCGCGAGGCGGTGGGGTCGGTAGCTCAAGCGGCAGAGCGGTCCGCGGACAGGTGAGGAATCGACTCCCTCCCGACCCCCTCATGTCAGTGCAGAAACTGCCCCCCGTGTCGGCCTCGGCCGACCTGACGGTGTACGTCTCGCGGGACGCCTCCGGCGACCTCCGGACGGGCGTCCGCGAGCGACTGCGAAAGCTAGACGGCGTGACCGACGTCGACGAATTCGAGGTCCGCGGTCTCCAACCCGGTCTGAACGACCTGACGGTCGAGATCCGCGCGACGCTCGTCGTCGAACTCGACGCGGAGGTTGCGGACGCCGCAGACGCCGAAAACGGTTCGGACGCCGCGGCGCTGGAAGCCCAGCTGCTCGACAGTTTTGGCGTCAAACGGGCGTCGGTCGTCTCGGAGGTGCGCGATGTCCGCGACGCGTGAGTGCGCTCTCGCGTCCGGCGCGCACTCTCCGCGGTCCACTGGTGGGACACGCCGGTCGACACCGGCGGAGGCGGGTTCGACTCCCGCCGGAGAGCCTTCTCCGTATCCGGTGACCGCGACTTCGCGTCTCCGACCGCAGCGACCGCCGAGGGGTTTTGCCGTTCGGTGCTGAACGGGTGATGTGAGCGATTCGGCGGAGACGAACCACTCCGAGACAGCCGAGACGGTGAGCAGCGCAAACCGCGCGACCAACGCCACCTCGACGACACGCGTCGCCGAGCACGCGGAGACGCTCGGTCGCCTGCGACGCCTCGGCCGACTCCTCGACAACTCGATTCGGATTCCGGGGACGAACCGCCGAATCGGTCTCGACCCGATAGTCGGTCTCGTGCCTGTCGTCGGCGACGTTCCCATCACGGCGGTGTCGGCGTACATCGTCGCCGAGGCCGCCTACCTCGGCGTGCCGAAAGTAACGGTGCTGCGGATGCTGTTCAACCTCGTCGTCGACGCCGTCGTCGGGTCGGTTCCGGTGGTCGGCGACGTGTTCGACGCCGTCTGGAAAGCGAACGCGAGAAACGTCGCGCTCGCCGAAGCGCGCCGCGGCGACCCGCGGGCCGAGGAGATAGACCGCCGATTCTTCACGCTCGTCGTCGGGGGCCTGTTCGTCCTGTTGCTAGCGCTGGGCGCGGCGTCGACGGTGGCGGTGCTGTGGCTTCTCGGTCAACTCGTCTGAAAACTCGCTTCGTCGCCGCTAACCGTCGACGTTAGTCATCGCCGAACGCCGCGTCGCGGCGAGCGCTACTGTCGGGAACGTAGACGTTCTCGGCGTTGTAGCCGCGACTGACGCGCGCCTGCAGGCGGACCACTTCGTCGAACGCGTCGCCGCCTTTCAGCAGCGCGAATCCGCCGACGATGAGCGCGAAGCCCGCGACGGTCCCCGGCGAGAGCGACTCGCCGAGCGCCGCCCAGCCGACGAGAGCGGTGACGACGGGGACGACGTACTTCACGAGGCTGATTTCGACCGCCCCGAGTCTGTCGAGCAGGTCGAAGTAGAGCACGTAGCCGACGGCGCTGGAGACGAGCGCGAGGTACGCGAGCGCCGCGAAGGCGGCGGGCGTCCACGTCACCAACAGCGGCGGCGTCTCGCCGAGCACCGCGCTGACCGCGTGGAGGAAACCGGCGCCGACGAGCATCATCCACGCCTGCGTCGGCACCAGCGACAGCGGCGCGTCGTAGCGCTCGGTGAGAACGGTTCCGAACGCGAAACTCACCGCCGCCAGCGCGAGCAGGACGATGCCGACGAGGTTGCCGCCGAGCGTGCTCCCGCCGGCGGCGACGACGACGACACCCGCCAGCCCGAGGAGGACGCCGACGACACCCCGCGCGTCGAGACGTTCATCGGGGAGCAGAAAGCGGGCGAAAAGCGGCGTCAGCACGGGTGCAGTGCTGGCGACGATGGCGGCGATAGCGCCGCCGACGTACCGCTGTCCGGAGAAGAGAAACGCGAAGTTCAGCCCGATAACTAACAGGCCGCCGACGGCGACGAGTCGCCACTCGGCGAGCGTTCGCGGCCGCCAGCGGTCGTTGCGGACGAGCGCGAAGGCGAACAGCGCCGCGCCCGCGACATCGTAGCGGAGCGCGGCGAACAGCACCGGCGGCAGCGTCGCCAGACCGGCGTCGATTGCGAGATAGGCGGTACCCCAGATGACCGAGAGCGTCAGGAACAACGCGAGATTTCGATAGCGGCTCATTCCGATAGGTGGTGGCGGTCGTAGCCGACGGGGGCATAAGAAGCTTCTCGCAGCCGTGATACCGCGGTTCACGGGAACTTGACCCATCGGAGACCGTGATACATAGTAAATAGCCTCGGAGATAGCCGTCGGAATCGGTGGGCCGCCGAATAGCAAGACGGAAAGCAACGCCGAGACGAGTATGCCCATGGGAATTCTCGACGACGCGCGCGCGTTGACCGAGGGCGGGCCGATCTGCAACGCCTGTCTGGGCCGGGCGTTCGCCGACCGGAGCTACGGACTGACCAACGGCGAGCGCGGTCGGTCGCTCCGCGTTGCCGCGGCGTTGGAGGACGACGAGGAGCCGGAAGACGTCGACCCCGCCGACTGCTGGGTGTGCGAAGGTCTCTGCGAGCGGTTCGACGAGTGGGCCGAGCGCGCCACCGCGACGGTGGACGGCGGCAACGGCGACGAACCCGTCGAGTTCGAGACGTATCAGGTCGGCACGCGAGCGCCGCCGCTCGTTGAGGAGAACGAGGCGCTGCTTCGAGAGATGGCGGGACTGCCCGAAGACGCCGGCGAGCCGTTCAAGTCCGAGTTCAACCGCGAGGTCGGCAAGCGGGTCGGCCGACTCACCGACACCGCCGTCGACTTCCAGCGACCAGACGTGCAGTTCATTCTCGACGTCGAGAGCGACACCGTCGAGACCGAGGTGAACTCCGCGTTCGTCTACGGCCGGTACCGAAAGCTCGTCCGCGATATCCCGCAGACCGAGTGGCCGTGCCGCGAGTGCGACGGCAGCGGCCGACAGGGAAGACAGACCTGCGACCGCTGCGGCGGCAGCGGCTACCTCTACGAGGACAGCGTCGAGGGCCTCAGTTCCCCCGTCGTCCTCGACGTGATGGACGGCGTCGAGTCGCTGTTCCACGGCGCGGGCCGCGAGGACGTCGACGCGCTGATGCTCGGGACGGGCCGACCGTTCGTCATCGAAATCAAGGAACCGCGCCGCCGCGACGTCGACGTGGAGCGGCTCGAAGGTGACATCAACGCGTTCGCCGACGGGAAAGTCGAAGTCGAGGGACTCCGCCTCGCCGAGCACGACATGGTCGAGCGGGTGAAGAGTCTGGACGCGAGCAAGATCTACCGCGCGGAAGTCGAGTTCGACGCCGACGTGAGCGAGGCGACACTCTCTGAGGCCGTCGAGGAACTCACCGGCGCGACCGTCGAACAGTACACGCCGCAGCGTGTCGACCACCGACGCGCGAACCTCACGCGAACCCGCCACGTCTACGACGCAACCGCCGAGCGCGTCGACGAGCGGCACGCGACGGTCGAGGTCCACGGTGAGGGCGGCCTCTACATCAAGGAACTCGTCTCCGGCGACGACGGCCGAACCGAGCCCAGTCTGGCCGGAGTGCTCGGTGTCTCCGCCGTCGTCACAGCGCTCGACGTGCTCGCTGTCGAAGGCGAGGACGAACCGTTCGAGCGCGAAGAGTTTTTCAGGTGACGAATCCGGCCGCCGAAGCCGTTCTCGACGTGTGATACCGTCCCGAAGTTGCTACCGTTCCAGACGGTACTGCTTCGGCCGGGAGTGGAGGCGGATACACGCGCAAATCGTATCGGAGCACTCGTGACTTTGGTAGCCTATAGCAAGAATTATTACTAGATGAGATTAGCCGTCGGACGGGTGCTGACGCATCGCGGGAGGAATCTGACACACCAGCGGTAACACGGGGGTACCAGTACCCGGTTGTGGTTGACACACCTCACCTCCCGCGGACTCCCGTACACCGCCCGGATAGTAAGGTATTGTCACCGTATTCACACACTGACACTGTAGTCGTATCTGTGACGTCTCGGTGAGACGCGCCCGGAATCGACCCCCTGTCGGAGACTAATCGCAACCGCGTGACCGAAGACGGCGAGAACGAGCGCGAGCACGCCTGCGTCGCGACGGACGGAAACACCTTAGCGCTCGCCGGGAGAGGGCGCAATCATGGAACTCGGTGCCGACGAAGCGGGGAAGGGACCGGTGCTCGGTCCCATGGTCGCGGCGGCGGTTCGCGCGCCCTCGGCGGCGCTACCGGACGGACTTGACGACTCGAAACGGCTCTCACCGGCGAAGCGGGAGTCGCTCGCGGCGCGACTCTGCGAGGATTCGGCGGTGACCGTCGGCGTCGCCGTCGTCGCACCGGCGCGCATCGACGACCCGGAGACGGACATGAACGGTTTGACCGTCGCCGCGCAGGCGGAGGCGCTCGCCGCCGTCGCCGAGAACGGCGACGTCGCCGTCGTCGATGCGGGCGACGTGGACGAAGCGCGGTTCGGTCGCCGAGTACGCGCGGCCGTCGAAGCCGGCGGTCGAAAAATCGACGTGCGGTCGGAACACCGCGCCGACGAGTCGCATCCGGTCGTCAGCGCGGCGAGCGTCGTCGCCAAAGTCGAGCGGGACGCGCGCGTCGAGGCTATCGCAGAGTCGTACGGCGACGTCGGGAGCGGCTATCCGAGTGACCCGACGACGCGGACGTTTCTTCGGGAGTACGTCCGCGAACACGGGACGCTCCCGGACTGTGCGCGTTCGTCGTGGCAGACCTGCGCCGACGTGCTGGCGGCCGCCGAGCAGTCGGCGCTGTCGGAGTTCTGATCAGAACACTCCGATTGCGAGCGCGCCGAAGAACAGTCCGAACACGACGGTGGTCGCGAGCAGTACGATCATCAGGTAGTCGAACGCCCCTTCGGGTGTTCCGAGCGTTGGTAGGTGCATATCACCTCGTTTGACCCCCACCGTCTTGTGCGTATAGGGTTCGAGTCGGACGACAACAGAGAAAGAATGCGACGAACGTAACGATCGACAGGAACTGGCCACGATACGGTCAAAAACTGCGGAAACGAAAGAACGAGGGGAACGTCGACCGCTCAGCGGTCGGTCAAGAGCGCCCGCAGGATGTCACCGTAGGCGGGTCGGGTGACGATGACGCCGATGAGCACGCCGAGGATGGTGAAGATGGCGAAGCCGCGCAGGTCGCCGAGCGAGAGCACCGCCAGCGGACTCATCGCGATGATGGTCGTCACGGCGGCCGCGCCGATGACCCAGAACGCCTTCTTGAAGCGCGACTGGAACACCTTTCTGGAGTGCACGTCGCCTTCGGCCATCACCTCGTCGGCGATGATGATGAGGTCGTCCACCCCCGTTCCGATGACGGCGATGAAGCCGCCGATGACCGCGAGGTCGAGCGGGTAGCGCAGCCACGCCGCCGCGCCGAGGAGGATGACCACCTCCGACAGCGCCGTCACGACCATCGGGGCCGCGACGCGGGCGGAGCCGTAGCGGAAGAAGACGACTGCGCTGACGGCGAGCACGGCGACAATGCCCGTGATGAGCGAGTTGATGCGGAAGTTCTCACCCTGCGTCGGCGAGATGTACGACGACGTTCCCTCGCCGTCCGGGCCGATGTCCAGCGGCGCGGGGAGCGCGCCGGCGCGAAGGTTTATGGAGAGCTGCTGGGCCTCCGAGTAGTTCGTCGTCTGGAGGACGAACTGCGGGTTGCTCTCCCACTGGCCGCTCCGCATGTCGTCGGCGAGACCGGGGCTCATCCCGGCCGAGTAGATGACTTCGCCGTCGACGACGGTCAACAGACACGGTCCCGTCTCGTTGGGGTTCTCGTCGTAGCTACAGACGCTTCCCCCATCGCCAGCGACGCCGGTTTCGACCATCCGCTGCTGGAACTCCGGCGCTTCGGACTCGCGAATGACCACGGGCACGTTCGGCGGACTGCCGCCCTGCCCTTGCTCGGGGTTGCCGATGTCCTGGAAGTCGCCCTGTTCGAGCACCATCTCGCGGCGGTACTCCGTCGAGCCGTTCTCTTCGACCGGGTAGTAGGCGTCGACCTGCACCTGACCCTGCTGGCTGACGAGCTCGAGCACGTCCGAGCGCTGTTCGTCGGGTACTTCGATGAGGACGAAGTACTCGCCGGTCGACGTGGAGACGATGCGCGCGGAGCCGCCGGAGAGCCCCGCCTGATTGATCTTGTTGCTGATGACGGCGACGGTCTGCTCTCGGGTCTCCTCGGTGACGCCGTCGCGAACGTTGCCGTACTCGTAGCCGGCCGCGTCGAGCGCCGCGGCGAGATCGTCAGTGGAGACGTTTCGCGTCGTGACTTCGACGGTCGCCGAGCGGTCCTGCGTCGGCTGTCGGACCGTCACGTCGGTCACGTCGGCGTTCGGCAGCTCGCCGGCGACGTTCTGGGCGACCTGCGCGGTCGAGTCGTTGTCGAACTCGACTTCCTCGGCGGTGACGCCGACGAGCGGCGCGCGGATGCGGGTCCCGCCCGAGAGGTCGAGTCCGTAGACGAGGTTTGTCGGGCCGTCGCTGGCTCCGGCGACGCTCCCGTTGCCGGCGGTCTGGTTCCCGTCTGCGCCGCCGGCGGCGCCGCCGGCGGGACCGAACAGCGCGAACACGCTGGCGACGAGGAGGACGACCAGCAGGATGACCCGCCAGTTGTCGCGGAGGGTGCTCATCGCCTCACCCCCTCGAACTTGTACCAGCGAAGCAGGCTGAGGTTCAGCAGGTACGTGTTCATCAGGTCGGCGGTCAGCCCGAAGACGAGGATGATACCGATGGCCGAGAGCAGTTGGATTCCGAACAGCGTCGCCGTAATCGTCATGACGATCATCGCGGCGAGCGACGTGAGCGTCATCGTGACACCCGTCCGCATTGCGCGGTACGTCGACTCGTAGAAGTCGCCCGATCGGCGCAGGATGTGGTCGTTCAGGAGGATGTCGGAGTCGACGCTGTACCCGATGAGCATCAACAGTGCGGCGACGGTCCCCAACGAGAGTTCGATGCCGAGGAGGTTCATCAGCGCTACCGGGATGACGACGTCGGAGAACGCCGAGACGACGACGGCGATGGAGGGGACGAACGTCCGGAACAGCGCGAAGACGACGAGGCTCATCCCGAGGAACGCGACGCCGACGCCGCCGAGCGCGAGTCGCTGGGAGTCACCCGCGAAGCTCGCCGAGACCGTCGAGAGACTTTGTATTTCGAGACGCTGGGCCGCGTCGTTCGGCGGGTTCTCTACCGTCTGTTCCAACTGCGCGGGGTCCGTGTCGGGACCGAAGGTGACGACGTACGTCCCGTCGGACGGGACGGACTGAATCGACTCGATGTCGGCATCGAACGCCCGCTGGATGACCTGCTCGGCCTGTCCGTCGGGGGCGTCGACGGCGAGTCGCACCTCCGTTCCGCCGGAGAACTCGGTTCCGAGCGCCACGGGCGCGCCCGTCGTCGCGAACGTGACGGCGATGACGAGAAGGGCGAGCGCGAGGACCGCGAGCGGAACCGCCGCGAGTTGGCGATTCGTGTACCGGGTGTAATCGACCTCCGGTACGTCGAATGCAACCATGTCGGGCGGTAGTCAGCCCGTCGAATAAGCCTTCTTAAATTTCCGTGCCCTCATGTGCCTCGGTCGCGTACGGTTCTCGATGGCCGAATCCACCCAGACGGACGACGAGAACCGCCAGCGAACCGCGACGCGGGTCGTCCTCTCGCATCCGAAGAACCTCAGCGAGTGGGGGCGCGACCAGATTTCGACAGACCGATATCGGGGCTATCTTCGCCGGAAACTCGACGAGCCCGCCGTCGGCGACGCGATCGAGACGTTCGTGGACACCGGTTGCTGCGGCAACAGCCTCGACGTGCGGTTCCGCGTCGAAGCCGTCGACGGCGGCAACCTCGTCGGCGACGAAACGGCCGTGGAGTACGCCGAACGCGACGAGACGATGGAAGGCGGGTGGCGCGTACAGAGCAGAGCGGGACCGACGAGGTGAGCGGTGGCGGCCGCGGACAGAGAGTGGTCCGGAGAACCGCCGCTCGTAGCGCACGAGAGCCACCGCTCGTGGTATGCTGTGTCACCCGCTAACGAGGACCCCAAACGTCTTAACCGTCTCCGTATCCTTCTTAAACTGTGAGCGAAGAAACTGGGCGTCGGAACCTTCGAATGCCCAACGACGACGAGCTGTTCGCGGTCGTCACCGAGCACAACGGTGGCAATCACGTCCGCGTTCGCTGCAACGACGGCAAAGAGCGAATGGGACGGATTCCCGGCCGCATGAAGTACCGCACGTGGATCAACGAGGGCGACGTCGTCCTCGTCGAGCCGTGGGACTGGCAGGACGAGAAGGCCAACATCGAGTGGCGTTACACCGACCAGGACGCCGAGCAGCTCCGGCAAGAAGGCCACATCCAGTAGTCGATTTTTCTTCGTCTGCGGAAGCGGCCATCGGAGCGAGACGAGATCTATCGGCGACGACGCGAGCGTTCGCCGGGAGCGACGCGTAGAGTTCTGCGGTGACTACGGCATGTACCGAACCGAGACGACGCCGGGCGACGAACGCACTTCCACCCTACTGACGCCGAGTCGCGCCGCCCGCGAGAGCAGCCCCTCCTCGTCGTCGAGCACGTCGGCGACGGCTTGCTCGGTTCTGTCCTCGGGGACCGTCACGACGTGAATTTCGCCAGTTCCGGCGCGCTCGCGTCGCGTCAGTTCGCCCACGGGTTGCTCGGCGGCGACGTCGCGGACCATCGTCGTCGGCGACTCGCTGCTCTCCTCGATTCGGAGCGGCCGACGCGAGTTGACCTCGACGAGTTGCCACGTGACGTTCATCGGTGGGTCGGGCGCGACGACGCCCTCGACGGCGTCATGTCGCTCGACACCCGGATTCGACGCGAGGGTGTGGACCTGCCCGTCTTCAACGTCCTTCAATACGGCCGTCTCGTCGTCCGCGGCGGTGACGAGGAACGTCCCTTCCTTTGAGTCGTCAGTCATGCCCGCCGATAGGTCAGCGGGACGTTTCTCGGTTTCGTCGTCTCGGCGGTGTGTGAGGCGATACCGAGCATCGCGGGACGTTGCCGTTGCCGTTGGAGTCACCGAAGCCGGCGGTGGACGTCGTAGATGAAAAGCGCCGCCAGCAGCGGCGGGACCAACCCAGCCAACTGCGGGAGGCCGTAGAGGAACTCAACGAGCGGGGCGAGCGTCCCGTCGACCGGCGTCTGCAAGTCGGGCGGAACGGTGATTATCGCGCCGACGTACAGCGACGCGAGAAAGACGAACCCCGCGAGGCCGAGCGCGAAGTCGTACCGTTCGCCCTCACGTGTCTTTTCGCGACGGTGTCGACGCGCGACGAACAGCGTCGGCGCGAGAATCGGCGCGACGAGGAGGAGACCGACGACGGCGTAGAACGAACGAGAGAGCGTTAACTGGCCGCCGCCGAAGTTCGCCGTCTGGCCGATGAGGACGACGAGGCCCGTCCCGACCACGAGCGTGACGAACAGCGCGACGAGCGCGCTCACGGCGGCATAGAGGCGGAACAGCCACGAGGTCGAGTGTCTGAGCGCGTAGGGGAACGCACCGAAGACGCCGTTGTAACCGTCGGCCATCGTCGGCAGTTGGCCCCGGGGCCGATTAAGCCGATTGGTCCGTGAGTCCGTCCGCAGGGGAGAGACTCTCGTCGCCTGTGGCGAGGACAACGCCTTTGGTGTCGGCGCGCGCGCGTTCGGCCATGTACGTCGACCTCGGCAACGTCCTCGACTCGACGCCGGGACTGAGCCGCGAGCAGTTGGAGCGACTCGACGAACGCGTCGCCGACGCCCACGAACGCATCGAGCGGGGTCGCGCCGACGCCGAACACGGCTACGCGGCGTTAAATCTGCCAGAGACGACCGACCCCGACGAGATTCGCGCCGCGGTCGAACCGTTCGGTGACGCCGAGGCCGTCCTGACCGTCGGCATCGGCGGCAGCGCCCTCGGCGCGGCAACCGTCTCGGAGGCGCTCGGCGGCGACGTCGACGCGCACTTCCTCGACAACGTCGACCCCGAGGCGACGACGACGCTTCTCGACTCCCTCCCGTTGGATCGGACCGCAGTAAACGTCGTCTCCCGGTCTGGAACGACCGCCGAAACGCTCGCGAACTTCCTCGTCGTCCGCGACGCGATGGAGTCGGCGGGCGTCGACTGGACCGAGCGGACGTTCGTCACGACCGGCGAGGAGGGCAACCTCCGCGAGTTGGCCGACAACCACGACCTCCCCGCGCTGCAGGTGCCCGACGGCGTGCCGGGTCGCTTCTCGGCGCTCTCCACCGTCGGCCTCGCCTGCGCGGCGATTCAGGGCCACGACCTCGACGCGATTCTCGCGGGCGCGGCCGACGAGGCCGAGAGCCTCTCGGGGTCGCTGTTCGACTCGCCCGCCTACGCCTACGGCGCGGCCGCCTACGCGCTCGACCGCCGCGGCGCGACGGTCAACGCGATGATGCCGTACGCCGAGTCGCTGGAGTACTTCGCCGAGTGGTTCGCGCAACTGTGGGCCGAGAGCCTCGGCAAGGAGGGGGTCGGCCAGACGCCCGCCCGCGCGCTCGGCGCGACCGACCAACACTCGCAACTCCAACTCTACAGAGCGGGTCGCCACGACAAACTCGTCACGCTCGTCCGTCCGCGAGAGCGCGAGGACCGACCGATTCCCGAGACCGACCTCGACGGACTGTCGTACCTCGGCGGGTCGACGCTCGGCGAACTGCTCGACGCGGAGTTCGAGGCGACGGAAGCGAGTCTCGCGGCGGCGGGCCAACCCAACGTTCGCGTCGAAATCGATCGCGTCGACGAACGCGGGGTCGGCGAACTCCTGTACGGGATGGAGGCCGCCTGCGTCCTCTACGGGGAACTGGAGAACGTCTCGACGTTCACGCAACCGGCCGTCGAGTGGGGCAAGCGCGCCGCGCGCGGCCTCCTGGGCGGCGGCGACTTCGAGGAAGCCGACGCCGTCAGCGACAAGACGCGACTCGAAGTCGAGTAGTCGAGAGTCGGGAGATCGGTCGCCGGTGACCGAACGACGCCGCACCCGACCGGTGCATCTATTCGGCGTCGACCGGTAGTGTACGACGAGCAGATGCAGTCAGAACCTTCCCCGCAGTCACAGTCCCCGACGCACGTACAGGTCGCCGGGACCGTCGTCTCCGTCGTCGCCGGCGCGTTCGCCGTTGGGATCGCCGTCTCGCTCGTCGGCGTATTGCTACTTCGGCTCGCGGGCGTCTCGACGGAGACGCCGGCGATGCGCGCCGCCCTCAGTTCGCTGCAGTACGTCGGCTTCGGCATCGCCGCCTACCTCTACCTCTCGAAGCGGAACGAGTGGGACATCGTCCGCTGGCGGATCCCGACGCTCCGCGACGTCGGCTGGATCTTCGGCGGCCTCGTGATTCTCGTCGGCGCGCTCGTCGCCGTCTCCGCCGTCATCCAGCAGCTCGGCATCGAGGTGGCGGCCAATCAGGTGATCACGACCGGCCAGCAGAACCCCATATACTTCCTCTACATGGTGCCGGTGACGGTGTTCTTCGTCGGGCCAATGGAGGAACTCATCTTCCGCGGCATCGTTCAGGAGAAGCTCCGCCGCATCTACGGACAGACGCTCGCCGTCGTCGTCGCCAGCGCCGTCTTCGCGGTCGCTCACTGGCTGGCGCTCATCGGCAGCGGCGGCGGCAAAATCGCGAGCATCGCGGTCATCTTCGTCCTCGGCGCTATCCTCGCGCTGCTGTACGAGTGGTCGGAGAATCTGGTCGTCGTGGCCGTCGTCCACGGCCTGTTCAACTCCTACCAGTTCCTCGGTCAGTACGCTATCGCGACCGGCCTGATTCCGGGCGCGTAGAGAAACGGAGCGCGGTCGAACGGCCGGCTTACGCCGGGTTCTTTCGCGTGAGGTCCGACCCGCAGATGGGACAGCGGTCGTGTTTCTCGTCGAACTCGCGTCCGCAGCCGGCGCACTGGAACCGCCAGTTGCGCTGCTCTTCGATGCCCTCGCGGGCGATGACCTTCACCGAGACGCCGAGGTGTTCGGCGACGTTCTGCATCGCGTAGTCGTCGGTGACGAGCGTCGCGTCGAGTTCGAAGGACGTGGCGAGCAGTCGCATGTCGGTCTCCGAGAGCACGTCGGCGTCGCCCGTCTCCGCGGCGGCGCGACCGATGGTCTCGACGGCCCCCTCGGCGGGGATGTGGATGTGCATCCCCGCGCCCTCCATCGCGTCGAAACGGAACGCGTGTTCGCCCTCCAGTTCCGACTGCACGTCGGGTATCGAAGCGGTCTGCTCGTCGGTGTGGTACTCGTGTATGAACGCCGAAGAATCGAGAACTTGCATCTACCTAACGCTGGACGACGATGTAATCTTTCACCGCTTTGACGTGGCTGACCGGAATTCGGAACCGGCCGTCGTCGTCTCGGTCGAGCGATCCCGTGTCGACGGTGAACGCCTCCTCGTCGGGGGTGACGAGCAGGTCCGAGAGCGCGCCCGTCTTGTGGTTCATCGTGATGTTGTACAGCATGCCGAGTTCGGTTCCGTCCGAACCCATGACGGCTTTACCCGAGAGGTTCTCGGCGAGTATGTCGGCCATAGCCGCCTATTCGAGTCCGGTCACATAAACGCCACGGGGTCGTCTGACGGGCGTCTGTCGGTCGTCGAGGAAAGAGACAGTATTTCGTCGAAGAGCATCTCTCTATCCTGTATTTCTCTCGTGTCGGAATCAGCAGCAGACGGAGTTGAAACACTTAACTTCGGCCCCCCGTATTCGACGGATAAGAGAACTTCTCCGGGGCGATTTTCATGTCAGACACGGACCAGCCACCTCAATCCGAGACGCTTCGCACACCCATCGTCGCCGTTCTGGGTCACGTCGACCACGGGAAAACCAGCCTCCTCGACAAGATCCGGGGGTCGGCCGTCAGCGAGGGCGAGGCCGGCGCCATCACCCAGCACATCGGCGCGACGGCAGTTCCGCTCGAAACCGTCTCGTCGATGGCCGGAAGCCTCGTCGACCCCGACGACTTCGATTTGCCCGGCCTGCTGTTCATCGACACGCCGGGGCACCACTCGTTTTCGACGCTCCGCTCGCGCGGCGGTGCGCTCGCCGACATCGCCATCCTCGTCGTCGACGTGAACGACGGCTTCCAACCGCAGACCGTCGAGGCACTGGACATCCTCAAGCGGACGGGAACGCCGTTCGTCGTCGCTGCCAACAAAGTCGACACTACGCCAGGGTGGAACCCGCAGGAGGGGTCGCCCATCAAACCGTCGTACGACGGCCAGAGCGACCGGGCGCGGCAGATGCTCGACACCAACCTCTACGAGATAATCGGCCAACTCTCCGACGAGGGCCTGTCGGCTGACCTCTACTGGCGCGTTCAGAACTTCCAGAAGAACGTCGGCGTCATCCCCGTCTCCGCGATGACCGGCGAGGGGATTCCCGACCTGCTCGCCGTCCTGATGGGGCTCTCCCAGCGCTACATGAAAGCCGAGATGGCCGTCGACATCGCCGGTCCCGGCGCGGGGACCGTGCTCGAAGTGAAGGAGGAGCGCGGCTTCGGTGCGACGCTCGACGTGGTACTGTACGACGGCACCGTCCGCGAGGGCGACACCGTCGTCGTCGGCGGGACGAACGGGCCCATCGTCACCGAGGTTCGGGCGCTGTTGCAACCGCGACCGCTCGCCGAGATTCGCACCGAGAAGCGCTTCGAGCGCGTCGACGAAGCGAAAGCCGCCGCGGGCGTGAAAATCGCCGCCCCCGACCTCGACGCCGCGATGGCGGGCGCGCCGGTTCGCGTCGTCCGGGGCCGCGACGTCGACGACGTGATTCAGGACGTGCAGGCCGAACTCGCCGAAATCGAGGTCAGCACCGAGGACGAGGGCGTCGTCGTGAAAGCCGACACGCTCGGCAGTCTGGAGGCGATGGCGAACGCGCTGAAAGAAGCCGAGATTCCCATCCTACGCGCGGAGGTCGGCGACGTGGCCCCGCGCGACGTGGCCGTCGCCGGAACCGCCCGCGAGGACGAGCACAAGGTCATCCTCGCGTTCAACGTCGACGTGCTGCCGAACGCCGAGAACGAACTGGAGAACAGCGACGTGCGACTGTTCGACGACGACGTCATCTACCAACTCATCGAGGAGTACGACGAGTTCGTCACCGAGCGCAAGCGCGCCCAGCAGGAGACGGTGCTCGACAAGATCGTCCGCCCGGCGCGCTTCCGCATTCTCCAAGACCACGTGTTCCGCCAGAACGACCCCGCCGTCGTCGGCGTCGAGATCATGTCCGGGACGCTGAAGAACAACATGCGCGTCGTGAAGTTCGACGGCGACAAGCCGACGCGCGTCGGCCAGCTCTCCGGCATCCAGGAGCAGGGCGAGGACGTTAAGCAGGTCCGCGCGGGCAACCGCGTTAGCGTCGCCATCGACGGCCCGACGGTCGGCCGCCAGATAGACGAGGGCGACGAGCTGTGGGTCGAACTCCCCGAGAAGCACGCGAAGATTCTCGAACAGGAGCTGTCGAGCGAGATTCCCGGCGACGAGTTGGAGGCGCTGCAGGGCTACCTCGACAAACACCGCCGCCGCGACCCGTTCTGGGGGAAGTGAGTCGCCGCGTCTCGCCCGCTCTCACCGCAGTCTGTCCACTTCCGTCCGACTTCGTCCCTCTCGTCCGGAGCGCCCCGTAACCGGGCGATACGTTACGAGGAACTTTCCAATTGGTCACCTGAGCGTAACGTGAAGTGAAATTTTAGTGGTCAGGGGCCGTTACTGTCGCGTGAGGTGGTGAATAGTGAGTGTAGGAATCGATAGAACCGGTAGCATCGCCGCTTCGACGAACGGGATATCGCGCTACGACCTCCTGTTGGCGCTCATTCCGACGTTGCTCCTGGCGGGCCTCCTCGTCGGTGCGACGTCGTCGCTGTCGCTCGCGCACGGCGTGGCGCTAGGGGCGCTGCCTGCTGCCGCGCTGGTGGGTTACGGGATGTTCGTCGAGGCGCCGGTCGAGCCGACCGGTCGGTGAATCGACAGCCGAGAGACGAACGGCGGGAGCGAGACGACCTCGGCGACGTTCGTTCTCGTTTCGACGCGAACCGCACGTCGAGAGTGACCGCTCTCGGCGGTCCGCGGATTCGAGCGGCGGTGTGCGGAAACGCGAGGAGAGTTATCTCGCGGTCGGCGTGACGCCGTCGCCAACGGCGGTCATCACCTGCATCGCGGCGCTGGCGGCGAGACCCCGCGCGACTTCGCGGCGGTCCTCGTCGTCGAGACCGGATTCGAGGTCGTCGGTGTCGGGTTTGAACCCGGCGCTGACGGCGTGACCCGCCGGGGGGTGGACCGCGACGGTCGCTCGCGGGCCGTTCGAATCGTAGGAGAGTTCAGAGCCGATGGCGTAGCTGTCGGGGAGATACTCGCGGGTCTGGGCGACGATGCTGGCGACCGCTCGGCGGAGCTGCTGTTTCTGGTCGCCGGTAAGCTCCGTCGACAGATTCGGCTGGTCGGTGTCGACGGCATCCGGAACGCCCGCAAAGGGGGTGTTTCCGTTCATACTAACTCAATCGTGCGCTTTAGGCGGTATCCGAGTAAAAAGGCGTCGGCAGGAGCAAGATTATATAATCGGTTCGCTCTCGCCGTAGGCCGCGACCACGAGCGCCGTCGTGTACTCGCCGGAGTTAGCCTCGGCGGAGGCGACTTCGACGTGTTCCGCCTCGAACGCCCACTCGCGGAGGTCGCGTCCCGCGTCGAGACCGGCGGTGACTCGCTCGCGAACCGTTTCGGGGTCCGTCTCGCCCGCCGACTCGTAGAACAGCCCCGGCCCCGGTCCGGTCGTCCAACCGAGACCGGCGGAGACGCGACCCGGTCCGGCGGTGGTCGCGCGCGCCTCGACGACGGTGAGACGCCCTCCGGCCGGGCCGAGGTCGGGCGCGGTTTCGACGTACTCCACCTCGGCGTCGGGGGGGACGACCGAGGAGACGGCGACGAGGTTGTAGTTGTGGATGTTCGCCTCGGCGAGGGCGGCGTCGTACGACGACATCGGCGTCGGGCCGGTCGCAACGCCGCTCACGACGCGAATGGTGCTCATTGTCGGAAGACGACGCGGCGGGAAGTAAGCGCTTGCGAAAACCGGCGAACGGTCAGTACTGGTAGTCGGTGAACTCGCCGACAGGGCCGTCGTCTCCGTCGGTTTCGGCGAGTTTTTCGCGGGCGGCCTCGAAGTCCTCCATCCGGACCTCGGTACGGTCGTCGCGGATGGCGAACATCCCCGCCTCGGTGGTGAGGCTGGCGATGTCCGCGCCGCTGAAGCCGTCGAGGTCGTCGGCGAACGTCTCGAGGTCCACGTCGTCGGCGACGTTCATCCGACTCGTGTGGATGTCGAGGATGCGGCGGCGTCCCTCCTCGTTCGGTTTGGGCACTTCGATGAGGCGGTCGAAGCGACCCGGCCGGAGGATGGCCTCGTCGAGCATGTCGAAGCGGTTCGTCGCCGCGATGATGCGGATCTCGCCCCGCTCTTCGAAGCCGTCCATCTCGTTGAGCAGTTGCATCATCGTCCGCTGAACCTCGGCGTCGCCCGACGTCTTCGAGTCGGTCCGCTTGGAGGCAACGGCGTCTATCTCGTCGATGAAGATAACGGCGGGTTCGCGCTCGGCGGCGAGCGAGAACAGGTCGCGGACCAGTCGTGCGCCCTCGCCGATGAACTTCTGGACCAACTCGGAGCCGGCCATCTTGATGAACGTCGCGTCGGTCTGGTTGGCGACGGCTTTCGCGAGCATCGTCTTGCCGGTTCCCGGCGGGCCGTACAGCAGGACGCCCGCGGGCGGCTCGACGCCGACTTCCTCGAACAGTTCCGGCGAGGCCAGTGGGTCCTCGACGGCCTCTTTGACCTCCCGGATCTGCTCGTCGAGACCGCCGATGTCGTCGTAGGTCACGTCCGGTGATTCCTCGACTTCCATCGCCTGCGCTCTGGCGTCGGTCTCGTCGTCGAGGATACGCTGGACCGCAAAGGAGTCGTTGATGGCGACGCGGTCGCCTGCCTCCAGTTTGTTCTCCAGTTGCGGCGAGACTTCGGTCAGCACCTCCTGATTGTTGCCGTGCTGCTTGATGACGACGCCGTCGTCGGACACCTCTTCGACGGAGGCGAGGTACAGCGACGCCTTCTTCAGCGTGTCGTTGCGGCGTTTCAGCTGGTCGACCTCCTCCTGAAGGTCTTCCATCCGGTTGTCTGCCTGTGCTAACCGTTCATCTAGCTCCTCGTTGACCTGGACGATGCGTGCGAGATGCTTCTGCATCGCGTCGAGTCGCTCGGCGTCCGACATCTCTGGGTCGAGGTCGAGCCGAGGGCGGTCGGGGAGCGACGGACTCCGAGACATTCTCTATACGGAGTATGGGGGTGCGCATAAATGGGCCTTTGGGTAAGAGTGAACTTACCGGCGCCCCGGCGTTTTGGCCCCGAATATCGATGCCAAACGCGCAGACTGGACCGTCGGCCGGGACGAGACGAACGCCATCGGATTCTCGAAGGCGACTCTGACGTA